>CAVWHV010000027.1:0-212540 GCA_963754725.1 uncultured Planctomycetaceae bacterium
GCACCACAGCGAGGTTGAAGTCCACCAGGGCGGTGTCGGCCCCGGGACAACGCCGCGCCTTCTCGAGAGTCTGGCGAGCTTCCGCCGTCTTTCCCAACTCCGAGAGGGTCGTTCCCAGCATCAGTTGCAGGGCAAAGACCTGCGGCGCCTCGCTGACCCCTTCCCGCAGCGACAGCACGGCTTGCTGTGGCTGATCCTGGGCCAGATAAGCTCGCGCCTCGATCTCGAAGGCTCCACTGAAGCGGTCTCGCCGTAGCTGAGCGGCCTTGGCCAGAGCCTCGACCCACTGCTCCTCTTCCAAGTCTTGCAGGGCTTGCTCATACAGCTTCCTAATCTTTTTAGGGCTTCGAAAGAACATGGTCGCGCAACTTTCGGGCTAGCCCCCGAATCCCCCTGGCCGCTCCGGCGACAACCCGACCCGGTCGGCCAATCCGCAGGCCCACAAGGTTTCCTGGCGAAGGTTTTTCGGGGGGGATCCGGGAGGCTGAGATTCGAGCGTTATTGCTGTGGTTTGCCATTTTATGGGGAAGCGTCGCCGCTAGCGGAGCCGAACCTCCACCGCCTAAAATGGGCGAAGTCGAGTCACGGGCTCAGTTTGCTGCCAGTGGAGAGTTGTCGTCGATGACCTTCACGTTTGTGAATCGCTCGCGGCGGGCGGTGGCCATGACTTTCCCGCAGGGCACTCCCGCCATGGAGCCGGTGTCACGGGGCGCCGGGCTGGTCTTCTTTGGGGCAGGCCGTGGAGGTTTCGCTCAAACCGGGAGAGTCGCGCCAGGTGACGGTGCCGGGCATCGCCCTGGAGAACCCCGCTGCGGGCCCCTACCAACCTAGCCTCGACCGTAAGCTGGGCAAGGATTTCAAGTCCGTGCGGGAGGTGATGCGCCAGGCCGAAGCCGGCAAGTTCGTCTCGGGTCCAGCGGCGGCCCGGTATGTTCTCATATCCCGCCGCCAGGGCGCCGAGGCGGCGCACGCCCAGCTCACGCGCGAATTGGGACCGGAGCGGGCGACCCGGTTGCGCTCGCAGTTGGCCTCCAGCGGATTGGCCACAGCCTCGTTGTCCGGGACAAAGGCGCCAGCCGGGACAAAGGGGCCAGGGACCCCACGCAAGATTTTCTCGGTGGGCAATATCGACCGGGTCTACAATGGGCCCACCGCAGCCACCAGCTTCCGCACCGATCGCGCCTTTACTTCGACTCTGCTGCAAACCTACCATTGGAACGACGGTCGAGGCGCCAAGGGAGGCACGATCGGGCTGCGTGACGCCCAGGGCAGGTTATTTGGGCCCTGGCGGGTGACCACTCAGGGTGGTTCGGGAGCCCAGGATGTGCTGTGGATCTGTCACCCTAAGCAAGTTTTACCGGCCGGCAGCTACACGGTAGTGGATTCGAATTCGGCCACCTGGTCGCACAATCAGGCCTCGGGGGGCCGAGGATTTGTCGAAGTCGAGGGGACGCCTTAGATGTTGAGGAGGCTCGTTATTCTGAAAACCTTTGGGACACTGCTCGTTTTGCTAGCTTTGGGTCTGCCATTGCGGGCCCAGAACCTGACGCCAGAACAGGATAAGGCGGTGCAGAAGGTCATTATCTTCTACAATCAGATGGGCGACAAGGAAACCGCCAAACGACTTCAGGACGGCCTTAAGGACGGCACGGTCAAGTTTGGGCCCACTCCGGCAATGCCAACGCCGCATGTGATATGTCCAGCAAGAAGAATCAATATCAACCCGAGCAGTGTGGAGGAGGATGAATTCAGCGAGTCTGGAATCGTGGCGGGCCACGGCCAATTTGGCGGCCACCATCTCCCGATCAGATCGTCCATAAAGATCAGGATCCCTGGGCCTGGAGAGGCTCGGTTTGGAAGGAAATTGCCGGCTACGGGAACGCCTGCGAGCAACAAGCCTGGGGGGGTAGAGATGCAAAAGATGGTGACCTGGATCCGTCAGGTTCAGGGGGAGCTGGACTACCAAAGGGAACCGCAGCGCCCGCGAGCAGGCTGAGGTGGCTCAGCGACTTCAAATGCTGTGCCAGGCTACGACAGTGCTACGTAACGATTATATTGCTGAGAAGGGCAATATCGGAGACCTGCGTCTTACCGATTCGGTGGGTATACCCATGAGCCTGGAAGAGTTGATGGCCCAGGTGGCGGCCACCGAGAAGCGAGCCAAGGACATTATCGGTAACGCGGGGGTATTCTCAAAACCGTTTGACGGGAACTATCGGGGCACTATTGCCGGCCAGGGCTCGGGCAGCGTGGCTTTTAAGATTCAGGGTTTTACGGTAGTGGGCCGGGTCAATGGCTCCTACAAGGGCGACCCGATTAGCGGCTCGTTGTCGGGCAAGGTGGATGCCGACGGAAATTTAACTCTGGCGGTATCAGGAACTCTGATGGGCTCGTTTAGCCCCGGTGGGAAGACGACTGCATATCCCTTCACGGGTCGGCTCACGGGCCGCGTGTGGAATGGGAAAGCTTCGGGAAGCTGGTTTGCTTCCAATCAGTATGGTAAGCCGGTGGGCACCTGGTCGGCCGCCAAGTAAGGATTCCCCTCGGGCTCCCACAGTCCGGGCTCGCGGCAGGACGTTAGCGACGGGATGGTTTCACGGGCGGCAGCCATACGGGCAAGAGCGCGCCCGCAGACTGACAACCTCAGGGTGGTTGGGACAGGAGAAAGGGGTTTCCCGCAACCAGGCGCCCACCACTTCCCAGCTGTCTGACTTCATTGCCGCAAAAATATTGACTTCCACGCGCGTCCGGTCCTTGAGAGAATGGGCATGGATCATCGCCCGCTCAGGGTGAAGGAGGCCAAGTGCGGCATCCTGAAACTTGAGGTGGTCTCCTTCGATTTCGGTCAAGCCGTCTTTGGAGTGGGCCCCGACATAGCTGTGCGCGGCCACCATCGGAGCATCGAAATCAAGTAAGACCCAGGCCCGGCCGGAGTATGTCCGCTTGAGGAAATCGGCCCAAAAATCTTTCAGTTCTGTTTCAGACAGGTCGTCGTCATTGTCTGAGTCAAAACGGCTCAAGTAACGGAAGCGATCACTTATGGTCGTTACCTGGCCTTCGTTGTGACCGAGCAAACGCTCAAGCAATCTTTGATTCGCGTAGCGTCTCGCCTGTCTCCCCTCCTGGATTTCCTTTGCATCCAGCACGTCGTAATGGTTTTCTCGAACGACCGGTAGGCCGCCCGAGCCTCTGTTTCAGAAACCACCTGGTTGCCGTCAAGGTCTATGTCGTATTCAGCTGTTCTCTCGTTTCGTGCCTCTTTTAAGGGATTGGGAAAAAGGCTCACCTCGGATGGACGCATGGATGAATGGGTCGATGTGGGCTCCCTGTGAGACATAGCCGTTCCCGATAAAAACCGAAGACTCCCAAGAGCAGCACACTGACCAGAGCGGCGATCCAGAATTTAACGGATTCCTTCCTTGCTTTCTCTCTGGAAAATTCTTCCCCATTCGAGTGATTTGCTCGCCCCAATCGTAGACATCTCGCACGCAAGAATGACCCGTTGAAGGCTTTACCGGTGATATTCTGGGCTCAGGGACCCGAAGCATTAGAACCTCCCTGGCCTGGGGCTATGCCCGCAGGAACAAAGCAGGGGCCCAAGCAACTGGATACTGAACATCATGATACCACGTTGCCGGTCAAGAAGGACGCGCAGGAGTACCCGCCCGAAATGTTCGAGCTGCGGCTGGAGAGTTGAGTACCGCCACTGTGGAATTGATATGACAGATATCATTGGCACCGCACCTACTACACGATAAGGTGTATTTGTTGACAAGAATACCTGGAATAGGCTTGTGAGGAGAGAGGGTTATGAAAACAATTACCGTGTATGGCCCGGGCTGCGCCAAATGCAACCAGACCGAAGAATTGATTCGTCGACTGGTGGTCGAGTCGGGTTCAGACGCCGCTGTTGTGAAAACAAGTGACCTGAAAGAGATGATCGCGGCTGGCATTATGAGCACTCCGGCGGTGGCTGTCGATGGGGTCGTGAAAAGCGCCGGTCGGGTCCCCAAGGCCGACGAAGTTATGGAGTGGATTCGGAGCTGATATGTCCTCCTACGCAAAGGTAACCGTCATCGGTCTATTGTTATTGGCCCTGGCAGGCGTTCTCTATCTCAAAAAGCGAGAGGCCCCCTCCCCCATCGTGAACACGCCGGTTGCGACGCAGTCCCCGGTCGAAACCCCCGCCAAGCTTCCACGGCTGTTGGAATTGGGTGCGGATCGCTGTGTGCCGTGCAAGGCGATGCAGCCGGTGCTGGCGGAGCTGCGGACGGATTACTCCGGCAGATTGACGGTGAGTTTCATCGACGTCTGGAAGGAACCGGCGGAAGGCAAGAAATACGAAATCCAAAGCATTCCGACCCAGATCTTCTTCGACGCGAGTGGCCGGGAGGTTTTTCGCCACCAGGGCTTCTTCTCCAAGCAACAGATCCTGGCCAAGTTCGCTGAGTTGGGCATCAATCTGTAGTGGACAGACTCTTTTTGAGCCTGACGACGGCGGTGGATGGAACGCCAGCCGTAGCCCTGGTGGCCGCTTTCGTCTGGGGAATCCTGAGCATTGCCCTGAGCCCCTGTCATCTGGCCAGCATCCCCCTTATCGTGGGCTTCATCGCAGACCAACGGGAGCAGAACTGGCGTCGGGCCTTCTTGACGGCGTCCGCTTTCGCCCTCGGTATCCTGCTGACCATCGCGGGTATCGGAGCGGTCACGGCGGCCTTGGGCCGCCTGGCTGGGGATGTCGGCGGGTGGGGAAACTACTTTGTGGCCGGCGTCTTCTTCGTGGTGGGTCTGTACCTGCTGGAGGTCATCCCGCTATCCTTTTCCGCGCCAGCTCGGGTGAACATGCAGCGCAAGGGGCTGCTGGCCGCCCTTGTGCTGGGGTTGGTTTTCGGCATTGCGCTCGGACCCTGCACTTTCGCTTACATGGCCCCGGTGCTGGCAGTTTCTTTTCGGGTCGGCAGCGTCGCTCCCCTGTATGCGGCCGGTTTGCTATTCGCTTATGGTTTGGGTCATTGCTCCTTGATTGTACTGGCTGGCACTTCGACGGAACTGCTGCAACGCTACTTGAATTGGAACGAAGCTTCCCGGGGCCTGCATCTGCTCAAAGGAGTTTGTGGGGTGCTGGTGTTGCTCGGTGGCTTGTATCTGGTCTACACGGCTTGGCCTCCAGCCGTTCTCGCAGCTACACCAGGCTCAGGATAGCTCCGGGGATCTGTTGAGGGGTTGGCTGTCGTCAGCCAGGCCGGCTTCGACTACGCTGCGGGGCATGCCGTAGACGACGCAGCTCGACTCGGACTCCACCAGCACTCTGCCCCCGCTGGCCTTCACGCAGGCCGAGCCGGCCGTCCCGTCGATGCCCATTCCCGTCATCACCACGGCCAGCAGTTTCGGGCCATAGACTTTCGCCGCGCTCTGAAAAAGGACGTCCACCGAGGGCCGATGCGAGGAGTCGCTGGGCTCGGCGTCCAGGGCGCACACCACCTGGCCCAGGCTGCGCCGCAGCCGCAAATGCCGCCCCGCCTGGGCCAGTATCAGCCGGCCCGCTGGCATGGGCAGGTCCGAGCGGGCTTCACAGACCTCCAGAGCGAACGTTTTGTCCAACTTGCGCGCAAAGGGCCCGGTGTAACCAAAAGGCATGTGCAAGACGACCGCCACCGGCACCCGCAGATCCTCGGGGAGCTGATCCAGCAGGTAGCGCAAGGCCTGGGGTCCCCCGGTGGACATGCCGACCACCACGGCCTCCAGTTGGCAAGGCAAACGCTCCATCTGCTTGGGGGACCCCCCGACGCTCCCCGCGGCCCGAACGCCAGCCGCTGGCAGCAGCTTGTGGCGCGGGACGGCTGCGGCAGCCAGGACTTTCTCGATGAGTTCGCGCTGCATATCCAGCACTCGCTCGCTGGCCAGTCCGGTGGGCTTGCTCACGAACTCCACGGCTCCCAGCTCGATGGCCTCCCCAGCCAGTTCTCCATCCTCACTGGCAATGCTCACCACCACCACGGCCAGCGGCTGGCGCGCCATCTGCGCTCGCAAAAATTCAACGCCGTTGAGGTTGGGCAGGTTCAAGTCCAGCGTCACCACATCCGGTTTGAGTTCCAGCACCTTGTCAAGCCCCTCCAGGCCGTCGCGCGCCGCGCCGACCACCTCAATGAGCGGGCTCTGGCGCAGCATGTGCGAGAGCATTTTTCGCAGATAGGCCGAGTCGTCGATCACCAGCACCCGGATGGCCATCAGCGTGATCCCTCAGCGGACTTCCGATACCACGTGAGCCCATCGCTCTCGGCAAACTGGAAGGGAGTGCGAAAGCGCAGAAAACTCTCGGAGGCGCCCAGGAACAGGTGCCCGGGAGAAGTGAGAATGCGGTAAAAGGCCTCGGCGATGCGCTCCAGGGTGGGGTCGCGAAAGTAGGTCAGCACGTTGCGGCAATAGATCAGGTCGATATCGCGCAACTCGGCCAGCGCCCGGGCGTCTACCAGGTTCAGGGTCCGGAACTGGACGCGCGCGCGCAGTTCGGAATCCAATTCGTATTCCCCGGTCGCCTGCACTTTAAAATAGCGCTCCCGCAAAGGGGCCGGCAGGCAACGCAGGGACCGCTCTCGATACAAGCCTCGGCGCGCTTTCTCCAAAACTTGGAGGTCCAGGTCGGTGGCCAGGACTTCCACGGAGGCAGGATTGCACCGTTCTTCTTGGAGCGCCATGGCCAGGGAAAAAGGCTCTTCGCCACCGGCGCAGCCGGCGTGCCAGATGCGCACCGGACGCTTGCCCCCGAGCAGGGCATGCAGTTGCGGAACCAGCATCCGGGCCGCCATTTGCAGAGGTTCCGGATCCCTCCAGAAATACGATTCGTTGACCGTCACGAGCGATTCGACGACCGGCCATTCGTCCTGGCCCGCCGGGTCGTATTTGAGCAGATAGTAGTAGTCCAGGAAGGAATGCAGGCTCAGCTCGGTGGCCCGCGCGGTCAGTTTCCCTGCCAGCAGCTCCAGTTGCGGGTCGGGGAAGAAAATGCCCGTTCGCTTTTCGATCAGGTCTCGCAGCAGCTGGAGGGATTTGCGTGAGGCCCGGTACGAGTCCGGATGCGTCGTTTGCAGCGAAGAGTCCGTCACGGCTCACTCACTCCTCCATGGTTTTCTCCGCCAGGTTCGCTTGCAGCTCGGCGGAGGTGTTGGCCTGCAGGTAACTCGAGGCTTTCCGACACTTCGGCCACGGCTTCCGCCTGGTCGCGGTTGGCCCGGCTGATGAGTCCGATCTGCTTGTTGACGCTGTGCGTGGCTGAGGCCATGTCGCGGCTGGCGCGCGTCTGCTCTTGCATAGCCTTGCGCAGTTGCTCCGACTGGCGCCGCATGTCGTGGACCGAGCCTACGATCTGCTGGGCGCTGATGGACTGCTCCACCGAAGCGCGGCTGACCTGGCTGATGAGCTGGCCGACCTTGGCCGCCTCCAGGGCCACCCGCTCGGTGTCGGGAGCGATATCCTGGAGGGCGCTGTTGGTGGAGACCGAGCTGCGCCGCATGGCCTCCACCGAGGCCACGATCTGCCCCGCCCCTTGAGCCTGGTCGGTGGTGGCCCGGGTGACCTGGTTGGCCAGGCGATGCACCTCCTGGGTGGCTTTGACAATATTGCGCACCCCCTGGGTCTGGTCCAAGATGGCCTGGGTCACCTGGCCGCTGGCTTTTTGCAGAGAATCCACGGCCACCACGATGGCCTGAGCTTCCTGGTTTCGATGTTGGGTGGCCGAGCGGATGGCGTCAGCCTGGGCGGCGGTGCTGCGCACCGCACTCACGGCATTGGTGCTTTCCAGCATCTGTTCCTGGGTGGCGCGCGCAATCTGGTTGAAGAGACGAGCAGTCTCGGAGGCGCTGCCGATGATCTTGCCCAGTCCCTCGGCCGCGTGACGTGGCCAGCACGCTGCCTTCTTCGGCCACCCTGAGATTCTCCTGATTGGCCCGCACGGCGTCCTGGGCCGTGCGCTGGAGACCTCGCACGATGTTGGAGATATCCATCGTGGCTTTCGCGGCGCGGTCGGCCAGGTTGCGGATCTCTTCGGCGACCACAGCAAATCCTCGTCCGGCCTCCCCGGCTCGAGCCGCCTCGATGGAGGCGTTCAAGGAAAGCAAGTTGGTGCGTTCGGCGATCATACGGATCATGTCCACGATGCTGCCGATTTCCCCGGCGCGGTCGTCGAGTTGGCGCATGCTGGTGGCAGAAGTTTCAATGGAGGCGCGGATCCGTCCCAGCCCCTCGATCGAGCTTTGCACCGTGCGACCACCGCTCTGGGCGTCCTCGGCGGCCTTCTGGGAAGCCTGCTCGACGGTGCGCGAGGCCTCGGCGATGGAGTGCACCGACCCGTCCAGGCGGGCTACCGCCGAGGCCGCGTCGGCCGCACCCTGACTGATGCGCTCCGCGATTCCCTGGACCTGGTCGATAGAGCGCACCAGCTCCCGCACCGAGGTGGCCACGACTTCTACGGTCTGGTTGGTGTTTTTCAGGTTGGCCCCGACCTGTTCGATGGAAACCGCCATCTCGTTGATCGAGGTTGAGGTCTGTTCGGCCGAAATCCCCAGCCCGCTACTGTGGCCGGCCACGTTGGTGACGGAACGGGCCATCTCCTCGACGGCGGCGGAGGTTTCCGCAATCGAACAAGCCAGGTCTTCGGAATCCCGGGAAACCTTTTTGATGGCCGTATTGATCTGGAAGCTCTCTTCGATTCCAAACAAAGCGCCATCGTAAACCGACGCGCCGCGCCGTAGGGCATGATGTCACCGTCGGCGTTGATGAGCAGTTGCGCCAGCACGGCCCGTACCATCCGCTGGATGTGCGGTTCCGGCAATTCGAATCGCACGACGTCGCGCAGGGCCACGTCCCACATGCTGTGAAACCGCACGAGTGCCTGGTCGTAGGTGAGTGCCCGACAGGCGTCGAGTTCGGCCGCGGTGGGACTTGCGGTCTGCGGATGAACGAAGTCCACAGTTGCCTCGCCATGCGCCGGAATACTCGCCTCGACCAACATGGACTGTCGGTCCGTCCGCGAGACGGTCGCGGCGGATCCCAGGCAGATCAGCACGACATCTTCGCCGCGGCGCAAGGTGCGATCGATCGTCATCACGTCACCTGCCCGCTCGCTGCGCATGTCAACCGCGATGGGACAGGCGAGTGGCTGGTCAGAGCGATTCTTGAGCTGCAGTCGCACATACGTCGCGGTATGGGTTGGCGAGTCGCCCACGACCACCGAAAAGCCGTCCTGACGGACGTCGACGTCGCCCAGGCGGGCGGACGTGACTATCGCCGGCAGCCACTCGCCGAGCAACGACTGCCGCAGGGTTTCCCTCATTTCAGACAGGCGGTAGCCAGGTTGGCCGATCAGAAAGCTGATCGACTCGCGTCCGAGGATTGTCCCGTCCCAGGCCACGCCGATCTCGTGCGGGTCACCCGGTGTTCCGACAAAGGCGCGGGAGGGCGTCATCGACAAGGCCGTCGCCGCCAGTTGTTCGAATGACGGGTCGGCATCGCCCGCAAGCACTTCCCGCTGCAAAACGCCCCCGAGTGTAAGTCGATCGGGCCACGTGCTCTTGTCGGCGGGCCAATAGCGCAGGACAGCCAGTTCGGACGGCGGGGATTTCGCCAGTTCCTGCGTTGAACGGACCCGCAGGCCGTTGGTCGCCAAAGGCGAGAACGTCCACGTGAGACAGCCTTGGTCGGCAGACACTTCGCGGGTCAAATCGTGGTTCACCGTTTGCCAGGCCTGGCCATCGAAGAACTCCAAGGCCATCGTCTCGATCGCAGGAGTCGCGCCGGAAAACGTAAGGGACGCTTTTTCCACGACGTGCCGGATGGGCCACTCGACACCGACGGCCGTCGCCGACTCGGGAACGGCGGCAGCAACTCGCATCTCGCCGTCCACCAGAGCCGGCAAGGGCGATGTACGGCCGTCGGCACGGTAGCTCAGCGCGATGGCCGCCCCAGCGGTATCCTCGTGCAGTTGGGCGATATTCTGCCGCGGCACTTTGGGAACCAGGCGACTCATCTGCTGTTCGCTCAGAGCTCGTACGCCCTGAGACGCTGCTCTCTCTCCGCCGTGACGGTACACGGCGACCTCCTGGGCTGCCAGGAACTCGCGCGAACCAGCACATCCGCACGGTTGCACGATGCGTATCGAGCGCGTCGCACGTACCGGGGCAACCACGACGCTCTGGCGATCGATCGGCTCCCAGCCAGCCACCTCCGGCACGAGCGGCATCCACCGCTCGTTGACCAGGTATTCCATGCGAACGGCCTGTGGTTTCCATTCGGGTTGGCTCCAGATGATCTCGACGGTGTTGAACTGTACATCCTGAGGCCATGTGAGCTGGATCCAGTGTTCGACCGCCGACTCGGACGATACCCACGTGTTGCCGCCGTTGCCCAATCGATCCGGGTCTCCAAACGTCCGCGGCGTCTCCTGGCCATCCGCCAGCCAGTGCCCATCGATCAACACGTCAGGCCGGTAGCCGGCGAAGCTGGAATCGACCGAGACTTGCGCTGCCGCACCGGAAACGTCACGCACCAGGTTCACGGCCGCCGCCGCCGGTTCGTCGTTGGCCCAGAGCGGTCCCGACAGGAACAGACCCACGCACCATGCCAATTTGGCGGATTCGATCTGCATGCGGATCACCTGATGAAGACGTGGATACCACTCGTCGCGCGGCCGCCACAGCTCGTGCGTCCGGCGTTCTTTATCCGCCTTTACGTGTCAGGATGCAAGGCGTGGCACCACGGTTTCGGTGGTGCCTGAGCCGTAGCACGACCGGCTCGGTGGTGCCTGAGCAAGCGGGACGCTTGCTCTACGACAGTCGCCTGTTGCGCGGTAGAATGCCACACATCGATTTTCTCATCTTCTTCGGGAATACGTGATGATGTCCGACGATCCCCGCGTCCCGCTGGCTCAAGAACGTACCGACCTGGCCTGCCTTCGCACGTTGTGGGCTGCGGATCGGACGCTGATGGCGTGGATGCGTACGTCGCTGGCCATGGTCAGCTTCGGATTCGCGATCGACAAGATCTTTGCCTATCTGGAACAGGAAGACCTCGCGGGCAACCTGGGCGTCAGTTACTACTGGCTGGGCCTCTGCCTGGTGATCGCGGGCGTGTTGCTGCTGAGTATGGCCATGGTCGAACATCGGCAGACCGTGCGGCAACTGCGGCGCACCGCCGAGGTCGGCTCGTTCCGGTTTTCGATCCCGATGTTCGGGGCCGGCATCGTGCTCGGGATAAGCACCGTGGCACTGCTTCTGGTCCTCTTCCGTTGGCCCACTTGACGACCGGGTGGGCAGGTCAGCGGCGACCCGGATGTCTGGGGCCTGGAGGCGGCGATCCGCATTGACTTGGACAGCGCTGGTTAGAGTACAATGTGAAGGAGAACTGGAGCCGATGCGTGCGACCGGGACGTGGATTGTGTGAGCGTCCGGGCCAGCCAGAAATCACCGGGAGACCCATCATGCAGTTACTGCCGCCCGAGGAACAGATTTACAAACTGTTGGCCTTCGTCAGCGCCAATTTGGCTTCCGACCTGCATTTGAAGGTCGGCTATCCGCCGACAATCCGCATTGGCGGGCATCTGCGGCGGATCGATTCCCCCGAGATGCCGAATTCCGAATACATCGAAGCCATGATGGCGGCGCTGATGCCGAAGGCCAAGCGGGAGGAGTTTGATCGGCGTGGAGCGGCGGACTTTGCGGCGAAATCGGAGAGTGGCGATCGCTTCCGCATCAACGTGTTCCGCTCGGAAGGCGAAATGCATGCGGCGTTGCGGCGCGTGCAAAGCAAGATTCCGAACTTCGAGGAACTTCATTTGCCACCCATCTACGAAAAGACGATTATGAACTGCCTGGAAGGCCTGGTTCTGGTCAGCGGTGTCACGGGCTGTGGCAAGAGTTCCACGTTGGCCGCCATGCTCAAATTCATCAATGGCCACCGCAGTCTGCACGTGATCACGATCGAGGATCCCATCGAGTACTCGTTCCAGCCGCAGAAGTGCATCATCTCGCAGCGGGAAATCGGCATCGACGTGGCCAGTTTCCCGGAGGCATTGCGGTTCGTCGTGCGGCAGGACCCGGACTGTATTCTGATCGGCGAGTTGCGTGACAAGGAGACGATGTTGGCGGCCATCCAGGCTGCCGAAACCGGTCATCTGGTCCTCGGTTCCATTCACTGCAGCGATGCGGAGCAGACGTTCTCCCGCATTCTCGAATTCTTCGCGCGCGAGGAACACGATTTCATCCGCTCATCGCTCGCGAACAGCTTGAAAGCGATCATGGTGCAACGCCTGTTGCCCGGACTCGAAGCGGGCAAACGCTTCCCCGCCACCGAAGTGTTGCTGAACAATTCCATTGTGAAAGAGAAAATCGTGCACGAGGAAGACGGAGATATTCCCGCCATCCTCCACGCCTGCCGCGACGAAGGGATGCGGGATTTCACGCAGTCCCTGCATGAACTGGTGGAGCAAGGGGTGATCGCTCGCGAGGTGGCCATGGACTATGCGCCAAACCGGGACGCCCTGCGGTCGCGGCTCAAGGGCATTGATACGGCCGGCGAAGGGCTCATCAGCCGCTTGCGCAGCTGACCGACAGCCAGATCGATTCGGCGAAGCACATTCCGCTGGGGACGCCGGCGGTTTCTTCCTGCCGCAGGCCGGACGCTGCGCTGGCAAAGCTCGACAGGATTCTGTCCATTTGTTCTAATGGCGGGGTCGCTCAGGACTCATCTTCAGGGGCCGAAATCGTGAGCTTGAACATGTCCACAACCGGCGAGAGAACGGTGGCGAAGGACCGGGCGAAGAAGTTCTCCGAACAGTTCTTCGCTCCCTACCAGACACCATGCGCCGTACGGATTGGTGCGGCCAGCCACGTGGGGAAGGTGCGGAAGAACAACGAAGATCATTACGTCGCGGTCCGGCGGAGTCGGGGACGGGAAATCGTGTCGACGAATCTCTCCGCATTACCTGCGTCGTATCCGGTCGAATACGCTTACACGCTGGTGGTCGCAGACGGGGTCGGCGGCTCGGCTTTCGGGGAATTTGCCAGCCAGTTGGCGTTGGAAACCGCCTTGGAGCTGGCGGGAAACGCCACCAGCTGGGTGATGAAGTTAACCGATCTGGACGCCCAGCAGATGCGCGCCCGCATTGACGCGTATGCCGAACAGATTCAAGCCACGATGCTCGGCTATATCGATGCCTATCCTCACTTGCAGGGCATGGCCACGACTTGGACTTCGGCCTATGTGGTCTCGCAACGGGCCATTGTGGCTCATGTCGGCGATTCCCGTGCTTACCTTTATCACCACGGCACGCTCCGACAGATCACCCGCGACGATACGCTCGCCCAGCAGCTAATGGAATCCGGCGCCCCGGCGGAATCGGTCCAGCGTTTCAGAAATGTGCTGATGAGTTCACTGGGAGGAAGTGGGGAAGAAGTGTCGTTCAAGATCTACCCGTGCGATTTGTACCCGGGCGATCGACTGCTCTTGTGTACGGACGGTTTGAGCGACATGGTGGCGGACGCGTCGATCAGCAAGACGCTGGACGAAGTCGCCGATCCGCAAACCGCCTGCGACAGACTGGTCGAGCTGGCCCTGGACGGCGGCGGCAAGGACAACATTACGCTGATCGTCTGTGACATCGCCGACACGATGGCGACACGGGAGTTAACCGAAAAACGCTGAGTCCACGTTTCCACGGAGGCAAGCCCCGGCATGAATGCGGCAATGTCACGCTTGTTGCGCGAGTTGATCACGCACCACCGTGTGGCGGCCTTGGGGACGCTTCAGGATGGGGCACCCTACGTCTCGCTCGTTCCCTTTGCGCTGGCCGCCGACGGACGGGGGCTGATCATTCACGTCAGCCAACTCGCCGCCCATACCCAGAACATGGTGCGAGAACGGGATGTCAGCGTCCTGGTCGCGGAACCTGACGGACCCGACAAGCTGCCGCAGGGGCTGGCACGAGTCACGATTGAGGGGATCGCCCACCTGCTGGAACCCGTCGATCCCGACTACTCGGCGGCTCCGCGGCATACCAAGCGCGATTCCCCCACTCCGCCGGTCTGTTCGAGTTCGGCGACTTCAGCCTGTTCGCGATTGAAGTCACCTCGGCACGGCTGGTGGGTGGTTTCGCCCAAGCCGTGACGGTGACGGGTCAGGAGTGGGCCGCCGCCGTATCGCCGCGATGACCCGACGTGCCCGCCCGTCGCGTCGCCTGAAAACGGAGATAGTGTCGAAGGAACGTCACGGCGGGATGTTCCACGCGGTCAGCTCGGCCACAACAACAGCAGCAGACCGCCGACCACCAGCGACACGGCGAAGAGCCACGCGAGCTGCCGGCGCAACACGATCCCACCTGCCGCTGCCGCCATTCCCCATTTGAAGACCAGATTGGCCATCGAGGCGACGACGATCAGTCGCCAGCCTTCACTCGCCGGAATGCCCCCGGCCTGGCTGCCGGCCCGGACCATGCGGGCCGTCGACATCGTGATCGCATCCATGTCGGTCAGTCCGGACAGCACCGCGATGCCGTACAATCCCTGTCCGCCCAGGTAGTGCTTGGCAGCCGACAAGGCCATCAGCACACCGGCATACACCGCGGCAAATACGAGGGCCGACCGCAACTCGGTCGGGTTCTTCTGGTCGGGTGTCGCGGCGGGTTCGTCGTGCACACGCCACCACATGATGCCGGCCGTGAGAATCCCGGCCCCCATCATTATCACGACCGGGGGCGCCAATAAGGCGAAATGCTGCGGCGCTACCACCAGGATCTCGATCAGGACCCGGGCGAACACCACGGTCGATGCGATGACAATGACGAGCGCCGCCATGTGTGACGCACTGGGATCGATCCGAGTCCGCTTCGCGTAACTGAGCGTTGTCGCGGTACTGGAGATGGCTCCCCCCAGTACGCCTCCCAACAGGATGCCCGCATTGCGCCCGAAAAACTTGTAGATCAGGTAACCGATCAAGCTGATCCCGACCATCAGCACGACCATCATCCAGATCTCAAAAGGATTCACGACGTCCAACGGCGAGACAAGGTCGTAGGTCGTGTTGGGCAACACCGGCAACACGACACAGGTGATCAGCGCGAACGTCATGATTGCCCGCAGATCCTGATCGCCCAGCCGCGCAGCTATCCCGTGCAGTTCGGGCTTGAACTGCAACAGAACGGCCACGGTAGCTCCCACGGCCACGGCCACTACGCGTTCGCCCACAACCAGGTACGCCGCCGACCGCGTACATCAAAAGGATCGCGACTTCCGTGGTAGTCCCGAAATCGGCCGCATCCTGCCGCAGCCGATGGATGTTCGTCACCGATACAACCGTGACAATGGCCAGGAAGCCCGCCGCCATGATCCAGCCGGGTGCTCCTCGCGACTGGTCAAGAGCCCCCGCCATGGTGCCCAGCAAGGTGATCAAGGGAAACGTGCGCAGTCCTGCAATGACCGGTTCCGAGCGCTCGCGCTGCAGACCAACCAACACGCCCAACGACAAGGAAATGCCCAGGTTCTCGAAAAGTGTCGTCACCGGCTCCGACATCGTCACTCGCCCAAAAATGGAGCCCCGTGTGTTCGTCCCCGAGAAGTCTACAGCATCCGTCGAATCGGTGTCGACAAGTCGCTTCCGGTTCGCGCATTTCCTGCCAGACCGCACGCACACGAGGTCGACATGGCGCGGCGAGGGAGAATGAATGGCAATACAGCCTGTAGCGGTCACAGCGGTCCTGTCGGCCGTGCCGCGTGCGGGGTACCGTGGGAGACGTCCGACCTGCGGAACTCCACGGAAGGCTGCGAGAACTCGTCTATCGCGGAGTCACAATGACCACCGTATCCCAGTACCACCGGCTCGGATCGAGCGAAGGAGGACGCACCACAATGGGTTGCGCAGGGACTTTGATAGCCCCTGGCGTGGGGAAAATGACCGGAGCGGTCACGATCAGATCGGGCGGACGGCTGACTTTCGGCAGCTGCGGATTGCCGGTCACCGGCAGCACGGGTGACAGTGTCGGATCTGAAATCCCGGGCCCAATCGGCAACGAGATCGGTTTGCCACGGAAATCGAAAGCCAACGCGGGCAGATTCTGGCCAGACGGATCCGCGGCATGAAACTCCACGCGATAATCGCCCGGTGCCAACAGGACGGCACTGGAGGAACGCGTATCGCCGGGATGGGCCGCGATGTGTTGGACGACGTTTCCAGCCGCGTCGTACAACACGGCCCAGACCGTTGCCGTGGGAACGCCGGCGACACCCACCACCGTCAGGGCGAAGTGCGCCAGCGTCGTCTCACTCACGTGGAGACCGCGAGCCAGGCTCGGGCTCTCATTCGTTAACGTGTCCGCAACCAACTCGTCCAGCTTGGACTCTCGACGCGTGAATTGAGTCTCTAATGCGTAACGCCCAAAGTGGAATCCACTCGCCTGATCTGCCGAACTCACTCGCACGACGTACGACTCGCGGGGATCCGCGTCGTTTACTTGAAGGACCAGCGTCCCGTTGCCATTGGCCAGCACGTCCGCTTTCAAGACCTGACCTGCACTCGACAACACCTCCACTTCCGGAATGAACGATCCGGCATCCGTCGTCCGAACCGTGACGGTCAACACATCGAGATCTTCATTGTCGGCACCACTGGGGGCGATCCGCGCATAGTTGACATCTGCGTTCGACCGAAGTACGCCGGCGGTCGCGTATCGAGTGGACCGGGGCGAAACAGGTGCCACGAGTCGTGCTTCACGAACGAACGGTTGGTTGCGGAGACCTGAGGATTCCGCAAGCTCATGGTCTTCACCTTCACCTTCACCTTCACCCTCACCTTCGTCCTCGCCTTCACCATCTTCATGGTGATCTCGGTTGTCGGCCGACTCATGAATTGTCGCCAGGCCCGATGCGGCGCGCAGTGCCTGGATGTCCAGCGCCGTCGGGGTCACCGCCTGTGAAACTCCATGAAAGAACATCGGCGAGGCAGGGTCGTTACTGTGGCCGAGCCCAAAGACATGCCCAGCTTCGTGGAGTGCCACGGAGAACAAGTCCTCGGCACGCGCTATGGGCGCGTCCAGGTTGAAGAGCAAGTCGCCGGCCCACGTTCCCGACACAACTTCGCCCTGAGGGACCGCCATGGCGATCACGTCGGACGACAAGGGGACGGCGGCGACGCGTACGTCTCCAAAGCGCGGATCGGAGTAAGTTGCGCCGGACGTGCCAAACGGTAAGCCGCGGTCCGACACGACCTTGATGTTCGTCCCCGTATATTGAGCCCAGGTCTGAAACGCCCGCACGATCGTGTCCTGCCAATGAGGGATCTGCTGCAGTTCAGGGTCGGCAAACAGCGCTCGTCTGACCGGCGACGCTGGTGCCATCCGGCGCAAAACTGATCGTCAGGTCCGGGACGCCCATCCCGGCCATTGCTGCGCCGTACAACATCATGCGCGACTCGAGCGATTCCACAGCCAGAGAGCGACCGCGGCGGCGACCATCCGCATTGGTACGCTGCCGACCGGCGCGTCTGCGAGGTGCGTCGTTCCGGAGGTGACGGGACATGGGAGTTCCTCGACGAACACTTGATACAGGACGAAATCACAGCACGTCTAACGGTGAGTAGTCGATTCGTCGGAGAGCCACCGCCAAGGAATCGGAATTATTTCCGAGCCCCGCGGCCGAGGAAGCTGGCGATCCGATGGCCAGGAATTCCAACGAGGGGAACAGTCCTGTTCGATCGCCCGCCGAATTGGTCGCAACACAACCGCAAAAAGACGAGACGACGACGCGGATACATGGAAAGGACGAATTAGACCGGCGCAGGTCACAACCCGACCCAGCCGATCGCGTCTGTACTGCCAACGCTGCGCACCTGGAGCCCGCAACTTTGACCCCGCATGGCGGATATTCTAGGATACCGAGCACATCGACGGCAAGTCAATTTCGCGAAATCGCTGCCACGATGCAGTTCGCAGCGATGCTGCCAGCGTGGCCACTGCCGAACACCATACTCACCGTTCGTGCGCGGGCACGAAGTCGATCCACCCATAAGGACCAGCCGACGACCAGAACGTGACTGCGTGCAAGGATTCACGGTTTCGGCACCGCTGGCGCAGGGCCCGCGCAGCGGACAGTATCGCACGCACGGTTTCGTCGTCTCGAAGCAGGGCCAGGTCCTGGTCCTGAGGCGCGATTTCGACAAGCCCGGGATCGGTAGCCAGGGCTTGGGCAATCAGATCGACAGCTTGCCGTCGATCATCTTCATGTTCTTTGGACACCAAGGCATGGATGCACGCCGCCTGGTAAGTGATAAGCGGATCCGCGTCTACCTGGACTGCGGAGTGGGCGTCCTGCAAGGCCGCGTCGCGGTTTCCCTGGCGGGCCAGCAACACGCCGCGCACCGCCACGGCCCGGGCATTGCGTGGTTCCACCGCCACCAATTGGTCCAAGGCTCTGATCGCTTCCGGAGTGTCATTCAGCCGTTCCGAGAGCACGTGCGCCACATTCTGCAATGCCGGTGCGGACCGCGGGTTGAGCTCGAGTGCCTGGCGAAAGTCGGCAAGTGCTTCGTGCGGCTGATCGTCCAGGCGCGCTACACCGCGCGCGACCCAGCTGAGTTCATCTTGGGGCGTGCGACGCAGGCCTTCGCGCAAGTCGTCCGCGGCCCCCGCCGTGTCCCCCAACTGCTGGCGAATGCGAGCTCTCAAGAAGTACACGCGGGTTTCCGTGCATCCCGATTCGAGCGCCTGGGTCAAATCGCGAACGGCTGGCTGCAGTTCACCGAGGGACTGGCAAGTGATTGCCCGGTTGATCAGCGCCGAGGTACAGTCGGGCAGCCGCCCGAGCACGATGTCCCAATCACGGCGGGCGGCCGCATAGTCCTTGGCACATAGCCGGGCGAACCCGCGATGTTCATAGCCCAACGTAAAGGCAGGTTGGAGGGCTACGGCCGCCGTGAAACTCTCTTCCGCTTTGTCGTACTGTTGGCTGCTCAAGTAGCAGTTGCCCAGGCAAAACCGCAGCGTGTGATCGTGCGGCGAAGTGACGATCAGCTGTTCCAGCAGTTCAGCCGCCTCTGCGTGCCGGTTCTGCTGGGCCCATTCAAATGCCAGCGTCCGACGATCCGTCTCAGCCGGCGATGCGGCGACAATTTGCTGCCGCAACTGTTCCGCTTCGTCGTCGCGATGAGCGGCTTCCAGCAGGCGTGTGCGCTGCAGTGTGATTGCCGGTGGGGTCGGGCGATCGCCGACCGTCCGACCGGCCAGAGCGTTGTCCTGGAGTGCCTGGTCCAGGAGTTGCTTCCGTTCTTGCTGGACCGGCGAACGGACCGCTTGCTGTGCTTTTCCGCCGGCTGAGCAGGTACAGCAGTTCAACAGCCTGACTTCGCATCTGCCGCCGATCCGCAGCGCCCAATCGATCATAGTCGGGTTGGCCTTCCAGGCCAGACTGATCGGAAATACCAAGCCGTTCGGTCGCGGCGGAAGCGGCGTTCACGGCCGCTGCGAGTTCCCGGTTGTTGACAAAGGGCGAATTGAGCACGGCGCTGGCCGCATCCAAGTCACTCGCGAGTACGCGCAGTGATTCGTGGGCCTGGTTGGCGGCCAGACGCGCGCTGCGAGTCCAGACCGCAGTTGCCAACATCACGATGATGAGGGCGCTTGCCACGGCCACGGAGGAAGCAGAAGCGAGCCGCGGGTGGCGGCGGCCCCATTTCTGAATTCGCTCCAGAACCGAACGGTCCGGGGCATGAACCAGTGGCTGGTGGTCGAGATGCCGCTGCAGATCTTCCTGCAGACCGCGGGCCGTCGGATAGCGATCCGACGGCTCCACGGCCAGGCAGCGGTCGACGATGGCCGCCAGTCCTGGGGACACCGAGGGGTTGAGACTGCGAATCCCCTGAGCCGATTGGCGACGGTCGGCGATCATGTGCGGAACAATGTCGTCGCACAGACCGTGGTGAAGCGGATAGGGCAGACGTCCTGTCAGCATTTGGAACAGGATCACTCCCAGCGAATAGACATCGCTGGCAGGTCCCACCGTGCCGCCGGAACGCAGAGCGACCAGGTGCTCCGACGCCATATAGGGAAGTGTTCCGCCGATCAAGGCCACGGCCGTTTCCGTTTCCGACCGGCCCGTGGCCAGATTGAAGTCGAGGATCAACGGCTCGCCGTCATCGGTGAGCAGAATATTGGCAGGCTTGAGATCGCGATGCACGATTCCATGCTCGTGCGCACAAGCCATGCCATCGGCGACCCGCGTCATGATCCAGACGGCGGCGTGCAGATAGCTCATGTTGCCGATCCGCCGGATGGCCTCTCCGGTTCGCGTGACACTCTCGGGAACAGGGTCTTCGCACCCTGTGGGAGTTCCCACGCAATCCATCGTCGTCGCGCGTATCGTGGTGGCGGGGCGCGCGGCCAGCGTGCTGACAATCGCTCGGCCGGAAACCGGCAGCGAACGTGACAGCTCGAATGTTCTGAGCACATCCGCCAGCGTTGTGGGGCCCAGGAACGGCATGCAAATGGCCTGTAACGACCCTTGCCGGTGGACCGAATAGACAGGCACGATGTTCGTGTGCTGCAACTGTGCCAACTGGTGCGGCTCTTGCGATATCTGAGGAGTAATCTTCAAGGCGACGAATCGCCGCGCCAAATCATTCTGCCGCGCAGGAAGACGCGCCCGAATGCTCCGCGACCCAGTTCGCCAACCAGGTCGAAGCTCTCGAAATGCTCCCCGATGTCCGGCATCTGCCGCGTGGCTGCTGCCAGGCGATTGGCTAAGGCAGGATGGACACGCGACAACTCGCGCAGGCTCGAATCGTCGAAAGCGTACGGCGCATCCGCCGGAGCCGCGGGACCCACCGGGACTTCCGGCCAGTCCTCCGTAGAGATCGACAAGCGCTCGCAGTATTCCTGCTTCGCGACATGCTCACCTGCCAGTCGCCGCAACCGGTATTCCTCGAATGCCACCTGCTGCAAGCCCACACCGCCGCTTAACTCGCTGGGGAACATCTGCTGATACTGCTCCACCCGTGTGCCGTTTCCCGCCTGCCAGCTGTACTCGAGTTCCACACGCACCAGTTCAATCAGGGTTTCGGTTCGCTCGGGATGGCCGATCGGAGGCAGAAACTCCGCCAGCGACCGGGACCGGCCAATGGCCCGGGCAGCTTCGTAGGCCTCCACATAGTCGTCGAGATGTTGAGCGAGATCGTTCCGGAAATTCATGCCGTTCCCTCGCCTTCGCCAAGTGCCTTACTGAGCCGGCTGCGAAAGTTCTGCAGCCCTCGTTCTACTGACCGCTTGGCGCGATGGATTGTCTCCGCAATCTGCTCGATGCCATGCCCTTCGATCCGCATCACGACCATCCGACGCTGAGTTTCGGGCAACTCGGCCAGCACTTCATCGATCGTCATGCGCAGCACTCCAAACGCCTGTTCGTTCAATTGCTGCTGGCCCACCACGTAGTCCTCGACATTGTCCAACGCCGTCGTTTGGCCCACATCGCGTTTGGCGGCTCGGTGATACTCCCCCAATTCCCGTACCTTGTTCAGAGCAATGACCAGGAATAGCTTCCACAGCTCTTCGCCGTCCGGGATGCTGTAATGACCTTCCGAGGTGCGCCGGAAGAAAGTGCGAAACACGGATTGCACGACATCTTCCGGGTCGACCCGCACGGCCAGGTCCTTTCCCGACTGCGCGCGTGCCAGCAGCTGCAGCCGCTTGGCATAACGCAGATAGATGGCCGTGGCTGCATCATCCTCGCCATTGCGAAACCGACTCAACAGGGTGCAATCAGTCGGTTCCGATGTCGAGTCCACGTCTGTGGTTGGCTTGGGTGGCTCTGACACCGCGTGGTCCGCTTCCTCCGACGTGATGATAAGTGGCAAAGCGTCGGCGGAACCGCCAGGAAACGCCGCCGCACACGGCTCATTGTACGTAAGGCATGCTCATCGATGCTACCGCCGGCGGCGGGGACTCCTGCAGTCAGGCGGTGTAACGCCGACAGCCTGCGGATCCTGGAAGGTAAGACAGCTTCCGAGAAACATCCCTCACTTTGGAGTTCTGCGAGTCCCTGCTTAACGATCCAAAGACACTCAGTCGTCTCTGCCCTCATCTCCGTCATCGTCCAGGCGGTGGTCGAAATGGTCATCCGGTTGTTGGCGATGACAGACGGTGCACTTCTGAATGACACCCGGAAATCCCTGGTGCTGAATGGCTTGCACGTTGTCTGCGGCGGTGACCGTGGGTGTGATTGCGTGCGGGCTGCCATGACAGGCCGCACAGTGCACGCCGTGGTGCCCGCGCGACTCCTTGAACAGCTTGCCCGGCTCTTCAAACTGGAAGTCTGGCCGACGCCGCTGGTGACAACTCTGGCAGGTCGGTTCGTCCAGCCACGGACGTCGAGCTGGATTGGCGACGGCGGCCATGTCGCCATGGCAGGCCGTGCATTGGATGCCCTTGGCAAAGTGGATGTCACGCTGGCAACTGGTCTGGAACCCGGGATGGCACGCATAGCACGTGTTTCCCAAAGATTCCACCGGCTTCATGCGCCCGGCGTGCGAACCGTGCATGGCATGCGAGAGCGATTTCACGCCCGCGATGCCCGGTGTTCCCAACGCGGGATCCGCATGGCAGCGGCCACACAATACCGGTTTGGCATTCTGCAGGTTCGTCCCATGTTTGCGATCGTGATCTGCGAGGATATCTTGGTCGACGCTGCCGCCGGAGCGCGCATGGCACAAGTTGCAGCTGATCTCCCAGGAAACGGGAACCACGGCGGACGTTGTCGCCACCTTCTGGCGATTGACTACCACGTCGATCTTGGACAGCGGATAGGGATTCAATTGCATCCTGTCATCGAAGGGCGTGATCGGAATGCCGGTGGCTGCCCAATCATTACTGCCGGTCGGACGCATGACGCCCGCCAGCCCATTGCCCGTCAGGCCGATGTTGGGTGGCAGTTGTACACCGAACAATCGAGGGGCGTAATTCCAGAAATTGGTCTTGGTCGTGGACAGGGTGTTTCCCGGGATCGAATACAACACCGACACGCCGCTCGAGGCATTTCCGACAATTCTTGGTTCTTCGCCACGCCGGTCGATCACCTGCGCGTGCAGGTTGTTGAAGGGAGGAAGAATGCACAATTGCGAAAAGTCCTGATTCATGCAGTGCATCCCAAGGTCGTTGTAGCCCAGCACCACAAACGGATTCGGCATGGGCCGCGGCTTCTTGCGACTCCGGGCCGCGGACGGCGACTCGGAATCGCGCCGCCCGGCAGGATCGGCCGATCGTGACTGGCTCGGGAGGAACACGGCTGTCTGAATCGCCAGGCAAGCGATGACCACCAGACGACGCGTCCGAAGAGATACCGGATGAGGCAATTGGACAGGAGACATGGTGGTGCGCCCTCCGACCGATTGGGTGTCCCAAAACTTTGTTGCTACGGTGCAGAGTCGGAAATGGAGCGCCGAACCGCCAAAATTCGTCACGGAAAACGGCGGAGCATCGTTGGGCCGTCTCTCCACCCATCGTCCGAGTGGGCCTTCCAAGACGTGGTCACGGTACGCCGCGGGGGCCTGCGATCCGCGTGGCGTCGAGCGACGGGCGCGGCGCTAGGGGGACGCCACGATGCGGATCGGCACGGCTGGGGCAAAGCGGGTTGCGGTGGCCTGTCCCGTATTGAGCGTTCCCGTAATGAAGATGTTGTGCAGCGGGCCAACCGGCGCGTCAGCGGCCACGGCGAGCGTGACTGCGAGCTCACTCTGGTCCGGCGGAATATCGGCCGGTGCGGGCTGCAGCGCCAGCCACGGCGGAGCGCTGTCGAGAGACAGGGTCACCGGTCCCGCAGACCCGCCGTGTCGGGTCGCTCTCACGACGACACCCAGGCTCGTTCCCGGTTTGACGTCCTGCACCGCGGTCGGTGCGATACTCGTCGAAAGGGTCAGCAGGACAGGATCGATGACCGCGACCGCCAGTTCCTGGGTCGGGACGGTGTGCGGCAGGCTGAAGGCTTGTGTGACGTTCTCCACAGCTTGTGCCAGGCGGACTGTCGCCGTGCCTCCTATATCCGCGGTACCCACAACGGTCGGAGTGACCACGCCGGCGACGGCGTCCGGCGGTGCGCTGAGCGCCAGCCGCACCTGGTCCTGTCCGGCGGGAATCAGGACATTGTTGGCCAGAAAGCCGGCAGGCAGATTCGGCGCGGTGAGCGCGATTTCGCCGGCGAATCCGTCCTTGCGTACCGCCCGCACGGTGACGAACACCGTATCCCCCTTGCTGACCCGCGGGTTGTCGGGAGTGATCAGCAACGCGAAGTCGGGACGCGGCGGCACGATCTGAAGTCGATAGGCAAACTCGTCGCCACCGTGGCGCTGGATGTCCTTGATCCGAACCGCGTATTCTCCGTCCGCGGGAAATGTGTACACGATGCGCGAGTCGGCGTGGTGCGTCAGCAGCGCCTCTGCCGGATCCACCCATTCGTCGTTGCGATTCAATTCCACGCCCTGCGCGTTGTACAAGTACAGCATGGAATCGACCGGAGATCCGAGCCGACGAGCCTGGACTTCCAATGCCAATGTCTGGCCGGCCGTGGCGGCAAACACAAAGTAATCGTTGTCCGTCGGTTGCTGAATGCGTCCGTTGATCGTCACCGGCACCGATACTCGCTGTCCCGGGGCCTGGCCGTCATTGGGTTCGGTCTCCGCGACTTCGGGTACGTCGCCTACAGAAAACGGCAGACAATTCGAACTTGGACTCTGTTCGGTCAGTCCCACCTTCCGCAGTTGTGGACTGTCCGCAGGAATCGCCAGTTTGAGGCTGTTTACGGGCAGATTCACGCCGCGCAATTCGAGCGGCACCGTTGTGTTACGCTGTCCACCCAACGGATAACACGAGTGCACGTAGGGCAAGGCCCCCACGCTCAGACGATACACGAATGTCCAACGCCCACGGTAGACAACATCTCGGACCTCCAACACGTACTCACCGTCGGCGGGAATCGTGCAGATCAACACGGGATCCGGACCAAGATGGTAGTCGTCGACGGTCGTCAACGGTTTTCCCTCGGGACCGTACAGTATCAAGCAGGCATCCATCCAACCTGGCACGGCGTCGGGAATATAGGGCAGCAGCGAGCGACCTTCCAAGGCACAGACGATGGTCTGCCCGGCTACGGCCGAGAACCGAAAGTAGTCGATATCCGGCTCCAGCAACTGGCCGTTGACGAGCACGGGCAACGACGCCAGAGACTGTGCTTGGGCTTTCTCGGTGTTCGGTTCGACTTCGTTGATTTCGGGCAATTCCCCGACCCGGAAGCGATAGCGATTCGAACAACCGCCGGGAGTCAGCACACGGATATCGCGTTCACCCAGCGGCGCGTCGGGAGCGACCGTGATGGACACCTGAATCGTGTCCGGCTTGTCGGCCGCGACTACCGTGCCGGTCACGCCGGCACCACTGATGTGTACGCCCACTGCGCCTTGCAGGTTGGTGCCCATGACCGTCGCCGCCTGCGTCGTCCCGCGCTGTCCGCCCGCCGGAAACACGGCACTCATCAACGGCTGAGGCGGTTGTGCCGGCGCCGCGGTCACACAACACGTCCACACGGCCAATGCGATCCAACCCGCGAGACGGTGCCACGGTCGCCGGTCCTTTGCATCACGGTCACGACAGGGACTCGAGGCACGCCTTCGCATGCCGACCATAGACCTCCGGACGGAGAGGTCAAGAGAACTCCAGTTCGGTCTTCGATAGGGCGACATGCGGCCGACTCCGGACACAAAGGTGCTAATTCATCATGGGTGGGGGTACGGCACCGCCGGCAAGAACTTGCTTCACAAGTTCTGCATTCTGCAACAGCGCACTGATCTGGTCGGGCGTCATGGAAAATCCGGTGACGCGCCATTGGATCGCCGTCGGCGACGATGTGGCCAGGTATCCGGCGGACGTCATGACGACCCACTGATCACTGCGCGGTGCGAGCTGCACCAGAGTGGCCAACAGGCGTCCATCCGCCGATGACCACAGCTTGACCTTTCCGTCGGCACCCGCTGTGGCCAGTTTTGTTCCATCCGCGGAAACCGCCACGCGGTAAACCCAATCGCCATGTCCGGCATTATTGGCGACGACCGATTGTCGGCCGGTCATGATCCCGATGAGCCAATAGACCCAATTGGTTTCTCCGGCACAGTTGACCACCTGTCCCCAGCTGCCGCCGTCGTAAACCTTGGCGGTCTTGTCGCTGCAGGGCACGCAGACCCGGTTGGATGACGCGTTCCACACGACATCCAGCGGCACCGTCTGGATCAGGTTCACGTCGCGCACCAGCTGACCGTTGTCGCGGCGTTTCACACGCAGGACCTTGTCGTTGGCTCCGGCGACGGCCAGCACCAGGAACTGTGCGTCCGGGCTGAATGCCACACCCAGCAAGGGGTCGTTCTCCCGCAGTTCCGACAGGCGGTTCCACGATCCGACTTCCCACACCAGTGCGGCACGGTCATGTCCTGCGCTGGCCAGGAATTTTCCGTCGGGGCTGAACGCCACGCTGCGCACCCAGCCCAGATGCCCCCGCATTTCTTTCGCGAGTTTCTTTTCGTCCATGCTCCACACGCGTACCACACCGTCCACTCCTGCGCCCGCGAGCCATTTGCCGTCGGGGCTCAACGCCAGGCAGAGTGTCGCATCCTGCGGTTCGACGAAGGCGGCCACGACTCCGCCCGATGCGACATCCAGCAGCTTCACAGCCCCTGCGCCGTAAGGCACTCCTTCCGCCACCGCCAGCAGACTGCCATCGGCGCTGAAGACCACCGCGGCGATCGTATCGGCCAACTGTCCGGTACCAAGCCGCTTGAGCAGTGCGCCGTTGGTGACGTCCCAGATCAGCACCTCCTGATATCCGCCGGCCGCCAGGAGATGCCCATCGGGGCTCCACGCCACGGCCGACACGGGCGCCGTCGGACCACAGGGAACGACGCAGTCCAGCGTCTTGGGCGGCTCGGCAGTGGGAACGGCGGATAGGACCGGCACGGCGACCGTTGGCGGGCCGGGTGCCGACTCCGGCGCCTGCGCTGCCCCAGAGCTGGCGAGGAGCGTGGCCAGGAGGATCATCGCGCCACACGTTCGCGCGCTCGTTGTTCGGGCGAAGTTCATGACATGATCTCCGTCAACATGCCGCCGGACGGCATGGAGCCGGTGGCCGGCGGCGAGACGTACGCGATGCAGCCCTGTGGATGCGGTAACCGCTCCGTGGGGTCGATCCCCAGTAATCGATAGATGCTGGCCGACAAATCCCACGGATAGACCGGGCGGTCCTTGACGGTCTCGCCTTTCGCATCGCTGCTCCCCAACGCCACTCCACCGCGGAAACCGCCGCCGGCTAACACGCACGTGTAAACCAGCGGGTAGTGATGCCGGCCGCCGTTCCAGGGTGGTGCCCAGTCGACCTTGGGGGTGCGACCGAATTCGCCGTAGCACACGATGATGGTGCTCTCGAGCAATCCGCGCTGCGCCAAATCCTCCAGCAACGTGGCAAAACCCTTGTCGAGCGTGTCGGCCAGGCTCTTCATGGCGTTGAAGTTATCGGTGTGCGTGTCCCAACCCGGCATGTTGATCGTGATGAACGGAACGCCGTTCTCGACCAGTCGGCGAGCAAGCAAGCACGATTGCCCGAACGCATTGCGACCATAGCGATCGCGCAGTTCGTTGGGTTCCTGCGACATGTCAAACGCTTTCTTCGCTTCGCCCAGGATGACGCCATACGCTTTCTCCTGGAACGACCCCATGTCACGCAGTAACCCTTCCTTCTCCACACGACTGGCGAAGTCGTCCACCGACTGCAGCAAGCTGCGGCGCTCCTGCACCCGCTGGTCGGTCACGCCGCTGGGCGACATCATGCCTTGCACGCGGAAATCAGCGTTGTTGGGATCGCCATACGTCGCAAAGGTCTTGTACTTGTTCCCCAAGAATCCCGAATCGGAAAACCTGCCCAGCGGATTCGTCAGCGTGATATAGGGGGGCAGGCTTCCCTGGTAGCCCGCTTCGTAACCCTTCTTCAAGGCCACCACCGAGCCCATCGATGGATAGACCAGGTCGGGTGTCGGCACGGTGCCGGTGGTGACCGAGTAGGTCGCCGTTTCGTGCCCGAAATCAGGGTGCGTGAAACTGCGGATGAGACAGTACTTATCGGCCTGCTTGGCCATCATCGGCATCAGCTCACCGATGCGAATGCCCGGGACATTCGTCTCCAGTGGCGTCTTGAGAGGGCCACAGTAGTCCTGTCCCGCCTCGGGCTTGGGATCAAACGTATCCAGATGCGAGGGTCCTCCACCCTGCCAGATCTGAATGACCGACCTGGCCTTGGCCGGCTGCACCTGTCCGCTGGCCTGCATGCGCAACCAGTCGATCAGGCTGAGCCCGAGCAGACCGGCGGCCCCCACGCGCAAAAAATCACGGCGAGACGGTCCCTCGCCATGGCATAAGACCCTTCGACCTTGAATGTCCAGCATGTTTCGAGCCTCCCGCGTGATAGGTCGTTCCACCTCGCGTCGCACGAACCGCCGCCGGCTCGACGTCGTGGACGGCCGCCAGGAAAACGTGTCAGTGATTCACGATGAACTCTTTGGTACTCAGAACCGTCCACATCAGATCCTGCAAGGCCTCAGCACGTGCGGCTTGGTGCGCCGTCAAATACTCGGTGGCTTTCTGCCGCTCTTGATCTGTGGGCAGACGCGTGAGCGCCGCCAGGTAAATCTCGTCGATGATCTCGGGATCCGCCTTCTGGGCCTCCAGCCATTGACGAATCCGTTGGCCGCCGGCGATCTTCCACTGCAACTGATCGGAACTGATGAAGTACATCGCCTGCCGCGCGGTGGCATCCGAGTTTCGATCGCCCTCGTACGGAGTATCCCGAGACGGCCGACCGAATACATCCAGGAACGTGCAATCGATATCGCTGTCAGGCAGCTGCGTGGCGCGATAGCCGGTTGGCAACCGCAACGACGGCACCGGGATCCAACTGGTAAATGGCTCCGTGCTGCCGGACACCTGGTCAATCGCGTCCAGCAGTTGTTCGGCGCCGAGCCGCTTGAGAGGGTAGTGCGAGAAGTGCGCGGTGTCCCACTCGTTGAGTGGCTGGTGCGTCGACGACAACTGGTAGGTGCGTGAATTGAGGATCAGTCGATAAATGTGCTGCAGGTCATACTGGTGGCTGACCAATTCCTGGCTCAAATACTCCAACAGTTCCGGATTCTCCGGCGGATTCGTCGACCGAAAGTCGTCTGCAGGGTGGACGATGCCCCGGCCCAGTAACCAGGTCCAGACACGATTGACGGCGTTCTTGGCGAACCAGGGATTCTGCGGCGACGTCAGCCAGTCCGCAAACTGGGTGCGTGGATCCTCTTCCGGTCCCAAATCCAGGGGCGCCCCACCCAGCACCTTGGGCTTGACGAGCTGTTTGGTGCGCGGATGCCAGACGGCGCCATCGGCATTGAAGTAGACAATCTCTTCTTTCCACTCCTGAGTCGCCTTCAGAGCCACCTTGGCAAAATAGGCGGCCATTCCCAAGTCATCGTCGAGCGTCCACGTTTCCGATGGATGAGCGTGGCACCGTACACAGTTGAAGCGAGCTCCCATGAAGACCAGCGCCGTGGTCTCCGCAAACGCCTGCGGGGTGCGGCCGGGCATGGCCCGGAAGAAATTCGCCGGCGGGCTGCGGAAGTTGCTGCCCCCCGACGTCAGCAATTCGCGAACGAACTGGTCGTAAGGCTTGTTCTGCCGCAAGGCCTCGTGCAGCCAGCGATAATAAACCTGCACGGCTTTCGGCCAGACGTTGACCGGATACTCACTCTTGATCCGCAACAAGTCGCCCCATTTAAGTGACCAGAAGTCGGCGAACTCGTCGCGCACCAACAACTGATCGATCAACTTGCTGCGCTTTTGTGGATCGGCGTCTGCCAGAAACGCTCGCACCACATCAGGCTGCGGCAAAGTGCCGATGACATCCAGGTAGACGCGCCGTATGAACTCCGGATCGGAACACAGATCGGCGGGCGGAATGCCCAGTCTCTTGAGTCGGGCGAACACCAGCTCATCGATCCGATTGTTGGGCGGCACGTCGATCCAGGGGGAAGGGAGAGTTTGAGGAATGAGGACGCGCACGACAGCAAACTGCCGCAGGTAACTGGCGACGATCGTCGCTTCACCAGTGCTCTCCGCTTTTACGAGGCCGCCTTCCGCGACGCTCGCGACGACGTCGTCGCTGGACCGAAACAGCGTATCGCGGGATACATCCTTCTGAGTGCCGTCGGTGAAAAGAGCCGTCACCGCGATCGGCTGCGAACTGCCCGGCGCGAGTGTGTATTCGCCGCTCTCGGTGCGAATGCTCACGATGCGTGGACTGTGCTCGTCGCCCCACGGAGCGCCCTGGGCAATCCACGTGCGCAGCACGTCGTAGTCGGCAGAGCCCAGCGGTACCTTCTGTCCCCCACCATGAGGAATCGCGGCCGTCGTCTTGGCCAACAGCAAGCTCTTCTCCGGCTCCACCAGATTCACACGCCGTCCGGCGCGTAGCCGCGTCAGCGCCGCATAGTCGTCGGCCGCGGCACCTCCGAACAGCGACAACGACAAGCCTCCCTTGCCTTGCACCGATCCGTGGCAGGACGCCTGATTGCAGCCAAGTCGACTGATCAACGGCATGACATCGTTGGTGAAGTCCCGGACAGGACCGCTCGTTGCCGGCGCGTCATCACCCAGTGCGCAGGGTTGGACACAGGCGATCCAAGCCAACAAGACCGACAGAAAGACTCTCTGGTTCATGGTCGGCCACCTTCATATGGCCTCGGTTCGACGCCCACTTCGTACTGCAGCAGCACTCATGAGAATACGTTGCTGGCAGGCCAACGTGGCGGTGACGTCAAGGGCAGGGCAATCGACGATCCTAGGCAGGTTTCGGGCTCATCGCCGCGACAAGCCGGCAGGTACTGCCAGCGGCCAGCCGAGCAGTACGACTTTCTTCGTAGCATAAGCGTCCCGCTTGTGCTGAACCGCCGAAAAGCACCCCAGTTACGTCAGCGACCTGAGCAAGCGAGACGTTTGCTCTACGTTGGATGGCGGTGCAACCTCTCGTGGACGGCGGCTCAATCGACGCTTCATTGTCGTTTTCCGCTGAGGCAATTGCAATAACCGCGGAAAAACCGCCCTGAAGCCGTGTGAATCCCCCAAACGGGACGGAGAGTGGACTTCATTCCGTTCACCGGCACGTTCCGCAACCTGCCGCAGCAACGTGTCGATGTCATTACCTGTGCAGAGCCTCCAGTCTACGAACGGCGCGAAAACCGCTCGAAATGACATGGCGTGATCATCGGAACATGCGCATGGGGTGTGGCACTGCTTGCTTGCAAGCAGTGGGAGGTGCGCACGGCCAACCAGTAGGCCGTGCTACACAGGCCTGAAGACCTTAGCCGTCAACGAGATGGCAGCGACATTGTTCCCATGATCACGCAATGTTATTTAGGGGTGCCTTCGATTCCAGGCAGACTCGATGTCGCCGGCGATGTCCTCCAGGATGTCTTCCAGGTCTTCGGCGGTGAGATCGCCCAACCTGAGCTTGAGGCGAGCAACCAGGCGATCGATGCGTGCGTCGCTCCCGTGAGGCAGGCTTGTGGGAAACAATCCCCAGGCCGGGTCCGCGTGCCACAGCCCGGCCACATCTTCCGGTTGGCTCAGTTCTCGTTCGCCAGAGCGTACTGGGTCGTGCGAGTTAGTCGTATCCACCACCGGACTCGGTTCCGCCAGCACGCGCTGGCTTGCGGCGACGGATTCTCCTTCTCCGTCTCCCGGTCGATTCAAGCGATTGATGACCAGTAGCGCGTCCAGCGGCGAAATGATTCCGTCGCGATTCACGTCCAGGTGACCGTGCGTGCCGGCCGGTCCGGTGCCACTGCTGTTGAGTCGATTGATCACCAGTAGCGCGTCGAGCGGGGTGACGGACGCATCGGAGTTAACGTCCAACCAGGGTATCGTCACGATACTACTGCCACCGGTCACGTTGACGTTCAGGGCTGTTGGCGTGGCGTGCGATGCGTGCAGGATGTAGGTTTCGTCCTGTGCGATCGGCACCACGAGGGAGCTTAGCCCGGGGCCCACGACCACCGGCATGAAGGCGCCGGTGTACAACTCCAGCACGGGTTCGCTGCTCGCTCCCTCGAGCGACGCGTGCAGGACCCCACTCTTGTCGGCACGAAAGCCGATCCACTGGTCGCCGCTGATCATCAAGTCCTGGATCATGGCCAGCGCCGGGGGCGAGGAAGCCAGATACAGTTTCTTGCTGATCAAGTATGTGTGCAGACCCAGTTCACCGAAATCGCAGCGTACCGCCGCGCCGGCGTCGAGCGTCATGGCATGGAAATGGTCGTTCTCCACCCAGCCACTGTAGGAGTCGACCATCGTATCGATGCCATCCATGAAGGCCGCAGGCTGCGTTTCCACCAGGTGATACGTGCCGGGCGGAAGTTGAGCGAACGAGAAAGATCCATCTTCCCTGGTCAGGTGAACGCTGTTGACGGGTCCGGTGAGCGCGACCGGCACATTGGGCAGCCCTAATTCCGGCGGGTCTTTGATGCCATTGTTATTGACATCGGCATAGACGTATCCCCAGACGACGGCTGTGCCACCCACCAACTCCACGGTGGCCACCACCGGCTCGCTTTCGTCCAGTCCGTCATGGGCGACGAAGCGAATCGAACGCGGCACCAAGGCCCGGTCCGGTGCCGTGTTCTGGTATCGCAGCGTTCGTAGCACGCGCTGATAGTGCTCCAGTGAGTCCACGCCCGTGAGCGTCAAGGTCCCGCTCAACGCGTCGAAACTGCCGGAGATCGTTGTCCCCGAAACGTCGGCCAGCAACGCCTCGTGGATACCGTCGCTCAGATCAACAATACGCGCCGTGATCGAAGCGAGTGTGGGACTGTCGGCGTCGGTGCAGGTCGCGTCGGCGGCGACCACCGAGACGACCGTTTCGCTCGCGGTCAGCACAACACCGAACGCGGATCCCGGTTCTTCGCCGTTCAGATCCAGCACCGGCAGGTCGTTCACCGGCACGACGGTGATCGTGCAGTGGGCCGCAGCGCTGGTCGCCAAACCGTCGCTGACCACGACCGTCACATTTCGCGGTACGGCACTGGGGGCTTGGGAGCCGTTGGTGTACACGAGCGTGCGCAAGACTTGCTGATAGGCCGAGAGTGAGTCCGTGCCGCTCAACTGCAGAACTCCGGTCGCCGACTGGTAGGTGGCCGTGATACTCGTGCCGACCGTGTCGACTTGCAGCAGTTCGGCCGAGCCGTCCAGTCCATTGAGCAACGTGACGGTGGCGGACACAAGCAGCGAATGGTCGCTGTCGGTGACGGTTAGCGTACCGGCCCCTACGTGGACCGGATCCGCGTCTTCGACAAACGTGGCCGCGAAGTGGATCCCCTCGTCACTGCCGTTCAAGTCGACGTGCGGAGGCTGGTTTTCGGTGGAACGACGGAATTCAAAAGTGCCCTGGTGTTCGGCGTTGCGATTCGCAGCCAGGTCGCGGACCTGCTCGGCAACGGCGGTGACCACAATCACGCCGTCGGGAAGTTGGCCTGTGTAGCGGTAGCGATAAACGTCGGCGCCCAACGATTCCACTCCGGTTACCGTGACACCCGCGACAACGACGTCGTGCTGCTCCAGCGAAGCGGTATCGAGTCCGGCGAGCCCCTCATCAACCCACCGCAGATCGACGTAACCGACATCTTGTGTGACGAGCGACCCCGGCACCGGCGCAACCAGTTGGGCGCCTGGCGACTGCGTATCGAGCCGCAGGTTGCGGTTGACCATCGTAACGCCAAACTCATTGCTCGCCCGCACACGCACGTTCTGCTCGCCCGCGGCCAGCGCCACGTCGCTAAATGCAAAGCTGCCTGCTTCATCGGCCAGCACCGTTGCGTCGTCGAACCCGTCCCCATCGCGATCCAGGTCGACCCTCAACAACGGATCGGTCATGCCAACGAGGCGGACCAGAACGACATTGGTCAAGTCGTCCCCGACCAGTCCGGAATCGTCGGCCGGATTCAGATGGAAGGCAAGTGTTGGCAGCGGTTGGCTGGACAGCACCAGATTGTCTACCACGATGCGGCTGCCGAGGTCTCCGAAACCGAGCAAGTCGAAGAACAACGTCGCCTCCGTGCCGGGCTCCACGCCCCGCAGATCGACCTGAACGGTCCAGGGCAAATTGGACGAACCGATGTCTCCCGAGCCGGCCACACCGGGCACGTTCGTCTCCGCTCCGTAGTAGATGCGCGCCTGCGGCTGGATGTTCAGCAGCGCATCGGTGCGGGTCAGGTCGAGAGCCGTTGACACCAATGGTTCCTTGGTGGTCCGATCGAGCAGCGCCACTTCGAACACATCGGGCGGATCGCCTGGGTTGGTGTGGAGTTGGACATCGAGGATATCGAAGCGGAGAGATGTGACGCCGGCCGGCACGACAAACGATTGCGAAAATCGGCTGAAAAACGCCGAGTCCTCGCCGATGACTGCCGCGCCCTCCAGGACGTCTGCGCCGCCCCGCGTTTTCCAGCCAAACGTCGAGTTCTGTGGGTCACTGATGTCGAACGTGCCGTTGACGATACCCACGGGCAACGGACCCGTGTCGCCGTCGTCCCCGTCGCTGACGGGCGGCTGGTACGGGGGATTCGAACCAGGTACAAGAATCAGCGCTCCGCCGGCAGGTAGACCACCGGGCAGTTCGTCCTCTCCCGTGGAAGTGTATATGCCCATCGCCGTGGATGCCCGGCCGCTCGACCCAAGAGCCGCATAGTTCGGCTTGGCCGGATCGATTCCTTGCGTTAGCGATTCGAAGTCATCGATCCCGTCGCCATTGGTGTCCACGTTGTCACTGGCCGACCCGACGGCGAACTCGATGTCGTCCGGCAATCCGTCACCGTCACCGTCAGACTGGGAGCTGGCCATAAAGAACGGCTTCACCAGGCTGTTTGAGTCTCCGCCTTGTCCAAAGTTGTGGGCAATCAGGCCGCTGGCGGGATCAAACACGAAGACTTCGTACGATTGGCCCGCCGGCACACTCAGCGGGAATTGACCGTGCGCGTCGCTGACGTAGCGTTTCACAATTGCGGTCGAGCCGGCGTAGTACCGCACGGCCACGTAGTCATGGCCCAGTTCGGCTGCGGAAGGGCCATCCGCCAGGCCGGTGCCGGCAACGGTCACGGTCGTCAACGACTGGTCCGGATCATCCGTGAAGATGTGAATTTTTCCTCGCCGCAAGCCAACCTGACCTGGGTCGAAGAACACGTCAAAGCTGAAGGACTCCATCGGTGCGAGCACGAGCGGCCGATCGAAACTCAAGCTCAGCCGGCAGGCCTCCCAGGAAGAACTCGCCATTTCCTTCGCCGACCACAATGTCGCGGACGATCAGCGGTTGTGCGCCCTGGTTGAGGATCCTGACTCGCTGTGGCTGCCAATCCGGCAGGTCGTGGAGTCGCAAGGCGTCAAACACGAAGTGGGGTGGGTCCACGGCGGCGTCGCCGGCGGGGCTCAGCCCGACGCCCGTCAGCGTAATACCCGCGAATGCTCCCGGATCGTTCGATTCCAGTAACAGCGTCGCCTGGCAACTGCCCGACACCAGCGGATCATACGTGATCCGGACCGGCAGTTCCTGGCCCGGCAGGATCACGGTGTCACTCGGGACAAGGTCGGAGGAGAACCCCCCGCTGGGATCCACGAGCTGGACGCGATGGACGACCACCGGTTCGGTTCCCTTGTTGGCCAGGTTGAGAGTTCGAACCTGTTGGGAGCCCTGCGGCCCGTCGAGCAGTACTTCTCCGAATGCGAGTGTGTCGTGCATGAGTGTGCGGGAGTCGACCTGAACGATCAGTTGCGGTCCCGTGAGGCCGGAGACGATGCCGAAGTCAAATGGGTATACGCCGTTCCAGGTGCCGAACCCTCCGTTGATGATGTAGTCCAGGAAGTAATCCAGGGCTCTCCCGGCGTCCTGCGACGTCCAGGCCAGCTTCAGGGCCATCTGCAGCGCGGGCACCGTCAAGTTGTCCTGGAACCGTTCGTCCCCAAAGACATCCAGCGTCCCCTGGTTCATGATGTCGGCGCGGCCAGAAGCTCCGTTGACGGTGGTTTCGTGTTTGTAATCCACGTCGTATCCGCCGTTGTTCACGTCGGTAGCGTCGATCGAGATGCGAGGCCCGCCCACGGCGGCAAGCTCGTCGACGTCCTGCCGGCCCAGAAGACCCCGGAACTCGATCGCAAAGGACTCGTTCGCCTCCATGGTCACGAGGATGTCGCCCGCCTCGATCTGCGGCAGGTTCTCCAGTGCCTGCACGATTTGCCCCGGCGTGGCGTCACGTGGCAGCTCCACGGACATATCGCCCATGAACGCAAGCCGGAAATGGTCCTCGTCAAAACCGCCCGACAGCGTGACGCGCTGTTGTTCATTCACCGCCGACGTGCCCTGGCGAAGCGTCGTCACGCTGGCGCGGAGTGTCGGCAGCACGGTCAGCGCGGGAACATTGATCGCCTCCAGGTCGCCGCCAAATGACACTTCGAACGCGTCGGGCCCGCCGCCGTCCGCGACGGTGACCGCGGTGGGACTTAGGTTCGGAAGCCCCTGCAGGGCAAGCTGTATGTCCGCCACCATGGCTGTGGCGGAGATAAGCCCCGTCGTTTGACCGTCAAACGTGAGTTTGAAGTGCGAATGGCTGGTCCCCGCTTCCTCCACGTAGATGAACTGCCGCTCCAGCACGGGACTTACCGGCTGCGTCATGCCGGTGTGCACGAGGCCGAGCGTGTGCGCCACCTCGTGGACGGCTGTGGTCGCCAGCGCGTTCGCGAACTCGGCCGCGGTAAGGTTCAGCGGAGGACTCGTGTTCTGCCGCACGCCGGTGTCACTTCTGGGATACTCCAGGTGATTGTCGACGTACACCTCGACCTGGCTGATCAGATCCCGGTTCAGTGCCTCGGCGAGCCGGAACTCCAGCTGGGGGGCGTTGTGGGTGCTGCGGAGGCGGTAGATGTCCCGGATTCGTGTCTCGTCGTCGATTCCATTGCCGGAGGCCGAGTTCCCCAAGTACCAGAAGCCGTTGCCGTCCGGCGCCGCCAGCGTCTTCCAGTCGATGCGGATCGTGTTGTCCGCAATGGGATCAGGCACCTCGTTGACCACGGCGATCCCCGCGACGAGCGTCTCGACCCGCGCCCGGATCTGCGCCTTCACCATTTCCGCGATTCCCAGTGCATCCTGGCACAGGGTACGTTCGGCGTCGGTCAGCAGCAGGCGATTGACGAGGCCCGCATTCACCAGACCCGTGAATGTCGTCTCGTCACTGATCGACTCGAGCACGTCCACCAACTCCTGCGTATTCACATTGATCCGCGTCCGGGCCACCCCGGTTCCTTCCAGGGTGAGCGTCCCGATGTCGGCTCCACTGCCGGGAGGCCGGATCCGCACGTGGCGGAAAGATCGCCTGTCGCCATTGGGTCGAACACGAAGTGTGGAGTCGAACCGCCAACAAACTGGAAGTGGGTCGGATCGTCGACAGTCACGATGGGCACTGCTTCTCCGCCAGCGACGATGCTCAGCGGGCGGGTGCGGTGCACCGTTCCGGAGCCAGCGCCGTCCTGCAGTGCGGCCATCATGTTGATGACGCCGTCCAGACAATGTGCATCCAGGGCGTCCACGTAGCGGTAGACGTAAACGGTCTCTCCCAGGAGCAGCGAGCCGAGGGTCGGGGACGCGGTGGACTCCCAGGCGGTCACGTAAATGCGTGCGCCGTACAGCGTGTCCTGAAGGTAGGTCTGGAGTTCTGGCAGGAACTCCTTCGTGCGGATCTCCAACGAGAACCGCTCTCCCGGCGCCAACGCTTGCTGGTACGATGTCACGAGCGGCTGCCCCGCCGCGTCGACCAGGAACAGCTCGGGTGCGCCGGCGATGTCCACCCGCACCATGACGTTGCGATCCGTTGCCGTTGCCGCGGACGTGTTGGTCACATTCAGCGTAAATTGCTCGTTGTCACGCCAGTACAAGTGATCCGCATTGCCGGCGATCTCCACCGTCGGCGTTGCGCGCGGTGTCTGGAGCGACAGCCCGGTCGGCTGGGCGGAACCGGCCTCCAGGCGCTGGACCAGGACGGCGTTTCCGGGCGCTTGGTCGATCGGCGTGTCAATACGCTGCTGCGGCGTCATGCCATCGGCGATCGTCGTCATCTCGTCGACATCGAGCACGCGGACCTCCTTTTCGCCGCGGTAGTTGACGTACAGCCGGGAGGCGTCCGGCGAGAGTGCCAGTTCGGCCGCGGCGCCGCCGAGGATGCCAGCGGTGGAGCCGATGAAGCGCTTCAAGCCGTGGATGTTGAAGGGGTCCTTGATCACACCGACCTTGGCAGTGCGCTGGACGCGGTAATAGCCCTCCGGCAATTGCGTGCCCAAGTCCGACACGAATGCGTACGAGAGATCCGGCAGGACCGCCACGTCCCACAGATTCTCGACCGCCCGGGCGATCATGTTGGGGTCCAGGCTTCCGTCCGATGGCCCGACTCGGTCCAACCCCGTTCGGATGAAGTCAATCGCGCATGTCGCCCAATTGGCGTCCGGAGCGGTAAGCGTGAACACGAACGGTTCGCTGAGCGACGTGTGGGGCCGCGGGGTGACCAGAAGCCGCGTCGCATCCACGGGCTGGATTTCGCCCGGGTGCCACGTCGATCCGCGCAGCTCCAGATGAACGTCGCCGATGACCTGCCACAGATCGCTCGCCGGGGCACCCGGGTCGATATTGATGACGACGATGTTTCCGTCGAGCCGCTGACGCGTGCACGTGGAAACAAACAACCTGCGTCCGTCCGGGCTGACGGCCATTCCAGCATTCACTATCCGATCACGCGGCAGTGTGATCTCCCGGACGACCCGGTGGTATCCTGGAGACTCGGGGCGAATGTCAACGACGTAAACGGATGCGCCGGTGCCGGCAGCATAAAGATAGTTGTTGGACGGGTCGACGACGAGTCGTCCAACACTCGACGGAAGGGAGAGTTCTTCCGCCACTTCGAGCGTCAGCGCGTCCACTACTGCCAAGGGATAGCCGGTGCCCTCGTACTTGGCCACGTAGGCGCGAGTGTTGTCTCGTGTGGCCACAGCGTCAAGGCCGCGTCCAGAGAGTGCAATTCGCTTGAAGAACCCATCGCCGTCTCCACTCAAGAGCACCACACCCAACTCCTCCTCGAGCGTCGTGAAACCAAGACCGCCCGGCGAGATCAGGCGAGCCGGATCGCTGCTGCTTGTACGAGTCACGACGGTCAGGTCGGTCAAGCCGAGAATGATGTTCTCTGGAACGGGAACCGTGATTGAGTTCCCGGTGGGTGCAATGAACTGCGAACGTGGTGTCCGGATATCGCGACCGCGGAATGTGAATACAACGTGCGTGGCGTGCTCGTATCCGACTCCCTCCAGGGTGATGCTCAGCGGATTACTGTCACCCACCAACGTGATCGTGTTGATGATCGGACGCGTGCGATCCGGGTCCACCAGCGGCACATTCACTGTCACCGTGCGGGTCCCTTCGGTGCCTTCGCCATCGCCCTGGCCCGTATCCACCAAGACCCGGTACTCCACCGGCGATCCCGACGACACGTACTGCCAGACTGAGACCTGCATGTCCGACTGCAATGGGACAAACAGTGGCACAATGGCAGAGCCTGCTGTCAGCGTCACCGCGGTCGTCGTGCCGGGGACGAACGCGAGCAAGTCCTGCGCACCGAGATAACCTGTGGGGTTCACAAGCAGGTTGACTGCCGAGGCAGCTGAGCTGTACGTGGCGCACAGATATTCCCCACCGGCAAGGAATCCCGGATACGGCGGTGACGCCGACCATGCCAAACCGTCGGATCCGACAACACCGGCGTCGACGAAGACCCACCAGGATTCCTGGCCTCCACCTGGCGTCACCCACGTGTCGTGTCGCAAAAAGTACACGGTTGTTCCCGCCGCGATTCCCGGCGGCACCGGGACAGCCAGCTGCGCCGGCTCGATCAACGTGACCCCCGAAACTTCCAGGGTGAAACCGGCAGCAAACGACATGTAATTGGGTAGCTCCAGGGGCAAGTTCGTGGGGGGAAGCGGGACGAGGGAAACCACCACGTCCTGAAGCAGCGCACCCGGGCCGATCGACAGAAGGCCTCCATCGGCGCTCCGTACTACTCCACCCGCGGGACCGACCGTGACGAAGCCACTCTGCGGTTCCGAGACAAGCACCGGCACCACGACTTCCGCCGCGCCGTGCAATACGGTCACCGTTGCCGCACCCAGCCCCACCGACGTGACCAGTCCGTCTGTGCTGACGGCAACAACCGCCGGGTCACTCACGACATACATGGTGCCTGTACCCGCCGATGACAAACTCGTCTCGCCGGGCGTCAGGCCCACCAGCAACTGGCGCTGGCCGTCGATGAGCGGCAGGGCCAGCGACTGCGGATAGACCTCCAGGCCGATCGTGTAGACGTAGAGTCCCTGGGCGTCACTGGGTCGCCCCACGCTCACGGCCGTGGCAGCCCGCAGCATGCCACGCGACACGGTCAACACGCCTGTACCCACGGAATTACCAAGCAGTTGACCGCCAGGCGTGACGGAACATACAGACGGTGCGGAAGTAGTGAACGAGACATAATAGGGATCCAGCTCGACATTCTGCTGGTCGGTGAAACTCCCGACGACCGTCATGTCTTCGCGTCCACCTACGTTCAGGCGGGGCACGCGGTTCCGGATGTCGAGCGACACGAGCGACGCGCCACTGATCGTCGTGGGAATGGTCGCCTCTGCCGACACATTGGCTCCATCGTCGGCCACGAGCGTAACGCCCGCGCTGCCTGTGTATCCTGCCTCCGGTTTAAATAGCACGTACTGTCCGTCCGCACTGAGGCTTGCTTCACCGTGAGTTACACCGGTGATGCGATAGAACACTGCGTCTCCGTCCGGATCGGAGGCGATGTTACTGGTATCGATCGCGACGCGGAGTCCCTCGTGTGTCAGCACGTCGTCGATGGGCGTCACCAGAATGGGAGCGCGGTTGGCCGTGAAGCCGAAATTCGCGATCAGGATCTGTCGATCTGGGGCCGCGATCGTGCCGTTGCCGTCGAGGTCGGCGACCAGGCTGTATGCGGGATCGCCCACAACACTGCCGAAAGCCGCATCCAGCAACACACTGTCGAGTCCGTCGACGAGTCCGTCCGCGTTGATGTCGCCGGCCACGGCGATCTGCAGCGTGTAGTTGCCTGCGGCGATTGCGTCGCTTCCCCGCACCAGCAATTGCTGCAGCCCGCTGCGCGGGACCGCAAACAGGGCCTCCACTCTCCCACCACCTGCAAATGTCGATACCGTCGACAAGCCGGTAATCGTTGGCACGTCCAGCGATGGACCACCGGGTTGTGAGGTGAGAATGGTGCGGACGAGTACCTGACCGGTGGTCACCGATGCCAGCTCACTCGGCTGCAAACCGAACGAGTACCGCTCGACACCGGCTGCGATCAACTGGCCCGCCGTCTCGTCGCCGGCAAGCAATCCGACGTTGCCAAGATGCGCATCAAGCGGCACCGTGGCGGGCACGCCACCATACAGAATCGCCTCGCCGCCACTGTTGCGCACTGCCAGCGTGAGCTGATGCGGGTCGAGCTGTTCGTATCCGTATTGAGTCGACTGGCCGGTGGTGAGGTGACGCACCAACATGAGGTTGCCAATCGCGTCGTATTGGTAGATCAGCGTGCGGCCGTCCGGCGCCATCACGCGGGACAGGCGACCCGCCGCATCCTGCACGAACCGAATGGTCTCACCACCCAGCGTGCTCACCCCGCTGTCGGAATAGAACAACCGTCCGCCCCCGGGCGCTCGCTGCTCCGTAATTCCGTGTTGCGAGTCTATCAGGTACTGCGTGCCATCCGGGCTCGTCAATGTATAATCCGATCCCGAGAAGAACGGGCTGGCCGGATGGTACGGTTGCCCCGTCGCTTCGTCGAAATACTGCGTGCCCGACTTGACCAACAGCGCGTTGACCGACGACAGCTGCCAAGCGATGCCGGCGTCGGCGACCCAGGCGGGCCGGTAATAGCTCACCCCCGCCACCTGCGCGAGCTGGGGCACGAAGTTGAAACCGACGCGCGCCCCGTGGGCAGTGTCAGATACTGTCGCGTGCCTTCGCCCAATGCGCGGAACACACCCAACGGCTCCTGGCCCGTGGCCGGCACATTGGTCTGCAAGTCCACGTCGCGGAAGTCGAGACTCCAGCCGTAGCCGGCTCCAGCACTCGTCTCACGACGCAACGAGTCGTACGTGCGCGCCAACGCAAAGCTGACTCCCGCCAGGGTCCAGACCAGATCCGTTTCCGTCCTGCGGTACGCGGTAGTCTTCGCGGGCGTGTTGACCTCGACCGCTGCCGTGGCCCGGGACTCGCGGCCACTGATGTCACGCGCCGTCAACAACAGCTGATAAAAACCGTTTGCGAACTCGTTCGGATCCAGTTCGATCAGCGGAGCGTTGTCGATCGCGGATTGGCCGGTCGCCAGCGTGCGGAATTGTTCGGAGCCCAGCGGTGCAATCTCCAGCTTCCACTCGTCCAGGTTCTGATCGGCGACGGTCGCCACGAGCGGCGTCGGCTGTGTCACGAGCAGTGGCGCCTCTCCGGCTGCAAACGACAAGGCCGGAGCGGTCTTATCGAGCGGATCACGGACCTTGAGTAGTGCGGTCGCCGTGCCCACCAGCCCGTCCACGTCCGTGGCGCGCACTTCCAGCACGAGCTTGCCCGGCGCCGACGCCACCACGGTGGCGCGGCCCAAGGCGTCCAGGGAGACCGGGTTGCCGTTGACCGTCAGCGCAAGTTGCTGAATGTCGGCGAGGCTGTCCGCACTGGCGTGCACAAGCACTCGCTGACCCGGGATGGCCGGGAAACTGGGAGTCAGTTCGATCTGCACGCGGGGGACCGCGGGTGCGATGGCCGCCACCAGGACGATCGATGTGGAAACGGTGGTTTCGCCGTCCGACACGTGCATGGCCACACCGTACTCGCCTGCCTGGCCCGGTCCCGGAGTCCACACAAAACGGCCTGTTTGCGGGTCGAGTGTGGCACCCTCCGGCAAGTTCGTGGCGCCAAACACCAACGTCGTGCCCGCGTCCGGGTCACTGGCCTGCGGCAGGAACTCCAATGTCGTTCCCAACGGAACGCTGTGATTGCCGACGCTCAGCACGGGAGGTCGATTGACATTGACGACGTGCAGCACCACGCCCATCGTGTCGGTCAAGCCGCCGGCGTCGGATGCGACAAACGTCACGGGATAGGTACCGGCCTGGTCGTACTTGGGAGTCCAACGGAAGCGTCCGGTGCGGGCATCCAGATGCCGCGCCGAGCGGCAGTCCGTTCGGCGAGGAGTAAACGACCGCGTCCTGGTCGTTGTCTTGTGCCACGATCACGAACTCCAGTTCGTAATTCTCGTGCACAGACTGCGACGACGTGGCGGCAAATCGCGGCGCCTGGTTGGTGTTCGTGACGTGGATCGTGATGCTGGCGGTATCGGTCGAGTGCCCATCGGTGACCGAGAACTGCACGTTGGGATAGTCGCCCGCCTGGGCCAGATGGGGTGTCCACTGCAGAAGGCCCTGCTGCGGGTCGAGCGTTGCGCCCTGCGGCAGATTGTGCGCGGCATACCGGAGCGCGTCGCCATCCTGATCGCCGGCCGCCAAGGCCAGCGTCAGTGTCTGACCTTCCGCCACCGACTGGTCGACGAGCGTCAACACTGGCGCCGCGTTGGTGCTTCGCACGAGCAGCGTGAACTGCACGGAATCGTTCGCTACGAGCGCCGGGTGGCCGTTGCCGGTGTCCGTCACATCCAATCGCACCAGGTGGCTCCCCGCGTCGGCGGCTGTGGGAGTCCAGCGGAGGACTGCCGTGCCGTACACGGGACCCGGCGTCAGAGTGGCCGCAGGCGGCAGGCCGGCCAAAGCAAAGGACAGATTCTCGCCGTCCAGGTCGCGCGCTTGAACCGTCAAGGCAAGCGGTTGGCCAATCACCGCGACGGCATTGCCAACATAGTCGAAACGCGGTGGCACGTTGTCGGCTTCCACGGACACGACGAACGTCTGCGACGCGCTCCGCCGTTCTGTCCAGTTGCCCCCTCCCGCGTCGTCGGTGGCCGTCAAGACGATGGCATAGTCGCCTTGGTCGGCGAGTTCCGGCGCGAATCAAAACGTCCCTGGCCGTGGCCCAGATCCGTGAAGGTGATGAAATCGGGCAAGGAGTATCCTGGCAACGCGTTGGCCACCTGCAGTGTCACGGCGTCGCCGTCCGGGTCGGTGACGGTCACGGGCAGCAACAGGGCGGTGCCGCCAGCGACCGACACGTTGGCCAGCGCCGGAATCTGCGGCGACCGATTGGCGTTGAGCACGGTGATGTGCGTGGTGACGCTGCTCGTGAGCGGAATCCCCGTGCCATTCCCATCATCGGTGACGGTGAACACGACGTCGTACTGGCCGGCGTCCGCAAAATCGGGCCACCAGCCAAAGATCGTGGTGTCGCCGTCGAACACCGCACCGTCCGGAAGCCCCGCCACGCTGTAGGCCAGGCCCGCGGGAATGCCGTCCAACCACAACAACGAGCCGTCGGCCGCTCGCTGTGGCGGCGAGTATTCCGGATGATCGGGGTCAAATGCGGTGGCCTGGAACAGAACCGGCTGGTCTTCATAGACAAGCCAGTTCTCCAGGCTCTCGAATCGAGGTGGCGCGTTGGCGTTGAGCACGTGGAATGTCGTCACCACCGACGTGTCCGCGCGACCATCAGTAACTGACAATACAATGTCACTATTTCCAGCCTGGTAGAATCTGGGGGTCCATTCGAACAGGCCGGAACCCGGATCAAGCCGGGCACCGTCCGGCAATGCATCGCTGAAATACGTGACGGCGTCGCCGTCCTCGTCGCCGCCGCGCAACGTGAACCGGATCGTTTCGCCTTCCCGCAGCGTCCGCGCCACGGGTTGGGCCAGGTAGGGGGCGCGATTTCCCTGAGCGATCAACATGTCGACGCTTGTGGATATTTCGTTGACGCCGTCGGTAACGGCGAACGTGACGTTCTCGTAGGTGCCCGCTGCGTCGTAGCCGGGTGTCCAGCGGAATTGTTGTGACAAGGGATCGAAAGTGGAACCCGCCGGTAGATTCTGCGCGGTCAACGCCAGCAAATCTCCGTCCGGATCCACGGCCCCCAGTGAAAACCCCAGCGGCGATCCTTCGATGCCTTCCCACACGTTCGGTAGCAGTCCGAGGACCGGCGCAGATTGCCCCCGTCCACCGTGATCACGAACGACTGCAGACCGATGGCCCCCCGTGTGTCAAAGGCGGCCAACAGCACCTCGCGGCGAGCCGGACTTTGCTGCGTCGGCTGCCATGCGACGTGACCCGTCAGCGGGTCCATGGTCATGCCGGCGGGTCCCTCGTACAACAAGTAGACTACGGCTGCGCCATCCGGATCGTGTGCCTGCGCTGGATAGACGTAGATCTGGTCGGCCGTCGCGGGTCATCGGCTGACTGTCAAACACCGGGGCTTGATTGGCCCCTTGTTGGGCCGAGAAACCGGCGACGAAATCCACGCTGCGGCCACCCGGGTTGTCAATCGTCAGCGTGTGCCCGCGCGTGCTGGCTCCCGGCACCAACACCTCGCCGGGAGCAAGCGACTGCGACAGATCCACTAGCCACTGGCCACCCGGTGTCTGGCCCGCCGCATTGAGCGGAACGCCGGTGTAACCTTCGGCCGGATCGAGCATCAGTACGAGTGGCAGCAGCAGGTTGCGGTCGCTCACGTTAGTGACGACGACGTCGTAGGACACGGACTGTTCGCTGCGATCGGCCCGCGTCAACGAGAACTCGATGTCGACCAGCGCGGAGAAATCCGACACGGCATCGAAGGTCGTGACGTAGGTCGCCGGCAGCGTCAACCCGTCGGTGCTGGCGATGTTGCCGATCTGCAGCTCGTAGTGCCCGGGCTGCAACGTCGGCGGGACCAGAAATGTCGTACGCGTTTCGACCTGGTACGTGGCGGACTTGAGCGGAACGTTGCCCAGGCCGGTGGCCAGCAGTTGATAATTGTTGAGATTCAGGACCGACGTGAGTTGCCGTGGGTCACTGTACGCCATGTCATGGTCGAAGACGGCCGTCAGGTGGGGGAGCGGCAGTACGACGACGGCGTCTTGGGGCGGGTTGGTGGCGATCACGGCGGGTGGGACCAGCAGACTGAGCACATCCACCTGGTGCGACTGACTCAGCAAGACACGTCCATCCGCAGTGGTGATCAAGGCGTCACCGCGTGTTCCACCGGAGGCGACCGGCACTTGACGGCGCGAAGCCAGTTCCACCATCGTCAGTTCGCTCCCCCCGGCCGCCTGACCAGTGCCGGCAACGGGACCGACGTTGTGCGACACAAACAGCAGTCCCTCCAGACTGGTGCCCGCCTGGCCGAAGGCGATGGAGTCAATGGCCTCCGCAAACTCGAACATCGTCTCCGCGCGGCGGCGTTCGTTGAACTGCACCACTTGTTGCCGGTCGGGCCACGTGGTGGCCCACAAATTCCCTTGCGGATCAAAGGCCAAGCTTCCCACACGGAGATCCAGATCCCGGCTGAAGTGTGAAAACGTCTGCGTGCGCGGGTCGAACACCTCGACACCCTGGCCGGACGACACGTAGATCACGTCCGTGCCCGGTTCGACGGCCAGCGCGATCGTCAGTCCGTCGCCGAAGTGGTTCACGATCTGCCCGGTATTCGGGTCCAGCTGAAGCAAAGGCCCACCGCCGGTGGTGGCCCACAACTGGCCGACGGAGTCGAACGCCAGGTTGAAGATGGGATAGTCGATGTCCGCCCACGGAGTCTCCGCGCGGCCACCGGTCTCCGGCAACCCGGTAGATCTGGTTGCGCGCAGCGCCGCCGCTGATCAGGATCGACCCGTCGGGGGCTTCGACGATCCCCAGCGGGCCGATCTCGGCGTGGCTGATTTCAAAACCGGTGGCGAACGCGTGCGCCACGAAGGGGCGCAGCACCTCGTCGAATTCCGAAGACGCGCCTCGGTCGGTGTCGCGCCGGGATCTGTCGTTCGGCTTGTGAGAAGTAGGGATTGGTCGGCGGGGCAGGGGTGGGCGCAGGGGCAATGCCGAAGTTGGGAGGTGTCGTGCTCGGCACCGTCGGCGTGGCGCCGAGCTGGGCTTGCGATCCGTCGTCGGGTGCTGCCGTTCCGGAAGGAGGCGTTTCACGATTGCCCGCTCGGTCCGTAGCCAGCACCAGGAACTCGTACGTGTGCCCGGCTTCGCCGGCAAACACATCGGAGCCAACCGCCGTCGTCACCTGGCGTTGCCAGATCTTGAAGTCGCCACCATCTGCTGCCGCGTAGAGTGTGACGTGTCGCACACCTGAGCCGGCGGTGTCGTCTTGGGCCTTCCACTGGACGAAGTAATGGTCGCCGTCGGCGGTCAGTCGCTCCACCGAAAAATTCGTCACGGGTGCCGCAGCATCCTGGGTCTGGGCGAGCTCGAACGTGTCCTCCGGTGGGGCCACGTTCGTGAGGACGCGGGCCTGCGCGGAGATCACGTCTCCAGTCTCCGCGTCATCGGCCGGCAGGATGGTGTACGACACAGAGCCGGCGCCGATCCCCTGGGCGTTGTTCGGCGGTAACAGACCCACACTCGGATCCTCGACCACTTCGCCCGACTCGGGATCGATGGCCTGAATCAGCCAGGTGGCCTGCCGTGCGGCCACATCCACGCCGGCACTGATCCGCAGCACAAAACCTTTCGTGCGCGAGAAATCAAAATCGCCCTGGAACAAGGCTCGGTCGCTCGGGATGTGCACGTTCACGTCGCCGATCTTGATGTCGCCCAACCGGAACGTCAGCGGCTCCAGGTCTTCGTCCAATTCGGTGACGATGCGAATCTCACCCGGTCGCGTGACCGCTGCCGGATCGTTCTGGAATTGGACGGTGTAGGGCAGAGGCTGGCCCACCGGCAGGAAACCGCCGGTGTCGAATGTCAGCGGACCGATGAGCGAAGCGAGCGAGCTGGTCGCGCCTTCCTCCTGATAGTAGATCGACAGGTCCAGCGGATTGAAGTCCTGGCCTTCGACCGGCTCAAAAGGCCCGTCGATCTGGAATTGGGGTGGAAGTCCCGCGGCCCGTTCTTCCCAAGCCAGCCACGGCACATACACCCGCAACGTCTCGAAATGCGTGGGACTGGTCAACCCGAGATCGTATTCGTCGAACGAAGGTATCGCCGGTACGGGCTGATCACCACAAGACCGTTGCTCCCAGTACTCAATATCCGCCAGTTGCCGTTCGTGGCCGTACCAGGTGCGGACCTGTTCAAAGAACTGCGACAGATTGCCTTGGGCGAGGATTTCACTTCCGGCCGGACCGACGAGGATGCCACTGGCCAGGGTTGCCATCAGGCTGACGACCGGATCCCGCTCCCGGATCGACGGCACGTCCGTTTCCGGCCGGAGCAGGCCGCTCTCCTCCAAGGCTGCCAGATAGAGATCACGCCAGGCGTCGGCGTCGGCCGCCACGGTCAAAAGTGCGGAGGAAGCCAGCGGATCCGCGAGAATCGCGTCGCGCAGCTGTATCGCCTGCTGTGATACGAATGCGACGAACTCGTCCCGCGTCATCGCCGTGGCGGCAGCCGTCACGTGGAAACGAAACGGGGTCATTTTCGTTTCGCATGGGAACAAGGGGAACCCAATTGCGGAATCGTACCGTTCGAACAGACCGGGCACGAAATCGTCGAGGCTTTCCGGTCCACCGTCCAAGATCCCGTTTTGCTCCAGCTCGGGATAGGCGGCATACAACTCGGCGCAACGTTCCCAGTTGTGATCGTTGAGGGCCTGCATGCCCGGATACGTAGCCAAATTCACAGTGAATTGCGTGAAGCCATTCGCATCCTGGTCCAGCACGAAACCGCCGGTCCGCAGGTTTCCGTCCGTGTTGACGGCCGGATCCAGTTCCGCCCACGGCACGTCGGCCAGAGTCTCCACGGCGCCACCCCGCACATTGGACGAGACCAAAGCGAACGGGATGCTGTACAGCTCGGGATTGCTCAAGAGGTCGGGTATGCCGACGTCGAAATAGACGTACGGAGCATCGAGATTGCCCACGTTCTGCAGTACGACGCTGTACGTACCGACTTCACCGGCCAGGACGGCGCGGTCCCCCACACCAATCGTCACTTCCGGTTCAATGGCCCGCTCCACGAGATAGCGATAGGGGACCGCAGCGGACTCGCCGTCCGGGTTGGTCATGCGCACGTCGTAGAGTCCGTGTGGGTGCGACGGTCAGGTCGAACGTGGCGATGATCTTGGTGCTGCTGAGCACTCGGCGTTGGCCGGTTCGTATTCCGCCCAACCGGGACGGACGAGCTTGACGACGGCGTCCTCGTGGAACCGCGCGCCGGTGCTGGTTGTCGTGACATCTTCCCGTCGCCGCCGACATCGGAAGCGACGTTCGTGATGGCCAGCGGCAGAAGGCGGGCCAGCAGAGTGATCGGCGTATTTTCGGCCGGCTCGCGATAGCCGCGGACCAGCACGTAGTAGGTGCCTCCTTCCGTGGCCGGCACGATCGCGGTCTGCGATGGTGCCAGCGCTCCTTGGTACGCGGCGTCGTACACCGTGCCGGTCGGTACGGCAGCCACCGCAAGAACACTTCGTTGGCGGCCTGTTCGCCCGTGCCAAATAGTTCGACGCTCAACGTCTTGTCATCGGGCACCTGCAGTGCGAACACCCGCTCTTGTCCCGTACTGAGCGTGGTCGGCAGGGGGACACCGAGCTGCAAGGCCTCCACCGTCACGGCAAACGAACCGTCGGAGACCGTGCGATTGTTCAGCTCGCCCAGCTGCTCGTAAACCTGATTGAAGATGTCGGTGCGCACGATGACCCGGTATTCGCCCGGCGCGACCGCCGGGATGACCGTCGGAAGTGTGGCCGTGTACGTTTGTGCGGCGAGCAGGTCTTCATTGCGCTCGACGCGTCCCAGCAAGCGGTCCGCCAGGTCCCAGACACCGTCCGCGGACAAGTACACGGCATCGACCCACCGGCCGGCGGCGGGCTGACTGCTGGCGTTCGTGACGGTCCACGCGATGGTGATCGGGTCACCGGACTTGGATGCGCCGGGAATGATGATGTCGCTGACCGCGAGATCGGTCGGCGGAGGATAGTCGATGAGCAGCGGCACCGCGGAGGGACGACTGTTGTTCCGCTCGTCCGACTCGCGCACGAGACCGATAACGTTGTGCCATCCTGCATCGGTGACCACGAACACGTAGTACGGTCCCGCCAGGTCGAGCGGCAGTTTTACGGTCCGCACGATGTCGTAGGATCCGCCCGCTGGCAGACCGCCACGATGGTCGACGCTCGCCAGGTAGCGGTCGGCGCGTAAATCGAGGAACTCGTCGCGGGAAACGTAGATCAAGTCGGACCACGATCCTTGATCCGTAATGGTGTCGCCGCCACGATTCTCCACGGTGTAGCGCACCTCAATCGGTTGGCCTTTCAGCAATCGCTCGGGCGCCGTGATGGCGGTCACCTGCAGGTCGGGCGGTGTGGCGGGATCGACGGCCAGCGGCAGGGCCGTGATGTTGTTCCCTTCGTCCTGGAACTCCGGAACCTTGCCGCGCGCCAGGATGCGTGCCAGCCGATCCACGTTGTCCCAGTCGCCCGGACGAATGGGCTCTTCGAAGTAGATGCCCTGCAGGTCGCTGCGGATCGTGCTGCGACTGCCGATCAACGTGTGTGCCGCGGAATCCGCAAAGGCCAGCAGGTAGTAGTCGCCGCCGATGCCTTGCGGAATGCGCACGTCCAGCGACCGCGTGTAGGAGTCACCAGCAGCCAGGGCACCGTTCCGCGTGGCGCCGCTCAGCAGGTAGTCTCCCGGATCCAAGGTGGCGTCGTGCGAGATAAAGAGCCGGTCAGTCCAGCTCGTTTGCCGCGTGTCGCGCGAACCCTGATTGGTCACCGAGTAGGTGATTGGCAGCACCGCTCCGGCCGCGATCTCGGCCGGGACGACGAGGTCGCTGATCACCAGGTCGGCTTCGCGATAGGTTACCGACAAGGGGCCGCGAGCCAGGTTGTTTGTCGGATCTTCAAAGGCCCAGTGGTCGAAGCGTCGATCCCGGAGAATGCGGTTGTCACGCCACCCTTGCCAAGCGGCCTCGCTCGTCCACCAACCGGTGCCCACCGGATCGAGCGCCGGCAAGTAACCGTCCGCCGAGTGAGCATCGAGATGGACGTACAGAAAATATTCCCCGTCCAGCCCGGCGGGCAGATCGGCCTCGAACTCGACATCGTAACGATCGCCCGGCTGCATCGGCTGTTCGTGCTTGTGCAGGACGGTGCCCAAGTACGTGGCACGATCTTCATCGAATTCCTGATCGGCCGAAATCCAGATGTGGTCTTTCCAGTACTTGGTGCCCGACCACACGGGCCGCTGGCCGACATTCGTCACGGTATATTGCAGCGACGTTCGCTCGCCGGAGTAGTTCTGGGGCTGTGCAGTGATCTGCGTCACCAGCAGATCGGCCGGGACGGGGCGCACGTCGCTGGCCGCCACCCGTTGATTGTTGTCTTCGTTCGTTTCCACCACGACATAATGGGGCGACAGCGCCAGTTCACGGACGCGTCCGTGATGACAATCACAAAACTGCCGGCGGCGGAGGGACTAAGGGGGTACGTGCGCGTCTCGGTGTAACTGGCACCAGGCCCGAGCGGCTGATCGTGAACGACTTGCCAATCCAATATGTAGACGTGCGAATCGGAGGAGGTCGACGGGTCCGGCACATCGGAGAGCAGAATGCGATCGGCCCAACCCGAGCCCGATTCGGCCACACCGAGCCCGACGTTCTTGACGGTCCAGGTCACCTGATACGAGTCACCGCCGTAAGCCTGTGGCGCGACTTCCACGGACTCCACGACCAGGTCCGGTTTGGGCAGCGGCAGCGAAATGATGCTGATCGCTCGCGCCTTGTAGTTGTTATTGTCCACCTCGTGCGGATCGTCGGGGTTGATATTCGTGGCCAGCGTGTCTTCCAGGACCGCGTCATATGGGTCGGTCCACGGTGTGATGTACCACGTGCCCGATTCCAGCTGCTCGGGTATCTGGACCGTGACGACCTGGTCGTATCCGGCGCCGGCCACCAGTGCAGCGCGGTGTTCGAGCGTCTTGAGGAGGAGATCTCCCTGGCCCGGATGCGGTCGGTTCTTGTCGCGCGTGAGCCAGATCGAATCCTGCCACCGATCGGCGTCGGTTTCGCCCACACCGCGGTTGGTCACGGTGTAGCGCACTTCGATCGCGGCACCACCCACTGCTTGCTGAGGTGCGACCACATCGCTCGTGACCAAATCAGCCAGCGGTGCGAGGTTGACGAACACCGGTGTGGCGGCGTGGTTATTGTCGTCGTTGGGCCACTCGTCGACCTGGTTGTAAATGTCGGTGGCCACCAGCACGTAGGCAGCGCCGCGAAACCGCTTGGGTACGACGAACGGTGCGGTAACGGCGGCGTAACTCTCGCCGACTTCCAGGGCCGCTTGATTGCCCAGCGTGCCCATGGGCACGTCGTCGGCATTCAGTTGGGCGTCCAGCGAGAGATAGACTCTGTCGGTCCAGTTCGGTGTTTGGGTGCCTGTGAGTCCCTGGTTCGTCACGACGTATTCGAGCACCAGGGTTCCTCCCGGGTCCACGTTGGGAGGCGCTGTCACCGAGACCACACGCAAATCCGGCCGCGGCGTGATCACGATGTTCAGCACGTCATCGTCCACGGTCCTGTTGTTGGCCTCTGCCGAGTGTTCGTAGATGCGGTTGCCGTCGTCCGTGATCACGACGAACCGATAATCCAGGCTGATGTGAACCGGGAGACGCACCTGTTCGCGACGTGTATATTCCCGCCCGGCAGCCAGCGGCCCTTCGAAGCGGAAGGTGTCCAATCTGATAAGTGGCTCCGTGGGGTTATCTCCCTTGCGTAACGCCACGTAGTCGTACCATGCGCCCTCCGCCGTTCCCGCTCCGGCGTTGGCCACGGTCCAGCTGACGTCGATCAGGCTGCCTTCCTCGGCGCTGGCGGGAACCGTGATGTCCGTGACAACCAGGTCGGGAGCGATTGAGAGCTGAACGACCAGGGGGATGAGGGCTGAACGGTTGTTGTCGTCAAAGACCAACTCGAAAGGCCCTTGGGTGTGGGCCGTCGTCACCGCCAGGTAATAGGTTCCGTCGAGGCCTTCTGGCAAGGTGATTGCGCGCGTGGCCGTATAGGTACCGCCCACCGGTACCTGGCCCAGGTGGTCGAACCACCAGTCATCGACCGGGTGTTTGCCCGCGGCATCGGAATACAGGTACACGCTGTCGTGCCATGAACCGCGATTCGTCAACCCGATGCCCTGATTGCGGACCGTCCAGGTGAGTTCCAGCGATGTGCCGCTAGAGGCTGTGGCAGGCGACTGCACCGCATCCACCACCAGGTCGGCGTACGGGATCGGCATCACGTCGACAAAGTGTGCGCATTCGCCGAGGTTGTTCGCGCGCGCTTCGAATTTGGCCAGCACACCATCGATATCGGCCTGCACGTACAAGTGATAGCGGCCGGTAAACGCCGGCGCCAGATCAAACGTCTCGCTGTAACTGTAGCTGGCACCCGGTGCCAGATCTCCGGCATGTTCGACGCGCACCAGTTCAATATCTCCATACCCGATCGTCTCGTCCTCCGACAGCATGATCCGGTCGGTCCAGGCGCCGTGCAGCGTCGGCTGCGGTCCCACATTCGTGATGGTGAACCCGACCGTGATGTGCGCCGGGTCGGCGATGGTCAGAGCCGGTGCCGTGATATTCGTCACGGCCAGATCGAACAGCAGGTCGACCGACGCAGTGCCGGTGAAGACGTCATCGGTCTCTTCGCCCGGCAAGCCATCGATGTCGAGATCCAGTTCATGACCGTCCAGGTCCGCGATATGGGGGCCGACCGAAAACGTGTACGCGCCCTCGGTCAACTGCGGTGGAAAGCTAATGCGCCAAACGTTGTTTCCCAAGTGCACCGGCGGGTTGGAGATTTCCACCCCCGCACCACCGGGCGCGCACAACTTGAAGTCTTCAGCCTGGAACGTCGCTGCGTCGATCGGTTCGCTGAACGTCACGTCGAAGTAAGCCAGTGGGTCGTGGACGGTTCCCTGTGGTGCGTAGTCGACCACGAGCGGCTTGTCGGGAGGAACGATGATCACTCCCTGCGGATAGTCCACGTACAAACCGTAGAACTCGTGGCCGCTGGCGTCATCGACCACGTTCTCCACGCCGCTGAGTCGGACGGCCGCGAATGTGCTGCCGGCAGGGAGCGTCAGCCAACCGGCGGCCTGTTCCCAATTCGCGAAGCTGCTGTCAGTAAAGAGCACCGATTTGACGGTTGCCAGCTCACTTGTCCCCAACTGGCTCGGAAACGTGGCCGGTGTTCCCGCATAGGCCGACACTTCGATTTCGCACTGCGTGTCATAGGTAGGGCCGACAAGCTCGCGATTGAACAAGGCGGCGGCCCACAGGACGGCCTGCCCGTTGGCGATGTCCGATGCGTAGGGTGCCAGGTCGATCAGGTGCCAGAGGTCGGACGAAATGGACCCAGCGGCGGGACCTGAGGCCGTGGTCTCAACAAATCGGGTGGCGTATTCGCCTTGGGGTGGCCAGGGCGGTTTGTAGAACCGCGTCACGTAGGTCAGGTCACCCGACCAGGTTCCCGTCTTGGTGGGGACGCCCGCTGCCTCATACAATTCAGACGTGTCGGTCTTCAGCAGCAGGTTCTTTCCCATTTTGTGAACCGGCAAGCTGTAGGCAAATCGATCGTCCGCGTCTTCGCCCGCGACGCCGTCCTCGTCCTGATCCAGGCGATTACCCGCGATGTCGGCCAACACCGGACCGATTTTTAGTTGATAGATGCCGTCACGGACCTGCACCGGAAATTGCACGCGATACACGTTGTTTCCCTGGGCTACGATTTCCACAGGTTGGATGGGCGTACCGGTGGGAGACAGCACGCCGGTGGCTGCGGCGAGCGTCGAAGTGTCGACTGGTTCCGTGAATGTGACGTCAAAGTGGTCTAGCGAATCGTGGCCGACGCCGTATGGTGCCGCGGCCAGGACGCGCAGCGCCTGCGCGTCGATCGTGACGGGCACCGTCCGCGCCTGGCGCGGTCCAATCGCGGGGATGAACTCGACGAACGACTGGTACGTCCTGGAAACCATCTCGAGGGACGTCAGTGCGTACGTCCCGGCTGTGGACACGATGAGTTCCCCGGTGGACGTGTTGCTAGAAGGCCGCCGGAAATAGGTGGCGATCTTGCCGGGGCCGTTGACCGTGACGTCGTACGTCGGAGTCGTGTCGTGTGTCAACCCATCCGTCTGTGACTGACCTGTGTCACTGGCTGGTTGCAGTTGGACAGCCAGCGCGGTCGATCCTCGATCCACCACCGTCATCGCAATGAAGTCCCCTCCGGCCACGCCGTCCCCGTCCCCATCGAGTGCCGGACCCGCGGGAGAACGCAAGCCCGGGTCTCCGCTCTGCGCACGCAGCTGATACGCGCCATCCGGCAGGTAGTTCACGAGGGTCAATTGCGAGTAGCGTGTCTGCGGCACGCCCATGTTCAGAATCCATCGGCTCCGGCGGGCAAAGGTGACGGATCGACGACATGGGTCTCCCAGATCGGTTGACCGTCACTGGCACGGGCTATCGCGAGGTCGATCGCGCCATTCGTCTGGGTTCGCCAGGAGACGATGTACTCGACGTTGGGCTCCCAGCCGCGGTCGTCACCGAGGGACGAGTCCAGCACCGTCACACGGCCGTTCCACGAATAGTCGCCATCCCACAGCAACCACTGCAGGGTAGACGCATCCCGTCCTGCCAAATCTTTCAGCCGCAGCAGCCTGATGCCCTCTTCCGCCGTGGCCGTGAATGCTTTGTCGCCGCTGCCGAATACCTTGTCTTCCGTAGTGCGCTTCCAGGTCAGCGCGTAATACGTGTCCGGTCCGTAATCGTTCTGCCCGTAGAATCGATGCTTCAGATTGATCACCAGTCCGATGGAATCGTCGCTCGAATCCGATTCGACTTTCAGACGCGCGTATTGCGGTGCATCCGCCGGGCTGGAGTCTCCCAGGAAGTAACTGGGATATCCGGATTCCGTCGCCACATGCAGCACACTGGCGCCGTCGGTGGACATCTGCCAATTGCCGAGTAGTGTGCCGAGTCCACCGCCGGCAGGCAGATTCCCGTCGCGGTAGAACGCACCGAGGTCGAGCGTGTCATACGCCTGGAAGCTCAAGCCGATCTGGGTGCCACCATCCACGTAGCTCGGCACCACGTCGACTTGCCGATCGTCGCCGCCCCCCACGCTGCGATCGGCGCCGAGGTGCATCAACTCGTAGGTGTCTGCGTGCGCGCATCCGAACCAACGACCGGATCGGATAGCGTCAGCGTGACACCTGTCACGAGTTCGGTGGTGGCGACGGGCAGATCGTGAGAGAGGATCCGCGGCGCACCGCTGAGCAGCAGACGCGGTTCCAGACGTTCGAGATACAGTCGCGCAAGATCACCGCGCACAGCACGCGACCGGGAGCGATGTCGCCGCAGCAACCGGCGACGAAGACGAGGCGTACTCATGGCGAGTCCCCTTTCGGTGCGATCAGGGAACCCGCAGGGCACCGCACAGCACGCATGCCACGCGACGCTATAGACTCTGCCCTGACTGCCGAGCGTCAGCGTTCATCGCGCTGGGACCACGGTGAAGCAGGCACTTGCCCGACTATCCCCCTACAAGGTTCCCGAAACGAAACCGCCCCTATCAGTCGTTGCCACCTCGACGCGTTCATCTCGCGTCTGTCCCGGTGGCCCCGTTCCGATGCTCGAGTACACGCCGTCAACAGAACCCAGGCCGCCCGTCCTCATGGGCACACCTCGCCCCATCATCGAATTCTTGGTAGTCCCCCGCAAGTAGAGCAAATGATATGCCGCCAAAATCGGGGGAAAAGGACCCAAAAGCTCTGGCAACATATCGGTACGCTGAAGTTGCCGATCGCGGTGCCGTTCACCGATTACTCCGCGATGTCGGCGAACGATCACCGCGTGGCGATAGCCTCGCAGGAAAAATCAATGCTCTGGGTGGGCATTTTCGACGAATCGAGCTGGACTTGGCGCGATGCGGGTGAACTCTACGAATTCCCGCGTGCGGCCGATGGCAGTGTTCTCTATGGCAACGTGGAAGGCGTTGCCTGGATTGCGCCCAGGCGGGTTGTCACGGTGTCGGATCGGCACAAGGAGGGTAAGCAACCCGACCAATTTGCTCCGAAGGATCAGTCGATCCACATCTTCGATCTGCCCCTCTGACGCACAAACGGGCAAGAGGCGCTGTACTCCAGTCATTGTCTCAGCTATCTTAACGGGCGACGCATGGCTCAGGCTCTGTCGAAATGTCCTTTCGGATATGGAGTTCCGCCGGCTTCGCGGGCGCTGTATCGAGGCGTTTGCGTGGCCGCCAGGCCGTGGCATTGGGAATTCGAGTTCTGGCGAAGCTCTGGGATGCGGGCCGGTGCGAGAAACCCGCCCGGTACACGCGCCTTCTCTTACTTGCGATGGAAAGTGTGCCGAATGGCCAGATTGCGACGTAGTTGTCTCCTCCTGGCGGTGGGATGTTGTCTGCTAGTCGACTTGAGCGAGGCCGTTCCCCAGGAGCGGCCTGCCACGCGAGTCACGTGCAATCTCGGGGCTTCCGGTGGAGCGCGGCGGTATCGTTCCGGCGTGTGGGGCGTGGTCGAGCTGTTTGCCGACAACCCGACCAACGAGCCGGTGGAGGCTCAGTCCATCGCGCGGTTCGTGGACGATCCGTTGTTGCAATACGGGCGGCGCGTGCTGGTGCCGGCGAATTCATTCTTGCGCACAACCTGCCCGGTGCGGATTCCTGAACTCCCTGCGAGTCAGGCACGCGCCGCCTATTTCATGACCGAACAGGTGCTTCCGCCGCCACGCGTCGACGGTCCCCAACAGACACACCAGGATGCGATGTTGGGCTCGAAGCTGTTGCTCCTCGATCCGGAGTTGCCGGCGGTTGCCATGATCGGCGATTTCGACGCTTTGTTCCCGCCGGTGAATTATGTTCCGTACCACACGGGCGAGGCGGACGAGCGGCGGGGGCCTGACGAGCTGATCTACGAGCTGGTATTGGCGGCCAAACGCGTGAAGAGACTGTCGCGGCGCAGTGAGCATCTTCGACTCGAGAGATCTGCCCTTCGAGTCGGCCCTGCTCGACGTCGTGGACGTACTGGTGTTGAGCACGGACCGCCTGGCGTCGGATCCCGGCGGCATCACCACCGTCCGCGACTGGGTGTTGGGGGGCGGACGGCTCTGGATTTTGCTGGACGAAGTCCAACCGGACACCGTGGCCGCGTTCATGGGGGACGCCTTTGCCACGGCGGTTGTCGATCGTGTTAATGTGACTCATCTGGAAATGTCGAACGCGCGGATGGATCCGGGTCAACGGACGACGGTCACCATCGATCTGGAGCAGTCAGTCGATCATGTGCGGGTGGTTCCGGTAGGAGTTACGGTGACGGACACGGTCAACGGCTGGCCGGCGGCGTTTTGGCAGCCGATGGGGGCGGGCCGGGTGTTTTTCACGACGTTGTCGACCGCTGCCTGGATGCGTTCCCCGCAGCGGAGCGATCCGCCGCCACGCACCGACCAGGACCACACTTTCTTCTTCCCGCGGGAAACGTTGGTGAGTTTTGCCGAGGAATGCATGGTGAAGCGGCCGGCATCCGACATGTCGACCAGTTTGCTGCAGCCGTTCCTGACGCAGCAGATCGGCTATCAAATCGTCAGTCGCTCCACCGTGGCGGCACTCTTGGGCGTTTTCTGCGGCATATTGGCCGTAGCCGGGGTGTGGTTCTTTCGCACGGGACGTCCCGAACGCCTGCTCTGGCTCACGCCCGTGGCGGTGGCGGTGGCCAGTCTCGTATTTGTCGGTATCGCGACGGCGACCAAGAAATCGGTGCCACCCACGGTGGCCACGATCGCCCGCGTGGCGTTCGAACCGGGCGTCGGCACCGGCCATTCGTTCGGACTGGCGGCGATGTACAACCAGGAGACGTGCGATGATCCGCTGGGTGCCGAGCAGGGTGGCGTATTCTTTCCGGACATGACGGCGATGGAAGGACAGCGTCGCCGCATTGTCTGGACGGACCAAGGGGCCTGGCACTGGGAGGATTTGGAGCTGCCGGCCGGTGTACGAACGGCGCCGTTTCAACGTCCCGTGCCGCTGCACGTGACGGTGGACTGTCGAGCTCAATTTGGCCCGACGGGCCTGCAGGGCACGTTGGGGCCCGTGCCGTTCACGGAGTTGCGGGACGTTGTGATCGCCGTGCCGCATCAGCCGATCGTCGGCGTCAAGATCGACGAGCAAGGGGCATTCACGGCGCGGCCGCAGGATCTGCTGGCCCCGGGCGATTTCTCGGTGGAGACGCTGCTGGGTGATCGCCAGCGGCGGCGGAAAACGGTCTATCAGCAAGTGTTCGCGACGCCGCCGGCCGCGGATGAGCCGGCCATTCCCGTGCTCTATGCCTGGACCGAAGCGGTCGACTCGGAATTCATCTTCCCGCAGTCGCGCCAGCTGAGTTCGACGCTGATGTCGATTCCCATTCGAGTGCAGCCTTCGCCTGCCGGCACGCAGGTGGTGGTCCCCGCCACGTTTCTGCCCTATCGCGCGGTGAGCGATTCGCGCGGCAAGCCGCCGTCGGCCTATGCCAACCTGATGCACCGTTGGGGGGAAAGCAAACTGGCGGTGTCGGATTGGTTGCGGTTTCAGCTGCCGCCCGCCGTGTTGCCCATTCGACTCAGCCGCGCCACGCTCACACTGACGGTCCGAGCGCCGTCACGGTCGGTGCAATTGCTGGTGTTGTCCGGAGGCGCACCGACGGAAGTGTTGAGCCTGTCCCATCCGATCGGCACGTACTCGGTGGTGTTGGACCGCGAGGAACTCTTGCAGCCGGATGACCGAGGCGGTCTGTTGCTGATCGTGCAGGTGGGGCCAGACGAAACAGCAAAGCCACTCGACCAAATGTCGGAGGCGACCTGGCTGATCGAATCGCTGCAACTGGAAGTGGCTGGAACGGTACAAAGTGAGTGACATGAACGAACACACAACGGCAGTCGTCATCGATGGCCTGACGAAGGTTTACGGGGACCTGACGGCGCTCGATCGCCTCTCCCTGACGGTCGATCGCGGCCAGATCCTGGGCCTGATCGGTCCCAACGGAGCGGGCAAGACCACGGCCATCAAGATCCTGGTCGGATTGGCGCGTCCCACGCGGGGTTCGGCCAGCATTGCCGGCTGCGACTGCGTCCGGCAACCGAAGAAGATCAAACGCCTGGTGGGCTACATGCCCGACCAGTTCGGATCCTACGACAACATGCGGGTCTGGGAGTACCTCGACTTCTTCGGCGCCGCGTTTAGCATCGAACGGGCAAAACGCGTCCTGCGCATCGAGGAAGTCATGGAGATGACCGGGGCGACGTACATGCGCGATCGGTTCGTCGAGAGCCTCAGCCACGGGATGAAACAGCGGATCGGGATCGCCCGGACCCTGCTGCACGATCCAAGCGTGCTGATCCTGGATGAACCGGCCAACGGCCTGGACCCGGAAGCCCGCATCGAAATGCGGCAGATCCTGCTCCGACTGGCCGCGTTGGGCAAGACGCTGATCGTCACCAGTCACATTCTGCCGGAGCTGTCGCGGATCTGTGACCGGGTCGCGATCCTCAACCACGGACGACTGCTCGCTGTGGGCACTCTGTCGGAAATCATGCGCAGCGTCAGCGAGCGCCGCACGATGGAGGTCCAACTCGCCGCGGGATCCAGCTTGGACCGCGCCGAGGCGATTGTTCGAGAACACGTCGAACCCGATGCCGAGGTGGCCCCCTCACCCTCCGAGTCGGCCGTGAGATTTCGCACGTCGAAATCGGAAAAGGAAATGGGCGAACTGCTGGCGCGACTGGTCACGGCCAGCGTGGATGTCACCCAGTTCCGCGAGATTCAGTCGGACCTGGAAGACGCGTTCCTGTCGGTCACTCGGAAGGCGGAGGAAGACAGTCGGAAGGAAATAATGACGAATGCCGAATGACGAAGCACGCAGGAATGACGACACGATTCGCTGCGTCGATGGCGGCCGTGCGGGCCTCCGTCAGCCGTTTCGTCATTCGGACTTCGTCGCTCCCTCGAGCCTCGTCATTCGTCATTCGTCATTCGTCATTCGTCATTCGTCATTCGTCATTCGTCATTCGTCATTCGTTAGTCCTCACCCGCTGCGATCACTCCCTCCACGAGTAACCATTCCCATGGGCCATCCGATCATTCAACGAGAACTCATCGGCACTTTGCGCACTCGGCGAGCGGCCGTGCTCCTCGCCGGTGCGGCGGCCGTGTTTGCATTGCTGGTGATCAGCCGGTGGCCCGGCAACGCGACCGTGGAACTCTCCGGTGCCCAGGCTCAAGAGGTATTTCGTCTGTTTGCCTACGGACTGTTGACCATCGTGCTGTTGCTCGTCCCGGCCTTTCCTGCCAGTTCCATCGTGCAGGAGAAGAAACGCGGCACGCTGACGCTGCTGCTGAACTCGCCGATGCGGCCGTGGTCGATCTTCTACGGCAAAGCGGCCGGGATGCTCGCGTTTGTCGCGCTGTTGTTGGCCGTCAGCATTCCGGCCGCGGCGGCCGCGTATGCCATGGGAGGCATCTCCTGGTCGGTCGCCAGGTGCTCCCGTTGTACGGGATCCTGTTCCTGGTGTTGTTGCAGTACACGACCTTGGCCCTGCTGGTGAGTTCCGTGGCTCTTTCGGTGGACGCGGCGATGCGGATCACGTATGCCGCCGTGCTGTTGCTGGCGGTAGCCACGTCTGGGCCCGCACTTTTTCCTGCAGGGACGCCCCGGGCTGTCGGCGCAGTTGGCCGACTGGTTGCGGTGCGTGTCGCCCATTCCGGCGGTGATGGAACTGGTCGGCCACGGCGATGTCGGCACCTTTGGCTTGACCGGTGCCTCCCCCACGGTGACTCGCTTCGTGCTCTTTGCCCTGGTGTCCTCCACCCTCTTTGCTGTGGCCACGATTCTGCGGCTCAACTCGTTCCTGCTGGATCGTCCGCGCCCGCAGGGCCTCGTGACCGACGAACGATCGACGGCTCAGCGCCGGTTTCGGCGCCTGGTATTTTTGGTTGACCCGCATCGCCGCAAGAAGGGAATCAGCCCGTGGATGAATCCGGTCATGGTGAAGGAGTTTCGCACGCGCCGCTTCGGCCGTACGCATTGGCTGCTCCGGTTGGTCTCCGCGGCCGCCTTGATTTCACTGCTTCTCACCTACGCCGCGACGAGCGGCACGATTGATTGGGGACTCCCGACCATTGGCGGCATCATGGTCGTGCTGCAGGCCGCGCTGGTCGATGGTGATCACGCCGAGCCTGGCGGCCAGTCTGATCAGCGCGGAACGGGAAAGCGGTGGCTGGAACCTGTTGATGATGACTCCGCTGTCGGCCGTTTCCATCCTGGGAGGCAAACTGGCCAGCGTGCTCTTGACCCTCATCCTGCTCCTGTTCGCGACGCTTCCCGGATATCTGGTAATGATCTGGATCGATCCGCCGATGCGCTGGCAGGTGTGGCAAGTCTTGATCTGTTTGGGATGGCTGGCGCTGCTGGCCATCTTGCTCCCGGCGGCCGTGAGCAGTCTGTGTCGACGGGCGGCCACGGCCACGACGTTGTCGTATGCCCTGCTGGGTCTGGTGTGCGTCGGCACCTTGCTGTTCTGGTTGGGTCGCGGGACTGCGTTCGGTCACGCCACGATCGAGTCGGTGCTGAAGATCAACCCGATGGCCGCGGCGCTCACGATGATCGAGGCTCCCGGGTTCACCGCGTATCACCTGGTGCCCGACAACTGGTGGTGGATGGGATTCCTGTGCGCCGCGTGCGGTGTGATTGTGTTGGTGCAGACCTGGCGACTTACTCGCCCCCTTTGAAATCGGACAGACTATCCATGGCTCACCTCAACGTGTGCCGCCTGATGCGACAACTCGTGCATGTGTCTCGAGCTGCGGTTGTTCGCCTGGTGGCGGTTGCCGCCCTGTGGCCGGCAGTGGCCGTTTTGAGTTCCGTCTCCGCCGGAGCGGTGGAGCCCGTCGCGATCATGTACTTGGATCCGCTCCTGCCGAAGGCGGCCGTCGATCGGAGTTTTCCTGACGGGCTCGCGTCGCTCTGGATCGAAGCGCTGCAACTTCCCGGACACGAGCTGAAGCGGCAAGCGGCGTCCGCGATTGCTGCGGCGCATCCGAAGGGGCTGACGGGCCTGGAAGCGGCGATCGATCCGCTCATGAATCTGCTGCAGCAGCCGGACCAGGATCGGTTCACGCGTCTGAACGTGGCACGGGCGCTGGTCGTGCTCGACGCCCGGCAGGCGGCGGCGCTGCTGTGGGAGCAGTTGGACACGCGGGATCTGGACATGGCGGAGGTGCTTGAGCCGGCCTTGGGTCGCTGGGGACATCCCCCGATGCGCGAGGTCTGGATGGAGCGGCTGGCCGGCGCGGTGACGCTGCGGCGATCGCACGTCCTGGCGATTCGCGGTTTGACGCACCTGAAAGCGACCGAGGCGCTGCCGCGACTCCTCGAGCTGGCCCAGGATGCCGAGGCGGGGGACGACGTGCGGCTGGAAGCTGCCACGGCGCTGGGCCAGCTGCAGGAGACGGGACTGCTCGAACCCGCCAAGCAGCTGATGAGCGACAAATCGCCGAGCGCGACGCTCCCGCGACTGGTCGCGGCGCGGATGTTGGCCAGCCATCGCGGGCCCGACACGGAAGCGCTGCTCTGCGAACTGGCCACTGATCCGCAGACCGCCGTCAGGGCGATTGCACTCGGACAATTGTTCCGCATCGATCCGGATCTCATTCTGCCGCTGATCGACCAGACGATTTCGTCCGAAGACGCGACGGTCCGCAGCTGGGGCGCGCAAGCACTCGTGGCCAAACCGACCGTGCCCAAACTGGCGCTGCTGGCACCCATGATGCACGATGTCGACCCGCAGCTGCGGCGCTATGTGTGCGACGCGCTGCTGGAGTTATCCAAAGATCCGTCGCTCCACGCAGCGGTGATCGATCACGGGCGGCAGATTCTCGCTTCCGACGGTTGGCGCGGACAGGAGCAGGCGATCCTGCTGCTGGTCACCCTGGACGACAAGACGATTGTGGATCGGTTGCTCAGCCTGTTGGCGGCCACCCGTCCCGAATCGCACGCCACGGCCGCCTGGGGGCTCTGCCAGCTGCAGGTACCGGCGACGACCGACGCCATTCTGGACGTCTACACAAAGACCAGCGAGAGTTTTCTGAAAGGCGATGCGGGACGCAAGGGAACGTATTTGCAGCTCAGTTACCTGGCGCAGGCGCTGGGTATCATGAACGTCACCGCCGCGGAGGGGGTGATGCGGAAATACATCCCCAAGAACAAGCGGGTGCATCCCACCTCACGCTCGGCGGCGATCTGGGCGCTCGGGCTGCTTCATGCCGAGCAGCCGGACGTGCAGCTGGCCGATCAGTTCCTGGAGCGACTCGTGGACATCTTCAATCCGATGGAGCCGGAAGAACCCGAGGTGGCCCGCATGTCGGCGGTCAGTCTGGGACGGATGAAATCCGCCCACACGCTCACGGAACTGCAGGCGATGAAACAACGACTCGGCCTGCAGAACCCGATCGGATATGCCAGTGCCTGGGCCGCGCAACAAATCTCCGGCGAACCGATGGGCGAGCTCAAACCGATCGTCGAAAGACAGCTCGACTGGTTCCTGACTCCCAGGAAGTGAGGGGGCAGGCACATTTTCGGTGGTCGACGAGGCGGGCTGGGCAGGTTGTCTTGTGACGTGACGTCCGAGAAATGAGCGCCGCGAAGAGCCGCGCGAACCGCAATAAATGTTGGCTCTTCGTGCGCTCGAATGATTATTTCCCACAGCACGTACCGCCGTGACCGGCGGCGGCTGTTTGAGCCGTGGCGGACTGAGCACTGACCGCTTGCGCAATGTCCGTTGGAGCATTGTCCGCAGCCGCACTCGGGGCGGCGGACGCGGCATACACGGTCATGTTCGCGCCGACGGCGGTCGGCGCTGGCGAGACCCGGGACGCGAGGGAACGAGGATCGCCCGCCGAGGTGGGAGAAACCACCTGGAACAAGCAGAAGATCACGGCTCCGACCGTCAGCAGAACGATCGCTGTGACTTTTGCGACCTGCAGGCGCATGTCGTGCAAGACCGATCGAGCCAAGTCCAACGCTTGGGAGGAGACGCCCAGGAGAGCCGTCTGGCGGGCGGCCGTTCCGACGGCGGCCCGGACGGTCGCCTGGACCAGGCCACGAGGAACTTCGCACTGGGCGGCATTGGCAAACAGAACCGCCGCGAACAGACCGGCGGACGTGGAGACGCCGCGACGGCCCAAACGCGCCCGCAGTTTGTCGCGGGCAGCGGCCAGTCGCCCCGACATCGAACCGACGGGACAGCCAAGCAATCGGGCCGCTTCCGCGTGCGTCATCCCCTGCAAGTAGCAGAGAATGAGCGGCTCGCGAAACGTGCTGGGCAGCTGGCTCAACTCTTCATCGAGCAGGGTCTGCAGCTCACGCCGCTCCACGTCGTCTGTGGTTGGAGGTTCCACCATGATTTCGGTCCGCGTTTCATTATCGAGCCGCTTGGCAACCTGGATTCGCGCCGGGTGGCAATGCGAACGGCCACGCCATAGAGCCAGTTACCCAGCAGTTCCGGTCGTCGGAGGGAGGCCGCCTTGCGTACGAGGACCAGAAAGGTGGCCTGAAAGGCATCGTCGGCCGCATCCGCATCGCGCAACATGCGCCGGCAGACGCCCAGCACCATCGGCCCGTGCCGTCGCACCAGCTGTTCGAACGCGTCCGCGTCCCGCCCGGCCGAGAACCGTCGGAGCAATTCCCGGTCGGGAAGTTCGCAGGCATCCCGCACCGTCGCACGGGGGGTGTCCGGCAGGTTGACACAGTCGGTGTTGAGGGTCGACATAATCCATTCGCTCCCGAGAACGTCAAGTTCACAGAGATACTGCACGCATCCCGACCGCTAAATGCACAAATCCCCAGAAAAAGCCCAGATGGCCCGCTACCGCAAGATTTCTAGGCACGGCCACCGCAATCGCCAAGTGCCGGGCGAGAAGGTGCGCGGTTTCACTCGCTGCAGCACCTTGCGGTACACTCAGTCACTTGCCTCCAACCGGTCGGGAATCGCAGGAGATTTCTCATGTTGAAGCGGCGCCGCTTGTTGTCCGGGATCGTGTGGACGTGTGTGCTGGGAGCGGCGGCCACCACGGCAGCCGGCGACACATTTCTGATCAGCTACTGGTGGGGACCGCCGGCCACTGACGAAGCGATGGCTCGGATCGCCAAAGCGAACTTCACGGTGGCGGTTTGCGAAGGAGGGCGTACCTCGTTGGATCTGGCCCACCAGCATGGTTTGAAGGGCATGATTGTCGACTCCCGCATCACGGCTCGGCCGGCGGGTGGCCCGGAGTTGGAAGGCGGTCTGGACGCCGTCGTCGCGGATTACAGCGATCACCCGGCGTTGTGGGGCTACTTCATTACCGACGAACCCAACGCAGTGCAGTTCGAGAATCTCGGAGCGATCAATCGGCGGCTGATCGAGCGCGATCCCGACCGTGTCCCGTTCATCAACTTGTTTCCAACCTACGCTTCTCCGCAGCAACTGGGTACCGATACGTACGAGCAGCACGTCGAGGCTTTCATGCAGAAGGTCCAGCCCAAGGTGCTCAGCTACGACCACTACGCGGTCATGCAGAATGGCCAGCGCGCGGATTACTTTGAGAACCTCGAAATCATCCGGCGGGCGGGACTCAAGTACGACACACCGTTTGTGTACGTCCTCCTGTCGGTGCCTCATTTCAGCTATCGCGACCCGAGCGAGGAGGACTTGCGCTGGCAAGTCTACACGGCGTTGGCCTACGGAGCCCGAGGCATTGTCTACTTCACGTACGTGAGCCCGCCGGAAACCAAGGACTACGAAGGGTGGGGCGAAGCGATCGTCACGACCGACGGCCAACCGACTCGCAAGTACGCTCAAGTCCGCCAGATCAACGCCGAAGTCAAGACGCTGGGCGCCACGCTGCTGACCCTGAAGTCCACGGGCGTCTATCACACGGCGCCGGTCCCGCAGGGCGCTTTGGCACTCCCCGCTGCTGACCTGATCGCGAACGTGACAGGTGGCGAGCTGGTGATCGGACACTTCTGCAACGACGCTGGTCAGCGATACGCGATGCTGGTCAATCGCAGTCCGCTGGCGTCGGCCGAAGTGTCGATCACGTTCTCGCACGGCGTGAAGCTCGCGGAACTCAGCGGCGTCTCGGGCGACCTGCAGCCGATCACGACCGTGGACAGCGGTTCCGCAACCGCGTGGCACACTCGTTTTACGCCGGGCCAGGGACGGCTGATCAAAATCGATTGAAGACACTCTCAGGGAGCACGAACACCATGACTTCGAAGATCACCGCGCGTCTGGCGACCTGGATGGCGGTCGTAACACTTGCCACCTCGGCCGTCGCACTGCAACCTGCCCACATCAAGAAAGTGACGCTCAACGGCCTGGACATTACGCTCGACAGCCAGACCGGTGCCATTCTTCAATTGGACTATCCCGGGCCCGGCACGTTGCTCGATGCGGACGCGGCCGAAGCCGGTCTGGTCGATGTGGCGTATCCGATCGAGCAGTTCGAGCCCCTGCGTTTGGCTGCCCGGCACTCGCGCGATGCGGTCATTGAGGAAAGCCCTGGCCGAGTGGTCATCCGTCTGGAAGAACTTGGCCCCAGCCGGGACAATTTCTCCATCGAAGGCAAAGTGGCGACGACGGTTACGTTACAGGCCGATCCGGATGGGTGCAGCCTGATTCTGTCGTGTGAAATCGAGAACCGGTCTCCACGAGCGGTGCGACAGGTGATCTTTCCCGAGCTGCGCGGGTTGGTGCCAATCGCCGGCCCGGACCACACCATCCTCAAGTCATGCGGTTTCGGCTCGGCCCCCTTTCGCGAGCTGGTCGTGCCCGAAGCCGATCAGTGGTATGCCCAAAACAGTTCGACCGTGGAGCACAAGTCGGGCGGGATGTTCTCGACCATGTGGGGACGCTGGCTGGATCTCGGCGGGCTCACCGGCGGGTTGAGCCTGTTTCCGCAGCGGTGGGGTTGGGACGCGCACACCACCACGGTCGTGCAGCTGCGCCAAACCACGGGCAAGCTGCGGATACTTTGCGTGCATCCGGGCGAAGTCAAACCTGGCGAGAAGTGGACCAGCGGCAATTGGGTGTTGACACCGCATCGCAGTGGCTGGGCCAAGGGTATCGAACCGTACCGGCAATGGGTGCATTCGAAAGTCAATCGCCGGTTTGCCATGCCGCGACACATTCGCGAAGGTCTGGGATACCGCACGTTGTGGATGTGCCAGAACCAGGCGCAGGACCCGACCGATGCGGTGTGGCGGTTCAGCGACTTGCCCGCGCTGGCGGAAGAAGCCCAGGCCCACGGCCTGTTCGAGATGGTCATGTGGTCCTGGCAACCGGGGTTCGACGCGTCGCTGCCCTCTCCGTTTCCCCATCTGGGGACGGAAGCCGAGTTGCTGGACGCGGTTGCTCAATGCCGGAAGCTTGGTGTCAACGTGGCCCCGTTCATTAGCGTGCTGCAGGCCGGCCCGAAGTCCGCCGATCGCTATGGACTCAAGATTCCCGACAACAATGGCTGGACCTATCACACCGAGATGATCCCACGCTGGAATCCACCCTATGCCACCGGCTACTCGTGCGTCCAAGTGGGACCCTCCAATCCTCAGTGGCAGGATGAAGTTGCCGAGTCTTGCCGGCGGTGGGCGGACAAGGGGATCCGCTCGATCAGTTGGGATCAGTACTTCACGACGCAGCAGCAGCCGAGCATCCAGGACCTCACGGGGCGCATCCGCGAGTATGCCCGCCAGCTCGACCCCGAATCGACGTTCAGCGGCGAGGAACTGTGGAACCTGGAAGTTGACTGCGAGTGGCTGGACTATACGTGGAATTGGGGTACGTACAGGGACTGTCAGGCATTCGTCAATGCCTTTCCGGCCCCGCGGCGCAACGTGAACATCAACCGGTCCGTGAGCGAGGCACGGTTCTCGTTCATGGACAACCTGATGCTCAACGTGTGGCCTGCCAAGCCCGACAACATCAACGGCTCGGAGCGGATCGCGAATGTGCCGGAACTGTCCCGCACGTTGCAGACGTGCGCCGGCTTGCGCAAGCAGTTCCTTCCCTACTTCGTCGACGGAGTGCTCATCGGCAACTGCCTGCTCCGCGAGGTGAGCCCGGGTGTTCGCCTTTCGGCCTACGTGTTGCCCGATCGCGTCCTGGCGATTGTGTTGAACCAAGGTGCGGAAGCAGCGCTCTCCTTCGACTACGATCTCGAGCCATGGGTGCCGGGCCGCGCAACCTTCACAGCGACGCAGTTTGACGAAGCGGGGACGCGGATTGACTCGGCGGACGTACCTGTGTCCGGCCCGATCCACACGCGCTCGCTCCAGCCACTCGAAATGACCGTGATCGAGTTCGTAGCGAAATGAGCCCTCGTCGAGCGGACGGGCCAATGCCGTTTAACCGCAAGCCCAACGGGCTGCGCGCCGCATCCGCACGTATCCCGCTGCTGCGCGCACGCCGTTGGCGTTGCGGTTAAACCGACGATCGTGCCACATCTAAATGGTCAGGAGTTCCGGAATCACCTTCGGGCTTTCGACGCCCGTCAGTCGCTGATCGAGTCCCTGGAACTTGACGGTGAATCGTTCGTGATCGATCCCCAGGCAGTGCAGCATCGTGGCATTGAAATCGTTGACGTGCACCGGTCGATCGACGACGTTGTAGCTGAAGTCGTCGGTTTCGCCGTAGACCTGGCCGCCCTTGACGCCGCCCCCGGCCAGCCACATGCAGAAATTGCGCGGATGGTGATCGCGGCCGTAGTCCTCCGCCGTCAGCGTTCCCTGGGAGTAGACCGTGCGGCCGAATTCGCCGCCCCAGGCCACGACGGTCTTCTCCAGCAGGCCGCGTCGTTTGAGATCCATCAGCAGGGCCGCCGTCGGCTGGTCGGTGTCTTGGCACTGGGCGGTCAGGTCGCGCGGCAAGTTGCCGTGCTGGTCCCAGCCGCGATGCAGAATCTGCACGACACGCACGCCGCGTTCGACCAGTCGCCGGGCCAGCAACGCGCTGGCCGCGTACGTGCCCGGCTTGCTGACATCGGGCCCGTACAGATCGAGCGTCTCCTGCGATTCGCTGCTGGACGGTCGGTCAGCTCCGGCACGCTCGTCTGCATGCGGAACGCCATCTCGTACTGCGCGATACGCGTCAGCGTTTCCGGATCGCCGTAGCGATCGACGGTCTGGTGGTTCAGTTCTTGCAGCGTATCGAGCATGGCGCGGCGGTTGGCCGCTGTGACTCCGGGCGGATTCTGCACGTAGAGCACCGGATCGCCCACATGGCGCAAGCACCACTCCGGTGTACTTGCTGGCCAGGAATCCGCTCGACCACATGCGCGTGAAAAGCGCCTGAGCGGCCGCTCCGGATTTCCAGTTCGGCGTGAGCACGACGAAGGCGGGCAGATCGTTGCTCTCGCTGCCCAGCCCGTACGCCAGCCACGAGCCGATGCTCGGTTTGCCGGGCACTTCGCTGCCGGTCATCACGTAGGTGCAGGCCGGATCGTGATTGATGGCGTTGGTGTGCACGGTCTTGACCAGGGCGATGTCGTCGACGCACTTGGCCGTGTGCGGCAGCAGTTCGCTGACCCACATGCCGCATTGGCCGTGCTGAGCGAACTTGAATTTCGACGGCGCGACCGGCAGACCGCGTCTGCCCGCTGGTCATCGTCGTGATCCGCTGTCCCATGCGGATGCTGTCGGGCAGATCCTTGTCGAAGAACGCCGCCAGCTCCGGCTTGTAGTCCCACAGGTCCATCTGCGCCGGCCCGCCGTTCATGTGCAGATAGATCAGGTGTTCGGCCTTCGGCGGAAAGTGCGGCAGGCCCGGCAGCGGCGGATAACTGCGGGGAATCGCCGCCGGCGTATCCTCCGCCGCGCCGGACCGGCCAGCCAGCATCCACAGCGCCAGGCCACCCAGGCGAATCCCGGTGGAACCGAAGAAATTCCGACGGGTCAGCATGAGTTGTTGTTCGTGGAGCGGATGCATTGCGCAGGACTCCCGGGTGCGGATGCCGACGGCCGGAAGCCTGCGGCGAACGCACGCCACCAGCGCGTGGTGGCAGTTTTCAGTTTCGATTCAAGGTCTCGTCCGTGTTCAGGATCAGGTTGGCGATCATCGTCCAGGCGGCGGTTTCCTGCAGCGGGGCGACGTTCCGCGGTGGCGACTCACCGGTGTGCACGAGTTTCCTGGCGTCCTCGGGAGCGGCCTGGTACAGGGCCAGTTGCTGAGTCGAATCCCGCCAAGCACGATGCGCGTTTCGTCGGCGGTGGGGCGGCGGGCGAGCACGGTGCGATAGAGAAACGCGATACGATCCTCCGGCGTAGTGCCCCCTTCGCACAGCGCGCGTTCCGCCAGCGCCCGGGCCGCTTCCAGATGCTGCACGTCGTTCATCAGCTGCAGCGCCTGCAGCGGCGTGTTGCTTCGCTCGCGCACCGTGCAGACCTGTTCGCGATTCGGACCGTCGAAATTCGACATGAACGGCGGCGGAGCAGTGCGTTTGAGAAACGTGTACAGACTGCGCCGATACAGCGCGGGCCCGTGATCCTGCAGGTAGAACCGCGTGTTGCTGTCCGAGTAGCCGACCGGCTCCCAGATGTTCGGCGGCTGATAGGGCCGCACGCCCGGTCCGCCCATCTCCAGGTTGAGCAGTCCACTGACGAACAGCGCATTGTCGCGAACCTGTTCGGCATCGAGGCGAAAGCGCGGTCCGCGAGCATAGAGACGATTCGCCGGATCACTGGCCAGTACCTCCGCCGTCGTCGCGCGCGTCGCGGCGAAACGCGTCCGACATCAGCAGCAGCTTCACAAACTGCTTCACGTTCCAGCCGGAGTCTCGCAATTCGCTGGCCAGATAGTCGAGCAGTTCCGGGTGCGTGGGCGGTTCACCTCGCGTTCCGAAGTCGTAGCTGGTCTTGACCAGGCCGGTGCCGAAGAACTGTTGCCAGAACCGGTTGACCGTGACGCGGGCCGTCAGGGGATTCTCCGGGGACACGAGCCAGCGAGCCAGATCCAGGCGTGTGAGTCGTTTGCCCGGTTCCGCGGCCACCTGGGGCAGCACGGCGGGGATCGCGGGCTCGACCTTGTCGCCCGGCTTGTCGTACTGCCCGCGCAACATCACGAACGAATCGCGGGGTTGATCCATTTCGCGATAAATGAACGTCCCGATCGCGGACTCCTCGGCCACGATCCGCGCGACCCTCGCCGCTTCCCAGATCTGGCGGGCAGCCTTCAGATCTGGAGAGACTGGTCGAGCTACCATGGCCAGGTAAAACGTTTGCAGCTTGGCCAACTCTTCCGCTGTCAACGACTTGTCCGGGCCGCCTTGAATCAAGGGATGCAGGTCGCCCGGCAATTCGGGTGGGACCGTCTGTCCCAGGGCTTTGCGCCAGGCCGTCAGCGACTCGAGCGGATCGTTTTGCCGAACCACTTCACCGGCCAGTCGCAGGTTGTCCCAATCGACGATGCCGCCCTTCTGGGCCAGCGTCACACCGTCGATGCGCTGAGGTCCGGCCTGCAGTCCGAAATCCGCAGCCTTGATCGTCAGCGGAGTCCACACGCCCGGCTGCACTGCCGGCTCTGTCGTGCCTTCGCGCACGAGTCCGTCGTCGGTTCGTTTCCAGGTGATGGTCTTCTGCCCCAAAACTGTCAACGCAAACGATTCGGGAACACTTTCCGGATCGACCCGCACCATGACTTCCAGTCGACCCTCACTGGGACAGATCAGTGGTCGGAGCTTGAATTCGACCGTGTCGTTGCAGTCCTTGGCGTGTGCCTGGCGAATCACGCGACGGCCGGATGCGGCGGCAAACGGCGGATCCACAACCCACGCGATTGCATTGCGCGAGGAACTGCGAGTCACACTGCCCGGCGGAAACGCGTCGTCGAACAGCACGTCGACGATCGGTTTGGTGCGGATGGATCCTCGGACGGCCCGGATCCTGATAGGGGACGAGAGACGCTACCGAAGTCAACCATTGTCGTGCCGTCTGCTCGGCGGCGGCCGCGGACTCGGCCGTGGCCTTCTGGGCGGGCGTGGGCAGCTTCAGAAACGGAGGTGTCGTGTTGATGTTCCCGTCCATCGCCGGATCCGCGGCGCTGTTGAAGAACGCATAGAGCGAGTAGAACTCTTTCGCCGTCAGCGGGTCGTACTTGTGATCGTGACAAACGGCGCAGCCAGCGGTCAGGCCGAGCCAGGCCTGGGCCACGGTTGTCGTACGCTCCACGGCGTAGCGATAGGTGAATTCCGCATCGATCGCGCCCCCTTCGCTGGTCGTGACGTTGCAGCGATTGAATCCGGTGGCGACCAGTTGCTCGGTGGTCGGATTGGGCAGCAGATCGCCCGCCACCTGCCACGTGGTGAACTGGTCGAACGGCAGGTTGTCGTTGAACGCTGTGACGACCCAGTCGCGGTAGGCCCACATCTGGCGCTCGTTGTCGAGGTGCAGTCCGTGGGTGTCGGCATAGCGGGCCACATCCAGCCAGTGGCGCGCCATTTCCTCGCCGTAGCGCGGCGAAGCCAGGTAGCGGTCGACCATCCGCTCGTACGCTTCGGGCGATTCGTCCGCCAGGTACGCATCGACCTCAGCGATGGTCGGGGGCAGACCCGTGAGTGTCAACGCCACGCGTCGGATCAGCGTCTCCTGATCGGCCAGTGGCTGCGGGGTCAGTCCGACCTGTTGCAGCCGCTCGAGCAGAAACGCGTCGACCGGTTGCGGGGCACCGGCGATTTGCGGCACGGCCGGTCTCTGGATCGGCTCGAACGCCCAGTGCTTTGGTAGGCGGCCCCTTGCGCAATCCACTGTTTCAAGAGCGCTTTCTCCGCCTCGCTGAGCGACTTGTGCGACGCGGGGGGAGGCATGACTTCGTCCTCGTCCGAGCTGTCGACCCGGACCCACAATTCGCTCTGATCGAGATCGCCCGGAACGATCGCCCGCGTGCCCCCGAGATCGGCGGTCGCTCCCTCGAAGGTGTCCAGACGCAGGTCGGCCTCGCGTTTCTTCGCGTCCTGGCCGTGACACGCAAAACACTTGTCCGACAAGATCGGACGGATGTCGCGGTTGAACGACAGCGGCCGCTCGGCGGTTTGGCCCAAGCTCCCGCCCGGTCCGGCCAGAAATGCGCAGAGGCACACGGAACACGATACGAGGATCGCGACGAGTGAACGCGTCATGAAGGCACCCATTATCTCCAGCGACCGATTCGACCCAACTCGCTTTCATGGTAACCTAAAACCAGCTCAGCGAGAACACGCGGTGCCCAAGGAGCCGTATGAAATGAGGGGTACCGGCCGCAGGGTATGTTGCACGGTGTCCGAGTCCAACTCCGTGGAGGGCAGATCATGGCGATTTCGCAGACAGTCCATCGGTCGCTGGCGATACTCGTGGTCGTTGCGGTCATCCTGCTGAGCTGGTGTACGAGCGGTCGGGCCGAGGAACCTGCGGCGATCGAGGTGGCATTCACGGCCGATGCCGATGGCACGCTCCAGCAATATGTGGTGCTGCTGCCCCCGGCGTTTGATCCTGCGGCGTCGCACGATGTGCTGGTCGCGTTGCACGGTCACGGTTCAGACCGCTGGCAATTCGTGAAGAATGTGCGCGACGAGTGCCGCGCGGCACGAGATGTAGCGGCGCGACATGGGATGCTGTTTGTGTCCCCCGACTACCGCGCTCCCACGTCCTGGATGGGTCCGCGGGCCGAACAGGATCTGGTCCAGGTCATCGCAGACGTGAAGCGAACGTACCGGACGTCGAAGGTCTTTGTGTGCGGTGGCTCGATGGGCGGTACGGCCTGTTTGACGTTCGGTGTTTTGCATCCGGAACTTGTGGACGGCGTGGCCTCCATGAATGGGACCGCCAACTTGCTCGAGTATGAGAATTTCCAGGACGCGATCAAAGAGTCATTTGGCGGCAGCAAGGCGGAGAAACCGCTCGAGTACAAGAAGCGGAGCGCCGAGTACTGGCCGGAGAAACTCACGATGCCGGTGGGCATCACGGCTTCCGGAAAGGACACGGCGGTACCGCCGGAAAGTGTCGTCCGCCTGGCCCGGGTCCTCCAGACGATGGAACGCCGGGTGTTGCTGATCTACCGCGAGGACGCGGAGCATGCGACGAGCTACGAAGATGCCGTCGCCGTTTTGGAGTTCGTCATTCAGCCGTAATGATCCGCGACCGCGCCGTCAGGGCCGACTCGGGTCGACCTGCCTTAGCTCGTACTACTGCTTGTCAGGGGATGCGTCGCTCGACACCCGACGAGAGAATGTCCTCAACGATCGCGTCCAGGACGGACTCGAGATCCTCGGATATCCCCGAGACCATCGTGTCGGTCCTCTCGTCCACTCCAATCCACAGCGAGGTGGATGCTTCTCCTGGTTGCGGAGGCAGGATCTGTAACGCTGGCGGTGGCACGACCGTGGTGCGATTCGACGTACCAGCACGACGGAGCGGTTGTGACGCGTATGTGGGCACCATACCCTCCGACGTATCTTCGACATCGCGCGCTGCGGGCACCGCACCGCCTGCAGCGGATGTCTCACCTTCACCATCCGAACCGCGGTTGAGTTCATTGATCACCAACAGGGCATCCAGGGGGAACACGTATCCATCACCCGACGTATCCAGAAACTGCGGTGGCGACGTGTGTGGCAGGACCGGCGGCGGCAGTGGTCCAGTGCCGACTTCGTTGAGGTAGTTGATAATCAACAAGGCATCCAGTGGCGAGATATCCTGGTCCGCATTGGTGTCCAGAGTCTGCGCCGGATTCTGCCAGGTTGCCGCGGCGTCACCGAAGTCGTAGCCCACGTAGAGCGAGCCCGGTGTGACCGTAATTGGGTAAGTACTCGTGACGGGATACGTCTGGACCCATGTGGATCCTGCCGCCTCACGCACGGCGAACGTTCCAGGTAGCACATTGTCGATCGAATACTGCCCCTTCGCGTCGGTCGTCGCGGATGGTTCGCGGCCGTCGTGGATGCCATCGCCATCGACATCCACCCACACCGTTGCACCGGCCACGCCCGGCTCTTTGGTGTCACGCACTCCGTCCCCATCGATGTCGAAAAACTTGGAGCCACGCACACTCGCGTATGCGACGCGCGCGAAGTCCACACTGGTGACCAGCGCACCCGGAGCGACGGTCACTTGCCAACTGCCGCGCCCCGTGCCGACAACGGTCGGAGGAACTGGCGGATCGTCTTCGCCGTCCCCGTCCCCTTGCTGGAGAAAGTCACGGATAGGTTCACCGTAGGGTACCTCGTTGCGTGCCACAGCCAACCCCATGACCGCCACCGCAGTCTCGACAGATAGAATTCCGTCGCGGATCTGTGGACCGAGGATCGCAACGTGGTTCAGCTCATTACCGTCTATGTCGTACTTGACGAGGCGCTTCTCGTCCGGCTGAAAAGGCAGTCCTGGAATGACTGCCGTGGCAAGTAGGTTGCCGTCGGCCAATTCCAAGGCTTCTCGAATCGTCACTTCGCCACATGTGGCCATCACCTCTCCGTCGGTGCCCCGCAATTCTGCCCCGTCGCTGGTGCCCACCCATCGTGCGTCGTCGGGCCGCACGTTGATCAAGTACTCCGCAGGATCCGCGGCACGGTCGTCGGTGAACACGATCGTGCCATCGCTGAGCACTCCGGCGTCAACCGGGCGGACGCCCGACAGTTCGAGCGTTGCGTTCAAAGACCCAGATGGACTCAGGTTCAGGATCCGCTCGTTATTAGGTTGCGGGACCAGCAGGCTGCCGTCGGGAAGTACGTCGAAACCGTCGGGGTAAGAATAGCCTGGGGCGTCGTCGGGCAACGTAATCGTGCGGAGGTACTCCCCTTCGTAGGTGAATTGCACAATTTGCCCGTGTCCTTCGCTCAGAGATACGGCCACGTAGACATCGCCGCCCGGGCCGATCTCGATATCGTAGACTCGACCTTCGTCCAGTGCCGCGTGAGTGAAGACATCCATCGGTTCGAGCGAACCCTCGTCGAAGATCTGGATTTGATTGAAGAGGAACTCGTCAGGTCCCAACAGATCAGGAACGGGGCGCATGACCTGTTCCGCCACATAGGCCCATGGCGGAACCACATCCGGGAATACCGCATGCCAACCGGGGTCCCGCAACTCAGCCACTTCATGGTTGCCCGGCGGCACGTCGAGGAACGCATAGCTGCCCCCGGAGTCCGTGAGCGTCCATCGCTCGCCGCCATCGAGCGTGTCGTTTCGATTGTCATCGAGAAACACCGTCCTGCCAGCCCGTGGCACTTCGTCATTCTCGCGGCGACCGTCGGTGTTGATGTCATGCCACAAGGTCCCGCGGATCTCACCGCTCGCTTCGATCGACACGGCGTAATCCTCGACTTCGCCATCATCGGCCAGTCCGGCCGGCGACAGACTGCCTTGCGTGCTGAAGCGGAACCGCGCGAAGCTGCTGCCCACCGCAGCGCCAACTGGAACACGCAGTGACAGGATGTTGGCGCCAGCCATCAACGGTTCGCTGTCGAACACATGTTCCAGTGAATCATCCCAGTCGCCATCGACATTCCAGTCGACCCAAGCATCCAGCCGTCCGACAGCCGACGCCTGGACGCGGATCTCGGCGGGATGCCCGGGCGACAGCGATGGCGGCACGATCACACCATTCTCATCGTCCGAGCCATCGGCGTCATCCCCGAGAGAATCTTCGTGAGGGTGCCCATCCCATTCGTGGTCGATACCGCCACCCAGATGGATGCCGGCGACGATCCGGTGGTGAGCGCCGTTGTCCACGAGCAGCGTGGGAAACGCCGCACCATTCGTGTTGGGTGCGTCACCAAAATCGAACGTGTCCACATCCGCGGTGATGGTATATTCGTTGCCGATCGGATGATCCTTCAATTGCGAGGAAATGACCGCCACAAAATAGTCCTGACCGCTCGCGAGCTCCGTGTAGTCCCCCTGCGCGGCTTCACCATCGTGTGGACTGGTCCTGCGGTTTCCTATCGGCTTGCCCAGCGCGTCAAACAACTGAAACTCGACGCCGTATGCCTGCTTGGGCTGGGCAACCAGGTTGAGTCGCTGTGTCATGCCCGCGGTTCCACCTGCGGCGATGCGATAGTAATCGACATCCGCCTGGGTGGGATGTGTGTACGTGATCAGGGTGCTTCCGACCGTTCCGATACCAGCCTCGTTCAGCGCCACGAACGTGACCGGCACCGTGGGCGTGTCGATCGACAGTTCCACCGCGCCGATGTGTGTATTCGCGGCGTCCTTCACCAGCACCGTGTAGATCTCATCGGTGCCCGGTGCGAGCGTGTAGACCAGGGAGACACTCGGCGGACTGGGCAGGCCATTGCCTGCGACGGCCACCAATCGGCCCGCGCCGTTGTAGAGCGCAAGGATCGGCACGACGCCGCTACCCGCGACGGCTTGTGCCGTGAACGTTGCAGCGCCGCCCTGCGGAGTCGAGAACTGCCAGGCGGCCGTGTCGCCTGTGGACTGGACCTCGAGCGTCACCTGCCGATCGCCAAATTGATTCATGGGGCCGTAATCATCGGGTGGTGGTGGCACCTCGGGCACGCCCCAGCGGTTGGCGATTTCCCACCGGTAGTCTTCGACTTCCCCGTCCGTCGCCGGACCGGAAAAACTGTTCACGCCCTGACTGCTCAGGCGAAACCGGGCATAGGTGGCTCCCGGCACGGCCGTCGCGGGAACCGCAAACGATAGCACGGTTACGTCCGTGTTCAGCGCGTAGGCGGCAAAGATGCGCTCGTCCGCGTCAGCCCAGTCTCCGTCGGCAGTAAAATCCACCCAGGCATCCAATCGCGCCAGGTCCGCAGTGACTTGGATGCTCGCCTGCTGACCGGGCGTCAACGGCGTGAGCAGCACGATGCCATCTTCGTCGTCGCCCGAGAGATCGTCTGCGTCGGCCGCCTCGCTGGCTGTCCCGTCTACTTCATGGTCCTCAAAAGCGCCGAACATCATGCCCGACACAATCCGGTGTCGTGGCCCATCGTCAGCAAGGGAAGTCGGATACGGTGCCGGGGCATCTCCGAAGTCCAGCAGCTCGCGCTCCGCGAAATAGTAGTAACCAAGCGCGGAGCCGGAGGTGACCTTGATTTCGTAATAGTCGTCCGCGGGCACCACCGGCGCCCAGCCGTCCTGTGGTGTATGACGCAGCGCATAAGTGCCTGGCGGGATGTCCGCGATGGTGAAGAGACCGCCCGCGTGCACCGTGTCCCACGGGTCGCCTACGGTCCGCGTGCCGTTACCGTCGAGGTCTACGAACATTTCCCAGCCGTCCAGGCCCGGCTCATCTTGGTCCCGCAGGCCATTTCCATCCAGGTCATTGAACGCGAAGCCGCTGGCCATGCCGTACTGGTAGTTGCCGAAGTCCAGGCCGGTGACGGCAAGGCCGCCGGTAACGGTCGCCTGGTATGTCGAAGCGCGTGAGCGGACGAAGACGTCACTGTAGCCGTTCGTGTCGTTAGGCACGAGATTCGAGGCCTGCGAGTTGAAGGCCACGGTGCGACCGTCGTTGCTGACGGTACAACTGCCGCTGAAGTCGTCGGCCTGGTTACCGGCGCTGTCGACGCTCACGCGCTCCACCGTGCGACGTTGGCGGTCGAACAGGAAGATATCGCGCCGGAGGTTCGTGTCGCCCGGAACTAGATTTGTGGCCTCCGAGGCGAACCCCACGAAGTTGCCGTCGGTGTTGAGCGCCGGAACGTAACTCGAGCCGTTGGCTTGGTTGCCAGCGGCGTCGACGCTCACGCACTCGATGGTCCGGGTCTGCCGATCGAACACAAAGATGTCCACCTTGCTGTTGGTGTCCCCAGGCACCAGGTTCGAGGCAAAGGTGTAGAAGGCCACAATCCGACCGTCACCACTGATCACCGGCCGGGAACTGTCGGCGTTGGCCTGAGTGCCGGCGTCACTGACGCTGACGCGTTCAACGGAACGCGTTTGTCGGTCAAACACGAAGACGTCTCGTCGAGCGTTCGTATCCCCAGGCACCAGGTTGGTGGCGACAGATTCGAATGTCACGAATCGGCCGTCGCCACTGATCTCAGGATGACGACTCTCGTTGTTGGCCTGCGCACGGCGCTGCTGACGCTGACTCGCTCGGTCGCGCGTGTTTGCCGGTCGAACACAAAGATGTCGAACTGGTTGTTCGTGTCTCCTGGCGTCAAGTTGCTGGCCAGCGATTCAAAGGCCACGAACCGGCCGTCGCCACTGATCGACAGCTCCAAGCTGGAATCGTTGGCTTGGTTTCCGGCGCTGTCGACACTCACGCGCTCCGTCGTCCGCGTCTGTCGGTCGAACACGAACGCGTCCTGTCGAATATTGGTGTCTTCTGGGACCAGGTTGGAGGCGACGGAGTAGAAAGCCACGAAGCGGCCGTCATCGCTGATCGCTGCGCCATGACTCTGCTGGTTGCTCTCCTGGCCGGCGCTGTCAACGCTGACCCGTTCCATGGTCCGGCTCTGCCGGTCGAACACAAAAATGTCCGGCCATGCGTTCGTGTCGTTTGGCACAAGATTGGCGGAGTAGGCTTCGAAGGCCACGAGTCGGCCGTCCGGTGTGATCGCGGCACCCCCGCTCGTGTCGGCCGCCGGGTTTCCGGCGTTATCGACGCTGACGCACTCGGTGGCCACCGCTGGAGAGGTTTGCACCCAATTCGGCGGCAGCAGTTCGGCGACGACGTAGCTGCCTGCCGCGAGCCCTGCGAACCAGTATTCGCCCTGGATGTTCGTGCGCGTCGCTGGTTCGTCCGGATCGAGTTGTCCATTCCCGTTGAGATCGAGATAGATCGTCCAACCCGCCAGGCCCGGCTCGTCCGCGTCGTGCACAGAGTCGCCGTCCAGGTCGTCCCACTTCACACCGTGGATCTGCGGCAACGCATGGTTGCCGAAATCCAGGCCGATTGCGTGTGGCGCGCCGACGGTCAACTCGACGCTGCGTGACCCTCCCGGCGGCGCCGTCTGCGTCCAACCGTTCTGGTCTTCTTCCCGGATCTCACGGGTGCCTAGCGGGAGATCTTCCAACGCGTATTGGCCGCTGTGATCGGTCTGAGCGAACGGCTCCAAGGGGTCGAGGCGTTTGTCGCCGTCGAGGTCGACATAGATGACCCAACCGGCCAGCCCGGGCTCGACGTCGCTGCGCACGCCGTCCTGGTCGAGGTCGTAAAACTTGGTCCCGTGGATCGAGCCGCGAACCAAGCCGAACTGGAGCGACACGTCGTATTGACCTTGAGTGGCATAGTCCTTGGACAGGACGGTAAGAAAGTAAGTGGTGGACGGCGTGACACCGCCGAAGGCGATTACTTCGTCCTCCCCGCTTCCCAGAAGATAGGACTTGGCCAGTTCGTTGCCGGCGGCGTCGAAGAGAATCACCGCCGCGTCCAGGCCGATCCAGGAAGGCGAGACCGTGAGCGTCAGCGAGCCGTCGGCGTCGGCCGGGGCGATGAAGTGGAAGAAGTCGCTGTCTTCCGGTACATCGAGCTCGCCATTGGCGGAGGCGGTACCATCAGCGTGGACGGAGATGGGCGTCGAACTCAGGAGTTCGGACCCCTCGATCACGATTTCCACGTCACCGGTGCCGGCGTGATGGGTGTCCGCCACTGCCACAATATAGAGGTGCCGAGCAGCCAGCGGCAGACTGAGTTGGCAGGCCAACGTCCCTGGAGCAGGTCGCTCGAAGGCCAGTAGCGAACCGGTTGCCGCGTCGTAGACCGCAACTGCAGGCCTCACGTCGCCGGACAGCCGGCCCGCAAAAACCGTATACATTCCCTCCCGGTCGCTGCTGAACAGAAAGCTGTCGACGTCGATGGGATCGTCGATCCGGGCTTCGCCCGCGAAATTCGAAAACGTCTGCGTGTCGTGGCTGACCCCGTCGCTGTGGAAATACGCAAACCCCTCGGCGCCCGTCATCTCGTGCGGCAGCGTAGTCTCAAAGTTCACTGCCAACTCGTAATCGTCGGCCGTGGCGTACTGAAAGGCGCCGACGCGCAGGTAAACCGTTTGGTCGTGCAATGTGCCTTGATAGGAAATCGTTTCGGCGCCGCCGGCGCGGTGGCTATCTGCTCGGGCCAACTCATCGCCCGTCGAATCATAGAGCGTCAGCACAGCGTCCAGCTCCGCCGCCGGCGTCAAGACGATCGTAAGCTCGTCTCCGACCATCTCGGGAGCCGAGACTTCGAAGTAGTCGGAATCCTGATGACTTTCCACAGCCCCCCGTGCGCTTCCAGCGCCGTCGGGGCTCAGCCCGATCGACGTGCGCTGGGCGTCGGGTCCGTCGATCTCGATCTCGTAGCGGCCCGTCCCGGAAAGGTCTTCGGCAAAAACTTCCGCCTGATACAATTGTCGGGCGGCCAGTTCCCATTGGATCCATTCCGAACCGAAGCCGTAACTGATTTCCTCAAACTCGCCGGAATCTCCGTTCCACAGGAGCAAGCCCGGGTCTGTCGAAGTGCCGTCCCTCGAAACGCTGAACGTGACCTCGCCCGCGGCGTCGAAGGCGAAGACGAACGGGTCGACGTCGGCATCGTCCGAAAACTCATTATCCCGTAAGCGCCGCATGAAATCGCCGAAGGGATTAAGTTCAACAAACGTCTCGTGAGGCTGCATGCCACGCGCGACCAGGCCGGCACCAGAGCGTTGATCAGGCCTTCACCAAAGCGATTGTCCCAAACGCCCGCGCCGCGGCTCGTTGCTGTCCAGGCAAAGATCTGCGACAGCTCGTCGTAGCTCAACCGGCGACCGGCCGCATCCAGCACCAAGCCTGCCACGGCTGCTGCGTTGGGGGACGCGGCGGAGGTGCCGAGGAAATCGTTGAATCCCGATCCATCGTCGTCCCCGTCCCCGAAGAAACTCGTGTCCACGCCGTCGACCGCCACAAAATCAGGTTTCTCGCGAACTTCCGGCACGCCCCACCCGCCAGCGCCGAAGAAAATGGTCTGGGGCCCGCCGCTACTAAACCCTTCCACGTTGACTAGATTCCTGTAGGGCACGGCTCCCAGGCTGAAACCGTACGTAGCGGCGTGATTACCAGTAATCGCGGGCTGGTTGCTCAGATACGGCTCGGTCACGTCATCCCCGATTTGCGGCGCGAACATGTACAGCGTCAGCCCGTCTGGCGCAGTCCCGTCCTCGAAGCGAAACGCCAGATGGTAGTTGGCAGCCGCACCTGTGCGGTTCGTGTAGGTCAATTTCTCCAGCGGTGTCCCAAACCCGAAGTCGCCGAGGCCGAGGAGGGGCGGGTTATTATCGATGTCGCTGTCGGCAAGTCTTGTGGTTATCGCCGCGTCGTAAAGCTCAATGTCGACGTCGGTCGTACCGAGGTCCCAGAGTTGGCTCCAGTGCAGATAGACGCGGACGCTTTCCTGATCGGCCAGCGTGATGTTGATCGTCTCATCGCCTGGTGCAAACTCATGAAAGCCGTTGCCGTTATCGTCGCGCCAGCTCGCGTAGTTACTCTCGCTATTGCGGTTACCGGCCGAACCGAACGCCAGCACGCCGTGGTTGAGGTACACCCCGTCGATGGCCTGCGCGATCTGACCGTCCTGAAACACCGGCTCGGTGAAGTAGCTCATATCGTCGGTGATGATGTCCGCACCAGCTTGGCGGAGTTCGTCGAACGCAGCGGCCATGTCGGCGGCCGAATTGCCGCCAGAATGAAATACGATGTTGAATTGTGGACCGATGTCGTAAATCAGCTCGGCCATGGCTCGACCCTCATCGTCCCCGCCAGCCGGGCCGTCGTCGAGGATCTGAACACGGTCCCCCAGCGGCAAATCCCCGGTGGCTTGGGAATCCGCCACCCCGTTCCCGATCTGGTTGATGCTGTCCGAAATGACGCCGATCTCGAGGCGCCGGTCGAGGTTCGGCTCGTTCCCGTCAACCTCCGGTAACACGCGTTTGAGCTGGTCGGCGTCGGAAACGAGCTCCCATTGGTTGCTGGCATCCCCCTGGGCGTCGGTCGTACCACGTTCGCTGGCCTGCAGGTCACCCACGCCGACAATTCGGGCCGCGTCGTCAATCGCATTTACCGGCAAGTACCCCGCCACCACCTGCCACGACGCGGTCGCGGTGACCGCGCTCACCTCCATGCCTAGATTCTCCAGCGCGGAGCGGGCCACCGCAGCACTTTGCACGAACACCTGCACGTGCGGGCGCGTGCCATCGGTGCTGAACGCGCTACCGTATGAAGTGTCATACACGGTCTGCTCGCCTACGGGGAGCGTCGAGCCCTGCAGGTACCGACTGTAGAGCAACAGCAGTGGCAAATCGACGCGGCCCAACACCGGCAACTCGGCCGTCGACACGTGCTCAGCCAGATAGATCAAGTCTCGCCGTTCCTGCGTATCGGCCGCCGTGGCCTGAGGCGATCCCGACTGGTTGAGATCCAAGGGGGCCGGAAAGAAGGCGGGCGGGTTGAGAAACTCCGCGAGATTAGCCAGCATCCGCCGGCTCTCCAGAGGTTCACACATCAACCTTCTGCTGCGGAATCGGCCTGCGCAACGAAAGTCTCTTCGTTGCCGTTGATGGGTGGCGCACGACATGGTAATAGTCCCTCCTCAAGACGACAAGTGTCGACTCTCTGGCGATCGCAGCAGGGACTCTTGAGAAAATGATGCGCCGGCAAACCTCCCTTCGAAATACCAACTCCGTGTTTGGGATACGACTTCCGCCGGGACGTCCACTACGATCGCTTTCGCCGCACACAGCGGTTACTGTTCGTCAAGCAGGACTACCTCTGACCGATACCCAACATGCCAACCCTTGAGTTGAATGATATCGAGGCTTGGCGTTATTGTACGCGTCATTGCCAGCGGAAACAACGCAAGGCGAGCACGAAGGAGCTGCCCCTCAGGCAGCAATCAGTGCCAATTGCGACGTTCGGTCTGGAGTTGGACATTCAGTTGAAATTACCCGCCACCGCGCCGTCAGGACCGACTCAAGTGTGGCACGGCCTGCTTGTTGGCCGTGCAGACGCACATTCGGGTTCAGAGGCAAAGGCAGTGCCTCTGATTTCGTAGCCTTCGACGCTGCAGCACTGTTTGCGAGCAAGCAGTGCCACACGTGTTCGTTTATCAGGTAGATCATTTCCCGCAGCCGGCCATGGCTCGTACTGCTCGTTGTCATGGCGAGCGTCGCTCGACGCCCGACGAGAGAATATCCTCAACGATCGCGTCCAGGATGGACTCGAGATCCTCGGATATCCCCGAGACCATCGTGTCGGTCCTCTCGTCCACTTCGATCCCCAGCGAGGTGGATGCCTCTCCTGGTTGCGGAGGCAGGATCTGTAACGCTGGCGGTGGCACGACCGTGGTGCGATTCGACGTACCAGCACGACGGAGCGGTTGTGACGCGTATGTGGGCACCATACCCTCCGACGTATCTTCGACATCGCGCGCTGCGGGCACCGCACCGCCTGCAGCGGATGTCTCACCTTCACCATCCGAGCCGCGGTTGAGTTCATTGATCACCAACAGCGCATCCAAGGGGAACACGTATCCATCACCCGACGTATCCAGAAACTGCGGTGGCGACGTGTGTGGCAGGACCGGCGGCGGCAGTGGTCCAGTGCCGACTTCGTTGAGGTAGTTGATAATCAACAAGGCATCCAGTGGCGAGATATCCTGGTCCGCATTGGTGTCCAGAGTCTGCGCCGGATTCTGCCAGGTTGCCGCGGCGTCACCGAAGTCGTAGCCCACGTAGAGCGAGCCCGGTGTGACCGTAATTGGGTAAGTACTCGTGACGGGATACGTCTGGACCCATGTGGATCCTGCCGCCTCACGCACGGCGAACGTTCCGGGTAGCACATTGTCGATCGAATACTGCCCCTTCGCGTCGGTCGTCGCGGATGGCTCGCGGCCGTCGTGGACGCCATCGCCATCGACATCCACCCATACCGTTGCACCGGCCACGCCCGGCTCTTTGGTATCACGCACTCCGTCCCCATCGATGTCGAAGAACTTGGAGCCACGCACACTCGCGTAGGCGACGCGCGCGAAGTCCACACTAGTGACCAGCGCACCCGGAGCGACGGTCACTTGCCAACTGCCGCGCCCCGTCCCGACCACCGTAGGTGGCGTGGGCGGCGTTGGCTCGCCGTCACCGTCCCCTTGGACCAGAAAGTCGCGGATCGGCACACCGAATGGCACTTCGTTGTTGGCTACGGCCAGGCTGTGACCTTCATTTCTGAGGTGGAAGTACTCGACATCGTAGCCCTCATCTTCCCGCGGGATTGCCTTCCAGAGATCGTTGTTCCACACACCCCATACGTGATCGTCATATGTCTCCAGGGCTTCAAAGCTGGGTAAGTTCACGCTTGCGAACACGTCACCCGCAGCGTCGCGCAGGGATGTGGGAAAGCTACCGAACCAGATCTTGTCGTCGTACCGCACGTTGAGAAGACTGTCGGCAGAGTCCGCGTCGGAGAACGTCAAAGATCCATCACTGAGCATTCCCACATCGATGGGATGAAAAAGTGGCAACGAGAACGTCTCGATGAGTGATCCGTCCGGATCAAGTAGCACAATCTGGTGACTGTTGGGTTGGGCAACCAGCAGTCGTCCGTCCGGCAGCACGTCGAACCCGTTTGGATAGGGATAATCGATGCCCGATTCACCATCCACGGGATCGAGCGGCACTGGGATGGAACGAAGTCGTGCGCCTACGAAATTCAACTGCAGAATTTCTCCGCCCTCACCGGTGTCAAGCGCGACATACAGGTCACCGCCGGGGCCGATCTCCACGTCGTTAACCACCCCTTCAACGAAATCAGGAAGTTCGATCGAGTCCAGGAGTTCCCCTGGGAGGGGAGACAGTGAATAGATATCGATCGTGTCTTCAATTCTCCGCCAGCACGGAATAAATCCGCCCACGCACTCGAGGTAGGTCGCCGCAATATAAGTCCAGTCTGGCACTTGCTTTGGGAATTCAATGTGCCAACCGGGATTCAATAGCTGGCGTACTTCGTACGTGCCGGGCGCAACGTCCGCGAACGCATAGTGGCCGTTGTCGTCCGTGACGGCGGTCGCTTCGTTGTCGTCGACCACCTGGTCGTGATCCAGATCCAGGAAGGCAGTCCAGCCCGCCAGTGGTGGCTCGTTGGCGTCGCGGTGGCCGTCCGTATTGATGTCATGCCACAAAGTTCCGTGGATCTCGCCGCTGGCCTCGATCACGACCGCGTAATCCTCGACTTCGCCATCTGCGGCCGGCCCGTCGAAGGATAGCGCGCCTGCGCTGCTCAGCCGGAAGCGGGCATAGGTCGCGCCCGCGGCTGCCCCCACGGGCACTCGGATGGCGAGCGTGTTCACGCCGGCGACCAGGGGCTCGCCCGTCAGGACGTGGTCACTCGAGTCGCTGAAGTCGCCGTCACCGCCGAAGTCGATCCAGGCGTCGAGCTTGCCCGCGTCCGAGACGGTCACCTGAATCTCGGCAGGATGTCCGGGCGACAACGATTGCGTGAACACCACGCCATCCTCGTCGTCGCTGCCGGCGCCATCGTCGCCATCGGCCGCCGCGGTCGGCCGGCCGTCCCCATCGTTGTCCACGCCGCTGCCGAGATAGAAACTCGGCGCGATCAAGTGGCTCGGCCCCTGGTCGGCCCGCAGCGTGGCGTACGTTGCGGGTGCGTCGCCGAAATCGAACGTGTCGAAGTCCACGTCGATCCGGTAATCGCCACCGGCCGGGTGGTCTTCGAAACGATGCGGGAACACCGCCACGACGTATGATTGACCGCCGGCGAGGCCCGTGTAGGTATGCTCAGCCGGCTGGCCATTGACCGGACTCAGCACGCGGTCGCCCACAGGATTGCCCGAACCGTCGAACAACTGGAACTCCAAGCGGTAGGACTCGACGGGCGACACCTTCACCGACAGTCGATTGGAGGGGTCCGGCGTACCGCCGCCGATGGCAGCCAGTTGGTAGTAGTCGACGTCGGCCAGCGGTGGGATCGTCATCGTTATCAGGACACCGCCGGCGCCGCCGAGTCCCGCGGCGTCCGTCTCGATCGCGTCGATCGACGACATCGTGGGCGTGTCAAAGAAGCTGCTTTGCACGACGCCCGCGGTGTCCAACTCCGCATCCTGCACCAGGAGCGTATAGACCTCGTCCACGCCCGGAATGAGCGTGTAGGAGAGCGCGTCGTTGCTGGGATCTGGATTTCCACCGCCGACGGCGACCAAGGCACCCCGGCCGTCGTAGAGGGCCAAGAGTGGATGGAGTCCCGAGCTGGGATCCGCTGTGGCGGTGAAGACAGCCGGGCCGCCCGACTTGGTCGTGAACCGCCAGGTCGCGCGGTCCGTGGGCGAGTCGAGTGTGAAGGTCACGTGGCGGTCGCCGAACTGGTTCATCGGCCCGTAGTCTTCCAACGGCGGCACGATCAGCGGCAGGTTGAAGGGGTTGTCGATCTCGATGCGGTAATCCTCGACTTCGCCGTCGGTTGCGGCTCCGGTGGCGGCGGCCACGCCGCTGGAACTCAGACGGAATCTCGCATGGGTCACGCCCGGCACGGCGACGCCGGGGACCAGGAATTCCAGAACCTGGGCACCGGCGACGACGACCTGGCCGTTGAAGATCCGTTCGCCTGCGTCGTTCCAGTCGCCGTCCGCATTGAAGTCGACCCAGGCGTCGAGCATCCCGTTCCCACTCGCGAGTAGCTGCACTTGGGTGGCCCGGCCGGGCTCAAGGGCCGTGAGAAACACCACGCCGTCTTCGTCGTCCTGCTGTGTGCGGTCATCACCGTCGGCCGCGGCAGTGGGCAGCCCGTCAGGTTCCGCGTCCCATTGGGTGCCTAAACGCAACTGCGGGTCGAAGCGGTGACGGGCACCATTGGCCGCGAACAAGGAGGGATACGGCGCCGGCGCGTCGCCGAAGTCGAACCGCTGAGCGTAGCCGAATTCGATGTCCATGTGCCGGCTGTCGGATGCAACGGTCAGTTCGTGGAAGCCGGCGGCCGGTGCCGTCAGAGACCAGCCGATCTGTCCGGACACGCGGACCGGCCATGTGCCGGGTGGCACGCCCTCGATGATGTACGAGCCGCCGAACTCCGTGACGTCCGACGGGTCACCCGCCGCGGTCCCGTCGCCGTTCAAGTCGACGAACACGGTCCAGCCGTCGAGTCCCGTATCCTCCTGATCGCGTTGGCCGTCCCTGTCCAAGTCCTCAAAGACACGGCCCACGATGGTGCTGTCGAAATACGTGCCGAAGTCGAGATCGGCCACCAACTGATCATCTGCAAGTTGGACGACGTACGTGCCCGGTGCGGCGGGCACCGTTCGGCCTGTGTGCAGCGGCAAGACCTGACTGACGGTGTAATTACCCTCGGGCAGGCCGGCGAAGGCATATCGGCCATCCGCTCCCGATAGAGTCGCCGTTTCGTGGGCGTCGTATTGGCCGTTGCCGTTGGCCTCCAGATAGATCGCCCAACCTTCGAGCCCCGTTTCACTCGGTTGGCGAACCCGGTCTCCGTTGACATCGTGCCACACCGTGCCCGTCAATTGCGGCGGGGCGAAGTTGGCAAAATCGAGGTCGCGCGCGATGGGGGCTGCGAGTGTGAGTTGGACCGGGTGCGCGCCGGCGGCGGGAGCCATCTGGGTCCAGCCGGCACGGAGAACCTCGCGGACATCGTAGCTCGCCAGTGCCAGTTCGCGGATCTCGTAGTGGCCGCCGATGTCCGTGACGTCGAACGGTTCCTGCCCGCCGCCGCCGAAGGCCAGGCGGTCGAGTCGCCCGGCGCTATCCACCGCGAAGGCGCGGAACGACGCGATGCGCGCGCCGTTAAAGGCGACGGTCATCGCTTGCGACTGTCCGGCACCGGGCTGGACGGAACTGATTCCCAGCCGATGGCCATCGAGGTCGTACACCTCGAGCCGTCCCACGTCGTCCGCGTTGTCGGCCACGAAGTCCAGGCTCACGGCCGCCACGGGCACCAGGAACTCGCCATACAACTCGGCCTCGTCCTCGCTCCACAGCGGGTCCTGTTGCCAGTCGTTCGAGAAGACCTCGAAACCTGTCGAAGCGAGTCCGCTGATGCGGGCCGTCACCTGATCGGTCGTCACACCTGCACCCTCAGCGTAGAGCGTGACAGCGGGCGAAATGCGATTCAGTAATTCCCCATCTTCCGAGTCGTCCGGCTCGACGTGGCCCGCCAGATCAAGCGCGCCATCCTGGTCCTCGTCGATGTACATCACCCAACCGCCCAGGCCACTTTCGCCAGCGTCACGCTGCCCGTTCTGGTTCTCGTCCAGGTATTTCAGGCCGCGGACAGTGCCGCGGACGACGCCGAAATCGACCGTCACGTCATAGTGACCGTGGCTGGCGTAGTCTTTGGAAAGGACGGTCAGGTAGTAATCGGCGCCTGCCGAAATGGCGTCGAGAGAAATGGTTTCCGTTTCCTGCAGTCCGTTTAGGTACGCCTTACTCAGTTCCTGTCCAGTGGCGTCGAACAGCACCGCTGCCGCGTCCAGACCGATGCCCGGGCTGACGGTAACGGTGAGTGTTCCGTCGGCGTCTGACGGGGCGACGAAGTGAAAGAAGTCCATGTCTTCCTGCACGGCCAGTTCCAGGTTCTGCCGCGTCCCTTGGCCGCCGGCGTCAATCGCGACTTCGAGCACTTCCGGCGCGGCAGGTCCGCTGACGTACAACGCCACGTCGCCGCTGCCATCGCGATGTCGATCGCTCACCGCCACGATGTAGCGATGCTGCGCAACCAACGTCGCTGTGAGCGACTCGTAGTTGGCAAGGCGATCCCAGTAATGGGTTGGCAGCGGTTGGCCGGTCACCGCATCATAGACCTGCAGGTGTGGCACCACGTCGCCCGACTCCCGCCAGGCCCCGAACAAGTAGTCGCCAGGCTGGTCAACGCCGACGTAAAAGTTGTCCACGTCCTGCGCATGGTCGATGTTGGCATCGGCATCCACCAAGGAAAACGTCTGTCCATCGTCGCTCTGGCCGTCGTGATGGAAGTATACGAAGCCGTCAGCCTCGGTCATTTCCGCGGGCAGCGCCGTTTCGAAATCGACGCTGACCTCAAAGCGGCCCGACGTGGCATAGTTCAGCGCGCAACGCGAATGTAGTAGGTGGCGTCGGGCTCCACGTCCTCAAACACCAGGGTCTCTTCGGCGCCCGCCGCGGCATCCTGCACGCGCTGCAGTAACTGGCCTTGGTCATCATACAATGACACTACCGCGTCCAATTGCGCCACAGAAGTCACGATGATCGTCATCCGGCGGCCGGCGAATTCGGGCGACCGCAGTTCGAAGTAGTCGGCATCGCCCGTGACGATGACCTCGCCGGCCGTGCCGTCACTGTCATCGTTCAACGCGACCGGCCAGGCGAACGGCGCCGGACCGTCGATCGACAACGTATACCCGGCATTGGCACCCGCCCCGCCAATCGTGGCTTCGGTGAAAACCTCGAGTTGGTGCAAGGTGCCGCTCGTGCTGCGAATCGCGAGCTGGGCATCGTCGCCGTCGCCACCGGAGTTGTAGTCGATGTCGACGAGTTCCGCCTGTTCCACATTCCAGAGGATGGCACCCGGGTCCATGGCCGCCACGTCATTCGCCACCGCGATCGTCGCGTCTCCGTCCACGTCGCAGGCAAACACAAACCGGTCGGTGTCGAAATCTGCATTCAGCGCGTAATCCGACGACGTCAAGTCGCCGAAGGGATTGAGTTCCAGGTAGACTTCCGCCGGCTGCATCCCGCGGGCCATCAGGCCGGCACCGAGCGCGTTGATCACTCCTTCGCCGAATGTGCTGTCCCAAGCCCCCACGGTCGGACCGGTGGCCGTCTTGCGGAAAATGGTCGTCAGCTCGTTGTAGGACAACACCCGGTCCGCTGCGTCGATGACCAACCCGGCAATCGCGGCCGCATTCGGTGAGGCGGCGGACGTGCCGGAAAAATTGGGCAGGAGGTTGCCATCGCTGTCCGTGCCGAAGAACGTCGTGTCGACATTGTCGATGGCGGTGAAGTCTGGCTTCTGGCGAATCTCGGGTTCATCCAGGCGGTTACCGTTCGTCGAAAAGTGGATTTCGTTGGGCCCGTGACTGCTGAACGTCTCGGCAACGTTTGTGTTCCAATACGGTACCGCCGCCATGGAGAAAATATTCGGTGCCGCGTGGTTCCCGGCGATGCCGGGGTTGTTCAGCACGTACGGCTCCGACAAGTCGTCGCTGCCGTCCATGGCGATGAAGTACAGCGAGATACCCGCCGGCGAGTCTCCGTCGTCGAAGCGGAATGCGAGATGATAATTCTGCCTCGCACCGGTGTTGTTGGTAAACGTCAGCACCTCCAGCGGCAGGGCACTTTCCCCAAAAATATTGAACAGCGGGTTGTTGTCCTGGTCACTGTCGGCCACCTTTTCGGACAGCGTGGCGTCGTACAGTTCCAGATCGATGTCGACTCCTGAATGGCCCCACGGCTCGTTCCAATGCAGGTAGACGTCGAGCGTCTCTGTGTCACCCAACTCGAAGTTCAACGTCTCGTCTCCGCCGGCAAACTCGTGCAAGTCATCGTCGTCATCGTCGCGCCAAGTACCGACGTAGGTTTCGTTGTTGCGGTTGCCGGCCGAGCCGAACATCAGCGTGCCGTGGTCGCGGTACAGCTCTTGAATGGTGTCGGCGACAACGCCGTCCTGGAACACCGGTTCGCTGTACCAGCTGATGTCGTCCGTGATGATATCGGCACCTTCCTCCTGCAGATGCTCGAAGGCTTCGGCCATGTCGCCGGGTGAGTTGTTTCGCGAGTGGAATAGAATGTCAAACGCCGGGCCGATGTCGTAGATCAACTCAGCCATCTCGCGCCCTTCGTCATCGTCACTGCTGGTTCCGTCGTCCAGGATGCGGAGACGGTTGCCAGCGGGCAAGTCGCCGCTGGCTTGCCCAGCGGCCAGGCCGCCCGCCAGTTGATTCATGCTGTCGGAGATCACGCCGATGTCGATGCGCCCATCAATGCTCCCCTCGTTGCCGTCGACCGTGATCAGCACACGCTGCAACTGTTCGGCAAAGGAAGAGGCTTCTGCCTGGCTGAACACGCTTCCCTGGGCGTCGGACTTGCCCCGCTCGCTGGCCTGCAACGTCCCTAAGGCGGCGATGCGGGCCACTTCGCCAATGGCCGAAACCGGCAGAAAACCGGCGACGATCTTCCAGGCTTCCGTGTCGCGCACCGACGTCACGACCAGGCCGAGCGCTTCGAGCAGCGAGCGGGTCACCGGGACGTTTGCCACGTGGGCCTGCACGTGCGGACGCACACCGTCGGTCGAGTAGACGTTTCCGTAGGGCGTGTTGTTGAGCGTCTGTTGTTCCACCGGTGTCGTGATGCCCTGCAACCACCGGCTGTACAGGATGAGCAGCGGCGTGTCGATGTGTCCCAGCGCGGCAAGGTCCGAGAAGGGCACGTGGCGCGCCAGGTATTCCAGGTCGCGCAGTTCCGGCGTGTCGGCGACAACCGCTGCGGGCGAACCTGGTTGGTTGGTATCCGACGGCGCCTGGAACGGCTGTTGCGGCTGCAGGAAGTCCTCCAGATCGGACTTCCAGGTCAGCCCCACAGTGCGCGAGAACTCGGAAGTATTGCCGGTCGCGTCCGTCGCAGTGGCCGTGACAACCTGGCCCGGCGGAACAAGGCCGTTGAGCGTGACGAGGAACGGGGCCTCTCCCGCCGCGTTGGTCCGCACGCTCACGCGTCCCAAGTAGCGGGCGCCTTCCCCAAAACCGGTTACATCGGCCGCGGGCGAGGCATAGAAATCGAGGCGGAAATCAGTGCTCGCCGTGCTGCTCAGCCGGCCCGTGACGTGCACGCGGCTTCCGGCCGGCGTGACCTGCGTCAGGTCCGGGTAGTTCTGCAGCCGGTTCGCACCGGTGTCGCCGTCGCCCACATCGTTGGCCGTCACGCCGGCAAACGGATACAAATCAATGCCCAGTCCACTGTTCGCGTGGATCGCGTTTGCCACGATGGAGTTGCCCGACCCCTGGCTGATCGACACACCGCTGCCGCCGTTGTTGGCGATGAGATTGCCCGCCAACGGTTCGGTACCGCCGATCTGACTGTCGGACGTCGCGATCGCGACCCCGTGGCCAGCGTTTCCCAGCGCGATCATTCCCGACCGGTCCGTCCCGATGCGGTTGTTTTGAACCTTGTTCCCTGGCGAGGGCGCGGCGAGCAAGACACCTTCACCCCGGTTGGCGGAAATCACGTTCTCCGCGCCGGCGTCCGTGCCGCCAATCAAGTTGTTGCTGGCTCCACTCGACAGGATGACGCCCGCCGCGCCGTTCCCCAGCGCCGCAGCTCCGTCCCGATCGGTGCCGATCAGATTTCCCTGGACCCGGTTGCCGCTGGACGTGCTTCCGCTGATCGAGATGCCATACGACCCATTGGCGGAAATGACGTTGGCCGCCTCGCGCACTTTCCCTCCGACTTCGTTGTTTCCCGCGTCGAAGATGAACACACCGGCGTCTCTGTTTCCTAACGCCGTCGTGCCATCGATCGCGGTACCAATCAGGTTGCCCTGCAGCCGATTCCCGGTCGCGTTGCCGCCGTAAATCCAAATGCCTGAGCTTTTGTTGTCCGCAATCACGTTGCCCGTACCGGGCAGCGTGCCGCCAATCAGCGTCTGCGGCGCCTGCACGGTCATCCCGCTGGAATTGCCCAGCGCCACGGTACCCGTCACATCGGTGCCGACGAGGTTGCCTTGCACGACGTTACCCGAGGCACCGGCGCCGAAGATCCCCAGACCGTATGCCGAGTTCCCCGAGATGACGTTGTTCACGATCTGGTTGGCGGGTGCCTCGGTGATGTACACGCCGTATTGATTTCCCAGCCCATTACCGTTGGCGGGGTCGTCATCGGGGTCGGTTCGCGTGCCCGTCACGTCCACGCCGATGAAATTGCCTTGCACGCGGTTCTTCTCGGAGGCGGCGCCCACGATATACACGCCGGAGCCGCTGGCCGATACGACGTTACGCGCGGCCGCGGCATTGCCCCCGATTGTATTGGATGGCGCGCCGTCGATCCGTACCCCGCCGCCGTTCGACAACTTGGCTTGGCCCGTAATGTCCAAGCCGATCACGTTGCCCTCCACCACGTTTCCTGTCGCCGCGGAACCGTAGATCTCCAGCGCCCAGCTGCCGTTACCCGAGATCAGGTTGCCTGCACCCGCCTCGCGGCCACCGATGACATTGCCGGGGGCGTTTTCGATCTTGATCGCACCGGTATTGAAGCCTCCGACGTTGCGGACGGAGAGCATACCTGTGATATCCGTCCCGATCCGATTCCCCTGGACCACGTTGCCCGTTGCCGCGCTCCCCGCGATGCGGACTCCTCCCAGGTAGTTGCCTGAGATCACGTTGCGTGCTGCCGGTGTCAAGCCGCCAATGCGATTGTCCGCGCCAGTCACCAGGATGCCGAAGTAAAAATTCTCGGCCGCTTGGGCACCCGATGGGTCGAGTCCGATCCAACAACCCTCGACCACGTTCCGAGAGGACGCCAGCTCGATCGCGTTGTTGAAGAACTTGTTGACCACCAGACCGCGCACGGCACTGTCGCCCCCCAACAGCTGCAACGCGGGAGCCGACAGATTATTGCCACGTAATTCGATCAGGGGGGTAGCGGCAAAACCGGGCTGCGTCGCGCCATCGATCACAAGCGGGCCCGTCAACGCTGGCAATGGCGTGGTGGGCGTAATCGTCTGCGGTCCGCTTCCAATCGAGAACTCGATCACGTCGGCGCCGGGACTGGCGTTGGCTTGCAGCATCGCACTGCGCAAGGAGCCAGACCCCGTGTCACTGGTATTCGTGACCGTAAAAATACTCAGGAGCACGCGCGGCTCAAGCGGCTCAACTGCGGGGTGAAAGAACCGTTGCCGGCGGCGTTGGCGGCGAGCTGTGCGCATGCGATCGATTTGGGGGCGTGGGCTGGTCATGGGCGACTCCTCCCTCAGACAACTGCCGTTCCGATGATCCGAAGCCTTGCATCTAATACGGCCCGCGTTACAGACGTACCCGTTTAACCGCCGGCCCAGCGGGCCGTGCGCTGCCAACCGTCCGCTGGTGGTCAGGCCGTACTTCGCACCCTGCACGGCGCCGGCGCTTTCGTTTAACCGCCGGCCCAGCGGGCCGTGCGCCGCCAACCGTCCGCTGGTAGTCTAGCCGTACTTCGCACCGTGCACGGCGCTGGCGCTTTCGTTTAACCGCCGGCCCAGCGGGCCGCGCGCCGCCAACCGTCCGATGGTGGTCAGGCCGTACTTCGCACCGTGCACGGCGCTGGCGCTTTCGTTTAACCGCCGGCCCAGCGGGCCGCGCGCCGCCAACCGTCCGATGGTGGTCAGGCCGTACTTCGCACCGTGCACGGCGCCTGGCGCTTTCGTTTAACCGCCGGCCCAGCGGGCCGCGCGCCGTACACCGGCGGTGGGCCGCATGGCCGACGTCCTTGTCGACAGACCTACGAACTGTGTACCCCGTGGCGGCACGCCGCTGGCGGTGGCGGTTTGACCGGCTGCGGCCTGTGTAACATGCGTACGTATCAGTAAATGGACCGATTGGCTGGCCAGCGAACCGCTGAGCCGCCACAATGGATCTGTAATCCACCAGTCACGTTTTTGGTGCCGACATCGATGAGTGATCCCGGCTCTGTTCCCGACGACACGGCAGCTGGTAATGGTACGGCGGATCCAGCTCGTTCGCGCGTGGCGAACGATGAGCGGGTGGCTGACACGCGCGCAGAGTCTTGCTCGCAGGGCACGTCGCGGTTGGAGGAAGGTCCGTGGCCGCCACCGCCGGCGCCGTGCCCGCGGGAGTAGAGCAAGTGGCCCGCGCGATCGGGCTGTGGACCGGCGGTGCCGCTGCACAATCGGTCGCGCTTCCCGGTATTCCGGGCTACGAAATCCTGGGAGAGTTGGGACGCGGCGGGATGGGTGTCGTGTACCACGCCCGTCACCTTCGGCTCAATCGCGAAGTGGCCCTGAAAATGGTGCTGCATGGTCCGCATGCCTCGCCGCGTGAACTGCAACGTTTGCGATCGGAAGCTGAGTCCATTGCGCGACTTCAGCATCCGCACATCGTGCAGATATTTGAGGTCGGGGATGTCGAGGGCTGCCCGTATTTGTGCGCTGGAGTACGTGGACGGCGGCAGTCTCAAAGACCAGATTTGCGGTAGCCCGCAACCGCACCGCCAGGCCGTCGAGTGTGTCGCCAAGCTCTGCCGAGCGATTGCCTATGCGCATCAACGCGGCATTCTGCATCGCGACCTGAAGCCGTCGAACGTGCTTCTGACGGGGGAGGGAGTCCCGAAGGTCACCGATTTCGGACTTGCCAAGCAGTGCGAAAAAGCCGACAGGCGGCCAGCCCTTGACGAACTGACAGCGGATTGCTCGCAGAGTCAAATCGTGGGCACGCCGAGCTACATGGCGCCAGAATTGTTGCGGTGGGGTAAGCGGCCGGTGGATACCGCCGTAGATGTCTACGGATTGGCGCCATCTTGTACGAAATGCTGACCGGACGGCCTCCTTTTCAGGCCGAATCGCCACAGGAAACGTTGCTCCAGGCATTGCTGAACGAGCCGGTACCTCCCGTGCGCGCTGCAGCCAAAGTTGCCCCTCGACCTGGATACGATTTGCCTGAAATGTCTGGCCAAGGATCCGGCCCGACGGTATCCCACAGCCGAATCGCTCCAGGAAGATCTGCGTCGTTTTCTCGCGGGCGAGCCGATTAGCGCCCGGCCCATCTCGGCTTGGTGGCGGAGCGTAAAATGGGCCGGGGCGGCATCCCGCGGCGGCGGCACTGGTGGTCAGCGCCTTCGCCGCCTTCGCCGGCTTGTTGCTCGTGGGCTGGGGCATTGCTCTACGGGAACGCTATCAAGCCGAACGGCTCACCGAGGAACGCAATCTGGCCATTCGCGAACGGAATGAAAAAACCCTCTTTCTTGAGAAGTCTCTGGCCACTTCGCAGCAGCTGAAGGAACTCGCTGACGCGATGGCGACCTTGCCCGAGGGTCAATTGCGGCGACAACTGCAGGAGGAACGGCTCCGCGTCTATCAGGAAGTCGTCGCGCGACACAGCCACGATGCGGCTCATCTCGCGGGAACAAGCCCGCACGTTTGAGCGGTTGGCAGACATCTATCGCAGCCTCAAGAAACCGGCCGAAGCCTTGGCCGCCCAACGCAGCGCCAACGAAATCTTCCTCCGCCTGGTCGAGTCCGCTCCGCACGACGAGGACATCGAAGGCGACTACGTGATCGCTCTGGACCGGTTGGGGCTGTTACTCAAGCAGAACCAGGAATTCGCGGAGGCCGAGCAGACGATCCGTGCGGGCATCGCCCGGGCCGAAAGGCTGGTTGCCCGTTCGCCGGACACGGTGCGCTATCACGGCACGTTGGGCACCATGCTCAATAATCTGGCCACTTACCTCTACGACCTGCACGATACGGAGCAACTCGCTCAGCGCGCGTGATGCTCGAACGCGCGATCGAGCATCAGCAACGTGCCGTGGCTCTCAATTCCCATCCGTTGTTCACGATGTTTCTCCGCAATCACCATGGGGCTCTGGCGGAAACACTGCTGCGCCAGGGGGACTACTTGTCGCGGCGGAGACGGCGATGCGGTTGCCCACGTTCTTCCCCGACGACCCGTTGGACTACAAGCGGGCCGCGGACTTTCTCGAACGGTGTGGCCGTTTGGCGGCCGAAGATTCGACGGTCGAGGCCACCGAGCGGCACCAGCGCAGCACGCGGTATGCCGAAGAAGCCGCCCGGTTCATGGACGAGGCCGTACGGCACGGATACAAAGCACGTACATAAGTCGCGTGCGCAGTGCGGGAATGGCAACCCTTGCCACTTGCTTGCTCCCAGGGCTCCGATAGAATGAGACGGTCAGCCCCTCGCGCGAGTCGGTCATGCGCGGTGCGCGCGTGCTCAAGTGCGGGCCACAGTCGGGTCGGGGGTGCCTGTGCAGCGACAACCGAGCGACGAGCGGCTCAGTCGGATCTCGACCCAATGGTCGCTGATTTATCAGGCCCAGTGGGGCGGTTCGGATGAGGCCGCCGCCGCGCAATGCCTGTTCATGCAGCGGTATTGTGGCGCGGTCTACCGCTACTTACTCGGAGCGCTTCACAACGAAGACGCCGCCGAAGAGCTGTTCCAGGAATTCGCCTTGCGATTCGTGCGCGGCGACTTTCGCCGTGCGAACCCCGAACGCGGGCGTTTTCGCGACTACCTGAAGACGGCGTTGGTGCATCTGGTCACGGATCACCACCGACGTCGTTCGGCGGAACCCCGGCGGCTGACAGACGACCATCCCGGTCCGCAGCCCGACCTCGATCAGGACCGCGAGACGGACGAAGTGTTTGCGGCGAGCTGGCGAGAAGAGCTGATCAACCAGACCTGGAAAGTGTTGGAACAGGCTCAGCCGAATTACCACCACGTGCTTCTTCGGCACGTCGAACAGCCCGAACTGAGTTCGGTCGAGGTTGCCGCGCAATTGGTGGCGGAAGGCGACAAACCGATGACGCCCGGCAACCTGCGCGCGACTCTGCACCGCGCCCGGGAGAGATTCTCGCAATTGCTGGTGGAAGAAGTCGCCCGATCCCTGGGGAGCCCGGCGACGAGGAGCTCGTCCAGGAATTGCGCGACTTGCAGCTGCTGTCCCTCTGCGAATCCGCCTTGGAACGACGGTACCCGTCGGCAATTCCCGGAATGCCGTGACCACAACCCAGGTCGGCGATTATTGCCAGCGGAAACAACGCAAGGCGAGCAGAAAGGGGAGGACCCCCCAGGCGACGATCAGTGCCAACTGTGGGCCCAGTGCGAACAAGCTGGTTCCCTCCAGCATGACACTTCGCAGGGCGTCGATCAGCGGGGTCAGGGGCAGGGCGGACAGAAACGGTTGCACACTGTCGGGAAACCGCTCGGTCGAAAAGAAGATGCCCGACCCGATCCACATCGGCAGCATCACGGCGTTCATCAGACCGGAAACGGTCTCGATGGTCTGGGCACGACTGGCCACCAGCAGCCCGATGCCGGAGAACTCGAACGCGCCCAGCAGGATCAGCAGCCCCACGGCCCAGTAGCTGCCTTGGCTGGTCACGCCGAAGAGGAACCGCGCGAACAGCAGCAACGATCAGCACTTCGGGTATGGTGAACAGCAGCCGGCTGGCCATCAGCGCGGCCAGGAAGTGGCTGCGCTTCATGGGCGTGGCCAGGTAACGCTTCAGCAGTTTGCGCAGCCGCATGTCGACGATCGCAAAACCGACGCCCCACATGCCACCTCCCAGCAAACCCATGCCCAACAGACCCGGGACCAGGAAGTCAATGTAGCGACTGCCCGGTTCGATTTCCGGGTGATCCCGGATCGCGACGGCATCTTGTCGCTCGGCCGCGCGCTGCAGAATTTCGTCCGCCATGTGCCGTGCCAGCACGCTGTTCGCCTGGGTCGGATCGAAGTAGTAGTCGTAACCGCTGCCGGCGTCGGGCGGCGGGACGATCAACAGTTCGGCACGCCCCGTCCGCAGCCGCCAGCGGCTCTCCGATTCCTCCAACACCGAAACACGAAAACGCTCGTCGCGCTCCAGCGCCGTCGACACCTCTCGTGCTCGGCCACCGGCGCTGATCACGACCGAAAAACCTCCGACGGGCTTGTTGCGAAAGGCGACTCCCAGCGCCACGACCATGATCAGCGGGAACACGTACACCCAGAAAATGGCCGCCGGCTCGCGCCAGAACTCGTAGACCCGCGCCGCGATCAGGTTGACGAAAGGGTGCCGCCACGCAGGTGCCGAGCCGTGATGATCGTTCATGACGCGACCTCCTCGGCTTCCTGCAGCTGTCGCCCCGTGAGCATGACAAAAACGTCGTCCAGGCTGGCATGACGCGTGACCAGACTCGACAACGGCCAGTGCCGCTGTTCGAGCCGTTCGACAAGTGCCGGCAAGACTCGGTGGGGTTCGGCCACGGACAGATGAATCGCCCCCGCTTCATGTCGGCAACTCACGACCGACGGCAGATCGCTCCAGAAGGCAATCGGTTGCTGCATGCCGTCCGGCGCGTCGAGCGAGAACTCGACCACGTGGTGCCCGCCCAGACGCGCGATCAGCTCACGCGGCGGACCGCTGGCGATGATGCGGCCGTGGTCCACGATCGCCACGCGGTCGCAGAGCCGTTCCGCCTCTTCCATATAATGCGTGGTCAACAGGGTCGTGCGGCCTTGCCGCCGGCAATCCCCGATGATCTCCCACAGCTGCCGGCGGGACTGCGGGTCGAGGCCCGTAGTCGGCTCGTCCAGGAACAGCAACGCCGGGTCCCCAACCAAGGCGACTGCAATGGCCAGCCGTTGTTTCTGACCGCCCGACAGGTGCTTGATCCAGGCGCGGGACTTTTCGACCAGCCCGACGCGCGCGATGGCTTCCTGCGGCTCCAAGCCACGCGGATAGAAACTGCGAAACAAAGTCAACGTTTCGCGCACCGTCAGCTTGTCGGAGAACTGCGTCTCCTGCAGCGAAATCCCGATCCGCTGGCGGATCAGCTGGCCCTCGGCCCGCCAGTTCATTCCCAGCACTTCCACGTCGCCACCGGTCGGCTCCAGCAGCCCTTCCAGAATCTCGATCGTGGTTGTCTTACCGGCGCCGTTGGGACCGAGCACGCCGAAACACTCGCCGACGTCCACGTGCAAATCAATTCCCCGCACCGCCTCGACCGGCGGTTTGCCGGGATAGGTTTTCGTGAGTTCCTTGCAGCGGATGGCCAGTGGCATAGTCAAGCGGTTCCTGTCCGTACTCCGCGTCGCCCGCTGCCTCCCAGCAGTTCGTGGTCGCGCGACGCGATGAACGTTGCCAGCGAAAATAGCACAGGAAGCACCTGGCCCGCAAGCCACGGACCGGCGCGTCGCCCGCGATTCGGCGAGAATCTCGCGGGCCTCCTTCGGCAAAAATCCACCAACCGCCCTGGAAGAAAATGCTCTTTGCGGGAGTTGCAGCTTGTGGCGACGAACGCATACGATGTGAGAAGAACTTAGCCCAACAAGGATCATCCGATGAGCACGAACCACCCGAAGTGTCTTGGCGATCGAGCATCTCTAACAATGAACCGCCGCGAGTGGCTGCGGGCTGCCGCGGTGACCGTCGCGGCAAGCGGGCTGGTCTGCCCCTGCATTCCGCTGGCGGCCGGGGATGACGCAGCGCTCAAGACCAAACTCCGGAAGAACATCAAACTTGGCGTGCACACCGGCCCCTACATGAAGCTGCCGCTGGCGGAAGCTGCGGCCCGCATCAAGGACGAGGGATTCTCGTGCGTGCTGACGGAATACACGTTTGCCGACGTCGCCTTTGACCCGTTAGCGCCTGATTGGCCAGCGGTGGAGAAGATTGTGCGCACGTTCGAGCAACAGGGGATCGAGATTGCCGCGGTTTTCGGCTACGTCAACGTGGTGGATCCGGTGTCGGAACGTCGCCAGCGCGGTGAAGCGCGGCTGGCGTGCCTGATCGACAATTGGAAGCGGCTGGGCTGTGCGAATATCTCGACCGAGACGGGAACGTTCAATACCACGTCCGACTGGGCCGACGCGCCGAAAACGTCACGGAGGACGGTTACGCGCAGTGTCGCGCGGCACTCGAGCGGTGGGCGGGCAGGGCGGAGAAGGCCGGAGCGGTCGTGTCGATCGAGCCGTACTGGCGGAACGTGATTGATTCGGTCGAGCGCACCGAGCGGCTGTTTCGCGATGTGGCATCCCCGGGACTGCGATTGGTCATGGATCCCTGCAACTACCCGCGCAAGGAAGACCTACCGCAGCTGAAACCGCTGATCGAGAACGTGTTCCAGCGAGTGGGGGACAAGATCGTGGTGGCTCACGCGAAGGACGTGGCGCCGGCCGCTGAAGGGACAGATCTGCCGGCGGCCGGGCTCGGTGTGCTCGACTACCCGCATTATCTCCGCCTGCTGGCCGGACTGGATCGCCCCATGCCACTGATCGTCGAACACGTGGCGCTGGACGACGTCGGCCGCGCCCGCGACTTCGTGCGCCGCGATCGAGCGCGCGTGAGCGGTCGCGCAGAGATACGTGGCCATCCGCGGCTGTGCGCGATCGAGAGTGCGTGCGAACAGGGCCGGGCCGCCCGACGAGTTGCGGCACAGCAGGAGCGTTCCCCTGCTGCGCGCGCCGTGTGCCTCTGCCCGCGTGCAGTTGGCTCTACCAGTGCCTGGCGACTCAACTTGCGTTGAGCCAGAACTCGCAAAGTCCGTAGCACGCGTCCCCAAGATGATTTGTGACAGGGCGAGAGTCGCTAATTCCCGCTGGCGATGAAGCGGCGTTTGGACAGCCGGTTCACGCCTGCGTGGGCACTCGGGTCCGTTGCCGAGACCACGGTGGAGTTGGGATCGTTGCCGGTGACCGTCGCCAGGTTCGAGTAGGCTCCGGACGTCACCACGCGCGTGGCCTGATACACCCAGGTCTCGGTGACGTCCAACTGGTTGTCACCGTCCGTGTCGCCGCTGATGCGGGTCGGTGTGAAATCGTCGGCCGTGTTGCCGGCCGTCCCGTTGTTGTCGGTGATCACGATGTTCGTGAGCGCGATGTTTCCGGTGTTGGTCACGTTGTACGTAAAGGTGGCGGTCGAGCCGATACCCAAGCTGGGGCCCGTGCCGGTCCCCGTGTCGATGCCGTTGGTCAGCTTCTGCACGCCGATCCCGGCCGTGAACCCGAAATGATTGCTCGGGTCCGTATCCGTGACGTCGGCCGCATCGGCGATGTCGGCCCCGTCGGCGTCGACAGGATTCGCAGTGACGCTGCCGATGTTCGTGTACTGACCGGCAGTCACCGTGCGGGTGGCCTGATAGGTCCACGTCTCGGTCGTGTCCAGGCGACCGTTGCTGTTCGTGTCACCGCTCTGGAGTGTCGGCGAGAAATCATCCGACGTGTTGGTGCTGGTTCCGTTGTTGTCGCGGACTACCACCGTGCCCAACGCCACCGTGCCCGTGTTCGTGACCACGTACGTGAACGTGGCGGTGCCTCCGACGGCAATGACCGGACCGGTCGCCGTGTTGGCGTCTTGACCGTTGGTGGACTTGACGATGTTGACGCCCGTCGTGATGCCCAAGTGGTTGCTTGGATCGGTGTCGGTTACATCCGGCAAGCCGACGATGTCGGCACCGGTCGCGTCGACTGGATTGGCGGTGACAGAGCCGATGTTCGTGTATTGGCCGGCCGTGACCGTACGCGTGGCCTGGTAGGTCCAGGTTTCGGTCGTGTCGAGCCGGCTGTTGCTGTTCGTATCGCCGCTCTGGAACGTCGGCGTAATGTCGTCGGCCGTGTTGCCGGGCGTGCCGTTGTCGTCGCGGACCACCACGGTCGCCAGGGCCGTGGTGCCCGTATTCGTGACCACGTACGTGAACGTGGCGGTTGTCCCGACAAGCAGGAGCGGGCCGGTCGTCGTGTTGGCGTCCTGTCCGTTGGTGGACTTGACGATGTTGATGCCGGCGGTCACACCCAAGTGATTGCTCGGATCGGTGTCAGACACGTCGGTCATGCCGGCGATGTCCGCGCCGGTCGCGTCCACGGGGTTGGCGGTGGCGGTGCCGAATTCGTGTACTGGCCGGCCGTGACGGTGCGGGTCGCCTGATAGGTCCAGGTTTCCGTCGTATCGAGTCGCCCGTTGCTGTTGGTGTCGCCGCTCTGGAACGTGGCATTGAAGTCATCGGCCGTGTTGCCGGCCGTACCGTTGTCGTCCCGGACCACGACGGTGCCCAGCGGCACGTTGCCGGTGTTGGTCACCACGTAGGTGAATGTGGCGGTGGAGCCGACGGCCAACGTGGGGCCCGGCGCGGTGTTCGCGTCCTGGCCGTTGGTCGATTTGACGACGTTGATCCCGGCGGTCGCACCGAAGTGATTGCTGGGATCCGTGTCCGACGCATCGCTGATTCCCGCGATATCACCGCCGGTGGGGTCGACGGGGTTGCCGGTGACGGTGCCGATGTTCGAATACTGACCGGCCGTCACGGTCCGCGTGGTCTGGTAGGTCCACGTTTCGGTCGTGTCGAGCCGTCCGTTGCTGTTCGCATCGCCGCCCTGGAAAGTCAGCGTCGAAGTCGTCGGCCGTATTGCCCGCCGTGCCATTGTCGTCGCGCACGGTCACGGAGGCGAGTGCCACGTTGCCCGGATTGGTGACGACGTAGGTGAAGGTCGCGGTCGAACCCACGGGAGCGCGGGGCCGGTGGCCGTGTTCGCGTCCTGGCCGTTGGTCGACTTGACGAGATTGACGAGAGCGCTCACGCCGAAGTGGTTGCTGGAATCCGCTGTCCGTGACCTGCGTGGCCAGCGGATCCTGCGCTGTCACACTGCCGATGTTCGTGTATTGGCCGGCAGTGACGGTGCGCGTGGCGGTATACGTCCACGTTTCGGTGGGCTCGAGGATGTTGTTGGTGTTTGCATCGCCGCTGGTGAGCACGGGACTGAAATCGTCGGTCGTGTTGCCGGGCGTTCCATTGTCGTCGGTCACGACCACGTTTTGCAGCGTTGTGCCACCCGTGCTGCGCACGGTGTACGTGAAGGTGACCGTCGCGTTAATCGCCACGAATGGGCCGCTGCCGACGGTGTTGGCGTCCTGGCCGTTCGTGAACTTGATGATCTCGACGGATGGCACTTCGTTCTCCAGGTTCAAGGGCACTTCGCTCGGTCGCAGGCTGCCGCAGCACGGTGACCGTCGCATCCAGGTCCGACACGCCGTTGATCAGCAATTCGATCGCGCCCACGGACGAGAACGTGGCGCCGGCGCCGCCGCCCACGACAAACGCCGAGAACGGGACGAAGAGCTCCTCGGTCGTCGCCTGGTCCGGGATGTTGATCGTGGTGATCGAGAAGTCGGTCGCATTGGTGTAGACCCTCAGCACGGCGGTCGCCCCCGGCGAATCGCCGCGGGTCGCCAGCAGCAGGCCGGCATTCGGCGTCGCCGCCTGAGAGGCTGACGCCGCCCAGTCCGGTGGCAGCCAATACCGTGGCGTCGCCATCGGTGCCGTCATATTGGACCAACGCGGACCCCACGACATTCAGCCCGGACACAAATGCGAACACGTTCGAGTCGAACTGGTCGATCTGCACGGCCACTTCACCAGCGCCCGACGTGTAGGTCACCAAGCACGTCACGTTCGCCACCGATCGCTTCCGTGGCGGCTACGACTGCTGGGAACCGTCGGCGTTACGACATTGGCGGTGACCGCTTGCGCTGTCGTGTTGAATGTGTCGACGGTCTGGACGGTCGTGCCGCTGACATTGGCCGCGGTGACCGTGACCAGGCCGCGGCAGGTGGCGCGAAGCCGGCGACGGGCAACTGACGTACAAAGTAGTCGTCGGCCGTCAGCGTATTGGCTGGCAGCAGTACCACCCGCGTTGGTGCTCGCGAAACGATACACTCCCGAGGCGTTCGTGGTCGTCGTGCCCAGCAGGGTATCGGTGGCCGAGTTGAACATGTTGTCGCCGTCGTCGCGATAGAGTTCGACCGTCGCTGCGTTGATGCGCGTGTCGTCCGCCGTCAGGCCGTCGTTCGTCAGATCGACGAAGGCCGTGCCACCGATCGCCGCCAGGTCGAGTGCCATCAGCGTGCGGGTTTCGAGCGGTTCGAGCAACAGACGACGGCGGAACTGGCTGCGTTTCGTGCTTGGATGACTTGAGGCGTTGAAAGAATCCCATGGCTGGTTCTCGTGATGAGTAGGATGTATTTACCAGGTCCGCTCCAGACCCACGCTCAGTCCGTTGACCCACAGGTCGCTTTCCACGAAAGCAAAGGCAGGCCGCTCGAGACCGGTAAACGGAGTTGCTTCCGGCGGAAACAGGTTCGGATTCACGTCGCGATCGATCTGGTCCCCCGGCCGCACCACATTGCTCCAATACATGAATGTGTAGCCGAACGTGGCTCGCCACTGAGGTGAGATCGCATAGCCCAGCGTGATTCCCAACTCGGGCACCACGGCGAACGCATTGCTGGAGTAGTCGCCGATGTTCGTTCGCTGGGCCAACATCCCGCCGGTGGCGTCAGCGAAGTTGTTGGTGACGCTGCCTGAGCCGCTCAAGGAGGTCGAGCCGTCGATCGTGACACTCCGGCGGTTTGTCCCCAGAGCCATCCGCATGAGAAAATCAAACGAATAGGGGCCGCGACTCCCTTGCCAGATCGCTCCGATGTCCACCCCATTGAAGATGTTGCCGGTGGCAAAACGGTCTTCGATCGAGAACCGCCCGTTGTCGGGCGACGGCAGCAGGCTGGTCAACTCCTCGTTGATTTGCAGACTCTCGTCCAAGTTCAGATAACGCCAGCCGAGGAATCCGGCCAGCCGACATTGCTGCGGCACGTAGTCACAGCTCGAGCGCCGCGGGACCACAGCCTGACGACTCGCAAAACGTCCGCATGCCGTGGATTCCGACGCCGTGCAGTTGGCTCGTCGCCTCGACCGTCACCGTGCCGCTGAGCTGTCCGGGAAAGGCGACCAATTCCGCGTCTTCGCGGCCGCTCGGAGATGCCGTGGAAGTTAAGACATTGAAAAAGGGCCGAGCCAATACGCTTGTTCCCGCTGCGCCCGTCCCGCTGAACGTGTTGCTTTGCGTGGCTTCGCCGATGAAGAACCCGTCGACTTCCCAGGCGTGCTGGCGGCACGGGTCGGCCCAGAGTCCCAGGCGGAGTCGTGCACCGGAGAACATCTGGTCCAGCATTTGTTCGCCCACCAGCGTCTGCGTGCCGGCCGCGCCCAACACACCCTCGGACGCCTGCGTGCCGCTGGTGACCAGTGCCGGAATCTGCATCGGCCGCGGCCACCACATCAGGTACTCGCCCTGAATCCATCCGCCAAACAGGCACGGCTGGCAGGGGACCGCACACGTGTCGCACCCCGCCATTGCGGACCCCACCGAACCACCGCACGCATCGCACCCACAGTCCGTGTCTGTGGGATCGTGCTCCATCATGACGCCTTCGCCTTCCACCAGCGTCATGTCGGGGTCTTGCGTGAGTCTGGCCACTGGTCGGATCGGATTCTTGTCCGCCTGGGGCCGGGACACCGCGGGTCGTGCCGAAGTTGACTTGGGCCGGCTGCGTGCCGAGGCCTGCTCCGCAGCTGGGCTCGAGAAACCAATGCGATGTTGCGCCTGCAACTCGGTGTTCGGCAGCACCACGGCGAGTAGTGCTGAGCCCAGCTGAGCCAGTGTCTGACGTTGTTCACTGCTCGACCTTCCGTAGAGATAGAATGTGCCGGGCACTCACGATGCAAGGATTTGCCGATCTCTATCCCCCCCAATGGACACGCACGTCCGGGAGGGAATCGGCCCGTGCTGTTCCGTATCGGCCAGTCGCAGCCGAAAAGCTTAAGTAATCGTTAAAATCTACGCAGTCGTAATAAGTGTAGCAGGCTAAAGTCAGAGCGCCGGCCGGCTGGATTTCGGGGAGAATGTATGGCCAGTGGCACACCGACGCGGGGCAAATCCTGATGAAATTTGGCATTCTCGCCGACATCCATGGTCATGTGGAGCATCTCCGGAAGGCCATCACCTGCCTGAGTCGCGAACAAGTCGACCAGTTCATCGTTTTGGGTGACCTGATATTCGATCGCAGCCATGCGACCGAAACGGTTGGCTTGCTCAAGGACTGTGGAGCCGTCGGCGTATGGGGCAATCATGAGCTGGGCCTGTGCGTCGATCCCGACGATGAGATTCGGAGCATGTATACGGCACCCGTTCTCGAGTATTTCAGTGCGCTCAGTGCTCAATTGGAGTTTGCCGACCTGCTGTTCTCGCACACGTTACCCAGTGAGGACGCCAGGGACCCGCTATCGTACTACCTGGGGCCACATCCGCTCGCGGATGGTGCGCTCAAGGGTAGCTTTGACCAGTTTCCTCACCGCGTGATGATGATTGGGCACTTTCACCGCTGGTTTGCCGCGACCCCAGCTGGTGCCGTGCCCTGGGACGGCGGCCAGCCGCTGGTGTTGGAATCCCACCGCCGCTATTTGTTCATCGTCCATGCCGTGATGTTCGGTTGGGCGGCTGTGTTTGACGACCGCACGAACGTCCTGACGCCAATTCGCTTGTGAACCGTTGTTCCGGGACTACGGGTCGCAGGCAAGTTCTCGAGCTGCGGCGCAGTCGGCCGATACGCGGGCGCAATCCTGACACACGCGCCCGGCGGGAATCGAATCGTCGCGCCGGCACAGCCGGGCGAGCATGGCGGACTTCTCGCTCCCCGTGACGAGCCACAGCACGCGCCGCGCACCATTCAGTACTGGATACGTCAACGTCATGCGTCGCCGCCCCTGATATTCGGCAGTCACGGCCACGACTTCATCACGGACATTGAGAACCGGATCGCCAGGTACCAAAGAAGCGGTGTGGCCATCGCTCCCCAGTCCCAGGTGCACCAGATCGAGCACCGGTGGAGATCCCGCCAGGCTGGTGAGGACCCGCGCATAATCTGCCGCCGCGGCCGGCAGATCCAGCGTTTCGACCGGCATGGGATGCAGGTTGACCGGCGGCAGTCGGTCGGGCATGAACAGGCTGGTCTGCAGCTGCGTGTAGTTGCGATCGGCGTGTCCGGCCGGCGCCACGCGTTCGTCTACCTGCAGAATGTGCACGGCATCCCAAGGCAGGTCCTCGTCGACCAGTGCCCGCAGCATGAGCCAAGGCGTCTGGCCGCCGCTGACCGCCATGACAAAACGGTTCCGCGCAGTCCACAGCCCGTCGCGCCTCAGCCGCGATGGCGGCGGCCGCCTCGCGCACCACGGCGTCGGCATCGGCCAGCACGCGGACGTTCATCAACCGGGCCCTCCCGCACGATTCAGGGCTGTTGTTTTTGCTGGCGGTAACGACGAATGAGGCCGTTCGTGGAGCTGTCGTGTTCGAGCACCGGTTCCGCCTGCGATTCGAGTTCGGGCACGATGCGCTGCGCCAGCACTTTACCCAGTTCGACGCCCCACTGGTCGAAGCAATTGATGTCCCAAATCGCGCCCTGGGCGAAGACGCAGTGCTCGTAGAGTGCAATCAGTTTCCCGAGCGTCTCGGGTGTCAGCCGCTGCACGAGAATCGTATTCGACGGCCGATTGCCTTCGAACACGCGGTGGGGCACGAGCGTGTCAGCGGTACCCTCCCCGCGGACCTCTTCGGCCGTTTTGCCGAAGGCCAGCGCTTCTGCCTGCGCAAAGACGTTGGCCAGGAGCATGTCGTGGTGTCGGCCCAGCGGATGGAGAGAATCGACAAACGCAATGAAGTCCACCGGAACCAGCCGCGTGCCCTGATGGATCAGTTGGTAGAACGAGTGCTGCCCGTTGGTGCCCGGTTCGCCCCAGTAGATCGGGCTCGTGTCATACGCGACCCGCGTGCCGTCCAGCGTGACGCGCTTGCCGTTACTCTCCATCGTCAACTGCTGCAGGTAGGCCGGGAACCGCTTGAGGTACTGTTCGTACGGCAGGACGGCGATCGTCTCGGCGCCAAAGAAGTTGGCATACCAGACCACCAGCAGTGCCATCAGCACGGGCAGGTTGCGATCGAAAGGAGCCGTACGAAAGTGCTCGTCCATCTGGTGGAAGCCGTCGAGCATCGCGCGGAAGTTGTCCGGGCCGATGGCCAGCATCGTGGATAGGCCGATGGCCGAATCCATGGAATAACGCCCGCCCACCCAATCCCAGAACCCGAACATGTTGGCCGTATCGATGCCAAAATCGGCGACCTTGGCCGCGTTTGTCGACACCGCGACGAAATGCGAGGCCACCGCCTTCGAGTCGCCCCGCAAACCTTGCAGCAGCCACTGGCGTGCGGATTGGGCGTTGGTCATCGTCTCCTGGGTCGTGAAGGTCTTCGAGGAAATGATGAAGAGGGTCTCGGCGGGATCCAGATCGCACACGGCCTCCACGAAATCCGTGCTGTCCACATTGGAGACGAATCGGAAGGCGAGCGTGCGATCGCTGTAGTGCTTCAGCGCTTCGTAGGCCATGACCGGTCCGAGGTCGGAACCGCCGATTCCGATGTTGACCACGGTGCGAATGCGTTTACCGGTATGCCCTTTCCACTGGCCGCTCCGCACACGCGTGGAAAAGTCCGTCATCTTGTCGAGCACGGCGTGGACCTGCGGAACCACGTTTTCACCGTCGACGATAATCGTCGCGTCCCGCGGCGCACGCAGCGCCACGTGCAGGACCGAGCGGTTCTCGGTGACATTGATCCGGTCGCCCCGAAACATGGCCGCGGTTTTCTCGGCGAGGCCCGACTCCTCCGCCAGCTGCCGCAGGAGACGCAGTGTCTCGTCGGTGACGCAATTCTTGGAGTAGTCGAGAAAGAGCCCTACCGCCTCGGCCGCCATCCGTTCGCCGCGCCGGGGATCCTCGGCGAACAGCTCCCGCAGATGCCGCTGCCGAATCGCCTTGAAATGGGATTGCAGCTGCCCCCAAGCCGGACGCTGAGGGAGTGGTTGGATGCCTGTCGTCATGGATCGGTTCCTTTCCCCGCCCCCGCGTTCGCCCTCCCGTTCCACCCGGAAATGTCCTGGCGACCTGTGCCTATCATCGAGCCGCGCGGCGGAAACGAGGATAACAGGTTCGGAAAAAGTCGACGACCATCGAAGGACGAAGTCGTCAGCCGGCAGGGGGGGGCACTGGATCGCCGCACTAACGGGTTACCCGTTCGCGGACATTGCTGTTGGAACCGCAGCGGTCGCGCGGGTCGATTTCGCGTCGGGGAAGTCAGGCCGACGCGCCGGTTCGGCAGAGTTGGCACAATTCCACCAGCTGAGACAGTGTCTGGCGGATCAAGTCGTCATTCGATCCGTCGCTGGCAGCGACTTCCAGCCGCATGGCGTAGGGCGTGATCTGGTGAAATCCGTAGCCGCCGGCCGCTCCTTTCAACTGATGCGCGAATCGCGCCAATTCGGACCAGTTGCTCTGCTCGGCGATCTGCAACGCTGTCTGCATGCGCGCTGGCAGCTCTTCCACAAACAGGACCACCAGGTCTCCCAGGTCCGGGTCGGCACCCAGGGCGGAATAGACCGGATGTTTGTCACAGCTGACCGGCACCATCGCGATTTTTGCCACCTTCATCACCGGGAAAGCGATCTACTGCCTCACGCGTGACGGCGTCGGATGAGCGACCATGCGTGCTACCCGCCTGGGAAGTATAGCTCGCGTCGTGCCGCGGAGAATCGACAAAACAACCGCCACCACCGAATCGGTGCATTCGGTACTTTTTGCGTCTTCCGAATATTCGGTTCCGGTCGAGGCAGGACAGCCACGGGATGGCGCACGGCAGGTGGCGTGATGGAACGCTGCGCCGTACCTTTTCCAGGCGAGTTCGCGAACTGGCTATCCATGTGTCCCCAACTCTTGTTTCGGCTCCTCCGGGAGTGCCGTACCCTCGACAACCGACGAAGTTCGCTGTTGGCCCAGCGTTTCTGGAGAGGAACATGATGAACTCGCCGGTCACAACCGAGGCGCACGCCCTCACAGCTGCGGGGATCGCTGACCCCTCCCATGTGCGGCTCCGCTCGACGCGCGATGCTCTGCTGACCGCGTTGATCGTACTGGCAGTCGCGTGCTCGAGTGTGGCCCTCTTGCACTACACGGCCCGTTCGGCCTATGTGGCGACGGTACACGAAGACCTCATGCAGTTGGCACGGGCAGCCGCTGCCGTGGTGGATGGAGACCTTCATCGGACCTTTGTGTCCCCGGAGCAGGAGAGCACGGCGGGATACGAGACGGCCGTCATGCCGCTGCGGCGCATCCTGCGCAATGTGCGGCGGAATCCGCTATCTGTACACGGTCGTTCTCGTCAACCAGCAGCCGCACTTTGTTCTGGACGCAACGCCGCCGGGCGATGCCGATCGAGATGGTGTCGAAGATCACTCGGCGGTCCTGGAAATCTATGAGGAACCGGACATCGCCATGCTCGTGGCTCTCCACCAGCGGCGGGCCACCGTCATGGAGGAGCCGGAAGCGGACAAGTGGGGACCGGTACTGAGCGCCTACGCACCGTTCAGTGACCGTTCCCAACAATTCGTCGGGGTGGTCGGCGTGGATATCACCGCGGAGCGATATGCGGAACGTCTGGCGGACATGGGGGCAGCGGCTTTGACGGCTTTCGTGTTTGCGGGCCTGCTCAGCACGTTGGTCGGGATGCAGTTGTTTCGCATGCGCTGTCGCTCCTATGCCCACGAGTGGCAACGCGAACTCGACCGACTTGCGATCCAGGAAGCGCTCTCGCGGTTTGAGAGCATGCTGGAAAATGCACCGGCGGTTGCCATTCAAGGCTTTGATCGCCAGGGGATCATTAAGCACTGGAACCGGGCTTCGACGAACCTCTACGGATACGCGTCGGCAGATGCGGTGGGTCGTCCCATCCAGGACCTGCTCTTGACACCCCAAGACACAGAGTCGTTTTGCCGGGACGTGCAGGAGTTGTGGACGACAGGCCGGCCGGCAGCGCCGCGGGAGTGGTCGATCCAGACCCACGACGGCCGGCAGCGGTGGGTGTTCTCCAGCATGTTTCCTGTATTTTCGCGGTCAGGTGGTGGAAGCGTTCTGCATGGATGTCGACATCTCCGAGCGCAGACAGTTCGAAGAACGCATGTCGGCCCACGCGCGTGCCCTGGAGGACGCCAACGAGGCGCTCCAGGCCTCGTCGGAAGCCGCCCAGCAGGCAACGCGCCAAGAGCGAATTCCTGGCCAATATGAGCCACGAAATCCGCACGCCGATGACGGCCATTCTCGGGTTCGCCGAAATCCTGCTGGGGGAAGAGGCCCTGGAGAACTCGCCACCGCAGCGCATCGAAGCCCTGCGGATCATTCAGCGCAACGGCCGTCACCTGCTGCAGATCATCAATGACATCCTGGATCTCTCGAAAATTGAAGCGGGCAAGCTGGCAACTCACCGCGTGCCTTGTTCGCCAATCGAGATTGTGGCGGACGCCACGCGACTGGTCCGCCTGCAGGCGGAGCAGAAAGGACTCGCACTGGTTGTCGAGTGGCCGGCGCCGGTGCCGGAGGTGATCCACACCGACCCCCTGCGACTCCGCCAGATCCTGATCAATCTGCTCGGAAATGCCGTCAAGTTCACGCTCGCCGGCAGCGTCCACATTGTGACCCGGTTGGTGGCGGAGGAGGCAAGCCCGTCTCACTTGAAGTTTGATATTATCGACACGGGCATCGGCATGGGTCCGGAACAGTTGTCCGTGTTGTTCTCACCGTTCAGCCAGGCGGACGGCTCGGTCACGCGCAAGTTCGGCGGCACGGGGCTGGGATTGGCCATCAGTCGGCGGCTCGCCTTCCTGCTCGGTGGCGATGTGTCCGTGCACAGTGCTCCGGGTCGAGGGAGCACGGTCAGCGTGACGGTGGACAGCGGGCCGCTGGATGGTGTGCGGATGGTCGGGGCGGCCCACGGACAACTCGGCAACGAACCGCCCGAAGTTACCGTGCCAACCCAGCCTCTTCCTCGACTGTGCGGGCGCATCTTGCTGGCCGAAGATGGACCGGACAACCAGCGTCTCATCGGATTTCTGCTCCGGAAGGCCGGGGCGGAAGTCGCCATCGCGGACAACGGTCAGCGTGCGCTCGACATGGCGCTCGAAGCGCGCGACGCCGGTCGATCGTTCGACGCCATTCTGATGGACGTACAGATGCCGGTCATGGACGGCTACGAAGCCACGCGAAGACTTCGCCTGGCGGGCTTGCCCGCACCGATTATTGCGCTGACTGCCCACGCTCTGACCGACGACCGCGAAAAGTGCCTCGCGGCCGGCTGTGATGACTACGTGACGAAACCGGTCCAGCGGGCCAGTCTGCTGGCCACCATCGCCAGGTACTTGTCGGGCGAACCCACGCGCTCGGCAGGGGTCGTCGCCGATCAGGGCGGACAAGGCCGGGAGGTGAGCGGATGAGCGGGACCGACGCCGCATCCTTGACGGTCTTGATTGCCGACGATGATCCCGCCGCGCTACGACTCACCACTCGCATTGCTGCGATGGCCGGGTATCACGTTCTCCAGGCGCAGAACGGCCACGAGGCGCTGGATCGCATTCTCAGCGACCACCCCGATATGCTCATCACCGATTGGGACATGCCCGGACTGAGCGGAGTCCAACTGTGTCGCGAGTTGCGGCAGCGGGGGCTTCCGTTCTACGTCTACGTCCTGCTGGTGACGGCCAAGTCCCGTTCCGAAGAACTCGTGGAAGGGTTGGAGGCCGGCGCCGACGACTTCATCACCAAGCCGATCGATCCGGCGGGACTCATCGCCCGGCTCAGAGCCGCGCGCGTACGGTCGCGATGGAACACCACCTGCGCGAGATGGCCAGGTCTGATCCGCTCACCGGCGCGATGAATCGCCGCACGTTCTTCGATTGCCTGGCGGTGGAATGGGAACGCGCCGAGCGTTATCAACAGGCGCTATCGTGCGTCGTGATCGACTTGGACTACTTCAAGCGGATCAACGATACGTATGGACATGCGGCGGGCGATGCGATGCTGCAGGCCGTTGCGCGCCTGCTCGAGGGCGGCCGGCGAGCCAGCGACATTGTGGCGCGCTGTGGCGGTGAAGAATACTTCGTGCTGTTGCCGGGGACCGACGAGGAGGAAGCCGCGACGTGGTCCGAGCGGGTGCGGCGATCCTTAGCGGACCTGCAAGTCCCCTTTGCCGGTCACACCCTGAGTCTGACAGGGAGCTTTGGCGTCGCTTCCCGCCTGGCCGACACCGGCTCTCCCGAGGCCCTGCTGGCCCTGGCCGACCAGGCGCTGGGCGTGGCCAAAGAGGCTGGTCGCAATCGAGTCGTGTGCTTCAGTTCGCTGGCCGATCCGGGACTCCATGCCGCCGACCGCCCCGCCGCCCGCGTGCCGCTGCACAACGTGCTGGCCCGCGACGTGCTGGCGCCGGCGGTTTATTGTCCCCACGTGAATGACACGGTCGATCGCGTGGCCGACCAGTTCCTGCAAATGCGACTCAACGCCGCACCGGTGATCGATGACTCGGGACGCCTGGCAGGGATTGTCTCCGAGAACGATTTGCTGACGGCCATCGCCTCCGGCGGACGAGACCAGCAAACGATCCAGACCTGCATGAAAACGAACGTCGTGCAGTATGAGGAACACACGCCGGTGAAGGAGATCTTCCGGTTTCTCTCGCGCGCCGCGGTGCCACGCGTCGTCGTCGTGCATCAGAACCGGCCGACCGGCGTGATCAGTCGGGCCACACTGTTGCGGTGGTTGCGTAATTGGACCGAAGTGCATCCACGGAGCGAACCGCCCATCAACACAGTCTCGTTCGGTTCGCGCCGCGCAGGGATCCTGCGCCGCCGACGTGGCCGAGGACCGACTCGATGCGCTCCGACATCACCTGGCAGAACCGGACGCGGACTTCGTTCCCTGTGCCGTCGCCGAGGCCACTCGCCTGGAAGAGTTGGCGCACGACATCCTGGCCCATTGCCGCGGCCAGGAACGGGTGTAGGCCAAACGAGTTGGGTTCTTCCGCGGGTTATGAAATGTGCCGCGCATTGTGGGGAAATGTGCCCACGTCCCTTGCACACCCGCCGCGCTCGCAGGCCATGACGTTCCTAGCACGGGTGAGGCGTCATTCCGTCACGGACTCTCCACTGTGCACAGTCGCGCACGGTAATCGAGTGCCCCTTCAGCTCGCAATCCTGGGGTTCGGGACCTGGGGTCGCGTCTTATCAGTGTGGCCCGCCGGGCTCCGGCGGTTCTTGTCTGAATTCCGCCGGGGCCCGGCGGACCACTCTCTACAAACCTAGTTCTTCCTCTCCTCCGGCCCCCGGGGCGTCCGCTTCTGCTCGAGCAGCCAGGTGTACAGCTCGGCATCATCGTACGCGGCGGTCCACGAGTCGTGCCCAGCCTCCGGGTAGACGGTGAATTTCACATTGCCATTGGACGCCTTCATCGCCTCGACCATCTTCTCCGAGGACGCCAGCGGCACGACTGTATCCTTGGCGCCGTGGAAGACCCACACGGGCGTCCGGACAAACCGCCTGGCAATGAACGGATCGCCGCCACCGCAGATGGGCACCAACGCGGCAAACCGGTCGGGCGAAAAACCGGCCAGTGACCACGTTCCAAAACCACCCATGCTCAGCCCGGTCACATAGATGCGGTCCTTGTCCACCGCATACTTCTCGACAATCTCATCCAACAGCGAGGCGAGTTCATGAGGTTGCCACCATTGGTTATTCGGGCACTGGGGCGATACGACAATGAACGGAAACTCCTTGCCGGCCGCAATCAACTTGGGCGGGCCGTGCACTTTCACTCGATCCAAATCGTCCCCGCGCTCGCCCGCCCCGTGGAGAAACAGAAGCAGCGGCCATGATTCCTTCTGGGCGTAGTCCTTGGGCAAATACAGCAGGTAGTTCATGGCGACCTTGATGTTCCGGTCCAGCTTCTGCGCCTGCTGCGTCCCCGGCTCGGGTTTCGGATCATCGGCGGCCGGGGAAGAACTTGCGCAGAACAAAACGACGATGCTGCAAGCCAATCCCACTGCCGCTCGGGTCAAGGATGTCATCGCGAGTCTCCTGAAATGTTGTGACGTAACGCTCTCATTGTACCGGTCGACAGACGCAATGAAACACGCCCTGACGAACGACCTGCCAACACCGAAACCGACGCCATCCCCTGCTCACATGTCTCCCGACGTTCGCTACACTGGAAAGAGAATGTCGAAAGCGACGGAACGTCGCTCCGTCGCTACGCACAGGGAGAATCACCATGAGTCCGCAAATGCTCAGTGTTCTTCTACTTGTCTTCAGTGCCGTGGGAATGGCCGTCGAGCGCGTGGCCGCTGATGCGCCGCGCTGCGACTTTCCCCAGCGGCGTATTACCGTCGATGGTAACCCGGCGGATTGGGATCACGTGGTCCCGAATCGGGTGGAAGGTCGCGAACACCTGTGGTACGGCCAGGGTATGACACCCGAGAAATGGCAAGACAACGGCGATCTCAGCTACCAGTGGCGCGGCGCGTGGTCCGGCAATAAGCTCTACTTCCTCTTCGAAGTCACCGACGATTGCCTGCGTGAACCGGACCAACCGTCGTCCTACCTCTGCGACTGCATCGAGATCTATCTCGACTATGCGCACCGCGGCGGACAGCGTGTCACCGTGCTCGATGGGCGTGCCGACTGGTTCACGAAATGCGATCCGCGAGAACTGCGAGGTTTCGAACTGCATTTCCTGCCGTCGGAATCGCCCCGCGTCTACCTGGACCATGCCAGCCAGTATGCCCTCGATAAACCGCAGACCGAACGATTTCAGCGCGAATGGAATGGGGAAGTGGTCACCCAACGCACGGCGAGTGGATATCTCATGGAAATCGGTTTGTCGGTTCCCGGCCTCGCGCCGCAAGCCGGTCACGTGCTGGGAGTGGAAACGGGCGTTTGCGACGACGATGGCCAGGGACGCGAGAGCATTCAGATGTGGACTGGCACCAAGTCCGATTTCTGGCTCTCCATGGACGAATATGGCGAGGTGACGCTGTCCGACCAGGATGTGCCCAGAGAAGGGCCAGCCGATACGAAGTCGTTTGGCACCTTGGATTCCGGTGCCGTGGTGTCCGTCATCAAGACACCCGACGATCGCTGGGGACTGCGCGTCAGCGGCGCTCGAACCGCATCGGTCACGCAACCTGCACCGGTCTGTATCGAGCTGAGCGATCGCGCCGATGAGCCCGTGCAGTCTGGTTATGATTCGGTGGGCATCGTCGACGGGGAAGCGGTCGGACGTGCCAGGGTTACGGTCGCTTCTCAGTTACACATCGATGTGGAGGACCGCTGGAGCGTCGCCGGCACCGTGCTGCGCGTCACGCGGACTCTGCGAGTTACCGGAAACGCACCTGCTGGGTTTGTGTCCGGTGTGACGCTGCCGATCGACGGTGCGTTGAGTTGGCCGCAGGTGAGTTGGTTTGCGCCGGGAATGATTTACGGTGGTTTTGATCATTTGACGGACACGGCCATCGGCGGCAAGAGTTGCTACCGGCCCGGTGATTTCACCGTGCGGATTCGTGAGGACCGCCTGCCGGCACCTCTACTGGCCGCGTATTTTCAGGACGGGTCGTCGCTGGCTGTCCTCAATCCGGCTCCGCGGGGCGACACGATCGCTGCCGATGCCCACGACGTGACCGGTGAAACGCTGGTTGACGAGAGGTTTCAATTCGGTGCGATTGGCGCGGAAGAAAAAGCCGGGGGCATTCGCCTTGGGTACTGGTTCCCCGGGACCGAGGGACAGGTAACCTACGCCGGGAACACGTATCCCGGAGGGCATCTGCACCAATGGCGACGACGATACCATCCGCTGAACGAAGGTCTTGTTCAGCACTATCAAGTCTGTTTTCGATTTGACAGCGCACACAGCTTTTCGAATTGCTACCGCAGCGCATGGCGATGGGCCTGGCAATCACTCGATCCGCAGGTGACTCACCACGATATCGACGAAGCGCGTCACCAGATCGTCGACGTCTTGTCCGCCTGCGTGGTGCAGTGCGAGGGACGCACCGGGATTCCCAACTTCATCGACACAGGATCAAAGGACCTGCAGCGCGCCGATCGGAAGGCGATCCTTGGCTTCTGCGGCAAGTGCCTGGAGGCTGCCCGCTTCCTGCTCCGCGAAGCCGTGCTCGACGACACGCCGCGCGGCCGGCGATTGCGGCAGCAGGCCGAGTCCATTGTGGAATCGTTTCTGGTCCTGAAGATCGACCCGCCGATCGGCGAAGGATTTCGGTTGGACTCGGGCGAACCGGCTTGTGCGATCGGCGATCGGGAGGTCTTTCTGCGATCGTTCGGCGATGATCTCAAGGCGCTGCTGCAGGCGTACCAGGAGGAGCAACGGCTGGGACGCGATCATCCCGAGTGGCTGGCCTGGTGCCGCCGGTTCGGCGACTGGCTGCTCACGCAGCAGCAGCCGGGGGGTGGTTTCCCGCGCACCTGGAAGCCAGGGTCCGGTGAAGTCGTGTCCGCTTCACCGAATTCCAGCTACAACGCGGTTCCGCTGCTGGTGCTGCTCGCGCACTGCACCAGCGATCGCAAGTACCTTGCTGCGGCCATTTCCGCGGCGGAGTACTGCTGGCAGAACGGCCAGTCGCAAGGGCGATTCGTGGGCGGAACGATCGACAATCCCGATGTGCTGGACAAAGAGGCGGCCACGTTGTCCCTTGAGGCGTATCTCGCGCTCTACACCGCCACGGCGGAGGAACGCTGGATCGAGCGGGCCAAAGCCGCGGCCGACTTCGCCGAAACGTGGATCTACGTCTGGAATGTGCCCATGCCGGCAGATGACCAGAATCCGGACATTCATTGGAAACACGGCGTGCCCACCGTGGGCGTGCAACTCATTTCCAGCGGCCACTCGCTGGTCGACGCCTACATGGCTTTCGACACGGACGAGTTTGCCAGGCTGTACCAGATCACTGGCGACAAGCACTACCTCGACGTGGCCCGATTGCTGCTGCACAACACCAAGAACATGCTCGCACTTCCCGGTCGCACGTTCGACCTCACGACACCCGGCTGGCAGCAGGAGCACTGGAGCCTGGCCCCTCGCCGCGGCTACGGTCTGCACCGCGGCTGGCTGCCGTGGGTGGCGACCAGCCAGCTCAACGGCATCTTCGGATTGATGGATCTCGACGGCGACCTGTACCACGACCTGGCGGGTGAACCGGGCGGCGACCGGTAATAGCGATAGGGGCGGCATCCAGTCGCGGTGCAACGCCACTTGCGATTTCCGGACGGCGACCGACCTGTAGGAACGGCCTTGGAAAGGGCGATGCGCCGTGGTTCCTTTCCGTGGTCCGTGGCATTACCCATGTACACGCAGTGTCCCCATTGTGAGCAACCGCTACGACTGTCCAGGCGAAACTCCGGGCCGCGATTCCTGTGTCCCTTCTGTCAACGGATCTTTCAGCTCGACACATGCCTCGCGGCGAAGCACGTATTGTTTGCGGCCCTGGACATCTCCACTTCCGCCGAACGACATTTTCCCCAGATGCTGGACGTCTTCCGGAACCTGGTCATGAACAGCCCGGGTGGTCCCTACTCGGACGTCAGTGTTCGGCTATTCCACCGCCGGATCGTGCCGTTTCCTTGCGAGCAACTCGGCGGCCTGCAACCAGCGGATGCCACCATGATTCCGACGCTGCAAGACCTGCATAGCCGCGTGGGGTCGGGCACGGCGGTTCTCGACGCGCTCCATCACATGTTGGAGAACGCGGAACGGCTGCCCGCCGTATCGTCTGACATCGTCATCTTCACCGACGGCGAAGATCGCTGCAGCCGCCGTCATCCCGAGGAGTTGCGTCACAAAATCGAACGGGCCGCAAGTGACACCGCGATTTGCCTGCACGTGTTCACCGACGGGATGAACAGCGGTCCGCGACTCAGCCTTGTCCGCAAGCTCTCGGTGCCACGTGTCCTGTGGTCCGTGCACGCCCATCGACCAGGCACCAACGGGGGGCGTGCCGCGCAACCGCCGCTGGACTGCAATCACCACGAGGCAACGCGCATCCTATCGAACTAGCCAACCAGGAGGTTTGAACATGGTCGTCCAAGTAAGCACGAAACGCGGCCAAAGCCGCCAACGCAGCGTTCCGTACGCCATTCCGCTGCGAGAACCGAGCATTCGCGTGGTGGAGAGAGTCGGTACGCACGCAGTTGCTCAGCCACATCGCAGCTGGCCATGGGCCGTCGCAGGTACGGGCGCCGTCCTTCTCGCTCTGGCCGCCACCATCGAGCTGGCACAGCTGTTCCGCCACGACCGAAGCAGCGGGGATGTTACTCAGTCCTCGAGCACACCAATCGCTTCGCCCCAGATTCTAACGCTGCCGGACGCTCCTGCCAGCAGCGAGCATGCGCAGGAAGCGAGCCAGGATTCGCCGCCGCTCAAGTCGACGATGCCCGGTAATAGCGCGATGCCGGCGGATGGTCGCGAGAAGAACTCAGCGGGCGCACAACTCCCTCTTCCGACGGCGACCACGGGGTCGGTCGGCGGTGGCCAGCCGATCGCGGTGCAGGGCGACAAAGAGGCCCCGACGGTGCCGCCACGACAGCGCGAGACGGTGATTCATGCGACGGCTATTCTCGGGAGTCCGGTGGGAGTCGGCAAGATCGAGATGCTGTTCCGGGACGATCAGTGCCCTGCGTGGAACACGGAGCTGCCGCTGTGTGTGGATGACCTGCAACATCGCGTCCGATTCCCTGCCATCGACGTGATGGCCCGCGAACCGAACGGAGACTCGCCCCACCGCATCCGGCACGCCGTGGTGTACTTCCTGTTCCTGGGCGCGAGCCATTAACGATTCGCGTGGCGTCGCCTGGCTCAACCTGGGTCGAGTCGTACACGATTCAACCACTCGATTCGGTCCGAGACGACCGGGAAGTCCTGCGCGGTTGGTCGTTGGCGTACGGCCGCTACGCGAAAGATGCGTCCGGACCCGCTGGCTTTCTGCGTCAGCTGACGTGGCGCGTGCTGTCCAGACGTTTGTCGCTGGGCGAACGGCCATACCCGGACGGCGTACTCAAGGACCGACCGATGGCAGCGCTGGAGAAGAGCTTCGAGCGTTCCTTAAGCACGCTGCTGGGCATCGATTCGTTGCTGCTGGCCGTTCCGGAAATCACGGACGCGGATGCGCCGCAATGGCGTGAGGAGGCCAGGCTGCCGTTACCGGTTCCGGTGAATCTGCCGGCGGTGCAGATTCCCATGTCCGCGCATAAGACGCAGATTGAGAAGCTGGCGTTTCAGGTGCCGCAGGACTGTTTCTATGCGCGCTGCCAGCGTGCGGGCCATCTGGCGTGGTTGCGAGGGTTTACCACGGCGTGGGGCGGAAGCCTGCAGGACATTATTTCGCTGCCGGTGCTGGACTATGCGGTGCGGACCCGGCTGGAAGAACAGCTGGCGCTCGGCCTCCAGCGTTCCCAAGAGCTGGGCATTGATGAAACGATCGATGACATGGCGCTGGTCGGTGCCGACTTCTTCTTTCAAGAAGGGGCCGCGGTTGGCGTGGTGTTTCAAGCCCAAGATGCACCGAGACTGCGTTCGATCCTGCAGCAGCAACGCAAGGATGTGAAGCTGAGTCATGCATCGGCGCAGGTGACGACGTCGAATATCAGCGGGCACAAGGTGGAGGCGCGAACCACCGCGGACAACTCGGTCCGTTCCTTCTATACCGTGAAAGGTGACTTTCACTTCGTGACGAACAGCCTGAGCCTGCTGAAACAGTTCTTGGCGATTGACGGCGGAAACGGGAGTCTGGGGCGCCTGGACGAATACCGGTATGCGTGTGAGCAGCAGCCGACGGACTTGGTATCGCACCGCATTCTGATCTACTTGTCTGATCCATTCTTCCGACGGCTGGCCAGTCCTCAATATCGGATTGAACTGCTACGAAGGGCGCGGTCGCTCGCAGAAATGCACGAATTCGCAGTGGCTTCGACGGTGGCGACGAGCCTGGGTCAAAATGATGCCTCCGCCGAGACGTTGGTCGCGACGGGGTACCTCTCGCCAACGTTCGCGCGGCGTGCCAACGAAGAGCGGATTGCCGTCGTCAATGACCACGTCGTGGACTCGGTGCGCGGTCGGCGAGGCACGTTCTCTGCCGATCCCCGACGTCCTTGTGCAAACCGCGACTCAGAGCGAATTGAGCGCCTACGGGGCCTTCGTTACTCAGTACCAGCAACAGTGGGGGCGCGTTGACCCGCTGACCGTGACGCTCGACTCCCAACAGGATGTCGGGCAGACCTCGGAACGCGTGCTGGTGCGGATTCGGATCACGCCCTATGCACGCCAGCGATACGCGTTCTTCACTCGCCATCTCGGACCTCCCACGACCGAGCACGTGCAGCCGGTCGACGGAGATGTGCTGCGAGTGGATGCGGCCTTGCGTGACGCGGGCGGCAAGCCCTACCAGGCCCACTTGGCGCTGCAGGACCAGAACGTGACCTACCGCATCGAAAACGGCCGGCTGGTCCGGACCGATACGCCGGAGAATGTGCCGTTCAGCACGACGAATCAATACGTCGCCGTGACTCCCGGCGGGACAGACGGTCTGCGGCTCGTGCACCAGTTCGTTACGGATCTCCAACACGGGCCCAACGGCGCCGGCACCTCCATGCCGTCCTCGAACGTGAAACCGCTGCTGGGCCTGCTGGCGTTCTTGTTGGGCGCCGACTCCAGCAGGTTCTTTGCAGAGGTCTTCGCGAGCGATGCCGGGTTCGACAACTCATTGGAGTGGTCGGTCTTCGCTCGCGACCGACAGATTCGGCAACAGGTGCGGCCGCAGTTGCAGACCGCCCATGCCGGCAATCCGGCTCAGGTGCGTCTGGCACTCTCGGATCCGAACCGGTCCGCTGTTGGTCCGTATCTCCATGCCTACGCCTATCTGTCTTCGCGCCAGGCTTCCGGCCTCGCCGCGCAAATGCTCAACGATCTCACAGGGCATTTCGGCATGCCTTCGCAGCAGGGCCTGGCGGCGGTCCAACGGATCTTCGATGCCACTCCCGTCTGCCCGCTCGAAGGCAGTTTCAGGTGGACGGAAGCCGAACCATGTGGATTCTGGACGAGCTCGGCATGGCGCGAACTGTCGGTCTGTGAACTGCGAGAAGTGCCTGCCGAATATCGTTTTCCATTTCTGGAGTGGTTGCGGGGTGCGACCGTGGAATTCGCGCTCACAGGCACCACCCTGAGTGCTGATGTCGCGCTGCAAGTGCAACGGGATTCGGCAGGTTTAGCGCCGGCAAACCCGCTCACGACGGCCGACAACGGCGGGCAGCCGCCGGTGAGACCTGCGGACGCGAACGACGCGGGCGTACCGATATCGCCCGGCGATCAGGTCGTCGTCAATGTCGATCGCGCCTCGCTGCGCATCGGCACACACGTCGAAATGGAGTTCCCACGCGATACCACACTGACGGTGATTGAAGTGCGGGGTGATTGGGTTGGGGTCCTGGGTTTCCCACAGGGGAAGGCCCGGCGGGGTTGGGTTCACCGGCGGGAACTGGCCCGGCGGTGAGGTTGTGCATTTGGTGCAGAATAACGATTGCCGAGTGGTGGCGTTCCCCCTAGAATAACTAGCTGAAACGCCTTCTTTAGAGTGCCTTCATGAACGTCCATTCGATTACGATATGGCTCGAGCAAGTCAAGCAGGGCAACGACGAGGCAGCGCGTCGACTCTGGGAACGCTATTTCCCTGACCTCGTCAAACTCGCGCGGAGGACGCTCGCCGGGACTCCGCGCCGCATGGAAGACGAGGAAGACGTTGCGTTGAGCGCGTTGGACAGTTTCTGCCGCGCGGCGGACCGGGGGCGATTTCCCAACTTGAACGATCGAGAGGGGCTGTGGCGGTTGCTTTCCAGCATCACGCAGCGCAAGGCGATCGATCTGATTCGGCGAGCTCACACGAAGCTGGGCGATGCCAACGTGCGGCGATTGGAGTCGACCATTGCGGGCGGTGCGCGGGCCGTCGATGAGTTAGTCGACACGCCATTTTCCGTCGACGTTGCGTTGATCGTGGCTGAGCAATTGCGCCGACTGATGAGCCTGCTGCCTGATGAACAGCTGCGTTCGATTGCCGTGGCGAAGATGGACGGTCGCACGAACAAGGAAATCGCGGGTGAAATGGATTGTGCATTACGAACCGTGGAACGCCGGTTGGGATACATTCGCGCCATTTGGCGCGAGGAGATCACCGACATTGATTGAAAGAGCATCGGGAAGGGCTTCCGACGTATTTCCGAAGTCGAGCCGACCGATGCTGGCTTTGACGGACGACTTGCGTTCAGGAGCAAGTCACGGTGCGACCAAGGATGGGCCCAAATAGTCTGTGCAATGGTGAAATCGTACAACATGCGAACGTTCATACATTACGGGGAGGGTGAGATGGCACACAAGCAGATCCTGATCATGATTAGTCTGGTGCTCACATTGGCGATGGTGCACGAAAGCCGTGCGCAGAACTGCGGTTGTGGGGTGGTATACGGTCGGCCGATCTACGGCGTCCCTACGAGTTACGCGCAAAGTTACTACGATCCGTGTGCACCGACGTCCTGGGGCTGGGGAGTTTCCGCTGGTCGAGGGTGGAGGGGCCGTCACCGGCCTGCCACGGTGACGTACGGCTATACGCCCCAAGTGTACGCCGCCGCGCCGACGTACCGTCGCTTTGGCCCACTGCCTCCTCCCCAGTTTGCCGCCAAGCCGCCGATGAAGCAGCCACTCGCGCCGCCGGACGGAGGAGCGTCAATAAACGGACCGGCAGCAGTTCCGCGGGATATCACCGCGATTGTCGAGCCGCCGACGTCTGGGGAAGACAAGGTGACGTTACCGCCGCCTGTCGCACCTCCGACTCCTCCGGCACTGCAGCCCATGATTGAGACCGCGCAGAATCTCGGCAACCTGACCAGGCTCTTGGAGCTGGCGGACCTCGCCAAGTTGCTTGACGAAGCCAAGGTCGGTGGGCCGTACACCGTGTTAGCGCCCGATGATGAAGCTTTTGCACGATTGCCGGCGGATCAACTTCAGCAGTTGAAGGCCAATCGTAATTTGTTGCGCCAGGTGGTTCTCCACCACGTGATTTCCGACGCGAAGTTATCGGTCGCCGATTTGGTTGCCAGGCAGACGTTCCAGCCGCTGACGGGGCCTGAGTTGAGAATCACGAAGGAGGGCGAAGCGGTCCGAGTGGACGATGCTCAGATTTCCAGGAGGGATATCGAATGCGTCGGTGTAATGATTCACGTGATTGACCGAGTGCTGATTCCGCCGGACGTTTTGTCAACTCTCGCGGAGGGGAAAAGGTGATGAGGTTGGCCAGGGCAGGAGACGGATGTGGGAGACACACTATGGACCAAAAACACTTGACCGTGCTCTTAGTGTGTGTGTTGCTGCTGACCTGCTCCAACGTGCGCGGACAGCAGTCGCCCGAAGAGTTGTTGCTGCAACGCCTCCGTACGCATTGCGGCCAATGTCACACAGGACCGCAACGCGTTGTGAAGCGTTTCGACATGTCGCAAATCGACAGCTTGAAAAAGAACGCTTTGATCAACGTGAGAAACCCTCTGGAATCGCCGATCTGGGTCAAGGTCAATACCGGCAAGATGCCGCCGCCGACCGCCAAGCAACTCACGAATGCAGATAAGGCCAAGCTGGAACAACTCATTGCCAAGCTCGGGGAACCCACCATGGATCGCGGGAAGGTTCCCGTCCAGACCATCCAGGAGTACGTCGAGCAGAACAAGGATCTGACATCGTTCGTCGCGTGGGCGAAACAGAGTAAAGTGTGGGACGACCTGCCGAAAACGGGCAGTTACACGATCTTCCTGCCTTCGAACCAGGCGGTTGCCGACCTGGGAGAAGCAAATCAGAAGTTTCTGACAGATCCTCCGCCCGACACCAAATTCCCGCTGAAGAACCTCCGCAGCGTTGTCCTGAGCCACGGCGTGGTACTCGCGAAGTTGCGCGCCAAAGAACTCAAGAAGATGGGCAAGGTGTGGACGTTGATGACCGAAGCGACCATCCGGGAAGACGGACAAGGATTGTGGATCGCCGATGCCAGGATCATCCAGCCAGATGTGGAATGCAGCAATGGGATCGTACACGTGATTGACAAGGTGCTGGTACCGGCCAGCATCATCTTTCCACCCGGGCCCGTTCCGAATGCGATTTTCTACTGGCCCAACGTGGAGATGGCATCGGTTCCCGGCGGACAGTTTCTGATGGGCGCACCCGCGAACGAAGTGGGACGCTTTCCCAACGATGGTCCGCAGCATCTGGTGGCGCTTCGCTCGTTTCAAATCGGTGTCTGTGAGGTCATGCAGGCTCAATTCAGAGTGGTCATGAAGGACCCCTCCGCGCCCGCGGCGCAAATGCCGGGTTTGCGAGACCGGCCCAACGATGGTCCGGTTCAGAATCTGACTTGGTATCAGGCGGTAGAGTTCTGCAACGAGATGAGCAAACACGAGGGTCTTCCTGCGTACTATCTTCTGAAAAACCTGCGGCAGCAGGACGACGCTGATGTCTACGAGGTCACGATTCCAGACCCCACAATGCACAGTTTTCGCCTACCCACGGAAGCGGAATGGGAGTACGCCTGCCGCGCGAACAATGCCGGTGCGTTTTGTTTTGGCAACAACGTGCAGACGCTCGACGATTACGCCTGGCATGCGGGTAACGTACCCGACCGAGGAGTCAATCCCGTGAGAATGAAGAAACCCAACGCATTCGCGTTGTACGACATGCACGGAAATGTCTCCGAATGGTGTCACGACTGGTACGAACTCAACTACAGCGCCAATGCACTCGTCGCGGATCCCCTCGGTCCGGCGAATGGGGAATTGCGCGTGGTACGAGGTGGCTCTTATATGTGGTACCCGGAGGACTGCCGGTCGGCAGCTCGGTTTCCAGCGCGCTCCCACGCACCTTCGTATCATTTTCAGGGCATTGGTTTTCGTGTGGCGCGGTATCTGCCACCCGAGATGAGCGGCGAAAAAGGGTTCGCGGACGCCAAGTGAGCGAAGTGTTCGGCAGATCAGGGGCCATGAGATGGGTAAAGCGGTGGCGAAGTCGATTGGTGCGCTCGATCGCCGGCAGTTGGCGGCGATCGACCAGCTGGCGCTCGACTTCGAGCAGGCCTGGAAGCAGGGCAAACTGCCGCGGATCGAGGTGTTTCTGCGGAGGCCCGAGGTTGACCCATCGATTCAGGGTACGCTGTTCGATGAGTTGCTGACACTCGAGATGGAGTACCGCGTACGCCGGGGTGCGACACCGGACGTGGCGACGTACCAGGCGCGCTTTCCCCATCTGGCCGAACGCGTCGAAGCGGTCTTTGATTACGTGTGCCCGTCCATTCTTCACACGAGCGCCGGGCCACAACTCGGACAACTCGCGAGCAGGGCGAAGCGTTGGGCGGCGAGGGGAAGTGTCCGGCGGACGGAGGATTGGCAGAATCCCAGGTCACGCGGGACGATCGACCGCTACCGAAACACGTTGGTCGCTACACGATCCTCCGCCTGATCGCCGAGGGTGGCTTCGGACGCGTCATGCTGGCCAAGGATGCGGAGCTGAATCGCCTGGTGGCCGTCAAGGTCTCGCGCCAGGGGCTGTTCACGGGCGAGCATGATGTCAGCCGGTTCCTGGAAGAAGCGCGGATGGCGGCCCAGTTGAAACATCCGAATATCGTGTCCATTCATGATGTGGGTCGCGATGGCGATTCGGGATGCTTCATTGTCATGGACTACATCGATGGCGGACCACTGGACGTCGAAGACACGGCCAATCGGATGAGCTATAGCGAAGTGGCATCGTTGATCGCCCAGATCGCGGACGCCGTACACTACGCTCACACCAAGGGACTCGTCCATCGCGACCTGAAGCCCGGCAATATCCTGCTGGACAATCGCGGTGTGCCGTATGTGGCCGACTTCGGGCTGGCCGTCCACGAAAGCGTCCAGCAGGACTACGCCGGGGAAATCTCCGGAACACCACCCTACATGTCCCCGGAACAGGTCCGGGGCTTGACGCACCGCATGGACGGCCGCACCGATATCTGGACCTTGGGAGTCCTCCTCTATGAGTTGCTCACGGGACGTCGCCCCTTCGCCGGGCAGACCCGCGCCAAGGTGTTCGACGAGGTGCTCAATCGAGACCCCAAACCACTGCGGCAGATCAACGACGCGATCCCGGTCGACCTGGAGTGCATCTGTCTCAAGGCGCTCCACAAACAGCCGGCGGATCGCTATAGCACCGCTTTGGATCTGGCGGAGTCGCTGCGTCGTGCGATCGCCAGCAGCCCGGAAGGCCTGCTCGTGACACCGCCCGTCCCTCCGCCGGTCCTCGCGACCGTCGTTGCCACTCGAAGGCGATCGCGGTTCATCTGGCCGAGTATCGCAACGGTGGGGATCTTGGCGGTGGTGGCAGCGATGTTCTGGGCGATTTTTAATCGTGGGGCAGATGAGCCGCCAATCGCCGCCAACGCGGCCCGAGATTCATGCGGTCGCCGGCCTGCTCAACGCCCATCCCGCCGGTTGCAACTTGGTTGCGATTTCGCCGCTTGCCAAACTGGTGGCGGCCGCCGAAAGGTCGGGAACCGTGCGTCTGTTCGCGGCGTTACCGCCGAAGTTGGTGCACGAGTTCCCCCACGGCCAGCCGATCTCTGATCTCTGTCTGTCGCGAGACGGAGAGTTGCTGGCGGTGCTGTGCGTGGATGACCCGCGCATCTATCTCTACGAGACTCGTCCGCCGTTTCGCCCCGTGGTGACAACCGTTACTGGCGAACAACCGGCTCGGTTCGTTCCATCGCCGAACAATGACCACGAAATATGGCTCGCGCGTTTCGGCGCCGTGGAGCTGCAATGCCAGGACGTGACGACCGGTGCGGTGACTCGACAATTTCAGGACGGTCCCTGGGAGGCCGCCCAGCTGGCCGTCACCCGTTCCCAGTTGGTGGTGGGCGGATATGACGTCAACCGCGGCCGGTGGCGAATCGCGTGCGACCGCCAGCTCGGACCGGCGATGACCGACGTGGGACCGATTTGCAGTGTGGCAGTGACTCAGGACGGCACACATTTGGTCTGTTGCGGCTACGGTCAAGACGGTGGCATCCAGTTGACGAATGGAGCGAAACAGACGATCGTCGCACTTCCCAAGGTTTCAGCGCCTCCGCTGGAATATCGCCAGGCGGCTTTCTCCGAAGATGGTCGCCGTCTCGTGACGGTTTGCTGGCGAGCGGAGGAATCGCTCGACGCTCAGAATAAGACGCCGTTTGGCCACCTGTGTGTCTGGAACGTCGCCGATCTTTCCCAGCCGCTGGCGCGTCGTGACTTCGCCAAGCCGATTGATGCCGTGGCGGTCGCTCCGCCATTCGTTTGTCTGACAACCGGTGACGCGTGGGAGTTGCTGGAAATTGTCGAGGTGGCCGCCCATCCACTCAGTGCGCAATGAGCGTGAGCGTTTCCGCCGCAATAGCGTGCGGCCCTGCCAACTGGCATTGTGGGACTGCCAACCGATTTCAGGAATGCATGGCGGGGCGGACGGCCTGAGAACGGTTTACTCTTACAGAGCCTTCTCATGGACAGGTTCGCATGCAGCGCCGACGACGCGAGTGGGCGGACGAAAGCGTGATGTCCGGAGCGGACCGTTCAATACTCGTCTTGAAGCAGCACGGGGTAGCCATTCTCAAATTAGGGAGAAGTGTCATGTCCACTGTCCAATCTCGCAGGCGAACGTCGGCTCGACTCCACCAACATTCGGTCTGCCGACAACGGTACTGTGCAAAATTGTCGATCGAATCGCTCGAGGACCGCCGCGTGCTCAGCGGGGTATCGCCACTTCCGATCGACGATCCGCACGATGTGACGGTCATGTCTCGGAACCTGTACATTGGTGCGGACCTTGGGCCGGTGCTGGCGGCTGGCCAGTCCGAGGATCCGGGAGTGATCGCCGGTGCGATCGGCGCTTTCTGGAAAGATGTGCAGCGGCGCGATTTTCCGGCCCGGGCGGAGGCCTTTGTCGACGAGATCGCCCAGCAGCAGCCAGCCCTGATCGGTCTCCAGGAGGTCGCGCAGTTCATCGCGGGCAACGTGTACTATCCCAACCAGACGGAACTTCCCGGGACCGCCACGACCATCGATTACCTGGATATCCTCCTGAACAAATTGGACGAGCGCGGCCTGAGCTATTCGACCGTGGTCTCCACAAATGGTTTTGGAGGTGTCTTCACGGGTCTGGTGGATACGGCGCAATTTGGACTGCAGGACATCCAGTACGTCGATCGTGACGTCATTCTCGCGCGCACCGATCTGCCGGCGCCCGCCATGCTGCTGTCCAACGCCCAGGGCGGGAATTTTGCGACCAGTATGCAAGTACCATTCGCAGGCTCGCTGATACCGATCCAGCGCAGCTGGAATTCCGTGGATGTGCAGATGTGGGGTCAAGATTTCCGGTTCGTCTCGACGCACCTGGAAGATGACAATCCGCTGGTCCCACAGTTCGGTTGGGCGCAGGAAGCACAAGCTTACGAATTGGTCAGCCAGGGCGGACCGGCGGATGTGAACATGCCTGTCATCCTGGTCGGCGACTTCAATTCCAGCGCAGATGGTACGGGCACGAAGACGTATGGAATCCTGACGGCTGCGGCGGGATTCACGGACAGCTGGATCGTTACCCACGCAAGTGAACCTGGCAACACGTGGAGCCAGAACGACGATTTGCGGGGCGATCCGGTGACTGCCGTTCCGCCGCCGGCGGGCGCGCTGGAGCGGATCGACCTGCTGCTCTACCGCGGCGGAAGACTCGCGCCCAGGAAATGGCGCGAGTCATGGCGCCGGTGACTCCCGGCGATCCCGCGGAAGGTCCGTTATGGCCTTCCGATCACGCGGGCGTGGCTGCCGCCATTGGCCTGCAAGTCGCCGCGAATGGTCAACCGCAGCCGTGGGTGATCGTCAATGACGACCCGCTGCACCCGGGTGAACGAGCGCTCTTCGTTGTCGGCACGGATGGCAGGGACCAGATTCGTATCGATCCGTCCGCGGGCGGCCGCTTGGCCGTGACGATGACGAAAACCTGGGGGACATTCCAGCCGACCAAAGGCGGCCAGATCTACGTGCATGCTGCGGGGGGCAATGACGCCGTGCGGCTGTCGCCGAGTGTGAAGCGCGACGCGATGATTTACGCGGGACTCGGCGACGATGTTGTCTACGGCGGCAGTGGCAACGACGAAATTCATGGCGGTGACGGGCGCGATTCTCTGTACGGAGAGGCCGGCCGCGATGTGTTGGACGGCGGGGCCGGCGCAGGACTTGCTGTCCGGCGGACTCGGAAATGACTCGTTGTCGGGCGGCGACGGCGACGACCTGCTGTACGGCGAAGCCGGCAACGACGTCCTCCTGGGTGGCGCGGGCAATGACTGGCTCTTCGGCGGTGCAGGGAATGACCGGCTGTTTGGTGAATTGGGGGACGATTGGCTGTTCGGCGAAGCGGGTGACGACGAACTGGACGGAGGTGCCGGATTTGACTGGCTTTTCGGCGGAGCGGGACGCAATGTGTTGCGTAGCGGGGAACGCCTGTGGAATAAGCCGGACATTGGCCGCCTGCCGGTCCGGCGGTATGCCTGATCGTCACGTCCGCGTCCACTTGCACTGGCAGAACGCAAGAAAAGGCCCGCCCGGACCCTGCTCGTCGTTTGAGGTATGATAGTCTGGTGCTCGAGATAACGAGAACGGGGAGTGCCCGTACATTCCCCGTCAGCCAGACGACCGTCGGAGATCGACGATATGCTCGGTGAGCGTGGCCAAGATCAAGGGCGAAAGCCGAGCAAACAGTCGCTGCTTCTGGGCGTGGTCGTGTGCGTGGCAGTCGGCCTGGTCCTCCTCAACCGTTACGCAGTCCGTGGGGGACCGGCTGCATCGCCGGCCGGCCGGCAGTTTCAACTGCTCGACGCCCTGGTGCTGGGCGTCGTCGAGGGTGTTACGGAATACTTGCCCGTGAGTTCGACGGGACATCTGCTGTTGAGCCAACACATCCTGGGTTTGACCAGCACCGAACAGGCCAAGAGTGCGGCCGACGCCTATGCGGTAATCATTCAGATTGGAGCGATCCTGGCGGTTCTCAGTCTGTACCGGCGGCGGGCGGAGCAGATGGTCATGGGGGTCCTGGGACGCGATCCGATCGGCTTGCGATTAGCCGTTATGCTCCTGATCGCTTTCCTTCCCGCTGCCGTCGTGGGGCTGGCGTTCGAAAAAGGGATCAAACAGCATTTGTTTGGACCGTGGCCGATTGTCGTCGGATGGCTGGTCGGCGGAATCGTGATCTTGGCACTGCCCAGGCGACTGGGCAACGCGAGCAACTCCCACCTGCATTCGGTCGAAGACGTGGACTGGCGACCTGCGTTGATGATCGGAGTGTTCCAGGTGTGCCGCCATGTGGCCTGGCGTCAGTCGCAGCCTGGCCACGATTGTGGGCGGCCTGGTGGCCGGATTAAGTCTCTCGGCCGCGGTCGAGTTCAGCTTCTTGCTGGGCCTGATCACGCTGGGCGCTGCGACGACGTTTGAGCTGCTGAAAGACGGCCCGCGCGTGGTCTCCGAGTACGGAATCGCATTGCCCGTCGTGGGAATCCTCAGCTCGTTCATCGCCGCCTGGGTGTCTGTCAAGTGGCTGGTGGCGTATCTGCAGCGCCACGGACTCGCCCTCTTCGGCTACTACCGTGTCCTCCTGGCGCTGGTCGTGGGCTGGCTCCTGGTGCAGGGTATCCTGTGACGACGCGCACATAGCGCGGACAGACAGGACAACACTTGCTTGCCGGAGAACGACCGCCGGCTCGCGCGATCCGTAATGGCCAGATGCCTACAGCCACTGCGTCGGTGCGTGGTCCGGTTGGGCGGTGGTGAACAGCCCGCCGCTCGAATACCAGCCCTGCCCCAGCGGAAGGCACCGGCGAACATCGGCGGTGGCGACAATCTGTTCGCCCGATGAGGCGGGAATGGACAGGACGATTCGGCTGGGGACGATTCTGTCCCGGTGCAGGAGTCCAATCCCCGCGCGCGAAATATCGCGGGAGTAGGCCGCGAAGCTCTTCCCGTCGATATCGTTGACGGTCACAGCACGCCAAAATGGATATCGCTTATGATACCGTCGGTGAAGTTCCTCACCCAGGACGGCGGACAACATCAGCCAAGACTGGGGCGTGGATGCACAGCGATAGGTGCTGCCGCTGAAATACTGGCGTTCACCAATCCTGGAGCACCACTTGGTTTCACACTGGATATCCAGGCTTTGTCCCATAAGCGCAATGCTCAGAGTAAATTGGCCGTCGGTCTCCAAGGGAATCTCATGCAGCAGCCCGATGTCGGCGGGCGAAATGTCGCGGCAAAAGACCACCGATGAACTCGTCGGCTTGCCCGGAACACTGATCGTAGCCCGGCGAAAAAACGGCTTTCGACGTGCCCTGCGGCGTTCGGTTTCTTCGGCCATAGCCTCTTGCAGGCACAATTCGACGGCTTTTTCGTTCGTGCATAGCATGGTTAAAACTCCTTACAATCATAGAATCCTTTCAAGACCAGACCGGAAGAAAACTACCTCGTTTTCGTGGCCGCAGTCAGCGGCAAAGTCGGCATAATCGGAAGCGGTCTGGGAGTTGAATCGGAACGAGACGGTGGGGGGTACTCCGCGACTTCATGATGGGGAGCCCGGGCGATGGCAAATACAGCCGAAGGCGGCGCCGAAATGCGGCGTCTGCAGGAAGACGCTCTGCGGACGGCAAACTGGAAGCGGTGGGGGCCGTACCTGGCCGAGCGTCAGTGGGCCACGGTGCGCGAAGACTACTCACCCGACGGCGCATGTTGGACCCATTTCTCCCATGACGATGCGCGCAGCCGGGCTTACCGGTGGGGTGAAGATGGACTGCTGGGTATCACCGATCGCGAATGTCGACTCTGCTTCGCGATGGCGCTGTGGAACGAGCAAGATCCGTATCTTGAAGGAACGACTCTTCGGCCTCACCGGCCCCCAGGGAAACCACGGCGAGGACGTGAAGGAATGCTACTACTATCTCGATTCGACCCCCACGCATTCCTACATGCGGGCGCTGTATCAGTACCCGCAGAGCCGCTTTCCCTATGAAGCGTTGGTGGAGGAAAACCGCCGGCGCAGCAGGCAGGAGCCCGAGTATGAACTGACCGACACCGGCGTCTTTGCCGACGGCCGCTACTTCGACGTGTTCGTCGAGTATGCCAAGGACACGCCCAACGATCTGCTCATCTCGATCACTGCGGTCAATCGCGGTCCTCAGCAGGCGGTCTTGCACCTGCTGCCCACGCTGTGGTTCCGCAATACCTGGATCTGGGGCTGCGTCATGAAGGGTGCTGGATGAAACCCCTGATCCGGCTGGCTCAGGACAACACACTGCAAACGGAGCACGTGACGCTGGGCCGCTTCCATCTGGCGGCCGATGTGGCGTCGGACGGCAGTGGACGCGAATGGCTCTTCACCGACAACGTGACCAACACCGAGCGGCTCTACGGCGCGCCGAACGACTGGCCCTATGTCAAGGATGGTTTTCACCGTTACGTGGTGGACGGTGCCAAGGCCGCGGTGAATCCACGGTTGCTCGGCACCAAAGCGGCCGCGCACTACCGGTTGAAGATTCCGGCCCAGGCGCAAGTCACGATCCGCCTGCGGCTCTTCGCCGACACGGAATCACCGGCGGAGACGTTTCGGCGAGTCCTTTCGACACGTCATGGCCGAAAGAAAGGTCGAGAGCGAACGAGTTCTACGCCCAGGTCATTCCGGCGGAACTGGGACCTGCAGGAGCGACGGATCGCCCGGCAAGCCTACGCCGGTCTGCTGTGGACGAAGCAGTTCTACCACTACGTCGTCGAAGACTGGCTCAAAGGCGACCCCAACTTTCCGCCGCCGCCCGAGTCGCGCAAGTCCGGGCGCAATGCGGACTGGCATCACCTGTTCAACCGCGACGTTCTCTCGGTGCCCGACAAGTGGGAATACCCCTGGTATGCCGCGTGGGACCTGGCGTTTCACATGATCCCCTTCGCCCGGCTGGACCCCGTCTTCGCCAAGGACCAGCTCACGCTGCTGCTGCGCGAATGGTACATGCACCCCAACGGGCAGATCCCGGCCTACGAGTTCGACCTGGGCGATGTCAATCCGCCGGTCCACGCCTGGGCCTGCTGGCGGGTCTACAAGATGACCGCGCCGCAGCGGCGAGCGCGACGTGCGTTTTCTTGCCAGCATCTTTCAGAAGCTGCTGATCAATTTCACCTGGTGGGTCAATCGCAAGGATGCTCGCGGCAAGCACCTGTTTTCGGGAGGCTTCCTGGGGCTGGACAATATCGGCGTGTTCGACCGCTCCCGACCGCTTCCCAACGGCGGCCACCTGGAGCAGGCGGACGGCACCGCCTGGATGGCCTTCTACTGCGCCACGATGCTCGCCATGGCCCTGGAACTGTCGCCGATTCGATCCGGCGTGCGGAGGACATCGCGTCGAAGTTCTTCGAACACTTCGTGTACATCGCCGATGCCATCAACACGATCGGCGGCACGGGACTGTGGGACGAGGAGGACGGTTTCTACTACGACCAGCTGTACGTCGACGGACGCCGCATCCCGCTGCGCGTGCGCTCGATGGTCGGGCTGATTCCGCTGTTCACCGTGCAGGTGCTCGACCGACGAACTGATCGACGGACTCCCGGGATTCCAGAAACGTCTGGACTGGTTCCTCACCTATCGCCGCGATCTGGCCAAGCACATTTCCTACATGGAGACGCGGGATGAGAACGCCTCGCGGGGCCGTCACCTGCTGGCAATTCCCTCGCGAGAGCGACTGGAGCGAGTGCTCCGCTATCGTGCTCGATGAAAACGAGTTTCTCTCTCCCTACGGCATTCGCTCGCTGTCGAAGTTCCACCGCGACCACCCCTACGTCTTCCGTTGCAGCGGTCAGGAGTTCCGGGTGGATTACGTGCCCGGGCGAATCGAGCACGAACCTGTTTGGCGGCAACTCCAACTGGCGCGGCCCGATCTGGTTTCCCGTCAACTATCTGCTGATCGAGGCCCTGGAGCGGTATCACTACTTCTATGGCGACGATCTGAAGGTCGAGTGTCCCACCGGCTCGGGCCAGTGGATGAACCTGGCGGAGGTGGCGCAGGAGTTGTCGTCGCGACTGGTGAGACTCTTTCTGCTCGACCGATCAGAACCGGCGTCCGTATCAAGGCGACGCGTCACACTGCCGACCGCTGCGCCGGACAGCGAGGACCGGTTGCTCTTCCACGAGTATTTTCACGGCGAGACCGGGGCCGGGCTGGGCGCCAGCCACCAGACGGGCTGGACCAGCCTGGTTGCCGATTGTCTGTGGAAATCGGTCCGCAACAGAACACCGCGGTAGCATCGGAGCACGATGCGGGGCTTCTGTCGCAGTTCGTGTCGGTGCGCCACTTGCAGCGCGTGAAAGGGAAGAGGATACTGCACGTCGCACACGCGAATGGAAACTGAGGAGGGTGACACAGGTGCCTCCAATGCCTGAACCCAGATCAGAAACGGGCACGCCGGCGCACATCGTGGTGATTGGCGCGGGATCGCGGGGATTGCCGCCGTGGAGTCGCTGCGGGATGCCGCCTCTTCGGTGAAGATCACGTTGATTTCCCGGGAGACGGAACTTCCCTACTATCGCCTGAACTTGACGCGTTACCTCGCCGGAGAAATCAAGCGCGAGAACCTGCCGATCCACCCGGCGCTGGTATGAGGAGCGGAATATCGAGTTGCTGCTCGGCGAAGAGGTCGACAGTCTCGTACTGCCGGACCGTGCCGTCGTACTGCGCAGTGGCAAACGACTGCCTTTCGATAAGCTCCTCTTAGCCGCCGGCGCGAATCCATTCATTCCACCGATCCCCGGTTCGGAACGCACGGGGGTCACGAGCGTGCGGACGGTCGAGGATGCGGACTTGCTACTTTCAGCTTGCCAGGCGGGCGCCCGCTGCGTCTGTATCGGCGGCGGAATCCTGGGCTTGGAGACTGCCGGGGCGTTGGCCCAGCGCGGGCGCTCACGTGACTCTCTTGGAAGCTCACGGGTGGCTCCTGCCACGCCAACTGAACCAGCGGGCTGGAGAAATTTTGGGCGAGCATGTCGGCCGGATCGGCATAACGCTGCGAAAAAATGCCGTGACCCGCGAGATCCTCGGCAGTGAACGGGTGGAAGGCGTACTGCTGGAGGATGGCACGACGATCCCGGCGGACCTGGTGGTGATTGCCACGGGCATCCGGGCGAACAGTGCGCTGGCGAAACAGGCCGGACTGGAAATCAAACACGGCGTGGTGGTCAACGATCGACTCACGACTTCGCATCCCGACATTCTGGCCGCCGGCGATGTGGCCGAGCACAGGGGCGTCGTGTACGGACTCTGGTCCGCCTCCCAGGCCCAAGGCACGATCGCCGGCCGGAATCTGGCCGGAGCTTGCAGCCGAATTCGACGGCCAGCCCCGCTCCAATACGCTCAAGGTGCTCGGCTTGGATCTGTTCAGCATCGGCCAGATCATGCCGGAAGGCCCTGCTTGTCAGGTGCTTGATCAGGCATCGGACGGCCGCTTCATCCGCTTTGTATTCGACAAGCATCGGCTGGTGGGCGCGATCTTGCTGGGGGACATGCAGCTCATGTCCGCCACGAAGAAGGCGGTCGAAGGACAACAAGATTGCTCGGCATTCCTGCAGTCGGTCCCCGACGGTGGAAGCGGCGATCGCGTATTTTTCTGGCGTAACGGCACCAGCGAAACCTGGGTCCCGGCCCGTTCGTCGCGCGCCTAAACCATCCAGTTCGCGAGGGATCGGCCCTGCCACGGAGCATGAGGTCATGGCTTCTTACGAGTGCGGCGTGTGCGGCTACGTGTACGACGAGACCAAGGAGGGAAGGAAGTGGAGTGATCTGCCGGACGACTGGGTCTGCCCAGCCTGCGGCGCGCCTCGCTCCTCGTTCGAGTTGGTCAAAGAGCGAAGTGAGCAACCGACCCGTTCGTTTCGCATGAGCGTTGCCACCGCACACCGCATTTTCGGCTACATTTTTCTGGCGATCTACGTGGTGCTGATATGGCAGATGGTGCCGCGCCTCTGGGGCTATCAGATCGAGTTCCCGGCGCGGACCGTGGTTCACATGAGTCTGGGGATGGCGATTGGCGTGATCCTGCTTCTGAAGATCGCCGTGGTGCGGTTCTTCACGCGGCTCGATGCCCAGTTGGTGCCGGCGTTGGGTACGTCGCTGCTGGTGGGCAGCGTGATGCTGATCGGGATCGCGGTGCCGCCGGCCTTCCGAGAAGCCGCGGCCACCGGTCGGTTATTCGACGAGGAGAACAGTCGGCGCGTAGAGACGCTCCTGATTCAGGCGGGAGTGGAGCAGGCGGAGGGCGCCAGGCTGGCCTCGCCCGAATCGTTGCGTGCTGGGCAGCAAGTCCTCCGTCGGAAGTGCATCGAGTGTCACGATCTGCGGACGGTGCTGGCGCAGCCGCGGACCCCCACCGCCTGGCGACAGACCGTACGTCGTATGGCCGACCGGACGACGCTCGCAGATCCGCTGGACGAAGAGGAGCAGTGGCAGGTCACGGCGTACCTGGTGGCACTCTCCCCGCAGTTACAGCAGTCGATGCAGCAGAAGCGCGAACAACAAGACCGCCGCGATGAGACCAAACAGGCTGCTGCCACGCTGACCGGCCAGACGCAGGACCGGCCGGCCTACGACGCGGCGCAAGCTCGACAGCTGTTTGAAACGAAATGTTCCGAGTGTCACGATTTGAACCTGGTGGCGAAAAAGCCGCCAGGCACCGAGGACGCTGCCCGTGCGCTCGTCGCGCAGATGGTTGAAGAAGGGCTGGTGGCCACGGAGGAAGAGCTCGCGCAGATCGCGCGTCACTTGAGCGAAACCTACGCGAAGTCATCGAAACCGTAGCGGGGTGGCCACCTGGTCGGTACCGCACATGCCGGAGGAGTACCTGCAAGTCATGAATCCGCTCGTGAACGCTGTGCTGGGCGTGATATTTCTGGTCGTCGGGCTGGCTGCAACCATCCTGATGTATTATGTGCGCGGATACCCCCAGCGCAGAATAGTCGTCGACAATGCCGACGCTTGAGATCTCCGTCGCTCACGTCGGTCTCGTCAACGACGCCGAACTCGCCACGTACCGACCGCAGTACGGACCGTATTGCCGGAAGATCGTCGTTTGTAGCCAAACGAACTGCAAAGCCGTCAGATGCTTCGATAACCTGCCGAGCAGTCTGTTCATTTGACCGTCTTGCTTGCTGGCGCGGCACGGCGCCACTATTCTGGAAGCGGCCTGGACGGTCGTCAATGCTGAGAGAACGTGCTACATCAGATCGGTAATTGTGGACCAATGAGGCATCTCGTTTTCGTGCTTGTCATGCTCATCGACTCTTCCGCCTCGGCCGCCGAGGTATTGATAGAGGCCGAGGGCTTCGCCGACCACGGTGGTTGGGTGCTTGATCCCCAGTTCCTGGATGTGATGGGGTCGCCGTACCGTTTGGCCCACGGCCTCGGCAAGTCCGTGGCCAACGCCGTCACCGAAGTCGAGTTTCCCGAGACTGGTACTTATCGCCTCTGGGTGCGCAACAAAGACGGGGTGCCGTCGCATCACCCCGGCTGTTTTCAGGTCATCGTCGACGGCCGAGAGGTCGCAACGGTCTTTGGCAACCAAGGGTCGGGCTGGACCTGGCAGGATGGCGGCCAGGTCGAAATCGTGAAGGAGAAAGTAAAGGTCGAGCTCGATGACCTCACCAGCTTCGACGGTCGATGCGATGCCCTGTACCTCACTACGGACATGGAGTTCGTTCCAGCCAACGAACCCGACGAGAAGATGGCTACATGGCGGCGACGATTGCTCGGACTACCCAAGGTTCCGCCTTCGGCTGGAGAGTTTGGTGCCGTGGTTGTCGGTGGTGGGGTTGCCGGCTGAACTAGCACCAACTGCCGGCTTCAGCCGGCACCCTGTTTGCCACCACGTTCACGTGGTGGTGCGCAGCGCCACAGACACTTTTCTCAGCTCGCTTCAGCGAGGCTTCTCGAACAGCTTTCAGGCGTCCACGCATGTAGTAAGTGCGCGAGGCTTGAAGGCCGGCGAGCAAGTCCGGCTGCAGCCGGCTGACCCCTCTGATTGATCGTAACTCAACGTGAACAACCCCAAGCCACAATCCACGGGGAAAAGGGGGAGGCTAATGACATTCTCGTTTGAGTTGATGGCTGAGTGTCACGGACATGCAGTCATCTATAACCACTATATCTCCAACAGCATGGCCGCCTTCCCCGAGGAACCAGTGAATCATTTGGTTCTATGGCCGCAACCGCAACCATGGACGTGTTCCGCAACGGTCGCCCGAGCCACACCGAAGCGGTCAGCCAGTCGATTGGCCAGAGCGAGATATTTCTCGTGAGTTCCCTCCCCCATTTCTTCCTTCTCTACTTTCTCAAATGCCTGGAGCAGTCGCCGCACGTCCTCTTCGCGGAAAGCCCGGTTCGCCGACGGGAACAAGCAGTGATCCTCCTTTTGGATATGCTCTCGCAGGAGCCGGATGTAACTTTGTCCATGCTGTGTGAACCATTGCAGGGCGTCCGCATCGCCCTGCGAGGCACCGTCGATGGCTCCCGCCATTCCACTGACGTAGAGACGACCAAGCTCGTGCTCACGCAACATCACGGCCACCGGACTGCAACCACCAGAAAACCCTCGGGTTTCCATGACCGGAAACAGGTGGGCCTCCTCCTTCCCGTGATGGCAACGATCCGCAAACATGCGGAAGAAGTCGAGAGCTTCTCGGGCGGACTCTGCTTCCAGCCGCCCGGCTGTGGTCGCCTGCTCGATGATCTTGTCCAAAACGTTCAACACTTGCTCGATGATGCGGTGTTCGTTCACCAAGATGTCCGTGGGATTCATAGGAAAGCTCCTGTAGGAAAGTCTGGTCGAATTCGGATACGTTATGTTCAGTGGGAGTTCTTCAGCTTCAGGTGTTCACCTACCAGAATTGCGGCAGGGTAAAGAAATCGTTCCTCGGTTCATGACATACACTCCTTGTCTGGAGACTCAGGTTGAATGACCTCACCAACTCTCATCCGCTTGACCAAGGGCGTTCAGCAACGGACATTCGGCACTCGTGCCATGCCCGCTGCACGCCGTTGTCAACTTCACCAGGGCCTTCTTCATCTTTTGGAGGGCTTTGACCTTCATCTCAATGTCGGCAATTTTGGCCTCGGCACGTCGCTTCACGTCGGCACCGGGGGTGGACGGGTCACGTCGTAGGGCCAACAGTTCCTTGATCTCCTTGAGGGTAAAGCCCAGTTGTTTGGCCCGCTTGATGAACCGCAGTCGTGCGACCGCATCCTCGCCATACTCCCGATACCCCGACTGTCGCCGGGGCGGTACTTCCAGGAGCCCCTGCCGTTCGTAGAATCGCACAGTCTCCACTCCCACTCCCGCTTGCCCGGCCACTCGCCCAATCGTCAACGTCTTCATCGAACCACCTCCCACTCGTCACAGGTATTCTAGGGACCGTACCATACTACAGAGTCAAGGGTGTTCCTTTGGATTCGTTTCAGGGCCGAGAACGCTCCTCTGCGGGCAGGTGTCGGCTAATCACCCGGAGGTCACGAGGCCATGTCAACGAGGCCCGCTTGGCTCTGCCGACCTTGCGATGTTGCCGGGTAGACATTGGGGACTATTGATGTGAGATCCAGTGTGGGCCAGTGAATCGGCAAATGTGGACTTGTCGGTGTCTTGGACATTGCCGTCACTCAGTGTGGCACGTGCAGGACTCTCCACGGAGTACATCCACACCCTCTTTGCCGATAATCGGCACCATGAGTAGTCCGGCCACTGGATCAGCCCACCACCAACCACCGAGTGCATTGGCTCCCAAGCCAAGAAGGAGAATCGCTGACAAATAGGAGCAGATGTCCGTCTGCCGTGAATCGGCGTGCAAGGCACGGCTGCCCAGCCGAGCCGCCACCTTCCGCTTCGCCCGAGCCAGCAGAGGCATCACGATCACCGATGCGAGAGCCAGCCCGATCCCGACATAACTCACGTCGGGTGGCTCCTGCTTGATGAGGGTCTCGGTCGCTTCATACGCAATGTAGACCGCCAAGATGTTGTAGGTGCAATCGTTGGCGTCCAAGATCGCATGTACGTCCAACAACGCATCCATAATGTTGCCGTCACCCTCATGGCATTCGACGGTGACCAGCGGCGGCAGCGGCACCGGCACCACCCAGGTCTGCTCAATGGCGTCGTATTCAAATCCGGCAGCGGTAAGGAGGTTCAGGGAAAGAGGCAGCATGTGGATTCTCCAGTGTTGACTTTGGGGGATGGACTTCCGATGATTGGTGGGCCGGTGTCCAATTCCAGGAAGCGAAACATTGCTTCCGAGTAGGAGGACGAGGGCGACGATGGCTCATCGCATCAATCCGCTTTGGTGGCCGGTGCTGGCCGTGGCTTCACCGGTCCTGCTTCCGTTGTTGATGCGACGGAAGCGTGTCTTTGTCGCAAATCGGGCTAAGTCCGAGGAGTCGAACCGCAGCCGAATTCAGGGGGCCAACAAACTTGCTCTTCCCCCACTCAATTTCGTCGAGATCACTGTCCTTTCGGAATGGAAGACCAGAGAGGGCTATCTGGGAGAGCCGGGCGTGTCGTACTTGGTCAAGACGCCCGAGGGTTCTCTGCTATTCGATGTGGGTTTCGGGGCTGAGAACCGCACGCTGGCCCACAATGCAGCCAAGCTGGGTGTCCGGCTGGAGCAGATAGATGCCGTGGCTCTTTCGCACCTACACGTGGACCATATCGGCGGTATGGCCGCTGCCCGGACAAGATGCTTAGCAGTCCCGGCAGAACTAGGGGAAGCGAACGGTAAGCCGTGTTACCTACCGGAGGCCGCTACCGCTGAAGGCTTCGCAGCGGAAATCGTGGAGAGGCCAAAGATCTTGGCAGCGGGAATCGGCACCACCGGTCCCCTGGCCCGCAGCTTGTTCTTTCTCGGCCTGTGCGAGGAGCAGGCATTGGTGGCCCACATCAGAAATAAGGGATTGGTGGTCATCACCGGATGCGGCCATCCGACCATCGAGGTGATTTTGGAGATGGTGTGCCACCTGTCCGACGAACGGTTGTATGCCATTGCCGGTGGGCTTCACTTTCCCGTCACGGCGAGCCGGTTTCAACGCCATGGCATTCAGTTGCAGATGTTCTTCGGGACCGGCAAGCCGCCGTGGCAGCGGATCGGTAACGACGACTTGAGCCGGACCATCGATACAATCAACAAGGCTGGCCCGAAGAAGGTGCTGCTGTCAGCCCACGACACGTGCGATCATGCTCTGGCTCGGCTGTCCAATGAACTGAAGGCTGAGACCACGGTGCTTGAAGCTGGGGGAACGTATCGGATTTGACAGGGTGTTGTCGGCATTTATCCGAGTACCATCTCGCACGTTCCCTAGAATTGTCGAACACTACGATTTGTTTCAGACAGTCGTCCGGTGTTTCGTGCGGCAATCGTGGCAGCCTACCGATATGCCGGAATGGAGGACATGGCGATGCGGTACGAGAGTTACGAGCGAAAATCCGTCAGGCACACCACGGAAGTCTGATGGCAGCCACTCCGGCTCCCAGCATCAATGACTGCCCGATGACTTCCCGTCCTTCAGCCCGTTGTAGGCCGTGTGGCAACAACCGGGTCATCTCATTGACTGGTGCGATAGAAGTACGGCCTGAATTGAAGACACGCTGGTGAGCCGGTCATGAACCAGCACGCTCAATGCTCGCTACTTCACCTTTGCCTCACGGTAATCGGGCGAGCGGGCGAGGGTGAAGAGAATCACCTCCTCGCCGGTTATGGTGCTGATGTCATGGTGCAAGGTCACGACCTTGACGCCGGTGACCTTTTCGACCATGGCCTCCATGATTGGACGGGCAGTTTCAATCAGATGGGTCCGCACTTGCTTCAGCAAGTCTCGGCCCTTTTCGGCAGGAAGCGACTTGACCAAGTGTTGCTCGGCTGCGGTCAAAACGCCCTGAAGTCGTACGACCACCAGATCGCCGAGTAGGTGGGTGCGAATGTCCTTGGGGCCTCGGCCCATGTAATCCTGCTCGAAGCGACTGGCTCCCTTCGCTGATGGCAGCTTCGATCTCTCCCTGGGTTCTCATGGGAATAGATCATAGCCAGTCGGGGGGGGCCGATCAAGGGATATTGAATTCTCCATTCCTTGCCCTACAATGAGTAACAGTCGGACGACTAGATGAAGAGCAGCCCGGCCCTGCCGGGAGGCTCGTTAGAGAGTAAGCCGACGTGGTCGAACGCCTTGGGGTGTTCCGCCACGTCGGCTTTTTTTGTTCTTGGCGAACCATCACTCGGTATCACACCATCGAAAGGAGTCACCAATGGGTCTGATCTTGCTGATCATTCTGATCGTGCTGCTCATGGGCGGCTTGCCAACTTGGGGCTACAGCCGAAGTTGGGGCTACGGCCCCAGCGGTGTCTTGGGTCTGCTGCTGGTGGTCGTGCTGGTGCTCTTGCTCATGGGGTACATTCCCCGTGGCTTCTGACGGGGTACGGCTGGGAAAAGGCGTGTGCGGAAGACCTGCACACGTGGAAGATGTCCGGCGGCGTGCGGTAACGAAAGACTGCCGAGGCGTGAACAGGGCACTGGCAGCACAGGAACAGAGAGTGCCCTGATTTTTTTCTGACGACCCGGCAGGAATGGCTCCTGCTGGTGAAGAGGCGACGGCAACTTATCCTGAAAGGGTATTGAGATGAAGCGTTTTCTAGCATTTGTTCTGATTGCCGCACTGGGCGTATTCACCATCGGCTGTGACAGCAAGAAGGGCACGACCCAGAAGAAGAGTGAAACAACGACGACGCAGACTAAGGACGGCAAGATCACGGGCGAGACGACGACCTCGACCGAGGTGAAGACGAAGGCCACAACTCCCGCCGCTGGCGACATGACGACCGAAAAAACGACCGAGACGACTGAGACGACCAAGACAGTCAAGTAGTCTCTTGTGTGACCGTTGCCAACTGGACGATGCCAGTCGGCGTATTGGCAGGACGGAGCTTTCCCCGAGCCTAATTGAGTGAGAAAGCCGCCATGATCAAGCAGAACACTCTCATTGTCGAACCAACGGAAGTCATTCCGACCGACAGCAAGTCGTTCAAGACCATATCGCCCGATCACAAGCGACAATTACGCAAAGCCCAAGATGGACATGAACGACGGGTGGTGGACAACACCGCCAGACTGGCACAAGCAAATGAGCAGTTGAGGCATGAGATCAAGGAGCGTCGGTATGCGGAAGAACTGCTGCTCAAGGAACAGCGGTATCTCCGGCACTTGTTGGAGTTGCGGGATCGGGATCGACAAATGGTTTCCTACGAAATCCACGATGGGTTGGTCCAGCAACTCGCCGCTGCAATCATGCAACTTAGGACGTTCAGTCGGCTCACAGGACGATCAGACAACGAGGTCTGGAGGACTTTCGAGACTGGGCTGCAAAGGCTCAACGAGTGTATGCGGGAAGCACGCCAGTTGATCAATGGCCTGCGTTCACCCGTCCTGGACGATTTTGGCGTGGTGGCCGCTATCGAGGATCTTATATCCCAGGACAGTAATCAGGACAAACCGGAAATCAGCTTCGTCCACCACCTCGACCGTGAGCGGCTGGCATCTTCGCTGGAAAACGTCATCTTTCGGATCGTTCAGGAAAGCCTCACCAACGCCCGGCGTTACAGTCAGAGTGACCGATTGCTGATCAGGTTGACCCAGCGGGACGATAACATTCGGATTGAGGTGCAGGACTGGGGGATTGGCTTCAACCCTCGAGAAGTTGGCGATGGTCACTTCGGCTTGGAGGGAATTCAGGAACGTGCGAGGCTGTTTGGGGGATCAGCGACCATCAAGAGTGCCCTGGGCAAGGGAACCCGGATCGTGGTCCAGTTGCCGCTCAGGAGAGACGTGGATACCGCAATCGGGCAGTACGACAATGCTGCGTCAATCAACGGCTGACGTTGAATCGGCAGTCAAGCCAGTGATGGAGCAGGTGAAGGTGTGCTCGCTGTGCAACGACGAACACGGCTCACAGGAAGAGCGTGAAGCCAACACGAAATGGCGTAAACGTGGCATTGTTCCCAAAGACCGCTCATACCATTCCAGGAGCGAATCATGAGCAAGAGCGTGAAACTCAGTGAGTACTTTGCGAAGACACAGGGCATTGGCGTCCTGGCAACGACCGATGCGAGCGGGCAAGTGAATCAGGCGATTTATGGGCGACCGCACTTCCTGGACGAGGACGACGACGGAACTTGCTCGTTCATCATGAGCAACCGGCTATCCCACGACAACGTGAGGCATAATCTGAGTGCGTCATATCTCTTCATTGAAGAAGGCAATGATTACGTCGGCAGGCGGCTTTCGCTAAGGTCAATCGGAGAGGAGACTGACCCTGAAACGATCAAGGCGGTTCGGCACCGCAACATCCCCACGATCAGCGAGGAGGAAAGCAAGTATCTCGTTCATTTCCACATCGAGGGCGTGCGACCGCTGATCGGCACCGAATAGCACTCTGGTGAAATGGAGTGCCAAGATAATGATTTCCGCTGAGCAATTCTCAACCCTTTGCGAAACATATTCTCGCTGACCCAGGTTACGTGATGGAATGACGATCAACCCTGAAAAGCAGCACGATGAGAACCAGCATATGTCCATCTGGCCTGAAGAAGTCAGCAACGAAGGGCACGTGTATGTTGCCCTCGGTGTCTCCCAGCAGGACATTGACACCTGGATGAAACGAGAATTGGAGTTGGCCCAGCGGGATGGAAGGTATGAATGAAGAAACGGTTGGTTATGTTGGTAGGAGGAGCTTCGTCTGTTCCTGTTCCCCACGAGTGGACTATTTGTGCTGACGTTAGACAGGGACCGTTTGTCACACGCCGAGTGAATGTGTGCACCGTAGGTTCCTGTCCCGCCTGGATGTGAGTTGTTCGCCCGCTGCATTTCGACTCGGGTATCAACTTGAGATTACGGTAACCCTGAGCAAGCCGGAGGCGAGTTTCGAGCGGGAGCAATTCAGATTTCCAGACGGGTTGTGTGGCCCTCGCCCTCTTCTTGGGGCGAGGGCCTTTTACTTACTCACAGTCCTGCTCCATTTCGTGCCCGTCTCTCGCCTATTGCCTCGGAAGTGCCGCAGTGGTTGCCAATCTTCTCGAAGTCATTCTGGAGCTGAGTTTTCGGCGGCTAGGTGCTCTGCTCATCTATGACCCGAAACACGAGATTCACGGTCACATTCTGAATCGAGAGAGCATTGTCTTTTCGGGCTGGCGGACGGATGTGGGCGTGGAAGCGGGGACGGAATCCGGTCAAACGGTGATCGCACCCTCGCTTCGAGACGTGGTCGAACCGCCTTTTGCCGACGCTGCCAGCTGCATCACGTTCATCTGCGTTCTGGGGTGGGGGATGTGGCACATCGGCAGTCAGTTGTTACAGCTTGCTCTTCAAGTGGCGGCGGTGTGGGAAGGCTACCCGCTCTGAGCCGAGTGACGATTTCCCTCCCGCCTCTTTCATCGCCTCCAGCATCACCCCAGCAACTCGTCATCGGCGGGTGGAGATCGGTGATGAGTTGTGCCGAGCGGCGATGCGGGCGTAGGATAGTAGCCGCTCCCGCAAAGTTCTTCACCCGCTCCACCGTGGAGGATCGTCCCATGCGTATGTGCCTGAAATGCTCGAAGAAGGTCAGTGACGACAGCAAAATCTGTCGGGACTGCGGTGCCATTCTCGAAGACGTACCCGACGATTCGGTGGCAGGGACGGGCGGTGAATGGCAGCCAGCGTCTCAACGTGGTTCTCCCTGGACAGCCAAGCCCTGGAAGTCCAGGCAGGAAGAATGCGACGAGCAGTCCGTGGGCGAAGAAGCGGCGGAAACGGACGAACCAGCTTCGTCCACCACGGAAACATCGGCATGGAAGTGCCGCCAGTGCGGCGAATCGGTCCCCGGCACCTTCGACGTGTGCTGGAAGTGCTTGGCGACCAAGGAAGGTGAGAAGGCTGAAGGGAGCGAGTCGGAGTTTTTCCAGGAAGCCCCTGATGCCAGCAAGTCCAACGAGGAATCCGAGCCAACCGAAAACGATGCCGAGGCTTTGGGGATTGAGGTGGACGAGGAGAAGACGCCATTCCAATCGGTTTGTCCACGATGTGGATCAGCCAAGATGATGTGCGGCGTTACGGTATGTGATCAAGGGGAATACTCGGGAGGAACGTTGCGGGTGGTCATCTCGGGAGATCCCTCGGCCCTGATCTTTAAGGACCGCTTGTACGGGGAACTCAAGGCCAACATCTGCGGCGAATGCGGCCACGTCGAGCTACGAGTAGCGAATCCGAAAGAGTTGTACAGGCATTACCGGAAATCCTCCGAATAGATGTCCCGCACCGGTGCTGAGAACCACGGCGGCGGTTGCCGAACGAATCCGAACAATGCGTCGTGCGTTAGGTTCCAGCACGGCGGGTGTGGTATTGATAACAGCAAAATGGAACCCGCCGTCCACCAAGCACGACTCCGCATCGCCATCATGACCATCACCGTCTGGTTGATCCTGATCGTGGCTGAAAGTCTGCACGGCATCGCCCGTGGCATCTTCCTGGTGCCACACGTGGGCGAATTCCGGTCCAGCCAGATCGGCGTGTTTACTGGGTCGATAATCATCTTGGCTATCGGAGCGGCGGCGTCGAAATCGTCGTCGGGCAAGGCCGGGTTGAGAACCTCGGCTACCACGCATCTTCCGAATCGAGGGCTGGAGACACAGGAGTGTCCGACATCCTACACGTCACGAAAAACCTACCTGCGGGATGGATCAGGAGCAGCGGTTGGCTCGTCCTGTTCGCCCGTTCCCTGCGATGCCATCGCTCGCCACATCAGGTGGGTTGACCCAAACGCCAATCCGATGAACACCAGCGGGATCAGAAGCGAGTAGATTTTCGGCGTCTCGCCATTGTTTGTCGGGAGGAGATTGGAAAGCGGGTGAAGCAGCACAGCCAACACCCAGTAGAGGACGTTCACCACTAGTAAACTCTTCTTGTGGGAACCCATTCGTGCCTCCTCGGAAGCTGGCGGTATCGGAATGTCACCTCTTAACCCTCATCATACTCGTAGGGGGCTGGTTTGACCACAAGTGTGACGACGGCCACGGAAATGTTCAACCCGCTGACCTCCTCCTGCGTTGGAACGCAGGACGTAATCACGTCGTTGAGTAATTTGTCCTCGTCCTTGGGAAGTGTGTCGCCGTCGAACGCCCGTTCGACCATGAGGTGGATATGTTCTTGCTGAACACCGGGCGACCGGACTCGCTCAATCGCCCCGATCTCATTCGTCCCTCTGTGCCGGTGCCTCAAGAGCATGTGCCTCCCATTGCTGACCATCGAACCGAGCGAGCCAGGAACCGCCACTGGTGGAACTCGGTATTCCCCAGACTCCCTGGTCCGCTGAGGCCGCAAGGTCGATCACCCGTCATCCCGAAATTCCGCAAGCTTGCGAAGCGTCAGGGTCGCTTGCCAAAGAGGATCTGGCCGAGTGCCGGTGTCCGTCTGGCTCACCGATCCGAAGCAAGACTTGAGGTTGGTTGGGTGGGGGCTACTTTGGTAGCTGCCACTCTTTTGCGTGGTTCACTGTCTCTCGGAACAGTCTGGCGTAGGGCTTGTTGGCGTAGTGCTTCAGAAGCTCGTCTGATTCAGTTGTGTGGGCTAACGCCAGCGAAGCCAGATCGGCGTGATTCTCCAGCGTCAAATAGTTCGAGAAAGTTTTGCGGAGCTTTCCAAGGCTTCGGCTCTTGGTAATCCGCTCTTGCTTCAAGGCCAGATCAACAGCGTTTGTAAACCGCCTGATAAACCGTGATTCTGGCTTAGTTGTGTTGGGCAGTGGCAAACCAAGCTCAGCGTAAATCTCATTGTCTCGGTAGAGCGGCTCACCGTCTTCTGTGAACAAGTAAGGCCAGTTGTTGGCTTGGCAGGCTTCGATCTGTTGTTTGACAAGTTCGGCAACCCAAGGCCAGAGCAACGCTTCGCTGTGAGTGTAGGCTTTGCGTCTGGTGGTGATCAGCCAGTCGTGAACGCCATCGTATCTGATCAGCTTTGCGTGGGGGTGTTGCTGGTTGAAGTGGAAATCTTCAACTTTGATTCTGCCTAGCTCAGCAGCACCCGAACAGGCGTTGAGCCCTAGCCCGATGATCAGTTGAGTCACTGGTTGTGCCGTCTCGAAGACTTCCTGTAACTCGTCTTTCGTCCAGAACACGTCTTTAATTGCGTTGCCTTCGGTATCCGAGGGAAGCCTACAGATCGTCCTGTCAATCGAAGCTAGATTAGGACACTGAAACTCGGCAGAGTGAGACGCTTCTGTCCAGTTGAGGAATTTGCAGAATTCGCCAATCGTCACTTCGGCAAAGACCTTGGAGGAACGAGTTCCTTTTGCAGTAACAGGACGATTTCGCCAGTTGTCCACAAAGGCTTTGATTCTCACATAGTCGAGTTGCCACAACCAGCAATCCTCAAGCTCGTAGAATTTGTCGATCTTCCTGGCGATTGTCCGAGATCCTTGGTAACTGCCAGCGTAGTTGTCAATCCGATCTTGCCTGTACTTGTCGATTGCTTGGTGGAGCTTTGTTACCGCTGGCTTGCCGGTTGGGGTAACGTCTGGCGCAAGCCTCGCTGTTGCGGTGGCGGGTTCACCGTGAATGGAGACGGGAACGCCAACGTCTCTGAGACGTTGAACGAAGCTGTAATCAGGTGGGCCGAAATGCGATATCTCGTAGGGAAGTGGCTCATTGACGATCACGGCACTTCCCAGACGTGCAAGCTGCTTTGCCAAATTGAGAAACGTATCGGTCCAAAGCAACGAGTTGGAAACTCGGCAGTTCTCGACGTAAACGGCTTCGATCCACTGCTTTCGCTGGGCAGCAATCGCCGGATCAAGCCCCAGGTAGAACTTCTGGACTGATCCACCGTCTGCAAGGCTTCCAAGCTGTCGAACGTATCCCCTGCGGGTGAGCGTCAACGACGTTCTGCGGAGTTGCGGAATGCGCATGAGAATTCGTGTCTCTGGGAGCGGAAATGAGTGGCTTATTAGACCACTATTAGACCACTATTAGACACAAAATCAAGGCAAGGAGCGACTCTCGGGGGCTGGGAAATCGCCGTAAATTCAATAAAGAAAGGCACTTGCGAGTTCTTCACAAGTGCCTATTCAGCGGAGAGGACAGGATTCGAACCTGCGGACCAGTTTCCCGGTCACGGATTTAGCAAACCCGCGCTATCGACCACTCAGCCACCTCTCCGAGTCGATACTAATGTATTGAATTGACAGCCAGTTACGTTCTGGATTCGCTCCCAGAAATGGACCCATGGTAACGTCAAGACTAAGCTCCAGAGTATCAAATCTAGGGCGGCCGGCAAGCCCTCCAACCTGCGTTGATTGACCGCGGTCACGAAAAAACCCCATGCGCGGTGCACGGGGCATTTTGGGGTCTTCTACCGATTTGTTCGTGAGACGTGCAGGCCGGACCAAGCAACGGCCGACACTGCCGGAACTTCGGTCACGGCGAGCCGTTGCGCCGTTGCGGCACGGACTTGCGCGACCTCGTTCCGGCCTACGAGCAATAACATCCAGAAAATCAGCGGCTGCGTTTTCTCCACCAGCCAACGCCAATCCCCGCGACACCCATCAGCGACCACAGCACCACGGTCGATGGCTCGGGAACCGCGGCGGCGGGCTTGGCTCCGATTGAGCCGCTCGTCGTGCCGTTGCCGTCGGGAATTCCTTGAATGTCAGCTGCCGAGGACCAGCCACCGGTAGGTGGAGCGGGCGCCGGTTTGTCAATGCTGAGCCCATCGAATTTCTCCGCGGTGATTCCTGTACCGGTAAGCGTTAGGACTAGAGTCTCTCCACCTTGAAAACGGTCGCTTGGATTCGGAGGGTTGGGGTTATTCGAGTGTCGAAGATCAGCTCCAAGTTGAACAACCCAGCTCTGACCTGCGGCCCGCCGTCCCTCGTGGGCGTGCTTGACTTGTAAAAGAAGACTGAGTTTGTTGGGTCAGGAATTTTCAGATTGTCAGCAACCGGATCGCCAATGTAGTTGAACAACCAGTTGCCGATGAATTCCTGGGGAAACAGGTTCGTGGCGTCCAAAGTCAGCGAAACCTGTTCGCCCCGTCGTTCTTGAAGGTTGCTTTCAGCGCCGGCTTGAGCGGGTCGGCCTTCACCGGAAAGGTCCCATTGATCCCGGTGTCGAGCGAAAAGATGACATCGGCCGATGTCGTTGCTGCAGGGCACACCACTAACATTGTGGCGAGCAACGCCGCCACACTAAACACAGTGACTCTCATTCTCCGGTTCCTCTCTGCTAGTTCTCTCTTGACTGTCCACACCGTACGTCGCCGAACCGACTGACTTCGCCAGCCAGCCAGCACGGTCGGAATTCCGGCGATCGGCGGTTGCCCACCAACGCCCGCTCATTCGCCTCCCAATGAGCAGCCGGACTTCCCGCACGGTCCCTCGCTAAGCCCCGTACAACCTATAGTTGACAGCTGTGGATTTAAATGTCAAGCGGTCGCATGGGATTTGTGGGAGGCAGCGGTTTTACGCCGTCATCCCGGCCGCTACAGCGGCTGACCCTGGGCTGACCACCCGTGGGACTGGCGGGATCCGGAGCTGTTTTTTGTTTGAATCCGGTCGGGTTTTGGCTGGATTCTGGTCGCCGCATGCCGTCCGGGGGGGCGCAGGCGTCGCCGTCCGAAGGGGCGTCCGACCCGGGTCCATCGAGTCCACTTCCACCGCCGGCTCGGCACAACTCCGGCAGGCTCTTCGCGGCCGCCTGCGAGGCACGATCTTCGGCGCGTCAGCGAACGCGAATTCGCGCAAGCGGCGAGCTGTCGCGCAAGCGACTGTCGCTGCTCTGTCGCACTCTCCACTCTTGCGCAAATCGCCGAGATTCCGTCCACAACGTGATGTGTCGATTTCTCAACATCCACCGTTTCGTCGCCCGTTTGGGCTCACGTTGGTGGCATTCCGACAGCGCCGGCGCGGCCGAGCTGTGGCCGTTTCGCACCTTGTCGTGACTTGGCATCACGGTGTGTCCAGCTCGACAACCGTGGTGCGGCTGGCGTTTTGCGATTGGGTAGCAGACAACGCATGGACGCTAAGCTATATTTCCGCGAAGGGGCGGCGGTATTCTCATCTTTGCCGTTTCCAAAGGCCTTGGATCTCAAGGCCGACTCGTCATCGTCGACGAGACAGCACCTTCTGACTAACATTGACGTGACATCTTGGAGTTCTGGTTCGATGGTGAACAATCGACGATCATCGTGGGTCGTGGCGTGCGCTGCGGCAGTCATCTCGACTGCGGGCAGTGTTGGCGCTGCGGCCGAAAACAACGCCGTGCGTGCGGCACTCAACACAATTACATCCGCCGAGTTGGGACATCACGTCGACGTTCTGGCAGCGGATGCGTTTGAAGGGCGCGAGGCCGGCAGTCGCGGTGGGCGTGCGGCAGGCGGCTATCTCGTGCAGCTGCTCGAGGAGAATCACATCCAGCCGGCGGGAGAAGACGGCGGGTTCTTCCAGTCGTTTGATGGTGGTTATCGCAACATCCTGGGCATGATCCCCGGACGTGATCCGCAGTTGCAGCGCGAGTTCATTGTCATCGGCGCGCATTACGATCACGTCGGCTTCGGCACGCCGCGAAACAGCTTCGGGCCCACGGGCGCGATCCACAACGGGGCAGACGACAACGCCAGTGGTACCGCCGGCGTCCTGGAAGTCCTGCAGGCGTTCACGATGCTGCCCGAAGCACCGCGCCGCTCGATCCTGTTCGCCTTCTGGGATGGTGAAGAAAAAGGGCTGTTGGGGTCCAAGCACTGGACTGCATTCCCGACCGTACCCCTCAAGCAAGTCGTCGTGGCATTCAATGCCGACATGATCGGCCGACTCAAGGACAATCGTGTAGAGGTCTTTGGCTCCCGGTCCGCAGCCGGTCTGCACAAGCTCATTGCCAGCAACAACGCGGATTTTGGATTGCAGCTGGACTTCATGTGGCACGTGAACCCCGACAGCGATCACTTTTCATTCTTCGAGCAGAACATTCCGTTTGTGATGCTGCACACGGGTCTGCACGACAACTACCATCGACCCAGCGACGACGCGGAACTCGTCGATCGCCAAGGGATGCAGGCGGTATCGCAGCTCATGTTCCGCGTGGCTTACGAGCTGGCCGAGGCCGACGCTGCCCCGCAGTTCCGTTCGGCGGCGCGGTACGAGACGATGGCCGCGCGGGCGGAATTCGAGCGGAGTGCGCCGCCCGCTCCCCCGCGATTGGGTATTTCCTGGGGTTCGTCTTCGAACGGCGATGGCCTGACGATCACTCGCGTCGTGTCGGGCTCGGTGGCGGAACGCGCCGGACTGCAGGTCGGCGACCGGCTCCTGCGCTTCGACGGGCGACAGATCACCGATGGCGAGCAACTTCAGCTGGTGATCCTGGCGGCCGGGAATTCCACCCAGCTCGTGGTCGCGCGACCCGGGGAAAGCGAGCCGCGGGAGGTGATGGTGAACCTGCCGGGCACGCCGGTCCGATTCGGAATCTCCTGGGACGAGGATCGTGCCGAGCCGTCCATGGTGATGCTCACGCGTATCATTTCCGGATCCGCGGCGGAGCAGGCGGGGCTGATGGCCAAGGACCGGGTCTATCAGGTGGCTGGTCGACCCTTTGCGGACGGCAAGGAGTTCGGTCAGCTCGTGGCGAGCTCGGCCGGACCACTGAGCCTGGTGGTCGAGCGACAGGGAGTCCTCCGCGAATTTACCGTTCATCCTTTGGACGAACCGGCCGCGACCGTCCAGACCGTTGCCAAACCGCTGAATACCGCATCCGAGTAGGCGCGGCGCGGATCTGGTATACTCGCGGGCTCGCGCCGCAGTATCCGTATCCCGAAGAAGAACCCACGTCATGGCATCGGCATCACGACCTGCCGGGTCCGGTCCACCGAGTGCATTGACTCCCGAAGAGCGGGAGCGGTACGCGCGGCAATTGGGCCCAGGTGTCTTGACCGAGGAAGGCCAGTTGCGACTCAAACGGTCCACCGCGTTCGTCACGCGCGCGGGCGGGATGGGCGGTCCCGCCGCACTCATGTTGACCATGGCCGGCATCGGTCGCTTGATTATCGCGCACGGCGGCCAGCTTGTGTCACCCGACATGAACCGCCAGGTGCTGGGAAGCGAACCGACGATCGGCCAGCCGCGCGCATCTCGCTTTGCCGAACATCTCCGATCCATGAACCGTTTCGTCGTGGTCGAGTCGTTGGACCACGAACCCGGCGACGAGGAAGCTCGCGCATGGGCTCGCGGCAGCGACATCATCCTCTCCTGCGCTCCAACGTTCGCCGAACGTCTGCGTTTGAATGCCGCGGCCGTCGCGCATGGCACGCCGTTGATCGACGCGGCACAGTGGGGCATGACCGGTACCCTGATGGTGCTTCGCCCCGGACACACCGCGTGTCTGCAGTGCGTCTACCCGGAGGCACCACCGTTCGAAGAACTGTTTCCCGTGGTCGGCGCCATCAGTTCGGCCATGGGATCCCTCGCGGCGCTGGAGAGCATCAAGATCCTGTCGGGGTGCGGTCGGCCGATGTGGGGAAAACTGCTGTCCTACGACGGATTCCACGGCCAGGTGCGGAACATCGAGTTGCGACGGGACCCAGCCTGCCGCTGTTGCGGCAGGCGGGAGGCGGGAGGCGGCAGGCCGGAGAGATAGGTAGGCATGATGCGAGTGAAGTTTGTTTATATGGGACATGGTTACGATCAGTCCGCAGACTGGCCCGAGTTTTTGGAGTTGCCCGAGACGGCCACCGTGGACGTCGCGCTGAGGGCTCTGGAGCGGGACCTGTCTGGCACACGAGCGGTGGCTGGCAGTTGTCTGGTGGTGGTCTCGGGAGAACATCTCGGCACGATCGCTCGGCATGAGAACATTGCCCTGGCCGCGAACGACGAATTGATGCTCATCGCACCGGTGGCCGGCGGCTGAATGGAGTCGTAGAGCAAGCGTCTCGCTTGCTCAGGCACAACCTAGGCGGTAATGCTACGCGAGGCGGCCCTGATGCAAACGAATGGTTGCCTGAGCACGGGCAGCGGCCGGCGGCTCGTGCGTGACCAGGAGCACGGTTCCACCTTGCTGGTGAAACTGGTCAATCTGATCCATGACGATCGCGGCATTGTCCGGATCCAGGTTCCCCGTGGGCTCGTCCGCCAGCAGGATCTGGGGGCGATTGAGCAGTGCGCGGGCCATCGCCACACGTTGGCGTTCCCCAATACTCAACTGGGCCGGCCGGTGATGCTGTCGCGGCTGCAGTCCGAACTGGTCGATCAGCGACTTGGCATAGGCAACCGTGTCAGGCTGTCCCGGTTGCGCAGCGGCCAGCAGCACGTTGTCGAGAACGTTGAGGAACGGCAGCAGGTGAAACACCTGGAATACGAACCCGATGTGCTGGGCCCGATAGCGGGCCCGCTCGGCGGAAGAAGTGCCCGACGTGTCCAGGCCCCCTACGACGAGGCGTCCGTTGGTCGGCAGCGCCAAGCCACCGACCAACGACAGCAGCGTTGACTTCCCACAGCCGCTCGGTCCGCAGATGGCCACGTATTGCCCCGCGTCGATCGCGAGCGACAGGTTGTCCAACGCGCGCACCGCCCCGCGGCGTGTCGCGAAGACTTTGGATACCTGGTCGAACTCGATCATCATCGGCACGGCGAATTCGTTTCTACCGGGGACGGATCTACCGGGGACGGAGCACGAGGAACGTGGCGCCGAACAGCAGGACCAGGGCGCCGAGCAGTCCGGCTCCCACCCACAACACCGCTCGACTGGCCGCGGGCGGCCGTTTCAGCTCGGCGGAAGGGGCCGCCACTGTGGGTGGCGCATTGGCCGCCACCTGCGGCGAGGCCGCGGCTTTCTCCGGCTGCCCGTCGGGCTCAGTCGCGGTGGACGCCGCTGGCGCAGCCGACTCTTTCGTCGGCGGCGGGCTCAACGTCGGCGGCGAATCGGTCGCTAAGGCCGCCGCTTCGCTGTTCGGCTTGCTCTCCGCAGCGCCGGCCGCAGCCTCGCTCGGGGGCGTTGTCGACGGTTCCGTCAGGGGAATGACTAGTTCCGGAAAGAGCGCATCGCCACCGAATCGATAGGGACTGCCCTCTTCGGAACCAAATTTCTGGGCCAGCATTTCCGCGACGGAATCCCAATCGTAACGGATCAACAGATCGACGCCCGGATTCTGTTCCTTGACGGTGCACGAGCATGCGCCGCTGATGAACTCCACATCTTGAATCAAATTATTGCGTTGAATGCCTTTTCCCAGGCACGAGAAGAGGGCCCGGCCCCGACCGTACACCAGGAACACCAACGGCTCGGTGGACGCGCGCAGGTCCGGCTCCAACGCCAGCAGGCATTCGACCAGCCATTTCTCGGCCGCGTCGTGGCGAGCCACTTTCAGGAACCCGAATTCGGCCGTGGGCGGTTTGGGGGCGTCACCCTCCGGGGCTGCCTGGGGCGCGGCATACAGGGCGATTTTTCCCGTCGCCACTTCGTCCAGCACGCCGCGAATCTCTTTCTCGGCCGCTTCGTTGGCCGCCGCGTTGTCGCAAGTCAACAAGAGATATACGCCAGCCTGACCGAGCTCCAGCAACTTGCCAATCTCCTGACGCAGAGGTGAGTCGATCAGCGAAGCAATCTCACTCTCGGTGATCGTACCGCCGAACATGTGCATACCCACCGGCGAGGACATCAGATACCACGGCGTCGGCTGAGGGGCCCGTTTCACCCAGGCGTCTTTCACGTCCGGTGGAACGCCGGTGAGCTCCTTATCCTTCTGCAGGTCGACAGGAAAAAACGCCAGATTGGCGGCGGGCTTGACGTTGAGCGTTAACGCCTCGACAGCCGCCTTGACCTTCTCGCCTGCGGCGTCCGGCTGACCTTCATAGAAGTAATACAGTTCGTAGGGCGCGGGGAGCCAGCGGTACATCGCATAGCGGTACACGGGCGTATCGCAGCCGGCCGCAGAACCGTGCAGACAGGCCGCCACGAGTAACGACCACCATGTGACGCTCTGCACCGCAAACAATGGGAAGGCACGCTTCATGTTCAGCCCCTCGCAGATTCAACTCGGCAGGTTGTCGTACCAGTTCATGGGTGTACGCGGCAGAACGTTGCGACGCGTTCGCGGAGCGACGCAGGATCTGCGTGTCTTGCAGGGTTCTGGGCGGACTTGGAAGTCCGCCCTACGGTTCGAGCGTTCGACTGGACAATGGCGGACTTGGAAGTCCGCCCTACGGTTCGAGCATTCGGCTGGACAACGGCGGACTTGGAAGTCCGCCCTACGGTTCGCTTGTCGGACAGGGCCTGGCGGCTGTTACTCGTCTTCGTCAGCGATCGTAATCGAGGTTATTTTATCACCTTGCTTGATCGAGTCCACGACGTCCTGACCTTCGACCACGCGTCCGAACACCGAATGCTTGCCGTCCAGCCAGGGGGTAGCAACATGCGTGATAAAAAACTGGGAGCCGTTCGTGTTGGGCCCAGCATTGGCCATCGACAGGACTCCCGGACCATCGTGCTTGAGATCGCGATGGAATTCGTCGCCGAACTTGTAGCCCGGTCCGCCCGTTCCGTCACCCTTGGGACAGCCGGTCTGGACCATGAAATCCTTGATCACGCGGTGGAACTGGAGGCCATTATAGAAGCCCTTGTTCACCAGTTTCTCGAAGTTATCCACGGTTTTCGGCACTTTGTCCCCGAACAGTTCGATCCGAATGTCTCCGCGTGGCGTCTCGATCTTGGCGACTTTCATCCCATGTTCTCCTCGGCCATCCCTGTGGCCTAACGGTAGTGGATTTCTGCAAACGGTGGTCACAGTTCAGCAAATACTACAGCACTCAGGCACCGGCGGCAAAGTGCCATACGGGGCGCGGGAGTCGGCAATCCGCTTCTTGGCGGCTCCTAAGTCACCGCGGCGTTCTCGATTGGCGAGACGCGGCCGTCTTCGATGCGATAGATGACGTCGGCCAGGTGGCGTGCTTCGTCCAGGCTGTGCGTGACGTGCAGCGTCGTGACACCGGTCTCGCGGCGAATGTGTCGCAGTAGCTCGTACATCTGACCGCGTGTGGCATCGTCGAGCGCGGTGAGCGGTTCATCGAGGCACAGGATGGGGGGACGAAACGACAGGGCACGTCCGAGCGCCACACGTTGCCGTTCGCCACCGCTCAGACCCAGCGGCGTACGATCCAGCAGATGCGCGACCTCCAGCAGCTTGGCCAGTTCCGCGACGCGGGCAGCCATGCGCTCGCGCGGCCAGCGACGAACAACCAGTGCGAAACCCAGGTGGTCCCGCACACTCATGCGGCTGAACAAGGCGGCGTCCTGGGGGACGTACCCCAAGTTCCGCTCGGCCGGCTTGCACCGAGTCACGTCGGCACCGTGCATCAGGATGCGGCCGGCCGACACCGACTTGAGACCGGCGATGGCCTCGAGCAAGGTTGTCTTGCCGCTGCCGGTCTTACCCATCAGCGCAGCGTAGCCGCCGGCCGGCACTTCCAAGTGCACGTCCTCCAACAGGAACTCACCGGCACGGACCACTAATCCTTCGACACGTATCACGGAAGGGCTCTACCCCGCTAAATCGACAAGTTGCGAGTCCCCCACATGCGGGCGACGACCAGGACGAAGACAGCGGCAATGACCATGATCAGCGACACGGCCACGGCCGCCTCCAAATCGCCGATACTCAACTCCAGGAACACGGTCGTCGACAGCACTTCGGTCTTATTGCGTGTGGCTCCGGCGAACACCAGCAGTGGGCCGAATTCGCCGAGCGAACGGGCCCAGGCCAAGGTCGCGGCCGTGAGCATGCCACGATGGGCTTCGGGCAGCACCACCCGACTGAATGCCTGGGCTCGCGTACAGCCCAGCGTCAGAGCGACCTGCTCTCGACGACTGTCGATCTGGTCAAACGTGGCCCGCATCGTGCGCACGGCGAAAGCGCAGGCCACCATGAACTGGGCCAAGATGACCGAGGGAATCTGGTACACCACGGATTCCCGCACCCAGACCGGCGCATACTGAAACAAGATCAGCAGGCTCAGCCCGACGACCAGCGGCGGCAACACAATGGGGATGTCCAGAATCGCGTCGAGCAGATTCTGGCCCAGGAACTTGTGCCGCGACAGCAGATAGCCCACGGGCACAGCCACCCACAGGGACAGGATCGTGGTGATGGTACACGAAATCAGGCTGAGCTTGATGGAGTACTGAATCTCCGGCTTGCGGAGCGCCTTGGCGATCGGATGGCTGACCGCCGTCGCCAGCCACGGATGTTCTTGCCCCCAGTCCGTCGCCAGGGTGTCCTGGCTCGCGTCACCCTGCACCATGTAGGCCACGTCCGCCACCAGCAGCCCGACAATCAGCAGAATATACACCCCGCCAATCGTCCCGAGAATGATATAGAACGGCACATCCGAGCCGACTCGATGAGGGGCCTCGCTGGGGATCTTCGTTGGAACCACGCCCTTGCTCATGCTCGGCTCATTGCTTGGGAGTGCCAAGGACTGGAGTTGCGGCGGGCTCGTCACCCAGCCGCCAATGGAACCCGGCCGCTTCGAATGCGCCGCGCGACTGGGCAATCGCCTGATACAGGCGACGGCCCAGTTGCTTGTGGCGGCTGGAGCTCGCAATGCTGTACGGCTGAATCGCCTTGGACAACTCGGACGCGATGGTCACCACGTCCACTTTGTCACTTTCGGCCAGCGTGTCCGTGCGGTAGGCCAGTGCCGCGTCGGCTGATTTCGCCGTCACGGCGGGGACCAGCAGTGCGCCGGTCGCCGTCTGGGTAACCACGTTTTCCTTCAGCAGTTGCTCGTACAATCCCTCGTGTTCCAACAGTCGGCGAGTCAGGGCACCGATAGTACATTGCTCGGGCTGCCCGATCGCCACGCGCATCCCCGGTTTCAACAGGTCAGCCAGCGACTGGATCGCCTTGGGATTTCCCTGCTGGACTGCGATCACGATGTCGGTGTCCGAGACACTGACGGCTTCCTGGAACCAGTCCTTGACGGTCTCGAGGTAGTACACATCGCACGCCATGTAGGTGTCGGGGAATCCACGCCCCTTGTCGGCGGCCGCGATCCGCATCTGCCCGGTCAGGATCCCACACCCGTTGTAGACCGTGTTCAAGTCGATGCCCTCCCGCTGCTGGAAGGCCGCGAGAATCGGCTCCAAGGCCCGGCGATTGACCGAGCCGGCGAAAAACGTAACTTGCGGCACGTCCTCCCAGACGTCCCCTTCCACAACGCGATACTGCTTGGCCGCAAATTCCTGCAAACCGCGGTCGCACGACCCAACATATCGCGCGAAGTGCAGGGCCGCCGTGGGACTCTTGGCAGATTGCAGAACGGTGATGTCCACGGCTGCCTGGCCGGCGTCCAATTCCGGCACGTGGATCGCCATCAATTCCGGATACTGGGCCGCCGTCGCGTCCCAGACGATTCCCACGTCAACGCTGCCCAGCTTGACATCGTTCGCCACTTCGTTGACCGTCGGCTTGAAGACGCCCGCGGCAATAATCTGCTGTTCCAGCGCCTGCCAATGCCCGGACTGTTCGAGCAACATGCGGGTTGTCCTGCCGATGGCGGCCGCGTCCGGGCTGCCGCACGCAACTCGCACCCCCGGCTGAAGAATATCGTCCAGGGAAGCCCATGTCGCGCCGGCCCCCTTCTTAACCACCAGCACCGGTTGCATCGTCGCTAAAGGAATCACCTCCGCAATCAACCCCTTGTCGTGCGCCAACTGGATATAGCTGTCGTCCGCGGCCAGGAACAGGTCGCCTAAGCGGCTGACCTCCAATTGGCTGAGCAGCGTGTTCGATCCTCCATATTGCACGGTCACTTCCACACCGCATTCGCGCCGGTAGTCCGCCACGATCCGTTCCATGGGATAACGCATGCCCGCCGCACAATAAACGAGCAATGGCCTGACGTCGCGTCGGCCCACCTTGCGGGAATTGACCACGAGCAGAGCGATGAGCACCGCAAGCATCACGAGCGAGATAACGATCATCGCCGCGAGACTAGTCGCAGCGCGACGCGGCCAATTCGCGGACGCCATGGCGGGGTCCTTAGTTCTTAGTTCTTAGTTCTTAGTTCTTAGTTCTTAGTTCTTAGTTCTTAGTTCTTAGTTCTTAGTTCTTAGTTCTTAGTTCTTCGGCCTCCGGCCTGCAGCCTCATTCCAGCACCATGTCGATACCACACAACAGCGGGCGGGAAGTCGAGGCGAGCGTAGCGGGGATCGGCGGAATATCCAGCTCCAGGAATTCTCGCACGGTGACGTTGTGCCATTCCTGTACGATGAAAGCAGATTCGGAGAGTGCCGCTTCGGGGTGGCTGCCTGCCGGGCGCCGTCCGGGGAGTACACGAATCTCGCCGTTGGTCGACTGCCCCTGCAAGCGGATCTCCTGCACCGCCGACTGGACCTCGCCGGCCGACACGTCGCGCAAGTAGAGACGCACCTGGTAGCGCGCCTCGGCATCGCCGGACTCGTCACGACTGGCCAGTCGGATGCTGACATGTCGAGCGCCGCGTACGCCGGATGCGAACACCCACGGCAACTGATCACTGGCAACCAGCGCCGAGTGTTCGCGCACGAATTCGAGTGCATCGCCGGTGATCGTCAAGGGTACGTCGGGCGAGGGGCCACCGACGCTGGGGAAGTCCAGCCATAGCGTTCCATCGGCGTCCTTGCGATCGCCAGGTGCTCCGAAGTTGATCCCCAGACGCCGGACTCGTTGGCCGCTGGACCGAATTGCGTTGAAGGTCCACGTCTCCACCTCCGGCATCGGGACCAGTGCCAGGGAACATTGGTTCTGGTAGCTGCACGTGCAGGTGCGAGTGTAGTCGGGGGCGCTGAGCACGCCGTCGGCGGCCACCAGGTTGGCGGTGCAACTGGACCGGAACCCGCCCCAGTTGCCGGTGCCGCCGTCGTTGGCCAGATCGAAATACCCCGCCGCCGCGCTGCGGAAAGTCAGCAGATTCAAGCAGCCTATCGCGGTGGCGCAGCCGTAATTGCGCGCGAACTTCCAGGGGAGTTCTTCGCCCGTGAGCGGATGTTGTCGAATCTTCCGGGCACCGGTGGAAAGCTCGTACGCAGTTCCCTGCGTGATTACGGTATCCGAGTAGAGCAGGGGGGGCCCGCCGTAGTCGTCATCGACATGCCAGATCAGCTGGCCCGTACTCCCGTCGAACACGGCCAGGCCGCGCCCGACTTCATCCTCGGCGCGATCCCGGTTCTTGCTGCCGCCCTGCAACAGTCGCCCGGTCGCCGGACTGTACGCCAGCCAGGTCCCAAACACGCATTCGGCCGATTGCCACACGACGTCGCCCGTCTTGAGGTCCAGGGCATACAGACGGAAATCGGCCACGGGCACCGTGCCGCGACGCCGAAAATGGGCCAGCCGTTTTTCCGACATCCGGTCGAGGCAGAACAACTTGTCGTCGCCGATCGCGATGGCGTTGTGACGGAAGTCATACTGCGCCTCGCGGGTCCATTGCACCTGGCCGCTCCATCGATTCATGACCACCAGGCGGTGGCTTCCTTCGCCGAAAGGAGAGAACAGCGGCACCTCGCGTTTGAGCTGTTCCTTGTCGTCCTCATCGAGTTTCTCGCCCGGAGCGCGGGCCAACAACAGCATCGGCGAACTGCCGGCCACGAGATGGTCGCCCAGCACGCCGAGGTAGCCCCAGTAGGGCTGCGGGCCGGAGTCGTCCGGCGGAAGCTGGAATTCGGCGAGCGTGTCACCGGTGGCGGGATCCAGCCGCAAGCAGCGGCGGCCCCAGGCCAGGTACAGGCTGTCGGATGTGCACACGTAGTTGCCACCAATCGCGCCGGCGCCCGGGTGGTGATCGGTCGTGTCGTAAAAGATCCCCACGTCTTTGAACTCGCGCTGCCACAACAATCGCCCGGTGTAGACGTCGATCGCCCGCAGCATATCGCGTCCTTCAATGAACAAACGCCCGCCGATCACTTGCGGAACTGGGCCATGTCCGTGGCGGGGAAGCACTTCGCGGTTGGAGGGACCGCCGAACCATAGCACGCCCAGCGGCGCCTTCACGTTCGCGTCCGCCGATACCAGCGTGTTGCCGGCGTCCCCGTTCTGGCACGTCCAAGTCCCGGCGCCTGGCACGGGACCGGTGCGCCGCACGATCAAGAACGTTTCCGCGGTTTCCAACGCGGCTTCCCATGCCAATCCGGACAACGACGCGGAACACGCAGACTGTTGTGACTTCTCGCATGGCAACAGCGCCACTCCACCGTACGGACGCAGTGGTGCCAGGGCACTGGCCAGGTACTCGGCACCGGATGGGTCCGCGACACGTGACTTGTCGGCCACCACGAGTTCCGCCAGGTAAGGCGGGAGATTCGCTGTCTGCAGATTCCCTGGCACGACCGCCACGCGGCGTCCCAACAATCCGTTGACTCGCAGTCCGTCACGCAACGCAGCGATCACTTGCGGTTCGTCGAGCAGCGCGATGATGTGGAATTGGGTCTGCTGAACCAGTGCCAGCAGCCACGCCAGATCACGCGGCTGATCGATCACGGCATAACCTTGGCGAGCATTGGTGTGGGTGAGCAACTCCGCCACTTCGCCGACGGCTGCAGCCGATCCGAGCGCCGTTCCCGCCACCGGCCCCGGCGCATCGTTCACGACGACCGGAGTCGCGGGCGACTGTTGTGCAGCAGCGTAGCAGTGAATCGTTCCGTCGCAGCTGACGCTGATCAGCCGGCCGTCCGCGACAAGCGTTCGCCATACGCCCGCATTCAGATTGGTTTCCCACTGCACGAGGCACCCGTCCGCGTCCGTCTGGGGGATGCTCAATAGAGCCAGGCGAGAACCGCCGTCCGAAGCCACCAGCTGGTCACCGGCCTGGAGGTGGATTTGCGTGATGCCCTCCGGCAGCGGCACGCGGAACGACTCCGCCAGCTTGTGCTGGATAGTCTGCGTTTCTTTTCCTTTCTTGTCGACACTCGTTTCGACATGCCGGACGATCTGTTTCTGCGACACGACCAGGTGCTTGCCTGAAACCCCCAGCACCGACTGCGGAGTGATGAGATCGACCGGCGCTTGGGCCAACGGCTCTCCGTCCGTGAGGCGATGCAGCCTGCCGCGATTCGCAAACCAATCCGGCCCCACCAGGACTTCATAGCCACCCTGATCTCTGCCTAGTTCCCGATCGCCGGGCCGATAGTAGACAAAGCGTCCCGTCTGCCGCTCGAACACGGCCGGAACCGTCATGCCGCCCGACACCAGGACGTAATTCTCGTTGACGGCCAGGTATCCTTGCGGTGCGATCCCAGCAAAAGCGGGACTGTTATGCTGCTGGACGATGTAATTCGAACCGCTGCCGCTGTTGGTCCATACGGGTTGTCCGGTGCCGATGTCCACGGCGTGGACGAACACACCCATGAACGGCCAGATCCCGGCAGCAAAATAGACCGTCTCCCCCAGACGACCGGCGCTCCGCGGGCCGGCCACATCGAAATCAGGCGGTCGTTGCCCAGCAACTTGCGATCGAGCAATTCGCGATCCTGAGGGCCGCCGCGTAGCTTCCAGATCAGGGATCCGCGGTCGGCCGCCACGCAATACAGGTACCCGTCGTCGGATACGAAGAGCACGCGATCTCCGTGCACAACCGGCGCAAAGCGGACCGGCCCCTCGGCATAGAACCGCCACACCAGCGCCGCGTCGGCGAGCCGATAAGCGGCCACGCTGTCGTCGACCATCGAAGGCACCAACAGGTGTCCCTGAGCGACCACCGGCTCATACGAGGCATCAAAACGGATCTTGCCCTGATCGTCGGGCCATGCTGGCTGTGGCGTCGGCAGTTGGAGCGTCCAGTGCCATGTCAGGGCGGCCGGCAACCGCTCGGCGGTGACGGCGCTCCGCGCCGCATCGCCGCGCCACGTCGGCCAATCCGCCGCAGTGCACGTCCGCGCCACGTCCAGACCGGCGAGCGCGCTCAAAATGCAGAGAATCCGAAATGGCTGATTCGACTTCATCAATCAAGAACCTGTCTTCTCCAGGAGTGACAGACGCAACAAGTTCAGGGCCTGTTTCGCCGAGCGATCGCGTTGAATGGCGGGGTGGGCCGCGAACCCGAACTGCTCGCATACGACCTGGCCCCGTCCGGTCACGGCGACGTAGATCGACGTGCCCGCCGCCGGCGCACGGTCCCCGGGCGGGAACGGTCCGACGGCCAGCCCATAGTCGCTGGCGAATCGTTCCCGCACGGCGTTGCGCCATGTGGGTGACAAGCCGTGGTTGATCGAGGGACTGCTTGACCGGTGTGCCGATGCTGACCCCCAGAGAGTTGGCCAGGGTCTGGAGGTCGCTCACGATCAGACCGCCTCGGTAACAACCGCGGCTGCCCGGGACTCCACCCAGCCAGCTGGCGATCAGGCCCGCCGTGCCCCACTCGACCGTGGCCAGGGTGCGCCCGACGATTCGACAGCAGGCAGGCCACGGCATCCTGCAGTTCGTCATTCCCCTCGCCGTAAACCAACGGACCCAGGCAACCATAGATCGTGGATAAGGTCGGCTCGATTTTCGCTTTGCATTCTTCGACGCTCGATCCCTCGGCGGTCACGCGAAGAGTGATGGTGGCCTGGCTGGCCGTGATGCCGACGACCGGGTCTTGTCCGCGGCAGACGAGGTCCGGCAGCCGACTTTCGATCTCGCTTTCCCCCGCCCCGAAGCAGCGAATCTCGCGCTGCCGGATCACGCGGCGCTGCGGACCCAGTCGCTCCGCGATGGCCGGAACGACCGACGCGTTCCACATTTCGGTCATTTCCGCGGGGACACCGGGCAAGGCAAACAGTGCGACATCCGGGCGTTCTTCCCGCGTAACGGCCATCTGAATCCCCGGGGCTGTGCCGTGCGGGTTGTCAATCGGTCGACTCCCCTGTGGAAAGTGGGACTGGATGACATTGCGTTCCGGCATCACGCGCCCGCGGCTGGCAAACAGCGCTCGGATGTGGTCCAGCACCTGGTCGTCCTGCACGAGCGGCCGGTCGGCCAACGTGCTCAGGGCCTGACGGGTCAGGTCATCGGCCGTCGGCCCCAGACCGCCACTGACCACGACGATGTCCGACCGCTGGCACGCGGTCGCCAGAACGGCGACGATCGCCTCCAACTCATCACCGACGGTGGCATGATGGAGGACCGGTACGCCCAGCAGCGCCAGCTGCTGGCTCAGCCACTGGGAATTCGTGTCCAGCCGCCGCCCGCTGGTCAGTTCATCGCCGATCGCCACCACTTCCGCGTGCATCGCTCACCATCCTCTGCCCCCCAAGAAAACACCGGGTGTCATTGTGGCAGATTTGCCGGTGCGCAGCACGGGGGGAGCCAAGCCCGCGTACAATTCGGTAAGATGTTGCCGGCCGGCCCGATGACCTGCAACAGGCGACCGGCGGCGAGTTGCTTCATGACCGGCAAATCGATCACACTCCCGATTCAGGGGCTGCGGTGCGACCACTGTGTTCAAGTGGTGTCGGCCGCGATACGCGCCGTGCCGGGGGTGATCGCCTGCGAGATCGACCTCGCCGCGGGCCAGGCCAACGTCGAGACCGGTGCGACGCCGGTTCCCCGCCGTGTGCTGGAGGTGGCTGTCGAGCAGGCGGGGTACGCCGTCGCGTCTGCGCCGCCGAAAGCACTGGTTGGACTGACGATCCCAACACATCCGCGCGGCGATCTGCCCACTGCGCAGGGATCGACGGCAGACGCGCGGCCGCTGGCACCTGCCCTGGGGCACCGTCCGGAAGAAGCTCGCGCCGCAGCTTGCGATCGCCGCCTGTTCGACGTGGAAGGCATGCACTGCGCGAGTTGCATTTCGCGAGTCGAGCAGGCGTTGCTGGCCATTGACGGCGTCGCGGAGGCCCATGCGAACCTGGCCACGAATCAGGTGAGTGTGCTCGTCGACGCTCGGCGAGTGACGGCGCGGGACGTGGAGCAGGCGGTGCAGCAGGCGGGATATCGCGCGCGGCCGGCCGCGTCCCTCGAAGATGCTGCCGAGAGGATGGCGGACCGGGAGCGCGCGGAAGCTGGTCAGTGGCGACGTCGCTTGGGCGTCTCGCTCGCACTGCTGGTCGCGATCGGACTGGTACACCGGTTCTGGCCCGCCTCCTGGGCCGTTCTCGCGGGATGGGCACAACTCTTCCTGGCCACGCCGCTGCAACTCTATGTGGGTTGGCCGTATTTCCGCGGCGCCTGGCAGCGGCTGCGACACGCGTCGAGCAACATGGATACGCTCATCGCGTTGGGCACGGGTACAGCGTATCTGGCCGGAGTCGTGGGTGTCTTGCGGGGCGCTTCGATGCTCACGTTCCACGATGCCGCCATGATTCTCACGTTCATCACGCTGGGCAAGTACCTGGAGTGCAAGGCGAAAGGCCGCGCATCGCGGGCCATTCGCCAGCTGATGGAGCTCACCCCGCCGTGCGCCAAGGTGCTGATCGCCGGTCAAGTGCGGGAACTGCCCGTGGGACAGGTCGACGTCGGTTCGTTGATTCTTGTGCGGCCCGGCGAGAAGATTCCGTTGGACGCCCGCGTCGTCACAGGACAGAGCGATGTCCATCAAGCCTGGTTGACCGGCGAGCCGATGCCGGTCGACAAGAAACCGGGCGACCTGATCTTCGCCGGCACGATCAATGGGAGCGGAGCGCTGCAGGCGACCGTGGCTCGGGCAGCCGGCCACACGCTGCTGGCACAGACGATCGAACTGGTCCGCAAGGCACAGGAATCCAAAGCCGACGTGCAGCGTCTGGCCGACCGCGTCGTCAGCTGGTTCGTGCCGGGCGTGCTGGTCCTCGCCGCCCTCACGCTCGGTGTTTGGCTGCTGTTGGGTGAACCGCACATCGCACTCACGTGCATGGTCTCGGTCCTGGTGGTGGCGTGTCCCTGCGCGCTGGGACTGGCAACTCCCACGGCCATCCTGGTGGGCGGAGGGCGTGGCGCCGAACGCGGGATTCTCGTGAAAGACGCCCAAGCACTCGAGCAAGCCGGGCGTATCGACACCGTGGTGCTGGACAAGACTGGCACGATTACGCTCGGCAGGCCTCAGGTGGTCGGCGTGCTGCCCGGTCCAGCGGTCGACGAACGGGAACTGCTGACCGTCGCCGCGGCCGCCGAAAAGAGCAGCGGCCATCCGTTGGCCCAGGCGGTCGTGAGCGCGGCCGACTCGCAGGGAATCTCTCCCGACCCGGTCACGGACCTGGAAGTCGTCCCGGGGCAGGGGATCCTCGGCCGGCGCCGAGGGACGCGCGTGATCGTCGGCACGGAAGAGCTGCTGGCGAGTCGGTCCGTTTCGCTCGAGGCGTGGAATCGGCAGGCCGTCGACGCTCACCGGAGCGTTGGGCAAACGGCTCTCCTGGTGGCCGAGAACGACCGATTGCTGGGGACCATCCTGGTAGCGGACCCGGTGGCACCGCACAGCGCAGCGGCCGTGGCCGATCTTCAGCGCCTGGGACTCGAGGTGGTCATGTTGTCCGGCGACAAACGGGCGACGGCCGAGTTCGTCGCTCGGCAGGTGGGAATCGTGCGTGTGGTGGCGGAGGTCCATCCCGGCGACAAGCAGCGCGTGATCGAGGAACTGCGGGAATTGGGACACGCCGTGGCGATGGTGGGCGACGGAATCAACGACGCCGCCGCGCTGGCGACGGCCGATCTCGGCATCGCCATCGGCCACGGCGCCGACGTGGCCATCGAATCGGCGGACATTGTCCTCGTGCAGCCAGACTTGCGTAAAGTCGCGGAAGCCATTCTCCTGGCCCGCGCGACGCTCCGCACCATTCGCCAGAACCTCGCCTGGGCCTTTGTCTATAATGTCACCCTGCTCCCGCTGGCGGCCGGCCTGATCGTGCCGCTCGTCGGCAGGAATGTTCTGCATCTCCTGCCCGCCCTGTCGGCCGGCGCGATGGCGTTGAGCAGCGTGTCGGTCGTCGCCAACAGCCTCTTGCTGAGGTACCGAAAGCTCGAATGAAATGAGACAATCAGTCGCGAGAAATCTGGGAATTTGTTACGATCGCAGACGGCCGAGAAGCCTACGCTCGCCGCGGACGGCTGATCGCGGATAACCAACCACGCCTGACAGGATCGATAACATGGGCCATTTCAGCGGTTTCGAACACATCGTCTGCGAGCGTGAGCCATTGGCGCCCTTTACCTGGCTACGCTTGGGCGGCGTCGCGGAGTACCTGGCCGAACCCACATCCGTGGATGAACTCCTGGCCCTCGTGCGGCATTGCCGCCTGCAGGAAATCCCGGTCCGCATTCTCGGTGGCGGTTCGAATCTGCTGGTGCGCGATCGGGGAGTTCCGGGGCTGGTCATTCACCTGGGTGCCGCGGCGTTCTCCGAAATTACCGTGACCGACCAGGTGATTACCGCCGGTGCCGGTGCCAAACTGGGACACGTCATTTCGACGGCCGTGCGCGAAGGACTCGCCGGCCTGGAGCCTCTGGTCGGCATTCCGGGAACCATCGGCGGTGCGCTGCACGGCAACGCCGGCACCGATAACCACGATGTGGGACAGTGGACAAGCACGGCGGAAGTGATGACCCCGACGGGTGAAATCGTCGTGCATCAGCGCGATGAACTGCACTTCGCTTATCGCTACAGCAGCATCGACGAACTGGTGATCCTGCGAGCCAGCTTCGCCCTCGAACAGGAAGATCGCACGGATCTGACCAAACGCATGCAGACACAGTGGATCGTCAAGAAATCCAAGCAACCGTCGAGCGACGAAAACGTGGGCCGCGTATTCAAGAATCCGCTCGGACTGCGGGCAGCCGACCTGATCGAACAAGCCGGACTCAAGGGCACCAAGGTCGGAGCGGCGGAAATCAGTGACCTCCACGCCAACTTCATCATCGCCCGACCGGGTGCCACCAGCGGCGACGTGCAGCGTCTGATCGACCTCGTCCGCAGCCAGGTCCGCGAGCGCATCGGGGTCGAACTGGAAACAGATATCGAGATTTGGTAGATAAGTGTCCGATGAGTGCCGAAGCGGAGTAGTAGGCACTCGAGCGCCAAACGCGACTCACCCGCAGGTCTGTGCCGTCTGAATCACAGCAATTCCCGGCCGCCCACTTCGCCCAGTTTGCGCACCATCACGGAGGATGGTTATGAAATCGCGGAAAGCAATGGCTTGGACCGGTTTCGTCGCGTCCGCGCTACGCCGCCTGTTCGCTCCGCTGGCTGGCAGCGGGCGCGGTATATTTGGCATTCTGGCGCTATCGCTGTTGTTTGTGGTCACGGCCTACATGAGCTGGGCAAAATGGGGGAACCTTATTACCAAGCGGCCTGAGTTCGTACTGACCGCCGAGAGTTTTGAAATCACTCCACAACCGCCCTGGATTCGCTCGGACATCAAGGCCGCCGTGATGCGCGATGCCAGTCTTAGGCAGCTGTCCCTCCTGGACCCGGATCTGACGAAGCGGGTAGTGCAGGCGTTTGAGCTCAACGCCTGGGTGGCCGGAGCGTTACAGGCGAGTAAGCGGGCCGGCCGGAACGGACCACGTGTGATTGTCCAGTTACGGTACCGCGAACCGGTGATCATGGTCCGCACGCGCGACCAGCGGTGGAAAGGCGATTGCTTTTGGCCGGTCGATACGGAGGGCATTTTCCTGCCGCCGGAAGAGTTTTCGGCGAACCAGACACGTACGTATTTGCGTGTCGAGGCCGGCAGTCCGTTGCCCGCTGGGGCGGTCGGGACGTCGTACGGAGACCCCGGTGTGACGGGTGCCGCGAAAATCGCGGAGGGGCTCAAGAACGTCTGGAATTCCATCGGTCTGGAGTGGATTCTGGTTCGCAATGAACTGCCTCGGGACGTCGGGCAGCCTGTGGAACCAACCTATCTGCTGCTTCCCACAGGTGCTCCGGTCGATGCCGTGGCCAATCGCCGATCGTCGCGGCTGGTCAGTCTGTCGAATCCCACGGCGCCGAGCGATGCGCCGAGTCTCGAGATCCGCTGGGGGCACGCACCGGGACACGAGTCGCCGGGCGAAGCTTCGGCAGCCGAAAAGATCGCCAGTCTCGAAGCGCTCGTCAACAGCCACGGAAGACTGGATCAACTGTCTCCGACGACGATCATCGACTTGAGACCGGCCTCGGGCGCCACGATTGTCGACGCGAAGGAAGGTGCTGTCCCCTTGGGTGGTGCCCGACAGTGAGCGGGCAGACGCCGTGCGTGGCGGATGGCTGCGGGTCCCGCGGGCTGAGCAGCTCGTTGGACAAGTCGCCTGCACTCCCACCGGACGAGCCGTGGCGCTTCATCGCGCGCGACCTGTGGCCTAACCGTGGGGCGAGGGACGCTGCCCGCGAGGCGTGGGGTGTTGTTCGAATTCGCCCTGCAGCTCTTCCCGGATGACGGCCATTTCCGCCGGCGCTTCGATGCCCAGTCGAACGCCACCACCCGTAATGCGAACCACGGTGACCGTGACATGATCCCCGATCAGGATCCGTTCGCCAACTTTTCGACTCAATACAAGCATAACCGTTGGGAGCACACACGCGGACTGCCACTGCAGCACATTTTTGTTCGCGAGCTCTCCATCCTCCTGGATCAGGTGGCAGAGTCAAAACCAGTGCCTTCAACGCTGCTCGCCCACCGGCGCATGCATGAACTGGAGCCGCAGGGGATACCGGGCGACAGTGCTAGCGCAATGTAGCAGTGCCCGCAGGCTGTTGCAAGCATTGGACCGGGTGAATTATTCAGGCCTTGTCGACCGCAGGCAAATCGCGTGGACTTGCCGGAGGCGTTTCGCGAGGAGAAGTTTCTCGAACCAAGGCACTGATCGTTTTGAACTCCGCGGTCCCGGCGACCTCGCACCACTCGAAAAGCGCCGCCTCGGTCGTGGTCAGCGTTGCTCCGGCCGACTCCATCCGCCGCAGGGCAATCTCGCGATCGCGGGCGAAGCGCGAGTCCACGGCATCGACAGCCACGTATGCGCGAAATCCAACCGACAGCAGGTCGAGCACGGTCTGCTGCACGCACACGTGGGTTTCGATCCCGACGACGAGGATCTTGTAGATGCCCTGCTCGCGCCAGGGCTCGAACAGCCCGCCACATTCCCGACAACTGAACATCAGTTTCGCAGGAATCTCTCCCAGTCGCTCAGCCAACTCGCGCGTGGTGGACCCCAGTCCGCGCGGGTACTGTTCGGTGGCCGCCACGGGAAGGCCCAGTGCCTGCGCTCCGTCGATGAGTCGGCGGATATTCCACACCAGCGTAGGGGGTGGAGCCATTGCCTCCAGGAGTCGGGTTTGGACATCGACTACCAGCAGCGCCGTATCGTGGCGAGACATCAATTCGGGGCTGCGGGCACCAATCGAGAGCGCGATTCATGCCGGGCAGAATACTCGATCCCCGCCGGCCGTGGCAAGCAGCCCTACCCAGGTGGCAATTCCGGGGCTCTGGAGAGAACGCTCCGCATCCGCCAGAATGACGGGCATGGAACTCCATGCAACAACCATCTTGACGGTGCGTCACCAAGGTCGCGTGGCGATGGCCGGCGACGGCCAGGTGACGCTGGGCACGGCGGTGATGAAGAGCGATGCGGTCAAGATCCGCCGACTGGCGGAGGGGACCGTCCTGTGCGGTTTCGCCGGGGGCAGTGCCGACGCGTTTGCGCTGCTCGAGCGGTTCGAATCCAAGCTGAAGGATTATCCCGCCAACGTGCCGCGCGCGGCGACCGAGCTGGCCAAGGACTGGCGTACCGACCGCGTCTTGCGGCGGCTCGAAGCGTTGCTGGCCGTGGCTGACGCCGAGCATTCGTTGTTGGTCAGTGGCACCGGCGACGTCATTTCGCCGACCGACGGCATTCTCGGGATTGGATCGGGAGGCAACTACGCGCTGGCCGCGGCCCGCGCGCTTGCGGAAGTTCTCGACTCTGTCCGCCGGCGAGATCGCCCGCGAGTCACTGCTGATCGCCGCGGGAATCGACATCTACACGAACACCAACATCGTGGTGGAGGAGTTAGCGTGCAAAGACTGACCGGGGGGACGGCGGATCTGGCCGAATTGCTGCGGGAGCTGACCCCTCGCCACATCGTGACGGAGCTGGATCGGCATATTGTCGGTCAGCACGACGCCAAGCGGGCTGTGGCGATTGCCATCCGCAACCGCTGGCGGCGTAAACAGCTGGCCGACGACATGCGTCCCGAGGTCTCGCCCAAGAACATTCTGATGATCGGCCCGACCGGAGTCGGCAAAACGGAGATTGCCCGGCGACTGGCGAAGCTCACCGGAGCACCGTTCATCAAGGTGGAGGCCACGAAGTACACCGAAGTCGGATACTACGGACGCGATGTGGAGAGCATGGTGCGGGAACTGGTCGAGAACGCCATCGGCCTGGTCCGCGAGCGCGAACGGGTCAGCGTGCAGCAAGAGGCGCAACGGCGCATGCAGGAACGCCTGCTCGACCTGCTGCTCCCCCGTCCCGTCCAGTACTCGGCAAGAAGAGCAGCCGGCGGACGCCGAACGCTATGAACGCACGCGCGAAAAGATGCGCGGCATGCTCGCGACCGGCGAGCTGGACGAACGTACGGTCGAACTGACGGTCGAACAGAAGGCGAGCCCGGTCGTGTTCAGCGGCCTGGGGATGGAACACATGGACATGGATCTGCAGGGCATGCTGGAGAAAATCATGCCTCGCCAGTCCACCACGCGGCAGATGACCGTCGCACAGGCCCAAGACGTGCTCTTCGAACAGGAGTGCGATGCGCTGCTGGAGCCCGAAAAGATCAACGCCGAAGCGATCGATCTGGCCGAGAATCTGGGGATCATCTTTCTGGACGAACTCGACAAGGTGATTTCCAGCGAAGCACGCGGCGCCGATGTTTCGCGACAGGGAGTGCAGCGCGACCTGCTGCCGATCGTGGAAGGCACGACCGTGCAGACGCGCTACGGGTACGTTTCCACCGATCACGTGCTGTTCATCGCGGCGGGCGCATTTCACCGCAACCGCCCGAGTGATCTGATGCCCGAACTGCAGGGCCGGTTTCCGATCCGCGTGGAGTTGAACGACCTGACGAAGGATGACTTCGTCCGGATCCTGAAGGAACCCAAGAGTTCGTTGACCCGACAGTACGAGGCGTTGCTGCAGACCGAAGGCGTCGAGCTGGTCTTTACGGACGACGGCGTGGAAGCGCTGGCCGCTCACGCCCACAAGGTCAATCAGTCGACGCAGAACATCGGGGCCCGCCGGCTCTACACGATCCTGGAACGCTTGCTCGAGGACCTCAGCTTCGAGGCCCCCGACATGAAATCCGGACGTGTCGTCATCGACGCCACCTACGTGGATGAGCGTCTGCAGCGATTCACCGAGGACGAAGATCTCAGCAAGTTCATTCTGTAGCAGCTTCCCGATTCGATGCAGCGATTTCAGTGGGAAACTCGTGACGAAGACGATACTCGCAGGCTGGGGCGCGCGCTGGCCCGCTCCCTCCCCGCGACCGCCACCGTGGCGCTGACAGGAACCTTGGGATCGGGCAAAACGAGGCTGGTGCAGGCGATTGCCGCCGGCTGCCACATCGACCCGGCGGGCGTGACCAGCCCCACGTTCGTACTGTGCCAGCCGCATCACGGCGACCGCACCATCTACCACCTGGATGCCTATCGCGTGCGCAGATCTCGACGAGTTCCTGGAGTTGGGCGTGGAAGAGTATTTCGAGGGGCCGGGGATCACGCTGATTGAATGGGCCGAACGGGTGGCCGAGTGTCTGCCCGCCGACCACCTGGAGATTCAAATCGAAATCACGTCGGCCCAGGCCCGCATCTTCGATATGCAGGCCCACGGCCCCAACGCGTCGGCCGTTCTCGATCGCCTGGCACAGGAACTGGCGTAATAAGGTGTGCGATTGCCCGCTTGATTGGACACGAGCCTTAAGTCCGTTCTGAGCCGTTCGCCTCGCCGCGATGTTCGTAACCGCGAGCGGCCAAGGGGGCCAGCGATCCGTCGGCGGCGATCTGCCACAGTCCGGACTGCTCAACCAGGCGGCCAATGCGCGTGACCGGCACGCCGAGCGGCTGCCGCTGCAGCAATCGGTCGGCCTCCGCCGCCGGCAGTGCCACGATCAACTCAAAGTCTTCGCCGTCGGACAAGGCGTGATCGAGCGGCGAGCGGCCGTCAGATGCTTGGGCCGCCAGCTCGATGGCGGCCCTGTCGATGGGCACGGCGTCGAGTGCGATCGCCGCGCCGCAATCGCTCGCCGTCGCCAGGCGGTGCAGATCCAGCGACAAGCCGTCGCTCACGTCGATTCCCGCGTGCAGTTCGTACTGGTCGTGCAGCAGCAGCGCTTCACGCACCCGTGGCTCGAACGAAAAATGTTTGCCGAGGATGCTGCCACCAAAGCGGCCGGTCACCAGGATGTGATCGCCGGGACGGGCCTCATCGCGGCGCAAGGGCCCGCGGGCGGTGAGTTGACCCACAGCAGTCACGCTGATCACCAGGCGGCCGTCCCAGGTGTTGGTATCCCCGCCGGCCACCGCGACCTGAAACTGGGCAGCCACGTCGAGAATACCGCGATAGAGAGCGCGTGCCAGCTCGCCGGCTCCGGGCCGCGGCAGAGCGACCGATACTACCACCGCCACCGGTCGGCAGGCCATGGCCGCCAGGTCGCTCAAGTTCACTGCCACCGCCTTGCGACCGATCTGCCAAGGCTGACATGCGTGGAGGTGAAAGTCCACACCATCAGTCAGCAGGTCGCTGGTCACGACCATATCCCGATCGGCGGCCAAACGCAGGATCGCCGCGTCATCGCCGATTCCCAAGCGGAGGTCCGGGTGCGGAGGCAGACGCTCGCGCAGCCAGGCAATGAATTCGGATTCCATGGGCGGTTGTCACTGCTCGACGAGGCAGCGACCCGACCGGCGTTACTTGGCGCCGTCAAGCCGCATGTTGCCGTACAACGTTTCGCCGTTACGCAGTATATAGAATTTGAACGGCTGCGTGGCCTTGAATTCGGCACTGTTGAGAATGTACGACACGTTGTCTTCGGAAATCGTCTCCCACTTGTGCACGCCGACCAGCAGATCGCCGCGGCGAATGCCGTGCCGTTGGGCCGGACTGTCGTCTCGCACTTCGTCAATCTTCAGCCCGCCGCGGTACCGCGAGCGGTACTTGCGAAACGTCGCCGTGGGGATCGGAGTCAGTCGCATTCCCAGTTGCGACCAGGCAAGATCGGTGACGGCCAGCTGGGACCCATCGTCCTCGGCCAGCACCACATTGAGTGTCGACTCGGTGTCGCTGCGGCGGATCGCCCACGCCACCTCGTCGCCCGCCTCGAGTCCGATCAGAGCACGCTCGACATCGAGTCGCCGTTGGATCGGGCGGTCGCCGACCGACAGAATCACGTCACCCGCCTGCAGGCCGGCCTTCCCGGCCGGTCCGTCCGGCGTGACCGATGTCACGGTGACTTGCCGCTGTGAATCGGCGTAGTCGGTCTTCAACTGGGCGCCGTACGTGACCTGGCCGACCCGCTCACAGGACAGCAAGTTCGCGGCCACGTCCATGGCGTCGTCGACCGGAATGGCAAAACCGATGCCTTGAGCACCGACGCGTACGGCCACGTTAATACCGATCATGTCGCCGTCGATATTGAGCAGGGGCCCGCCGGAATTGCCGGGATTGATGCTGGCGTCGGTCTGTATCAGGTCCGCGTACTTCTGATAGTCGCTGACCTGAACCGTCCGATGCAGAGCGCTGATGATGCCCTGTGTCGCCGTGTGCTCGTAGCCGTAGGCATTGCCCACCGCCACCACGGTCTCCCCTGGCATGACATCCGTCGATGTCCCCAGTCGAATCACGGGAAACTCTTTTTCTTCCGGGATTTTGATGATGGCCAGGTCCGTCACGGGATCGTTTGCCACCAGTTCGGCCACGGCCGTGGTCCCGTCGGCCAGCGTCGCGCGGATGCGTTTCACGCCTTCCACGACGTGGTAATTCGTAATGATATAGCCGCGTTCGTCAATGACGATGCCCGTTCCCATGCCGTTGACTTGATGGTTCGCATCGGCGGTTCCATCGGCTTCGTATTCCGCGGGAAGTGTCTTGCGCCCGTGGATACTCACCACGCTCGGTCCTGCCGCCGAAACGGCCTGCACAATGGCCGAACGCCGCAAGGACGATCCCCCAGACGCCTGTGGTAGCGCCCCAATCACTGTCAGACAGACGGTGATCAGGCAACCGACCCGTAGCCCCGAACGGTTGCGGTCAAACGGGAATGGATATGGCATCAGTGGGCTCGTCAAAGTAGTAAGACAGTCCTCGCCCGGCACCTCGGCGGTCGCGACTCGCCGTCGCGACGACTTCGCAAGACACCCAGCCTGGGCGGACTATCGACTTCCGATCCCATGCTGGTCCCCTAGGTATTTCGACGCGCCATCCACGTTGCGTTGAGGACCGGAGAGGGAGGCCGCAAAACCATCCCAATTTAACAACGGGGGGCTTAGGTCGGATGAACTTGGCGAAGCCGGGAAGAACACCCAGCCAAGTTACGGGGAGGTCGAATAAGTGGTGAGCGCGTCAGCGATTCAGGAGCAGCACGGACTGCGGCTCGCGAGCGGCCTTCGCGTCGTATCCCGGCTCGGGAGTTGGTTCGGCCGGGTTCGCCGCTGGCTCCCCACGGTTCTCAGGTCGACCGGCAGGCACAGGCTCCAGGGCCGGGCCGCCGACTTCCGGCGAGGATAAATCCAGCGGACGCGGGGCGGGCACCGCCGCGTGGGGCACGCGGTGCGGTTTGGCGGGCACCGGTTCCAGCATTTGCTGAGGTGGATCGTATTCGGGGCGTGATGCAAATACGGGCATGGTGGGAACCGGATGGAATCGGGAGTGCGGGGGGTAGAGTTCCGCCTCCGTCATCTGCTGCTCGCCCTCGTCTCCGCGATAGAACAACGGTCCGAGCCCGTGAAGCAGACGGGGACCGCACCAGGCAACCAACGGGGGACACGCATCCGCGCCGCAATAGCCGGCGGGCGGAACCGGCGGAACCGGCGGAACCAGACACTCTGAATTCGCGGCCGGTCCTGTTTCGGCCGGTGCCGCAACGGAGGGAATGGCTGCCGCCATGGGTGGGGCGGACGGGGAAACACGGGCCGAAGGCAGGATTCCGCCGCAGCACCCCGCCAGACTCGCCACGCCCAGCACGGCACCGCACACAACGCCGAACCCCGCGCCTCGGGTCTTGAAAAAGCGAGAATACATGGGTTGCCCCGTGGTCACAACGACGACACAACGTCATTCTGATCGACCGGAACAACCTGCAGACTTGATACAATCCGCAAAGTAGGCCTTATTCTACCTAGACATCCACGGCGAGTACCCGACACAGCGGCCGGGGGGGCGTCCCGTTCTCGCAGCGCGTCAGCGCGGCGGGCCATGCGCGCTGCCCGGCTCACAGTCGGCGAATGTGGAAGCCGCCATCGATATGGATGCATTCGCCGGTGCTGAACGGGAAGTCGCCTCGTACCAGGGCGACGACCGCTTGGGCCACATCGTCCGGCTGACCCCAGCGCCGGATCGGTGTCAGTCCTTCGCGGATCAGCCGGTCGTATTTATCGTGGACTTCGGCCGTCATATCGGTCGCGATCACACCCGGGCAGACTTCGTAAACACGAATGCCGTGATCCGCCAATCGTGCTGCAAACTGCAGCGTCATCATGTGCAGGGCGGCCTTGGTCAGGCAGTAGTCTGCACGATTCGTGGAGACGGTGAAAGCGGAGATGGATGAGACATTGACGATGGTCGCACCGTCGATCCGTCCGGCCTGACGCGCCGCGACCATGTGCGTGGCGGCGCGTTGGGTCAGGAAGAAGGGGCCCTTGAGATTGGTGTCGAACACGGCATCCCAGTTTTCCTCGGTGGCCTCTAGCAGGTCGTGCCGGCCGGGCGAGGTTATGCCGGCGTTGTTGACGAGCACGTGAAGATCGCCATAGGCCTCGTGCGCACGGTCGAGCAGGACTTGCCGCTGTTTCCGATCGGCGACCGAGGCGGCCACGACCATGGCCGTTCCGCCCTCAGCCCGAATGAGCGCCGCGACCTCTTGCGCGGCTGCGACATGGCGAGTGCAGTTGACCACTACGGAGTACCCGGCGCGCCCAAGGCCACGGCGATGGCACGGCCGATACCTCGTGACGATCCGGTCACAATCGCCGCAGCACCTTGGCTCATCGGGCATGTCTCCAGATTCGTGGTCTGCTCAGGTTCCCGCCTTCGATTATGAACGGCCCGTGCGCAGCGAACATCCCCGCCCTGCCAAAAAAAAGCGGAGCCCGTTGTCACACGGACTCCGCTCGTTGTTCCCTGGCACCGGAGTGGCCGAAGCCACTCCGGTGCTCAGTACTAAGTCTCATCGTGAAGCGCTTGCCGAGGCGATTGACCCAGAAATCGCCTGATCAGCAAGCATATCGCTCCAACCCAGGAGGGAGGGTTGCATCATCTTCCCGCAAAGCTGATGCGGACGATGAGACTTCCAATGTTCTGTCAAGGTTCCGATCCGACACCTGCGACAAACCGGTCACCGGCTGCCACAGCATGTCGCGCATGTCCCGTGCTGGAATCCCCAGCACTTTACCAACGGCCACGACGACGAGCACGGAGGCCAGGTCGTCGCAACCGCAGTGGGTCGTTTCATAACGCTGTCCATCGCACAGGAACGCGAGCCGTCCGTCGCGGCACGGCACAGGTTCCGCCACGAGATCGCACTCCGGCCGGCAGCCGACCCACAACAACTCGCATGGGTACTGGTCCGCCTTACGTTGCGTCCAGGGGAAATCGCCACTGACGACCGCGACGCCATCCGTGGGTAACGCTTCGAACAGTCTGGCTTGGATTTCGGCGAATGCCGCTCCGTCACGGTTCGGTGACGGATGTGATTTGCAGGTGCACGTAATAGCCGCAATGTGCGGCGAGCACAAGTGCGAAATTTCATCGATTTCGGATTCGTGGGCGCCGGTGGTTTCCACCACCGCACACTGGTCGCGCATGTTCCAGTCCAACATGGCCAGCACGGCATCGGGCGCGGTCGTGACCGCACGTCCCGCTGCGCCGTGTGGCCCATGGCTGCCGAGGACGCGGCGCGCCAATGCCGGCACCGCGGCGTTTTCGGACTCGAGGTGCATGCCGACCACCGTGCCTTCAAACCTTCGTCGTGTCCACTGTCCCAGCTGCAACAGCGCTCGAACACTATCGGCCACGCGAATACTGAAGCAGCCGGCCCATGGTTCGATGTGTCGGCCGGCAACGACGGTTCCCTGGGCAGCGTGGATCAGCGCCTCTTCGGCAAAATCGCTTCCGTCGCACTGAGATCCTGGCAGGCCCCAAAACACATCACCGCGGCGCACGCGGCGACTGTCGCAGACCAGGGGGCCCACGGGCGCCCACATGCCTCCGACCGGCGGCATGGTCCCCAGCGACAGCTGGCCCCGGACGATCTCGTTGAGTTCTTCAATGGATAACTGAGCCATCACGACGGTGAGTTTCCTGCGACTGGCAACCGTTTCTTGTGTGCACGAACAACGATTCCTGGTCTGCCTCGGTCAATTCCATTCCGGCCCCAATCGAAACGGCAGCGTCACCGAACTCGTTCGTTCGACCAGCGCGGGCTGGACACCGTGCAGCCAGCGACAGGCAATCTCGCGATCGTCGAAATGGACCTGGCGATTGCCAATCGTCTGGAAGAGCTCGTCCCCCTTACCCGTAATGAGGACGGTGTCGCCGGGCTGTGCCGTGCTCAACGCCCAGTGAATAGCCTTCTTGCGGTCGGGAATAATGTGCGATTTGCCGGGTTTTTTGCAGCCGCTCAGGATGTCATGGGCGATCTCCAGTGGTCGCTCATGTCCCGGATTGTTGCTCGTAATAACTCCGACGTGCGCACCGCGCTCCACGATACGACCCATCGCCGCGCGTTGTTCCAGGTCCTGCCCTTGCGTGGCGCCGTAGACGCAGATCACGCGTCCCTGGGTGACCTGTCGCAGCGCGTGCAGGCTGAGTGCCAAAGCGCTCGGCGTGTGCGCGTGATCCACGAACACGCTGAACTCCTGGCCGCACTCGAGACGCTCGAGTCGTCCGGGAATGAAATCGAGCGATTCCAGTCCGCGCACGATCGTCGTGAGATTCAGTCCCATGACCAGTCCCACGGCAGCGGCGGAGAGGCAGCAATAAACAAACTGGTCGCCAATCGTCCGCGTGCGCACCGGCGCACATTCCTGTCCGGCCGTCAGCAGAAACGTCTGTTCGCTGACACACCGTTCCAGGACCTGGGCCTGCAGCTGAGCGGTGCCGTGCATGCCGACCGTGATCAGCGGCACCTGCAGCGATTCCAGGATGTGCTGGCTGGCCGTATCGTCGGCGTTGATGACGGCGAATCCGCCGGGCTTCAAATGCCCGAACAGACGTTGCTTGGCCCGCCGATAGTTCTCGACATTGCCGTGCCAATCGAGATGCTCGCGGCGCACATTGGTCAACACGGCGGCATCGAAGGACACACCCGACAGGTGCCGGGTTGCCAAGGCTTCGCTGGAGACCTCGACCACGCCATGCGAGCAGCCGTTGGCCACCATCTGTGCCAGCCAGCGAGCCAGTTCGTGCGGCGGCGGAGTAGCCGATTCGGCCGTCGCCATGTTCTCGCCATCCGTGTATCCCAGTGAACATGTCACGCCCACCGGATGCTGCGCCGCTTGCAGGATCGCTGTGACCAGCATGGCGGTCGTGGTCTTCCCGTGCGTGCCGGTGATGCCCACCAGTCGCAACGACTGATCAGGCTGACCGGCCAGCCGCTGGCAGATGTAACCGTACGCTTCGCGTGAGTCGGGAACCACGCAACACGGCACGCGGGTGGGGACGAGTCGTTCGGTCACCACGGCGACCGCGCCGCGCTGGACCGCTTTGTCGACCTCATCATGTCCGTCGCCCTCGGCGTTGACGATCGCGACATACACGTCACCGGGTCGGCAGACGCGCGAGTCACTGCAACACGACTTGATGCGGATATCGGCTGCCCCGGAGAACCGCCCGTAGGGGAGCATCTCGCGCAGTCGCAGTCCGTCCGCGCAATCCAAGAATTGCTGCATCTCCTTGGCCTCCTTGCCTCGGATCGCCGCTTGGTAGGGTGAGGTATTCGGTCGTAGCACGTGGCCGGCATCCTGCCGGTTTCCCGACTGCGGGAAGTCTGGGAAAACGTGCCGTCGTGGTCAGGATCACGACCGAATCCAGGGCTTTGTTGGGGCAAATTGTGGCTATTTCGTCGAAAGTGTCAAGGCAGGTTTTCGGACTCCGCGATCGTACCCTGGACCTGCGGCAGGCACCCCGCCATAATGCCCGCATCCTGCTCCGTTTCTCACCTGATTGGCCGTGATATGGCGACCGGCGACTTTGATATCGAAAGCCTGGCAGCATACCTGCACTTGACCCCCGAAAAGGTCCGCAAGATGGCCGATCGAGGTCGTTTGCCGGGCCGGAAGATCGGCGGCGCTGGCGATTTTCGGAGGCCGAGATCCACCACTGGCTGGAAGATTCGATCGGTGCCTCGGACGACACGGAACTGGCGCGCGTGGAAGGCGTTTTGAAACGCGCCGTTCCTGGCGCCAAAGAGATCTCCATCGCCGCGGCTCTGCCGCTGCGAAGCGATGGCCGTCCCGCTCAACGCGCGCACTCGGACCTCGGTCATCGACAAGATGGTCCAGGCGGCGGCGGCAACCGGCTGGCTGTGGGACCCCGACAAGATGGCCGAGGCGGTGGCGGCCCGCGAGAAACTTCACAGCACGGCGTTGGACAACGGCGTCGCCCTGCTGCACCCGCGTCGCCCGCAGGCCAATATCCTGGCCCAACCATTCTTGGCTTTCGGGCGGACCCATCGTGGGATCCCCTTCGGGGATAACCGCGGACGGCTGACCGACGTTTTTTTTCTGGTCCTCTCGACCGACGATCGCGGGCATCTCCGCACCCTGGCCCGTCTGAGCCGCCTGATTGGTGACGCACCGTTGCTCGAGACCATCCGCACGGCCGAGACGGCCGCCGAAGTGCACCAGGCAATTTCGGCTTACGAAAGCGAACAATTCGGCTAAAGTGTCGGGGCAGGATCTCCGTTGTCTGGCAGATCGAGCTGTGAGGAAGAGTCGGTGCTGCGCTCGTGGGGCACGACCGCCTGCCAGGGTGCTGATTTCGAGGGTTTTCGTCAGATGCCAACCGGCCGACCATCTGTGCTGCTCATCGGTCCGCGTGAATTCCACGAATTCGCGGCGGCCGTGGCATGGCTGCGCGCGCACACCGAGTTGGACGCCGTGGGCTCAGTGACCGAGGCCCTCGACCGCTGCGCATCCCAGCCGGGCGGCTGGCACTGCGTCGTGATCTGCCAGTCCCGGCCCGGCCAGTTCTCCCAGCATGACATCGACCGCCTGAACCTCGCCCTGCCGCTGACCCATCTCATCGCCCTGCTGGGAAGTTGCTGCGAAGGGGAAACTCGCAGCGGGCGGCCGTGGCCCGGTGTGGTCCGCGTCTATTGGCACCAGTGGCTGGCCCGCGGGCCCAGCGAACTGCGGTCCGACGCGACTCCCACCAGCTGGCAATTCCCGCGAACTTGCTCCGAGTCGGAACGCGTCGACTATGCGTTGCGGTCGGCTCCCGCGCCCGCGGACGGGCTGATCGCCATCTACACCGGTCAGGCGGTGTTTTTCCAGGCGCTGGCCGCGCTTGTCGAATCGCCGGTTACTCCAGCGTGTGGACCACGACCCGCACCTGGTGGAGACTCGATGGCGCAGCCGCCGTGCTGTGGCACGCCTGGGCTCCCGATGGCGGCGAATTCGCACAACTGCGCCATATCGCGACCAGCACACCACGAGTACCGGTTGTGGCTCTGTTCGGCTTTCCGCGGCACGATCACGTCCGGCGTGCCAAGGAATGCGGAGCGGCAGCCGTCATGTCGGTTCCGTTCCTGCTGCCTGATCTGTGGAACACGCTACGAGAACTGGCTCCATGAACAAGGAACCGAAGCAAGTGACCAACGACAACGCGGCGGCGCAGCCCAAAGGGCGGTATGCTTTCATCAGTCTGGGATGCCCCAAGAATCTGGTCGACAGCGAACGGATGCTCGGTCTGTTTCAGCTCGAAGGGTACCAACTCGTGGCGGACCCGGAAGGGACCGACTTCGTGGTGGTCAACACGTGCGGGTTCATCGAGCAGGCCCGCACCGAGTCCTACGCGGCGATCGATGACATGTTGCGGCTCAAACGCGCCGGGAAGACGCAGGGCGTCATTGTCTCGGGATGCCTGGCCGAACGGCAAAAAGATGCGCTGCTGGCCGAACGGCCCGAGATCGACACGTTGGTGGGCGTGTTTGGTCGTGAGCACGTCACCGAGGTGGCGGACCGGCTCGTGGGACACCTCGCCGAACAGCGTACGGTGTTTCGCCCGGCTCCCATCCGGGCACTCTCCGACCGCGGCCGGCTGCGCATCACGCCTCGACACTTCGCGTACCTGAAGATTTCCGAAGGCTGCGACCGACTGTGCACGTTCTGCTCCATCCCCAAGATGCGCGGCAAACATGCCAGTAAACCGCTGGAAGAGATTGTCGCGGAAGCTCGTCAGCTGGCCGACGACGGCGTGCGCGAGCTGATCGTGGTAGCGCAGGATACAACCTATTACGGCACGGACCTGTATGGAGAACCGCGCCTCACCGAACTGCTCCAGGCGCTCGAAAACGTCGACGTGGACTGGATTCGACTGATGTATTTCTACCCGATGTACATCGACCAGCCGCTGATCGAAACCATCGCCGGTTCGTCGCGGATCCTGCCCTACATCGATCTGCCCCTGCAACATATTAATGACCGCCTGCTGCGCCGCATGGCGCGACGCGTGACTCGCCAACAAACGCTGGACCTGCTCGATCGTCTGCGCAGCCAGATTCCGGAGTTGACCCTGCGGACGACGTTCATCACCGGCTTTCCCGGCGAAACCGAGGAGGCATTCGACGAACTCTGCGACTTCGTGCGGCACCAACAGTTCGAACGATTGGGCGTTTTTACGTACTCCTACGAGGACAACACGCCTTCCGCCGCGCTCGACGACCACCTGCCGATGGAAGTGCGCCAGAAACGCCGCGACCGGCTCATGGAAATCCAGCAGGAGATCGTCGTGGCGCGCAACCAGAACCTGGTCGGCCAGACTCTGCAGGTGTTGGTGGATCGATCCGTGCCGGACGAGCAGGGGGTCTGGATCGGGCGATCGCGGGCCGATGCGCCAGATGTGGATGGATTGGTGTTCATCACCGAAAATGGCGAACAACCGTTGTCGCCCGGGGTCATGACACGCTGCGAAATCGTTGCCTCGCAACAGTACGATCTGATCGGCGTCGCCACCGACAAATTCTGGTGATGGTAGTCCTTAGTCCTTAGAACTTAGTCCTTAGAACTTAGAACTTAGTCCTTAGAACTTAGTCCTTAGAACTTAGAACTTAGAACTAGTCCTAAGAACTAAGAACTAAGAACTAAGAACTAAGAACTAAGAACTAAGAAACTCTCAGGGCCTTTGCCCTGAGGGTTGGCGGGCGTTATTTTGGAACTCGTGAGAAACGTTGTCCAAGCAAGAATCGAGATCCCGATGGCAGACCGAGCGCAGTCGATCCAGGGCCAGTTCTTTAACGTGCCGAACCAACTGACGACGCTCCGGCTGGTCTTGTCGATTGTTGTGTTCGTGCTCATCCCCTGGAAGCTGTACCTGCCGGCGATGATTATCTTTGTCATCGCGGCCTCGACCGACTGGGTGGATGGCTTCTGGGCTCGACGTTACGGGCAGGTCACGAAGCTCGGTCGCGTTTTCGATCCGTTTGTCGATAAGATCATCATCTGCGGAGCGTTCATCCTGCTGGCAGCCGAGCCGAAATCGGGCATTCAAGCCTGGATGGCGGTGGTCGTGGTGGGGCGCGAGATGCTGGTGACGACGCTGCGGAGTTTCATTGAACAGAGCGGCGGAGACTTCTCCGCCAAGATGGCCGGCAAACTGAAGATGGTGGTTCAGTGTGTGGCGGTGGTGGTCAGCCTGATTGTGCTCATGGAAACGACGCGCGAACCGGCTAACTGGTTCGCCTGGACGTTGCCTGTCGCCCAGAAGTTGCTGCCCATCGCCGTGTGGGTGTCGATCATCTCGACCATCTACTCCGGCGTCGGCTACGTGTTCGCGGCGGCGAAGTATTTTCGATAACGCGATAACGCGATGAGGCGATGGGGTAAGTCCGGAACTTGGCCGAACATGTTTGCACAACCTTTCGCCGCGTTGCTTCTGGGCATCACACTGGTCATCTGGTCGACGCTCTTGTGCGCCGCGTGCCGGGCGAGCCCTTGCTCGCCTACGAAACGTGGAGGCCGGTTCCGTGGGGCCTGGTGGATGTCCTGTTCGCCATCGGCCTGTTGGTCGTGGGCTCCTCCGTGGCCCTGGCCGTCCTGGGTATCGGACTGCGTGAGCAGTCCGGAGCCGACTTGTCGATGCGGGCGCCGGACCTGCAAGCCCCGACGATTTACGCCCAGGCGGCCGTCTCCCTGGTCGTTGTTGCGGTATCGGCGATCACCATCCTGTGGCGACATTCCGCCACAGGATGCGAACTCGGGTGGGCGGTCGGCAAGATCGGCTCCGACATCCGCTTGGGCGTTGTGGCCTTTCTGGCTGTGGCGCCGCCCGTCTATTTGATGCAACTGTTCCTGGTGAAGTGGTTCGAATCGCACCATCCGCTGGTGGAAGCACTGCGCCGAGACCCGCGGCCTTCTTTGCTGGCCGCCTGCATCGTATCGGCAGTGGGGGTAGCACCCATCGCCGAAGAATACCTGTTTCGCGGATTGCTCCAGGGCTGGCTTGAACGGCTGGCCGCCGACCGCGATCCCGCGCGAGCTGCTCTTGGGCGGCCGCCGGGCCACACCGGACGAGGAGCCGTCAAACGAGTTTCCCGTCGAGAATGCGAAATCGACGTATTCGGATGCGGCTCCCCACGTCTCGCCCGCGGAGGACTTGGCCGATGCCGCGAGTGATTCCACCCCAACGGCCCGCGCGGCCTGCTGGCCCGTGGCGGTCAGCGCGCTGATCTTCGCCCTTCTCCATCTTTCCCATGGACCGGACTGGGTTCCGTTGTTCGTTCTCGCCCTGGGCTTGGGTTACGTCTATCGTCAGACGCATCGCATTCTCCCTGGCATTGTCGTGCATTTCCTGCTGAACGCCTGCTCGATGGGCATGTTCCTGGTCGACGTCTTCTTCCCTCACCTGGCCCTGCACGCCACACTCGGCATGTTCGGCTTGTGAATTGCAGCCCGTGTTGAACTGCGATCTGCGACGCCATTTCTCGCGACTCGACCGGCACCTATAATGGGCGTCCGAACGTCGTTCCGAACAACTTTGAGTGGATGCCTGCAGGAGGATTCTCCATGGCAATCGGATTTGGCATTGTCGGATGCGGCATGATCGCCAATTTTCACGCGCGGGCGGTGGCCGACATCCGGGGCGCAGCGGTTGTCGCGTGTTTCGACACGTTTCCGGCCGCCGCCGATCGGCTGGCCCAATCGCTGGGATGCCAGGCATACCACGACTTGCACGCCATGCTGGATGATCCGCGCGTGGAGGTGGTGACGATCTGTACGCCCAGCGGAGCGCATCTGGAGCCAGCCGTCGCGGCGGCCAGCGCCGGGAAGCACGTGATCGTCGAGAAACCGCTCGAAATCACGCTGCAGCGCTGCGACCGCATTATCGACGCGTGTGCCAAAGCCGGCGTCGTCCTGTCGACGATCTTCCCCTCGCGGTTTCATGAGGCGTCGCAACTGCTCAAGAAGGCCGTCGATACGGGGCGCTTCGGTCGGCTGACGGTCGGCGACGCGTACGTGAAGTGGTATCGAACCCAGAAATATTACGACAGCGGGGCCTGGCGCGGCACCTGGAAGCTGGACGGCGGCGGAGCACTGATGAACCAGGCCATCCATAGCGTCGATTTGCTGAACTGGGTGATGGGCCCCGTCCAGGACCTGTCCGCTCGGTTCGCCACGCTGGCTCATGAACGCATCGAAGTGGAAGATGTCGCCGTGGCCACGCTCCGATTCCAAAATGGTGCGCTGGGGACCATCGAGGCGACAACCGCCGCGTTCCCTGGAGCGCTGAAGCGGATCGAAATCCACGGGTCGGAAGGATCCGCCGTGCTGCAAGAGGAAAACCTCACGACCTGGGATTTCGCGCGTACCACCCGCGCCGATGCCGCCCTCCTGCAACGCATGGCCGGGAAAACCAAGACCGGGGGCGGCGCAGCCGATCCCGCGGCGATCGGTCACCACGGTCATACCGCCCAGTTCCAGGACGTACTGCAGGCCATCAAATCCCACGGTCAACCCTTGATTGACGGGGTCGAGGGCCGTCGTTCGGTCGAGATCATCCTGGCCATCTACAAGGCGGCCGAAACCGGTCGCACCGTGAAGTTGCCCCTCCCGCGCGATCCCGTGCTCCAAGCCCGCACGCGCGGTGTGGGCAGGCTGTAGGGCGGAGGCGGCAGGCTGGAGGCTGGAGGCGGCAGGAGAGCTGGGACAGACGGGAGTTCGACGGTTTTGGTCTATGCGGCTGGGTAAAGTCCGGGCGCTGATATGTGCTATTGGACCTTTGACAGACGCCCTCAATCCGCCCAAAATGTCGGATGTTGCGAGCGGAGCGATCGCTCCCCGAGAAGGACTCGCCCGCAAGGCATTCGGCTCAAATTTCCAAGGAGATGCGACCATGCGAAAACTCGCGATCTGTACCGTGCTGTTGGCTCTCGCCGCCACTTGTGGCGGCTGCACGAAAGAGACGCAGCAGAAGGCGGGTAAGGCGCTGAATCAGACGGGACAAGCCCTGGAGAGCGCAGCCAAAGACACCGCAATTGCGACGAAAGGCGCGATTGAGGGAGCCGCGGACGCGGTCGAGAAAAATCGAACTGCATCGGAAACGGAACCGGCGAAGTAGGCTTGGGCACGTCGCGACCTGCCGACGTGGTCGAACATCGTAGGGTGTCTGGCCGCGTCGGTGACGGGCCGTCTGCGAACTGGGTGTACGCGACGCGTGTGGCGCAACCTACGCGGTAACCGCGACTGCTGTTCGAGTACCTGGACGGGCGAGTGCTGCTGGCGGTCGACTGGCAGAACGCCCTGAACCGGCTCGACATTTCTGAAACCAGACACGCTGACTTCGCTGCGCACGAGTCGACGGAGGACAGGGATCTTTACCCGGAGGCCAGAGGATGACTAACACGAACGGCCGAATCTGCACCAGTTGCCGCACGGCATGTCGCGGGATGTCCCGTCGGCGATTCTTTGCGAGCATTGCCACGGCGGCAGCGTTCTCGATCGTACCTCGCCACATCTTGGGAGGCGCGCGTTATGTCGCTCCCAGCGAGAAGACAACGCTCAGCCGGGATCGGTATGGGAGGACAGGGCATTCAGGACATGGCCCGCTTCACGAACTACCCCGAAATCCAGATCACCGCGGTGTGCGACGTGCATCGCGAGGGCGGCGGCTATATGTCGTGGAATTGGAGCCAGGGCAAAGACACACAGTTGGCCGGCCGCGAACCGGCCCGACGCGAGGTCGAAAAACGGTACGCCGAACAGAAAGACCGGGGTACGTACCACGGCTGCCGTACTTATGTCGACTTCCGCGAATTGCTGGAAAAAGAGGACGTTGACGCTGTCCTGGTTGCCACCCCTGACCATTCGCACGCGGTGATTACGTTGGCTGCCATCCAGCGCGGCAAGCACGTGTATTGCGAAAAACCGCTCACCTACTCCGTCCACGAAGCCCGTGTGGTTACCGAGGCAGCGCGGCAAGCCAAGGTTGCGACCCAACTGGGCAATCAGGGACAGGCTGACAACATGGCGCGGATGATTCAGGAGTACATCCTCGACAATGCGATCGGACCGGTGCGTGAAGTGTACGTGCCGTGGGGTCGGGGATTTTGGGATCCGCCGGGAGGTCCCGGACGCCCGCAGGACACTCCGCCCGTGCCTGAAGGATTGGATTGGAACCTCTGGCTGGGCCCCGCGCCAGCCCGCCCCTACCATCCCTGTTACCATCCGTGGCGTTGGCGCGACTGGTGGGATTTTGGAACGGGACAGCTTGGCGATCTCGGTTGCCACAAGTTGTCCACGATCTTCAAGGCACTCCAGTTGGGAAGTCCCACGACGATCGAAGCGGAATGCGCTGAGGTCAATCCAGAGATCTATCCCCGCGTGTTCAACGTGCACTTCGAGTTTCCCGCTCGCGGCGAACTGCCGCCCGTCAGACTCCATTGGCTCAGTGGGGGCGCGGAACCGCCGCGTCCCAAGGAACTCGAGGCAGACCGCACAGTGACGGAAGACCTGTTCTTGGGCGACAACGGGGTCCTCCTCGGTCATCGCCTGGTGCCGGACTCGAGAATGCGACAATATGGTCGCCCGCCGGAAGTGCTGCCGCGGTCGCCCGGCCACGACGAGGAGTTCATCAGCGCCTGCCGCGGCGGCCCTCCCGCCGGATCCGATTTCGTGGCCCATTCCGGTCTGCTCACCGAAGCCTGCCTGCTGGGCAACATCGCGCTGCGAGTTGGCCGAAAACTCCACTGGGACGGCACCACGTTCCGATTCACCAACGACGACGAGGCCAATCGCCTGCTTCACCGCGAGTACCGGGAGGGGTGGACGTTGGGCGAGTAGGATCGGGCCAGAGCCACCATGCTCACACTCCAGGAAGTTCGTATCCGGCACGACGAGCCCGATCGTTCCACGAGTTGGCTTCGTCGTTGTCGATGAAACGCTCGGACGCCGAGTCGAATCTCAACGTGTCGCCGACTCTGTCCAGATATCGTGTGATGTTGACCAAATGACAGAAGGCGACCGAACGGTGTCCGATTTCAATATCGGCGTGTGGCCGTTCGCGAGTCTTGATGCAGTCAAGCCAATTCTGCAAATGCCATCGCGCCTGCCACAGGGCCGTTTGATCGGACCATTTCACTTCTTCTTCGGCCGCGTTGACTTTCTTGAGAAGTGCCTCGCGAATGTCGATGGGGTTGGACATGATCGTGTTCCGATTGATCTCCAGTTTCCCCTTTTCACCGATGAAGATCGCTCCACCCATCGGACCGGAAGTCGGCAGTTCGAAGAAGACCTGCGTCCCATCGGCGTAGGTGGCCACAACCTTCCCGTCTCTTCCTGGACTAACCAGCTTGAATTCCGTCGGCAGTGTATCGTCTTTGCCAAGCGCCCATTGGACTTGGTCCACTCCGTGGGCGCCCCAGTTGGTCATTTCGCCGCCAACGTAATTGCGCCCGGCGATTGCGTTCGGGACGCAAGGACGCCACACGCTTTGATTCAAATGGAGATCCCAATTGAAACCGGGAGGAATATTCCCGAGGCCATCCGAGTCGATTTCGGGCGTCACATCCACGCCAGGATAGTTGACCGCTTGGACCTTTGTGAGCTTGCCGAGACCCCCGTCGCGAACGAACTCACAAGCAATCCGATTCACCTCCATGGACCGCTGTTGAGTGCCGACCTGGAACACCGCTTGATGTTTGCGCACATGTTCGATCATGGTTCGACCCTCTTGGATATAGAGGGTCAACGGCTTCTCGGCGTAGACGTCTTTGCCCGACTGCACCGCATGAATGCATGGCACCGCGCGCTGAAATTCCTGACCGGTCATCACGACCGCGTCGATGTCCTTGCGGTCGACGATGCGATAGTGACCACTGTAAATGTCCCATTTGGCGTGGCGTTCTTGGCGGAATTTGAATGCTTGTTCGATATTGCAGTCAGCAATCGCGACCAACTGAGCGACCTCGGGAAGCTGATCCATGAGCAAACGAGCACGGAATCCACACCCAATCGCCCCGACGAGGACGCGGTCATTGGCGCCGGGTCGATTCCCTTGGGCGAACACCGTGCGCGGAACGAAAATCGGCAGTGCAATCGAACTGGTGAGGGCGGCCGCTCCACCGAGCAAGAGCCGGCGTCGATTGAAAGATCCTTTCATGTCTACTCTTTCCTTATCTCAATGGTCTCGCATTCCCCCAGTGGATTCCGACTGGGCCGTTTCCAGGCACCCACGGTTCATGGTTCTGACATCCTACCCGAGCCGAGTTCGAATTGCTACGATTCCCCACATTGCCCCCGACATCGTCAGTACGCGTGGGATGGCGGATTTCCAGCATGCGTACGTGCGTCGCCCGACTATCGGGCTCACGGGGCTAGGCGAGATGCGCCACATTGTCCCGTTCGCCGTTCGCCCACCAACAGGTACAACGCGAAACCTGGATCTTGGCGAGAATCTCGTGCAGGTCGTCCAGCGTGAAGTCGGCGCCGCTCAGCTGCCGGCAGGACGCGCTCCCGGCGGCCAGTCCGCAGGCGAAGGCCACATGCGACGGCGCCCCGGCGGCGAGTTGGATGAGAAAGATCGCCCCTACCGTGTCCCCGGCGCCAATCGGGTTCACGACTCCCTCGACCGTCGGCAGGCGGAATTCGTAGTACCGCCAAGTGCAGGGATGGCAGGGGGCAGAGCCGGAGCACGGACTCTCGAACAACCACGCCGTATCGGGTCCCGCCGTCACGGCCAGCCAGCGCAGCCGGTACGCCGCGAAAACGGCCAACGCGGTCTCGGGGATCGGCTCTGCCCCCTCGGCTGCGACCGATCGAGAGCGGCGGCCGCACTTGGCGGCGAGACTCCGCAACTCGTGAGCGTTGACTTTCAGAATGTCCACTTGCCCCGTCGCGAGGAGCGATTCAACCTTCTGGTAACTGTCCAGGAGCAGCAGCGCCTGGCCCTTGGAGCAGGCCAGCTTCACGTAGAACTCTTCATCCACGCCCGGCGGATACGTGCCGCAAAGGGCCAGTCCGGAGATTTCACCGCGTTCCAGGACTTGCAGGGTTCGTGACAAGAGTTGCTCGGCTTCGCTCGGCTGAATCGGCTCCGAAGGCTCGATGAGCTCCGTGGCGTCGCCCGCGGCCGCGTCAATCACGGTGATGCAACTGCGCGTCTCTCCCGCCGAGGCAACCGTGAGCTGGTTGACACCGGCACGTGCGATCATGCGGCCGAGCCGTTCACCGTTCTCACCGCCGAGAAACTGCGCGAGCGTGACCATCCCCGGGATCAGCTGGCTCGCGGCCCGCGAGAACTGTTGGCCCTTCCCGCCGACCGACCAGCGCATTTCCCGGGCACGGCTAACCTGCCCCCGCTCCCAGTGGTTGAAGACGAGCGTCTTCTGCAGTGCCGGGTTCAGCCCCACGGCGAGCAACTGCACGGCACCCTGCGGGATTGAGCGAAGTTCCAGTGGCTCAGCCACGTTCTCGTGGCGCTCGCAGCCCCCGAGACGAATACGAAATTCCGTGCCTTCCTCCTCCGCTTCCTTCAGTTGAATCACAAGATCGGCTCGCGCGCGCGGAGCGGGATCCTGCAGTTCCTCGAGCGTCGGTCGGTCCACACGCTCGAAATGTGCGTACACTTCGGCGGGCGGGCGCCCGCCGGCGATCTTGCGCGTCACCACGCGCCGGCGGCAGGTCTCGAGCGGCATGTCCAGCAGCATGCAGCAGTCGAGGCAAACGCGGGCTTCCTCCCAGCTTGGCTCCGGTCGCAAGAGGTGTAACCCCTCCACGAAGACGATGCGATGGTGCGGGCTCACGCATAGCGCTCCCGGCACCGGGTCGTGACATTGGCGATCGTAGATCGGCAGCCGGATCTCGTGCTCGTCCGAGGCGCACAGACGCCGCAGGTCCGCGACCAGTGACTCAACGTCGAACGTGGGTGGCAGGCCCTTGATCTGTCGAAGCGAAACCTCCTTCCCCTGGTCGACCTCAACCAGCGCGTCGAGAATGGCGTTGGGAAAGTGATATGCATCGATGCCGAGGAGAACAGCGATCTCGTGCCCTGCGAGCACCTGCAACACCCGGCAGAGCAGGACGCTGAGAGTCGTTTTCCCCGTGCCCGCCCCGCCAGTTACCCCGACGAGCACTCGGCGCTGTTTGGCTCGCGCCAGATTCCGGGCTGCCAATGCCAGCGGCAGTAAGAGGGACTCGATCTGTTCCCGCGTCACGCCGGTCCACACAGCGTCACCTAGCGCGTCCGGTTCGAGGGCCTTGCCAAACTCCTGCAAGATGCGGTTGACATCGCGTGACGCCACCCTGCGGGCCTCGTGTCCCAGCAGGAGCGCCTCCCACAAAAGCCACGAAGAGGGTTCGTACGCATCCGTGTTTGATAGGCAGGTCATATATCCGGCAGTGCGTTACCTGGGAAAGCAATGTCCACCGGTATGCTCTTCGACATATTGAAACCGCGACGATCACTCGCGTGAGTCGTTGGGCCGTCACCCTCTCTTGTACCTGACTTTGCCATTTACGCAAGCTCGTCATCCCGCATACCTTCCCATCCATACGATTCGCCGTAGGCGCTTGGGATGAATTCAGACCAATTGGGGATGGATGTATGCTTGAGAATCTGTTGCGCATCCCTTGCGGCATCCTGGAGCCGGACACGCTGAATCTGCTGAGGCGCTCTTGAGTTGCCATCCAATAACTTTACCCTCCCTTTGGGAGGGTCGGAAACGAGCGATAGCGAGTTTCCGGGGAGGGTTCTGGGCTGCGCCGACGACGCCTCCACCAACCCTCCCCGAAGGCTCGTTCCTCGCCTTCGACACTCCAAAGTGAGGGTGAAGACCGACGGAGAAACCACCTCACAAGGCAGCAGGCCGCAGAACCGGGGAGGTGAAAGCACAGGAGAGGCCTCCTTGGTCACGGTTGCGATATTTGTTCCATGGGTGGACCGTTTCGCATGGCCTGTCGCCTATTGCGAAGCCGTTGTGCACGAAAGCCCGGAGGCGTTCGGAGCCGCAACGCGGCGGCTTCATCGTAGCCCGGGGTAAGCCGCGCTTCGCGGCGCCACCCCGGGTCAGCCAACGCCCCGCGCACCGCGGGCGAGCCCACGACCATGAGTACGACCGGCAGTCTCCGAGCCCGCCACGAGCCGCACTCTGTTTCGTGGCTACCGGGCCGGGCCAGGCCTCAGTGTGAATAGCGCCGTCGAAAGCTCGCGAGGCTGTGCGCGGCCTGTGTCGGGCTCGGAGACCGCCGGTTTGGCACGCTGTCGTGGGCTCGCCCGTCATGTTCTCGGGTACGTGTACCCGGGGTGGCGCCGCGAAGCGCGGCTTACCCCGGGCTACGGTGAGACCGCCGCGTTGCGGCTCAGGAGGAAAACTCGCGTGTCACGAATACGAGAATTCAAATGGGACGGGACACATTCTGCATATTAAGAGGCTCAGTTACGGAACAGAAACCAAAATCATCACCACCGCGTTTTGTCCTGGCCTTTCACCTTCCCACCGCAGAACTCAAACGGGAATTCAGATGATTTCCGGGCTTGTCACGGTCTGCAAGCTGGTAGCGCTGCAAGACCGGAGGGCCAGAATCAGGGTGTCTGGTTCCTCTGGTCCCTCGTGACGCTGCACTTCGTGCGGTACGCTGAGCTCCTCCGCGCAGAGGGAAGCGCGCACCGTCGTCGCCTGTCAGAAGCCCCTATTGCGACTGCTGCGCTCTTGCCCGGGCATCGATGAACTCGTCGACCTGAACGGAACACTACCAGGCTTCGACGTTGCCGTTCCGATGATGAGCATCCCCGGCCTGCGCCGCACGACCCTGGCGTCAATTCCCGCACCGATTCCCTATTTGACCGCCGATCCGGACCTTGTCGATAGCTGGCGCGAGCGACTGAAATCAACTCCGGGCTACCGGATCGGAATAGCCTGGCAGGGCAGCGCGATGTTTCATGCCGACCGTCAACGATCGATTCCCCTGGCCGCGTTTGCCCCCCTGGCCGCCGTGCCCGGCGTGCGTCTGATCAGTTTGCAGAAGGGCGATGGCTCGGACCAGATCCGCCAACTCTGGCCAGCGTTTGAAATCGCGGATTTTACGGCGGAACTCGATCACGAACACGGGCCGTTCATGGACACGGCGGCGATCGCGACCAATCTCGATTTGGTGGTATTGTCGGCTCATCAAGATTGACGTTGAAGGGACGGAGCCGAACGTGCTGTGCATTCCGGCGGAAGCTGATATAGTGGTTTCCGGACTCCGCCCGATTGAATCGCGTTGCCGTCGTTGGCTCAGTTCCAATGTGCGTCGGGAGCGTACGCTGTGAAACATGTGACAGAAGTACTCATCGAGATATCCGTCGGCGAGTTGTTGGACAAGATCACGATCCTCGAGATCAAAAGCGAGCGAATCCTCGATGCGGATAAGCAGCAGCACGTGTGCCGTGAACTCAACATGCTCTGCGCCGTTCGCGACCGCGCGGTTACCATGGCGCCGGAATTGGAGCGGTGCGTCGCCGAATTGAGGGCCACCAATGAAACCCTGTGGAGCATTGAAGACGAAATCCGCGATTGTGAACGTCGCCAGGATTTCGGTGCGGATTTCGTCGAATTGGCGCGCTCCGTGTACCGGCACAACGACCGCCGTAGTGCATGGAAGCGGACGATCAATCAACTCGTGGGATCGCGCCTCGTCGAAGAGAAGTCGTACACGGCCTACGATTGAGTCGCTGCGCACCAAATGAACAGCAAGGGATCGTTCGGCCGCCAGACACGGAATGCACGCACTCCGGAGTCCTCTCGGCACCACTTCGGCGCGCCGGTCGATTCCGCGGCGCGACTCCTGGTTTTCCTCACGCTCGAAGTCCCGGCCAAGAGCATCCCGCACGAAAAGCGGCCAATTTGGCCGGAGGTGTCCCATCTGGCTGGGTATTGTGGCACCCACGAGGCATAATTTGGCCACCTGCCAGCATTTATTGGTGTAGCCATTTCCCGGGAAAATCAGCATAATTCCCGCCGCTTGCAGGTCTCGTGTCGATCCTCGCGGCATGGGGCGCCGTCACGGTGGACGGCTGGGGACAAGGAACGGAAGCTGGCGGGATATGACTGTGCGACTCAAACCGCTGTTGGACTGGCTGGTCTACATCCTGATTCGCGTCTTTATCTGCGTCATCCAGACCCTGCAGATCGAGACCTGTGCGGCCGTGGCGCGGGTGCTGGCCTTCTTGGCCTGTGACGTGGCGCGGTTGCGGTACCACGTGGTGGACGAGAATTTGCGGCACGCGTTTCCCCACTGGGACCCCCGTGAGCGGCATCGCTTTGCGCCGGATGTGGGAACACCTGTTCCTGATGGTGGCGGAAGTCGCCCAGGTGCGGCGCACCATTCACGAAATGAGTTGGCGCCAGTATGTGGACTTCCACGACAAGCCACTGATGGTGCGATATCTGTTGGACCCCCGGCCCACGGTATTGGTCACCGGTCACTATGGCAACTTTGAGGTGGCGGGATATGTGCTGGGCATGTTCGGATTCCCGTCGTTCACCGTGGCGCGGAAGCTGGATAACCCGTACATCGACCGGTTCTTGAACCAGTTTCGTGGTTCGACGGGCCAGTTCATTCTGCCCAAGCAAGGCTGCGCACCGCAGGTCGAAGCCGTGCTGGAGATGGGAGGTATTCTCTCGCTGCTCGGTGACCAGCATGCGGGGGACAAAGGCTGTTGGGTCGAGTTCCTCGGCAGGCCGGCGTCGTGCCACAAGGCGGTGGCCCTGTTCACGTTGACTTCGGGAGCGCCGCAGATCGTATCGTACGTGCGACGGACCGGGCGACCCATGCGTTTCGAAATCGGTGTGGTGGGTATCGCGGACCCGCAGACGTGGGACAGCAACCTGGCGGCTGTCAAACCGCTGACGCGCTGGTATAACCAGAAGCTGGAAGAGATGATCCTGGTGGCCCCCGAGCAGTACTGGTGGGTGCACCGCCGTTGGAAGGGACAACCACCAGCCCGGCGCGGCAAGATTGCGGCATCGGCACCGGACACCAGAGCGGCATGAGGACGAAAACGGGAAGACACTGATGGGTCAATGGGTCCGAGTGGCGTCTCGAAACGCGTGTCCGCCGGGGACGGCGCGGGAGTGTGTCGCGGCCGACCGCATCGTCGCGCTATTCAACGTGGACGACCAGATTTACGCGCTGGATGGCATCTGCCCGCACCAGGGTGGCCCGCTGGGCAAAGGCCGACTCCAGGGCGAGATCGTGACGTGTCCCTGGCATGGCTGGCAATTCAACGTTCGAACGGGTCAGCATCAGGTGAATGCCGCACTCTGTCATCCCCGCCTGGAAGTCAAGGTGGACGCTGACGACGTATTTGTCCTCCTGGACGACGCTGGCAATCCGCCTGGATCTTCCTGAGGCCGCTTGTCGACAGCGGCTCTCGGTTCCCCTAATATCACACTCGCCATGATCGAATATCGTCCCTTCCGCAATCTCGACCCACCGGCGCTGTGCGAGATCTGGCGTAATCACCCGCCGGTCCGCGCATTGTTCCAGCCGATGACGTCGGCCGTTCTGGAAGACACGGTGCTGTCCAAGCCCTACTTTGACCGCGAGGGCTTGATTGTCGCCACGCAAGAGCAACGCCCGGTTGGATTCGTGCACGCGGGATTTGGGCCCAATGCGGCGGGCACCGCGTTGGACCACGCCATCGGTGCGACCTGTATGCTCATGGTGTCTCATCGCGATCAACGGGCGGTCATCGCCGAGCAGTTGCTCAAGCGCAGCGAAGAATATCTCCTCCATCACGGTGCGCAGTCATTATGCGGCGGTGGAACGGCAAATGTGGCACCATTCTATACGGGCCTGTACGGTGGCTGCTCGGTGCCCGGCATCCTGGAGAGCGATCATCAGATGGTCGATTTGTATCGCCGAGCGGGCTACACGGAGCGCTCGCGGCGACTGATCCTGCACCGCTCGTTAGTCGGCTTTCGGCCCGTCGTCGATCGGCAGCAGATTCAGCATCGGCGGTTGTACGAAGTCGAGCCGCTGGAGGACCCCGCGCCGCGGACCTGGTGGGAAGCGTGCTCGGAAGGTCAAACCGATCGATTCGCTTATGTGGCCCGACTGCGCAACGGCGGTGAGGTCAGCGCCACGGCGGTCTTCTGGAACATGGAACCGCTGGCCAGCAGTTGGGGTGTGCACGCGCGGGCTCACACATCTGGATGTGGCGCCGGATCTCGAACGCGAGGGCCTGGCGGTGTTCCTCGTCGGCGAAGCACTGCGACAGGCCGCCTTGGAAGGTATCACGCTGGTTGAGACGCAGATCCCCGCGCTGGACGAGTCTATGCGGCTGATCTTCGTCGGAAAACTCGGCTTTCAGGTCGTGGAACAAGCCCTGGAACTGCGGAAAGAAGTCGACCGCCCCGCTACGCCGATCGCCTGACGGCTCACCGGCACGGCGTGACCCGCAGAACACTCGGATCGGTGCGTCGCTCCCGTTCTACTGCGTGTTTTGGGCAGCCATCGAGCGCCTGCAGGTGCGACAGCAGCATTTCGGCCGATTGCGGGTCGGCCGTCGACAGGACCTGGGACAGCGGTGGTGCCGCGCCGGTCATGCGGATGCGCGCCAAGTAGTTCCGCAACAGGTCGCCGCGTTGGGGCGTACTGGTCAGCAGCCAATGGACCCAGGCCCACGCCTCGGCATAATCCTGCTGAGTCATGTTGCTCGGGTTCGTCAATCCTTCGAGCCGTTGAATGTCCGGCCTCCAACGCTGCTGCTGGGCGGCCTGCAGTAACATGTCGCGATGTGGTGGATTGAGTCCTTGCCGACCGCGCGGCACCTCGAAATATTCCGCCAGGCCTTCGTCCAGCCACAGCGGCAGGTGGGGGACCATCGTGTGCAGATAACCGTGCGTCACCTCGTGACGCAGGTCTTCGGCCACTCGGTCACCCCAATACGCGTAGATGTTGAGTTCCGTGTCCCCTTCGACGAAAAACGCCCGCCGATCGGGGAACTCCGGATGGTGCCTCGTCATGAAACGCCGGAATCGCTCCGAGGAATCGAATAAGTACACGTGGATAGGTTCGTCCGACGCGGGCAATCTCAGTTGCTCGACGACATCGCCGCGACGCGCCACCAGGTCCTCCACCAGTCGGTGATGCCGCGGCAAGGCGAAATCGCTGTGGATCACGAGTTGATCGCGGACCAGGGCGTCGTCGGCCGGCAGTGTCACGACGTCGCGTGAGAACACGCAGCCGACCCAGAGGGGCAGCGTTGTGAAGAGCAGGAGCTTCCATGCCCGCATTGACAATCTCCGCAAGCCTGCCGAATGGACGACCGCCACGGCACGTCGGGATTGTAGCAGAAGCCGGCGGCAGGCGGCAGGCCGGAGGCGGCAGGCGGCAGTATTCATTCTTCCAGCCTCCAGCCTCCAGCCTCCAGCCTCCAGCCTCCAGCCTCCAGCCTTCGGCCTCCGTCTCTCCGCTATCAATCGATCGAGTTCGAGTTTCAGTTGGTTCAGGATCTGGTCGTAGGGCCAGGCGCCGAGCGGTTGGCTGCCGCGTTTCAGGTTCACCGTCTGCGGGCCGCACCACAACCCCAGGTCGGCGTCATCGGTTTCACCCGGCCCGTTCACGCGGCACCCCATGACGGCGATGGTGATGGCATGGTCCTGGGCGTAGCGGGTCATCGCCTTGACCTGTTGCGCCAGTTCGACAAACGCTTCGTTCTCGACACGCGAACAGCTGGGGCACGAGATGATGTTCAGCCGTCGCTCGGTCGACACGACGGCGTTGAGCATCCGGCCGGCGCGGATGTCGTCCAGAATCTGTCGACCGGCGGCGATCTCCTGCTGCTTCTGATCGTTGGGCACGGTCAGCGAAACGCGAATCGTGTCGCCGATGCCGCGACCGATGAGTTGTTCGAAGGCGATTCGCGTCTTGATGATGCCGTCGGGCGGCAAGCCCGCTTCGGTCACGCCCAGGTGCAGCGGCACGTCGGGCCGCGCGCGGCAAAACGGCGATTGACCTCGACGACCTTCGCCGGATCGGAGTCCTTGAGCGACACGCAATAGCGAGTGAAGTCGAGCGCATCGAGCAGCGCACAGTGCTCCAGGCGCTTTCGAGCATCGGCGTGATCGAATCGTCCGGGTCGTACTTCTCGCGTTGCGCCGGATCGACGCTGCCGCAGTTCACACCGACCCGCAGCGCACAGTCGTGCTGGCGAGCGACGTCGACCAGGTACCGCACCTTGTCCTGCCACGGTTTTTCGCGCTCGTGGTGGTACAGGTGCCCCGGGTTGTAGCGGATCTTGTCGACGTGCGGCGCGACCGCTTCCGCCAGCCGGTAGTTCTCCTGCAGATCGACCGACAGATTGGCCGTCGTTCGCCGGCGGATCTCGGCCAACGCCTCGGCATCGGCTCGGCTGTCGACGGCGATCCGCACCACATCCGCGCCGGCTTCGACCAGACGTTGGACCTGCTCGACCGTGGCCTCCACGTTGCGCGTGCTCGTGGCCGTCATGCTCTGCACGGCGATCGGATGATCGCCGCCGATCGTGATCGACCCGATCGCCACGGATCGCGTCGGATTTCGTCGAATGTCACAGGTCCGACCTCAGCGTCCTTCGTCATTCGTCATTTCCTGTCTCCCATGCACAACTTTGGTCAGCGCTTCGACGAAGAAGAACTCGCCCCACATCACCGATTCGTCGACGCCCAGTCCCTTTTCGGTATGATAGACGCCGTGCTTCAGAATGCCTTCCCAGCCGGGCGTGTCGCTGGCCAGGTACTCGGGCTCGACCAGCGCATCGAGCATGGCCAGGGCCGTGTCGCGATACGCGGCACCGCGCTCGGGCGACGTCGCCTGCCGGGCCAGGTCCAGCAGCCCGCTGGCGGCGATGGCGGCGGCCGAGGATTCCTTCTGCGCGCCGCGCGGGGCCGGCAGCGACAGATCGGCGTCGAAGTCCCACTAGGGCACCTTGTCGGCCGGCAGATGCGCCGAGCCAGTAGTCGGCGTTGCGTTCGGCCACTCCAGGAACTCGCCGGCGTCGGTCAGGGCATACATCTTGCTGTAGCCGTACAGCGACCAGGCCAGGCCCCGCGCCCAGGCACTGTCGGCGTGCAGCCCCTGATGCGTCGATTGGCGCAGGAACTCGCCCGTCTGCGAGATCGAAGATTCCTTCGTGGGCCGTCGAGCCGTCGGGACGCACGAGGCAGTCGCGCGTCGTGCGGCAATGGGCGACGGCGATGCGCGCCAGTTCCTGGTCCAGCGTTTCGTTCGCCGCATACAGGATCAGCGGCACGTTCATCATGATGTCGATGAACAGCGACTCCGGCGCGACGAAGCTGCACAGGTATTGCCCTCGCGACTGAAATCGCATGGCCAGCGTGCGACCCGCCTGCACGATCACCGTCCAGCAGCTCGCTTGTCGCCGGTCAGCTCGTACCAGGGGAGGTAGGTGTTGAGGAAGATGAAGCCCAGGTCGTGCACGTTGCGGTCGTGCTTGCGATGTTCGAGCAACTGGGAGTAGTGCTCGGCCCGCTGCCGCCACGTCGCCGATCCCGTGCGGCGGTGAAACTGCCACATCATGCCGGCCAGGAAGCCGCCGGTCCAATCGGTCCACAGTTCGCCCTCATGGTGCCAGCGCCCTCCGGTCGTGTAGATCGGGAAGAAATCCGGGTAGCGATCGACCAGCGCGGCGACTTGCCGTTCGGCAAACTCCAACGCCGCTCGGTAGCGTGCGATGCGTGGCGGTCGCGGCATATTTCACAAATCCGTGCAGTTTTCCACGATCCAGAATGCGGCCCGTGAACAGCGATTACGACAGCCGACAGGGTGCGATGGGCACTCGGTTGCTTCATGCTACCACGTCCCGGCGCGGCAGGGAAGTCGTCGCCAGCGGGGCGCCGGGAAACGTTCACCAGACGTCGAACGGCGGTTCAATCGGCCCTGTGCCCAACGTCGGCGGACGGATCCCAGCGGTCGGGCGGTCATCGCAACGCCGCTAAGAAATCTCGAACGTTCGTTCCCGATCTCCCGCCCCCTCTCCCCGCGCTTTGGCGGTGAGTGGGTTGGGGTGAGGAGCTCTTCGTGCCGGGGACGAGTATTGCGCAAGCGCCAGGACGGCTTCGGCGACACTCCGCCACGCTTGACGAGCGATCCACCGCGCTGATATCCCGATCATGTGACACGCACGCCCCCGCTCCACATTGTGTTGCACCAGCCGGAGATTCCCCAGAACACGGGGAATATCGGACGCACGTGCGTCGCCATCGGCGCCAAGCTGTGGCTCGTGAAACCGCTGGGGTTTGAACTGAGCGAGAAGCAGGTCCGGCGGGCCGGGCTCGACTACTGGAAGCACCTCCAGTGGGAAGTGGTCGATCACTGGGACGATGCTGCCGACCAGGATTCCCGATTTCCGTCCCTGGTTCTTTTCGAAGTCGGCGACGCAGACTGTACACGACCGTGACGTACGAACCGGGTGATACGCTGGTGTTCGGCTCGGAGACGGAACGGGCTTGCCGCCCAGTCTGCTCGATCGCCAGCCGGACCGCACGTGTGCGGATCCCATTTCGCCGCATGTGCGCAGTCTCAATCTCTCCAACTCCGTGGCGATCGCCGCGTACGAAGCGCTGCGTCAATGGGACTTTCCGGGGCTCTGAGTCGGTGACTCACTCGTGACCGATACGAGATAGATGGGCAGGTGCCGGTAGTACACTTCGAGCATGTACGTGGACAGGCAGGTCACGTAGAGCCGACCGCCGTAGTTGCCCCAGCGGTCGCCGTCGGGGTCCCAGCTGCCTTCCTCCTTGCCGCCTAGCACCTGGTTCTCGGGCACCACTTGCCGCATGACGCGATTCCACTGCTTCCCAGTGGTCGCCTTCGAGGTGATGCAGCACTTGCGTGGCGTAGTACCAGTAGTAGACGTCGCGATCTGCCCAGTCGATCTGTGTTCTGCAGCAGGAACTCGGCACCTTCGAGCAGTCGCGCGATCGTCTTGCTTCCAGCCCAAGTACTGGCGGCACAGCAATCCTTCGGCCGTCATCGCCGGCGTGAAACCCTGGCGGATCGGCTGGTACTTGTAGAAACTGCCTTCGTCGACGGCCACGGTGTCGAGAAACTCCGAGACGCGCTGCAGCGTGGGACTGGGCACTTCGAGGCCGGCCATCAAGCGCGCTTTGCAGTCCCATCACGAACCAGCCGGTCACCGACGTGTCGGAGTCGACTGCCCGGCCGATATCGCCAGCCACCTTCCGGGGCTTGGATCTTCACGGCGTAGTCGACGGCCTGCTGCGCCGGCTGGCGAAACATCGGAAGCCTGGGTCATGCCGTAGATTTCGCAGATGGCGATCGTCGCCTGCGCTTGGCTGTAGAGTCGCTGTTCGTCATTGCCGCCTTGGTAGAAGTTGCCGTCTTGATCCTGCATCTTCAGCAGCGCGCAGCCAGCCGCTGTCGACTTGCTGTCTGGTAGTTGCCCGATTCGTGCGTGTGCCCAGTCACCTTGGAAAGCCAGCAGTGCCATGGCGGTGGCGGACGTCTTGTTTTCATCGCGCAGCCGCCGCTGGTGATAGGGCCCTGTCAGGCTCCAGGTGCCGTCGCGACGTTGGTTGCGTTTCAGCCATTCGAGCGCTCGCCCGACGGCGGCCTCGGTCGTGGCCGTGCCGCCATACTTGGCCAGCAACGCGCGTTTCATGCCCGCTTCGCGACCCGTGAGCGCGAGGCCGATCGACGGCGCGGTCAGCCGATCGCTGGCAGGAACCCGTCGATGCGCGGCTCGATGATCGGGCGGTCGTGCCAGCGGGTCGTCGGCAGGCAGTTTGTCGAGCGCCAGGGCCGGATCCTTGACGTCTTGGGCTCGAAGCGTCGTGCCTTGCAGTTGGTCGTCTTCCAGCTGCGTACCGAGCGTCTCCGCATAGGTGGCGTTCAACGCAATGGTCTGGGGAATTTCGCGCCCGACGTAGATCAGCCCCAGGATAATGATGATCAGCGTGTGGAAGACGAAGCTGACGAGCCAGGCGGGGGCCGACTTGATGGCGGCCGTTTTCAGATCCTCTTGCTCGAGCGGATCGGGTTCCGGGGCATCGATCGTCAGAGGCCCGACTTCGTTGGCCGCACGTCTGCCCCCGTTCTGGGGGCCTCGTGACGTCGGCTGGATATCGGGCGCAGTCTGCAAGTTGGGGCCCGGCCGGGCGGCGGGTTTCGCGGAGAGCGGGGTGGCCTGCGGCAGGGGCCGAGCGATGGGCAGTGGCGGCGGACTGGTGGGCGGCGTTGGGGGTGCCGGACCGATCCGGGTGGGCTGCGAACCGTCCGCAGGCTCCGGCGGCCCGGCGGTTTTACCCAGCTCGTCATCTCCGCCGCCATATGATTCCAGCCCCGTCACCCACCGCCGATTGGGATGTTCGAACGTGCAATTCCGATCTCATGCCCCCTCTCCCCGGGCTTTGCCGGGGGAGGGTTGGGGTGAGGGGCTCTTCATGCCGCGGAAAGGCGCGGCACAGAGTGCCGAACGGCGCGTTGACCGTCACCCCAGTGCCGTCCTGCTCCTCGAGTCTACCCCTGTCCGCCGGGAGCGCCAAGCGAAAGTGCCTGTGCAATCGCAGGTTGTGTCGCGCAGGGGAACCCGACGGGGACGGCCGACTGCTGCCGCGCGGTCACAGCCCGCATAATCGCCGCAATCGTGGTACGGCCCTGGTTTTGGACACGTCTTCCAGACTCCCCCCTCGACGACCGACAGGTGACCTGTACAATGCTGACAGTACATGACGCGGGGTGGAGCAGTCCGGTAGCTCGCGAGGCTCATAACCTCGAGGTCGCAGGTTCGAATCCTGTCCCCGCAACTGGAAATTCGACGTAAGTCGTTGGTACAACAGCGTAAGCCCCTGCAGCATCAGGGGCTACGTTCGTTTCTTGCGTGTCCGTGCGACTCGGTGTGCGCGTGTGCTGCACCGCTTTTTGCACCGCTTCTGCACCGGATTTTGCACCGCCTATCTCACAAGTGGTGATTGCCGCTTTCTCAAAGTCGATTTCGGTCACCTGGAGATAATGCTTCATCGCGATCTTCGGCGTATTGCCCAGCCAAGACGTGACGACGTGGAGCGGGTGCTGTGCGGCCAGTTCCGTTTCGCGGGACGCTCGCAGGTTGTGGAAGAGCCTTGGCCAGGGATCGAGGCCCGCTCGCTTGATGATCCGTTGAAACTGTGTTCGGAGGTTGCAGTTCTTCCAACCCTTAGGTGTTAGGGCTGCCTCACGATATCCGCCGCCGACCACAAATTCCGCGCCGTCGGGGGCGATCTCTTGGGCGTCTCTCAAGATCGGAAGGAGTTCGGGGAACAGCGGAATCACTCGTCGCGCCCGTCCCGGATGATGTTCCGTCTTCGGGGACTCGACCGTCATGCGCGAGCGTTCCCAATCGATGCCGTCCCATCGCAGGGAAAGGACTTCACTGGGGCAGCGCAAGCCACCGTATCGGCTGAGGGCCACGATGACTCTCCAGGTGGGGTCACACTTGGCGAGAATTTGCTCCGTCTCCTCCCGCGTAATGAACCGCTGGCGGTCTTGGCGGATGACGGCTTTCGCGGCCACGTCCATGAATGGATTGCTGGTGATGAGTTGCCGCCGCTGGGCATCGCGAAAGATCTGGCGGACAACTTGCAGCCGCTTCTGAATCGTCGTGGGAGCCAGATCGTCTTTGATCAGGTACAGCTTGAAGTCCTCAGCGTGCCCCTCGTTGATCGAAGCGAGCTCGCAATCGTCTCCAAAATGGTCGATCAGGTTCTGGGCCACTCGGTCCCACACGGTCTTCGTCGCTGGCTTCACGTCAATGCGCCGGTCGATGTATGCGCGGACAACCGGGCCGAGGGTTGAGGCCTCACTGGGCGTGCGACCGGCAATCAGCCCGGCGCGAGCGAGCTTCTCGGCCAACAGGTCATCGAGTTCCGCTACCCACCGCGCCGTATCCGGTTCCAGTCCCTGTCCCGAAACTCGGGCAGCGTTCAACTGTTCGACGCGGAACTTGATGCCTTCCGCATATCGCTGCGACACCTTTCCCAAGCGGATGCTCCGTCGCTCGTATTTCGACCACGCGAACTGAATCGTGCGGCGACCGTTGGGTTGCTTGGAAATACTGGCCATTGGCCTAGTCCATCCTTTGTTTGCTCACCGACAACCGCAACCCGAGAACCGCCCCGAGTCGGTCCAGCGAGTCCGTCGTCAGTCTGCCCGTCCTGTGAATGAACCGATGCAGCTGGGACGGGTCCACTTCCGCAGCCTTGCAGATGGCATTCCGACTCTGCTCGTGCTGCTCGATGATCTTCCGCAATTGGTCGGACAGCGGCGGAATCGGTTTCTTTCTCTTGCTCATGCCACACCCTATCTGTTGACTGCTAGCCCATGTTTATTGTAGTGCCTGTAGGCTAGCGGTCAATGCGTCTCCTGCGATTCACCCGCGCGCCTGCGCCTGCGAGGACTTCGGCCAGTGAATGCTGCTTGTCGTTCGACCATCTTACCGCCTTCCGCCACCGTTGTCCCGTAACACCGTGCGACTCCGTGCGACGAAGGCATCTGGCAGCCCGTCTAACGCATCGAGTTGTGTCTCTCCGCCACAACGTCGTCGAGTGCTCCCTGCGTTCGTCCTGGGCAAATCCGAGCTGTCACGTTTCATTTCTCGAGCTGTCCGCCGTTGTGTTCGCAACTCGCCCACCTCGGCTGCCTGCTTGCCCGAAGCGAACGCGACCACCACATCCAGGGACTGGCACACAGGGCACGCGGGCAGTGGCCCGGCGCCGGGTACGGTGCGGTGGCAGGTGGGGCAATCGTGGCGGTCGCAGCATACCTGGTCGATCATGGGTGGTCCTCACTTACCATGCAGGTTGATTGCGGCGGCTTTCCGCGACGATGCTTGGCAGATCCGCCTCAGATACACAGGCAAGTGTGGGTCATAGGTGGGCATGTCGTAAGCGATCCTCGTCACGGATCGTGAAGAGGGCCGTTCCCAGACGGCGACTGCCAGTCTTCGTCTTGCCGTCGCGGTTCTTTGCGACGTGCACATCGACCTTGACGACATCGCCTGGCCGCCGTTCGGGATCGAGCAGCAGCACGATATTCGAGTAGTTGCCGATGGCCTCAGACTCCCGCATCGTGGAGAGTCTGGGGGTTTCCTCCGCCTCTTTGTTGAGCTGAGATGCCGTGAACACGGGGACTCCTGTGCTGGCGGCCAGGTGCTTGAGAAATTCCGCGATGTGTGCGACCTGCTGTTCACGGCCTTCGCTGCGGGACCGTGTGGGAACCACCGCCTGGACGTAATCCACGATGATGGCTCCCAACTGGCACCGGGCCGCATACGCCGTCGCCTCCGCCGCAATCTGTTCGACAGTGCGGGCGCCCGTGAACACATGGAGCAACTGCTTGTCCAGTAAATCCTTGACTCGCGACACGCCACCGATGTATTTCCGCCGGTCACCGCCTTGATTCGGGTGCCGCTCGCGGGAAAGTGCTGAAGCCCACCGCTTGGTCAGTTCCCGTTGGGTCATCTCGCAGGAGAAGAATAGGACCGGCTTCGCGTTACGGATAGCACATTGCAGACCGATCTGGCCAAGTAGCACACTTTTTCCACAGGATGTGCGTGCGCCGATCGTCACCAAGGCTCCAGCGGGCACGCCGTCCACGATGCGATCAATGGCTTCGATCCCAAACCGGAAGGCCTGCTCCGGCTGCCGACCTTCCAGTTCGTCGATGATGTCCGCGATCACCCGCTGGTTGTCAGAAGTGCGGCTAAGGGCAGGTGGAGCATACTTTGTGGCGATCTCCGGCAGGTATTCGAGGACCGTATCGGGATTGTCGGTGCCCAGTATGTCATCGGCTGCACCCGCGATGTCTTCTGCGGCACCTCTCCGGCGATGTTCACGCTGCACCTCGGATGCGTAGAAGCGGAGGTGTGCCCGCTGCATCGTGCATTCAGCGATCAAGTTGCCGATGTCCGACACAGAACGCTGATATTCGCGACCGCAACCTTGGATTCCCTTGGCGAGGGTGTAGGCATTGACTGGACCGTCCTCGCGCTGCATGGTGACCAGGCGGGTAAAGATGGCCCGGAAGTAGGGGTCGGCAATACACTGAGCATCGAACCAGGTCATCACGTCCGCGATCCAGGTGGAATCACCGGCGATGCAGGAGTCAAGAGTGGCCAGAACCAGCATGTACTCGGCCAGCTGCCGCTGTTCGGTAATGACCCCGAAGGACTTGGTTTGCGTGGCAATCATGAGGCGTATCCATACCTCTGTTTCTTTTCCGCGAGAGTTAGCTTACTGCGGTCGCTCGTGGAGGGAACAGTTTGGCCATTGCTATTCTGCCAGGCCGCAGGGTCGTCCTCATAACGTCCCTTGGACAACCAGCGGGCTGGTTCTGGGCTGTACTCCCCGCGACCTTCATCCGAGGCCGCGTATGCCTTCACGGCAGACAATAGCACCTCGTGTCCAACACGCTGGGCAGCCGCGGCATATTTGCGGGAACACTCGAGCTTGCCTTTCCTCCGCAGTCGTGGATAGTGATTCCACCAGGCCTCAAAGGCCTCGCTGTATTCGTGGCGGCTTTTCGGAGACGAACACCCGTCACCGTTAGGTGATGGTGCTTCTTCTAGGGATAGGATTAGGGAAGAGGGTAGGAAGGCACGGGTTTTCTTTCCGCGTTTCCTTCCGGTTTCTATCGGGCTTTCGTTCCTGATTCAGGAAGGAATCCGATTCGTCACAAGGTGTATCCGAGAGGTTGTCATAGGCTTCTGGGATCATTACCCAATACTTGCCAGGCGTCCCCTTAGATCCCCTTTCGTAGTGTAGCCAA
>CAVWHV010000028.1:0-268257 GCA_963754725.1 uncultured Planctomycetaceae bacterium
CTTGACGCGGAATGTCGTTCTTCTGAACTGCCTCGCGAAGATCTGGGTGCCTCGACAAATGACTCGCCGCACAAAACGGCCGTCAATACGGCAATGCGAACGACGTTCATTACGGACCCCTCGCACAGCAAACAAAACATCTGTATTACCGCGGGAGCCAGCTCTGCCCTCATTGTACACACACTTGCCCCGCACCATGCATCGAGCGTTCGTGCCTCTACGGCGGCCGTGGCTCGTTCCGCCTTCGCGGTCCCAGTATCAGGCAGCTATAGTCTCGTTTATCGGTCCATTAACGGAACACTATTTTTCTTTGTCGCCGAAGAACTCGTCAAAGTCCTCGCGAATATCTCGAAACGGCGCGATCTACAAAACGTCGAATCTGCCGCTCAAGTTCGTCGACGTTGCGTTTATCTTTTGGAAGACTCATCCAGCAGAAGTGAATTGCCTGCCGTATCTGTTGGTCAATTTCCCGCGGACCAACATTTTGCGCATTTTGTCGAAGTTCTTTTCGAAGGATTCATCATCCGAACCGGCAAAGAAGCCCATGTGAAACCTCCTTCACTCAGAACTCGCTACCCGATGCCTTCCCTGGCCCATCACTCACCGTTTCGAAATACCTTCGTTTGTTGGCGACCTGCCAACGCCCCGATTCTACCCGGAACGGATCAGTCGTTCCACATCGACCGCCGATGCCTCTGCAGAGGCAGATGGATGGGAACGATTGGACATACGGTCGTATTACGACATGTCTCAAGAGCTACCTTCAGTTCCGCGAGTTGATGAGGCGAATCGACAAGAGGGCTGCGGCGGCTGAGCCGAATCGCTCCGCTTCACATGTGGCAAACTGCGATCCTAGTCATTCGGTCCAGCGTCAGGTTCCGCAATCCTATACGTTGGCCAGCAATCGGGGCCAACTCATAAACTCCGAAAAACCATTGCATACGCGCGACAGTTCGCCCGTCTCGTGATCGTGAAACAGCGACGGGAGGATCGTTCTCCTGTGGGTCGATCAGGTACCCATTTCCGCATCCGTCGTCAGCAAAGGCAAAGTACTTCTCCAGTCCCGGCCATGTATCTTGCGCCGACTGCTGGTCGGCAGGCTGGTAAAACGCCACATACCAGCGACGCTCTGAGCCAGCGTCAGGCACGGCGGCGACCTCAAAATCCTGCCGCAACAACTCCTCGCGGTTTGCGTAGAGCAATTGCACGCTTGGCGGCAATGGGTGACCGAAATGCTCCTTGACGGCGGAGAGATCCGGATTCTGCAGCCGCTCAGTGAATTGCCGAGAATATCTCCTCAATCTTCTTCCCCGATGGTTGAGTCAGCCGATCCCGGAGAAGCAGGAGAGCGATCGGCACGGCCAGCGTCACGATGCCGATGCCGATGATCACGACTGCCGCGATGACATTGTCGCTCATGACGCTGCAAATTCCAGCGAACCATCCAATTGCCTGACGCTCTAGCTCACCAAGCTCGGTGCGAGTCAGTATCAAGTCCACAGTCTACCAGATTATCGCATCCCGACTGCCACGTGGCCTTTGTTGCCTGCCAGCAATCCTTCCATTCCTGCGGCGACCGGACCGCCCATCTTGACCGCGCCCGTCGCTCTACGATCCATTGCCCTCAATATGCCTCGACCGGGCTGGCAGGTCAATTCGGATATCGGTCTTTATTTGCCGCGATTCAGTATTTGGTCGGGTTGTTGGCTCCGCTTGCCTCGAAGGTGAGCGGTAACATGTCACTCAGCGACGGAGATTTCACCGATCTTGTGCCTTGTCCCATCAGGGTCGCGGTAGTAGACGGTGTAATTCCCAATGCTGTTTTCAGGCAATACAAGTCTATCACCCTTCGTTGCGTTCCCGTCCTTGGCGACGGAGGTAACGACGGTAATTTCGATCTCCGTGTCTTTCACGGCGGACTGCACATCCAGAGGTACAATCGCCGAATTTTGCCCCCACTCACCGCCAACGTACTTCAACGGCACGACGACGCGGCCATCTTCCTTGGCAGGTGTGCCAAGCTGAACTTGGCCAATGTAGCCGAGCGGCTTGGCTTCGCGAGTGGCTGTACGGACGGCTGCATCGCAACCAGAGCACGCCACGGCGAGTGATACAGCAAGAATGAGACCGTGGCGCATCTCACGCTGTCGGAGCGTCTGTGTTCGCATGGCTCAACACCTATTCGGGAAACCCTCACAGCACCCATCGTCGCAGAAGTTCTTTGCCAGACAGCGGGCTTCCGTCAGCATATAACGGTGGTTTGTCGAAGGCGAATCGAGTGCTTTACTCGATCGCTCACCAAGTATAAGCAAGGACAAACAACACCGCGAGCATTACAGCCCCAATTAGGATGAAGAGAGCGGTTGCGAGGCTTACATTCGTACGCAGCCGAAGGAAGTCACGCCGTTCTTCTCGGGCTATGGTAGTGAGTTCCTGCCTCAACGTGCCGGCGGCAAGTGCGCGGCTATACCACAGGATAGGAGTGCTCACGAGGATCGCCACGAGTCCAATGAACGGAAGACGGGGCAAGAGACCGAATGCCTGCCCGACAGTCACACCAACGCCTGTCACAAGCAATGCGATGCCGAGAACTCGCAGTACGCGACCGATGGTGAGTCGTGCTGCACTCATCTCATGAATCTCCGCAGGCCGCAGCCAAGCAAGTCTCCCCCCGCGCAAGGCAAACGCTACCGTGAAAGGTTTTTGTCCCGTTGGTCGTCAGACACTTCTCACGAGTGAAACGTTCGATTGTTACCAAGCTCGGACGGTCCCGTTTTGGCCGCTGCCTCCCTAGCACGATCCACCGCCCTCAATATGCCCCGACCGGGTTGGCGGGTCAATTCGGAAAATGGTCGATATTCGGCACGAGTCAAAAATCAAACTCGCTTCCGACGACTTCTCGGGACGGCGAAGTGCCAACTGACCACCGTTGCAGTTTCGCCCAGCTGGCGTTCAGACTGCCGCACTCTAGCGGAGCCTGATGAACCTGCGTCGGACGATTAAGCCGACGCAGTTTCGGTGGCTGAACTCTGTCGCAAACGGCCCTTGGATGTACAGTCAGTGCTTGGTGGGTCGGAAACGAGGCTGTATCAAAGATGGCCAATTCCTGATTTACTCGATCTTTCCAATTGGTGAGTCGGGGACGCGTCCCACGCGAAGATCGTCCATCTTCACGACGGTTACTCCATCGACATGCATCAGCCCGCCTCGTTGCGACTCGGTATTGTTGAAGAATATCGTCGCCGTTTTACTGACGCTACCGGTAGTAAACTCGATGCTGTACGACTGAAACCAATTGTGAAAAAACTTGCGGGTGAGCCTGGAATCTCCATGGTCCTCGACGCCCATCCATCCTTCGTGAAAGACCACTGGTTCCACTCTGAGGTTGGAAGGCTCTAGTGTTCCCGAGGTTGCCGGAGTTCGGAGGTACGCCGTGAGGAGGTACTTGGTATTTGGTTCGACCGAAATCACTTGAGTCGCGGCCCCAGAACCGCCCGCACCTATTTGCATTGCGTTGGGGTCCTGGGAAGGATTGTTGTCTTTCCAATACTTCCATTTGGAAACATCCTGAATGGCAACCGCTCCCTGTGTCTTCCATCCATCCAGATTCGTCGCAAAGTTCCCGTTCTTAACTAGGTTTGCTCCATGTCCGTCTTGATGGTGCTTGCCGCCCGTCCCCCGTTTCCAAACACGAACATAGTCCACTTCAAAGACGGCCTCGGCGCCAAACATGTCAGCATTTAGCTCAGAGACTCGGCCCTCCCAATCGAATAGCTCACAATCGATCCACACCCGCAGGCCGTGGTCGATGACCCAACCGCCGAGCCCGTTCAGTTTAATACCGTCAGCTTCTTCTTTGGTCAAGGTGCGAACCAAAGTTCCGTCCACATAGAACTTGATGTAGTTTTCCGTCCAGTCAGCAGCATAGACATGCATCCCATCGGTGACGTCAAACCCCAGCGAGTGCTTCTGCGTCCAGTGCCTTCGATTGGCAAGATTTTCATTGATCGCTCGATTCCAGTTGTGAATCGACATCTGCATGGTCGTCGAGATGTCCGCATTGTCCTTCTGAGCGTCCCAGCTTTGCCCGACGTGTTCAAATACATCCAGCTCTCCCCGATTGCCATTCCCTAGGCCATTGCCCACAGCCCAGAATGCGCCGGACATCGGGCTCTTGCCGACACGACATCTGATTTCCATGTAGCCGTATTTTAGGAGTTCCTTGGTGATCAGCGCACCGGTCGTGATCGGGGGAACTCCGTATCCCTCGGCGAATGCGAAGTTCGGATTCCAGTCGGACTTGATCCTGAGCATTCCCTCACTCTCAGAGATCGCTTCTGGGATAAACTGTGAGTTTCTTCCTTTGTTACGGTTGTAATACGGACCTTGCCCATCATCTTGGCCCTGCACATGCCAAATACTTGAGAGCGTATCGTCATTGAACTCATCGCTAAACGCATCCTGCACCTGCCACTGTCCCAAGTTCCCCGGATCAGTATGAGGAAGGCACTCAGCACAAAGATCATCCGACTCAGCCACTGCCCGGTTGATAGGAACAGCCAAATTCATAGCGAATACGAGCAGATAGAACCCACGTAATAAATTTGGTTTCATGGTTTGCAACTATGGAAAAGAGTTGGAGGCACGACGAGTGTACTGTGTGCACCCAAGCGTACAACGAGAATTCCCTGATACGGAACGCCTAGCGGAGCTCAAACTCGCATTTCGCCTCCCAGGGGCCATCGTTTTTCTTGGCGCGTTTTACATTGGCTGAACTGAGTGCTTTCGGGTCAAGCAAGTGCGAGAGGAAAGCCGATGCCCCCAAGCTTCTCTTCGCTAACTAGCGTCGGCGTGAAACACCGACGCTAGTTCCAGAGCATTTCCAAAGTGCGGCGGTGAGTCTACCCGCCGCTCGAAACTGTGATTTGCTGGATGCGGCGGCGTGACACACCGCTGGCATTCCCGGATAAACTAAGCTCCGCAGAAGGCCCGCGTCAGAAATCGTTCGATTAACGCCAGAGCTACCCCGGCAGTGGCATTCGACCCTAACTCACTATGGGTGAGTCCCATTTTGCCATGTCATAAATCAAATTGCTATCAACTCGTGGAAGCTGGGGTTCATGAACAGCCGTTTGGCGCTCGACGGCTCAGGTGAATGGCCTTTCCAGCACGTCCTTGCTGACACGAGTGCCTGCGGAAAAGACCACGTAACGTCGGCCGTCAGAGCCAACCTCTTTGGCGGGTGAGGTGGTGGTGTCAGGCACGTCGGGACCTCCGCGTGCGGTTCGACGATTACCCGAAGCCGCGTCACAGCAGGTTTGGGCAGATTAGCCTCCGAACATGGTGTTGGCACTTCCAGATTGTCCAACTTGCCGACGGCGCATGCGTTGCTTGTCGTATCCTTACGGCGTCCTGCGGCCTTACGTACCACGAACGGGATGCTCAGCAGTGGTGGACCAGCCGCGACGGCCTGCACTGGGAACGCCCGGAACGCGACTTCAACGTGCTGGAGGTGTTTCCGCAGTAATGGTTGCGGTGCTGGACGAAAATGGAAACGCCGTCCCGGGGTTTGAGGCGGAGAAGTGCATCCTTCGTAACGAAGACCGGAGCGACATCCCGCTGAAATGGGGCGATACCTCCGCACGCCAGCTTGCCGGACGGACCGTCCAGCTCCGGATCTTCCTCCGCAGCGCCAACATCTATGCCGTTACCACCCGGACAGTCCATGAAACACAGTGATCTTCTGGAACTCAGCTCCTCGGTAACCTCCCCAGTCTGTTCAATCTGTCGTGAGATGTGTACGACTCCCCATTTTCTTGTCGGCCGTGGCGCTATTCCACGATCGTGTAGATTGCGTCGGCTGGCAACGACAGCGTCACCGATGAGCCGTCGCGCTGCAGCGCCGCGGTCTGTTCCGTGGGGTTGGCATTCCCGTCCAGAACCAACGCACGCCGGGCTCCAGTGTTGTTCTTGAACGTCACCTTGGCGTCGATCTTGCGGACATTCAGCGGATAGCCGCCCAGCGACACGATCTTCTGACCCTTGGCCTGTGGCTCGGTCTTCCAGCCATAGAACTGGTCATCGGTCATCGCCTGGATCAGGATGCGCTGCGAACTCGCCAGGGGCTGATCATCCAGTGCCACGACCACGATCACCGCGTAGTCGTTGCCCGACTCGATCACCACATCGCCCAGATCCACGCGCCCGGCCTTGGCCACGAACCCGGCCATGCCCTGGCTTCGCGGCGTCTTCAGCGTGATGAAGCCCTGGCCATAGTCCCAGTTTAGTTCGTCAGTCACACTGCGAATCGTCTTGTCCTGACGGTTGATGAAGGGGCTGAGTTCCCGGGCCATTGCCTCAGTGGGTTTAGCGGCAAACGACCGCTCTACGCGCCCCACATAGAAGGCCAGCGGGTCGATCGCCGGCACGCTCTGCCCGGCCAGCACGCCGCCGGCGGGCACTTCCTTCTTTCGGAACTCATCCAACGCCTGCACCTGAAGGGCCGCCGCTCCCTTGAAGTTGCACTGTTCGTCCATGTCCAGCACATCAAACACGACGCGGTCGGCCTCGCGCACGTCCCCGCGCCGGTACATCAGCGCCAACGCCGGGAACTGACCGAACACTGCCGGGCTCATCACCGACCACACCTTGGGCGAACTCTCCCACCCCGGCCCGCCGACCGCGAAGAACACCCATCCGTCCATCCCTTGCAGCGCCCCATACGTCGCCGCCAGGAACGGGAACTCCGCCCGGTAGCGGTTGGGCCGCTCCCACATCATCTCGGTCACCATATGTGGCCGATCCGCCATCGCGAAAAGCTGGATAGGCAGATTCTGCGGCTCCAGCAGGCCTGGCCGGTCGGTATACACCTCGCCGGCATCGACGGCGTAGAAATGCTGCCGCTTGGACTGGTACGGCGGCACGAAATAGTTGTTATCGCAGAGCACATCGGCCGCCATGTAGGTGTAGCGTTCCAACGAATCGAGCACACGTGCATCGGCCGTCTTCCAGTTGCTCGCCGAGACCAGCGACTGAAGTCCCAGGTCGTCGTGCAGGTACTGCGCCATGCCCGCGTAGAACGCCCGCTGGTGCTCCACCAGGAACCGGAGCTGATCGCTCGCCCGCTTGCGTGTCGCCGGCGCCTGCGCTATGCCGCCTCCGGTCAGCTGATAGGTGTTAAGAAACGCTGCCCGCCCCTCCTGAGGCCGATCGCGGTTATCCCGTTGCCCCCACGCCGCAAGTGCCTTCTCCAGTGTTCCGTAGCGATTAGTGAGCCACTTGCCATACTCCACCTCCAGCGACGCCAGTTTCTCCGGGTCTTTCAGGTTCCAGTCGAATGACCACCAGAAGTAGCTGTCCTCGTTCTGTACCTCGTACACCGCCAGCGCAGGCTCCTTCGCCAGCGGCACGTCCGTGTACGGATTCACCGCGGTGAGCTGGGCCTTCGCCCAGGCCTTGTAGATCTCCTGCATCCGAGGGCTGAAGATCAGCAGCGCCGCGCCCTTGTCGCCATCGTGGAAACCCGGAATGCCGTAGCTGTCCTTCGCGGTAAAGGACGTACCCCAGAAGTTATGCCCGAGATAGGTGTAGATGCCCTCACGTTTGAGCGCCGCGATCACGTAGTGCAGGCGGTCCAGCTTCTCGCGGCTCACGGCCATCGGGTCGGCCGATGAGCCGTCGCGGATGTTCGCCTCCATGCGCACCAGGTTCACGCCCGCCTTCGCCAGTCGCCGTGCGAGGAAGTCCACCGATGCATTGTCCAGCTGCATCGTGTCCGCCTGCACTGCCCAGAACCGCGCTGGCCGGCCGTCGCCGAACACAAAGCGCCCGCCCTCGCGCCGCACATGCCCTGCAACACCGGCCTGCGGCTCGTTCAGCGAGCGCAGATCCAAGTCCTGATGCTCGAACGTGTCCCCATCGGGCTCAAATGCCCAGAACCCATCGGCGGCCTGCCTGGACTTGCTATCGGGCTTCAGCTTGCCCCGCGGCACAAACGGCGACTGTATCAGGACAAACGCGTCGAATGCAGCCACCTTGCCCTGTCCCTCTTTCGCCAGCAGACGCAGCTCGAACGTCTGGTCTCCCGCATCCAGTTTCACCTCACCAAGTCTCACCCAGTTGGCCTCCAGGAACTGGCGGATCGGCGTACTGTCGAGCAGGGCCACATCGCCGCCGCACGTTCGCCACTCGCCCTCGCCAAAGCGCCAGCGGAACGGCCCATGTTTCCAGAACTTTCGCGTGTAGAGCTGGTACGTCCCGTCGGCCGGCACGGTCACGCGATACTTCGCAAACGGCTCGGCCTCGCCGGGCGCGCGGTTCTCGCCGTTGGTCAGCCAGTCGCCTCCGGAAAGGACCTCGTTCCGGATGTTCGCGAACGTGTCGGCCGACAACCCCGATTGCCTGGGAAAGTTCGTCTCGGTGGTCGTCTCTCCTTCCCACCACACATAACTGGGCTCGGCCGCCCGGGCGCCTGTCACGGCCGCCAGGCACGCCACCGCCGACATCCATACGCTCAATCGCTTGATCATTGCCATGTGCATCTCGCTTTTGTTGTTGTGTTCCCTCAAGTGTGAACGGCGTACAATGGCGACCGTGGAAATACGTCAGGGCGGAGAGGTGCAGAATCCGGAATTGGCGGAGTTACCGCGTTGCCACGGTTGCGTCGTCTGCCCGCCAATTCTGACTTTTATACGTTGGAGCCCGGATGGATACAACGATGTCGTCGTGGCAGTTTGGGAGAAGTAAGTGATGCGACGCATGATTTGTTTGGCCATAATCGCTGTGACGGTTCTGAATTCCGTGTGCGCGGGAGAGACATTTTACGTTGCGCCGACGGGCCGCGACGTGAATACGGGCACAGAGGCTGCGCCGTTTGCCACGTTGGAGCGGGCTCGAGATGCAGTGCGGGCAGCGAAACCGTCGGCGAAGAACGGCATTTCCGTTGTCATTGGCGGTGGGACGTATGATCTCGCGATGCCGATAGTGTTTGCGCCGGAGGATTCCGGCACGGTGGAGCATCCGGTGCGCTACATCGCCAAATCCGGCGAACGGCCGGTTTTTCGCGGCGGGCGCACGATTGTGGGGTGGAGTCGCGTCACGGGGGACCTGTGGAGGGCCGAGATCCCGGAAGTGAAGGCGGGGACGTGGTATTTCCGGCAGTTGTTCGTGAACGGACAGCGGCGTCCGCGGACGAAGTTGCCGCAGGAGGGGTACTACAAAATGGCGGGCGGCGGGATGCCGCCGAAACGGTCATTCAAATTCAACGCGGGCGAGATCCATTCGGAGTGGTCGAATCTCAACGACGTCGAGGTGGTCGTTCTGCAGTTCTGGACCGATGCGAGACTGCGGATCGCGTCCATCGACGACGAGTCGCGCACCGTTACGTTTACGGGAGATGCTTTTCGTCCACTCGACTGGAACAAGGGATGGTACGTCGAGAACGTGCGGGAGGGTTTGTTGGCACCGGGACAGTGGTATCTCGATCGCGGCACAGGCGTGTTGACGTATTGGGCCCAGCCCGGCGAGAACATGGAGAAGGCCGAAGTGGTTGCGCCGGTCACGCGCCATTGGGTTCGGTTCGAGGGGGATGCCGCGAAAGGCCAGTTCATTGAGCATTTAGTGTTTGAGGGATTGAGTTTCCACTGTTCCGACTGGACGCTCCACGACACGCTGGGATACAGCTATCCGCAGGCGGCGATCGACCAGCAGCCGAATGAGCCGCTATTTCAGGGATGGCCCGAGGGCGATTCGAACTCGCAATCGCAGATCGAGGTGCCGGCGGGCATCTTGGCGAATGGGGCGAGAGACGTCGTGTTCAGGGGATGCGAAGTTGCGCACACAGGCGCGTGGGCGATGGATTGGCAGATCGGGTGCCGGGACATCGCGATTGAGCGGAGCCATTTCTTTGACCTTGGCGCGGGCGGGATTCGCGTGGGCAGCCCGAAAATCGTCTCCACGGACGTGGAGGAAACGTCGCGCGTGACCGTCACAGACTGCCAACTTCGCGACGGCGACCACGTCTATCTCGGTGCGCCGGCGATTTGGGTCGGGCAGAGCAGCGGCAATACGGTTGCACACAACGAGATCCACGGCGCGTTTCAATGGGCCGTTTCCGTGGGCTGGAACTGGGGCTACCTGCCGCCGAATCGCGCGCGCGACAATCGCGTCGAGTTCAATCACGTGCATGATTTGGGTACGAGCGCGTTGGGCACGCATGGTGCCATCTATGCGTTGGGCGTACAGCCGGGCACGGTCATTCGCAACAACTACGTGCATCACATCGGCGGCGGGGGCAGCGGCATCGTGCTCGACAACGCGAGCATTGGCATCCTGGTCGAGAACAATGTCGTGCACAACTGCGAGTTTGCGTCGTTCATGTGCAATTTCAACGTCCTCGGGAACCTCGTGTTGAACAACGTCTTTGCGCTCGCGACCAAGACCCAGATGTACCGCATCGGTGACGTGCCGGCAGACAAGACCAAGATCCACCAGACCGGCGTGTTCTTCCACAATATCTTCTATTGGAAGACAGGCACATTGTTCGAACGCGATGACTGGGTCGATTACAGCATCATCATGGACAACAATCTTTACTTCGACGCGACGGGCAGGCCCGTGAAGTTCTGCGCGTTCACGTTCGATGAGTGGAAGGCCAAGGGACTCGATCAACATTCCCTCGTGGCGGACCCGCTGTTTGTTGATCCTGAGAACGGCGACTTCACCGTGAAACCGGAATCGCCCGCCTTTCCGCTTGGGTGGAGAACCATCGATCTTGGTGCGGTTGGGCCACGGGCGCGATAGGGTACATGTCTTCGCCATGACAGACGAGTCCTACCTCTCTTCCCGCGGAGGCGGACGCTGGGTTGGTTGTGGCGGGGCGGAGTGAGCGCAGGGAACGAAGCGGAGTAACGATCATGAAACGGCTCGTTGTGGTGCTGATCGCGATCGCATTACCGGCACCGGTCTGGTCCCAGACCGAGCGGGGGCTGGTGGGGTCTTGGAGCTTCGACGAGGGGCAGGGCCGCGAAGTTCACGACGCGTCCACGGGCGGTCACCCTGGCCACGTGCGGGGCGGCGCGATGGGTGGCAGGACGCCAAGGCGCCGCGTTGGAGTTCAACGGGGTCGACGCGTTGGTGGAGATCGCCGAGCCTCAAGGGCTGAACCTTGAGGGCGATACCACGTTCATGGCCTGGGTTCGGACCACATCCGACGAGGGCCGCGACCGGCTCGTCTTTGGAGATGTCGCCGGTTTGGCCGTCCACCGCAACATCACCGTGGAACTGGATCGAGGTGCCCTGCACGTTGGTCACGGCAACGACTCGGACTACGAGAGCTTCAGTTCCAGCCTCGCGTTTGACGGCAGTTGGCGACACCTGGCAATCGTCTTCGAGCAGCCCTGCTACTATCTCTACGTCGACGGCGTCCTCTGCGAAACAGGAAGACTGTCTCTACCGATCACACCTACGAACGGGGCGGGCCGATTCATCGGCGGGTGGTCGGCTGGATACTTCCAGGGTGTCATAGACGAAGTGCGCCTCTACAACCGGGCGCTCGCCGAGCGCGAGATTCGTGGTGCGCTATCCCCGGCGGTTCCCCTCGTCGACTCGCCGGCGCGGGTTTCGCTGACCCCTCGTTTCACCAAGGGCGTGCTGGGTTTCCACGCCTTGTTCACGAGTCTGGCGGTCCCGGCAGGAAGCCGCGTCGAGTGCGCATTGACGCTCCAGGGCGACACGCGCCCCCGCTGTCACTTCTCCGCCGCACTGACCCCGACTCGGCCCGATTCCGAGCGGGCTGTGGCCGACGCGGCGATTCCGATGGACCAATGTGGCAGCGGCACGTACCTTCTGGCGGCCACGGCTCGCGACGCCACGGGCAAGCCGCTTCTGTCGATCGAAAAGGAGTTCGATATTCTGCCGCCGCCCGATTGGTTCGGCAAGAAAATCGGCGCGACGGACGCGGTGCTTCCGCCTTACACGCCCGTGGAGGTCGTTAACGACGACGATTCTGCGGTCCTGGGCGTGTGGGGACGGACCTATCGGCTGGGAGAACTGACGCTTCCTCGACAGATTGTCAGTCGCGACGCTCCGCTGTTAGCTGGACCCGTGAGTCTCCGGGCGGTAGTCGATGGCAAGCAGGTGTCGTGGTCGGGCTTGGCGCCTGCGATTCGCCAGCCAACGCCCGGCCAAGTGACTCTCGAACGAACTGCGTCGGACGGCCCGCTCGCAGCGCACGTCGTTACGAGCATCGAATACGACGGGTTTCTGCGAACCGCCTGTGCGCTCACGGCATCGGCACCTGTCGAGAGTCGAGTCGCTCGTGCTGGAAATCCCCGTCAAACGGGAGCATGCCCGGTATCTCTACACCTGGCCGACGACGTGGGGTGTTGGCGGGGTTTCGGGCGAACTCATCCAGGCCATGGCGCTCCGTTTTCATCCGATTGTCTGGCTGGGCGACGAAGTCCGGGGGCTCGCTTGGATGTGTGAGTCGGAGAACAATTTCTCGACGGACGATCCCAACAAGGTCATCGAGGTGATTCCCGGTGCCGAGGAAGTGAAGCTGCGGATTCGCATCATTGGCCAGCCGACAGCTCTATCGCCCGAGCGGCCGCTGGAGTATGTCTTTGCTCTGCAAGCGACGCCGCTCAAGCCATGGGGCCAGGACGGTTGGGAGAGTCGCTTCGGCAGCTGCCCTTGGTACGGTGACGACTACGATCTGTTGAATGGTCGCGAGTTCCTCGGCAAGCCCGCTCTGGACCGCTTGCAGGAACTGGGCGTGCGGACGCTGATCGCGTGGAATTGGACCCCCGCGCTGGCGTATCCCTGGCCGCTGGAGCGGGCGGAGGACTTCAAGTCGCTGGTCCGTGCCTGCCACGCCCGGGGCATTCGTGTTATCCCGTACCTTGGCTATCAGATTTCGGAAAAGGCTCCTGAGTACGCCCAAGTGCGGGATGAAGTTGTCGTGTTTCCCGTATCGTCTAACGCCGATAAATATCCCAAAACGAAGCCGCAGTTGGTCAGTTCGGTCTGTCTGAGGAGTATCTGGCAAGATGCACTGGCGGATCACGTGAGCCGGATGATCGACGAGTTCGACATCGACGGCGTATACGTCGACAGCACCAACATGCCGTTTCCGTGCCGGAACGCCTTGCACGGATGCGAGGCCCAACGCCGGGACGGCACGGTGGTCCCGGTTTACCCGGTGTTCGCAGTTCGAGATACGTTCCGCCGGCTTTACGCGGTCGTGAAGAGTAAGAAAGCGGACGGCATCATCGACAGCCACGTGTTCGACTGCATGAACCCTGGTGCTCTAGCCTTCTCGACCAGTTACTGGACCGGCGAGCAGCTTTCGGCGGCCGACACGCCGACCGATGCGATCCCGTTGGATCGGTTTCGTACGGAGTTCATGGGTGTGAACTGGGGCGTGCCGTGTGACATGTTGTCGTACAAGCTGGGGAGTTTCCACAAATCACTGGCGGTGAGCCTGCCGCACGATGTTCTGGCGCGATTCCGGCAGGATGAGATCCCGGTGGACCCTGGCGACAGCGAAGCGGTGCTGGCCGGCTCGATCTGGCGTCTGGCCGAAGACTTCGGCCGCCGCGAGGCGCGCTTCCTGCCGTACTTCGGGCCCGAGCGTCCCATCGAGGGCCTGCCCCCGCATTGGATCGCGTCGCTGTACCGGCATCCGCGCCACGGCGCGCTGGTGATCGTCTCCAACCTCGGCCGCCAGGAAGTCCGAGCGGAACTGCAACCGAATTGGCAAGCGCTTGGCCTCGCTAAGCCCGGACAGGTGCTCGACGGCTTGACGCGGGCAACGATGGCGGTGACGAACGGTACGGTCGAACTCACGTTGCCAGCCGGCGATTGGCGTTACTTGTGGTTTCCCAGGACGGAGTAGTCGGTTTCGTACACCCAGATCCGGTTCCTGCGACGCGGGCCCACGGCACATCGACAACGGAATTCAGTCCACACCGCGAAGGTCACTCAAAGCGAATCACGGTGAACGAGTATGCGGGGAACGACCGGGATGGTGTTCCTTGGGTGGCGGCATGCTGCCACAGTTCCGATCGCGGTGCGATATGCGTCTTCTCCTCAGCCGTGTTGCGCGCGTCGAGCGACCCGGCCAATTCCTCGACCAGTGCGGTCGATTTCGAGGGCTGGAATCCCTCCAAGTTGATCCGAACGGATTGACGATGGTCCGCGACATTTACGACCTGCAAGACAAGTGTCCGACCGTCCTCGCTGCGCTTCGCACTGACGTCAAGATCGGGTGCCCCTGCGACGCTGGCAGGAATGTACAGCGGTTGGTAGTTGCGCGAGATCATGCGTGTCACCCAGCCGGGAGGTTGCAGCCAGACTTGGTGTGGGTTGAGGAACAGCAGCCCTTGGTCCCAGCCGTTGTCGTTATGGCCATCGGGTTGCAGGCAATTCGCCGATGTGGCTACCGGAATGCGTCCGTCGCGCTCGATGGCTTGGATAGCCAAGGCATTGGCCAGCGCCCGGCGGTGACAATGATTGCCGGCGTTGAACTCGAATACGACCACGCGGTGCCTTGCTCCTTCCGATACGGCGGCGAGCGCATCCAGGAAGGAGAACATGCCATCAAAGCTTCCGTCCGGGCGCGGGCCGTCGGTGCCCACATGGAGGTCGAACCAGACTTCCCGGTTGTACTTCTTGGCGAGTTGAAGAATTCGTCGCTGTCCGGCCAGATTCGTGATCCCTGCAGCCGCACCCTGGAACTGCTGCGGATCGTCAATGCGTTGCCCGTAGACAAAATCGCCGACCACGAGCGTGATGTGGGGGTCCGCTGCCCAGATGGCCGTGGCCAGCGCCTCGAATTTCTCCGCGTACGCCTCGTCCACTCGCTCTTCATTCCCGAGTTCGAGATAGCGCAGCGCGTACGTTTGCGGATGACCGTCCGCCACACGCCGCCGACCCCAAGGACTTTCGGCGGGTCCGTTCACATACTGCACAAAGTCGGCCATGTCCTGTGGTGTCTCGCCCATGTTGAAGGCCGGAATGGCGAGAAAACCAGCGGCCTCGCAGAAATTGAGGAAGTCCACAATGCCCCAGCCATTCGTCGAATACGGGTACCACGTACCGGAGTACGGCGGGCGGCGGTCGCGCGGGCCGATCATCTTCTTCCAGCGATACTCCGGATGGTTGATCATCGAGCCGCCATAGCGGAGCACCGTGATACCTTGGTCCTGCAGTGCTTCGGCCACGTCCCGACGCACGGGCAGTCCTGCGAAACGACCTGCGGCCCCCGGCTGCAGGAAGGCATGGCCCAACACGACCGACCCCGGCTTCCTGAGCGTGATGGCGAATCGGCCCCTGGTTTCTGGAGACGATGGGATCAGTGTGAATTCCAGCCGCTGCCAGTCTCCGGCCGCCACGGCCAGTTGCTGTTCTGCGTGGACCTGCGCGCCATCGTGACTCTCCAGTGCGACCCACACGCTCGCAGGCTCATCCGCGCGCCCACAACAGGCCTTCGTAGGGCTGGCCACCGAGAAGAGACATCCCTTCGCGACCAAGTCCCTGATTCTCAATGCCCAGTTCTCCTTCTCCACCGGTCAACGTCAGGCGTTGACTCTGGCTACCCAGCAATGGTTGATGCCTGTCAAGTGAACAACCGCCAGCGGCGGTTCCCCGGCGAACCAATCGCCACATGCCACTGATTTCCGCGCCCTCATCGGCAGGTCGTTCGAAAGCTAATCGCGTCTCCTGTTGCCCGGTCGTTACCTGCAGTTGTCGATAGCGTGCTTCACGCTGCCACTGGCGCAGGCCCACGGTGCCCGTCAAGATGGCCGACGATCCGTCATCGTGCTGAATCAAGGGGCGACCGTCTACCAGCACTTCGATGGTCGAACCACGGAGTCTCACGGCCAACAGAATCCAGCGATCGTCAGGCACTTCACAGGGCACGTCCTGGATGAGTTGCCAGTCGTGGCAATGCCGTCCCAGTCGCACGATCTGTGCTGCTGCATCGAGCGCGACTTCGTATCCGTCAAAGTTGTTCGCCCCGACGCCCGGGTTGCCCAATCGCACGATCAGTCCGGCGTTGCCTGGCTTTCGATCCGGCAGTCGGAGTTCCACGCGGATTTCCCCGTCGTCAAAGGAAGGCAGCTCACTCACGAGTATCGGACCGTCTCCCGCGCTGCCGCTGAGCACGCCGTTCTCGACCGACCATCGTCCGCCTCTCAGCTGAAACCCTTTTGGCGGCGTGGACGGAGGCGGCTCCTGAAAACTCTCACCGAACACCATCTGGCTGTAGATGCCGCCGTAGATTTCGTGATTCACGTCCTCGATACATGCGCCGGTCAGGTAACGAGAGATGCGGTGACCGGGCTGGTCGGCCTGGACCGTAATACTTGCCTCCTGCGCGTACGAAGCAGAGACGCAGACAATCGTCGCCAGAACGGCAGCTCGAGTGGGGAGCGAACCTTCCGATCCTGGGCATCTGTACATCGTGTCGTGCTCCTGTCCCATTCGGATTCGCACCGGGAATGATGCCTGCCAGTGTAGCAGTCGGTTGAGGCAATGGCAGACGGGACGGACAAGATTGACAGGAAGGGCGTCACTTGGCAGCGTGGCTGCGAGGAAGCAGGAAGCATGTTGCAGGCGGGAAAAAATCAGCGTGTCTGTTCTCGGTCTTCTTGGTCTGATCTTGGCCCTGTGCACCCGTGTTGCCTCACGGGCGAACTGGCTAGAATGGCGACCGTGATACTGCGGCTGAGCCCCGGATGGATGCACCGATGTCGTCGCGGCAGGACAGAGCGGAACGAATTTCAATCTCGGAACTGTGCCGTCGGTTGCGGCGAGTCTATGGCCGAGTCGATTTTCCGGAGCCAATGTCGGTATTGAACGAACTGATCGCGGCGTTGCTCTCTCAGAACACGACAGATGCCAATAGCGGCGCGGCGTTCGACCAATTGGTCCGCCGACTTCCGACCTGGGATGCGGTGCGGCGGGCGCGGTTCGCTACGATTGCCGACGCGATTCGGCCGGCCGGGCTCCAGCAGCAGAAGGCCGTGCGGATCAAGCGGATTCTGCAAGCCGTGCAGAAGCGGCAGGGCAGCCTGTCGCTGGAATTCCTCCGTTCTCAGCCGCCCGCCGAGGCGCTGGCCTATCTGCGCAGTTTCCCCGGCGTCGGCCCGAAGACGGCGGCCTGTGTGCTGCTATTCGCATGTCGTCAGCCCGTACTGCCGGTTGATACGCACGTCCATCGGCTGAGCGTTCGCCTCGCGCTGATCTCGCGCCAAACGTCAGCCGAGAAAGCACACGATCTGCTCGCCCGACTGGTTCCGGCGCGGCATGTGCTGGAGTTCCATGTCCTGCTGATCCGCCACGGCCGGCGCGTCTGCCACGCCCGCCGGCCGGCATGCCCCGCCTGCCCGCTGATCGATGCCTGCCCAGAAGGACGCCGCCGAATTGAGGCGGGCGAGTTCCAAGGCGACTGAATAGAACGGGGACTGGCACAAAGGTTCTGACTACCAGGAAGACCCGATAGTCTTGGATTGTGCTCGTGCACCGTTGACCGTGCGCCGTGAACTCACTTCGACATTTCGACCTGGATGGGTTTGATCGTCAGTTCCTCCGGTCGCGGCAAGGCGGGGAACTTCGCATGCGGTTCGGACTGATACCAGAACGCCACGGACGCAATATCGTCTTCCAACGGCAGGTAACGGCCGGACTTGTCCTGCATCCAGCCGAGAGCTTGGATGGTCACTTTCAAATCCTGTTCGAAGCGGATGGGGTCGGCAATGTGCCAGCGGTACAGTCCGAATCGCTGGCCAGGCAAATAGATGACGTCGGGAGGCAGGACCTGGGCCAGGCCCGAGTGGGGTGTGCTGAACATCTGATACAGCTTCTTTTCGCGGTTCTCGAAGTTGTACGAGCCGCAGAAGTAGTCCTCGGTGCCCGTACCGCAGATCGTGGGGAATTCCTGATCGCCATCCAGGAAGAACTTGATCTCGCCTTCGCCCCACCAACCCGGGCTGCGGACCTCCCAGGCCATGTACGTACCGACGTACTGCCCGCGGCCGCGGACGCCATCCAGGATCGTGTACGGCGTCTTGACAGCCAGTTTCGGCACGCGGCGGAACTGCGCGTGCAGGTACGCCGCGTCCTCGGGCACATCGGTCAACGTGTAGTTGATTTGGTAGTAAATGGTCATCTGGTTGTCATCGAGGTTTTCCAGCGTGACCTTGGCGCCCTTGCGGAAGGGCATCGTCCAGTAGCAGTTGAATGCGCTGCCCGGGATTGACGCACACGGGCAGCGAGTTGATCTGGCAGTAGCTGCCCCAGCCACAGGCGAAGAAGTCACCCATCGGCACCTCGATCGACGGTTCGGATCTCGCCGTCCCAATAGAACCGCAGAATGAAATGCCGCGTCTTGTCGATGGGGGCCGGAGTCATCCAGATCTGCTGAATCGCGCCTGAGCCGTTGATTTCGCCCAGCGTGAACGTGGATCTTGCCGGGACTCGCACGTACGGTGAAACCTTCCAGCCCTGTCCCAGATCTCGCGCCGCGGGCAGCGCGGGGCCATCGGTCGACATGCCGGCCTGCCCCTTCTCGCCGGTGAAGTTTTCCGGGCAGATCGAACGCGTTTGGGCGGTGGACATCCGGTACAAGTTCCCCAGGTGCGTGTCGAGCCCGTTGAAGCTGCCTGGCGGCGGCGTTTGAGCCTGGACGTGCAGGCTGAAGACGAGCGACACGAGGGAGACCATCATACAAGCGCTCATACGCATCGAGATACTCCTTGTCGAGCTGGCGAGGCGGAACGGATGGGTACTGCACGACAAACCGTGAGCACGCGAGCAAGTCAACCATAAGGCGAGTCAGAATCGATTTCAATGGGGCGTGGATTACGGAAAGACGCCAGTCAAAACGCTGTATCAATCCAACGCGCGGTGTCGCAAGACGCTGGGCGTCTTCGCCGCGTCAGGCAACCGGTAAACAAAGCCCCGCGTTGCGGAGGAGTCACTTGCAGACATGCGGGCTGCTCGCTGAGACGACCTGGCGGTGGCCTTGGACTGCCGCCGACGAAGATTCGAGCGCCTTCCGGCCCACGGGTGTTCGCCGTGCATGCAGACTGGGCTCGCGCGGCGATCGGCTGCAGACGCTATCTCCCGCCTCCCGCCTCCCGCCTCCCGCCTGCCGCCTGCCGCCTCCCGCCTCCACCCAAGCCGTCTGCTCGGTATAATAGCGCACACGATGGGAGGAACGAGCATGTCTGTTACGAAGAAGCCCGCTCTGAAGCTCGGATATGCGGATTATGTGCTCTATCCGGACGATGGGAAGCGTCACGAGATTGTCGATGGAGATCACTACATGAATCCCGCGCCGAGCACCTATCATCAAACGGTCTCCAAACGTCTGCAGCACCACCTTTACACGCAGGTTGAGCTGGCCGGACTGGGTTTGATCTTTGCCGCTCCGGTCGATGTGCAATTGAGTGACCATGATATTGTGCAACCTGACTTGGTTGTGCTGCTCAAGGATTCCAAAGCCCGAGTCACGCTCGCCAAGATCATCGGCCCGCCAGATCTGTTGATTGAAATCCTGTCACCGTCAACGGTGGAGAACGATCGGCACCTCAAGCGTCGTGTCTACGAGCGATCGGGCACCTCTGAGTATTGGATCGTCGATCCTGCCCTGCCCTCGGTGACACAATTGGTGCTGCGAGATGGAGTGTACGAGGAGGCGTCACACGGCGACGAATTGCGTCCGGTGATTTTGCCTGGAGTCGTTATTCCCCTACCGGAAATCTGGTGAAGTGTCGCGTCGGCTTATCAGGCTGATGAAGGGTATGGATTTTGCAGTGCGAGCGATGGAGGAGTGTGCCGACTTCAATCGGCTGGCGGATCTGCACGATCGCCGGCGCGGTGAGGGAATGCCGACCCTCTCTACGCTGGTCGGTGACGTTCCGCTGGCGCAGCACATGTGGCGCATGTGGACGGTGCGACGTGCCCGCCGCACGGCTGTCGTGGCGGGGGGGACGGTTGAGGATTGGTTCCGGGAGTGGGTGCACAACGTGTTGAGTGGGCGGGATCTGTACCTGGACGCAGAGCGTTATCTCAGGCAGCGATTACCCGAGCCTCTCAATATGTCGCGTGACTACTTGCGGGACAAAACTCAGCATGAGTTGGGATTAGCCTTCGAGCATGCTAGTCTGGACGAACATGGCGTGGGTGCGGATCGACTTTGCCGCTGGCTGTTGCTGGGCCGCTCCGGCGGACAGCCTTTGACAGCTGACGATTTGATACGCACACAGATGACTTGGGCCGAAGACTCTTCCCGTGCCATCGATGCGCTGAGCCAGTTGCTCGGGTTGATACCACCGGCTACCGCCCCCGCACTGCTGGTTGTGTTCGACAGTTCGAGCATGCCCCACCCCAACGGCGACGCGCCCTCACCGAAAGCGGTACGGCTCGAAGAATCTGCCCGGCAGCTGGCCAACCTGGTGACGTGTGCGCCCCGGCTGTCGTTGGCCGTCGCCGTCAGCGAGGCGGACTGGCAGGCTTACGTGGAGCGGGCACCTGAGAGTTTTGCCAAGGCAGTCGTGCGAGAGCACATTATTCACGTGCGGGGATGGACCGCAGATCGAGTGCGGCAGGCCGTTGCCGCGCGCACTTCGCGCGCGATCGATGTGCCGGAGCAGGTGTTTGCCGAAGTGGCGCGGTTGGGTGCCTCCCCGGCGCTCGTGGACAGCCTCTGCGCAGCGTCGATCGTTGATCGCTCCGGCTGTTGTGGGCAGATCGAAGGGAGCGGCGGAGATAACGCGAGCGAGGTGTCCAGCGAGTTGTCGCGAGATGAGAGAGACCCGTGGAAGAGCGCAAGAGCGGTTTCTGTTCCAGTTGCTCGAACACACCGCGGACCTGACCGGGCGCTTCCAGCTCAATGCGGAACCTGGGTTTCCGTTCGGTAACCAGCCCGCCGCAGTCGACCTGTTGAACTCGCAACTGAAAATCGCCGTGGAGATCGACGGTTACCACCATTTCACCAGCGCCGATCGTTATCGGCGCGATCGCCGCAAGGACTTTGCGTTGCAGCAGCACGGGTTCCTCGTGCTGCGGTTCCTGGCCGAAGATGTTGTTCCGCGGATGCAGACGGTTCTGCAGGCGATCCGGGAGGCCGTGCACTTGCGTGAGTCGCAACGCTCCACTTGACACCGAAAGGAAGCCCTCTCATGACCGATCAGGATGCGGCTCGAGTGCTCAATCGACTCGAGCAGTTTGTGCTCCTGCGCCTGCTGGGCGCGGGCACGCCACCTGCGAAGTCCGAATTGGAGAAGGCGTTGAGACGTTACTTCGCGGAGCGAGTGGCGATGCCCGCCGCCCAGTGGCACGACTGGCTGGACGCGTCGTTGGAAAGGCTGCAATCGGAGGGGCATGTCCAGGGCAAGCCGCCGCGTCTGACTGAAAGGGGCAGATCGTGTGCCTTGCGTTTTCTGGGTGTCGAGTTGTTGCCGCCGAATATCAAGTGGCTGACACTGCGGAACAAGTACTTGATCGCGGTTGCGCTGGGCATTCAGCCGCGTTCGAAGGGGGAGTGGGATCGGTTGGGAACGCCCGACGGGTTGCGGGCGGCGATCCTGGCCAAGCACCACCAGTTGCCGCTCGGACCGGTACCGACACCTGCTCGAGTGCTGCACGCCCTGGCTTGGCTCCAGCTTTCCGCGGGCCACTCGATCGACCTGCCGCTGGACAAGGACTTTACGCGAAACGCGGTGCTGGGCGTGACGTTGCTGCGGGGATTGTCCAGCAAGAAACCGGGCGAGGCACTCGCCGCCCGGGCGACAGGAGCGACGAGTACACACCCGGACAGAATTCGCGAGGCTCTGATCTGCAACTGGTTGGGAACGGAAGACAGGGAGCGGGCTCCCAGCCCCCCCCCCGGCCCCGTGCCGGTGGAGCCTGCGGCGCCGTTCGACCTGGAAGCGTTCGCGGCCCATATCACGCAGCTGGCGCACCGCCACGGGTGGCAGGTTTGGCGACCATAAGGTGTTCATTGTTCACGTGTGGAACCGCTATCGGCAACAGCCCGAGGCGGTCGGCATGACGCGGGAGGCGTTCGATCGGCATCTGGTTGACGCGAACCGTGACGATCTGCTGACACTGAGCCGAGCGGATCTGATCAGCGGCATGGATCAGGACGATGTGCGTCAGTCGGAGATCCGGCTGGCCCACTCATCGTTCCATTTCATACGAACGGATCGATGAACGAGGTCAGCTGGCGGCCGAGCGCGGACGTGACACGGCGATAACGTAGGATGGGGGCACAGTCGATCGAGGAGAAATTCTGTAGTAAACCACGTCGAGCGATTTGAGCGTGGAGGAAAGCGGCCATGCAAACAGACCCCAGAGTCGCGGCCTTCTGTGCCGTGGACGGGCCGGAGATCTTCCGACCCGTGGCCTATCCGACCGAAGTCTGGTATCCCGACCTCCTGGACGTGGAGGCGATTTATGCGGATGCGCGAGGGCTTTACGAAGGGCTGCTGAGGCGGGCCACGGCGCCGGACGAGGGGCACAAGGTAGGCAGGATCCTGTTGTTGCGCGGCGAGTCGGGGAGTGGCAAGACGCATTTGATGCGCGCGTTCCGAACGCGTGCCCACCAGCAGGCACTGGGTTATTTCGGCTACATGCAGATGACCACGTCCAGTGGCAACTACAGCCGCTATATCCTCCAGAAGCTGATCGATTCGCTCGATCAACCTTACTACAGGACACCGGCCAGTCCGGATGACACGACGGGATTGATGCGACTGTCCACTGCCGTGGCCGAATCCGCCCGGCTGGCTCCGCACCAGGTGCGACGGCTGCAGGAAGATACGTTGGGAAATAGCGAGCGGGCTGAACTCGTGCTGGATCTGGCGGACGAGGCGGTGCGGGATCCGATGCTGCGGGATACTCCCATCGACCTGGTGCGGGCCATGCTGTTCCTGCAAAGCGGCCATCCGGCCATTCGCAGCCGAGTCATGAAGTATCTGCGCGCCGAGCCGCTGTCGGACCACGATCGACAGCGGTTGGGAGGTGTCTCGCCGCTCGACCGGGATGAAAGCGCCCAGGCGATGATCGAACGGTTGGGCCGTCTCATGTGGACCGTCCACGGTGCGGCCCTGATCTTGTGTGTCGATCAATTGGAGGATATCGCGCTCTATGAAGGAGCCGAGGAGAAGTTTCGTCGAGCGATCAAAGGGCTGACGCAGGTCGCCGCTCAGGTGCCCTCCGCGCTGATTGTCGTCGCCTGTCTGGAAGACTACTACGACGTACTGCGCGGGCATCTGGACAAGTCCGCTCTGGATCGGATCGAGAACGACCCCGCTCCACTGACTTTGCAGGGTGGACGCACGTGGGACGAGATCCGCGCCGTGGTGGGATTGCACTTGAGTCACCTCTTCGATCATTTCGACCTGCCGGCCAGCGATGAGCTTGCGACATATCCGATCCCTGACCGGCTGCTGCGCGAGCAGGTAAAGCAGACCACCCGCGCCGTGCTCACCGCCTGCAAGGCCTATCGTGATCAGTGCGTGCGGGCCGGACGACTCGTGCCCAGCGAGTCCGACAACAACGAGGGCATAGGACTTCCCGCGTCACAGCCAACCCATGAGTTGAAACAGTCCCTGCTGGAATTCGATCAGGCCTGGAACGACTTTCTCGCCAACTTCGAACAGGTGCCATTGGAGAACGATCAGCAGTTGGTCGATCTGCTGGCGGAATCGATCGAGTTGTGTTCGGACGAAGTGGATACGGATCTTCGCTACACGACCGAGACCGATGGTCTGGACATCGAAGTGCACACCGCTTCCCGCGCGGGGACTTCCTGGCACCGCTGTGCCTGGCCCGGGTCTGCAACAATGCCCCGCAGGCCGGCAGCCTGGGCAAGCAGATTGAGGGTCTGTTGCGAGCGTGCGTCCAATGGGCTAACGGGCACCACACCCATTGTGGTTCGGTCTGCCGAATACCAGCCCAAGACACCCAGGTCGACCATTGCCCGTCTCTTTGCCCAGTTGTACGCGCGGGCTGGCAGCTACGTGATCGTACGCGACAGCGACTGGCGAACCATGGCCGCGATCCAGCCGTTCCGGTTGAGGGAGCAGGAATTGCCCCACTTCGAGACGTGGCTGCGTCGGGCGCAACCGCTGGCGCGTCTTGCCTCGCTGCGGGAACTCGTGGCCCTCGACGCGCGGCGGCCGCGGCCGGAGTCGACCGCCGTCGCGCCAGCGGCTTCGCAGGCGGACGTGCATCCACAGCGGCCTGGTGAGGAAACTGCGGCGGCAGCCGAGGTGGACGGCGAACACCTCGATCGGTCTGCAGCCCCAGCCAACTGCCGTGTCGGCTGAGTCAGCCCCGATCGCGGACGAGAAGCTGCTGGTGGGGTACACGAGGAATCGAGCGCAGCAACCCGCGTCGATGCCGATCGACAGCCTGATCATGCATACGGCGTTCTTGGGTAGCACCGGCAGCGGTAAGACAACGGCGGCGCTGAATCTCATCGAACAATTGCTGGTGCGGGGCGTCCCCGCACTGCTGGTCGATCGCAAGGGTGACCTGATCAGCTATGCGTGCGATGAGTTGTCGAATCGCCCTCCAGAAGATCCCCTGCTCGCGGAGCGTCACCGGCGACTGCGTGCGACTTTGGATGTGGCCGTTTACACACCGGGTTGTTCCGACGGCAGGCCAATCGCTCTGTCGGTCGCACCGGATGGAATGGGGCAGATGAAGACCGCCGAGCGGCGACAGGTGGCCTTGCAGGCGGCTCACCTCCTGGGAGGAATGCTGGGGTACAAGCCCGTCGGAAAGAACGCGCCGCGGATTTCGATCATGATCAAGGCCATCGAACTCATGGCGGAACTGAGCTCCGAACCGATCACGCTCAAGGCCCTGATCGACTACATCGACGAGCGTGATGACGCGCTGCTCAGTGCCATCGGCGTGCTCGATGTGAGACTGTTTGACTCGCTGCTGGAAGCCCTGCAGACGCTGTCGATCAACAAGCAGCCGCTGTTCCCGACTCAGGGCGAGCCGTTGCGTGCCGAGGACTTGTTCGGCTTGGGCCCGGCCGGCCGAGACGGCAAGACCCGTCTGAGTGTCATCAGCACCAAGTTCCTGGGCGACTCGGCGAGCATTCAGTTCTGGGTCGCCCAGTTGTTGCTGGAGTTGTCGCGATGGCTCAGCAAGGAGCCCACCAGTGAACTGCAGGCGGTCGTGTTATTTGACGAGGCCGATCTCTATTTGCCCGCCACCAGCAAGCCAGCGACCAAGGAGCCGATGGAGAGCCTGCTGAAACGGGCTCGATCAGCCGGCCTGGGTGTGATGCTCGCCACGCAAAGTCCTGGTGATCTGGACTACAGTGCCGCGAGAACGTCAACACGTGGCTGCTCGGAAAAATTAAGGAGGATACGGCGATCAAGAAGATGAAGCCGATGCTGAGCGACTGCAGCCGTGATGTGGGAGCCGAGTCTGGCCGGCCAGCAGACGGGCGATTTCTTCCTCGTCCAGCACGGCCAGGTGACCGCCGTCCGCAGCCAACGGTCCGTGGTCGCGGCGCACCAGTTGCCGGAACACGAGATCCTGCAGATAGCCCGCAGGCAGTGTCCTCGGCGGTAGCCTTCTCTCGGGAGGGGAACCACGGAATCAGCACGAAACCCGACACTCGAAAACAGGGAACCAGCCAGATGAAGAGTCGCTCGTCATCTGGGGGCGATCATTTGGTAGTGGAGTGGCTGCCTTTGTTGCAGCTCAGCAACAAGCCACGGATGCTCGTCCTCGAAACGCCTTACTGGTCACTGGTCGATGCCGTTCGACAGAAGCATCCCTACATCCCTTCGATTCTTTTCCGATACAGACTTCCTTCGCATGAATTTCTCGAATCGGTCAATTGTCCGATTCATTTGATTCACGGCACACAGGATGAGAAGATACCATTCAATCTCTGAAATTGTGGCCCAGCGCGAGCCCCTCGGCACCCCGGTCGGCGCGCTGGCACATTGCCCTGTGCCGATGCTCAAACCGTGGGACGGACTTCCGAGTCCGTCCCTGCCCTGTCGCTGCGACTGGCCCAAATCAGCGGGTGAGTCCGGTAGCCTGGGGAAGACGCGGCCAAGGCCGATGCTTCGCTTCCCTCTTCTGTCTGCGGGTCATGTTCACGCGGAATACCGCAAGATCCGCAGGGACCGCTTGGGAAGTTGCCATTGTTTCGCCGGTGCGGCCGCGAGGTCATCTGCCGGCACGTACGCGTCGGACGTCGCGACCTGTTGAGGCAGTTGGCCGTAGTTCGCCAACACCAAGTACAGGTCACGATTGGCGAAAGCCGAAGCCACGCACTCTTTCGGCAAAGGCGTGTCGAACAGATCCGACTCGGCGATCTCCAGATACGCCCAGGTTCCGTCTTCCACCAGCGGCAGATACTGCTTCAGCCAGCGGGCGTGAGCAGGCCGCGTCTCCGTATTCGGCGGAATCGGATCCCAACCGCCGTAAACGTAGGGGCCGTTGGGATGCGCCTGGTAGTATTTCCAGGCCGCTTCGTAGAATCCGTTTTCTATCACCCCCGGCAGACGAGGAATGGGAACCACCGCGCGCTCCCCGGTAAGAGGCCGTCCGCCCTGCAGCAACGGGAATTGCAGGTAAGGAATCGAGTGCAAGAAGTGATCTCCTTCGCCCTCGACCTTGGCGAGCGACCCGTGAATACATGGAACAACGTAAGGCGTGTGGTTCTTGACCGCTTCGCGCAGGCCATCTGCGTTGTTCACTCCCTCACCGACCCAGAGATAGTCGTAGACTTGGAGTCCGTTTGTTTGAGGCTGGTTGGAGAAATCCGCGTGCATCTTGTAGATGCCGCCGCGGCGCTTCACCTCGGAGTAGATGAGATACAGGAGGTCGGTCATCGCGCCATCATACGCAGGCGTCTCCTCAAACACGGCCATCTCGTCTTGGGCGGGTTCCTTGATTTGCCTGTTTGCGTTGGGGACATATCCCCAGTCGTTATAAAGTCCGTCGAGTTCATAGTCTTCCAGGATCTGAACCATGCGCGGCAGGAAGTAAGCGCGCCAACCGGGACTGGCCGGTGAGCATCGCGTCAAGTCCCACCAGCCGCCAAACGCATCACCCGGTCGCGACCATTCCTGGCGGTAATCCGGATCGCTCCCGACAAAATACCCGCTCGATGCATAGGCAAGGATCTTCATGCCGCGACTATGGACCATCGCCACAAAACGGCGAAATCCCTCCGGATTGACCGCGGTCAGTTTGTTGCGTCCGAAGAGCCCGTATCGATCGTTCCATTCGTCCATCACATGAATCAATTGAATTCCATGGTCCTTTAGTCGGTCCAATTCCTGTTCATCGTATTCCCCGGGCTCCCACGGTGTGCGGCTGGGATACTCACCCATGTTGTAGACGCATTGAGCGGGCAGGTAATTGGTCACCAGGTGTTTGCGCAGGCACTTACGAATTTTCCGCGTGCAGATGCCGACGTGCGTGAGGCGCCGCCGGTGGTCCTCGGCCGTGAAGCTGGCGAGAATCGCCGGCGTGGCGGATTCGCCGGCGGAAATGGTTGCCGCGGGCGAGTGGGTTGCTTGGAGGGTGCTTATGGGGAGGGAAACAGCGGCGCCCGCGGCGGCGGCCTTGACGCCCCTCCTGAAGAATTCTCGCCTGTCCATGATTGACTCCTGGTGGTCTGGAGGTCTTGAGAGATACAGTCAACTGCCTTCCGACAAGCGATCTCCGCACGCCGCAAGCGCCCGGATTGCGTACGCACTTCCCAGTCGGCTCAGATATGCGAGTAATCGTCCGGTGCGACGCCGACGCCAAGCAGCGCCATCGTCGCGCCGAAATGATCGTCGACCTCCGACGGCGGCTGGTTGCTCTTCTCCCATTCGAAGTGCCCGTCTTCGCTTGGCAGCGTCCACATGCGATCGAGTGCTTGGCGGGTTAGGAATTGCGCGGCTACAGGCCGCATTGTAGCACGTGCCGCGCAGTCTCTAAATCGTGGGGGCAGAGAACTGTGTCGGTGGGCGGGGTGAGGTCCCCGCCGAAATCCCAGACAGTCTGATTTCTTCCAGGGTCTTGTCCAAATCAGGCAGTCGCTGGATGCACTCGTAAAGGTGGCTCAGATCGCTTTCCTTCTGCCGGGGATTGTCGGTCGCGGGCACTCCGGCGGTCGCCGGGTCCGGCGCGTCGGCAGCCTCCTGCGTGAACAGGCGGTTCCGTCGCTGAGCGAGGCGCAAGTGCCCCAGACAGACGTTCACCGCCACGCGAAAAATCGAAGTGCTGATTGCAGACCGGTTCGCAAACGTGTCCAGACTCTTCCAGATTTGCAGCAAGACATCTTGAAACACGTCTTGCCGCTCATCCTCATTGCGGATGTAGCAACAGCAGATGCGATAGATGCGGTCCCGGTTCGCCTCCAAGACGGTCGTGAATTGAGTTTCTCGATCCATTGCGTCCCTTTCCTCAACCCTTTAGACGATACGCGCGAGATTTTGTTACAGCAGAATTACCCTGCCGCTACCGCGGGAACCACGAGTCGCGCGTTCGCATCTTGCACGCATCACGAGGAATGGCCCGTGGTCACTGCGGCAGTGACGTGCGACTGAATGCAGAGTCTCTGTTTCCTTGCCGATGCCATTATTGCGGAGCGAGAAGTTCCAGTAGGGGAAACTTCACGCGGACAATCGTCCCTCGGCCCGGTTGGCTGGCGATGCGCAGTTTGCCTCCCAGCAGCCTGGATCGTTCGCGAATACCGTCTAATCCGAAACGATTTTCCGCCCCCCTCTTCTGAATGAAGCCGATTCCCCAGTCACGGACTTCCAAAGTGATTTCATGCCCCTTCTGCAGGAGTCGCACGCGGACGTTCGGACTCTGGCTGTGTCGGCAGGCATTGGTCATCGCTTCCTGGGCGATTCGGAACAGAGAGTTCTCCAGCGTCGGTTCTAACCGCTGGAACTGCACGGCATGTTCGTAGTCGATTTCGGGAGCGCCGGGCATCAACCGCAATTGGACGGCGACGTCCTCAATCGCCTCCGCCAGGCCGAAGTTATCCAACACGGGTGTCCTCAACCGACTCATCACCAGCCGAAGTTCCGCCGACGCCTTCCGCAAGGTGTCCAGGAGGTCTTGAGACGTGGTTTCTTGATACGTAGTTTCAGTCGCTGCTGATCTCCGGCTCGGGCGAGGTTTCATCGACTGCAGTTGGATCACGGCGGCCGCGAGTTGTTGAGCAACGCCGTCGTGCAGTTCATAGGTAATCAGGCGACGCTCATGGTCGCTGGCCATCACCATACGGCGAAGAGCCAATTGTTCTCTCCCGAGTTCCTCAACCAGTGCTCTGTACCTGGCTTCGCTTTTCTGCAGGGCGTCAAGTGTCCGTCGCCGCTCTTCAATCTCTTGTTGCAGTCGATGGTGGGACTCGTTCAGTGCCGCGGTGCGCTCGTGGACCCTCTGCTCCAATTCGTCATGGGCCAGCCTGAGCGCGGCTTCTGCTTGTTTGCGGTCCGTGATGTCGGTGCTGAAGCCTTCAATCGCCAGCAATTCTCCGCTTTCCGAAAAGACTCCCGTACCTTGCTCCCAGACCCATTTCTCCTGGCCGGTGGAAGTCCGCAGACGATACTCGACCTGGTAATGCTGTTTCTGAGCGATGGCGCACTGCATCGCCTCCAGTTCGCGCCCGGTCGTCAGGGTGTATGAATTGGGCGTGCCAATTCCCCGACTGGCCAATCAATTGGGATGGATCGCAGCCCGTCAGCGCACGGTAGCCGTCGCTGAGGAACTCGATCGTCCAGTGGGCATCGGCTTTGCAGCGATAGACGGCACCTGGCAGGTTCGACAGGACCGTGGCAAGTCTTCGCTCGCTTTCCCGCAAGGCCGCTTCGGCCCGTTTCCGTTCCGTGATATCTTCGGCCAACGAGGCGAACCCGACGACTTGGCCGTCGGCGTCCACCAGCGGTGTGTTATACCACTCGCAGAGGATCGTCCTGTCATCCTTGGTGACATTCTCATTCGTGCTGCGTTCGCCCCCTTTCCGGCGCAGAGCGCGGCCCACAGGCGATCGATATTGTCCCGCAACGCCGCGGGAGGATGAATGTGAAGTGGCGTGCCAGTGCCTCCGCCGCGGTATAGCCGAAAATCCTTTCGGCGCCGGGATTCCATTTCGAGACACACAACTGCAGATTCCATTCGATGACGGCGAGCGGCGTCTGGTCGACGTGCAACCGCATTCGCTGCTCCGATTGCCGGACCGCCTCTGCTGCCAGATCGCGTGCGCCTCCGGCCAGTCTTCGCTGCGCAGTGTCTTGACCGGTCCCGGGCACGACGTCTCGGTGGTTGATCGGTTGCTGGTCCACGTCGACCGGTGGGATATGCGGCGGCTCGGCTTGGGTGGCGGCGAGGCGTCGCCGCAAATCCGCCAACTCCGCAAGGAGTTGATCTCTGGTTTTGTCCTGGTCCTTCATGGAGCGTTTTCGTCTGGACGAAAGGCGACCTGGATGCGAATGGCCTTGAACTCCACCCACATCGGCGGTCCGGCATGCAGCTGCAAGGCCAGTACACCCTCGCGCAGAGCATGCCGCGGATCATTGTCGGTGAAGTCCAGGATGAGTCTGTTGTTGAGATAGTGCTGAATACGAGGTCCCTTGGCGATGACGACGACTTCATTCCAGTCGTCGAGTTTGAACAGTTGCTGGAAGGCCTGCTGGTCAATCAGGGTCTCGAGGACTTGTTTCTTGCCATCTTGTTCCCAGACGGCCTTTTCGCCGACGAGGCATATGCGACCGCGTGTGCCGCCTTCGTCGTAAATGAATCCGGTCACACTGGGCAGTGTGAGTTCATTGCGAATTTCGTGCTGATAGCCGCGGACGACCCAGGCGTTTTTCCCCTGGCTCTCCGTGATCTGCTTGGACCGGTATTGGATGCCCGAGTTGTTTGTGGCATTGCAGCGGAAAGAGAGACGCAGCTCGAAGTCTTTTGTCAGACCCTTCTTCCAGATCAGGAACGTGTTTCCCTCCGCGGGATTCTCGGCCGTCGTTTCACCTCGCAGGACGCCATCTCGGACCGACCACAGTCGCGGGTCGCCATCCCACCCCGACAGATCGGTTCCATTGAAAAGGCTCTGCATCTCCGCAGATTCGTCCGGCGCGGTTTGCCGAGAGCCATCGGCCGCGCCGGCAGGAAGGACAAGGACCGTCAGTGCAAGAAGCGTGTAGCCGTGGACCATGATGTACTCCCCGTGGGAAGGAATGACGACCCACACAGATTATGGTGGATGGAACGGGAAAAAGGGAGCCGTGCCTTTTCGGACGACGATACGAATCGGTTCGTAAGCGACTTGTCCGCCGAAGAGTTCGTCGTGCAGCCCTGGTCGGGTCACTATGTGTCGCGGGCGTCGCGCGTCGCGGTGCTAGGCGGCCGGTGGTTCGTGACAGGAGAGTTTCTGATAAGCGCGAGCGGTGGTGGGATCGGCGAACAGCAGCCAACCCTGAGGATCCTCGGCTTCGACAACCACAGCCCGGACACCTGTCAGCAACTGTTGCACGAAGACCGCGGGGGCCGTGAGCAGTTGTTTGCGTAACAAGACGGGTGACAAGTACGACGGGGCCGCGTGCCGGAGGTTGGCTGCCAAGTCGGTCAGCGGATAGTCCGAGGCCACGATGCACATGGCGTCTCGGCCCCAGGTTTGCCGCAGGAATTGGCATGTGGCAAACGAACTGGGGAGCGGACAGAGCCAGAGCGAATGATATGACCGAACAACGTCGGGAAGCCCCTCCAACAGGTCCACGCAAGGGAGATGGGGAGGTGCGATCGTCTGTCCCAACCGGCGATCATTGACGATCGCATAGGAACAGCTCACGGCCGATAGTGCGTCAACAACGCATTCCGGGCCGGGCGCATCCTCCCAGCTCTGCAGGACGACGAGGTCGGCATTCGACGTGTGTGGTATGACGCGAGGTCGCGGGGACGATCGTCCCAGGGCGACCGCGTCCGGTGGCCTTGCTCGAGTACCGACATCGATAGCGACTGCGAAACGTGTCTGACCGGCCCGGATTTCGTCGCCATGCGCCAGCGTCCGTTCCACCACACGTACGCCATTGACATAGGTCCCCGGGGAGCGACTGAGGTCGACCAGCCGACAGTCGCGTGGTTGGCAAACCACCTTGAAGTGGACGTCGGCCAGGCTGGGGTCATGGGGGACCGCGAAATCGGCCCAATCCGAACGTCCGACGCGGGCCTCTTGATTCTGGTGCAGCCACAGCCTTCGGCCGCTGCTCCATTGCGCATGTACCTGCAAAACAATCTGCACGCTCGGAATCCTCCCTGCCGGGTGCCCGCAGACACCACGGCGCCCTCAGTCATCGGCCTAGCTACCGTCCGCACCTCAGGAAAATCGCCAACATTTTCCGGTCCGCGAGCATGGGAAGTTGAGACAATTCTGCTAAGTTAACGTCGATGCGTGGCCAACACAAGCTTTATCGAGACCGTTCGTATGGCGCAAGACGTCTTTCAGATCGCCGTCCTGGGAGATTTCTCGGGACATCCGTACTCCGCGGCGGCTCCGGATCGTGACCCCTGGCGACCCATTCGCATCGACCGAGACGAATTCGATAGCGTGATGGGCAAACTCGAAGTGCGCAGTGGTCGTCTGTTTCGTGGTCCCGATGGCGAAGAGGTCGCGGTCACGCTCGAGCGGTTGGCCGATTTGCATCCCGATCAGTTGCTGCAGACCGTTCCTCTGTTCCGCCAGTTGCGGCAACTTCGGCACCAGTTGCAGCAGCGCGAGACGTTTGCCGACACGGTCGAGGCGCTGCGGGTCTGGTCGGCGGACGGCCTGCTCGATCACGGCGGCCCCCCCGCGTCACCGCAGTGTCCGGAGGAGCCACCCGCCAAGTCGGGTGCGATCGACCCCCGCTCGGTGCTGGAAGCGGCGGTGGACGCCTCGTCGCACGCCGACACCGGATTGCCGGTCGGGGATGACATGCTCGTCTGGAAACGGCTGGTCGCGGAGGTGGCTCGACCCTTCAGTCAGCCCAACATCCAGGCTGCGCAACAGCAGATGATCGCGGCCGTGGACGAGGCCATGGGAGTGGCGATGCGCGCGATCCTGCACCAGCGGGCGTTTCGCGAACTGGAATCGACGTGGCGGGCTCTGCATTTCCTGCTCTTCCGAGCGGAGACCAGTTCACAGCTCAGAGTATTTCTTGTCGACGTTACGCGGGAGGAACTGCGGGCTGACGTATGTTGTGGTGCGTGGAGCCAGTCGCGCCTGCATCGGCTGTTGGTCGAAGACGCGGTCGGCACGGCGGGGGGAGCACCCTGGTCACTGTTGGTCGGGAACTTCGCGGTGGGGCCGACCCCAGAAGACGTGGAGTTCGTGCAGCGATTAGGCGAGCTCGCCCACGATGCCGGTGCGCCGTGGATCATGAGTGCTGCGGATGCGACGGTCGGATGGACCGGCGACAAATCTTCAAAGGGCCAGCATTCGATTGAATTGGCAGATGCCCAGGCAGCTCTTTGGCGGCAACTTCGTAGGACAAGTCAGGCGCACCACGTCGGTCTTGTCTGGCCAAGATTCCTGCTGAGGTTGCCGTACGGCCGGTCCGCCGCGACGACCAAGACATTCGCGTTTGAAGAGCTGGGCGTGGAACCGCGGACCGCGGATTACCTGTGGGGCAATGGAGCCTTCCTGGTCGGCCTGCTGATTGCCCAGTCTTGGATGCGGTCCGGTAGCGACTTTCAGCTGGGAGAAGTCTCGACGGTGGACCGATTGCCGTTGCATGTTTACGAACGGGACGGTGAGTCCAGGGTACAGCCGTGTGGAGAGGTTCTACTCAGCGACAAAGCGGCTGAGCGGGTGATCGAGCAGGGCGTTATGCCGTTGGTTTCGGTGCGCGATCAAGACGAGGTGAGCGTGCCTCGGTTCACGAGTCTCGCACTCGATGGCGCCCCGCTGGTCGGACGATGGAATGCAGCTGCCATGACGCTGATCGAATTGCCGTTGGTTCCTGTGAGTGTGGAACTCCCTGAGCGTGGCAGGCAATTGATCGACGAGGGATTGGTTCGCAGTCGGGCGATCGACTGCTTTGACTTCGTGCCGTGCGATTACCGTGTGTTCTACGGCACGTTGGCGGCCGTGAAACCGGGTGTATTCTGCGAATGGGGCAGCGGCATGGGAATCGCTGCGGGGCTGGCCGAACTGCTCGGATTCAACGCCCACGGCATTGAAATTGACGCTGCGCTGGCCGCTGCATCACGCCTGCTGTTGGCGGAGCTCGGATTCCGCGCGGCGATCGAACAAGGCGATTATCTGGTGGTCGACATCCGTGCCGATGTGTACTTCGCCTACTGCTGGCCGGGACAAGTGGTCCAGGTTCAGCAGCGATTTGAGAACATCGCTCCCCCGCACGCTCAGCTGCTGCTCGCCTACGGCGCCGAGGACATCCGCTGCCTGACGCGAGAATGAGTCTGCCACATTTTTGGCGAGATGGGTCAGCTACGGATTTGCGCATCGTGCCAGAAATGTGGCGGACTCATCTTCATTTTCGTCAGCCGATCAGGACCGTGGGTGCCCCAAGGATGATCACGCCGCCGTGGGCGGTCAGGTCGTTCATCCGGGCGGCGGGCATGCCGCCGATGAGCGTCGTAAACGAACCTAATAGAATGACGTCGGGTGGGCCGACGCACACGGCCATATCGCCAACACGGGCGGCGGGCATGCCGCCGATCAGCACGGGCAGTCCGCCGGGTGGCAGAATGGGTCCACCCACGTGGGGCACGAGGCCGGTAACTAACGGACAGATGTGCAAATCACCCACGCGGGCGGCAGGCATTCCCATCATTCGTCTCGCTATGTGCTTCGGGTGGGGACACCGGATTCCAGACCCCAGGCGATGAACTGTTGATGCCGTTCGGCGGCTTTCTCGGGTGCGGCGGCCACGGCAGCCAGCAAGACAGCACCGACGGCGGCCTGCCCCGCGTAGGCCGGATCCGCGGGAACGATGGGTGCCTGGGGGGGAGCCATACTTCCGTCGCTCCAGAACACGGCCATGGCGACCCAGCTGGCTGCCGAGACGAATTCCCGGGCCTCTGCGGAGGCGTGGGCGGCACGGCGCGCGTCCTCGCTCGGGCTGTCGACCCAGGCTTCGGCCAAGCGCAGGGCGTCCGCATCACGCCGCATCGAGCGCATCGCCGCTGGTGGATCGCACGCATCGCGCTGCCCAACGCACGCGGTCACGCTCAGGCAAGGCTTGCGCGAGGAATCGCAGGGCGTCGAGCAGCAGATCGTGTTCTTGCAAGCGCGGCCAGATACGCCTCGGGGTTCACCTGGGCAGCTGCCAACGCCAGCGCCGGCTCACCGACCTGGGCTCGCTTGGCGAGTTCCGCGACCGGGATCGCCGCAAAGCCTTGGCCGATCGGGAACCCTGTCAAGGATTTCGCTACCGGTGACGGTGCGGCCGGCGGTGGCGTGACATCGGTTGTGCGGACGAGCGCCGTATCGCGATTCGTCTCAGCCAAGCTCACCGGCTGGCCGCCCAGTTGTACGACGAACAGCGACCGCCCGGCACGGACCTGGTCCGCGTGTCCGAGCCACGCCTGCGGGACCTGCTGGCCGTTGACCCACGTGCCTCCCGTGCTGTTCAGGTCGTCAATCCGCCACTGCCGGTCGACGCACCGCACCGAAAAATGGATGGCGCTCATTTCCGGGTCGTCGGGGAAGCTGAAGTCGGCCTGCTCCGTCCGCCCGACACTGGCCGCCTGCCCGGGCCGCAGCACAATTCTGCGCCCCGCGTGTTCTCCTTCGATTCGCTGCAAGACGAGTTGCATGGCACCGGTCCGTGAAAGAGTTTCACCTCAGTTGATCATGGTCAGTCCGCCCTTGACCACCAGCATGGCGTCACCCGAGACTTTCGTCATCAAGCCCTTGACTTCGGTCATCATCTGGCCGTCGATCTTCACCATCATGCCCTTGATGGTGACCCCCATCTGATCCACTTTGATGCTGCTCTGTCCGACTTTCAGTTCGATGGACTGGAGGGCTTCGGTCGTGCTTTTTCCGAGATCCAACTTGGTGGTCTGATTGCCCAACTTGATGCGCAAGGAGTCGTTGCCCATTTCGATTTGGACGTCCCGGTTACCGGTCTTGAGCGTGACCGTCTGGTCCTTCCAGATTTCGACCGTCTGACTCCCTTGTTTGGCCTGTGCGGTGCCGACCTTCAATTGCTGGTTATTGAAGATCTCGACCGTCTGATTCCCGTCGTCTTTCTTGTCGAAGCCGACTTTCAGCGTGTCGTTGTTCTCGACAATCCGCTCGAAATCCTTCTCGGCGTGGACGTAGATTTCCTCCTCGCCCTTCTTATCCTCAAACCGAATCTCATTGAAGTTGGTCGATTCCCCCTCCTTCGAACTGCGGCTCTTGACGCCGCTCTGTGTCTTATCATCGGGCAACGGGTAGGGCGGCATTTGTTCGTCGTTGTAGACGCTGCCGATGATCAAGGGTCGGTCGGGATCCCCCTCGAGGAAATTGACGACGACCTCCTGGCCGATGCGGGGGTGGAAGAGCATCCCCCATTTCTCCCCGGCCCAATGCTGGGCGACGCGAATCGAGCAGGAGCTGTTTTCATCTTTTTTGCCCTCGCGGTCCCAGAAGAACTGCACCTTCACGCGGCCGTACTTGTCCACATCGATTTCTTCACCCGCGGGTCCCACGACGACGGCGGTTTGAACGCCATGGACAACGGGTTTGGATGTGCTGCGAGCCGGCCGGAACTGTACGGTGTCCGGGATGCACGCGAAGGAATTCGAGTAGGCTTTGCCGGCGGCACTCTCGCCGGTGCCGTAGGCCATCGGTTCGATGGCCGAGTGCTGGATGGAGGTGATCACATAGGTCTTGTTCTTTTCGGCGGCGGCCGGGTGGGTCTTGATCGTGAACTTGTGGCCGGGCGTGAATGTCGGACAGACGCTCCCTCCGTGGACGACGTTGTAGCGCACCTCCTCCGCTTCCATCCGCAATTTGACCTCGTCCTCGCCATCCGGCTTCTTGGCGTACGCGCCCGGATAGTCAAAGATCTCATACTTCTTGGCGTCTGGCAGTGGAATTCCCGTCTGCGTCTGCGTCAGCAGGTTGGTGCTGGGTGTCTCAAAATTGTAGTCGGTTTGTGCCCACTTGCCGGAGCAGAATTCCCAGCGATGCTCCCACGACGTGATGTGATCCTTGACGGCGATACCGGAATAATCGGTGGGGAAGTCGACCTCCTTTTCCACGCAGTCTTTGTAGGCCCCTTTCTGATCGCCCAGGACCAGCACATGTTTGCTGTCTTCGTGGCGGAAGTAGTAGAAGATTCCCTCTTGTTCCATCAGTCGCGATACGAAGTTGAAATCGGTCTCGCGGTACTGCACGCAGTACTCCCACTGTTTGTGATTGCCTTTGATCTCCGACGTTTCGAAATCGCTGAACCCGCGGTCCGCGAAGACCTGTTCCAGGATCTCCTTGACGGTTTTCTTCTGGAAGATGCGGCAGTTGGCATTCTGCGTGAGGAACCACAACCAGGGCACCACCTCGGCCTTGAAGATGCGTTGGCCGTGCGATGCGTCGCCCGCGACCAGGTTTCGCACGTGGCCGTGGAACGGTCGACGTGACCCATCCGGCCGCAAGATGTTGAACGAAATGGCCTTGCCGACGATATCGCTCGGGTTGATGGCGCCTTCTTCCGAAAGCATGCTCAAGCGAAAGCTGAACAGGCGCGACAGCTCTTCCGTGCCCTCGAACCCGGTCAGCACGAGCTTATTGTCGCCGAGCGGCGTGTGCAGATTCAGCAGGCGTTTTTGTTGATCGAATGCCATGACTCGGACTTTCGGCAATGAATCTCGACCGCGTGCGGCAAGGGCGGCCCATGCACCTCACAGTCCCGGGGCGTGGTACCCGGGACTGTGGAACGGTTTGCCACCAGGCATCCGCGGCTACTTGCTGCCTTCCTGCACCTTCCATCCGTAGTCGACGTTGCCACCCTTCTTGCCCTCGGGCGAGATCTCGGTGTAGGTCATCTTGATTTCCTCGAAGTTGAGCGAGAAGCTCTCCGATGGCTTCTGTTCGGATTGCCCCATCCCGTTAAAGCCGTAGGAAGTGACCAGAACGTTTTTCAGTTCATAGGCCAGATAGGTCGTGCGCCCCTGGTCCGCCATCGAGGTAGTAAACTGGATTTCCACTTTGGGAAAAACCTTGCCCTTGGCCACCGCCTCCGAGATTTTGGGTGACGACTTGTCCAGCAGCTTTGTGCACTGGAGATCTTCGAAGATCACGTCGCCGCGTGCCCGCGCCGCGCCCGTGGCACCACCCCCCGGACGCGATAAGCTTTGACTGCACGACTCCAAATCGATCCACTTCTTATGGTCCTTGTCCAAGCATTCCCCATCGATCCCATCAAACTTGATGTACGCAGCCATGTCATGTCCCCTCTGAAATACCAACCTCGTTGCTTCCGTTTTCGGTCACACCACCGAACACAAGACTGTTCTCGTGGGCAGCCGCAAATTGTTGCGGGGTTTTGCCAGGTTTTTCCAAAATTATTCAATCGTGTATCGAAACGCGCCGGCCGCGTCGAGGCCGACTTCGACGCGACTGATCGTCGCACCCTCGGCCAACCGGGCCAGGAATTCCCCGGAAAGTTCGGGCAGCAGGGTCCGCGTCAGGATGTGATCCACGTTGCGAGCTCCGGTATCGACCTCGGTACAGCGTTGGGCGATGGTGTCCACCAGGTCGGACGCGCAGTGGAACGTGGCTTTGTAGTTCTCCGTCACCCGGCGGGCGATCTTGTCGAGCTTCAGGCGGATGATCTGCCGCATGACGTCGTCCCGCAGCGGGTAATACGGGATGATCTCCAAACGTCCCAAGAAGGCCGGCTTGAAGATGGCCAGCAATTCCTGGTACACCGCGCCGACAAACGCGTCCGGTTCGGGCGTGGTTTCCGGATCGGCACACATCTTCTTGATCGGCTCGCTCCCGGCGTTGGTGGTCATCAGGATGACGGTGTTCTTGAAGTCGACATCCCGGCCTTCACTGTCCCGCATGATCCCCTTGTCGAAAACCTGGTAGAAGATTTCCTGGACGCCGGGATGGGACTTTTCCATTTCGTCGAGCAGTACCACGCTATACGGTTTGCGGCGAACGGCCTCGGTCAACACGCCGCCTTTGCCGTACCCGACGTAGCCGGGTGGGGAGCCCATGAGCAGCGATACCTTGTGTTCTTCCTTGAATTCCGACATGTTGATGACCGTCATGTTCTGCTCGCCGCCGTAGAGCAGGTTGGCGAGGGTAATGGCCGTTTCGGTCTTGCCGACACCACTCGGCCCCGCCAGCAGGAACACGCCGATCGGTGTGCGGGGATCCCGCAGGCTGGCGCGCGACGTGCGGACGCTCTTGGCGATCCGGTCCAGGGCGTGCGATTGGCCGATGATGGACTCTTCCATGAGCTCCTTGAGATGCAGGACGGTCTTGATTTCGTTGGCCACCATCCGTCCCAGCGGGATGCCGGTCCACGCGGAGACGGTTTCGGCCACCGCCTGGGCGGTGACATACGGAAACACGAGCGGGTGTTCGCCCTGCAAATCGCGCAGCTGATTCTCGGCCGCCTGCAGCTGCGTCCGCAAAGTCTCCGCATCCGGCTGGCCGGTCGCAGGCGGGTCCGTGGCACTCGTCGGCACCTCTTCGATTTTGGCCAGTAGTTCGCGCACGAGCGTGGAGAGTTGTTGCTCCTGCTCCCAACGCTGGTTCAGTTGTTCCATTTCCTCCAGGGCCGCCTTCTTCTGGCCTTCGAGTTCCACCAGCTGCTGGTCGTGTTGCTTGCCGGTGCGCGTCTCGCGCTGCAGGATCTCGATCACCACGTCCAGTTGCTCGATGCGGTGCCGACAGTCTTCGATCGCCGGTGGTGTGGACGTCTGGCTCAAGCCGATGCGGGCACAGGTTGTGTCGAGCAGGCTGACAGACTTGTCGGGCAGTTGCCGCCCCGAGATGTAGCGGCTGGAGAGCCGGACGGCATCTTCGACCGCCTCGTTGAGCACACGCACACCGTGGTGCTTCTCCAGCGTCGACACGAGGCCGCGCATCATGGCGATGGCCGTCTTGACTTCCGGTTCGTCCACCTTGACGACTTGAAAGCGGCGCGTCAGTGCCGCATCCTTTTCGAAATACTCCTTGTATTCCGACCAGGTCGTGGCGGCGATCGTCCGCAGTTCGCCGCGGGCGAGGGCCGGTTTAAGCAGGTTGGCCGCATCCCCCTGCCCTGACCCACCGCCGGCACCGATCATCGTGTGTGCTTCGTCGATGAACAAGATGATGGGTGTCGGCGAAGCCTTGACCTCGCTGATCACCGATTTCAGGCGGTTCTCGAATTCGCCGCGCACGCCCGGCCCCGGCCTGCAGTAGTCCCAGATCCAAGGTGCGCAGCGACACATTTTGGACGACGCGGGGCACGTCGCCCGCCACGATCCGCAGGGCGAAGCCCTCGACGACCGCGGTTTTACCGACCCCGGCCTCGCCGGTCAGGATCGGGTTGTTCTGCCGTCGGCGGGTGAGGATGTCGATGACCTGGCGAATCTCCGCGTCGCGGCCCAGCACCGGATCGATGTGGCCCTGTCGCGCACGCTGGGTGAGATCGATCGTGAACTGATCGAGCGAGGGCGTCCGGGAGGGACCACCAGGGCGCGGTGCCTCGCCCGCGTGCCGCGGTGGGGGTCTCGCTCGGCTGTCCTGCCTCGTCGGTCGACGCGACCAGCGTGGCCAGGTCCTTCCGCAGCGCTTCGAGCGAGATCTGTTCGAACTCCTTCGACGCTGCGTGGGCGACGCGGGCCAGCGATTCGTCCGCCAACAGTGCGCAGAGCAGGTGGCCGCTGCGTACGGCCCGCTCACCGCAGTCGACGGAGCAGATCAGCCACGCCTCGCGTATCAGCTCGATGACGTTGAGGCTCAGCGCGGGCGACCTGGCGTTGCCCGTCTTGAACCGGTCGACAATCCGCGTGAGATCGGTCGTGACTCGCGACTGTCTACGCCGAATTGCCGAAAAACAGCCGCGACATCGGTGTTCGATGATTCGAGGATCTTGAGCAGCCAATGTTCGATTTCGACGTTGTAATTCGTGCGGGACAGACAGGCGCCTGCTGCCGCCTCGAGGGTCCGTCGGCAGGTGTCATTCAGACGTCCGACCAGTTGTTTGAGATTGACTTGTACCATGATCGTGCCCTTTTCTGGGAGTTCGACCATGATCCAACAGGTGTACGGACTAAGTGAATGCAGCATCGCCACCGTGCACGGCCCTGACCGCGACGGGACGCCCTTCGTCGACGAAGACCGCCGAGTCCGCGTCGGAGGGAGGCTCACGGCTCAGGATCCAACTGTTCCAACCGAGTCGCGTCGGCGAGCGTCTGCGCCAGCACCGAGGCGGCTGGCCGGCACGCACGGGCCCGCAGTACGGGCCGCACTCGAAATCGAATTCCGGTCCCACGTACAATCGAATCAGCTGACACACGGCTCGCAACAAGTCGCCGGCCGGCATAAAACGGCAAAATGGAGGTAATCCAGCGGGCCAACACGTACGGCGAATTTGCTCTCGACCCCCCACACACGTCGACCGGCCATAGTGTGACGCCGAGGGCCGCGTGCTGACCGCGCGGCGCCTCGCGCGTCCCCAAGCGGGTTTGGTCTGCGGATTCGAGCGTCAACCATTGTCCCTGGAACTGCCGTACCTCGACCGGCATCGCCAGGAATTCTCCCACCAGCGCTGTCAGCGAAACTGCATTGCGTGGCGCAGTGCCCGAGGCAGCCGCCGAAATAGATCGCCGTCAGGTCGTCGAACTCCGCACGCGATCGCGGAGCCGCGAGTGTCCCAGCCCGACGAGCGCGAACAGGCAGACGGTGTACGGGTCGTCCTGGCCGGCGGTGCGACGGAGTCTGCGCCTCTTCAAAGACGATCGGCAAGCGGTACTTGGCCCAGGCACGATAGAACAACGACGCGAGGCGGTGATGAAACAGGTCCAGGAAGTCGCGCAGCGCGAGCTGCCGATTCCGCACCGTATCAATCACCAACTGCGAGTAGTGACCCGGCAGAACTCCAGAAGGTCCCGTCAGTCCTAGGCAGGTGACCACCATTTCCGTCGGCCGGTCCGGTGCATCGCCGGTGGGACGCTGCAATCCGGCGATGGGTGCCGCGGGAAAACGTTGTGTGTCGACCACGCGAAAGCGTACGATCTCCTGCCCGGGTGAAGCGTCGCGTCCCACCGACTGCAGGGTCGACGCCCGCTCACCCCCTTGACTTTCACGCTCCAGCAACCGCACTGCCTGAAAGAAATCAAAGGCTTCCGGCTCGCGCGTTAGTTGTTCCGCGGGGCTGTTCGGTGCATCGCGACACAGGATAAGACATCCGCCATTCCTCCCGGCACGCTCCCGATCCGACTCGGGGACTCCACGATCCGTTGTCACACGAGCACGCGCTCGCCCGCTCGCCGCGGCCCCCTCCACAACACTTCGCGCTTGTTCGTGTCGACCACCACTTTCGTAAACGAGTTCAGGGAACAGTACAGACCCAGGAATCGGTCGAGCACGGTGGCGAACAGGAAGGCGCCTGTCCCGAGATAGCTGTCCTCGTCCAGCCGCAAGCGGACTTCCATACCGCGCCCGAACGCCGGCTGACCGCCGTGGCCAATTCGGCCGCTGATGCGGCTGTAATCGATATTCGACACACCAGCGATGATTTTGCGCGATACGTCCGAGTCGACGTAATCGTAGAGTTTCAAGATCTCGCGCAGCGGCTCGGCGCCGTCGGCGCGATCGACCAGCGACATATGATTCAGGGTCAGGTGCGAGATCAATCGCCAGATGGTGCCGTGCCGCAAGGGAGGGCGGCGCGTGGGGGTGGGCTGCGTCAGGCAGAGCACCTCCAGGGGCCCACCCGGCACGAGTTGCAGCGCCGGTTGGCCGCCGCCAAAGGGGAGCCGCGCCGGCACATTCCGATTGAAACACGTGGTTTCGATGTCCACGAACCAACCGCCGGGTGCCGCGGGTTGGAAGTCGAGATCGACCAGCGTCAGGAAGACTTCCGTCCCCAATTCTTCTTTGCCTCCCGCGTGCTCGACCAGCCGGCGCGACGCGTACCAGAAGCGGGTCGCATCGCGTTGCGCCTGGCCATGCCGCACGGAGTAAAACGGCAGAAACTCGGCCTCCTGGCCCGCGGGGTCGGTCGCGATGACGCGGTCGACAGAAGAGACTTCGTGGGCCCAAGGAACGCGCGGGTCGGGAACGACGCGGTACTCACTCTCGGTGTGTTTGAGCTGGATCGTCTGGGCTTTTTGCCGGTACAGATTTACGATCGGTGTGCAGCCCAGCTCAAAAGTCTCGCGCGATACCAGACTCTCCAGATCCGCCACGTACCGGTCGAGATACACGAATACTTCCACCCTCGCCGCATCGCGCAACGAAGCGAGGACCGCGGGCGAAAACCCGAGGAAGTCGCAGAACCGAAACTTCTCGGGCGCCGCAAAATACTCGGTCAGGAGCTGATAGCCGCGGAAGGAACGCGGCGGGTATTCGAACAGTGTTTCATTCTCGGCGAAGCCGACGGGTTGCAGCGACTCCGGACCGCACACGATCCGCCGGTCGTCTTGTGGGGAGCGCGCGACAACCACACCCCGGACGTGATTCCCCAGCAACTCGTAGAGCACATTCAGGATCTGCCATTGACCACGGAGAAAGAACCGCAGCGGCTGCAATTGCAGCTGTCCCACCGGCACGCTCGACGACCAGGTCTCCAGCGTGAGTCGCAAGCACGACTGGCATTCCAACGCGAAGGGGACGGCGGGCGCTTCGAACGGCGCGCCGCGATACGTTGCCTGCCGCACCTCCAGCGGAACAAGACGCACATCGTACGCCGTGCGAAATCGGCAGGGCTGACCGTCGACCGGTTGAGTCTCCACCACCGATCCGCGGGGGATCGTGTAGGGAACCACCTGCTCCGCTTGCGAGGCCTTGAGTCGAAAGCGAACGATGGCGGTCGACGGGATGGGAGTCAGGTAGTGGGGATACAGCACGCCGAGGATCGCCTCGGCCAGCTCCGGGAAATCGTCATCGAGTTTGCGGCGCGTGCGGGCATTGATGTACGCGAACCCCTCGATCAGCCGCCCCACGTGCGGATCATCGATCTGTTCGGCCGACAACCGCAGGTGCCCCGCCACGTCCGGATAGGCGGCCGCGAATTCACCCGCTAACTGGCGGATATAGGCGAGTTCGCGGTTGTAATACGGCAGAAGTTCATCCGTCATGAGCCGGGGGCCTTGATTTCGACGGTCGAGGAAATGGGTTCCAATTCCGAATCGAACACAACCTGTTCCGGCTCCGGCTGCAACCGCAAGAGCGCGTCAATCCGAAACCGCAAATGCCGCTCGGTGTGCTGGGCATCGCTGGTAAACGCGACGCGGACCGATTTGAAGCGAGGTTCGAACGCCCGAATCGTCTCCTCAATCTCCGCGCGCAAGCGGTCCCGCTCTTCCGGCTGCTGGAGGTTGAACTGGCTGAAGTCGGGAAGTCCGTACGTGACCAAGGACACGTCCAGTTCCTCGAGGCCGGCGGGAATCAGTCCGCACCGGCGGCGCGTATTGAGGAGGTTCTCCAGGTCGCGACGAACCGCCTGCGTCACTTCACGCACGATTTGCGTTCGCGATCTGAACGCACCGCCCTCGGCGGCACCTCGCATTCCCAACAAGCGATCGAGCACCGATGGGAGAATCGGCGTGGCGTCAGGTTGCTTGGCCATGGTTCGTCTCTCCGATCCCAGCACCTGGCAGGCTGCGGCTTACTGGGTGCCCGGGAGCGGTTCCGGACTCGTCTCGGTGATCTCGTGACACTCGAACAGCTTCATGTCCAAAATCGGCACTTCCCGCGTGCCGGCGTCGAAGATGCGTTGCCCCACGCCCTGCACAGGACATCCCTCCGCCCCCTGCCACGATGTGGTCCGCGCCAGGCGGGCAGCGTCGTCGCCCTGGGCGTACGTGGCGAAGTACACCACGGGCAGAAACAGATCGTTTCCCGTGGCGCCGCGGACGATCATGCGGACGGGGCGCCAGAGCAGATCACGCGGCCGCTGCGGGGCATGCAACTCGATCCGCTCCACCAACTCGCACGGGACCCAGTAGTATTTTCCGCTCGGCGAATACACCTCGAAGAACGACGCCGTCACGTCGCTCGTATCCGCGAATGACTCGAAGGGGGAACCGTCGCACAGGCCACGGATGGCCGGCCTCACGGCCGATGCTTCGGCGAGTAACTGCAGGGCTTCGGCCGGTTTCTCTTCGCGCAGCGCGACCAGCGCCTTCAGGTGCAGCTGAATGGCTTCCGACGGGGCCTCGATGAACTCCGGCAGGCGTCCCTCTTGGAACACCTGCTGGCGGGCCACCTCGGCCCGGATCAACTGGCGGAATGCGGCCACCGCCAGCGTGCCCGGGGCATCCGGCGGGTTGATCGCATCGAGTTGTTTGTCGGCCCGGTCGAACTCGCCCGCGATGCAGAGCAGTTCGGCCAGCAGCCAGCGGTGCGCGACGTCCGTGGGGTGCTGCCGCACGTCCTGCGTTGCCGCGGCAACGGCTTCGGCCAGTTGGCCCTGTTGATACAATTCGCCAGCGGTCATCATGTTCCTCACCGTGTTGAAAGTTGACACCCGTGGGCGCCCTCGGGGCTCCCCGTCACACTCGGTTGGCCACCGGTGCCATTTCCGTGACCAGTCGCACCATGGCCGCGATGTCATCCCGCTCATAATGGGGTTGCAGCTGCATCACGCACTCGAACGCGCCGGGCAACTGCGGTTTCTCCCGCACATGGATCTCCGCGGCCCGCAAAGGCCGCCGAGCTTTCACCTCGGGCGACGGACTCGAGTCGGCGGTTACGTATTCCATGATCCAGTTGGACAAATACCGTTCGAGCGTCGCCGCGTCGGAGATGCCTCCCGTCTTGTCCCGCGCCATGACTTTCAGGAAGTGTGCGAAGCGGGAGACGCACAGCATGTAGTGTGTCATGGCCGAGATGCGCGCGTTCTCGGTCGCCTCGACCGTCGCGAAATTCTGCGGCTGCTGAATGGAGGGTGTGCTATAGAACGCCGACCAGGGCGTATCGGGACAATCGACGAGGGACGTGAGTCCCAGCTCACTAAGTTCCCGTTCGCGCGTATCGGTAATCCGCAGCTCGGCACAGCTCTTCAAGGCCACTTCCGGCGCGTCGGTGGTGAAGGCCGCCACCGGGAGCCCCGTCACAATGCCGCCGTCGGCGGAACCCACCCGCACACCGTGGACGCTCGAGAACCAGCCGTGCTGCGCGAAGGAACGCATGATCACGCCGGCCAGTGCGAAGGCGGCACCGCCCCACAGATGTTGTTCAAAACGGTACGCGTCCTCGATGAAGCGAAATCCGTCCAGACGCGTACCGTCATCGCAGTGGGGCAGTCGCATCAGGACACGGGGGAGCGTCAAGCTGATGAACCGCGCGTCCTGCGACTGTCGCAGAGCGTTCCATTTCAAGTACCGCGGACGTTCCCAGATCGCCGCCAAGTCGCGGCGTTGCTCCAACTCGCTGAATTCGTCCAGTTCCAACAGGGACGGGTGAGCGTTGAGCACGGTAGGACAGAAGGCCGCGGCGGCCACGCTGCCGAGCTTCTTCACGACACTCACATCATCGTGCGGATGGTCGGCCGAGAGCCGTGCATGAACCTCGAAGTCGGCGACGACGCACCCCAGCGGCACACCGCCAGGCGTGCCGAAGCAGTCCGTGTATACCAGCCTGAACCACTCGCTCTGGTCAAACTCCACCGCGTTGTCCAAGTCGCGCTCGAGCTCCGACCACGAAATGCTGACGGCACACACTTCTAACCGACGCTCGTTCGCCAGATCGGCGACCTGCGTGAGGTACTCCAACCCGCGCCAGGCGGCCTCGAGCTTCTGAAAAGCGGGGGCGTGCAGAATTACGTTCAGTTGGCGAGTGATCGCCTCGTCCAGCCGCGCTACATCCTGACTCAGCCGCCGGCCGAGCCGCTCGACGGTCCACCCCGCCACGTTGCCCACCCACAACAACAGTGCCCGCGGCAGTTCCTCGGCCGCCAGGAATTCGTCGATGCGGAGCCACGGATCGCGCCCGCCGTCGTCCGGCGCTGCCCGACCGGGGAAAGTCGAGTCGGGGGGCGCCAGCGGGGGCTTTCCAAGGCCATCTCGCGATTCGTGCATGGCCGGCTCAGGCGGCCGGGGCGCTGAGGGTCCCGTCAAGTTCGTGATCCCTCCCCTGTTGATCGGACATCCGGCGACTATCCGGCCTTCTGAGGCAACCGCGCCACCATCCGCAAGGATGTCGTGAGCTGCTGCATGGGCAGCCACGGCTGGAGCCAAGCCACCGCCTGATAGGCACCCGGTTTGCTGGGATCCTCCTTCACCTCCACCTTGGCCGCTCGGAGCGGATAGCGCGCCTTGGAATTCTCGTCCGGATTCGAATCGGCGCTGATGTAATCCAGCAACCAGCTCTCGAGTCCCTTTGTGACTTCCTCCGGAGTTGTCCACTTGAGGCTGCCGATCTTATCCCGGGCCATGACCTTGAGGTAATGCGCGATGCGCGACGTGGCCATCATCACGGGCAACCGCGCCGAGACCTCGGCGTTGGCATTCGCATCCGGCTGACGCGGACCGTAGTTCTTGGGCTTCTGCGTCGTCTGGGCTCCGAAGAACGCGGCGTAGTCGGTCTTTTTGTAATGGCACAGCGGGAGGAATCCGAGCTTGCCCAGTTCCGCTTCACGGCGGTCCGGCACCAACACCTCGGTGGGACACTTGACCGTTTCGTCGCCCTCGGACGTTTCGACCACGTGCGTATCGAGTCCTTCGACGCGACCGCCTCCTTCGAACCCTTGAATGCGGGTACACCAGCCGGACTGCGCAAAGGCATCCGTGAGACGCGTGCCGAGCACGAAGGCGGTATTCATCCAGCAATACTGGTCGTGACTGACCTCGATCGGCTGGCCGTCGTGTCCCAACTCCACCTCCTCAAACATGAACTCGCTGACCTTCTTGGTTTGTGCGCCGTAGGGCAGGCGGGCGAGCGTGCGCGGGAAGGTGAGGGTCACGAAGCGAGAATCCTCGCTGTCGCGGAAAGAATTCCACTTGATGTATTTCGGGGCCTCAAAAATTTTCTCGAGATCCCGGGGCTTGTTCAGCTCCGTCCAGCTGTCAAATCCCAGCATGCTGGGCGCGACACTGGAAATAAACGGACAGAACGCTCCCGCCGCGACTTTCGAGACCTCGCTCAGCAGCTGGATGTCCTCCGGGTGCGAAGTGAACTCGAAGTCGCCGATCATCGCGCCCATCGGTTCGCCACCGGCCGTGCCGAACTCATCGGTATACACATGCTGGAACAACATGCTCTGATCGAATTCGGTGGCTTCGGTCAGGTCCTTGAAGAGCTCGTCGCGCGTGCAGTGGAGCGTCTTGATCTTGAGCGTGCGACTCGTCTCGGTGTTAAACACCAGGTAGCGCATGCCACGCCAGGTGCCCTCCAGCTTCTGGAAGTCCGCGTGGTGAATGATCGCCGCCAGCTGCTTGGATATCTGGCTATCGAGCCACTGGATACCCTCATCGATACTGCGTTTGACCGACTTGTCAAAACGCACGACACCCTGGTTGGCCCATTCGATCAGCTCGCGGAACATCACCTCGGCTTCCGACCGACTGGTCTGTTTGGTGGCCTTGATGGCGTCCTCGAGCAGGCTCGGGCGCTGGGTCGTCACCGGCTCCGCGGCCGGCTTCGGTTGAAGTTGTTCACCGGAACTCATGGGTCATCCCCCTTATTCGCCTTGGGACTGCTTGCCGAGTGTCTCGGCCCATTTCTTGAGCTCGTCGGTGTTGGTCAGCACTTGCTGAAGCACCCCATCGAGTTTCGCGCTGGCGTCCACCTTGGTGGCCAGTTCCTGCAGTTTGTTGCGGGCCTCAAGCAGCTTGCGGAGCGGTTCCACCTGCCGCGCGATGTTCACGGGCTCAAAGTCGGACATCTTGTTGAACTGCAGCTGCACCGCCATTTCGCTGCCGTCGCCAGCGAGCGTGTTTTCGACACGCAGATTGAGTCCGGGGCGCCATGCTCGCCATGACCTTATCGAACGTGTCCCGATCAATCTGGACGAACTTCCGCTCGCGCAGGGGCTTGAGCTCCTTGCTGGGGTTGTTGCCCGCCAGATCGCCGACCACCCCCACCACAAACGGCAGTTCCTTTTTGACCTCAGCGCCGCCCGTTTCGACTTCGTACGTGATGTGCACCCTGGGAGGACGCACACGACTGAGCTTGCCGTGAATACTGCCACTCATCGCAAAGGCTCCTTGGAAGATGAGAGAATCTCGGAGCGTTGGGCCGATCCTCTAAGCTTATACACGACGGGATCGGCCAAGGCAAGCATCACACCCTGCCGTGTTACTCGGGGGACGCCGGCGGATCGGTGCCGATCTCGCGGGCCAATGCGGCCCGCGTTTCGCCATCCCGGACGACCTCCACCAGGAGCTCGGGAAAGTCCAGCTGGCCCAAACGCACGACTCGCTCGAGTTGCCAACAGAGCGGCGACTGGGGCTCGGTGTCGCGGAAAAATTGGGCCACGCGGCGCAGAGTTTCGAACGCTTCCCGCCGGGTGGTGAGGGCGCCGGAGACGGACGGGACAGTTCCTTCCAGCGGCTTGTCCGCGCCCTCTGAGCCGCTGGCCGCGGCCGTGGCGACCGGGGCCAGCTGCTCGACCACATCCAGACACTCCTGGATCGTGCTGGCGACACCACCCAACGACGGCGCCTCGGATCCACAGTGGTCGTTGAGCCAGCGATTGAGTTGGTCGACCTCGTGGGAGGTGGCTTCGAATACGGCTCGGACACTCCCCCACTCTTCCGCCGCGACGTCCGCAGCGGCCGCGTCGAATTCGGCCAACGGAAGCACTCCGTCGTCGATCTGCCGCTGCCGTTGGTCGGCATCGGTCACCCGTTCGAGAGCCTGCGAGGCGCGGTAGTCCCGCACCGATAGCTTGCCATAGGCCGAGCTGGTCAGGATCGGCATCGATCGGATGGCCTGGAGACACATGCGCCGCCCGAGTTTCGCGATTGGGGCGACGGTCATCGCGACCCCGGACGCGTCGGGGCGTTCGTGAATCTGGTCCCAATAGGTCTGGCAGAGTTCCCGCAGCAGCTGCAGGCCGAAGTGCAGGCCCGCCACACCGCGCGTCCGGATCAGCGCCTCGATCAGCCACGCCGTCACACGCAGGTCCTTGGACCGGCGGCTGAGGATCTCCGCCGCCTGTTCGCTGACCGCATCCCAATCCGGGGTGCGGAGGTTCTTCATCAACAGCTCCCGCTCGTGCGGCTCCAGGTACGGATCCTTGGCCTTTTCGCCTTCGTCCTCCCAGTGCACGGCGCTGTCAAAAGCGTCCTTGAGAGCGCTGAATACTGCTTCGTATTGCGCCGACTTGCGCAGATCGACACCGGCGGGCTGCTCCGGCGTGATCGGTGACAACAGCGCGGCCAGGTCCAAATCAACACTCAAGTCCAGCATGGGAATGATCCTCGTCTTCGTGTGAGTCGACCGTGGTTGGGGGCGGTCGGCATCAGTCCGCGGCCCCGCGCCGCCGCAGGTCCCTCGCGAGTTGTTCGAGCAATCGGGCGTGGATCCGGCTGGCCCACGACTTGCTCAGGCCGATTTGATTTGCCGCCTGCTGTAACGTAGCACCTTCGAAGTAGATCGACTGGATCAGTCGGCGCTCGGTGACCGGAAGTTGCTCGACCAGCGTCCGCAGAATTTCGACGATTTCGCGCCGCGCCACCAGCACAGGTCCACCGACCCGTGGATCGGCGATGGCGGAGTCGCGGATTCCGCCGGGAGTATCGGCATGGCAGATTAGGTAGGTGGCGCCGAGTTTGACGGTCAGGTTGCCAAGCCAATTCGCCTGCTCGTCCGCGTGTTCCGGATGCCCGGTTTCTTCCATGACGTCGGCCGCCATCCGCTCATACCGCAGGCGGTTATGGAACGCGCGGCTGGTCCAGGTCATCTTCGACAATCCATCGTAGATGGCGCCGCGAACGCGGTAGTACGCGAACGACGTGAACTGGGCTCCGCGGGCGGGTTCGTAGTCCCGGGCGGCTTCCGCCAGGCCCACTTCACCGTAGGCGATGAGATCTTCGAGATCGACACGTACGGGGATATTGCGGTGAATACGCAACGCCAGCCAACGCACCAGCGGCTGCCCCGCTTCGATCAGTTCCTCGCGTGTGGAATGCGAAGTGCTCATGGCAGAGCTTGCCCCAACCGATCCCAGTACGCCTGCAAGTGCGCCCGTACGTCCGGCGCGTCCAGCAACGTGGCGGCCACAGACACCGCCATCTCCTGCCACTCGGCAGTGTCCAAGTCCAGCCGATTGAAACGCCGTTGCAGAATGGCCAGGACCAGTTCCGGTACGACCGGTTCGTGTTCCAGCGGCCGACCACGGTGACGGACGGCCACCGCCAGCAGAGCCGCCCGTTCTTGAGGCGACGCGGCGGCGTTCCCAGCGGCGATTGTCTCCGCCACGACCTGCTCGAGAAGCTCGCGTTTCGTTTTCTCGGCGGGGTCCGGCTGCGGTGTGCATGCATCCGGTTGGTCTTGGGGCTGCGAGACACGTTCGGGTCGGTTCGCGGAAGCCATCCCACGCAACTCCGGGGTACATCAGGGGTCAGAAACGGCGGGCGATCCACGCTACCGCGGCCAATACCACGGCGGCAAACAGCAGTCCATTGATGACGTACAGCGACCGCGTCCAGATCGTGTAGTGACGATCTTCGTCGATGGCCGCCCGTGTCCATTCCATGCGATAGTCGGGCGCCGGCCGGCCGGGCACGGCGTTGAATTCCTCATCGAACCGGTTCAGCACGCCCCGCACAAACCCGTAGAGTTCTCCGCCCGACGGGCCGATGCCGGTGGCGGCAAAGTAGGTTCCAAACATCATGGGCGGGGTGTCGGCCGAGTCCTCCTCGGATGAAAACGCGCTGGTCAGCACCGACTCCAGACGTGGCAGAAGATCTCGCCGGACCTTGGCCAGCAGTTGGTAAAGTCGGCGGTTGGCGGGTGCCTGAGCCAAGCCATCCGGCTGACGAAACAAGTAGTAGACCCACTCTTCAAACCAGCCACACGCCTGCCGGGACAAGGTCTCCATGTTCTCTTGCGTCGGGCGTATTTCCGGGTCGAAGCGGTGGCCAGCTCGGTTGTCTTTTGCGTTCTCGGGGCCCAGCCGCCGGACGAGTTCGAAGAAGCCAGTCTCCTGCTCCAGGCCCGTGATGAGGGCCGCGGTCAAGCAATTGACGCGGGTCTGATTCCGGATTGTGTCCAGATCCTGACGGACCATCTTGCGGCGCGGCCTTGGCGACCATGATGTCGGCCAGCACCGCGTACGGCAGAACGGTCAAGATGCCATTGATCGGGCAGACAGGGTTCCGTTGGCGCCGCAGGAGCTGACAAACATGTGTCAGACGGTCGGTCTGTTCCTGAACCTCTGCCGAAGGGAGTCCGGGACCGCGAGGTGTGTTGACCACACCGCCGTGTGGTTCCCCGCACCGCGCACTGGCGCACCGGCTTGATGGTCCCGCGAATATCTGCGGGAAACTCGCTCGATGGTGCGGCGTTTTTTTCGCGAGCCGCTTCGCGCACCTCCCCCGCCCGCGCGCCGGGTACCAGGGTACCGCGTAGCCGTGCCTGGGAACCTTCGGCGACCTCCGGACGAGCTGCAGCGGACCCGCCGCGCTGTCCATCGCGTGCGGAGTGGTGCAGATGGCCCAGGCAGCCCAATTCGGACGTCACGAGATAGATGGCCCGATCTGAGGCGTACCACAGCAACGGCGATCGTCCCTCGGGAACACCGTCCAGCGGGCCCTGCAAGTTTGCGGCCCGCAGGATGTGCCGCGCGGTTTCGGTGTCGGGCGACCCAATGATCAAGAAAACGGGCAAATCCTGGAAAGACAGGCGATTCTTCGCCAGCGCGGCCACGCCCGCCTTCCACGCGTCGTCGATGTCCGGATACCGCGGCATCCCCCCTTCCAACCAGAGCCGAACCGCCCAGTACACGATCGTGCTGATCAGGGCGACCAGTCCCAAGACGAGGGAGGTGTACCAGAGCAGCTTGCGGCTCTGCAGGTCCATGCCCTCGGCACGGATTTGCCAGACCATGGCGATCAGCAAAGTCACCAACAGGACCGTCGCAATGACCAGCGTAATGCGCGCCGGCAACGAGAGCCCGAGAAAGCGGCGAGGCACCGACACCAGCCGCGCCAGGAGGCTGGTCAGGAACCGCACGGGGGCCAGCAAGCCACTAACAAACGACTTCAGGATATTCATGAATGCAGACCACCACGGGCTGGGACGCAGGCCGCGCGGACTCCAACCGCGGCTGCTCCGGCGCCGCTTTCGCGCGCAGGAACAGGACGATCAGAAAACAGACCGCGAGGAGAACGACGGTCAGCATGCCTGCGCCGATGAAATCGTACTTGGCCTCCAGCGGCGGCCCACCGGCGATCGGGGGCCGGAGCGTGGCGGTGATGTTCGGAATCCCCTGGCCCGGCTGAATCTGCTTGCCGGTCTGCTGAAGCCACTGGGTTAAATCGCGAGGCAAGTCGTAGTTCTCGGCCGTGAACGCCGCCTCTTCCTCGTAGGCATAGAACCCTTGGAAACCAAGCACCACGCAGATGAAAAACACTTCCAGCGGGTCACCGCGGGTGAGCGACGCGGCATCGCGCGCCCTGAGGAAGAACTTGATCGCTCCCTCCGCCGAGCTGAAGTACTCGAATTCCAGCTTGTTGCTCGCCCACCACGTGGCTCCGTCCCAGGTGTTCGCCTGGATCAGGAGCTCGTCGGTCCAGCACGCCAACGCGTATTTCGCCAACTCCCATCCCGACTTCTGGCTGAGCGCGTCTTCCGCAGCCTGGAAACGCTGGTGAATCCGCGCAGGATGGTGGCGGGCGGCAGGGCCGGCTTGTCGGCGATTTCGTCGACCACCTCCAACACTTCGAGGATGATCGGATCAACGGCATGGGCAAATGTAGGAGTCATGAGTGCGTAGGTCGAACGGCAAACAACCAGAACTGTATGTTAAACCGCTTGCCACGCCACACCACTTCGATGTGGTTCTGGCCCGGCAATCGGTCCGCATTGGCGACGATCTCGCGTGTGAACCGCATCGCGAGGGTGCTGTAGTTCACGACACTCAGCCACGCCACGCCATCCTGACGCACTTGGTAATACACCCAGCCGGCCTGCGCGGGCAAGGGCCGGGGAACTTGCGGAACCTCGGTGAGCTCCAGGCCTGGAAAGGCACCGGTGAAGATCCGGTCGATCTGCTGCCGGCTGCCGATTTTCCAGTCGAAGTTGCCCGGTTGGAGCAACTCCCGGCAATCCCGCGCCGCCATTCCTTCGCCGAAGACCCCGACGTACCAGTGCCAGCCGCCGCGCAGCCACTCGGGGTCCAGCGTCACCTCCATCCCCTGCTCGGTGCCGATGAAACAGCGGCGTTCGAAGCCTCCCTCCGTGGTGGCGTTGAGCAGCCTCTCGATCTGCGCTTGCACCACTTGAAAATGCGTGCCAGATCGTCGTGGTCATACCGAGGCACATCCGCCACGCACCGCGTGGGACCGAATACCGAGAGCGCACCGACGATGCGGCACAGTTCGGTGTACACGGAGAGCGGGTGGATCCCATCGCCAAACGTGAAGCTCGCGAGTGACGCGTAGAACTCATTGAGGATCCGCAGGATCAGCAGGTCGGTCAGATCACGCTCGTTCTGCCCCGCCAGGCTCAATCCCCGCTCCATGACCCGTGGGGCCAACAGGTTGATGTTGGCGCCGAGCAAGTCGTAGATCTTCTGGACGATCTCCACGTACAGCGGCTTCCAGGCGTCGATGGCCAACAACGGCGGAATGAAGTCACTGTCGAGTTGTGGGGAGGCATCGATCGATCCGGCGCGGCGAATGCGCGCTACCGGCAGGCAGTCGTAGCCTTCGGGATCGTGGTTGGCCAGCAACACTTGCACGTTGAGCGCGCGGAGTTGGATTTCCTGGTCATTGCCCCCACGGCTCTCGTCCTGCAGCTCCTCCGTGCGCTCGGTGAATCGCTGATCTGGCGCGGCACCCTGGGTGCCGACGTTCGGCCGCCCCAGGACCATCCGGGGTACCGCCAGATAGACGGTCACCTGCGGGTCGCGCTCCAGCGCCGGCCGCAGGTTCACCCGCCCCAATTGATTTTCTGAGTCGATCGCCACGATTGTGCCCTGCCGCAATCTCGCATCGCAGCGGTCAATCTGCAGCTGGTAGTTCGCCAGCGCATCCAGGTTGAGCTGAAAGTGCCTCAGTCCGTAGCTGTACGCTTGCTGCCATTGCTGGGAGGTGTGGAGCAACTCCTGCCAATGGCGGTCGGCCGCCTGAAAATGCTGAGGGCGCAGGAACATGCCCTCGTACCAGTGAACCGGCAAATAGCGCATCGCGTCCAAAAGCTCCAGCCAGGTTGTGAGAAGGTTGCATTCTACGCCACAAGAGGTGACACTGACTAGTATTGAAATGCGGAGACGATGGAGGATCGGGGGGGCGGCTCAGTGCGCGCGGCACGCACCCGCCGTTGTGCGAAACTGGGGGACTCACCAAGAGTGGGCCGCAGGTACGTCGGAGGGAAAGAGACGTCATGCCAGATTTGCGACCGGCCACGACGCGACGGCCTTCGTTCCGGTTGGCCGACCAGCGCCGGGAAGATGGGAGTGTCCAACGCAGTCGCGCGGTGGGACTCGCCGTGTGGGGACTGGCACTCCTGGCAGGCTGTGCGTGGATTATTTACCAGATCGTGCCTCACCGAGCCAACACGTTCGTGCTGACGGGCGTGGTGCGGTATGACCGCGAGTGCGAACTGACACCTCTTCCCTGGCAAGACGCCCCCTGGCACACCAGCGAGGGCCAGCCGCCGGAGGATGCACGCGGCCTACGATGGACCGTGTTGCCCGAGAACATTACGCGAGGTCACGAGCTGCTGAAGTTCGCCGACCAGTTCCCCGAGGTTCAGCGACGGGGTTCCCGCGATACACTCGTGCTGTTGCTCTCCGCCTATGGGCTCGCGGAGGGCGGTGTGCCTTACCTGCTCGAGGCCGATTTTGCGGTGCGGGAGGGCCGCGATCACCGGCTGGCTGTCACGGAGCTATTGGAGGCCGTCGCGCCGCCGGCGTGGGTCCGAAACTCGTCGCGCTCGACGTCTTTCCCCTGGCGCTCGACCCGCGGACCGGGAGTCTCGACCTGGAATTCCCACGCCTGCTCGCGGACGTCATGCGTGACATGACCGCGACGGCGACCCGCGATCCGTTGTGGGTGCTCGTGTCGTCGCGGGGTGGGGAGATAGCCCAGGTGTCCTACACGGAGCACGACAGTCTGTTTGGCCGCGCCCTGAGGGATGGGTTGGACGGTTATGCGGATTTGCCGCAGTGTCTGGGCAATGGCGACCGTCGCGTGAGCGTCGGCGAACTGTACCGCTACGTGGCCGTCCGATGTCGTGTGCGGAGTGGGAACGAGCAAACACCGCAGCTGCTTTACCGTGGCCGAGGCATCCTGGTTCCCGGCGAGGAGGAGGATCGTACGACGGTGACGTTCCTCCCGCGCCGACGCGATCGGTCCGCGGACTCGCCGGACGGTGCCGCTACGGATGCGTCCGCCACGGGCCGCGCCGCACGCCAAGGTGTCTCGGTCGTCGAGGGGGGCGCGGAGCGGGCCGCCGCGGATCTGGGAACGGCGGTCGGCAACGCCGCCGCCAGGCAGCCGGCGGCCGCACCCGCGGCAACGGAGCCGGTGGCCGCACCGCCGCCTGCGGCGGACGAGGTCACGCCGGCCGCCCCCGCACCAACCGCGGCGCCGGCCGCGACCGCTCCGGGTGACGAGGTTCCGCCGAAGACCGGCCTGCCTCCTCTTCCCTCCCCCGCTCTCGAAGAGCCATTCCCAGCACTCTGGCAATTGCACGACGTGCTGGCGAGCCGGACCGACCTGGCCGCGTCCGATGTCGAGCCGCTCGATTTCGCTCCACAATACTGGCGATGGATCGAAGCCCAGCTCGTCGATTGGGACCTGCGACAACATTGGGGATCGCGGGCGGAGCGGATCGCCGCGACCAGTCCTCAAAGCCTGCTGGCCGAACTCAAGGCACTCCGCCGCGATCCCGACGCGGACTCGACCATGCTGGCCGCGACCCACTGGCTCGCCGAATCCGAAGCGCTCTACCGGCGGGCCACGGCCGCCGCCTCGGACCCGATTCTGCAACGCGCAGAGTCGGCCGCGCGCACGTATCTGCGCCTGGTCTACCGCACGCGGGACCTCGTGCTTTGGCACGCACGATCGGCACTGATATCCTCCGCCGGCCCGGAGCGCGAGCGTGACCGCTTGCTCGCGGACTTCGTGCAGGAGCTCGAGGCGTTTTCCGGGTCGCTCGCGCCGTTGACGGGCATCGCGGAGCTTGCCGCCTCGGAGCTCGAGAGTCGCGTCGCGCAGCTGGAGCGGCAACTCGGGTCGGCCGATGTGCCGTTAAGTCTGCTGGGCCGGTATCGCACGCTGCTCGAGAGCGTGGATGACGACGTGCAGCGAGCGGTCGGAGATCAGCAGATTTTCTGCTGCCTGATGTCGCCCCTGCTGACGGCCGCGCAACGGCAGACACTCTACGAGCGACTGAAGTCCAAACAGACCCCTCCGCCCGATGATCTGGGTCCGGAACCCGCTCGTCGCTGGGCCGAAATCGAGGAACTGGCCGGCCAACCGCCGCGACGGTCCACCGAACCGATGACACAATGGTATGCGCGGCTCCTCGCACTGGCCGTGGGCGATCAAGTTGCCGACAGGCAACAAGGTTCCCTGCTGAGCCCGAAGGGGTTGTCCGACTTGCAGCGGCAGGTGACAGGTAATCTCGACAAGTTTGCCGATCAGCCCCCCGCCGACGCGCCCGCCATGATCCGGCAGGCGGTCTTGCTGAGACTGGCCGACCACCGGGATCTCAGCCGCGGACGCACCGGCACCACCGCCGGCGCTTGGTTTCGCGTGAAGCCGGTCTATCCCGACGTGGTGGCGGTCACGATCGATCCGCGCGAGCAGTTGGCCGTTCGCCCCGGGGGCGAAACGGCAGCCAGCGTCACCGTCACGTTCAGTTCGAGCAATCCCGACCGCCGCGATGTGGGCTGGAAGCTCACGTTTGACGAGCAGGAACTCAAGGTCACGCAGCCTGGCGAGACCAGACCGCTCTCGCCGGGCGAACAATCTCGGGTACAGCTCGCCGGGACCTCCGCCCAGGTGCAGTTGCTGGTCGAACCGCGTCAACCTCCCACGCGTGATCCGAAGTCGGCCCATCTGTCCATCGAGACGACGGACGGAGATCGTCCCACAGCACGCAGGCTGACCTGCCTCTTGCCGCGCGACAGTATTGTGGAATGGGGGGCCGACTCGTTTGTGCTGGGTGGCGACGGCAACTGGATTCCCGTTTCCACACGTCGCTACGAGATTCCCTTGGATCGCCGCGCCGACGCCGTGCTGCGACTCGAGCCCTTTCCCAATCGTGAAACGCGGTACGGTTTCCTGCTGAAGAACTCGGGTGAGACACCCAAGCAGCTTCGCGTGCAATTGGTGGCTGTACCGCGGCGTGCCGACAGTCCGCATCGTTGGCCGCAAGGTCGACTGAGCGACGGACACCGTGTGTTTCGAGAGATCTTGAGCAGCGTGCAGTCGAGCGATCAGCAATTACGTTCCGACGTGGTGGTGCTGGCGGAGGCGGCGGTCACATTGCAGGCCGATGAGGAGCAAGCGGTTCCGCTCCATCCGCCCGTCCCAGCGGCCGCTGGCGGCGCGACGCCACCGCCCGCACCACCACCAGCGCCCACGGCGACCAACATCGCGCGTAGGACTCGTGGCAGTCATCACGGGCGAACGCCCCGACGAACGCTGGTGGAAGTGGATCGAGATCGTCCCGGTCCACCCGCAGAATATGGTGGTCGCGCGGGACGCACGCCTCGACGGGGATCGCTTGAACGTGACCCTCGTGCCCAGTCCCGCGGCCTCGTTGCTGCCCGGAATCAAAGCGTGCCTCGATCAGCAAGCAGGCCAATTCTTGCCGCTCGGCGAGCCGCTGGTTATTACGCGAGGGGCGGACGAATTCGTCAAGACACTGGCCGTGGAGGGAGTGCCGCGAGCCGTGGTGTTGCAGCCCGCGGGCGCCGATCTCGCGCTCTGCGCGCGACCGGCGCCGTGACCTGCGTCGCGTATCGCTGAAGGGCCTTTCGGGTCAAACAATCCAAGGTACGCAGGTGGCCTATGTTTCCCGGAATTCCACGACTCGTGGAAACCACCCGCGACCGAGAAGAAATCGGACGCCGCAGCGGCGGGCGAGCTGCGCCGCATCGGTGATACGCCTCCCGTGTTTCCGCGACTGAAGTCCCTGCGCGCGGACTTGGCCGTCGACGCCCCGCTCAATGCATTTGTCCCGGGCGACCAAGATGCGCCGCCCGCGGAATTCGTCCAGGTGCGGTTGGCCAGGTCGGAGGATCCGCGCGGGCTGTTGGAACGCGTTTTCTACGAAGATCGCATCTGGGACGCGGTGGGCCTGATAACCGAGGGGCGGTTATCGATCGCCATCGGCTCCGAGCAGGACTTGTTCCTCGAGTTTCCCTCCGAGGAAGGCGAATTCCCGCAGGAATCTGCTGAGTACACGCTCGCGGCGCGGCTGTTCCTGAGTGGATATGCTCCGCTGTCGAGCCCGAGCGCGGTTCGCGTTGTGGTCGATGCGGATCCGCCGCAACGGGTCATTTTCCAGGGTCTGCCGCCGTCGGTCACCGAAGGCCGGGAAGGACTCTCGGTGCGACTGAGTTGTCGCGATCTGACAGGGCCTCGCAAGGTGGCCTACGCTTTTGTCTCCAAGCCGTCGGACCCGCTTCCTGCCGAAGCGGTGGTCAAGAGCGTCACGCCGGTCCGACAACTGCGCGACGAGTGGACCGCCGAACTGGAATTCGTCACCTCCGATCTCAAGGCCGCGGCGAACGGCAAGGCGAATAGCTACTTCCTGAAGGCCAAGGTGTGGGATGAGGCGGAGAACGCCGTGGCCTTTCCGCCTCCCGATGCGGAGCCACCGGTTCTCCGCGTGACGCCGCCCCAGGCCGCACCCACCCACGGCGAACTGGCCGTGCTCGTCTGCTGGCGAAAGAACAATGAGCCAATTGGGGGAGCTACGGTGACGGTGAGCGGACCTGCGGGTCAGAAACTGGTCCGCGAATCCGACGCGGGCGGCAGGGCGACGTTTCCGAATCTCGACTTCGGGACCTACGCGGTCCACGTGACTTTCGGGCGCTACAAGGATGCGCAAACCGTGGAGCTGAAAGGGCCTCGGGCTGAAGTCACGCTCTTCCCGTCGAGTCTCTGATCGCGCTGTAAAACTTTGCCGATTGCGGGAAATATCTCGATCGACGAACTCGTGCTGTTCGAGCTGCCCGGCGTTTCCGATAACGATCGATGGATGACCACTCTCCGTAAACGCAGAGGTGGTTCAGACGTGTACTCGACGCCACCCCAGAGCGGGGTCAGCGTTGGTCGCCTGGAAGGCAGGGAGTGGGCACGCTGGTTTTTGTGCAGGATGTACCAATATGAAACGGACACCCGTCGTCGCCACTCTGGCGGCTTTGTCGATCGTGATGACCGCTGCGGTGGCAGCGGCCCAGCCCGTGGTAGCGCCCCCGGCGGCACCGACCACCCTCTGGTCGTTTATGGGGATTCCCCAGGGAATCAACAAGGTCCACGGTGCCTTGTTCAATCGCCGCGGGGGTCACCCGTTCCTGGAAAAGAAACCACCGCTCAAGTCGATCGCCGATCCCGCCAATCTCGCGGCGGAAAATCCGGCCATCAAGCGCGCCGCACAGGTCAAGCAGGAAGAGGACTTGAAGCCCCAGAAAATCAAGGCCATCAAGTACCTCGCGAAGGTCGGCTGCGGCTGCTACGACAAGGATGGCAGCATTTCGAAGGCGATGGTGGCCGCCATGGACGACTGCACCGAGGACGTGCGGCTGGCAGCCGTCGAAGCCATCAACACGGCCGGCCGCGGCGAGCAGTGCGAGAACTGCAAGCAGAAAAGTTGCTGCAATGAAGAGGTCGTCGAGAAGCTTGCCGAAATCGTTTACGAGCGTGACGAGCACGGTTGCTACAAGGAACCGTCCGAGCGTGTGCGGCAGGCCGCCGAGGAAGCGATGGGTGCCTGCTGTACCGGTCGCGGCCCGCTGGTGATTGAGAATGCGACACCGGAACCCGAACAGGGTGAACCGCGTCCGGACGTGCCGGCTGACGTGCCACCGCCACCCGCGCAGGCCGGGCAATCGGAATTACGCGATGCGCGGTTCGTGTCGTCGCGTCGCACGGCGCATTTGTACGCGGCGGCCGGAGACCGCGCCGGGGCGCCGGGCGACCCGTCGCGCGACAGACCCAACGTACCCCGTCCGACGTCGCGCGGTCTGACGATCCTCGTGGACGCGGCGAATCAGCAAGCCCGGGTGGTGCTCCCGGGTTCGGAGATCTTGCCCGTCGGCACCCGGTTGGAGGTGTACGATGCGACCGACGGACAGCGTCTGCTGGGTGAGCTGGAAGTCCAGGGACTCCAGCAAGGAAGTCTGGTAGTGCGGCCGGTCAAAGGCCTGGATCTCTCCAGCATCGGTCCTGGCACGGTCGTCCGGCGTGCCCGGCAGGACTAACCCGTCCCGCCACGTGATGCCCGCTCGGCGAGGGAGTGCTATAATTCGGCGAGCCGGCACACGTCTCAGGGCGGTGCGCGATATCCTGCGTGACTTGCACCGGCGTCGCTTCGGGTGACTATCGGCCGCGGTCGCGGCCATCTGGGGTGTGCGCTGGTTTGTTCAGAGTCCATCGGGTATCCACTCGTGCGTGCGTCGGCACACACAGGAGCCACTCGATGGCTGCGAGCCGACCCGATCGATCGCGCGAGGTGGAAGCAGAATCCCGGCGTCCCGATTTTCGGCGGCGCAGGCCAGCGTCCCGCGCCCACGCGTCCCCGGGCGAGTTCATCCAATCGGCATATCTACTTCCTGGGTCTGATCGCCCTCGTCGCCATCATCACGTTGTTGCTGCTCGTCATCTGGCCGTTTCTGCAGACACCGGTTCCACTGGTGGCCGTGGCGCTGCAGTACCACGAGTGGCCGCTCGGCCCCAACAGTCTCTCCCAGGAGGATCTCGACGGTTTCGACCGGGCCTTTCGCGGTTATAAGAATGTGTCCTTGCTTCGCTGTGAGCCGACGACATTCTCTGCCGAATGGCTGGTAAGGCAGTTGGACACGATCGAGCCGGGCGGACCTCGTCGGCTTGCGCGAGGTCGCCAGGGCATCATCATTTATCTGAGCGGCCACGGGGCCGTGAACGAGCGGGGAGACGCTTGCCTGCTGTTGCCCGGCCACGGTGCTGCGGACTACCTGACGTCCGACGCCGAGAGTATCGCCTGGCTGCGCGTGGCGGACATCCTGCGGGCGTTGTGCGAAACGGAGAAACTGCGCGGGGCCGACAAGCTGGTCGTGTTCGACGTCGGAAAAATGGACCTGAACTGGAGCATCGGCTGGCTGCACAACTCATTTCCGTCAGCGCTGCGGCGGGCTGTCGAAGCGGTCGGCGATGCACGCCTGGCCGTGCTCTGCTCCGCCCACGATGGCCAACGGGCCTGGACGGATTGTGGCTTACGGGCTTCCGTTTTTGGCCACTTTTTCCGCCAGGGACTGCGCGGGGCCGCCAGTGGCGGCGATCGCACCCTGACATTGCGGGAACTTCACGCGTACGTGGACGAGAACGTGAGCCAATGGGTTGCCGATCAGTTCGGTGCGCAGCAGCATCCTGTGTTGATGGCCGCTCCAGATTTCGATTTTCCCGTGGCCTTCGCGGCTCCTGATCCGACACCCCGGAGCGAGCCTTGGAACGTCGAGGTGGCGGTGTCCGGTGCCGCGCCGATTTGGGACAAGTATGCCCGGTTGTGTGAGGCCGTGTGGGCCACGCGGCGCTCTGGGAACCCGCTCGAGGCTCAGGCGTTCGTCGCGGCACCCTGGTCCTATGACCCGGTCGACTTTGCGCGGGTCCAGGGCAAACTCGTACGATTCGAGCAGATGTTGATGGCCGGTGACGCGTATCGTGTGGACGCGGATCAACTCCATGCGGAACTCGACAAGCTGTGCGACGTCTTCTTGAATTCCCTGGCCGGACCAGGCACCGCCGGATCTTCGGTGATGCCTCTGGGCAGTCTGGCGGCGTGTGAGGCGGCCGATGTCACCCGCGCGGAGACCGCGTTCAAGGCCTGGGAAGAATTTCGCAAGCAACCGCCGGCCGAGAACCCGTCGCCCGCAGCGCCGCTTCCCCCCGAGGCTCAAGTGGCCTGGGGTCCCGCGTGTTGGTTCGCCTATGAGCGAGCTCGCGCGGAACTCTCTGGCGCCTCGGGCGAGGCATGGCGGGAACGCGCCGCGCGGTACCTGCAATTCGTGGATGACCAGGCCGATCGAGCGGCAGGTTCCGTCGAACCTGCCGAACTGAGGCTCCTGCACTGGGGCCTGTCCTTATTGGAAGATGCCCGCTCGGCGCAGGGTTTGGCGCGGGCGGTGGAAGTGCGACGGTGCCTGGAGGAGGCCACGGCGGTGTCGGATGCCCGCGTGGCCTACTGGCTGGCGGCGCGGTGGGACGAGCTGGCGGCACGTGTGCGCCGCGGTGAAGACAGGCTGTTTCATGCCGGCGATGATTGGGGCGCGCTTGTTCAGGAGTGGGACAGCCTGCTCGCTCCCGACGGCCGCGGGGCGATCCCCCAATGCCGGGACGTTGCGCTCGGACTGGAAGCGGCCTACGCTGCCCGGGACCTGGCGCGCGCGTGGCTGCCGCACTTGGGAATCTGGCTCGACTATCGTGGCCGTCTGACTCAGCCCTTTCCGGACACGGACGCCACCGCTCCCCTGTTCGAGATGTGGAGCGTGGCCACGGAATCCGCCCAGCAATTGGATCAATTGCTGGCTCGCGGGATGCCGCTGCCGCCATCCGAACGCGAGGCCCTGTCCGCCGATGTGATCCAGCGAGGTGACAAGCTCTCCGAATTGATGCGGCAGGTGCTCGACAAATACAATCTCGAGTGCGCGGCGTTGTTACGCCCGGCGGAGAACCCGCACTGGCGCGCGCAGATGGATGCGGCGCTGCGCACTGCGTTGCCCGCCGCGCCGCGCGACCGCCGACGCGAGCTGTTTCTCGCGTTCGCCACCGTGCACGCGGCCAGCGACCGTACCGATGGCGCGGCGGAGCGTCGGGGAGCTTCGCCGGACTCGCAGGTGGCGGCTGCCCATCCGGATTTCCTTGCGCGTGGCCGACACCCGGCCTTGATGCTGCTGGAGCCGGGCGAAGTGGGTGCCACAGGCGGGGATTTTGCCGCGGCTGGTGCACAACTCCGCAAGGTGCTGCGGGAGCGGAACGGCAAGGTCCAGCAGGCGTGGGCGCTGTCGGACAAGGAGCTGAGCCAGACACCGATTCCCGAGGCGGACGGCGCGCGCCAAGGTTGGGTCGCCGCGGATGCCCTGATCCGCCGCTCGGTGGCCGTGGCCTGGGGGGATCTGCCGGTCGAGTGGAATGGTGCAGTATTGCGCTCGTTCGACCGGTACGTGCAGTTGCTGCGATTCACCCGCCGGCACTGGACGACTTCTGGGGAGCGTCGCTCGCTTCCGCACGGAATCCGTTCTTTGAGGAGGTTTCGGAGAAGTTGCTGGTCGCCGCGAGCGACGAGCGTCGTGCGATGCTCGGCCGAGTTGACCAGGTCAGCGCCTATCAGAATCAGCTCGAGGATCTGCTGCGCGACCGCCGCAGCGCCAAGTTTCGTCTCGACGTCTCGACGCCGCCGGAACTGCAGACAACGGAGGGGGAAATCGTCGGACAATTTGTTCTCGAGTCTCAGGGGGCCGTTCCTCCGGGCTCCGCCACCCTGGTCTTCACGCAGTCGGTTGCGGGACTTCCCGCGTCCGTGCCTGCGGACGTCCAGGGCGTGACGGGGACACGGGGCATCGTGGATCTGGCGGGTTCGTCGGGCGCGTCCCCAGTCCGCTTTCGACTTGGTGCGGCTGCGTACGACGCCGATGTCACGCCCATGGTTTTCTTCCGCGGCCGCTACTTGACGGCCAAGTTGCCCGTGAGGCAGGAGATTCGCGCGGAGGTCATAGCGTTTCGCCCGCGGCCCCGACAGCCGGCCAAGATCAAAATCCTTGGTCAGGCGCTGGAGGCTTCCTACGTCATGTTCGTGCTCGACTGCTCCGGCAGCATGGAGTTCCCAGGTAAACCTACTGAAAACGGACAACCCAGAACACGATTGGAGCAGGCACGCGACGAGTTGCCACAGATCGTGGAATCGATCTGTGGGACGAACCCCCAAACACGGCTCGGCCTGGTCCTGTTTGGGCACCGTGAGGAGGAGTTGACGCCCAAGTCGAAGACGGACGTCGAAACCGTGATCGACTTCGACGCGCATCCGCGGCTGCCAGGTGATGCGGCGGATATTCGCGATGATTTCGCGCGACGCATCAGCAATCTCAAGCCGAAAGGGGAGACCCCGCTGTTTCTCAGCATCGGGGAAGCCATGCGCAGATTTCCTCGTGGCAGCCAGCCCGAACAGCGTCACGTGATCGTCCTGTCGGACGGCGTCGATTTGACGGGTGGCGCCGCCCACGTCCAGGTGGCGGCTGACCTGCGCGCGCGGGTGGACGTGTTCGAATACGAGTTGTCGGCGAAGGAAAAACAGGATCCGCGCATACCACCGGCGCGACAGCGACTGAAAGCGGTATGCGAGAAGAGCGGCGGCGGGTACTATCCGGACTTGACCAGCTGGTTCGATGCCATCAGCAGCCTGCAGCAGCGCCAGAAGCAGTTCACTGTAGAGGGCCTCACGGATGCCGCTTGCGCGCCGCGGCGAGTCTGGGGGGCATTGTCGAAGTGGGCCCCGCCCAGCTCGGAGGCAGCTTCCGGATCGCGGTCGAAGGACCCGAAGCCGTGCAGGTGACCCTGGCAGGGGGCGAACAACTGGTGCTCCAGTACGAAGCGGGCCAGTTGCGGTTTGCGGCCTGGCCCGAGGTGGATGAGAAGGATCCCCTTTTGTCGCTCGGCGGACGATCGTTTCGTGTGGCGGCCTTGAGCCCACTGCAGGAGGGCGACGTGCGTGTCTTTCGCGTGGCCATGCGTGAATATGAACCTGCCGGCTCGGGACGCGCCCGATTCACGCCCCGGCCGGCCGCGATCTGGGCGGAGGTGGAAGCGGAAACCGCGGCGGGGACAATCCTGTACCCCGTGACCGATCTGGACTACGAACCCGACCATCCGGGCCCGGTCCAACGCCTTTCGATTCCCAATTGGCGACCCGAGGTCGACCGCGCACTGATTCGACTCTGGTTCGCAACGGAGGCCAATACCCCACGGTTTGTCCACAATGCTCCGGCCCCTGCAGAAGCGATCCGTCATGAACAAAGCACCTTTTCATCGCGCTGGGACACGTCCGCTGAGCAACCGAAGTTCATCGTGCAACAGCAGCTTGATCCGCCAGCCGCGGAGACGGAACTGTATCAGTACCGGGTGGCGCTGGTGGCACCTCGAGCCTTGGCCGTCGAGCACCGGTACTATCGCGAGTTGCGGAAGGCAGAGCACGTCTTCACCCTGGAGGCGCGCGCTGGCGGCGTGGCTTCGGAGGTTCCGCTGCTTCAGATTACGGCTAAGAGTGACTTCGTACGCGCGGCGCTGGATGAAAAGCCAGTGCTCTTGCCTGTTTCGCTCCGCTGAGCATGGCTGTACTTTCGGCGGAACCTGAGCTCACGCCACCGTCGGACTGTCGCCGCGGTGCGACCAGTGCCCCTTCAACTCTTCATCTTAGGGTTCGGTACATGGGGGCGCGTCGGATCAGGATGGCCCGCCGGGCTCCGGCGGTTCTTCTCTCTCGACGGCCGAATTCCGCCGGGGCCCGGCGGACCACTCTCTGCAACCCCAGTATTTATCGCTGTAACTGCACTTAGCACCGCCTGCGCAGGCAAGCCAAGTAAGCTTTGCCGGTCCCTTGCTGAGCACCTCAAGACGCCCGAACGGAATGTCGAAACGGACGGATAGGGGAAATCCTCCGGCCGGTACGTGCGCGCTGCGCGACGGCACCACGGGCGGACTTCCACACACGCCGTTCACCACCGATCTACCCACCGAACGAGTCTGGAACCGTGCCATGTCGCACCAAACCACGCTATTCCCGCGTACTATTCTGACCGTCTCGCTTGTGTGCGGACTCTGCTGCTTGCAGGGAGTCCGGTTCGCAGCGGCTGACCACGCGCTGTCGTCTCACACCAAGAAACTGCTGGCTGCAGGCCACCACCTCAAGGGCGCGCTGGGCACCTGCCAGCAATGCGGGGGGCACGGCCAGTTGGCCGACCGCACAATCATGGTTCCGACTTGGGTCAGCGAGACCAGGCTCGAATCCAAGGTCATCAAGAAGACGGTCGAGCGCCAGGAGAAATACACCGCCTTCGAGCGGGTGCCCGTCACGCGTAAGTTCACGAAGGAATGTTGTTACCTCGATGCCGACGTCAAAACCCAGACCATCACGGAGAAGAAGTGCCACATCGTGCAGAATCCGGTCGAAATCACCCAGCACGTCAAGGTGCCTGAGACGACGCTCCAGACCGAGATGGTGTGCCGCGAGATCTGCAATCCGGACGGTAGTATTTCCGTGATTGAAGAGCCTTGCACGCGGGAGGTCACGGTGCTGCGAGACGATGTGCGGATCAGCATCTGCCAACGTCCGCAAGTTGTATTTGAGGAAACCAAACGCGATCTGACTTACTGCGTCAAGGTTCCCAAGAAGTACGAAATTCCGTGCACGGAAGAGACCGTCCAGGAGCTGCGTCCGGTCGAGAAGACGCGGACCGTCACGGTCTGCGTTCCGGAAGTGGTCAAGGAACCGGTGACCAGGACCGTGTGCAAGATGATCCCCCAGACGGTCCTCTGCTGCGAGAAGTGCGGGCAAGGCCATCAGTAAGGGCCCCAACAGCACGCGTCAAGGTCTCCATCCTGTGCCGACACGGCCGCGGCACTCCGCGAGACCGACGGGCAGACACTGAATCTGCTGGCAGTTTGCGGCTGCCTGGGCCTCGCCAGATCGCACCAGACGGGCAACAAACATGGGTTGGGCTCGGTAGCCGGTTGGTCCCACGAGACCCCGCTGCGTGCCACGTCGCCGTCATCATGCCAGGCCCGCCCCGTGGATTCGGAGGTCCGGCTTCCGCCAGGCTCGCCGGGTGGGATCCCCGAACCAGATCTGAAGGCCCTGGCCGAAGTCCTGCCATGCCTCTGGACGATGGGGCGGCGAAGGACCAAGTCCTCCATGGGCCATCGGTCGAGGGCGCGGATTAGCGTCCGTTCGAGTCGGCTGAAACCCAGGGAGAATCACCTGAATTGCGCGATCATGCGAACGATGTCGCTGCCGGCATGCTTCCCTGATCACGCAAGGTCATGTGGCCCGAGCATGCCGCGGTGCGCGATCCATCAATAGGTCCACTCGACGCCCACATACGGTGTGATGCCGGGAGAGAAGACGGTCGAATTGATGAACTGGCCCTGGTTGGGCAGTCGCAGGTTCAGGTGCGTGAGATAGGTCCGATCGAACAGGTTGTCCACACCGCCAATGATGTTGAGCCGTTCGGTCACGTTCCAGTAGCTGCGCAGGTAGAAGACGGTGAAGCCCGCAGTCGGCTCTTCGACCGGTATGAGTGTGCCTCGACCGGGTGCGGTGGATCGCAAGTAGCCAATGCGGTTCTGCTGGTTGACCATCCAGGCCCCGAGTTCTGCACCCCAATTGGGAGTGTCGGTGACGGGTTTGAATCGCAGTCCCGCCCGGCTCCAAAGCGGAATGATTTGCGGCAGTGCGGCGTCGATCTCGCGGTCGCGGCCTTCCACGTAGTTAAGCGAGGCGAACGCCGACAGCCAGCGTCGCACATCGTATTCCCCGTAGAGCTCGAATCCACCCAGCGTGGCCAGGTCCGTGTTGGTGGCCAGCAGCAGGCGGGCACCGCTCGGATCGGAGATCGGGTTCGCGGCGAACGTGATGTAGTCGTTAATCCAGGCCATGTACATGCTCGCCCGGCCGCGCCACTGCTCGTAGTCGGCCGTGAATGTCAGGTCGAGTTGCCAGTTGCGTTCCTTTTCCAGACGCGGATCACCGATAACCCGGCTGAATCCGTTCTGAATAATTCCGAGGAACAAGCCGTCGGCGTAGCGTTCCGTGAGTGTCGGCACACGCTGGGCGTGGCCCGCGCCGAATCGCATATCCCATTCCGAGTTCAGCGCGAGTTCGCTGCTGACATAGCACGCGTAGAGCGTGTCGTTTTGCGGGAGGGTCTCGGGCGTCACCGGAAACGTATTGCCACCGAGCGACGTGTTATCGCGGACGCCGTCGGGGAAGCCGTTGAAGCCGGCGAACCGGTCGTCGTAGAACTGCGCCGCGTGTTCACCCAGTCGACGCGTCCGCCAATCGATGTCTGGAAGTCCGGCGACCAGTGGTAGGTCCACTCGCCAAACACGCCTGGGTCGATCATCTGTGACCGGGGCATGTTGGTGTAGAACGGGAACTCACCCGTGTAAGGCTGGCCCGCGACCGTGGCGTTGTAGTATTCGAGGATGTGTTGCTGGAGCCACATGATGTCCGTGCCGAATCGCAGCTGGTCGTCATCCGGGTCGCCGAGGGTCCGCCACAGGCGTGCCCCGGTCGACGTCAAGTCACCGTTGGTATTTCCCAGCAGTGCGACATCCGGGTTATTTGGTAAACCGGACGACAAGGCCGCCTCAATGCGGTCGACGACGCTGAAGGTGGGGAGACGCTTATCCGACGGCACCGTCGGCGGGGGGAAGCCGCCATTGAAGGACGAGCGGTTATACCAGCTAGAGATCCGCAGATCGCCGCCGTTGCAGGGGTCGGGCTTGACGTATGTGGCCTGATACGCGTTGGTCACCTGACTGTCGATGTCGAAAATCTGCGCCGCGTATTCAATGTCGTTGCCGTCCATCCGGATCGCACGCAGTTCGAGGCGCGCGTCTTCCGGCAGGTCAACGCCGAACTGGCCGAGGAAGTTCTGCAGTTCATACTGTGCGGGGATGCGGGCCAACGGGGCGTCGCCGCCAGGATGGTAATCTGCTCCGGCACGAATCCCGTAGCTGAAGATGTAGCCCCAGTTCTGACTGCCGCCGTACACCGTGGCGCGACCGTTGTTCTGACCGCCGTTGGTCAAGATGGAGTAACCGAGATTGACGTGCGACTCGGGGCAATCGTACCGCAGTGTGTCAAATGTCGTGACGTTAATGAAGCTGAACCCCGGCCCGTATCGCAGTCCGTAGGGGCCCGGAATGACCTCCAGATCCCGGATCAGCCACGGATCGATCTTGGTCAGCATGGTGTCCAGGTCGTATCGCACCGGCGACCAGAAGGCTCCGTCGGCCGTGGCGTTGATCTGGCCGTACTTGTACCCGCGGATGTGTGGATCGAAGGCTACCGGCGATCGTTGCTGGGCGCCAATCGTCTGCACGTCCCGCGTGCTGCTCAGGACGGCCCCCAGATCGGGCGCGGCATTGAACACGATCTGATCGGACGTCATGCCTTCCGAGATCGTCGTTGCAGGAAGCGGCATGGAGGCGGTCGCGGCGGCAGGTTCCTCCTCAGGTTCGGGCCGATATCCGGGAGAAAACCGACTCGCCTCAAAGGGCTGATGAGCCGTGGGGGCCGTTTCGATGGCGGCGTACTGGAACGGATTTGCGCGGCCGTCTGACTCTGAAACGGTACGACCCACTCCACTTTCAGCTCGTCCCACGAAGAGGTCGTCTGGGCCGTCCGCACGGTGCCGTTGAGAACCTTGACTTCGGAAGTCACCCAGTGATCGAAGGTGCGTGGTTTGGCCGTCGCCGATGGGTCAGGTTTCGCTGCCTCTTCGGCCGGTGCGGTCACGGCCAACGCCTGGCCATCGGGGCTCGCATCTTGCTCGGCCGGTAACGCCCGAGACTGACCCAAGCACCAGGTCGCAGCCACCGCGACGACAACGCCAACGAGTATTCGTGTCCGTTGCATGAGTCGAATTCTCCACGTCCTGGGCGCCGACCATCGCAGTTTGTGCTGCGGCCAAGCCTAAGTTCGGGTCGCCTGCGAGTGTCAGCCACATGCAATTGCATGCTCGGCTGGCATCCGAGCCAACTTCGTCGGAGAAGACGAAACGCGTCCGACAGACCTGATGCTGTATCCGTCGCGGTGTGACAATTCGGTAGGAACTGCGTAGGCGGTGCTTCCCCTGTCACCAATCTCGGCAAGCCGGGATTCGCGACTTGACTTGCCCGACCAAGAATTCCCGTTGCCATGCGAAGCCGGGCGAAGTGGGGTGACTTTCCGGGTCAGTCGCCTCAGGCAGGGGTGAGCACCGACGCGGAGACAGCCGCACTGTGGACTGCGACATGCCGGCCGCATGCCAGTCGTGGGTGCGGGGCGACTATTGCCCGAGCAGCTCGTCGAATTGCGATTCCTTGAACAACTTGCGCGTGGGCTCATTGCAGTGAACCAGCGCGGCACTGAGCGGCTGCATCACCTGCCGGAAGGCGTCCTTCCGCGCCTGGATGTCAACGGTTTTGTCGGGTGTCGCGGCGACGGGTTTGCGTATCGCGGCCGTGAGTTGATCCGCCAGCGCATTGGCGTAGTCGGCCGTATAGACCCGGTACTCGCCGGCCGCATGCAGGTTCCGGACCGCCGCGACCAGGGCGTCGAACGCCTCCTGATTGGCCGGTTCGAGTCGCGTGTCGCCCAGCCGGAGGGACTTGACCCATTTCAAGGTCCACAAGCCGTAGATCCCCTCACCGTGTCCGGCGAGTGCAGAATCACCCACCGCGCGGCATCCGTCCCGGACCGCCTTGGCTTGTGCCCGCTCCGCCTCGTACTTCGTCCGATCCGAAACACGGTAGCACGCCCACCAGCTGCGCAGATGCGCGAGCATCCAATAGGCTCGACGTTCTTCGCCCTCGGCGGGCGGCGTTGCCGGCAGGAAGCGGGCGATGAATTCGACCTGGTCTCGCTCGCGGCGGCGACCTTTGCAGTTGGCCAGCAACTCAATGGTTTTGAAACCATCCAGGGAGAGAGCACCCACTTTTTGGAGCACCTCGTCCGCCAACTGGGAGGCCTCTTCCAGCGACTCCGCGCCGCCGTCCGCTTGTTGGCTCAGCAGGTCCGCCCACGCCAATTGGTGCTGAGTCCACTCCGCGGCACCGATGTCTTTCGCCAGTTTGGTGGCCGTTTCGTAGCACTTGAGCGCTTCGGCGTATTCCCCGCTGAATTCCAACAGTTCTCCCCGCCAGTGGAACGCTTCGGCGCGATAGCGGAGACTTCGGAGGGCTCCCTCGCTGACCGCATCGGTCAAATCGTCTCGGGCGTCGCGCAGGCTCTGCGTCGCGGCGGCCGGGTCGCGCCGGCTCGTGCTCAAGGCGGACCGATACCGTGCGCGACCCCGGTACAGCTGGACAAACGCTTTCTTTTCCGTGGTCATCGTGTACTCGAGCGCCTTGGCGAACGTCGCATCGGCTGCCAGGAACTTGAGCGATTGCCACTCGCCGGGCTTGTCAGCCGCAGCATCCGGCAGCGTGTATCCAATTCGCTCTTGCAGTACGTTGGTCAGCTCGGTGTCCGCGGGAAGGGGCGCGTCCTGGAGATAATACGCGTGGTCTTCCAGGGCATTTCCCAATTTCACGTAGGCCTCGGCAGGCTCGGCCACGCAGTTGTCGTCGATCAGCAGTGCCAAAGCGGCGTCGTGCAGCGCTGCCGCCAAGTGCTCGGCTTTCTGGTCTCGCTGGTCCCGTGCGTAGAAGGCGGCCTCCAACTGCGCAGCACTGCGCCCTTCGAGCAACAATCGCAGATCGCGCTGGGCGGAAGCGGAATCGTCGTTCGATTCCTTTGTCGCCTCCTGGAGGCTGACCGCCTCGTCGTAGGTCTTCAACGCGGCGTCGAGTTCCCGCAAACGATCCGCCTTGGATTCGACCGAACGCGAGGTCTCGTGCGCCCAATGTGCCCGCACGCCGATCGCAGACGGATATTGCGGATCGGCTTCCAGTGGCGCAGGACCAGCCCGCCGAGTGTCTGCATGTCCATGCGGCCGTCCTCCGGGATCATGCGCAGCCGCAGGTAGAACTGTTGCACCCGCGTTTCGGCCAGCAGGCGGCGTGGGGCCGCTGGGTCACTCTGCAGGAGCTTTTCGGCCTGCTCATAAGCCGCAAAGGCGGCTTGGTCAGGTCCTCCGGCGGGATCGGCCACGGCGAACTTATCTGCGCACCTCTCCCGGCACCTGCAGCAGGTTGGCTTTGGCGATATACAGCCTCGCCAGGGACAGGTCGGCCGGACCCGGTGCGGCGGCAGGCGCGGTACTCGCGTCCGACGGCGAGTGGATCGACACGGCAGGTTGAATGATCCAGTCGTAAATCGCCTGCTGGCTGATGTTGGCGCCTCGGACACGTCGCGCGGAATCGAAGCCGCCGAACGCCTCCGCCAACGTGCGCCAAGCCGTTTCCGGCTGGCCCGCGGCGGCGCCCGCCCGGACCAATGCCGCATGTGCCAGGCCGAGTACTAGCTGGAGCGTGTGGGTGGTCGGCGGGCCAGGATCGTCGCTGCCGAGGCCCTCCGCCTGCAGCAGCTCTGGGACGGTCTGAGCGACATGCGACCAATCGGCTTGCTCGGCGGCGGGAGAAGCCCATGGGCTGCCAAACGCCGCGGCAATCACCTGCCATGTCGCCACTCGTCGAGCGGCAGGTATGGACGGCCGCGGAGCCGGAAGCAGCTCCACCCACGATGCGGCCAGCTCGAGCAGATGGGTGGCTTGCCCGAGCTTGACCTCATCCAAGTCCGCGGGAAGAAAAGTGTCGTGGGGAAACGCTTCCAGGCCTTCCGCGGTGGCCAGCAGCAGTTGTACGGACGCCGCCACACGGGGCGGACGAGCGAGAATCGAGGCGATTCGGGAATCGGCGGATGCGGAATGGGATGCGGCCTGAAGGGCCTCGTTCAGGAGGTCCGCCAGCTGCAGTTCGCCGGTGGCCGGTAGGCCGCGACGATGCCAGACCAGTGCGCGCACATACGCCGGGTAGCCGGCGAATACCGCCCCTGTCTGGGCCGGATTCTGGCCGGCGGACTCATAGGCGGCGTCGGCAATTCCCGCCAGCGCCGTCAATTGCACCGGACTGAGTGTGGCTGCCGAGTTCTCGGCGCCTCCCAACAAGGTCGCTTCGACCAGGGCCGCGTCCGTGACGGCGTTTGCGGCGGACTGTTTCCGCAGCTGCTCACACAGGTCCACGAGCTCTGGGCCGGGACGTTCTGTCTCGGCAAGAACTCCCAGCACTTCCAAACGCGAGGCCCAACCGCGCAGTTGCGCCAACTGCTCCGCAGGCAACCGTTCGGCGAGGCCGGGCGCGTCGAGGAACTGCCGCGGCTTGTCCAAGTTGCGCACCGACAGGCCCTGGTCCAGTCGGATCTCGAGGTTGTGCAGGATTTTCTCGCAGGACTCGTACAGCTCCCCGCCGACACCGTACCGCGCCACGACTTCGAGGTACCCCGTCAATTCCGACGGTGTGGGCGCTGGCGCCGGGCGTTTCACAGCCAGTTCCAGCTGGCGGAGCACGACAATCAGTTCCAGTCCGGGTACGGCGACATACTTGTCCTTTCGCAACGCATCGACTTTGTCGAGCAACTCGGCGGCTGATGACCACTCTCCGCGATCCATGGCGTCGCCGACTTGCCGCAACTGGCTGCGAATCTTCGCGAGACCCGGCCAGATGCGGTTGATGTAACTGCCAAGCCGTTCGACGGTCGCATCATCCGTGACGATCACCTGATCACGGGCCTGCACCATCAGATCGGTGATGCCGTACTCTTGCAGTGCGGTCTGGGCGGGTGCGGCCGTCATGAGCGTGCTCAATGGGGACAAGAGGCTGTCCTGGGCCCACGACTGCGTCTTCAACTCCGCCCTGGCTTGCTGGGTCCGCAGACAATGGTATTGGATCCACGTATTGTCACCAGGCTGCAGCGCGTCCGGACGGGGGACCGACCGCAGACGGTCCTCGATCTCCCCCCACGGCGCCCGCGTGGGGTCTTGCACACCCGCCGGATCCGCGAAGAACAGTGCGGACGCGGCCAGCACGAAGGCCTCCTGGCATAGTCGTTCCAGTCCGTTGGATGGCCCCTGGTCGAGCGTCGCGAGTCGTTGACCGAGTTCGGTCAAGTCGGCGGCCGCTGCGGCGAACGAACGCTGTTTAAATTGACTGCGGGCAGCCGCCAGGAGTTCCTCTGCCAACGCGTCGCGATCGTCGCGTGCGCGGAGGGCACTTTCCGGTCGGTCCGCGAGGATGGTCGCCGCATGGTCATAGACCCCCAGTCCTTTGACCCTCTCTGCAAACTCACCGCTCTTGGCGTAGGCCACCGCCTCTTCCGTCAGAGCGCCCTGCACCGCTTTCCAACGCTCCTCCTGATCGTCTTTGGAGAAACTCGGAATCAACGCGATGGCGTCCGTGTAGACCTTGCCTGCCATCAGGTTGCTCCACCGGTCCAACAACTCAGCCCGCCGCCACAGATTCCAGACGACCGGCGCGGCGATCGCGGCCAGGATCGTCAACGCCAGCAGAAAGCCAAGGACCGGCATCCGCCGCCGGACTTCCGCGTTGGCAAGGGCCCGCACCATGTCCTTGCAGGTGGGATACCGCTGAGCTGGCTCGGGTGCGGTGGCTCGGTACATCACCGCCCGGACGCGACGCGGGAGTCCGCCGAGCTCCAACGCGTGCTGCCGCTTGACCGACGCGAGTTCCTCCTCCGTGATCGTGTCTCGGTACGGAAGTCGGCCGGTCCGCAATTCGCAATAACTGATCGCCAGGGAGTACATGTCCGAGGTCTCGGACGACTCGCCGGCGTGGATTTCCGGTGCGGCATACGCCGGCGTGCACAGGACACGGCTGCGCGTCTTGCCGAGCGGCTGTGCCAGGCCGAAGTCACAAACCTGTACCGAGTTCCCGGCCAGCAACAGGTTGGCCGGTTTCACGTCACCGTGCCGCATCTGGTGTTCGCGGTTCAAGAAGTCGATGGCCTTGGCCGCATCCTGGAAGTATCCCAGCAGTTCCTGGCGTGGAATTCCCGGCTGCGACGACGTCTGAGACTCTTGCAGCCGCTGGGCCAGTGATGTCTCCGCCAGACTCATCGCGACCAGCAATCGCACGTGCGACGGCTTGCGACCGGCCTCGGATCCCCGTTCGGCATCGCTCTCGCGCCGCGACCCGGACAAGATCCGTTCCGAACCGGGTTGGAGCGTGCTGCCGACCGGTGTCGCGGCCGCCGGGTCCAACCGATCGGCATCGGTGTCGGATTGCCCGAGTCGATCGGTGCCCCGGCGTCCGAAGCTCTCACCGGACACGATCTCCGGTGGAACATCGCCGATGGTGTCGAGCGCGAAGGCGGCTCCTTCACTCTGCTCGAGAATCCGTCCGAATTCGTCTTTGAGCCAGATGCCAAAAATCGGGCACAGATTGGGGTGATTGATGCTCTTGATCGACTGTAACCCGCGGAACTCCATGCGCCCGGCAGATTCCTCCATTTCCAGAATCTTGATGGCGACCGGGATCTCGCCCGGTGCTCGGCCTTCCCACACCGTGCCATACGCACCGGCGCCGATCTCGCGCACGAGTTTGAATCCGGGCACGATCTCATCTTCGGCCGTGGGCACACTCTCGACGGCCCGCAACAAGGCTTTGACCATCTCGCGGCACGAAGGAAATCGTTCGGCCGGGTCGAGCGCAGTGCCCCGCTCAATGACCGATCTCTCGCGCTCCGGCAAGCTGGAGAGATCCAGGTCGCCGGTAATCTTGGCCTTCATCACCGCCGTGGGCGTCAGCTTCGTGAACGGCAGCCGACCCGTGCGCAGTTCCACGTAGCTGACCGCCAGTGAATACTGGTCGGTGCCCATTGTTTCATGCCCGTCGTATAACTCGGGAGCACCGTAGGCCGGACTGTACGTCAGCGTTGTGGAACGCTGCAAATCGTCCAGGCTCCGGGCCAGACCGAAGTCACATACGAGTGGCGCTCCGTTGAGCAGCAGGATGTTCTGGGGCTTGATGTCGCAATGCTGGATCTTGTACTTGCCATTGAGGAGATCAATTGCCTTGGAGGCGTCTTCCAGGTAACTCAGCAACTCCTGGACCGGAATTCCCTCCATCTCCTCCTGCTGACAGGCGTTCAAACGATCAAAGAGCGACTCGTTGCCGAGTTGCATCGCGATGATCAACTGCTGCGGACGTGAAAACGATGCGGCACTCGTTGCTTCCTGAGATCCAGCGGCCAGCAGCGCTTCGCACTCTGAATCGGTGAGCACCCGGCCGTGCTCATCCTTCAGCCAGAACGCCGAGATCTGGCAGAGATTCGGGTGACTCACACCCTTGACGACCATTAACCCGCGGTATTCCTTGCCGCCCACCGCGCCCGACAGGCCCTCGATGACCTTGATGGCGACGCGAATGCGTCCCGGTGCCTGAGCCTCCCAGACGTCCCCAAAACCACCCCCACCGATGCGCCGCACCAGCACGTATCCCTGGACGATTTCATCGCCGGGGCGATAGGCCTGGTAACGCGAGAAATTCGATGCTGCCATGCTCTACCTGCCTTATCCGGAGACGACCCCCAGCGTCCTGGGTGCACGACGCGCAGCCTGTACGAAATCGACGACCTGCGGGCGGCTCGGTTCGGACGCGACCAACGCCAACACGCTGTTCCGAGGAAGCCTCTCTGATTGTAGAGGCGTTCGCGTCGGTTAGTAGATCCATTTGCCTCTTGAGCGGGTGAAGCACCCCAACCCCCGATCGGCAATCGAGGCGTCCCACCCGGCCGTAACGACGCCGGCCGTCACCTGAACCTCAGGGACACCGACCCGGGATCGAGAAAGACGCTATTGTATATGGAATTTGGGGATTTATGATGATAGCTGTCAAAACCGGTCAGGAAATTGGTGCCCGCTTTCTGCAGATTGTCTGCTTTCGGCAGACTGCCCCATCAAAAGGTCTCCGACCATGACCACATCTTCACGCCGTGGACTCCGCCAGAAGAATCGCGCATCGCGAAGTCGAGATCGACGCCTGCGGGTCGAGCAATTGGAGGACCGCCGACTGCTCGCCGTCCAGCTGCTGTACAACGCGAGCAATGAGTTGCAGCTGATTGGGAACGCCGCCGCGGACAACGTGACGCTGCTTCAAACGGCTGCCGATGTGCTCGTGATCGATTTGAACGGGGCGTCCTTTGCGGCCGGCTCGACGCCGGCAGGCGGGAATCTGACGTATGCGCCAGGATTGACTTCCGCCACGATCAGTGGCCTGAGTGGCAACTCGGTCGCACGAATCGACGTCAACCTGGGCGGTGGTAACGACCTGGTTTCCATGACGCTCGATTTGGCAGGCAACACGGACATCGGCGATATTGTGGTGCTGGACAATGTCGGCAACGACACGGTAACGCTGGGCGTGGTAGCCATTGGCGGTTCCTTGGCGGTAAACGCCGACGCGATTGAGCTCAACGGCGCAACAGCCGCAGCGATCGATCAGGAATTCCTCGGACCCGTAGAACTCGCGGATCACGTCGTCCTCACCGCGCAAAACGTGACGTTCGCGCAGACGGTCGATTCGGACGGAGCAGGACCGTGGGACCTGACGATCACGACAAGCGGTGGCGGAACCACATGGTTTCAGGATGATGTCGGCGCGAACTGCGCCCCTGCGGAACCTCGTGACGAATGCCGATGGCCAGACCGACCTGGACGCGGCGCAGATCTTTACGATCGGCGACCAGACGTACGGCGATCCGGTGTTACTCACGACGCACGTGGAATTGCAGTCGGCGGATGTGACGTTTCTCCAAACGGTAGATTCGGACACGAACGGTCCGTGGGATCTGACCGTCAACACAACCGGTGGCGGTGTGACGTTGTTTCAGGGCGACGTAGGCGTGACTGCGCCGTTGCGAGACCTCGTGACGAATGCGGACGGTCAGACTGACCTGAATGGGACGCGGGTGATTACGACCGGCGACCAGACGTACGCCGATCCGATGGTGCTCACGACCGACGTCACGCTGCAGGCAGCCAATGTGACGTTCGCCCAGACGGTCGATTCGGACGCAGCGGGCCCGTGGCAGCTGACGGTCAACACCAGCGGTGGCGGTACGACGCGGTTCGAGGGTAACGTGGGCGTGACGCTGCCGTTGCGGAACCTGGTGACGAATGCGGACGGTCAGACCGACCTGAATGGGACGCGGGTGATTACGACCGGCGACCAGACGTACGCCGATCCGGTGGTGCTCACGACCGACGTCACGCTGCAGGCAACCAATGTGACGTTCGCCCAGACGGTCGATTCGGACGCAGCGGGCCCGTGGCAGCTGACGGTCAACACCAGCGGTGGCGGTACGACGCGGTTCGAGGGTAACGTAGGCGTGACGCTGCCGTTGCGGAACCTGGTGACGAATGCGGATGGCCAGACCGACCTGAACGGGGCTCAGGTGATTACAGCCGGCGACCAGACGTACGCCGATCCGGTGGTGCTCACGACCGACGTCACGCTGCAGGCAACCAATGTGACGTTCGCCCAGACGATCGATTCGGACGCGGCGGGCCCGTGGCAGCTGACGGTCAACACCAGCGGTGGCGGTACCACGCGGTTCGAGGGTAACGTGGGCGTGACACTGCCGTTGCGGAACCTGGTGACGAATGCGGACGGTCAGACCGACCTGAATGGGACGCGGGTGATTACGACCGGCGACCAGACGTACGCCGATCCGGTGGTGCTCACGACCGACGTCACGCTGCAGGCAACCAATGTGACGTTCGCCCAGACGGTCGATTCGGACGCGGCGGGCCCGTGGCAGCTGACGGTCAACACCAGCGGTGGCGGTACGACGCGGTTCGAGGGTAACGTGGGCGTGACGCTGCCGTTGCGGAACCTGGTGACAAATGCGGATGGCCAGACCGACCTGAATGGGGCTCAGGTGATTACAGCCGGCGACCAGACGTACGCCGATCCGGTGGTGCTCACGACCGACGTCACGCTGCAGGCAACCAATGTGACGTTCGCCCAGACGGTCGATTCGGACGCAGCGGGCCCGTGGCAGCTGACGGTCAACACCAGCGGTGGCGGTACGACGCGGTTCGAGGGTAACGTGGGCGTGACGCTGCCGTTGCGGAACCTGGTGACGAATGCGGACGGTCAGGCCGACCTGAACGGGGCTCAGGTGATTACAGCCGGCGACCAGACGTACGCCGATCCGGTGGTGCTCACGACCGACGTCACGCTGCAGGCAACCAATGTGACGTTCGCCCAGACGGTCGATTCGGACGCAGCGGGCCCGTGGCAGCTGACGGTCAACACCAGCGGTGGCGGTACGACGCGGTTCGAGGGTAACGTGGGCGTGACGCTGCCGTTGCGGAACCTGGTGACGAATGCGGATGGCCAGACCGACCTGAACGGGGCTCAGGTGATTACAGCTGGCGACCAGACGTACGCCGATCCGGTGGTGCTCACGACCGACGTCACGTTACGGGCGGCCAACGTCACCTTTGAACAGACGGTCGACTCCGACGCTGTCGCGGCCCGCGATCTGACGGTCAATACGACCGGTGGCGGTGTGACCTGGTTCCAGGGAGATGTAGGTGCCAGTGGGCCCACCAGTTACTTGCGGAATCTGGACACAAATGGTGATGGAATCACGCAGTTGGGGTCGGTCGGCAACGCGCTGATGCAGGTCATCACCCTGTACACCCAAGGGTATGGCGACCCGGTGCTGCTGCTGAGCCACACGCGGATTGAGGGCTCCGCGGCGACCGCGGGTGATGACGCGGTTGTGTTCGAGAATCGTGTCGACAGCGAGGAGGGTGGACCCTTTGATCTGACGATTGACACGGTTCGCGTCCCGGCCAGCGATTTTGGGGTGACCAGGTTTGTGGGGCCGGTCGGGAGCACGCGGCCGGTGCGTGATGTAAGCGTGGAGACCGCGGGGCCCTTCGAGGTGGTGGCGAACATCACAACCAACCGCGGTCCGAATCCCGGTGACCCGTTGGGTGACATCACGATCAACATCATCGATCGTCCCACGCCGGCGGAGGATGATTTTCGGTTGATTCAGTCACCGATTCCGGCAGACCCGGTCGTGCGGATTGCATCGGTCCACGGAGCGATCTCCATTGTGGCCGGGGACGACATTGCGTTCGACCCGCGGACGGCCGTGGAGGCACTCGCGGGACGCATCAACCTGCGAGTCGACAGCGACTTGCCGCCGTCCGATGCGTTGACAGGGGGAGTCTTGGACATCCAGGGGGCTGCCATCACGGACGGAGTCGGCCAGCCGAACCACGTGGCCGCACCCACGATCGACATGGAGGGGGGCGCGGATGACGACACGTTTCTGGTGCAGTTCGCGAGGTTTCGGCCGTCGGACGTGATCCGATTTGATGGTGGGGGATACTCGCCACTGGTACATGACGTGCTCAGCGAGGGGATCACCACTCGAACGGCTCCGACGGGCGGTGCGTGCGGCGGCAGTACGGCGTCGTTTCAGGTGGTTGCGACGCCGTTGCCGACAGGTGACCGGCTGACCGCCATCGATTCCGATGCGGTTGTAACGCGCGATTATTTTGTTGACAGCGGGATTGTGGCGCAAGTTGGGGGACCCGTCTTTCAATACACAGAGCTCCAACAGCTCGAGTTGATCGCCGGCGCGGGCGACGACACGTTGCGCATCGCATCACCGGTGTTAGGGGTGTCCGGGCCCGTGATTGTGACCTTTGACGGAAATGGCGGGGACGATCACGTCATCATCCATGGGAGCAGTGGGGACGATCAGATCATTGTGGGTCGGGCATACTTCCCGCCGCGATCCGTTTTCGAGGTTGCCAATACTGAGTTCCTTTGGGTGCGGGGTGGCGCGGGGAACGATTTCATCATGAACGATACCGCGGTTCCTTCGATACTCGAGGGGGACGGTCTGGGAGTCGTGGGCCGGTTCAACGACACGTTGATCGGCGGTTCTTCGGTCGATCTCCTGTTCGCGGGCCGCGGCGAGGATGTCTTGTTTGGCGGCGGCGGCAATGATTACCTCTACGCCGATACCGATTTTGACGGCGTCAGTGGCGGGGTGCTGTATCTGAGCGAGGCTGCCGATGAGACATTGGGCGATTACCTGGACGGCGGGTCGGGCGTCAACAGTGCCGTGCAGGTTGGTACTTTGGACCGTGTCGTAAGGATCACTGGCACTCTTTTGGACGGCGGTGCCTGTAAGGACGTCATCACCTGGCTCAAGGCGCAAATCGTGTCACTCGGTGGAGGCGCGGCCGCCAGCGAGGCAGTCGTTAATGACCTGGTGACCCAGGGACTCGCGGCGCTGGGAGTCACGTTACGGGACTTCGACGGGCCGGTGGTGGTGGTCCCCTTGTCACTGGCGATTCTGGCGAACAGGCTCGATGTGAACGGGGATGGGTCTGTCTCACCGCGGGACGCGTTGATCGTGATTAATCTGCTGAACCAAATCGGGCCTGGCACCGTGGACGATGTGTGGCAACGGCTGAATGGCCTGGCAGGTGGTGAGGGTGAGTCCGGCGCGTACTTCGACGTGAATCGGGACGACTATCTGTCGCCTCGTGACGCCTTGCTCATCGTCAATGAACTCAACCGCGCCTCCGGGGAAGGTGAATTCGCCGGCCGTGCCCCCAGCAATACACGGGCCGCGAATACAGGCGTACTGAGTTCGGTCCAGGCCACGGATGCCGCGGAGTCCGGCAGAGAGCCGTTGGCGGCGTTTTGCAGCTCGTTCGTTTCCCAGGCAAGCTGGCAAGCAGCGACTTCGGTCGCACAGTCCGCAGGGATGGACCGCCTCGGTCCGTCGCCACCGACGATCGTGCAGTATGGTCCCATGCCAGTGACACGCCACCCTACAGAGTCGATCGAGTCGGCCGTTGTCGAACTGATTGACGAGGATCTCCTGGAGGAGCTGGCGGTTCAATGGCTGAGCGGTCAAGCGGCGGACGGGGATGTGGAGCCCTAAGTCGCGTCGAGTGCGGTGATGAGGGGGCCGCCACGGGTCACGAATTTGGCCTCTCCACGAACGAGAATCAAGTCCGCAAGTGCCATTGAGCACCGGAGAGTCTGTTCTGTACGGGAACACCGGGCGAAACCCCCGTGCCGCGCGACGTTCGCGCCAGTGACCCTACACGTGCGTATCGATGCGATTAGCGTGCGACAGAGAGCCGCTGCCGGCCGTCCCGCTGATGCTGTAGAGCGTGGAAAGCGGGGCCGATGCTCGGAACATCGATCGGGAAACGTGCAGGCTGGACGGTTCCGGATCGAACGCGTCAACCACACTGCTCAGCGACTGCATCATCTGAAGACGCGCACACGCATCATCACGGATTCAACTCGCGTGACTGATTGTCGGTTCGTCGCGGGTGCGACTTGCTGGTCCGCGCGGGCTGCCTTCGGTAGAACAGGCGGGGGCAGCACATCATTCGTCACAACGGGCGTTTCTTCCTGGACGGCAGTCTCAACCGGTTCGGCCAACAGCGCGTCGGATGGCACCTCGCCTTGCGGCGGTACCTGCCACGCAGATGCCGGTCCGGTACCGACGGGTAACGACACGATGGTCGGAGCCGGCTCGGCGGCTGGAACCGCACTCGGGTCAGCAGTTGGTTGCGGCAACGTCGCGGGATCGGTTGGCCGCGACAGGGACATCGAGCCAATCGCTGCGGCAAGGCCGTTGAATGCTTCCACCAGTCCCGCGATCAGGCTGTCACCGTCGAGCGGGTCGCCGTCCAGGAACGCAGACGCCATCGCGCCGATAACCTGTTGAAACAGGTCGAGGGCCTGGGAAACGATTTCTTTAGCGTCCGGGGAAATGTCAGGAGCTTGCAGGAGTGGTGCGACGCCGGACGACACGTTCTCTTGCAGGATGGAGACACGGGCCGTAGCCCGGAGTTTTGACGACTGCCATCCGTTCTCGCTGTCGGTCGTCTGTGAATAGCTCAGATTGGCCTGGGCGCGAATCTGGATGCACGCACCATCCGCAGCTTCAAAATCATAGTGGAAACGGAGTTTTGTTCGCGACGCGAAACGGACGTCGCCATCGTCCAAAACTGTCATCTTGGAACGCGCGAGGATCTTCAAGGAAGCGCGCTGGTAGGTTTCGTCGCCGGCTGTCAATGGTCCTGGTTGCGCGAGGGAGAGTTCGTCGGCCTCACGTGAACAGCTGACGCCGGTGGAGCCGGGTGCGCAGGACAACGTGTCGCCGCACGGCGCGGTGCTGGGCACGAAAAACGGATTGCTTGCCGCAGGCGTACCAATGGCCAGGATCATGAGTACTTGCCCCCTTGAATGGTTGCGCGTCGTCCTCTCACAGTGCATCGGTCGACGTCCAGCCACGCTGGATCGGATTTCGCGGAAGGCACGCTAGCTTCGCTGCAGAATCCCTGCTCGAGTTCCTCCCGTCGGCATAACCCGCACCCTTGACGGCCTGGCCCAGTCGGTGTGGGGTCCGATACGGCCTTTCCGCCTGGACGAACTCGGCGCGTGGACGACGACACGATCGCGCCTGATTCGGGGAGCCAGGACCGAGCTCTGGTCACATCGTCGGCCGCTCGTCGCCGTCACGCGGGAGACTCGCCAGGTAGTCCTGGAACTTAACGCGGAACTTGTCGATCTTCGGCCGGATCACGGCGGCACAATAGGCTTGGGAAGGATGAGCCGCAAAATAGTCCTGGTGGTAGTCCTCGGCCGGATAGAATGCCGCGGCTGGCTCAAGGCCTGTCACGATCCGCCCGGAAAACATGCCGGACGCATTCAACTGGTCGATCGTCGCGCAGCGCCGCTTGTTGCTGCGTGTCACTGTGGTAGAAAATGACCGACCGATACTGAGTTCCGATGTCGTTCCCTTGGCGGTTGAGCGTCGTTGGATCGTGGGTCTGAAAGAAGATCTGCAGCACATCTTCGTAGGGGATCACCGACGGATCGAATTCCACCTGGACGACTTCCGCGTGTCCCGTGGTTCCGGAGCAGACCTGTTCATACGTCGGGTCGACCGTCTGGCCGCCGCTGTAGCCGCAGGTGACTCGCATGACACCTCGCAGGGCACTCAGCACGGCTTGCGTACACCAGAAGCACCCGCCGCCAAGTGTCGCGACCTCGAATTTCCGGGGATCACTCATGTCGTCCCATCCTCCTCAAGAAAAGTGACTGCGGCCGAGCTGCTGTTCGTCCCAGCCTGCTCGTTGCCTCGAGGCCGCTCACAAGTCCGAGCCGCTCTCCGGCGCGAGGTCTTCCACGGGCACCGGCTTCGCGGTGGCCCACTGGGCAAAGCCGCTGGTCTGTCGCGTGAAGACGTGGTCGTTCTCCGCGACAACGGCCAGCCCTTCGGTATCGGGCACGAGTTCGAGCAATTGCAGGCCTTCCACCGGCCCCAGCACGCTGGCTGCGGTCGCCAACGCGTCAGCGTCGGTGCAGTTGCGGGCCAACACGGAAACGCTGCTGCGCTGAGTGAGTCCCAATCCTGTGCGCGGGTCCACGATGTGCGAATACCGCACATGGTCGATCTCGACGAATTGAAACGCGTCGCCGGACGTGGAGAGCGCCTGGTGGGCCAGGTAACCAAAGACGCTGGGTGGTGCCTGAGGTTCCAGCGGTGCGATGCCGACGACCCAGCCCGGCTGTCCCGGTGGCGGACCGCTGGCCGCCAAGTCCCCGCTGGCATTGATGATCGCTCGCTGGATACCCAGTTTCTCCAATTCCAGCATGGCCTGGTCGACGGCATAGCCCTGGCCGATGCCTCCCAAATCCAATCGCATGTGAGGCTTGGTGAGTCGGGCGGTACGGGCGGTTGGATCGAGCACCAGGGATGCGTACCCCACGGCCGCCCGGGCCGCAAGAAGCCCTTCTTCCGGCGGCATTTGCCGTTGCCGACGCGCACGGCGCCAGAGCTTCGTGAGCGGCCCGACGGTCACGTCGAAGGCGCCGTGCGACTGCTCGCTGATCCGCTGTGCGCGGGTCAGCACGGCCAATAGATCGTCACTCACAGGCACCGGCTCCGGCGTGGGGGCCGCGTTGCTGAGTCGGCTGAGTTCGCTGTCACTGGCATAGTCGCTGAGACACGCGTCGAGGGCGGCAATTCTCGCGAAGGCCGCGTCCAAGGCCCGGTTTGCGAGTTGCTCGTCGGGAGCGTACAATACGATCACGAACTTCGATCCCATGTGAAGTTCTGTGCGCTCGATGCGCACGAGTTCGCCCGCGTTACAGGTGGCTAACACCACCCCTGCCCCAAGAAGCCATGCGTTAGCTATCATATTGTCGTGTCGCGCGTCGGGCCCGTCGGTCATCGCTGACCAAGGGTTCCTCAAAATTCCCTCAAGCAGAAAGGACCAGGAATCCATGTCTAGGGTAACTCGGCTGTCATGTCTGATGCAACCGTTCAGCCGCCAAATCACTCCGTTCATGACGTATCTGCTCGTATTCGTGTTCGTGCCGTACTGCCACGCTGCCGACGACGCGCGCGTCGTTCTGCCGGTGGCCAATGCGGACGCGAAGACGGAAGACGAGATGAAGGAATATGTCGAGAAGATCGAGCACACCGATGCCAAGATCGAAATGGTGCCGATCAAAGGTGGCGAGTTCCTCATGGGCAGTCCCGAGGGCGAGGAAGGACGCAAGGAAAACGAAGGTCCGCAGCACAAAGTCAAGGTGCCTGCTTTCTGGATGGGGAAGCACGAGATCCGCTGGGATGTTTTCGAGGTGTGGATGTTCGATCTGGACATCCAACGTCGCAAACTGGCGAATGCCGGCGAGACCGAGCGCGACAAAGCAGCTGCCGAATATCAGTTGTCTCAGCCCACCGAGCCGTATACCGATATGACCTTCGGGATGGGAAAACGCGATTTCCCGGCGATCTGCATGACTCAGTTTGCGGCTCGCACGTTCTGCCAGTGGCTCACCGAAAAGACCGGTCGTTACTACCGATTGCCGACGGAGGCGGAGTGGGAATACGCCTGCCGCGCCGGCACAGATACGGCCTACTCGTTTGGTGACGATCCGGCCGCCATGGCCGACTACGGCTGGAACTACGACAACAGCAACGAAGCCTACCACAAAGTCGGGCAGAAGAAACCCAATCCTTGGGGGCTGCACGACATGCACGGCAACGTGGCCGAATGGGTCTTGGATGAGTTCATCGAGGACTACTACGGCCGATTCGAGAGCGGCGTCGCGGACAGTCCGCTCGCTTGCCCGACCAAGATCTTCCCGCACGTCGTGCGTGGCGGCTCATGGGAAGCCGATCCCGTGGACTGCCGCAGTGCGGCCCGCGCCGGTTCGGATCCTTCCTGGCAGGCGCAGGATCCGCAGATTCCCAAGAGCATCTGGTACCATACCGACGCGCTGCATGTCGGGTTCCGCATCATTCGTCCTCTAGCCGAACCGACCACCGAGGAAAAGGACGCCAAGTGGGACAAGATGGAACCCAAGATCAACCGCAAACGGGGGCGGTAGTCGCGTCAGGTTGACAACCGGAAGTTCGAGAACAAAGGCGTGGTGCGAGCGGTGGGCTCGCACCACGTTGTTGCTGCGTCGGCACCTTCCAACCATTTCGTCGATGCGAACTCGCTACGCGTCCCATTGTCGCAGTCGTTCAATCAGGGACTGAACTTCGCGGCGGTGTTTTTCAAATACGCCGAACACCACGAGGATCGCCAACCCTAGCGTGATGCCAAACACCCACCAGGGCCACGTATGCTGGACGAGCCGCCCGGCGTTCCACACCATCGCTACGATCGACAACAGCAGGAAACTGGCACCCAGGTACAGAAATGCCCGCACGCGCAGCAGGATGCCGGCGAAAATACCGACGACGGCCAGGCTGGCCAGGATGATCGGTCGCAGCCAGTCTTCCGGACCGCCGGGAACAACCAGTTTCATGAACATCTCACCGGCCGAGCTGAGGTAGATGATCATCACGCAAATGTAGCGCACCGAGGTCAAGGTCGCGTCACTCAGTCGGGCTCGGTTGACGTGCGCGCGCCACCAGCACCGACAGAGCCGGTGGAATCAGCCAGAACTGGGGCTGGGCACGCAGCAAGAACCCCTGGTCCGACAGCAACGCCCACAACGCTCCGTTGCCCATCACGGCGGCGGCGATTCCCGCCACGAACGAACGCCGCGTGAGAGCGAAGAACACGTAGACCAGGCCGGCAAAGAACAGCACCAGCGGATAACTGGTTTCGGAAAAGGCCCAGGCCGCCAACGCGGGAAGCAGAGGCAAGAAACCGCCGGTCCGCAACATCGGTTCGGCGATCACGCGCCAGTCGCGACGTGTGCAGATCTCGCCAAATGCCCCACTGCCAAAAGCCAGCAGCATGACGAGATACGGCCAGTACCTGCGGAACAGCCCGGTGTCGAACAACTGCGGCTCAGCCAGATAGATGTGCGCAAACAACACGGCCGCCACAAACTGGGCGGCGTACACATACGCCGTCCGTCCTTTCTCGGTCAGGTTCAGCGGGTCATTGCCAGGCCACAGCGCCATCGAGAACAACGCGACCACGAAACCCAACAACATCACGCTGATCGCAATCACTTCGGGGGCCGCAATCGGCGCTCCGACCCCGGGTTCGAAGGACAGCACTTCGAGCGCGAGGACGACGACCAATGTACTGACCGTCGCCACCGCCAGCACGAGCGAAGTTTTTCGGACCGCCTCGTACCACTCGCTCTTCGCCCCGATCCAACGGGTGACCACCACGGCATAGAGCAGCGTCATCCCGGCCAGGCACACCAGGAGACGAGCGGCATAGGCCAGCACGGTCTCCTGCCCCGCCGCTACCCGCACGTCGGCCCACCCAATGTACACCGCCGCCAGGCTGCCGACGAGCAACGCCAGGCACTGCATCGTCAATCGCCGCCGCTGCTGCGCCAGGCACCCCACGCCGTAAGCCAAGAGCAGCGGGGCAAAGGCCACACCCATGCGCAGAGATCGCTCCTCCGCCACAAACAATGTCACGAAACCCAGGAAGCAGATCAGCCCGGTTCCCAACACGTTCACGCCGGGCAGCCAATGCGACGTGTGCTCCAGTTTGGCGTCAGGCTCGGGTATCTGCCACCAGCTCGCCCATCGCGCCAGGTTAACGCCCCATTTCCAGAGGTGCCCGGTCAGCGCGATGTACGCGGCTCCCGACAGGCAGGCAGCCATCACGGTCAGCTCGGCACCGTGTGTGTTCCTTCTCTCGAGGAAGTTCAAACCCAACGCGATGGCGATCACGCCCCAGCCATACAGCGCCACTATGCTCAGCTGCGAGCGTCGGTCCCACAAGGTGGCAAACAGCAGTACCCCGAGTCCCAACAGTGCGGCGACACTCCAGGCATCGGTCACCGAGAGACTCGTTGCCGTGCCGCGGAGACGGAACACGGCGGAAACCGCCGTACCGCCCACCGTGAGCAGGCCGAGCAGGACGGTAGCCATCACCGCGACGACGCTGTGGATTCTCGGCCGTCCCCGTCGCGGATCCAACGATGTGTTGTGTTTGCGTTGGAACCAGATCTCGACCAACAGCCAGAATAGTGCGGCGGTCACACCGGCAACGACGACCGCATACGCGCCACCCAAGATGAATTCCGCTCCCCGCCGAACGGCCTGTTCCCACCACAGCGTTCCCGCCGCGAACACGATGCTCACCACCGACATCCAAGCGTGCCACTGCGATCGGCCGCTGATACCCAGGACTGCCCACAGCACGAATAAGCCACCGCAGATGCCTGCCGTCCAGAACGGACGCGCCGGATCGCTCAGGCAACCACGTACCGCGAGCACAAACACGGCCGCTGCCAAGATCGCCGCACCCGCCCGGACTGACGCCTCCCAGCCTGCGCGGTCTTCTTCCAACGACCGCCAAGCGGCGCACGCTGCCGCGGCACACCCGATCCCCAACCAGATGCCGGTCACAATGTGATAGCCCAACCAGGGGTGCGTCAACGCGGCGTTCCCCGCCGTCGCGGCAAGAATCGGCGCCAGCGCGACCGGCAGTCCGATCGTGGCGGCCGTCCGCACTCCGACATCCCGCCAAACGTGCCACGCGATACCGATGGCCGCCAGTGCCGCTGCCACGTAGGTGAGCCAGTGCCCCAAGTCGCCGAATTCGGCCGCTCCCGCCGCGGGGTTTTCGAACACGATCGCCAACGCCCAGGCGGACAACCATACCACGGCTGCTCCCGGGATCGTGATCTGCAGCGCCCTCAACGAATGCTGTGTTTCCGGAGTGTTACGTGCGATCCACCGTGACAGGCCCAGCCAAACGAGTCCGTAGCTGCCCATTCCGATGGCCGTCCACTGCAACATGGCCACAGACCAGTCGAACGACCGGCCAGCCCCCGTCGCGACGGTGTGCATGTCCACGCACATCGCGATCAAGCATTCCGTGACCAAAGCTCCCAGCAGGGCAAATACGCCGCTGCCTTCGCGCACCGCCAGCACCAGCATGGCCACGACCAGCATCGACAGTGGCAGCGCATACGAGATTACCGGAGACAGCTGTGCGAACCACGTCTCCGCCAGCGGGCCACCCCATCGGGCACCGTGCGCCGATTGCACCACGGCCAGGAGGGTGAGTCCTAACACGGAGCAGACACCAACGGCCGAGGACAAATCGCGAACCGCGGTGCTCCAAATGGCCTGCCATCCGCCGCCGGCCCCCCCGAGTCGCTGTGCCCAGTTGACGAGCGGACGACGCACCGCGATCACGGCCGTCCAGCACAACGTGTAGAACGCGAACGCCCACCGAAGCGCCGAAGCCACTGCGTGTCCGGATTCCCAACGGCCTGCGATCAACAGCGGCACGACTGCCGTCACGGCGACGGCCGCGATCAATCCAGCGTCGGAAACGCGCTGAGCCAGCGCCACGACCAAGGCGAGCGCGACACTCGCCAGCGCCAGCCAACTTCCGATCTGGCAGGCCTGTGTGTGCCACGGGTCCTGAGCAAGAGAGCTATCCGGCGCCGCGATGCCCAGTTCGACCAACACGCCGGGATAACAGCCAATGGTCCCCAATCCCACCAGTGCGACGACCAGTGCACCCACCAGCACACCGTTGATCGTGGGGAATATGTCGCGCAGGAGTTGCGACGAGGCCGACACTCGCCGGGCGATCCGGCAAACCACGGCGGTGGTGACGGCGCCCCACAGGGCGAGCACAATGACTTGCCATTGCACGTGGCGCAGGTCTCCCAGCACAGGCTCAGGCCAGGGCTGACGTGCCGCGACCGCGGCCACGGCGAACCCGATCGCGACGGTGGCCGCTACATAACTTGCACTAATCAGACGCGGCAGGCCGCCGACGAATCCCGCTATCGCCCACGTCGCGGCGATCATCGCGGCATAGACGGCGTGCTCACCGGTTGTCTGCGAGTTGACGGCCAGTACGTAGGCGACGGCCAAGGCAGACGAGACCGCCCCGGATGCGCTGAGCGGCTCGAGCAATCCGCGGCGAAAGACTTCTTCAGATGATCCGCCCGCCGGCGGCTTGTCCGCGGCGCGATGCCACCACCAGCATCCCCAGGCAACCAGTTCCAGGAACAGTCCGTGGATCAGCAATGCCAACCACAGCGGATGGCGAGGCGCCAGGTCCCACGCCGCGAGCCGATCGGCAAACCATTGGTTCCAGCCGAGCAGATGGAACAGTGTCACGAGCACGATCCCGGAGCCGAGCCAGGACAACCACGGACGCGGCCACCGCCCGCTGATGAGGAGACTCGCGATCGCATAGATCGCAAACAGCAGGGTCATCCAGTCGGCGTCCGCGCCGGACCAGAATCCCGCATAGAGGCCGATGGCCGCGGACGATACCGCAATCCCGGCGGCCGTGGCCAGGTACGTCCACGCCACGGCCGGCCGGCGCTGCCTCAAGATCCAGCCGCCGAGGGCCGCCACGACAGCTGCGGCGCCGGCCAACGCCATCGCGCTGCGTCCCATGACGAAGGCTTTCACCAGTTCCTCGCCGCTCGGCACCACGTCGCTGGGCAGCGGAACACTGAGTCGCAGGACAATGAGCAGATAAGCGAACGTCGCCGCCACCACCGCCCCGACGTGCAGAATGGGGACTTGACCCACGCGAGCCAGAGCGGCCAAGGCGATGGCCGTGACCAGCGACACAGCGATGAGAAGTGTGGGGGCCGGCCAAGCCAAGAACAGTGCGCCGAGCATCAACATGCCACCGAAAATCCCCAAGGCGGTTCCCGCCGTGCGAGTTTCGGCCGACTGCAACGACGTGCAGCGACGATGGATGGCGATGCCCGTGCCCATCACGACGGCGGCCGCCACACTCAAGGATGGGCTCAGTACCGTCAATGTCTCACGGATCGAACCGCCGAGATAGACCAGCAGACCAAGCGTGACGATCAACGCAAAGGCAGAGATTCCCAGGACCGTGAATGTCTGCACGGCACGGGTCGGTGTCACACGCGTCTTTCTGGCCAATTGCTGCAGCTGGCCCAGCGTGGCCACCAGGAAGCTCGCCAGCGGCAGTCCGAACAAGGCCGATGCCGCGAACAGGGACGTGCGGGTGTTTTCCGCATTCGCCAGCCGGTTGATGATCAGCTGACCGGCCGACGCGCCGATCACCGCCACAACCAAACGCCACCAACCCTCCGCGAACAGAGAGCGGGCGGAGAGGGCGGTGACCGCGCCGTAACCCACAATTCCCACGACGACGGCCAATATGTAGAGGGGACTGGTGATCGGCACGGGAGCGGCTTCGGACCCGGACAGGACAATCCCCGCGGCGAAACTCAACGGGACCAGCAAGGTGGCAATGATCAGGACACCGCGACTCGTCGAACGCAGCTTCCAGCGCCGCAGCGTGTACAGTCCGGCGGCATGAATCGCCAGCGTGCCGAGCATGAACAACAGCGCCGGGAAGTATCGGATTCGCTCGCTGATCTCCGCCAGCGTGGTGCGCAAGCTGATCACCAGTCCGATGGCGCTGCCCACGATCAGCATGCCGCTGGCCAGTTCCCCCCACCGAATGTTCTTTTCTTCCATGAACGACTGGAGCATGTCGGCCAAGGTACGGCGCGGCGAGAACGGGGCCGGCCGAGGCGCGACATCCCGCGCGAAACTCGGGACGGCGGCCACCGGCGGGCTGGCCGCGGGCACGCCGGGCACCATCCCCGATGCGTCGTCATCCGGCATGATCTCCGCGTCGATCGCCTCCCGTGTCGAGTCATGCGGTAGCGGCCGCACGACCGGTGTCGGCGGCCGTGCGGGTGAGGTTTCGTCGACCGCGGGTCGCGGCGGTTGGGCGGGCAGTCGTGGCGAGCGCACCAAGGGGCTCAACCGCTCCGGCGGCGGCGCAACCTGGCTCTCGGATGACTCGAGTTGGCGTTTTGCCTCGAGGAGCGCTTGCAGCGCGTGATCACCGACGAGCGGGTCCAGCCGGCCTTGCTGTTTCAGTTGCTGGAGCTGCCGCATGGCGGACTTGAGTCCGCGTTGTCGGGCCGCCACGGTCTCGAACCCGCAGTAAATGCATACGCCGTCGTGCCGTCCGGCGGCGTGCCCGCACCGTGTGCAGTGCGATGTGGCAGGCGAGGCATCTCCGCCGATCCGAAAGACGGCTCGCAGGATCCCGGCCGCCACCAACCAGAGTCCGTGGCCGAGGACGGCCAACAGCGTGCCGACAATTGCCACCGCGAAAAGACCGATCAGGAATCCCGCCATGGCCGTCCCCCGCTGCTCAGGAGCGATCGTTCGATGTCTGTGGCCGCCTCGCCAAGAAAACCCCTCCATGAACGGCAAGGCGAACGATGTCCCGACAAGCACGTTTACCACTTTACCACGCGGCGGCGCGGGCTGCAAAAAACGGCGACGTTAACCGGATGCTTCGAGGACCGCCCGGCGCGGCACGCCAAGAGTCTGCCACGGGCCGCTCACAATTCGGCCGACCGTATCGACTCCAACCGCCAAATCGCGTACCCTGGGCGGCAATTGCTGGTAAATCGGAGGTCGAATGTGCGCGGCCTGCCCCGGCGAAATGCCAAGCGAAGGATCTACACCCTGATGGAAAACTTGATTGCCCTGGTCGCTTTGACGGCGATGGAGATCGTGCTCGGGATCGACAACATCGTCTTCATCGTGATTCTCACCGGCCGGTTGCCCAAGGATCAACAGAAACTCGGGCGACGCGTGGGTTTGCTCGCGGCCATGGGGATGCGCGTCCTGCTCCTGATGTTCCTCAGTGCGATCCTCGGTTTGACGAAAGATGTCTTTGCGCTGACAGATCTCGGCATTCCCGCCGCCTGGTTCGGTGGCGACGAGGAGATCATTGGTGTGTCCGTCCGCGATCTGATCCTGCTGGTGGGCGGTCTATTTCTGATCGGGAAGAGCGTCTTTGAAATCCACGAGAGACTGGAGGATCACACGCGCGAGACCAAGACCGTCGAGCACCCCAGTTTCACGTCAGTGGTCATTCAGATCATGATTCTGGACATTGTCTTCTCCCTGGATTCCGTGATCACCGCCGTGGGCATGGCCGAGCACCTGTGGGTCATGATTGTGGCGGTCATGCTGGCCGTCGGCGTGATGATGCTGTTTTCAGAGCGCATCAGCACATTCATTGAGCACAATCCGACGCTGAAGATGTTGGCGCTGAGTTTCCTGATTCTGATCGGCGTCGTGCTGGTGGCGGAAGGAAGTGGCGTCAAGATGAATAAGGGGTATATCTACTTCGCCATGGCCTTCTCAATGGCCGTCGAATTCCTCAACATTCGCGTCCGCCGCGCCCGAGCCCACGCGTCGTCCCCAACCGCTTGAGGGTGTGCGGCTCATGGTCCGGGACGAGACAGCACGCATCTTCCGAACACCCGCGGTTCACAGGTCGCGGGTGTCCGGGCAGGGCATTGTCCGAGCGGTGACCCGGAGTCGCGGGAGAGCCATCGCGCCGTACCGACGGAATGCACTCCGTTTGATTACCGAGGCGTGAGCTGGATGTTACGGAACTCGCAGGGCGTGCCTTCCGATTGCAGGCAGATGGCCCCTTTCGTGACACTGCCGTTGGTGGCATGGTTGACAACTTGGCCGTTCACCTTCACGATCACTTCCGCGGCGTGGCACGTGACTTCCATCTGGTTCCACTCGCCCAGCGTCTTTTCCGAGCCATCTGTCAGATTGATGTGGCGGCGATCCTGCTTGCGATGGGCCTCATCCGGCACATCGAGGTCCGTGCCGATGACCCAGAAGTCGCCTGCATCACCTGCTCCGAGTTGCACTTCGATCGACTTAGGCCACACGCCCAGCGCTCCGGGGGTCGACGCGTGCACCAGGACGCCGTTGTTGCCGCCTTCGCCCGGCCATCGCCACTCCAGCGTGAGTACATAGTTCTCGAAGTCGTCACGATCAGTGCGCAAATAGCCCACCGGTTTCCCCGTGCACTTGAGCACGCCATCCTCCACGCTCCACGTCTTGGTCGTGGCTTGGTCTGCTTTCGGCTGGGCGGACCAGCCGGTCAGATCGTGTCCGTTGAACAAAGCCACGGTCTTCTCGCCGGTTGGCTTTTTCGAATCACCCAAGGGCTGGAGCTGGACGTTGCGGAACTGGACAAGCATCGGATCGCCCTGATGCACTTGGAACGCCAACAGGCCGGACATGCTGCGCTTGTCCGCCTGATTGTCGGTCACCTCGACCGTCACCAGTCCGTTGATCTGGTGGATCAAGTGGTTGCCTCGGGCAATCACCGTGTAGTGATTCCAGTCATCTTTCTTGATGGCGCGGAGGATGGCCTCGTTGTCGGTCGTGATACCCACGGTTTCGACTTTGCCCTGCTCGTTGATCACGACTTGCTTGCCGCGCTCGGCGAGAATCCCACGGCCTCGTTCCTCATACAGAATGCCCGAGAAGGTGCCGGCCGCATCGAAATCGGCCTGGTAGCCGCCAATCACCCATTTGTCGGCCTCCTGGCTGCGGTATTGGATGCCGGAGTTGCCACCGACCAGGCGGAAGTCCAGGTCGAGCTGGAAATCGTCCACCACACCTTGCGCCACACCAGAAATGTATTGCGATCCGTGGGATTGTCGCGGGTGGTTTGGCCGCAGATCACGCCGTCTTTCACGCTCCAGAATCGCGGGTCGCCGTCCCAACCGTCGAGTGTCTTGCCGTCGAACAGCGACATCGATTTGGCCGGCGTTTCAGCCGCGGAGGTCAATGGCGGCAGGACCAGCGACGACAAGACGGTCACGATCGTGCAGAGTTGTCTCATGGTGTTGCTCCGGTGGGCAGGAAGGGAGGCACGTGGGATGCAAGAGACCACCATACAACGTCGGCAAACCGCCGTCAAACGGCCTGCCGAGATGGCATCTGGGCACGAACACCGCCCGGACGCGGAGGGGTGCCACGCGGTCGCGGCGGACCGTTCCGCACTCCCCTGTGCACCGCGACTTCGCGACTGGCAACCCGCGGTCGAGCGCAGCGACCTACGCACCCGTGTTCGGTCGGGGCGCCGCCGGCAAGTCGGTCGTTCGCAACGGTCCGGCCGCCAATCCCCGTTCGGTGTGGGAATGCCGACCGCTCGCCCCGACCGGGGGCGGCACTAACTGTCCCCACCGCCGCAGGCGGTAGGAGCAGATGGCGTAGTAGAGAAAGTAGTAGGTGAGGCAGGCCATCAGGGTGCCGACCACCACACCGCCCAGCCACAGCGGGACCGCGATCTCCAGGATTTGGGACCAGTAAAAGGCCACGGTCGGCCACCATCCAGGTGGTGGATGCGCGATTCGCCTCCACAACGCCTCGCTCACCGGTTCCCGCTGGAGCAGGATGCGCCCGACAAGATAGCAGGGATAGAAGATGGGAATGAACGTCGCCGGGTTGGAGATCCAAACAACGACCACGCCGATCGCCTTGTTGGCCTTCAGCAGCCAAGCGAGCATGACGTTGATCAACATCTGGAAGCCGAGCGTGGGCGTAAACATGACGAACACGCCAATGGCGGCACCCAGGGCCAGGCGATGCGGCGGGTCATCGGCGTGCAGCACGTTGTGCGACACGAACGCCCGCGCGCGTCGCACATAGAGTCGGAATCGGGCTCGGATGTGTCGGCGATACATCGGTTATTCGCAGTGTCCCGGCGTGTTCTCGTGCGCTCTGGGACAGACTCGACGATTGCCAGACCGCCAGCGATTTGGAAGCTTGATTCTAACGAACAGTTCCGGATTGCGGGAGCCGCGGCGGCTCGGAGGTCAGCCCGGCCGACTCGGCCCAAATCCGGCCCTGGTAGGTATCGCGCCGCACGATTTCCTCCTGGATCGCCAATTGCAGTCCCGCTTTGTCCAGGCACCAGTTGGGGCCCAGGAGGTATTTGCCTGGCGCATCGCCACCCATCCGCTGAATCACCGTATAGGGTGGCAGAAGCTCCAGTGCGTCGACGACGCTTCGGACATATTCTTCGCGCGACACCAGTCGGGCCTCGCCGAGGCGAATCTGTTCCGCCAACGCCGTATCACGCACCACATACAGGTTGTGTAGCTTGACGGCATCCACGCGCAGCCGGGCCAGTTCCCGGGCAGTGTCCCGCATATCCTCCCGTGATTCGCCTGGCAGTCCGAATATGACGTGTGCACCGATCTCGAAACCGCGATCGCGGCTGCGGCCGACGGCATCCGCCATGGCGTCTTGGTGGTGACCCCGGTTCATCCAGTCCAGCGATCGGTCGTGTGTTGTCTGCATCCCGTATTCGACCGACAGAAACCGGCGGCGAGCGATGTCCGTCAACAGATCCAGGGTGTCATCGCTGACGCAATCGGGCCGCGTGCCGATGGCCAAGCCGATCACTTGGGGGTGGGACAAAGCTTGTTCATAGAGCGATTGCAGGCGGTCGACGGAAGCATACGTATTGGTCGCGGGCTGGAAGTAAGCGATGAAGTGCTCGCAGTCGCCGTACCGCTGTTTGAGCTTCACAATTCCCTCGCTGATCTGCTGGGAAATACTGCGGCGCGGACCGGGGACTTCGGAGAGTCGCCGACTGGGACTGAAGCTGGTGTTGTTGCAGAACACGCACCCGCCCCTGGCCACCAAGCCATCGACATTGGGGCACGTGAACCCCGCGTCGACACTCACGCGTTGGACGCGGAAGCCAAAGTGGTGCTGGAGAAAAACCTTGTAGGCGAAATACCGCAGTCCGGCAGCCCGCCAGGGTTGTGGGTCGGCCCAGCGTTCGGGAGGTGTGTACGTTGACGACAACAGGGTCCTCTACTACAGTTAAAGGCAGTGGCACTGAGGACTTCGGATCGGGCCACGACAGGCATCCTAGAGCGTCGGTCCTCCCTAGGCAAGGCAATCCAGTTATGCTCGGCGAACTTGTCCCCGTGGGTGGCGGAGATCCGATTCCACTGCTGAAGAAAAAGCTGCTGGTGGGACGCCGCGAAGGGTGTGATATCACGCTCCGGTTCGCCAACGTCTCGGCCCATCATTGCCAGATGTCGCTCGAGCAGGGCTATTGGTTCGTGAAGGACCTGAAGAGCCGGAATGGCACGAAGGTGAATGGCGTTCGGGTCACACGCAAACGCGTCGATCCCGGCGACACGCTGTGCGTGGCCAAGCACAAGTACACGGTGAATTATTCTCCGGTGGAACTGGGCGCGGCCGGTCCGCCGCCTCCCGATGAAGAACAGATCTCCGAGATCCTCGGGCGCTCCCTGCTTGATCGTGCCGGCTTGGTGCGGCACCGCGAAGCCGACGAGCGATACAACGTGCTGGACGACGGGAAGGGACAGATTCCCGACCGCAACAAGCCCATCTGAGTCCCGGTTCGGTCGGTTGGTGTGAGGCGTCGGTGGGTGCCCGACGCGGCCGCCAGTCGCCGGTCCCCCGTGACCAGCCCCCAGCCGGTGTTGTTCCCCTTCGTGACGGTCTTGAGAATTTCTGCAGGTTGTCGAACGCGGCCGCTTGCCATACCATCAGACGGCATAATGAACAGCCGCCGAATATATCTGGACAACGCCGCCACGAGTTGGCCCAAGCCGGAAGCCGTCTACGACGCTGTGGATTTCTACCAGCGTGAACTCGGTGCCACCGCCGGGCGAGGAGCATACCGGGAGGCCGATGAGGTCGACCGTCGAGTCCGTCTCACGCGCCAGCGATTGGTTGGGTTTCTGGGGGCTACCGACCCGCAGCGGATTATCTTTACGGCCAACGGCACGGAGTCGCTGAACTTGGCGATACACGGCTTGCTGCGGCCGGGGGACCACGTGGTCACCAGCGTCGTGGACCACAATTCCGTGCTGCGACCTTTGCGGTTTCTGGTGGAGCAGCGCGGCATCGAGGTTGATCGCGTGGCGTGCGATCGATCGGGCGTGGTGGATCCCGAGGCGATTCAACGGGCCCTCCGCCCCCACACGCGATTGATCGCGCTGGTTCATGCCTCGAATGTCACCGGCGCCCTGCAGCCGATCGAAGATGTGGGCCGAATCGCGGCCGCTCGAGGAGTCTATTATCTGGTGGACGCCGCGCAATCGCTCGGTCACCTTCCCCTCGATGTCCAGCGGATCGGCGCCGACCTGCTGGCAGCTCCCGCCCACAAGGGGCTATTGGGACCTTCCGGGTTGGGCATGCTCTACGTGGCCCCGGGAATCGAGGAGCATTTGCTGCCGCTGCGACAAGGCGGCACCGGCACGCAGAGCGACGAGGACCGTCAACCCGACTCGTTGCCGGACAAGTATGAACCGGGCAATTTGAATGTGCCGGCCGTGTTCGGGTTGCAGGAGGCGATCGCCTATCTGGAGCAATTGGGGCTGGATCAGGTCCGTCGACATGCCCAGGCGCTGACGGCCCGCATGCTGGAGGGTTTTGCCGAGGTCGAGGGACTGACGGTGTACGGCCCGCGTGATGCTGCACGACAGTTGGGTGTCGTCAGCGTCAGCCTGGCAGGCGTTGATCCGCGAGTCGTGGCAGCCATGCTCGACAGTTCGCATCGGATTCAGGTTCGGGCCGGAATCCAGTGCGCGCCGTAGATGCACCAGGCGCTGGGGACGACGCCCTTGGGTGGCACCGTGCGTTTCAGTTTCAGCGTGTTTACGACTCCGGAAGAGGTCGACGCCGCCGTCGAAGCGGTGGCAGCCATCGCCCGCTCGGCCGTCGAAGCCTGACACAATCGGGAACTCAGGAAGCCAATGACATGACCGCACGACCTTGGTATCGAAACGGACTGTCCTTTCAATGCACCGCTTGCGGTGATTGCTGCACTGGCGCACCGGGCTACGTATGGGTGAACAAGCCGGAAATTGAGGCTCTGGCAGTCGCCATGGGGTACACGGACGTGGCGGAGTTCGAGCAGCAGTGCGTGCGCCCGATTGGCATTCGTCGCAGTCTGCGAGAACGGTCCAACTACGATTGCGTCTTGCTTGACCCCGCCACGCGCAAATGCCGAGCGTATGAGGCGCGGCCGCGCCAGTGTCGGACATGGCCGTTCTGGGACTCAAACGTCGAGAGCCCTGAGGCCTGGGAGCGCACCTGCCAAGTTTGTCCGGGAAGTGGTCAAGGAACGCTGTATCAGTTGGCCGATATTGAAGCCCAGCGAAACGTCATCCACGTTTGACTTGGTGCTGGCCACCGGTTGGAGCTGTCCCCACCCCATCGGATGGCATACTGCGGTCGGCGCGGCGGTTGCGCCACGGAGCCGTGACGGCCGGCGAACGCCTGGTCGCTCACCCCTCTTTTGAGCGGAATTCCCTCCGTTGACTTGCCCGTTTGGCAGTAATGTGCCGACTTTGCGGATTGGCTGAAGTTGGCAGACTGTATGGTCGATAATGCCATCCAGCGGATGATACGCCGACCTGCGGCGGATTCGATTCGATTGCTGGAAATCCTGAATATTTCTAGGCTTACGAAAATCGTAGCAGATTCAGATTCCGGTAAATGCATGTAAGTTGTTGGAGTAAGTGACTTGCGATAGTTGTTCGGGGTACATCGAGGATATCGAAGCAGCTCGATGTGCGGTCGCGAAGTTAACGCGAGCGGACCCTGGCGACCGGAATGAGCTTGACTCTAGTGCTTGTGGCATTTACACTTGGAGCAACAAGAGGCGGGTCGAAGGACCGACATTTCCTGACCTTTTGAGTGCCCAACGAGGGAGTTGAGTCGTGACGAAGAAAGAGATCGTCAAGACGATTTCCGAAGAGATCGGTTTGACCCAACTGAAGACCAAGGAAATCGTCCAGAAGACGTTCGATGCGATCGTCCGAGCATTGGTCGAGGAAAAGCGCATCGAACTGCGGAATTTTGGAGTATTTGAGGTGAAAAAACGCGCCGCCCGCAAGGCGCGTAACCCTCGTACCGGGCAACGAGTCGACGTACCGCAGAAGTTCGTCGTCACGTTCAAACCGGGCAAGGAAATGGAAGAGCGGGTGCGGCAACTGGAACGCGAGGCGGCGGAAGCGGCCGCGCGGGCCAGGGCGGAATCGGAGCGGTCACGACCGTCGGCGGACTATGGAGCAGGAGCTCCGGCGGCTCCTTCGGCGACACCAAGTAGTATGGGTACACCTCAGGGATTGGGAACGAGTTCGGGAGGAACTGGGTAATCGGGCAAAGTCGGCGGTATTTCCACCGCCGTCGTGTGGGAGTCGCCCTTGACGGGTGGACCCACTTGCCGCTATATCCCTGACCACTTGTCTGCGGCCGTTCGGCCCCCGAATCGATTTCTACTCAGGCTCCGTCTAGTCGTCCCGCGCGACGAATCAAGGTGAGGCGTTGGCTCGTGCGAGCCAGTTCATGTGCGCAATGGATGTTTTCGGCGGGTACCTGTCCCGACGGAAGCGATGCATTCTGTTCAGGGAGGATTGATTCGATGCGTCGAATCTTCTATACGGTGCTGATCTGCACGCTGCTCAGTACGACCGTTGGGTGTTTCATACCCATTTACTCGGCTGATCGTGCCCGTCGTACGCGACAATTCATCTTCACGTCCGAAGACATGCGGCAAGCGTTGAATCAGTGGGAACGGTTCTGGTTCCTGGATCAACCGGACCACATGAATCCGGAACGAGTCCATGGCGGCGTGATCTGAGCAGGCGATTGCCATGGCGGCCGATCTCCGTACGCAACCCGTGCCGTTGCCCGACTTTTCGTGCGTGGGACGGCGCAGGACGGGCGCCGGCTCACGCACTCCCGGAAGCGGTTGCGGTTTGTGGGCGGCTCATCCTTTGGCATGAAACGAGTCCTCGCTCGGATACGTTCGTCGCGTCGTGACAGCAACAGCCAATTCTCCGCAGAACGAATCCGGTTTGTCTCGATACAAGGGTGGATCCGCTGCCGGGTGCCGGCCAGGCTGTGCGCACCCCTCCCCCTTCTGGCGCCGACGGATCGCCCGCGATTCCCGCGTCTTGGTGGCGTTCGAGGCCTCCTCATCGGCGCTCCACGTTCGAATGTTCATCGCATCCAGCCCCACCTGTTTCTCACTCCGGACCACCGTTTCACCATCGTACGACGGGGAATCCCCCCACTATCCGGCGGCCCTGTTGTCGAACCGACCAAGTCGTTAGACTGGCCTACCAAAACCACCTTGCCCTTCGCCGTCACCGCTTTGCAGGCCGTGCGAGACGAACACTGATCGTGCCTCCCAACACAATGACATCGATCTCCGCGTGCGACTTGGTCGTCTGGAGCTACCCAATCCTGATTCTCGTGGCCAGCGGCACGTTCGGCTATGCGCGGGAAATGGAACATCTGGTCGATCTGCGGTGTTTGGGAGCGGTCATTCCCAAGACGATCACCGCGGCACCGCGGACCGGCAATCCTCCCTGGCGCACGGTGGAGACCGCGGCCGGACTGCTCAATTCGATCGGCCTGGACAACGATGGAATCGACGCTTTCATCGCCCATCATCTTCCCTATCTGCGGGGCATCGGCACGCGCGTGATTGTCAGTGTGGCCGGCCGTACACCGGACGAGTACGTGCGAATGGCGGTCGACTGGAGGCGGCGGGCGGGGTCGATGCCGCTCGAGCTGAATATCTCGTGTCCCAACGTCTCGGGTGGGGTCGATTTTGGCACCGATCCGGATCAGTGTGAGAAGCTGGTCGCGGCGGTGCGAGCAGGCCTGCGGCCTGCCGATTCTGGCCAAGCTGACACCCAATGTGACCAGCATCGTGTCGATTGCGCAGGCTGCCGCGCAGGGTGGTGCGGATGCGGTCAGCCTGATCAACACGCTGCTCGGGATGGCGGTCGACTGGCGTCGCCGTCGCCCGATCCTGGGCAACGTCGTGGGTGGACTGAGTGGGCCGGCGATCAAGCCGGTGGCCCTGCGGTGCGTGTACCAGGTGGCGCGGGCGGTGTCGATCCCGGTCGTGGGGATCGGCGGCATCGCCACGCTCGATGATGTTCTGGAATTCCTCGTGGCGGGGGCGACCGCCGTCCAGATCGGCACGGCCAACTATTATGACCCGACGGTTTCACAGCGACTGGTGGAGCAACTGCCGGCGGCGCTGGCCGAGGCCAAGGTGCGGAGCGTGAGCGGAACTCGTGGGTACGCTGCAACTGCCCGACAGCGGCGGGCAGGCGACGTGCCGGCTCCCAGGACAGCGAGGCTCTGCGGTGATTCGCGTTCGGGTACTCGGTCAATCGGGTGACTCGACGAAGTCAACGAATATGCGAATTCTTTCCGGCATTCAACCAACGGGCCGTTTTCACTGGGGCAATTACTTCGGCGCGATTCGCCAGTACATCGCTTTGCAGGACGGCGAACGAGGCGTATTACTTCATCGCCAACCTGCACGCGTTGACCACGGTGCGCGATCCCGATCGGCTGCGGCAGGCGACGCTGGACGCGGCCCTGGACCTGCTGGCGCTGGGCCTCGATCCCGACGCGCGCCACGCTGTTCGTGCAGTCCGATGTGCCCGAGGTGTCGGAACTCTGCTGGCTGTTGATGACCGGCGCACCGCTGGGGCTGCTGGAGCGTTGTCATGCGTTCAAGGAAAAGAAGGCCAAGGGACTGACGGCCGACGCCGGGCTGTTCACCTATCCGGTGCTGATGGCGGCCGACATTCTGGCCTACGACGCCGATCTGGTGCCGGTCGGCGAGGACCAGGTGCAGCACATCGAGGTCTGCCGCGACCTGGCGCGCAGTTTCAACCACCTGTTCGGCGAGGTGTTCGCCATGCCGCGAGCCCACGCTGATGGAGCGTCGGCCAAGGTGCCAGGCACCGACGGCGAGAAGATGTCGAAGAGCTACGACAACACGATCGAGATCTTCGAGGAGCCCGCGACGGTGCGGAAGAAGATCATGCGGATCACCACCGACTCGCGGCCGATGGAAGAACCGAAGGATCCGGACACCGATCACCTGTTCCAGCTGTACTCGCTGTTTGTGGACGACGCCGAGCGCGAGGAGATGGCCGCACTCTATCGGCGCGGCGGATTCGGCTACGGGACGGTCAAGAAGGAGCTGGCGAAGTCGCGGAGGCGGTATTTCGCCGAGGCTCGCGAGCGTCGCCGGGAACTGGAGGCGGATCCCGATCGCGTCCGGCAGATCCTGGCTGACGGGCGCTCTGCGCGCGGCGCAAGGCGTCGGAGGTGCTGCGGCGGGCCCAGCGCGTGCGGAATGCCTCGACCTGCGCTGGGCATGTGGCGGCCTGCGGGACGGCTCGCGACCTGGGAGCAGCGAGGGATCGGCGCCATGACAGTCATCGGAATCGGTACGGACATCGTCGAGTGTCTGCGGATTGCGCAGATGATCGAACGCCACGGCGAGCTCTTTCTGACGCGCGTGTACACGCTCCGCGAGATCGAGTACTGCAGTTCGCGCAAGGCGGCCACGCAGCACTACGCCGGCCGCTGGGCCGCCAAGGAGGCGATTCTCAAGGCGCTGGGCACCGGCTGGTCCCGCGGCATTCGCTGGTGGGACGTGGAAATTCGCAACGACGCGGCGGGCAAGCCCACGCGTGGCCTTGGGTGGCGAAGCGCGGGACGGTCTGCGAGCGACTAGGCATCGGCGACATGCTCATCAGCATTTCCCACTGCCGGACGCACGCCACGGCGCTGGCCGATTGCCGTCGGCCGCACGAGCGCGACGAGCGGTCGTGACTCGAGTCGTCACGGCGACTGTTGTCGGCGACGCCGTTTTCCGCGGCGTCTTCTGTGCTTGCGCGACGTTTCGTTCTTCGGGCGGCCTGTCCTTTTCGGTGGCCGGCTTTGCGCTTCTGCGCGCCGCGGCCCGCTTCGTCGCGCCGCGACCTGTGCCGCGCGATCGGCCAACAACGCGCAGCGCCTGTTCGAACGTCAGGTCGTCCGGCGGCGCGTCCTTCGGGAGCGACGCGTTGGTGGTGCCGTCGGTCACGTAGGGTCCGTAGCGACCGTCGAGCAGCTTGATCGGCTCCCCGGTCACCGGCGACTCGGCGAACTACCGCAACGGTTCCTTCGGCGCGGTCCGCCGGCGTCCACCCGTCTTCGGCTGCGCGAGCAGTGCCAGCGCCGTCTCCAGGTCGACGGTCAACGGCGACACGTCGACCGGCAGCGACCGCGTTTCTGCGCCGCACTTGACATAGGGTCCATAGCGACCGTTGGACACCACCACCGGTTCGCTGCGTGGTCGGATGCTGGCCCAGCGTGCGCGGCAGCGCGAGCAGTTGCAGCGCCGTCTGCAGATCCACGTCCGACGCTTCCATCCCGCGCAGCAGCGAGGCGTTTCGTTCTTGTCGTCGTCGTCGGTCAGGCCCAGTTGCACGTAGGGCCCGAAGCGACCCTGCTTGATGAACACCGGCTTGTGGGTGTCGGGACAGACTCCCAGCGGCTCATCGACCTGTTGGCCGCGCTCGAGCAATTCCAGCGCTTTCTCCAGGGTCAGTTCGTCAGGCGCCAAGTCCGTCGGGAAGGCTGGCCCGCCGTTCGCCCTGTTCCAGAAACGGTCCGTACTTGCCGACCCGCAGGAAGATCGCTTCCTCGCCCGGCCGTCCGGCCGGCATGCCGATCGAGAACCGACTCACGTCCCGCGCATCGATTTCCTTGATCTTGGCGGCGACCTGGTTCTTCAGGCCCGGCTGATCGTCGCCAAAGAAGAACTGCTGCAGGTACTCGACGTGCTGCTTCTCGTGGCGACTGATCTCGTCGAGCAGATCTTCCATCTGGGCCGTGAATTGGTAGTCGACCAGCTCGGGCAGGTGCTCGGTGAGCAGTCGCACGACCGAGAACGCGACCCAGGTCGGCACCAGCGAATTGCTCTTCTTGAACACGTAGTCGCGCGCCAGAATCGTGTCGATGATCGCGGCGTACGTGCTCGGCCGCCCGATCCCCATTTCTTCCAGCGTCCGCGTCAGCGAGGCTTCGCTGTATCGGGCCGGCGGCTGCGTCGTGTGGCCTTTGCAGTCGAGCTGCCGGCACGTCAACGGCTCCTCGCGGCCGCACCGACGGGCAGGATCGTCTCCTTGTCGGCCAGTTCGGCGTTCGGATCGTCCGATCCTTCCACATAGGCCCGCAAGAAACCCGGGGAAGTCAATCGTCTTGCCGCTGACCTGGAATACCGCGCCGCCGCCTTCGATCGTGATCGTCGTGCGATGCCCCCGCGCGTCCACCATCTGACTGGCGATCGTCCGTTTCCAGATCATCTCGAACAGCCGAAACTCGTCGTTCTCCAATTCGCCACGCAGCGATTCGGGCAGCCGGAACGGATGGCCGGCCGGCCGAATCGCCTCGTGCGCTTCCTGAGCGTTCTTCACTTTCGACGTGTAAGTGCGCGGCTTGTCCGGCAGATAGGCTCGGCCGTATTCCGATTCCACCAGGTCGCGGGCCGCCTCCACGGCCACCTGGGCCAGATTCGTCGAATCGGTACGCATGTAGGTGATGTACCCGTTTTCGTACAGGCTCTGAGCCACCTGCATCGTGCGCCGCGCGGTGAATCCGAGCTTGCGGTTCGCCTCCTGCTGCAACGTGCTCGTCGTGAACGGCGGCAGCCGGCCGCGTCGTGTACGGTTTGTTCTCCACTGCCGACACGCGAAACGTCGCCCGCTGCAAACGCTCGGCCAGTTGCCGCGCCTGCTGGGCGTCGAGCAGCAGCAGACGGGCATCCTTCAGCTTGCCCGGTCCGCGGGTCGAAGTCCCGCCCGGCTGGAATCCGACGTCCGTCGACCGAGACCAGATCGGCCTGGAACGCACCCCCGCTGGCCTCGAATGCCCCGACCAGATCCCAATAACTGGCCTCGGTGAACTCCATTCGCTCCCGCTCGCGCTCCACGATCAACCGCACCGCCACGCTCTGCACGCGACCGGCGGACAACCGCGGCCCGATTTTCCGCCACAAGCAGGGGCGAGACCTCGTAGCCGTACAGCCGGTCGAGGATCCGCCGGGTTTCCTGCGCCCGCACCAGTCCCTCGTCGATGTCGCGCGGATGCGCCAAGGCCTCGTCGATCGCCTCTTTCGTGATTTCGTGAAATACCAGCCGGTGCACGGGAATCTTGGGCTTGAGCAATTCGAACAGGTGCCAGCTGATGGCCTCCCCTTCGCGGTCTTCGTCCGTCGCCAGGTAGAGGTCGCGGGCCGTCTTGATGGCCTTCCGGAGCTTGGCGACCTGGGCTTTCTTGTCAGCCGGCACGACGTAGATCGGGCACGAACCCCTCGTTGACATTCACACCCAGGTAGGCCCACTCCTCGCCTTTGTATTGCTCCGGGATTTCACGCGTGCCCTTCGGGCAGATCCCGCACGTGCCCGATGCTGGCCTGCACGTCGTAGTCGCCGCCCAGGAACTTGGAAATGGTGCGTGCCTTGGCGGGCGATTCGACGATCACCAGCGACTTACCGCCTGATTTGGTTGCTTTCTTGGCCATCAGTCGCCTGGAGTCGTTGTTGGTCTGCGTGAATTGGGTAAAATCTACGTCGCTTGGCGGAGGCGGACTCTGGAATGAGAATCGTCTTTCCTGCCCGCGAACCATCGGAATTGTCTGGGGGATCCCTGTCAATGGGGCTGCATCGGTTCGGTGGCGCATCGCCGACATTCCTGTTTGGGATTGTACTCGGTTGGCGGAACGGTCGACGACCTCATACACCTCCGGTCGTGCCAAGACCATTAATACCGGCCGACCCGGTCTGTCAAGGCGATAATGCAAACCCCCGCTACGTAGGCAGGAAGGACTCCGATGGCCAACCCGCTCCACATTTTCCGCAAGTACCAGTACGCATTTCTCGTCGGCTTCGGCATCATGCTGATGTTCGCCTTCGTGGTTGCTCCGCCGCTGAGCGACTATCTGCAGACGCGTGCCGGCACGTCGGCCGGTGGCAATCCGGTCGTTGTCACGTGGAAATCGGGCGAGTTGCGGGAAAGCGATATCGGGCGACTGCGGACCCAGCATCTGCTGACCACTCGTTTCTTGGCGACGCTGGTGCGCCGGGTGGAGGTGGTCGAGGAGACGACGATCAAGCTCCGGGGCGAACCCGTAACGCTTCATCAAGGGACGTAGCTTCCCGTTGATTGCCCGCGGCATGACGGCCGACAACACGGCGGGATACCAGATCGTGGTCGACGGAGAGGTGGTGGAGGTGCCGCAGACGGCCGTGCGTTTTGTCGTGCCCAAAGTGCAGTTGATTTCGCAGGCGTCCAGTGAAGAGGAGCTGGTGCAGCGTTTGATGTTGGCGGAGAAGGCCAAGGAGGCGGGGATCGTCATCAGTGACGAGGCGATCCAGGACTACCTCGATAATTTGAGCGACGCCTCGACCACCAGCCGACCGAACTACGCCAAGTTGCTGCGGGAAGCCACCGGCGGACGCCTCGACATGAAGCAATTCAATGCGCAGATGGCTGTCGAGTTGGCTGCCCAGCGCATGCTGATCATGTCGCAGGGTGGACTCTACGGCACCCCACCCGAATTGCTCTACGAGTGCTACAACCGCCTCAATCGGCGCGTGACGGCCGAGATGCTGGCTGTGGATGTGGCGGACTTCATCGGCGAGGTGGAGGAGCCTACCGACCAGGAGATCACGGCGCTTTACGAGAAGGGCAAGAACCGTTTTCCGTTCCCCTTGTCGCCCGATCCCGGTTTCCAACGGCGCCAAAAGATCGCGTTCGGATACTTCAAGGGCGTATTCGACGAGTTCCTCCAGCGCGAAATGGACGTGATTCGGCCGACGATTACGAACGAGCAGATCGAGAAGTACTACGAGGACAACAAGGCCACCGAGTTCAAGATGCCGGAGTTGCCCGCCGATCCGCCGGCATCCGACGCGCCGGCCGCCAACCAGCCACCGGCCGACGCGACCACGACACCTGAGATTCCGGCCGGGACTCCGCCGGAGGCCGGGACGGCCGCACCGGCTCCCACGCCGCCGGCGGGCCAGGACCTGCCCGCTGCACCGCCCACTGCACCTCCGGCCAGTCCCGAATCGCCGGCACCGGCCGCGCCCGCGAATCCGCCGCCCGCCACTCCGGAACCGCCCGCCGGGGATCAGCCGGCACCTCCACCGAGTGAGACGAACAAGACCGACGCGCCAGGATCGGGAGGCGTGTCTCGGGCGCCGTCGAATCCAGCTGGCGTCACGTTCGTCAGCTATCAGTCCGACGATCCCGCCTCGCAGCCGCCGGCGCGCACCGACACCACCCCGCCGACTCCTGCGGATCCGGCGCCGCCGTCGCCCGAACCGACATCCCCGGCGCCCGTTCCGCAGGCGGAACCGGCGGCTCCCGCTCCGGAATCGCCTCCCGCGGCACCTCCGGCCGCAGGTGCCAGCGATCCGGCAACGCCGGTGGAAGAAGCGCACAGACGCAACCGGGCACGGCGCCGCCCGCACCGGCCGATGTTCCCGCACCGGCCGATGTTCCCGCACCGGCCGATGTTCCCGCGCCGGCCGATGTTCCCGCGCCGGCCGATGTTCCCGCGCGGAGCAGGCCAAGCCCGCTGCGAAGCCGGTCCAGTACAAGCCGCTCGATGACGCCCTCCGCGCGGAGATTCGCGATACCCTGGCTCGACGCGAAGCTCGGCAGCCCGCTCAGGAGAAACTCGAAGAAGCCGCCCAGGCAGTCAGCACGCGGTCGAACGCTATGCCAAGGAGCTCGTCGCGGCCAAAGCTGCTGACCGAAGCCACGGCAGCCCGCGCCACTCGATTTCGCCGCCATCGCCAAGGAACATAATCTGGTCTACGAGAAGACGCCGCTGTGGGATGTGCTGGACATCTCCCAGATTCAGCAGGTTGATCCGGCCGAGGAGGACCCGCCCAGCTACGAGTTCGCCCGAGCCACCGAGACGTTGTTTGGCCAGCAGACGGGGATGGTGCGCCGCACGTTGATCGATGTCGGCTTCGATGGGGATCTGGCGCTGTTCATGCCGCGGCGATTGATCGACGGGTATCGTCGCGCAGGGCGGATTTCCCATCCCGCCCGAGAAGCTGTTCGTCTACTGGCGCGAGGAGGTCGTTCCGGAAGAGGTGCCGCCACTGGACGAAGATCCGCGACGAAGTGGTGAACGCCTGGAAGATGCAGCAGGCGTTGCCGCTGGCTCGCGGCCAAGGCGGAACAGATGGCCAAACAGGCGGCCGAGGCCGGCAAGCCGCTGGCGGAAGTACTTCGCGGACAATGCCGCGAAAGTCATCACATCCAATCCGTTCAGCTGGATGACGCGGGGTGCGATGCCCGGCAGCATCGTCCGGCGCAACCGACGCTCAGCCCGGTGATCGGCATGGCCGGCGAGCAGCCGGTCACGGTTTCCGGTGCCGGCGACGACTTCATGCAGGCCGTGTTCGATCTGGAAGTCGGGCCAGGTCGGCGTGGCCGTCAATCAGCCCGAGACGTTCGTGTACGTCGTGCGTGTGGACAGCGAAGAACCGACGCGACGAACAGCGTCGCGAGGCGTTCTTCGCCGCCGGTATGACGCCGGAAGTGCAATTACCTGGTCCAGACGGAGCAGGCCGACATTATCCGCGACTGGTACGACACGCCTGGAGAAGGAGTACCAGATCAGCTGGAAACGGGATCCCGACCGCAACTGGAGTGTCGAATAAGAGCCGGTGGCATGCGGCTGCCGAGCTGCCCAGAAACAGGATGCCGAATCTTCGCAGGACGGATTGCCAATCTGGCGATCCGTCCTGCAATTATGTCGGCGTTAAAGTCGCAGCGCCTTAGCGTTGCGGCTTGAACACGGTCACACCCAGCGGCGGCAGTTGCACGATGATGCGAGTACGGTCGGCCGTGATGCCCGATGTTCTCGGCGTGCACGCCCGGGTAGTTGCCCACGTTGCTGCCGCCGTAGTACTCGAGTCGCTGTTGAAGATCTCCTGGTACCAGCCGCCGTCGCGGCACGCCGATGCGGTACCGCATCGCGCACGACGGGCGTGAAGTTGCAGCAGACGACCACGAAGTCGCTCGGGATCGCGCGCCTTGCGGATGTAGCCCAGCGTGCTGTCGTCGGCGTTGTGGCAGTCGATCCACTCGAAGCCGTGGCCGTGAAAGTCCTGCTCGTGCAGCGCCGGCTCGCGGCGATAGCAGGGCGTTCAGGTCGGCCACGCACTTCTGCAGCCCTGGTGCGACGTCCCACTGCAGCAGGTCCCATTGCAGGTCCGTGTCGTAGTTCCACTCGTTCCACTGGCCGAACTCGCTCGCCCATGAACAGCAGCTTCTTGCCCGGGTGCGTCCACATGTAGCAGTACAGCAGCCGCAGGTTGGCGAACTTCTGCCACAGGTCGCCCGGCATCTGGCCGAGCAGCGAGCCCTTGCCGTGGACCACTTCGTCGTGCGAGAGCGGCAGCACGAAGTTCTCGGTGAAGGCGTAGATCAGGCTGAACGTCAGCTCGTCGTGGTGATAACTGGCGGTGGATCGGCTCGTGCCGCATGTACCGCAGCGTGTCGTTCATCCAGCCCATGTTCCACTTCAGGCTGAAGCCCAGGCCGCCCGGTGTACGTCGGCCGCGAGACGCCGGCCCAGGCGGTCGATTCCTCGGCGATCGTCAGCACGCCCGGGATATTGCCGTGGCAGCCTGCTCGTTGAATTCCTTGAGGAGGCTGATCGCCGCGAGGTTCTCGCGGCCGCCGTACTCATTGGGGATCCACTCGCCCTTCCTCGCGGCTGTAGTCGAGGTACAGCATCGAGGCGACGGCGTCGACGCGCAGGCCGTCGATGTGGTACTTGTCGAGCCAGAACAGGGCGTTGGCGACCAGGAAGTTGCGGACCTCGTTGCGGCCGTAGTTGAAGATCATCGTGCCCCAGTCGGGATGCTCGCCCTGCCGCGGATCGGCATGCTCGTAGAGCGCCGTGCCGTCGAACCGCCGCAGGCCATGGCCGTCGCGCGGGAAATGGGCCGGCACCCAGTCGAGGATCACGCCGATGCCGTTCTGGTGGCAGAAGTCGACGAAGTACATGAAGTCTTCCGGCGTGCCGTAGCGGCTCGTGACGGCGTAGTAGCCGACCGTCTGATAGCCCCAGCTGCCCGTGAACGGATGCTCGCTGACCGGCAGCAGTTCGAGGTGCGTGTAGCCCATCTCCTGGCAGTAGTCGACCAGCTGATGGGCCAGCTCGCGGTAGTTCAGCCAGCCGTGATGCTGGTCACGCGGCCGCTGCCAACTGCCCAGGTGCACTTCGTAGATCGAAATCGGCTGGTTCAGCGCGTCGCGTGTGCGGCGCTGCTCCATCCAGGCCTGGTCGTTCCAGCTGAAACGCGTCAGGTCGGCGACGATCGAGGCCGTGCGCGGCGGCAACTCGGCCGCGAAGCCGTACGGATCGGTCTTGTCGATCACGCCGCCATCGGCCGCCCGCACGCGGAACTTGTACTGCTGCCCGCGCCGACCTCCGGCACGAACAGTTCCCAGATGCCGCTGGGAATGTGCTTGCGCATCGGGATGCCGCCGCGCGTCCCAGCGGTTGAAGTCGCCGACCACGCTGACGGCCGTCGCGTTGGGCGCCCAGACGGCGAAGTTCACGCCCGTCACGCCGTCGACCGTCCGGATCTGCGCGCCCAGCTTGTCGTAGATGCGCTCGTGCCGGCCCTGGCCGAACAGGTAGAAGTCGAAATCGGTCAGGTGCGAGCTAAACGAATAGGGATCGTGCATGGTGGTCACTTCACCGTCGTTGCCCGCCACCCGAAACTGATACCGCTGACTCGGATCGTCCGGCACCGGACAAATGGCTTCGAACAGGCCGGCCGGATGGATCCGTCGCATCGGACGCGACTCCGCATGGGCCGGATCCAGCACCCAGGCCTGCTGCGTGTCTGGCAGGTACGCCCGCACGGCCAAGGCCGAACGACCGTCCTGTTGTATGGGATGGGGACCAAGTAGCTCAAAGGGGTTGTTGTGGACTCCTTCGACCAAAGCTCCCATGCTGTCTAATGTAACGTGAGTCCGCACAGAATTCTCCCCTGAGTCGCCTGGGTCCGACACAAAAATAAACGGATTCGCCGAGCCAGCGTGGCCATCTTGTAGGCAAATCATCGGCAGATCAGTGGGCCGCAATCACCCGAGCCGGGTTGGACCGACACAGCCGGCACCAGCCGAACAGGCGGCGCAGCGTGCCCATTAGGCGTTGGCGGGACGCGTCGCAGATGCTCGTGCTGCGGGACTTCTCGGTGCACGTCGCCGTTCTGTCCGGCAAACAGGCCTCGCGGAACGAATGACCGGCACAGAGCGACCGAGGCCGCGGACGGCTGAGATCGTCAGAGGACTGGTCGGGCTGAGCGGACCGGCAGTCAACCTCGTGAAACTGCAGGGCCCGGTCCACCCGCTGCCACAGATCCGAGTTCTTAATCGGGGTCATCCTGCCGAACCGTTCCCACTGCCACTGATTGTCACGCCAGTTGTCGAGCCCGAACCGCAGCCCACGTCGTATGGAACCGTTGGCGGTGACCAAGGTCACTCGGGCCGGTTCGGGAATCGCTTCCAGTCCGCGGACAACGGCCAGCAGGGCTAACCGCTCGTCCGAAGCCCCGGTCTCCTCATCGCAGACGTCCAACTTGACGGATCCATCGGCCGTCCGCAGGTGGAAATGCCAGTAGCGAGCTGATCCGCGGGACGCATCGTCTGCTGGCTTCGACGGCTGGTCAGGTGACGCTGTCGATTCCGAAAAGAGCACGAAATGCGGTGTGGCTGCTTTCATTGCCGTCAGTCTCCGAGTTGTGTTTTTACTTATCGGCAAAATTTCGCTAAGTTCGCCAGTTTTCCTGCGCGCACTCATTTCAAATATGCTATGGCGGGCGGCGAGGAAAGGCTCGGAGTCCGGCCGTGGTCACGAGATGGGTCGCAGAACGCCTGCGGATTGTCTGGTCGGGGGAATGGAAACTGTTATTATCACAGTGGTTCTCGTGGGTATTCTCCCCTGGCGGCCCGTATCATGTCGACTTCCTCCTTGCCGACGTCTCCGGATGGTTACCGAGTGCCGCCGAGGCTCAGCATGGCCGAGATGCTGGCCATGATGACGGTGTTCGGCCTGTTATTCGGTGGGCTGCGGATCTTCAAGGCGCCGGCCACGGTATATCTGTATCTGGGCACGCAAGCGGTGGTGATATGCCTGGTGCAGATGCGGTTTAGCAGTGTGCCGCGGGGCGCCTCGATGGTGGTGGGCAGCGTTTTTCTGCCGCTGTGGATATGGACGCTGGCAGCGTGGGACAGTTCGTCTGTACCCGCGCGATTCGAGGGATCGTGGGGCGACGTACCCCTCATCGTTTTCTTGGGGAGCGCGTTGGGTTACTGCACGGGGGCGATGGCGGCGGGCGTGTTTCTGGTGATGGATCTGCTCGACGGCTTCGCTCGGCGCACTGCGAGTCGACGTGCGCGGATGCCGTGACCGGCGTCGCACAGCCGGTCGGATGTCGCGCGGGACTGTCCGGGCCGAGCTGCACTGGTCATGCACCAGCCAGCAGCTGCGACCCAGGGACTGTCCCGAGCGAGCGTTGGGGGACGCTCGCGGCAACATCGCATTTTCTGACGGGGCCGAACCGGTTTTCCGGGTCGTGGAACGGCCGGCATCGAACGCGGTCTGGCTGGCCCTAGGCGACCATGCGCAGCACGTGGCTGAACCGCCGCACCCCGTCGAGGAACTCCTCGAAAATTCGCTGATCCAGGGCCGACGCCGAACTGGCCTCGGGGTGAAACTGCACACCAAACGCGAACCAGTCGTCCAGCTGGCTTTCAATCGCTTCGATGACTCCGTCCGGACACCGGGCCGTCGCGGAAAAACCAGCCGCCACGTCTTCGATGGCCATGTGATGCATGCTGTTGACGCGAATCTCACCGTCACCGTACACCCGCTCAAGCAGCGAGCCGGGTGCGACCTCCAGACCGTGCCGATGCCCCGGATCGTGCGGGTCTTTGTGCGGCAACGCTCCGGGCAGATCCTCCGGAATGTGCAGAAACAGATTGCCGCCCTGTTGCACGTTCATCAGCTGCATGCCGACGCCGATGCCAAACACCGGCATCCGGCGTTCGGCGATCAGTCGCATCAACATCCGGTCCGATTTCTCGCGCCGCACGTCCAGAGTACGGACGGTCGGGTGCAACATGAAACCGTCCCGTCGCGGATCCAGGTCCTGGCCTCCCACCAAGACGAATCCCTGCAAGGCATCCAAGACACAGCTCAGGTCCGCTTCCTCCTCATAGGGCGGCACAATCACCGGGATACCTCCTGCCTCCTTGATGCAGTCGAAGTACCCTGAGGCCAAGTACGCATAGGCGGGGGAATCATTTCCAGCGGCTCGGTAGTCGGCGTTCAACCCAATCAGCGGTTTGCAGTGCATCATACACTCCCTTAAGCACAAATGAGGTTCCGAAGTCCCTAACGGAAAAAAATCAGAATAGAAGAATTCGAGAACAGATGACGAACAGCGATTTCGTCAGCGGGATGCCGGAATTGGCGTCGTAAGAGCGCTATCGGCGACGACCGTATGCTCATGCATGCGTGCGCCGCACGGCGAAGTGCAGGTCCTGCCCTGGTATTGCAGTCACCGGCGCGCCCACTCGCGCGGTACTCCGGCCTGCATTCCGGCTCCTGCCGCCGTTGCGACGATACTCGTCGTTTCAACGTCGGTGCGACATCCCTATCGTGTGGCCGAACACATAATCCTTATGCTGTTGCCCGCGTATCGTGAATGGGTTGCAAGTGAGCGTGAATGTAGCGGCGGGGTGGACCACGAGCAAGCAAAACCGGCTATTTTGCGATGTCGGAGGATGACGACACAACTGCTTGTGCAAGCACTTTCGTGCTGAGCACTTGCGTGGCGCAAGTCTCGACAGGAGAACTCTTTAGCGACCAACGCCCGCAGTGCCGTGCCAGGACGCTCCGCACCGCCTACACAACTCACGGGTGGCTCCGGCTTTACGGATCTGCAGCGGACCGATAAGGTGAACGGTTCGTCGCAGAAATCGCCCCGCCTTGTTCCGCGCGGAACGGATCCTTCATGCAGTATCAGAACGTCTGTATTGAGTCTCTTGGCTATACGCTGCCCGAGGAAGTGGTGACGAGCGACGACATCGAGCGTCGCCTGGAGCCGCTCTACCGGCGGCTGCGCTTGCCGGAAGGCCGCTTGGAGCACATGACGGGGATTCGCGAACGCCGCTTCTGGGCGCCCGGAACGTTGCCCAGCGACAAGAGCGTTGAGAGTGGCAACAAAGCCATCGAGGCAGTGGGGATCGACCGCGCCTACATTGGAGCACTGATTCACGGCAGTGTCTGTCGGGATCATCTGGAACCGGCCACGGCGTGCCGCGTGCATCACCTGCTGCGACTCTCGCCGCAGTGCATGATTTACGACGTCTCGAATGCCTGCCTCGGCCTGCTCAACGGCATGGTTCAGGTCGCCAATATGATTGAGCTGGGGCAGATCCGAGCCGGTTTGGTCGTGGGCACCGAGAGCGGCCGGCAGTTGGTCGAGCACACCATTGAATCGCTCAATGCGGCTCACGCCAACTTGACTCGGCGGCAGATCAAGACGGCGGTCGCCTCGTTGACCATCGGCTCGGGCAGCTGCGCCGTCTTGCTCGTCGACCGGCGGCTCAGTCGCACTCAGAATCGGCTGGTCGCGGCGATGGCCCGCACGCACACGCAGTCATCATCGGCTGTGCCACAGCGGGCGCGACGAAGCGGTGGGCAGCGGAATGAAGCCGCTGATGGAAACCGATGCGGAACAGTTGATGAACGAGGGGATCCGGGCCGGCGCGGAGACCTTTCCCGATTTCCTGGCCGAATGCGGCTGGTCCCGCGATCAGCTGAATCGCACCTTCTGTCATCAAGTCGGATCGACCCATCGCAAGCTCATGCTCGAAGCGTTGGGCCTGGATGCTGCGATCGACTTCGCGTCGGTGGAGTGGCTGGGCAATACCGGATCCGTGGCCCTGCCGATCACTCTGGCGCTGGGCCTGGAACGTGGCCTGGTGCAGCCTGGTGATCACGTCGGTTTGCTGGGCATCGGTTCGGGAATCAATTGCCTGATGATGGCTGCCCAGTGGCAGCGAGCGCTGGTGCGGTCCCACCTCGAACAGGAGACTCACCGCGCAGGCGGCCGGGAGCTGAATGACCGGGTACGACTCTCCAATACGTTGAATCCCTGACGCAGGCCACATCACGCAACCGGCCGGATCAACGCGCCCAGGCAACGTCCCGTCCTTCATTCCGGCGCATTCGTCATTCGCCATTCGTCATTCGCCATTCGTCATTCGTCATTCGTCATTCGTCATTCGTCATTCGCCATTCGTCATTCCCCGTCGCTCCCTGCGCGCTCGGATCACATCGTGGTACTCGCGCACCGTCATATCGACCATGTGGTCGGTCGAAAACAGCTCCCAGGCACGGCGCCGGGCCCGCGCGACCTGCGCGGCGCAGGTCTCGGGGTGGGCAAGCACTGCGAGAATCGTGCGACCCAGTTCGGCGGGCCGAGCGGGCTCGACGACCCACGCATACTCCGACGGTCCCACTTGTCGCGTGCCGACGAGGTCGGGGATGCCGCCGGCGGTCGTGGCGACGATCGGACGTGCGGCCAGCATCGCATCGATGATGGTGGACCCCAGGCCCTCTTCCACCGACGGAAACACGAACAGATCACACGCTTGCAGCAGGTCGGGTACGTCGTCACGATGGCCTGGCAGCTGCACGACGGATTCCAGCTGCAGAGTCCGAATCTGGGCGCGGAGCGATGATTCCTGATCGCCTGCGCCGGCAATCACGAGCCGAACCTGCGGGAATTGCCGAAGCACGTCAGGCAGCGCCTCAAGCAGGTCTCGGTGTCCCTTGCAGGCCGCCAGGCTGCCCACGCTCAGCAGCAGCCGTTCGTCCGGCCCGACGCCCAGAGCTCGACGACCCCGGTCGCGATCGCCGCTCGCGACGCGCTCCGGATCAACCCCGTCGTGGATCACCCGCAACATGGCGCGAGGAATTCCCGCCGTCGCACAGCGCTCGGCCACGCACGTCGACACGCAGAAGACTCGATGGCACAAGTGGCGGTAAGGGGCCGGCGAGCGAATGGCGAAACTCGCCCGGCGCACCGCCACGGTGACCACCCCCGGCAGTCGCCAGGCCGCTAACCCGCCCAACGCGACGGCGTGGGCGTCGTTGCAGTGCACGACGTCCACACCCTGACGCTGCAGCCGCCGCCGCAGCGTCCAGACTCGCCCGGGGTGTGGCAGCTTCCCCGACAGCCCCACGACCTCGAAGCCGGCATCCAACAGGCGGCGGGCAAACGGAGCGCTCTCCAACGCCGCGACCACGCACCGGTGACCTCGACTGCGAAGGCCCTGAACCAGTTGCCACGCCTGCTCTTCGCCTCCTTGCCACAGCCGCTCGGTGGACACGAGGAAGATCGTCAAGCGGTCGCCGGCAGGAGGATCCATCGCTTCAAAAGACCACCGATTTTCCCAGCCTGCGGCGCACGACGGAAAAATGTCCCGAGTGCATCATTTCGTGTTCTGCCGCCAGCGACAGCAAGTCACTGATCTTAGGTGCGTAGTCCCGCATCTCGGCCGGTGCCTCGTCCGCCAAGCGGGTCTCGGGCAGCTTGTCGAGCACTTTCACCAGCGCTTCCCGCTGGGCGTCCAGCAGCTTCAGATACTCGCTCTTGCTGAGAAACGCTGCGGCATCATCCTTCCCCGCCGTCTCTTTGGTGTGCTGCTCGGCAAATCCCGCCGGCAGCGGCGGCATGCTTCCCGGCTCAACGGTCTCGCCGAAAAAGTTCAGCGAGGACACCAGATGGCCCAGTTGCCAGGCGGTGTGGTTGGCACCCGACACCGGGCGGACCAGGATCTCCGCGTCCGTGAAATCCGCGAGCAGCATGTCGGTGACCATCTTCGATCGACCGAAACTCGCTCGCATCACGTCTTTGATGTGCATGGTTCATCTCCCGTTCATTGGCTGACCTTGCCCGTCGCGGCCCATTCGGCACCCCGCACCAGCAGGGTGGCATACGCGGGATAGTCGCGGGCCTTCACGTCGTGGCCCAGCAGATTGTGGACGACGTTTCCCTGGCCGTACTTCTTCACGAACAACAGCGGCTCGGTCTTCTTACTCCAGTCCGAATCGGCGGTCGCCAGCACGTGGATTTCGGCGTTGCCATCGAGTTTGGCATACAGTTCGTCATCGGCCTCAAAATCCGCCACGCCGGCGGTGATCGGGTGATCCTTGTCCACGACGTTGACGGTGAACGTGCTGCGCGGTCCGTGACCCGCCTTTCCTTTCACCCACACGCGGCCGATCAGTTCCGCGTACTCAGTCCAGTCCTGGTAGGAACTGCAGGCGAAGTGGAGCGGCATCAGCCCGCCACCCTTGCGGACGTACGCCAGCAGGTTCTGCTGGGCACGCTCCGAGAGCTGGGGCACCTCCCAGAAGCCGAAGTTCAGCACGATTACCTTGTAAGCATCCAGTTTGGAAGATTCCAGAATGCTGGTGTCCTCACACACCTTCACGTCGAATTTTCCGCTGTCCTCCAACTGCTTGCGGATCAGTGGCGTCGTATCGCGCAAGGGTGCGCGGGCACGACATCGTGTCCGGTCACAATCAAGGTCGGAATCTTGGCTTCTTCGGCCAGGCCGAGGCAGGGCTGCAGCATGAGGCTGGCGATACTCAGAAGCAACACCACCGTTAGTTTTGCCATACGCATGGGGGGAATCTCCTCGAGAATCAGGAAGCGGGTAAGAACGACCGTATTAGAAGAGGTTTCCACACGCAGAGCAAGCGCCCGGCCCGCCACTTTCCCATGCCTGCTGTTCCGCTCGCGGTCATCATCAAGGGCCTCCGATAGGCCGCCCCAGAAGCACCGGAAAACTCGGGAAACCGATGCGGGGTCCAGCGAGTCATGCGGGGCCGTCGAGCTGTGGCGATGGCGGTGATCCTACTGGGCCACTTCCTGGAGCGATTCGGTCAGGGCCTCAATGGCCGCCTCTCGCTGCGGGTCACGGCCCTGGCAATACGGGATCGGACGTTCCACAGCGATCGTCGGCGACACTCCCCTGCCCTCCAGACGCTCACCATCGACTTCACAATCGGCCACGGCCAGGTAGAGCACGCTGTGATCCGACAGGAACCATAGCGCACCGCCGTGACAGCGCCGGCCGTCGTGTGACCGACGATCGGGCCACGTGCCGTCTGTCGAAAACCCCAGGTGAAAACTTCCTTGCCGCTCCGCACACGTTCGTTGATCACCAACGCCGTGGGACGCCGCCACTGCGTGTCCAGCACCATCGGTTCACCGGCACGCGGCTTCGTCAATAGCCGCGGAATGTCCCGATTGAGCAGGTTCAGGTAGTCCGGCGATGCGCCGCCCCAGCCATCCCGCAGATCAAGCACCAGAGCGTCCACCTTGCTCAGTGGACCGTCGAACAGGATTTCCCTGAGCAGTTCCTGATACTGGTCGCCGGCGTAGGACCAGACGTGCACGTACCCGATCTGATGCGTGCCGGCGGGTACCACGCGAACGCTCCGCCGCATGGCTTCGCGAAACAGGCTGGCACCGGCGAGGAATCGCGGCTTGACCCGCACTTCCGCCGTGGGTCCGGCCCGCTCGCGCTGGATCGCCACAATTACATCCTGACCGTCGCGTGCCTGGAACGAGCGGATCGGATGAAATTCTTGGCCGTCGACGCCGACCAGGCGGTCGCCCACCTGCAGGCCCGCCTGCGCCGCGGGCAGCCCGTCGTAGACCGACAGGACGAAAGTGCCTTCTTCCGTGACCATCGTATCGACGCCGATCCCGACATACCCGATTTCGTGTTGGGGCACGTTTTCACGCACGCGGGCCAGTTCATCCGCGTAAGCGTCGGACGATTCGAAGACGCTCAATAGCTCGAAGTAACGTGGCGTATCCGGTGTCAGGTACTGCGTATGGGAGGTGTGCAGCAGCGCCAGCATCTCGTTGACGACCGCGGCGAAGGACTCGCGCGTCGGTGCACTGGCGGCCAGCGGTCGGAATCGTGCACGAGCGGCCGGCCAGTCCACACCCTGCAGTCCTGGATCGAAGAACTCGTCGGTCACGATCTGATGGATGCGGTCAAAAATCGCCGCTCGATCGGGCGGTTCGGCAGTGACGCCGCCGGCTGTCAGCCCGATCGCGGCCATCCACGTGCTTGCCAGAGTCAATCGGCGCAAGGGGTGCTGAATCGACACGGGTGCTCTCCGTCATTCCAGAACGTATCCGCAATATGTTAGACTGCGCGGCGCGCGTCCCGGCAATATGCCAACGGTTGTCGATCGGCGTGGTCGGTGCGGGGCGTGCTCCATGCGATCGAATGGTGAACGCCCGTCGCGGATTCCCCCCACCGCAGAGGAACGCGCAATGCGAATTGCTGGCAGCGTCTCGAAGAGTTGGCTTGCCAGCGAACTGGGTGTGGCATTCGATCGCTCCTACTACTTCGATCCGGTCCGGCGCCAGGCCATCGATCGTCGGTGCAACGAATACGTTGCCCAGACGCTGGGAGATCTGGCGGTGTTTTACACCGAGTCGAACCTGGGCCGCGTGGAGTGGTATGATCTCGACCAGGTGCTGGTCGGCGGGATTCAACCGAATCTGATCGTGGGGATGTTGCTGGGTGCCGAGTTCTTTCCCACGTGGAATGCGGATGCCGACATTTCGGCCCGCTGCCTGGAGGGGTGGGACGTGGCGCGACTGCCGGATCCCGCAGCGCTGCTGTCGCACCCGTTGATCGCGCAGTGGGATGATCAGTTGCGGTCGCTGCCCCACCTCGGTCTGCCCGGTTGGCGCAGCGATTCCGCCGTTCTTCTGGGATGCTTCCGGCCGTGCGGCCGTGCACGGGGCCGTCACCTCGGGGCTGAAGTTCTTCGGCGATGAGTTCCTGCTGAACATGGTGGCCGAATCGGACACGTGCCACGCCATCGTCCGCTGGTTGACGGAAGTGTCGGCGGTGTTGGTGAGCCATTTTTCGCTCGCGGGAGCCCTGCCGGTCACCGGGATTCACGTGGGGGAATGCGCCGCCTGCATGTTGGATGTGGACAATTTTTGCCGCTTCGTCGTGCCCGCGACATCGGCCTTGGGTGATCGATTCGGAGCGGTTCGGTTTCACTCGTGCGGGCGGAGCGACCACCTGATCGAGGCCTGCCGCTCGATCCGCGGATTGGCGTCGCTCGACGTGGGCGGCGAGACCTCGGTCGCCAAGATCCGTGGCGAGTTCGGCCGCGACTTCCCCGTGGGCATCGCGCCCCTGGTGGAACACATGCAGGCTGACTCCGACTTCGAAATCTTGCAGTGGCTCGATCGCATCGTCCGCGAAAACGACCGCGGTGAATTGACCATCGGTTTCCATCTGGAGGCCGGGTACAACATCCAGACCGTTCGCGCACTGCATGCGGCCTTGGGTCAATTGCGTGGCCAGTGAAGTGAGCCCCTGCGGACGAAGGAAGCAGTGTTATTAGTGCTTAGTGCTTAGTGCTAAGTGCTAAGTCCTAAGTCCTAAGTCCTAAGTGCCAAGTTGCCTCTTCTTGTTTCGGCCGGTGTCAGGCGGCTTCGAGTGGCAATCGGATCAGGCGACCACCCTCCGAGACTGACTGATCGATGGCCAGGCACAATTCGTGGGTGTGGTACGAATCGGCGACGTTGCAGTGCGATTCGACGTCGTTGCGAATGCAGTCGACGAAGTGGTCGATCTGCGCATCGAACGGATGGTGCTGGACGTCCGCGGTCTCCGGGGTGATGGTGGGAAAGGTGGTCCAATGCCGCTGGCCGGGGAGCAACTTGGGGACCCAGAGGCGATTGTCGCGCGCGCTGCCGTCGGTCCCCAGCAGATCCACATTGAACGTGTAGGGGATCTTCGCGTCGAACAACACGGAGGTCTTGCCGATCACCCCGCTGCGGAATTTGACGATGGCCACGACGTTGGCTTCATATTCCCACAGTTCGCGCTGGTTATTGGCCAGCGCCGAAACTTCCGCGACATCGTCCCCGACGAACCATCGCAAGGCATCCACCGCATGGCAGCCGCCGAACAGCATGGCGCTGCCGCCGGTGGCTCTCCGGGAGGCCCAGTCCCAGCCGCGATACGATGGTCCCAGTTCGTGCCAGTAATCGACTTCGGCGTAGAACAGGTCTCCCAAAGTCCGCTGGGCCAGCAGCGTCTTGAGGCTCTCAAACATCGGATTCCAGCGCAGCACAAAACCGACGACACTCTTTACGCCCGACTTGGCCACCGCATCCCGCAACGCGCGATTCTCGTCCATCGTCAGGACCATCGGCTTTTCCACGAACACGTGCCGGCCCGACTCCGCCGCAGCGATGGCCTGCTCGGCGTGGACGTGGCTGGGGCCACTGATATTGACGATGTCGACTCGCGGGTCCCGCAGCACATCCTCGTAGGTCCGATGAATCGAGCAAGCGAGGCCGAATTGGTCCGCCAGGCGCTGCGCGCTCTGCGGCTGGCGACTGCTGATCGAAACGATTTCGGCGTGCGGATTCTTGCACCAGCTGGCGGCGTGCCGCACGGGCCACGTCGCCCACGCCGTGGATGGCCACGCCCAGTTTGCGAACCGAACTGCTCATGACGATACTCCCCGTGCCGGCGGCGAAGGACAATTCAGCACTGGCATCAGAATGAGCAATTTGCTGGTCGTTGACAAGCGGCAGTCCCATGTGGCCCTGCTTGCTTGCAAGCAGTGTGCAGTATCGAGCGGTGTTTAGTTGAGACCGACGATTGTCAGTGCCGTTGTGGGCAGCTCAGCACGGCCAACAAGTAGGCCGTTCAAGAGGCGGGCTTTCGGATAACAAGCCGCTTCCGGGCCAGGTCCGCGTCGCCCTGGCCATTCTGCCCTCGCGACTCCCGATTTTCCGCATGTCCGCCGAGTAGGTCAACCAGCCGGGGGCGATGTTCGGCACTGCCCGGCGGAATTCTTTCTGCGTTTTCGCCGTCAGCTTGCCGCGAAACCGTGTAGTAAACAAATAGCCGCCCGTTCACTCGCATTGAGAGACGCGGCACGCCGCACAACATCCGCGATCTGCCAGCCTCCCCCCATGGAAACCGAATCGACAGATCTCCCATCGATTCGCGGGGCAACCGGATCGTCGAATAGACATGGATCCCATGGCACTGCCGCGCTCCAGGTGCGCCGACGGAAACGTGAGGAGCCGAATGGCGACCAGGCATGACACCGAAGTAGTAGACGAGCAAAAACTTCCCGAGGACTTGGTGGCGGCCTGGACCTCGGTGCTTCTCGATGTCTTCGAAAAGCAGAAACCCGAGGCAACCGCTTCCGAACCGCCCGACAAACTGGCCACCATCGGAGGCCAAGCCGCATGATCCATGTTCCCGCCGGCCAAGTGCGATGCTACGAAGACGGACCCTGGTGGCCCCGCACGCCGACACAGCAGGCCGCCGAGCAGGCATACCGTGAGGCGTTTTTGGCCGCCGCCCGCGAGGCCGCCATGTGGGACGAAGTCGACAAGGTGGCGATTCGACGGGCGTGGGACGAACGCCACTGGACACGCGAGCAAGCCCAGGTACTGGTGCCATCGTCTGTGTTCTACCGCGATCCACGACTCGACGGCGAACAGATCGTCTACGTCGCTGGCCACGAGGTCGAGGCCTCGCGCACGCGGGGCCGTGTGCAGGGCTTCGAGTTCGTGCGCCAATGCCGGGAGGAGTTGGAGAAGGCCGGCGTCGCGGCGGGCCACATCGGGCCGATGATCATCATGCCTTGGCTCACGCACGTAGCGGAGTGGGTCGCGCGCGACATCGACCCCGAGCGCATCTGCATCCCGCCGCGCCCGCAGGAATGTCTCACGGAAAGGCAACGCCGCATGTTGGAGCAAGCCAAGCGGGCTATCGCCGCCTGCGACCCGCAGCAACCGCACGCCATCCTGAAAAGCCTTGTCGGCGTCACGCGCGAATTGCTCGAATGGTTGTGGCCGGGGCGCATTCCGCTGGGCAAGCTGACACTGCTGGCCGGGGATCCCGGCCTGGGCAAATCGTTCGTCACGCTCGACATGGCGGCACGCGTATTGCGTGGCGATGCCTGGCCCGACATGCCGCTGCTCAAGCAAACTCCCGGCAACGTGATCCTGCTCAACGCCGAGGACGACCTGGCCGACACCATTGCACCGCGGCTCGACAAGGCCCACGCGGATGACGCGCGAGTTCTTGCGTTGGAAGGCGTCGAGACACAGGGCCGACGCCGCCAGTTCTCGCTCGAAATCGACGTGCCTCGCTTGGAAGAAGTGCTGGTTGAAAACACCGAAACGCGGCTCGTCGTCATCGACCCCATCGCTGCCTATTGCGGGGCCGTCGACTCGCACAAGAACAGCGACGTACGCGGACTACTCGCGCCGCTGGCGGAATTGGCGGGACGACATCGCGTGGCGATTGTGTCGGTGACACATCTCAGCAAGTCGGGTTCCACAAGCGGACGCTGCAGCGGGCGTTCAAGACGCTCGGAGGCCAGTCGAGCAAGGGCCATTTCGGCCAGTGCTGGCACTGGTCGCTACCCGCCGACATACCGCCTGACGATTCGTCAACGATCGTGACGGATCACACAAGCCACCACGACTCGTGACGTGTCACCTTCGAGTGTGTGTTTGTCGTAATCCCTTACCCACCAACCACTTCTCCGAAGACGACTCACCTTCTGAAAGCTTGTCACCTTCGAAGATGTCTGTCGCCTTCCAAGACGACATCTGTCGCCTTGGCGTGTCATCTTCGAGAAGTCGTTTTACAGCAAGGCTTTATGGTGCGTCGAGCCACAAAGGTGACAACAGGTGTTCATGCCAGGCGGTGAGATATGTCCGTCACGGTTCCTTCGCCGCGAGGGGGCTTTCCTGACCCCCGTGGGAACCGTCGCTAAGGTAGACAGGATTTGTTTCGCTGGTCCGTGTTTTTTGGAAAGGACGCGTGATGAACCAAGATCCGTCGCAGAACGCGACAGACGGCCACCTGGGCGACGACAGCGCCGATCTGTGGCAGCGGGCCGAGCGGCTGTGCCGCGCCGTGGCAGCTCAGGATCTGGCCAACCTGCCGCTCTACATCGTCGCGCAGTCTTGCTTGGCCGAATTGGGTTTCGCCGACGACCAGCATGGCCTCACGTGCCCGAGCCTCGACCTGTTTGTCACGTCAGACATGAGTACGCGAACATTTTTCGACAAGATCATTGGTCGCCAGCGGCAGCGCGAACGGACGGCGCTCACCGGCTACCAGCAGCTGGTGGAAGCCGTTGCCCACCAGACGGAACCCGAGGTCGAGGAGGTAGAACGGCTGCTAACCGACAGCGGCAAGACGGTCGAGGACCTGCAGCGCGACAGCGAGCGCCTGATGCGACGCCTGGGGTACAAGGACGCCTTGGAGCGCCTCCCGGCGCTGCACAAGGAGCGGGCCCAGCTCGACGCGCAGATCGCGGCGGCCGATCGCGTGCTGGAGGAAGCCGAAGCCGCGCACGACGAGGCGACGCGACCGCTGTATGAGCGCCGCAGCGAAGTCGATCGTGCCATTCGGGAAGCGCAGGACGCTGAAGCGAAGCTCGTCACCGAATGCGAGGACGCCGAGCTGCGGCGTGAACTGGAGGACGTGGATGCCGAGCTTGTGCGTCTCAGTACGGACCGACACGATCTACTCGATCAAGCCAGCCACCTGGAGAAGCAGGCCCTGGCGGAGCACGACCGCGCGCAGCGGCAGCTGGACCCGGGGTACGCCCGACAATACCGCGACAAAGCGGCTCAGCACGAAAACGACGCTGCGGCCCGCAGGCGGGATGCCCAGCGTGTGGAAAAGGCGCACGACGAACTGACGAAGCGCCGCGACCGGCTCGAGAAGCAGAGGCGGCAGGCCTGACCACAATCAGGCGGATGATCCGCTAACCGGACGAGGATGCGCGTCCGCGAATCGTTCTTTGACAATCTGGTCACATGCATGGGGCCGTCGGGCTGGCAACCCGGCGGCTCGGTGGGAATACGCGGAGTGGTTCATACTGCCCGGCAGGTTGCGCGTACTGGGTGAGAACATGGACGATCGAAGTTTCTTGCGTTATCTGTGTGACACGTAGTAGTCACTCATGTGCCGCGGCCTGAACGATCGTCTTCGGCGGGTACCTTGCCCATTCTTTGCCCCTTGCCGGCAAATATGTACCACGCCCGATCTCCGCCCCGCGTTGAGTCTGTCCGCAGAATCGGCGCACGATTGCCTGCCTTCTTGGCACCCCCAGCCGCGTCTGCGATCACCGTCTGCGCCGCACTCCGACCCACGCCGCTTCTGCCACGCCTTGTCACCACCAACGGCGTCTCCCAGTCCCGTTCTGCGCTGCTACATCCCCCGCCCGCGGCCCCCTTCGACCCGTCGAATTCTGTGTGTCTTGCTTCCCCACCGCCAATGGCGTCTCCCAGTCCCGTTCTGCGCTGCTAGATCCCTCCGCCCGCCGCCCCCTTCGACCCGTTGAATTCTGTGTGTCTTGCTTCCCACTGTCTCCGTTGGATAGGCCCTAAGTGTCTGCAGCCACTTCTCTCAAGAGTATCGCTGCCGAACTAATCAGTCATCTGATATCCACGTGCCAGAACTCCGATCGAACAGGACATACCCTCCATCAATCAGCTTCCTACGGAACTCCGAGCCGTCTTCAAGCGTTACTTCCCGCCATTTACTTTGGAATACTACTTCCACTCGAGTCTTAGGCGGCAAATGAATCCTCAGATCCCACTGGCCATCCACATTGAGGTCAATGAGCCCGTAGTCCGCCAACATCAGCTTCAGTTCGCGTACGTCACCTGCCAAGGCGGGACGGTAAAGGCAGGAGATGGAGTAGTTGTCTCCGAGAGTAAGTTGAACATCTCGCAAATCTTTCTTCGGGTCAGTTTGATCTGCGGGGCTGTCACCAACCCACAAGTCTTGATTAAGCGAGGCGAACACGAATCCGTCACTCGGAGAGCTAAGTGATTTCACTGCAATCACGAAGGGCCCCCTTGCACTGTACACATTCATACCGTTTGCCTTGGCAAATGACCGGCTTTCTGTGGAAGGTCCTGTTGCGATCGCAAATACCCAGCCAAGCAGGCCAATAAGCCCGCAGGCAATTGAAAGCACGATCAACCCTTTCATCAAACGCGGCGAACTACTGTTGCGCACTCGTACCTCCACACCGTATAGTGGACAGCTCATCTTATCACGCGATTAACGGCGAGATGTAGTCACTTGATTCGGTTTAGTTTCTCTGCGTTGCCATTATACTTGTCAAACTCCTCATCAGCGAATCTCTTCATTTGATTAACAGGCTTCTTCAGTTCATCGTAAAGGGCTTTCTTTCCCTTCATACCAATACCTACCTTGGCAATTTCTGGTGCTATCTCCAGAGCGCCATGTGCTGGATCCAACCCGGGAACCATGGGTGGAATGTGAGGGTCGACCTTGGGAGGCTTATCAAACACGTAATGAAACAATCTGGACAACTTACTTGTTCCTTGGGGATCCGTCGCTCCGGCAACCTCATTCCCCACATACCGATGAACATTTGCATCCCCAGCTGCGAAGCCCAGCGGGTCCTCGCTGATCCAGCGGCCAACGGCGGCATCGTAGTACCGCGCCGGTTGTATTGGAGTTTGGTGGCGGTGTCGAACTCGCGACTGGTGAACAGGTAGCGAGTCTTCGACGTGTCGCCACTCGTGACGTTTCCGAAGGAGTCGTACTTGTAGTGGACTGCAATCGTGCCATCCTGCTTGGCCAGGTCGCGGACGGTGCCCAGATGATCCACCAATGGCCAGAGACTGCGGGCCGCGTCTCCGAGAGTCTTGGAAAGATCTTCTTGAGCGAAGATCTGATCGACCGCCTCGCCATACAAATACCGCTTCGACATCGACATGACCTGAGCGCCACTGCCGTCGGGATCGACGAAGTCGAACACCACGTTGCCGCCATCGGCGGACGACAGACCATTGTGGATGTCGTCGAGCACATACCGCTCGACCACCGCGTTGGCCATGTCGAACGGAGACGTGGTGTCGAGCTTCCTTCCGATCCGGCGATTGAAGACATCATACAGGTACTCGACCACCTGTGTGACCGTGCCCTGGGAATTCTTGTCGGTCACCTTCACGAGCCGGTTGTGAAAGTCCCATTCGTAGTCGGTCACTTCTCCGGTCGCGGTCTTCGTGCGACGCGTGCGATTGCCCTCGGCGTCGTATTGATACGAGTACGTGCCATCATTGGTCAGCCGATTGTCGCTGCCGGTCTGGTACCCGGACATCGTGCGGTTGCCGTTGTTGTCGAACGAGTAACGCAACGTCGCGCGAGTGTGCTGTCTCTCCCTCGCGAAATGCATTTCACTCGCTTGTTCCAGCTCGTCATCGTACATGTCCCAGTCCCTGTCCCCGCTCTCTTCGCTACTTTTTCTGCTCGTTCACCGATGCGCTTGGCGATGGCGACGACGGCGACTCGGGTATCAGTTCGGCGTGCGAAGCTCCGGCTGACTCACGGACAAGCTGATGGTCGTCCTTGGCAAGTCTCTGGAGCAGGTCGTCCCTGCGGAATCCCGGATGCTGGCGCATGATCTCCGCCGCATACAACCGCACCCACCACTGCGCGTCGCCCGCTGCCTTCTCGATCTGCCCGGCCGCCTCTGGCTCGACGGTCATCTTGTCCAGAAACCCGTGTTCGTGCTTCCATACGGTGTCCGCAACTGCGTGCTCCGCCCAAAGGACTTCCTTGTGTCTTGTGTACTCTTTCCAAGGCGTGAAAACCTGCGACATCGCAAGCAGAGCCGAACTCGGCGACCGTTGATACATGCGGCGGATCAATGCGAGCGGGGGATTGTCCGGGTTTAGTCTAATCCCGACTAGGTAGTGTGAGAAATCAAGCCGACTCTCCATACGATCGGCCCCTTCGACTGTGCGCAGAAGGCTCTCGATCTCGTTTCTCAGTCCGGGATGAGTCGTCTCAAGATAGGGTAACACAGCGAGCGCAATACTTGACTCTGGGATTCGCAGAGAGTACAGCAGATGCATTGCGTGCTGTGCTCTCTCCGAATCCTCGTTTTCGCAGTAGTAAAGCAACTGGCGGACCAAGTCCTCGGGTCTCTTGGTCGCGATGTCCACCAGCTCCTTGTCTATCGCGGCAACGATTCCGGGTCGTCCCGTCTTCTCATCCATAACGCTGCGAATTACGCGATCGATTCGCGTTTGGATATCGGTGTCGCGTGCGATGGGAAACGCGTGGTCTTCCGCGGCAAGCCCCACGATCGCCAGGAACGAGCAAATCGCGAGTTGGAGTAATCGTGGCATGTCTGTATCTCCTAACGTACGGTTGTGTCGGTCAACCCTGAATGCACGTCCGAGGTTTCATTCGGCCCGCGTCCGTACTTGATCCGGTCCAAGACCATTCTGTCATTATCAATCGAAAAGTGGTCGAGCCCAGCACCCCACACTTCGTCGTGTACATTGCGGTCAAATTGGGCAGCCGGATTACTCGCTCCATGCAATCTCAGTACGCCGCTGGGCGTGGGTTGCCAGTAGTTGACGTGATAGGCACTGCCAGGCGGATTTCGAGTCTCCGGGTTCCAGCCAGTGTGTCGCACCGCATCAATGTAGGCAGTAAAATCGATCGAAAACACGCCGATTGTCGCACGGTTGGCGTTCAGATTGTTGCAGACGACATACGTTGCGCCTCCGCCCTGGCTGTATCCCACCATCGCCACGTGCGACACCCCTCGCCCCATAACAGCGCTTACCACTTCTGCGTACGCGCTGTCCGAATTGGACTCGCGATAGGCATGTACGTCATACCCCTCCTTGTACAACTCGGTCGCAATGGTGAACGTGCCACTGGCCTCGTCCAGCGGTTCCCTTCCGTTCCCCCCAAAGGCCACCACGATGCTAGTGAACGGATAGAAGTGGAGCACGTCGGGAGCATCGAAACGACGTTGGTGGGTGGCATCCCAGACGTATAGTTCGAAGTTAGCTCCGGTTTGCAGGGGATCCATGCTCCTCCATTCCACCCAGCCAGTTCTAGGCGACGAGGTTATGTTGATCTCGTTGGTGGTTGCGTTGTACCACGGGCCGGACTTGCTGGTGCCGTCGTAGGCCGCGATATTTTGATTGGTCCGCTTCGCCCAGAACTGGACGCCCGCCGGTTGTGTCGCCGGCTCGGTCTCGCAGCGGATCTCGACCAGATCATTCTCACCGGCCACGGCGGCGTCCGATAGGTCCGGAGTATGATTGCCGTTGTCGTCATCGCCGTTGCGCCGGATGCCTACGCCCGGCGTCTCCTCCAGACTACTAAGGACCTCAGTCCGGGCAAACGGGTTGCCGTAGCCAGGGCCCTCGGTCTGCGGCCGATAGCCCTCGGCATTAACCCACACCACGGTAAACTTGACCGTGTCGCGATTGACTTCCACGCCGGCGAGGTTCTTCAGGATCCAATCGACTTGCGAGGGTCCTGCTTCGTAGCCTTCGACCCAGATCTGCGACGGCACCTGATCGGTCCCTATCCGATACGTGGTCGCCAGCGGGTGTTTCGCTTGACTGCTATACAGCCGGGTATTCGTGCCTGTGGATAGTTCGAGACGGTAATCTTTCAGGTCGACCCCGAGCGGGTTCCAAGCCAACTGCGCGGGCTTCAAGCTGGTGTTGCTGACCGGTTGGCCCGCGGCATTCAGGAGCGGTCCCGCCTCCTGGCGGTCGTGCGTGCTGTTGGCGTTGAAGTCGAAGTAGTCTTTCCAAACCAGGCAGCCGGGGTCCTTCATTTCCTCGCCGTCCTCGAACTGCGATGCTTCGACAGCGCCCGTGTTGTCGCTATCGGTGTCGATGTCGGGTACTGGGCGAACCACGCTGATCGTCACCGTCGCCACGTTGCCATCGTTCATACCATCGTTAGGTTTGTACGTAAACTGGTCCTCGCCGAGGTAGTCGCCGGTGGGTAGATATCGGAACGCACCGTCCGCGTTGAACGTTACTGTACCGTGGCTTGGATCAGTGACCTTGATCGCAGAAAACGAATCGCCCTCCAGGTCATTGTCATTCGCCAAGACGCCTCGGGAAACCACCACCAACTCCGTGCGAAAACTCGCAGAGTACCGGTCGTTCTGGGCATTGGGTCCGTTGTTCGCTACGCTGATCGTCACCGTGGCAGCAGCACTATCGGCAATCCCATCGTTCAGTTTATAGCTGAAACTGTCGGTGCCGACAAAGTGATAGGCTGGAGTGTAGTCGAAAGAGCCATCCGCGTTAAAGTGGAAGCCATTTGCAGCCGCGTGCGCAGGGGCACCCACCAGGATGGCGGTCGTCGGGTCGCCGTCAGGAGAAGTATCATTGCTCTTCACGCCCGGGGCAGCGACGACCAACTGGGTATCGTGTTTGGTTTCGTGAAGGTCATTATTGGCCGTCGGGGCTTGGTTCCAAACGCTGATCGTGACGACCGCATCGTCGGTATACTGTCCATCGCTCGCCCGGTACGTAAAGTTGTCGTTGCCGACATAGTGATACGCTGGGGTATAGGTGAATGACCCATTCGAGTTGAATGTAAAGGAGGCCGCGTGCGACGGACCGCTCACCAGCGAAGCGGTCAGGACAGTGCCGTAATTCGGATCGTAGTCATTGTTGAGCACGCTCTCGGACGAGAGCACGTTGCGCGTTGTGTCATGCTTGGTCTGATAATTCGGATCGTCATTGGCCACTGGCGGCATATTCGGCGGGTAGCCACCATAGTCCAGCGTGCGGTTGCCGAGTCCTCGAGCGTGGGCCATGGACGTAAACAGCTCGTCGACCCACCACAGGTCACTGAGGAATTCGGGGGAATTCAAGTCGCTGCCGCTGGACAGCGCGTCGGCGACATTCCCAATCCGCTCGCGCGCGGTCTCTATGTACCAGTCAGATATCTTCGCATCGTCGGATGCGATTTGGAGTGAATTACGCAATTCGCCCAAAATGGAATCGAAGGCTGACTCGTCCTCGCGCAGCTTCGTCAACGCCATCAACCGATCTTTGTTCCGAGCAGCTACGCCCCGGCAATTCATGAGTCCCCCGCGGATCACTGTCGGCCCAGATCAAGTCGAGAAACGGGCTGATGAGCAGGGCGCCGAATAGGAGTTCCAGAAGGCTACCGCCGGGAATGGCCCGAACTTCCAGGGCCTCGGGCGCCGTCAACCGGCGAAACCGCGCAGTCGGTGTGTGTTGCGAGTTCCTGAGACTGCAGCGAATCTGATGAAGCGACATGGCGAGTTCTCCCGTTACATCAGATCGAACGAACTGAGACCAAATGGCGAGAATGACGACACGAGCAAACAGGGAAATGGGCCTTTCCAACTTGGCCATCGATCACGCGGTACGTGAACGAGTCAAAACCCCGGTATCCGGAGGTCGGTGTGTACGAAAACGTGCCGTTCGAATTGAGACTACCCAGCGTGCCATGGCTGGGGCCGGACACGAGCGACGCGGAAAGGGAACTGCCTTCCGGATCCCAATCGTTCGCCACGAGCGTCGTGCCTTGGGTGGTTACGGTTAGCGTGGTGTTGAGCGGCGTGCTGTACCAGGGATCGGACACCGCCACGGGAGCTCCATTGAGCACGACGCGCGGTTCCAATCGCTCGATTAGGCTGTGTCGCTGGCTCGCCAGCCTCCGTCGGCGGGCCGCTCGCAGAGCACTCTGGCCGCGTCCCCACAGTCTGCTGATCCCGCTCCCTACGTGTCGCTGCTGCCCCATGGAACTACCCGTTTCCTGCACAAGCCCAGAATGGAAAAACCAATTCAGACAAATGCCCGGCAGACCATCCGCGAATGATCCGACGCCTGGATCCGCTCGGCGGTACGAGACATTTTGGGAGCGGTCCACGTCGCCGCATCGGTGCGCGCAGTGAGAGAGTACCCTCCAGTCGATTGAAGATACGGTGCGAAGAACTGGAGCTGCCTCATCCCGGGTCCAGCGACGAAGAACTATCGCGGGGCACGCTGCAACGCGCTCGCGTCACGCACGCAGGTACGCAACGATTTGAAAACTCTGCGACGCGCAGAAATTGCGAAGATTCTGCCCCGCGCGGCGCCCCACGAATTCTGCCCTCACGGCGCTCCTGGATGAGTTGTCCTCGTTATACCGCCGGAAAACCGCCCTGCCATACCAACTCGGGAAAAAATCTGTGATTCTCTGCCAGCTATCTGGGGCGAGCCAAAGTGCCGGTATCACGCCTGGGACGATTCTCTGGCATTTTCGCGAGAGTCTTCCCACCGCGCTTGCATCGTGCGGACCCAGCTGGCTCCTGTGTGACTTCCGCTGGCGGACGGGCCGCTCGCGGAAAAACACGAACCTCACACGGAGCCAAAACCATGTACGAACATCTGAATAGAAAGAGAGGAACTGTCATGAACGACGAACACAAGCCTGCGGTAGGCTACATCCGCATGAGCAGCGATCAGCAACAGGACAGCCCGGCCCGGCAACGTCAGGACATTCAGGCCTTGGCGGAGCGTTTAGGCTATCAAATTCTCAAGTGGTACGAAGACCACGGACTGACGGGCACCGAATCGAGCAAGCGTAAGGACTTTCAAAAGCTGCTGACCGACGCGAAGGCCGGTGCGTTCTGTGCCGTGCTGCTCTCGGAACAGAGCCGCATGTCCCGCGAAGATGTCTTCGATGCGATGGTGCATTGGAAACAGTTGCGTGACGCCGGCGTGAAGATCGTGACCTTCCAACGCGGCGAGCTTGACTTCAGTCGATTGCAGTTGGCGGACCTGCGGACCAAGATCGAGCGCGGCACCGAGAACCTGGCCCTGGCCAGTCGCGAGGACCTGCCCGGAGTATCACGATTGCTCGCGGGTTGGCGCGAGCAGGAAGCGCAGCTGAAGGAGCAACTGCAGCGGGCCTGCGGGGACCACGCCCCGTCTCCCGAGGCGGTGGCGATCCTCGGCCGGCTCGACGATTTGTTGGGGCGACTGAATGAAGTCGATCGCGAAAAGCTGTCGTTTACTGTGCGACAGACTGTCAAGCGGATTACGCTGCGACGGGAGCGTCGTGGCGACGGCAAGCACCGGATTACGCTGTGGGACGGCGCGATCGAACTGCGTGACGACCTGGGTGTCACCGGCGTCATCCCGCTGACCGACGACGATATCCCCAGCCCCGGCCGCTGGCGCGAAGTGGCCGATTTCATCTGGCAGCGGGGAGACGTCGTCTATTTCAGCGACGTGTGCGCACACCTCGGCCGCAAGGGCTCGTTCGTATCCTGTTTGCTCAGCCCAAGCCGTGCTCAGCGGCAAAGTCCGCAACCTGGGCCATCAGCAAGGCTGGATCGCTGCCGAATAGGCCACGCTTCTGTTGTTCGCTTTTTGTCCGTCTCTTGAACGGCAAACAAGTAGGCCGTGGCACACCCGGTAGGGTGTTCTACACGGGCTAATCGGAGGCCGGTTCGAGCGTGATGTTGTTCTGCTTCTCATTGTATCCGCTGTGCTGCACGACCTCGCAGTTCAGGTCGGCCTTCTGGCCGGCCGGCACATCGGCCTGGTACTCGACGGTCTGATAATCGTGCAACGTGGGGCTCCACGCGCTCCGGAACGTGATGTGGCCCGGCAGAGTCCGGCGGACCTCCACGTGAATCGGCTGGGAAGTGTAGTTGCGGATGCGCTGTGTGTAGTCGGTGTGTTCGTCCCAGCCGGCTACGCTGCTGGTGACTTCAATCGCCAGAGCGCCATGGTCTACCTGGCGGTAGACATTGGTGCCGTCGACCAGCATCCAGAGATGCGTGCGCCAGGTGCGCTGTTTAATCCATTCGAAGACCACTTCCGGGTCGGCACCCAGGTTCAGTTCGATCTTGTCCCCGATCGGCACGTACTTGATCGACTGAGCGGTTACGAAGCTCAGTCCGTCCCGTCCGTTGTTGCGAAACAGCCGCACGGTGCCGTCTGGCAGCGGGGTTTCTCCGAGTGAGGATGCCTTGTCGTTGGCCAGCACGTACAACCGCACCAATTGCTCTCCATATTCCGGCACACGGTAGCGGTACAGCGTCTTCATCGGGACGGTCGGGCTTTCGAAACTCCGCATACGTTTGGACCACCCATTGGGAATCGTCTCGGTACCTTCGATGGTGTAGATGAAGTATTCGCTGAGTCCCTCCTTGACAATGTCTTTGGGCAGGCTGGCGGACGCGTCGGCTGCCACTGCGCCGCCCATTCCGCCCGCTGGCAGGGCCAATTCGCGAGCGGCCTTCAAACGCAGTTCGTCCCGCTCGCCGGATTCCATTTCCTTCACTTTGCTCACCGGCAGTTGAGCCAGCGCGGCGATTTTCTCCGTGAGATTGATGGTACCGACGACCAGTCGCACCTGAGCGTTTTCGTAGTCCTCGCCGGAGCCGTTCGAGACACGCACGAATCCCTCCAGGCTCAGAGTGGTTTCCGCGGCATCGCAAATGCCCACGTAATCGGCAGTCCAACTGATTCCGCTGGTGAAATAGGTGACCTCGATGACCGCCTCGCCATCGATTTCGCTCTGCACGTTCCAGTACAGCATTTGTGGCTTGTCGTGCGGGAAGGTTGTGTCGAGCAGTTCCAGTGCGTCGGCATGGGACAGGAATCGCAACTCGACCGACGTCGGATCGATCAGCGTATTGGCCCAGCTGAACTGGAGCTGATTGACCCCGGGTTTGAAGCTGATCGCGCGAGTCTCCCGGACAAGTGTCAGGTCTTCCGATCGATCGTACGCTGGACGACAATGTCCTGGGCGACGCCGACGTAGAGCCGCATTTCGTCGTCCAGGGGAGTGAACTTGCCCCAGTCCTCGCCGAGAAAGGCGGTGGAACCGCGTCCATCGTCCTGGAACAGCCGCACCTTGCCGAACTGCAAGGGGGCGGAACCCAGGTGATGTTGTTTGTCGTTCTTGAGCACGAAGTGCATCGGCACCCGCAATTTGTTCTGCGGCTGATCCAGGTATCCGTATTCCGTTACGTCACAGGTATAGACCTTGGTGACGGGTACGTCGGCATATTTGGCCATCAACATCTCTTTGGTTTCATTGAGGCCGATCGGCTTGAGAAACGTCGGTCCGAATCCGGCCCAGAGTTCGCTGGAGTCAAAATCCTCATTGGCCAGATTGTTCAGCCGCATGTACTGTCGCAACATGATGGTCTTCTCATCGCGAGCGACCACGGCGCGATAATTGAAGGTCTTCGTCAGTTCTCCCAGCAAGTAACTGATGCGGACGCGGGCCGAACCCGAGGCGCTGGACGCCACTTGCCAGACCAGACTCGATTCGCGCGGCGGGTAGCTGACCGACAGCACTTTGGCGTCCAAGCCGGTCGCCGACTCAGCCGCCGCGGGATCCCCCTCACCGCCACTACCGCCGATCACGCGGAACACGATTGTGCTGGGATCGATCTGCGTGTTGGCCCAAGAGAAATCGACCTGGTTGATTCCCTTCACGAGCGGCACGATCCGCTCTTCCTCGACCAGTGTGGCGTGGGGATTGTCCAGTTGAATCTCGACCCGCTGCCGCACGGGCAACATGATGAGTTTGACCCGCGCACGGGCAACTTCCGGAGTGACCAGTATGCCGGTCAGTAGAATCGTGCAGCCAATCAGGCGATTGAGTCTCATCGCAATGCTCCTGGATTTTTTTCAGAACGGAAACAGGCCGAGCCGGCGGGGGAACGGGGTGCGCGCCGACGTTGGCGATCGGCCGTCCGGCCGAAGCCGAATCGCCTCGACGGCAGCCGATGGCAAGTCGCGGCAGCGGCTGCCGCGGGTCAGCCTTCCGACGCGCTCTGAGTGGTAGACGCGGCGAGATCGACTTGAGTTCCACGAAAACGCAGTCCGTGGGGACGAACGGATCCGAGAGAAGAACCGCTGGCGGTTCTTTGGCCATGGGAGCCCGTTCGGCCGGGAACGCCCCACTGGTCAGACCATGCGGGGAACGGTCACCGCAAAAACCCTCGGTCGGGACATTCGTCACATCCAGCTCGCCGCCGCTCCGGCAGGCGGATAGAATCGAAAGCGCCGTCGCCGTGAAGCGGAGGTTCGGGCGGGCCAGCGGCATCGACGGGGCCGCCACGATTCCGCCCACGGCCCTCGAGCGTTCGGCCGGAAACACCCTACCACGTGAGGACCTCTGACATGTCGCAACAGAAAGGCCATCTGGCGGAACTGATCAGCAGTCTCAAACGCCAGCGAGACGAACTGGCCCTGAAGATCCACTTGGGAAAGGCGGACGCCAAGGAGGAGTGGAACAAGATCACGAAGAAGCTCGATGATCTGACGAGCGACTATGAGCCGCTCAAAGACGCGGTCGGAGAAACGGCCGAAAATCTCCTGGCAGGATTGAAACTCGTGACCGAGGAGATTCAGAGCGGCTTCAATCGCATCCGCAAGTCACTCTAGCCTGAACGGTGCGATCCCGGTCAATGGGACTCATCCGGCGCGGAGATCGGATCCAAGGCGGTGATTTCCTCGGCCAGGAGATCGCGAAGCTGCTCGGCCAGATTGAAGCTCACGCCGTCCAACGCCATCTCGTGGATCTTGATCAAGCGGTGATTCGGATCCGACCGCAATACCTCCATGTAGATACGTTCCAGCTCGGCTTCATCCATCGGTGTGTGCGATCCACTCCTGGCGATGGCCAAGTATTGCCGGATAAGCTCGATCACTGCCGGTACCTCGTCGCGAAGAAAACGCCTGTTCAGGGACGGGCTGAGTATACCATGCCGCCGTCACAATTCGAGGGTTTTGGAACCCACTGGCCAGCGATTTTCCGACGGGCACGCGTCGGCACGGCGTAACCGCCAACGGCTCACCAGATCACCGGTTTTGCGCAGGTGGCACCGCTGACGGCGTGAGTCCTGGGCATCCGATTCGTGCGCCCGCGGACGCGACCCACGACAAGTGTACGCCACTGCGGAACTGTCATAGCCGTTCTCGGGAGGGCTGCCGGGCGGTGCGGCTTGACTCGGCTGCCCGCAGTGGAGCGTGCCGCCCGCCGGCTATTGAAAGGCGGTTGGTCGCTCGCGGGGGATCCGAGTCAGCCTCCCGGCCGTCACGGCTCGAAAACCCTCCACGCGGGTGGTTTGATATTTTGATTTCCAATAATTCCGCGTTTTCGATTATCATAGGAATGGCCTCTCGCAACGACTTCTGGCGGGTCACGTTCGCGCCGACAGCGAGGTCGTGGGGATCGGTGCGGGCAGCTGGCGGGTATCGAATCCGATACCGGCGCCGCGGTCGATTCTCACCTGCGCCGCAACTGCGGGGTGCATGCGCCCGCGGTTGCTCGGTCGCGCGGATCGGAAAGTTGAGCGTTGGAAATGAAACCACGTTGGGCAATCGCCGTCGTCTGGGCGCCGCTGTGGGTGGCTGTCGCGATGGCAGGCGAGCGCACGGTTGATCCGACGTTTGAGATTGGCGTCAACCTGAGTCCCCGCGGCAAGATTGACCGAACGGTGTTTGCCCGCTTACGGCAGGAGAACATCGAACCGGCGAATCTGTGCTCGGACGCCGTGTTCCTGCGCCGCGTCTATATCGACGTGATTGGCACGGTGCCCACGGCCGAAGAGGCGCGTCAGTTTCTCACCGATTCGAGTCCGAACAAGCGCCGCGACTTGATTGATCGGTTGTTGGAGCGCGACGAATTTGCCGAATACTGGGCGCTGAAGTGGTGTGATCTGCTGCGGGTCAAAGCGGAGTTTCCGATCAATCTCTGGCCCAATGCCGTGCAGGCCTATCACCGCTGGATCAAAACGGCATTGAAGGAGAACATGCGTTACGATGCGTTCGTACGCGCAATCCTGTGTTCGAGTGGCAGCAATTTCCGCGACGCTCAGGTCAATTTCTATCGTTCGGCGCAGACCAAGCAGCCGGAGGCGCTGGCCCGGGCCGTGGCGCTGACATTCATGGGCACGCGGGCCGACAAATGGCCCCCCGAGAAACTGGCCGAGATGGCCGTGTTCTTCTCCTACGTCGGTTACAAGAAGACCTCCGAGTGGAAGGAAGAGATCGTCTTCTTCGATTCCCAGAAGTACTTGACCGAAGGTCCCAAGACGGCCGTGCTGCCCGACGGTTCGACGGTGGAACTGTCCCCCGGCCAGGACCCGCGCGAGGTGTTCGCAGACTGGCTCATCAGTCCCAAAAACCCCTACTTCTCGCAGGCCATCGTCAACCGGGTCTGGTTCTGGCTGCTGGGCCGTGGGATCGTCCATGAGCCGGACGACATTCGCCCGGACAATCCCGCCTCCAATCCCAAGTTGCAGGAGATCCTGGAGCAGGAACTGTTTGCGGCCAAGTATGATCTGAAGGAGCTGTTTCGTCTGATCCTGAATTCGAAGACCTATCAGTTATCGTCCATTCCGCAGTCGGACCATGCGGACGCGGGGAAATACTTCGCTTTCTACCCGCTGCGCCGGATGGATGCCGAAGTGCTGGTCGATGCGCTGTGCCAGATCACCGGCACGACCGAGGAGTATTCCAGCGCGATTCCGGAGCCGTTCACATTCATTCCGCCGCACCAGCGTTCGATTGCGCTGGCCGATGGCAGCATCACGAGCACGTTTCTGGAGATGTTCGGCCGCCCGCCGCGGGACACCGGCATGGAGACCGAACGCAGCAATCGACCCTCGGCCGCCCAGCGCTTGCACCTGCTCAACTCCAGCCATATCCAGCGCAAGATCGAGCAGAGCCAGAAGCTGCGCGACCTGACGCGGACGAGCAAGGACATGCCGGAAGCGGCCAACCGGATCTACTTGACGATTCTCGCGCGGCTGCCTACGGAGCGCGAGTTGCAGGCGTTCGACAAATACGCGAAATCGGATGTGGTGCAGGGTCAGGAGGCGCTGACCGATCTGATTTGGGCGTTGCTCAATAGCGTGGAGTTCCTGTACCGTCACTAGACCGTTGTGCAGTGCGCTGGACGTCCGATCCAGCGGCGGTCACCCGACGGGGAAGAAGCGAGGTAACAGAATGAGTGCACAGCGAAATGCGGATCGTGAACAGGGCACGGGTTGTGGCGGCGACCCGATGTTGGGCATGCGGGGTGTGCCCCTCTCGCGCCGGTCCCTGTTGCGGGGCGGGCTGGTGGCGGCGACCGGGTTCTGGCTGGCGGACCACTTGCCGATGCCGGCCCGCGCGGAGGCGGACTCCCCACCGGCGAAGGCCAAGTCGATCATTCAGATCTGGCTCTGGGGTGGGCCCTCGCATATCGACACCTTCGATCCGAAGCCGGACGCGGGTAACGACTACTGCGGACCTCTGCGTTCCACCGCGGCCACGAGTATCCCCGGCATGGTGTTGGGTGAGCTGTTTCCGACACTGGCCAAGCAGGCCGACAAGTTCGCATTGATCCGCAGCACGACCCATGGGCAGAACGGCCATGAGACGGCGGCCTACATGACTCAGACCGGCAATCAGACGGGCGGCAAGCTGGTGTATCCCCACGTGGGAGCCGTGGTTTCCAAGTTGAAGGGCTATGAAGCCGGTTACGAAGGACTGATTCCGCCGTATGTTGTGCTCACGGAATCGCAAGGGCGGTTCTCGGAAGTAGGCTTCCTCGGTCCGCGTTACAAGCCATTTGCCACCGGCGGCGATCCGGCCCAGCCACGGTTCCTGGTGGAAGGTGTTGTCGCGCCGGGGATCTCGGACGAGCGGCAGCGCGGACGCAAGGAACTGCTGACCAGCCTCAATTCGCTGGCCCGGGCCTCGGGGAGTTCCGAGCAAATGGCCGCGGTCCAGAAGTGCGAAGCGGAAGCGTACGACCTCATCCTGGGTGATGCCGGGAAAGTCTTCGACCTGTCGCAGGAAACGGACGAATTGCGGACCAAGTACGGTCGCACGACGTTTGGTCAGTCCTGCCTGATGGCGCGGCGGCTGGTCGAGAAAGGTGTCCGCTTCATCACGATCAATTTCGGCGGCTGGGACACGCACAAAGAAAACTTCCAGGCCATGCGGCGCATGGTGCCGCAGCTCGACAAGGGGATCGCCTCGCTGCTGGAGGACTTGGCCAGTCACGGGCTGCTCGACAGCACGATCGTCTGGTGTGGTGGCGAGTTCGGGCGCACGCCGCAGGTGCAGTGGGAAGCCCCTTGGAACGGCGGCCGCAACCATTTCGGGGCCGTGTTCTCGACACTCCTTGCCGGCGGCGGTTTCAAAGGTGGCGCCGTGGTCGGTGAATCCGATGCCCGCGCGTCGGAAGTCAAGGATCGACCGGTGTACCCGTGGGACCTGATCGGCAGCCTGTATGCTCAGATGGGGATCGACCCGGACGGGAATATCCCGCATCCGCAGGGGACGGAGTTGCCCCTGTTGCCGAAGGCCAGTGACGGTGTCGAGGTGGGCGGGCGGCTGAAGGAAATCATGTAGTCCCGTGTGGGAGGACATCATGCGACGACACGGGCTTCGGGCGCTCCGCAGGTTCGCCTGCGTGTGTGTGGTGGGAGTCTGCGGGTTCACGTCGCCCGCGGCACGAGCACAAAACGAGCCGCATCTGGGTTACGTCTATCCGGCCGGCGGCCAGGTCGGGACCGAATTTACCGCGACCGTCGGTGGCCAGTATCTGGACGACACCAGCGAAATCATCTTCACCGGGCAGGGGATTCAGGCTACGGTCGTCAAGCACAAGAAGCCGCTCACGATGGGCGAAGCCAACCGGTTGCGCGAGAAAATCGATGAGGTGCGCGACAAACTGGAGGCGGAAGGAAAACGCTTCGACCTGCGCAATCGGCGCGGCGCGTATGCGGATTTCCTCCAACTGATCAAGGAGATGGGTGTCACGGAAGAGGACCTGGATCGGCTGGAAGAATTCGCGCAACGGCGCAACGATGAGAAGCGGCAGTTGAACCCGGCCATCGAGGAGACGGTCGCGCTGCAATTGAAGATTGACGCCGGCGCGACACCCGGCCGGCGGGAAATCCGTGTGAAAACGCCCGTGGGCATTTCCAATCCCATTAACTTCTACGTGGATGTCTATCCCGAGAAGTCGGAACAGGAACCGAACGACGCCAAGGCGGGTGACGCGATTACCGATAAGTTGCCGGTCATCCTCAACGGCCAGATCATGCCCGGTGACGTGGACCGATTCCGCTTTGAGGCCGCCAAGGGTGACAAGCTGGTGATGGTGGCGCTCGCCCGAGAACTGGTTCCGTACCTGGCGGATGCGGTCCCCGGCTGGTTCCAGGCGACCTTGGCGCTCTATGACGCCGATGGCCGCGAAGTGGCCTACGGAGATGACTTCCAGTTCCATCCCGACCCCGTGCTGTACTATCGCATTCCGAAGGATGGCAGCTATGAGTTGGAAATTCGCGACTCCATCTTCCGGGGGCGCGAAGATTTCGTCTACCGCATCAAGGTCGGAGAACTCCCCTTTCTGACCAGCGTCTATCCGCTGGGCGTACAGGCCGGCCAGTCCGCAACGGTCGAACTCCATGGCTGGAATCTCCCCGTGGAAACGCTCGTGTTCGACGCGACCGACAAGCAACCCGGGAGCTACCCGATTTCGGTGGCCGACCGCAAGAACAAGCACACCTCCAACGAGGTAGCGTTCGCCGTCGATGTATTGCCCGAGCTGATGGAACAAGAGCCGAACAACGACCTGGGCACCGCCCAATCGCTGAAGCCACCGGCCATCGTCAATGGTCGCATCGACCAGCCGGGCGACTGGGATGTCTATCGGTTTGACGGCCGGGCCGGCGGCCAGGTGATGGTGGAAGTCCTGGCCCGCCACCTGGCATCCCCCCTGGATTCCCTGCTCAAGCTGACCGACGCGGATGGCAAGCAGCTGATGATCAATGACGACTTCGAAGACATCGGCGCCGGGCTCACGACGCATCATGCCGACTCGCAACTGCACGTGACGTTGCCTGCGGACGGATCGTTCTTCATTCACGTGGGGGATACGCAGAAAAAAGGAGGCCTGGAATACGCCTATCGCCTGCGCGTGAGTGCGCCGCCCGGATTTCGAATTGCGAGTGGTGCCGTCGACGGTCAGTGCCCGCCCCGGTTCGACGATCCCGGTCACAGTCCACGCCCTCCGCCGCGACGGATTCGATCAAGACGTGAAACTGTCACTCAAGGAACCGGCGAACGGCTTTGCCATCAGCGGTGGCTGGGTACCGGCCGATCAAAACAAAGTCCAGATCACGTTGACCGTGCCGGCCGAAGCACGGGAAGAACCGTATGTCGTGCAACTCGAGGGACGCGCGGACATGCGCGGGCGAGAACTGGTACGGCCGGCGATCCCTGCCGAGAACATGATGCAGGCCTTCATTTACTTCCATCTCGTGCCGGCGGAGAATCTCCTCGTATACGTTACGGGCAAGGCACCGCCCAAGGCGATGCTGGCCGCCGGCCAGGAACAGAAGAGCCCGGAGAACCTGTTGAAGATTCCCGCGGGAGGCATGGTGCGCTACCCGTTGCCAATACCCAATCGGCGCAACGTGAGTGACGTGGGCGTGGAACTGAGCGAGCCCCCGCCGGGCATCACGTTGGTCCGCGTCATCCGCGAACCGACCGGACTGGTCATGCTGGTCGCCGCCGATGCGGAGATGGCCAAGCCCGGATTGCAGGGGAACCTGATTCTCAACGTATATGCCGAACGCATGGTCCCCGGTCGTAACGGTCGACCCGGTGCGAAACGGCGTGTGCCGGTCGGAACGTTCCCGGCGGTGCCCTTTGAAGTTGTCGAGCGCTGATCTCCCAACCCTCGTAGAGCAAGCGTCCCGCTTGCTCAGGCGCTCCAGAGCGGCTCGTAGAGCAAGCGTCCCGCTTGCTCAGGCACTCCAGGGCGGCTCGTAGAGCAAGCGTCCCGCTTGCTCAGGGCACTCCAGGGCGGCTCGTAGAGCAAGCGTCCCGCTTGCTCAGGCACTCTAGGGCGACTCGGTCCTCAACCGAATCGCCGACAAGCTCTGCTGTGCCGGGAAATACAGCACGCCATCATGGTACACGGGAGTGATGGCCGTCGATCGCACGCGGCCCTGCGCCACGATCGTTTTGTCGCGGCTGGCCCGCAGTACCCACATGCGATTTTTTTCGTTGCCGACATATACCAGTCCGTTGGCCACAACGGGGGACTCACACCACACGCCGCCGATCAGTTCGTGCTGCCAATACTGCCCACCGGTATCCGCATCGAGGCAGTGCAATTGTCCCGAATAGTCGACAGCAAAGAGCAGTCCCTCGTGGATGACCGCGTCGGTGATGGACCGATCGACTTGCCTCGATTCCCAGATCCTGGTTCCCGTTGCCGCATCGATGCACGAGAGACATCCCTGCCCCGGTCCGTGAATCGGGCTTTGGCCAATGGCGACATACACGCGACCGTTGTGAACGAGCGGGGTCGAGATAATTTCGCTCGGTCCGTCCGGACTGTTCTTGTTCCACCGGGCGTACGGAATCGGTTGTCCCTCGCGCTGGCGGTAGTCGGCGGGACAGCAGTCATATTTCCAGGCCACTTCCAGCACGGTCGCCGGTCCTGCCTGGGGCGGATCCCGCAGCGGTTTGAATGCGTACAGCACCCCGTCGCCTCCTCCGTAGATGAGCAACGTCTGGTCGGGCAACTCGGCCGCGACCGGCGACGACCACGTGCCGTGCAGGATGCGGTCGCCGCTGATGGCTCCGTCCGTGGCAGCCAGACGGCCCGTGTGCTTGTCCAAGGCGATCAGGCTGGGGGCCTGTGGATTGGGAATCCGCAGATGGGTGTCATCGACTCCATTGGAGGTGCAGGCATACACGTAATCGCCGAGCACGGCCGGCGAACTGCCGCACACGTCATGCGGGATGACGCCCAGCTGTTCGAGCATGTCGAAACGCCACACGATATCGCCGTCCGCCGGTGTCAGCTGATAGTCGGAGTCCGAGGCAATGCCGAAATACGATTTTTCGTCGACGAAGGGGCCGTCGTTTCCGTTCGCTTGTCCTGCGGGGTCGATGCACAGCACGTCGCCACGCGGTCCCACGACAAACAGTCGATGGCTGTCCACAGCCGGCTGCGAGCAAATGCCGCACTTCCAATGATCGAAGTGGAACGGCGGCGTCGTGCCGGGCATATAGCGCGGAATGGGCAGCTGCCAGATCCGGGCGCCGAGGCGCGGTCCAGGCACATCAAGATGCCGCCGCCTGTGCTGCGGGCCGCCGGGTGATCGAGGTTCGTATCGTTCACGCCGACGTAGATGCGGTCCCCCTCCACGCGCGGGATCGTGTATTGATGATCGCCCAGTTCCACCTCCCACAGCACCTGGTCTGCCGTGAAGATCCCTGGCGCCACGGACGACCGGGGCGGCGCGGCCCACAGCGCTGCCGACACGCAGCTACCGACGATGAATGCCAATGCAGCGAACCAAGGAATGCGTCGGGTCATGTTTCGGTTTCCTTTGGCGGGACTGTCGACCGTTGTTGGGACCAGGGATGGGGTGTGCCGATCGATCACCAAGCCTCCTGGTGTACCGCCGCGGCACGGAATCGGGTACGGGGCAGCGGCGACTCCGCCGGCCAGCCGAGCGATACGACGGAGACCGGAATCACTTCGTTGGGAACCGAGAGCAGCCGGCGCACGTGAGCCACGCGGTCTTCGCGCGGGTGCACTCCCAACCAGCAGCCCCCCAAACCGAGTGCGTGGGCGGCCAGCAACAGATTCTCGATCGCCGCGGAACAATCTTGCAGCAGGTACGACAGCTGGTGATCGTGCGCGCGCCGCAGGTCCCCACACACGACGATGCCCAACGCCGCCACGGTCAACATCGTGCCGTTCGGCAGCCCCTCGGCAATCCGCTGGAGCGTCGTGCGACTGCGGACGACGATGAACTCCCACGGGTCCTTGGCCACCGCGGATGGAGCCGCCATGGCCGCCTCCAACAGGTCATGGACCAGGTCGTTGCTGACGTCTTTCGGCTCGTATTCACGGATGCTGCGTCGCGAAAATAGGAAGTGGAGCTGTTTGTTCATGGCGTTGACCCTCCTGCCCTGCGATTGTGAGCTATGCTGCAAATAGCGATTCAAGCACATTCAACCTCGCGGAGACACCCCATGGCTGTCTTACGTTCTCGTCGGTACCTACGCAAGGGAGTGAGCAGCGTGCAAACGGCCCTCTTTGTCGTTGCGATCGGAATTGTGGTAGTCGCCGGTGTCCGCACCGTCGGAACCTCCACGCGAGGAGAACTCAACCAAACGGCGACGAATGTCGGCGATCCGGCGACGCTGGTCCAACGTTATGGGTCCTGCCCCGAAACACCCTGCGGCCAGTGAGCGAGGCGGCTCTCGGCCTCCGTGAACACACCCGTCAGGCGTTCGCCAGCGCGTCCTGAACGATCTGTCGGATGGCTTCGTCATAGGTCATTTCAGCCCGTTCGACGGCGGCGGCGAAACCCGCATCCAGAGACAGGCACGGGTTGGAATTCACTTCCAGAATCCACGGGCGGCCTTGGCCATCGACGCGAAAATCGACACGCGCGTAGCCCCGCAGGCCGAACTGGTGCCAACAGCCGATGGCCAGCTGGCCCAGCTCTGCCAGCAGCTGGCTGTCGGACGGTGGGAAGTCAAACCGCCGCGGCGTGTGATGATATTCAAACGAGGCTTCGTCCCACTTGGCCTGGTAGCCGACGATCTGCGGTTTGTCGGCCGGATAGGCGGTGAAGTCGATTTCCGCGGGCGGCAGCACTTGCGGGCCAGACTCCGCTGCCAATACCGACAGATTGAATTCGCGCCCGGCCACATACGGTTCGGCGAAGTGAGGCTGCCCTGTCGCCTTCTCCCGCGTCCGTAACAGCGCCGCCAACGATGCGTCACTCTCCGGCGACACGATGGCACCGTCGTCCATGTGGAATGACGCGTGTTCCCAAATCGCTTTGATGATTACTGGAACCAGCTGTGCCGTCGCGGTGGGCGAACGCTCGGTGCAGCCGTGTGCGTCGGGCCACGGCAGACCCCGCCAGCCGGTCGAGTCGGTGGTGAACCAGGGGGCCGTGGGGAGGCGGGCGTCGTGCAGACGCTGTTTGGTGGTCAGCTTGCCGTTGGTGGTCAGCAGGGCTGCCGTTGGCACGCCCGTGTAGGGAATGCGGAGGGCGTCCAGCAGCAACGGCCCCGCCGCCATCAAGCGGTCGGTGCCCGCCAGGGACTCCACCAGATTGAAGACGACGTCGGGCCTGTCGGCTTCCAGCTGCCGCTTGGTTCGGGCGAGGTCCAAGGTGCAGGACCAGGCCTCGGTTTCATGGCCGAGACGACGCAGGGCCTCGCTCACAGCGTCGCGTTGATTCAGAACGTCGAGGTCCGAGGGGGATCGGTCGGCCGACACGTCGTTGTGGAGTATCACAATCCTCATGGACTGCGCACTCGCTCTCGAGCCGACTCCACGATGTGGCCGACCAGTTCGACGTAGGTCATGCCCACGGCCGTGGCCAGCATGGGAAGATCGGAATGCGAAGGATGCATTCCCGCCAAGGGATTGGCTTCAATGAACTGAGGAACACCCTGGTGGTCCGAACGCAGGTCCAGGCGGCCGGCGTCACGGCCCCCCAACGCCCGCCAGGCGGCCAGTGCGATCTGCTCGGCCTTGCGCACTTCCGCGTCGTCTGGTCCAACCAGCCGGTACTCCACCAGCTCTTCGCACTTCTCTTTGTTCACGTAGGAATACACGCCCGGCTCGGCATGCGGCAGGAGCACGATTTCGAGCGTGCCGAGGACGCGGGCCTTGGCCCCGGTCCCGAGCAGTCCGACCGTGAACTCGCGGCCCGGCAAATACTCCTCGACCAGTACGGGCTGCTGGAATTGACCCAGCAACTGTCCGCAGACACTTTCCAGGTCCTCGCGATTCGTAATCCGCGACGCGGCCGTAATCCCCTTGCCCGTCCCCTCGGCCACCGGTTTGGCGAACAGCGGGAAGTGGAGCGAGAGGTTGTCGAGATCGTCCAGTGTTTCGATGACCCGCGACTTGGGAGTTGGCAGTCCGGCACGTTCCACGACCAGTTTGGCCAGTCCTTTGTGCAGACACATCGACATGACCAGGGGATCACCGAACGTATACGGGATGTCGAACACCTCCAAGATCGCAGGCACCTGCGCTTCACGCGCCGTGCCTTTGAGGCCTTCGCAGATGTTGAAGACCAGGTCCCAGCGGTCGCCGGCCGCCAGACGATGGGTCAGCTGACGCGCGCGGCCGATGCGATCGACCGAGTGTCCCAGCTCCCGCAAGCCGCCGGCAATGGCGTCGATGGTATCCACTCGGTCGAACTCGGCCGTCGCTTCCTCGCCGAAGCCTTCCGCCAGATACTCGTCGCGAAGATCATACGTAATGCCAATGTGCATGGTCACCGAACTCCGGTCTGCGGAACTCACGAAACGTGTCCCGCACACCGTAATGCTCGATCCGCCGTCCGTTCGCCACAGCGGGTGACGGACGCGTCTCTGGGCTGGCAGCAGGTCCTGTCAAGTCGCGGGCAACAGATGCAGAGAAACTCTGCATCGGACTTCGGTCACGCTTCCTGCGGATCGGGGTAGCGAAACGTTTTGCCCTCGAAGTTGCGCAGCAACAGGTAGTCCCCGTCGCGACCGACCACGTTGTCCGACTGCAAGGGTATCTTGCCCCCGCCACCCGGCGCGTCGATGACGTAGGTCGGCACCGCGTACCCGGTCGTATGACCGCGCAAGCCGGCGACAATCTCCAACCCCTTCGACACGGGCGTCCGGAAATGCGACGAACCGCTAATCGGATCACATTGGTACAAATAGTACGGACGGACACGCATCATGAGCAGTTTGTGGACCAGTTGCTTCATGGTGTCCACGTCATCGTTGACTCCCTTGAGCAGCACCGTCTGCGAACCGAGGGGAATCCCGGCATCCGCCAATCGCCCGCAGGCCTCGGCCGATTCCGGTGTACATTCGTCCGGATGCACGAAATGGAGACTAATCCACAGCGGATGGTAGCGCCGGAACATCTCGCACAACTGCGGTGTGATCCGCTGCGGCAGGACCGCCGGCATCTTGGTGCCGATCCGGACAAATTCGATGTGCGGGATCGCCCGCAGACGCGACAGAATGGCGTCCAGACGGTCATCACTCAGGGCCAGCGGATCACCACCCGAAATGAGCACGTCCCGGACTTCGGTGGCTTTCTCCAGATAATCAAAAATGGCGTCCAACCGTGCCTCGTTAGGAACGATTTCGCCATGCCCCACCACCCGCGACCGCGTGCAGTAGCGGCAGTAGGTCGAACAGAAATCCAGGGGCAGCAGCAACACGCGGTCGGGATATCGATGCACGAGCCCGGGAACCGGACTGTGCCCGTCCTCGCCCAACGGATCGTCCGCTTCGCCCGGCATCCGCGTGAACTCCGCGGTGGTCGGAACGACCGTCTTGCGCAGCGGCTGCAGCGGATCGGCCGGATCAATCAGGCTCATGTAATAGGGTGTGACCCCCACCGGGAGCATGGTGCCGCCGTCCAGCAACGCGTTGTGTTCGGCGGCCGACAATTTCAACATGGTCCGGAACTGTTCCGGCGTGCGAATGCGGTGCCGGACCTGCCAACGCCAGTCGTCCCACTGCTCGTCCGTGGCCTCGGGATAGAACAGCTCCCGGAAAGCGATCGTTCGAGCGTTCCGGTGCGGGGAACCCGCTCGCTCCGACACTTCGGCGATCGCCCGACGACCTGCCGATTGGCTGGTTACCGGGATACGGCGCCATTTGGCTTCCGTTCGAGATCGGCCATTTCGGGGGGCGTCCAGTGCGCGCGCCGACGTATCCAGGACTTCCAATGGGAACGCGACGGATGTGCCCGAGAGCGGGGGATCCGCGACTGAGAGAGAGGAATGAGAATAGCCGGAAGAACTCGTCAGGTAATAAGACGGAGGCTCCTTCTTACCAGGAGGCTCCTCATCCGGCGTCGCCAGCGAGCAATTCTCTTCGCCACAGTGGTTCATGAAATGGCTTCCTTTCGGGTTCTGTCCACCGCCAACATCCTGGTGGCTGCTGTTCCTGGTAGGCCGTCTGGCGAACGGCCGCCATTCCCATGGGAGGCACAGGAGTTGTCGACTGGGACAACTTTCACTTTTTTGGAGTCAGAAACTTCTATCGGTCAGGCTGACTGACTCCCTTCGGCCTGTCACACATTTTCTGGCGAATTGTGTCCGCTCACATCGCGGGGCAGTCATCGCCAAGGTCGATGCATGCATGCAATGCATTCATCGCGAGAATTAAACACCCGACTGCAAAAATATCAAGACCAACTCGCAGGTTTTTTTTGGATTCGTGAGTTGGTGGACCCTGTGACCCACGCCATTTGGTCACCAGTTCTCGCGGCGGAAGTCGCGGAGCAGAGTTGCGAGTCGCGTGTTTTGTGCTTGTTTCCTCGGTGTTTTTCCTCGGACCGAGGCTTCCAGGCAGACGATTGCGCCCCGATTTTCAACGACATGAGCCCTGCCCTCGCACGCTGGACGACGACCTGTAAAAAAAAACTTCTCAGCCGTCGAGATCGTTTTTACTTTGTGGCCATTCATCGCTCCGGCGGCGCCGGCGTCGAAAACGTTCTCGCTGTGTCACTCGCGGTCCGGCCCGCTGTCGGGGACGCGGACCAGGACCGGACACTTCGGGGATGTGGCAGGGTCGTCGGTGGCATCTGGTATAATCATGGGCCAGCAGGCACCCGGCGGCGATCGTCAGCGGAGCGCCGCAGTGTGGATACAGCCCGCCTTCCCAAGGCGGCGGACCAAGGATCCAGCCGAAGAAAACGACTATGGCGGAACGCAAGTCCGGCTCCTTCCGGCATCCCCGACCCGAATCGGCCCTGGCCGAGGATCTCGTGGTGCTCGACGACGGCGCCCGGGAGGAGCTGGAGCAGTACCGCCGCAAGCACGAAACGCTGGTGCTCACGATCTTCTTCAGCGACCTGGTCGGTTCTACCCGGCTCCAGACGGAACTTGGCAATCTCCGCGCCGCGGAATTGGTCCACCGGCATTATGCCCTCATGCGGCACGTGCTCGGCTCGTTCGACGGGCGGGAGATCAAGACGGTTGGCGACTCGATGTTGATCGTGTTCGCGGCGCCGTCGGAGGCGGTCAAGTTCGCGGTGCATGCGGAGCGCGCGATGCGTCAGGAGCGGCAGATTCAGCCGGACACGCCGCCGATGCGGGCTGGGGTGCACCAGGGGCAAGTGGTCTTGGAGATGGACCGACAGGGGGCCGAAGTGGTCGATGTGTATGGGCTCCAGGTCTCCACCGCCGCCCGCATCATGGACCTGGCGCAGGGGGACCAGATCCTGTTGAGTCGGGCGGTATTCGACGACGCGCGGGCTATTCTCAGCACCGATGACTTCCCCGGTTTCCCCGCGCTGGCCTGGCGCAACCACGGGCCGTACCGGTTCAAGGGCGTCGAGGACAGCCACGAGGTGTGTGAAGTGGGCGAGGACGGTGACGCACGGCTTTCGCCGCCCCCGGCCACGGCCAAGGGCTGGCCGGCCGAGACGGCGGCCGAGGAATTGGGTTGGCGTCCGGCCAGCGGTGTAATCGTTCCGGAGTCCAATTGGTTGCTCAGTGAAAAACTCGGCGAAGGAGCCTTTGGCGAGGTTTGGAAGGCGTTCAATCTCAGCGACAAATCGTTTCAAGTGTTCAAGTTCTGCTTCAAACGCGACCGTCTTCCCGCCCTCAAGCGGGAAGCCCGCCTGCTGAAGCGCCTGCGGAAGTACGCGCATCCGAGCATCGTGGAAGTGTACGACGTGACGGAAGGCGAGCGGCCGCCGCATTACCTGGAGATGGAATACGTCGACGGGCCGCCGCTGCGCGAGTGGCTTGCGGAGGCGCCACCCTTGACTGATCGGCTCGAAGTCGTGGCCCAGATCGCCGACGCACTGGATACGGTGCACGCGGCCGGGATCTTTCACCGCGACATCAAGCCGGCGAACATTCTGCTGACACGTCGCGAGGATGGTGCGCTGCGCCAAGCTGAGCGATTTCGGTCTGGGGGCGGCCCAGGACCCGGAATTCCTGAAGAGCATTTCGACTTCCCACGGGGACGGCGTGGTGGGAACGTGGGACTACATCTCTCCGGAAGTCCGGCACGGCGGAAAGGCCTCCGCCCAAAGCGACATCTACAGTCTCGGCCTGACCCTCTATCAGATCGCCGTGGGGGACCTCGATCGGCCCTTGACCGGCGACTGGGAGGCCCAGTTGTCGAGCGACATCCTGCGCGACGACGTCCGCCGGTGCGTGTGCCAAGCTCCGGCAGAACGTTGGCCGCGCGCGGCTGACCTGGCTCAGGCACTCCGCAGTCACGATCAACGCTCGCTCACCCAATCGCTGGAGCGGCAGCGCGAAGTGCACCGCCAGCGGGCCCGGCGGTTTCGCCGTGCTGCCGTCCTGGCCGCCTGCGTGGCGGCCGCGCTGCTGGCGCTCAGCGGATTTGCCGCCCTGCAATGGCGTGAGGCGACGCGACAGCGAGATCTCGCCGTGGCTCAGAAACGTCTGGCCCTGGCGGCGATCAACCAGCTGACACACGACGTGCCGCTGCGACTGCGGAGCGTTCCCGGAACACTTCCGTTGGTGCGCAGCATCCTCGAAGAGAATATGGCGATGCTCGACCGGATTCTGGCCCTCGAACCCGACACGCCCTTCGCGCGTCGCGAACGGGGCGTGAATCTGGTGTCCATCGGCGATCGCTGGTTGTTGGTCGGCGACACGCAACGGTCGTTGACGTCGTATCAGGAAGGACTCCGCATCGTCCGTGAACTCGCCGATGCTCAGCCGGACAACGCGACCTATCGCCGCGACGTCGCCGTGGCCTGGGACCGCCTGGGCGATGTGTGGATGGCAATGGGCCAGTCCGAGGAGGCACTCCAGGCCTACAACAAGTCCATGGACATCACACGCGACCTGGCTCAACGAACCCCCACCGACCGCAACAGTCGCCGCGATATGTGGTTGGCGCTCGACAAACTCGGCCGGATCGACTTGAAACTGGGTCGCACCGATCAAGCGGCCAAGCGCTATGACGATGCCCTGGCGATGGCCTTGGCACTGGCCCAGGAGGCCCCGAAGGACGCGGTCGCGCAACGAGACCTGGCGCTGTGCTACGAACGGATCGGCGATCTGCACATGCTGCAGGGACGGCACGAGGCGGCACTGGCAGCCTATGAGCAAGCGATGGACCTGGCCCAACGCGACGTTCTGGCAAGACCCGAGGAGCTGGAAACGCTCCGCCACTTGTCGATCGGTTACGACAAGCTGGGCGGCGTGTATATGAAGATCGGCCGTGCCGACGACGCCTGCCAGGCCTACGAAAAATCGCTGGAAATCGTCCAGACGCTGGCCGCGAAAGAGCCGGAGAACATGCAACTGCAGCGCGATATTTCGGTGGGGCTGGATCGACTCGGCGACATCTGCTTGCAGGCCGACCGCGCTCCCGAGGCGCTCGAACGATTTGAGGCGGCGATGGTGATCGCTCGGCAGATCGCCGCGAAGGACCCCGCCAGCGCCGCCGCGCAACTCGATCTGTCGGCGGGACTCGTGAAACTCGGCAACACCTACCTCGCCCTCCAGCGAGCCGCGGATGCCGAAGCGGCCTATCGGGACGGATTGGACATCGCCCGCCGTCTGTCGGCAGCCGATCCGCGGAATACCGAGGTCCAACGCAGCGTGTCGGTCATGCACTGCAAAGTCGGCGGAGCTCAATTGTTGCAACGCAAGAACGACGAGGCCATGCAGTCCCTCCAAGCCGCCATCGCAGTGGCCTCCCGATTGGCCGAGGCGGATCCCGGCAGCGTTCAGTCGCAACGGGATCTCGCCGTGTGTTATCACCGGGCCATGTTGGGTTTCCAGCAGACCGGCGATTTCCCCCGTTGGCGCGAGGCCAGCCAGCACGCGGTGGAAGGTTTTGAGCGAGTCGACCAGGCCACGTCCGGCGACCCCGCCTCCCGGCAAGATCTGGTCAACGTGCTGGCGCACGCCTGCGATGGGTACTTTGTGTTTTCAGATCAACCACCGGCCGATCTGTCGCTGCCGCTGGCCTGGGCCCACAAGCTGGTGGCGCTCTCGGAAGTCCCGGACCCCAACCGACTCCAGACCCTGGCCATCTACCAGTTTCTCTCCGGGGATGTGCGCGGCGCGGTGGCGAGCATCGAGCAGGCGCTGGCCGCAGTAACCGACGGACCCGAGGCCACGGAAGTGCGCACCAAGCTCCACCAACAGCTCGAAGAGTACCGCCAAGCCCTCCCATCCCCCGCTTCGCCGCCCAGCAACCGACCCTAGTCCGCCTCTTCCGTCGTGCCGAAGGCTCTCCCGTAGGGCGGACTTCCAAGTCCGCCCGGTTGCTGCGACTTCCACAACTCGGTCGTTAGCCAGGACCTGGACGGACTTGGAAGTCCGTCCTACTTACCTGCCGAATGCTCTCCGGAAGTGTTAACGATCAATGTTGGAAACTCGTGTTTCAGTTTCGATCATTCTTTTCCCGCGGCCCCTGAGTGCGACGGTTGTTCGCCAAACATCGCATGGACCTGCTGTCGGCGCGCATCCTCGGAATTCGCGTACCCGGCGATCGTCTTCTCAAGTCCCTCACACAGCCTGGCTGCCGTCACGTAATACGACGTGTCGGCCGCGAGTTGAGAGGCAGGTTCGAAGCGCGTCAGCCGGCCGTCGGCTGACAATTGCTGTCGCTGCCAGGCGACGGCGTAACACTCGAGCGCCATTCGTGTGTGATGAGCTTCATACGAATCCCCCAATCCGGCCGCCACCAGACTCTGATGGAATCGCCGCAGGCGAGCGACCCAGACATCGATCGCGTCGAACGGCGACTTCGGCTGTGCGGTGGCAACCTGTTGGCCGTCGACAAACAGGCTCAGGCGGCCGGATACGTCAACCGTAGCGGCTACGTGTGACCACCGGTCGGTCGGCAACTTGGCTTCATGGCCCAGCGATCCCCGAGCCACGATCAACCGCAGCGAGTTGCCGGGCATCGTATCGAGCAGATATCCGTTGGACGTTCCGACGCGGCTCTTGTCGAGAAGGCGCGCGCCGGACGCGGGCAACGTCTCACAGCGCAGCCAAGCTTCCAGCGTGCCGGCACGGTCCAGGTTCAGACGCGGATCGGGTGCGACTTCCAGATAACCGGCCCCACGCAAGTGCAGCACTTTGCCCGCCGGGCCATCGACTAACTCCGCCTCGCCAACGACTTGGGCCGCCAGGTGTTTGCCCACGGAGTTGGGAACCGAATTGGCGACACATTGGCCGAAGTGCCAGTCCGCCACGAGGGCCGCATCGTGGTCCAGTTCGCTGGCTGCATTCCGCGCAGACGCGGCCACTTCGTCGACCGACAGTGCCCGCTGGAACAGGCGTGCCCGTGCCAGTTGACCTACGAAACGATTGTTCCCTGCGCTGTCGGCGCCGATCCGCAGCGGCAGGTCGTTACCACTGATCGTTGGGAACAGCTCGGCGATCCTTTCCGCCGACGGTGGCGCGAACTCGGCCGGCAACTGCCTCGGCAATCGCCTGGGCGTGAGTGTTACCGGTGCGGCAGAACCGAACGCCACGACAATCACCGCCTCGTCCGGGATCTCGTCGTGAACCAGGTTGACAGTGCGAGCATCGAACCGCGACCAAGGCTCGCCGTTAACCGTCACGGCGGTGATCGGGCCGTTGCCTACGGTAGCCAGGTAGAGCTGCTTGTGCCCCAGGCGGACTGGAAAATCCTGCTGCAATCGCGTGATCCCGGGCGGAATGTGCGGGATGAGCGTCAATCCATCCGCCCGATAGATGTACTCGAACAGCCCGCGAACGAGCGCGGCCGGAGCACCGAAACTGTCGTAACACAGGTTGACCGGCTCGTTGGGCTGGTAGACGGCGTTGCCGAAATCGACCAGCGGATTGTCCAACCGAAACACGCGGGCGAATTTCAGGATCTGTTGCATCGACCGGGCCGCATCTTCGAAGTAGCCCAGGCGGCAGTAGGCCATGATCATCCGCGCTTCGCAGGTCGTCCAATGCCCGCCGTTGACCCAGGTGCCAAACTGCCACAGCCACGTGTCGGCCGGCACGTACATGTCGTCCAGCGAAGGATAGTTCGTAATGATCAGATCGTGAGGTCGCAGACCCGGGATCGACCGGATCTTGTCCATGATGCGCTGCGCCTGTTCGTCCGGCACGACACCGAAACAGATGGCGTCGTGGTTGCAGACCGCTTCAAAGTAGCCGTGCTTCGCAGCCCCGAACACGCCGTGTCGCGTGCCGTCGGGATCGAGCGACTTGAGCAAGTACCCTTCCTCCGTCGTGACCTGGCTCAGACCTTGACCGGCCCGTTTACGCTGATCGACGTAGACTTGCACCTTCTCGGTGTTGCCGACCAGTTTCTCCAACTCAATCAGGCGGTCGAGCGCGGCGATGTAGGTGACGCTCAATCCCACCAGAAACGCCTGATCGTAGCTGCCGTCCTCGCGCCGCTGGCCGGCGTAACTGGGTGCGAGCAAGTTACCGGCCGGGCCGGCCCGGAACAGATTTGTGCGCGGATCGCGGCGACTTTCCACGAAAGCAGCGCAGCGTTCGAGCAGCGGCAGATAATGTTGGAGTGCCTCGCGATCGCGACTGATCAAGAGTAGCTCTGCCTGCAAGACCAGCCCCGCGGCTGTGAACTCAACTCCCCAGTCGTGAATGTCGATGCGGCCGTCCCCCTGCTTGTAGTAAATCCAGCCAGGCGACGCGGCATCGCACAGGCAGCCGTCCGGAGCAACCCAGTTGTTGGCACCTGCCCGTTGTCCGTCTCCCATCTGATTGAACCACAGGTCCTGCGCGTTTTGGAGAAAGGTAATGCACGGCTCCTGCAACACAGGAAGTGCGCAATAGGTTGTGCCGTAACTGTTCTGGATCCACCAGGCGCCCCAGGTGGGACCCTCCACGAAACCGTTCCACGCTGGGGTGTACAACATCGACAAGTTCTGGAACTCCGGGTCCGGCTCCATCATCCGCCGGGCGATGTCCAGCAGCTGCAGGTATCTTTCATCCCCCTCGCCCCGAAAGTATTTTCCCTCAAACGTCCCCGACACGGCCGGGCGGCTCGACCCAGACAAGACCAGGGCTGCAAGGAAGACGGCAGCTAGGGCGGAGCCACTGCGGCGCCAGGAAAAACGTGTCATGGTGGTCTCCTCCACGGAATGTCGTGCAATCTGGTCACACCGTCAGCAACATACCACTTCTCGCCGCGATCTGCTTGGGTACTGGTGTCGGCATAATTGACCGTGGTAGTGTGAATGCGGTGTTCCGTCCACGATTGCCAATCTTGAGGAAAGGTAGGACGTGCGATGACGCGGATGTCGACCGATCGAGCCGGTGGACTGCTGTTGATTTGTGCTGTCCTGCTGACCAGCGGGTCAAGTGACGGGCGCCTCAGCCTTGCCGCCGCGGAACCGATTCTGCGACTGCGGATGGCCGAGGAGCGGCCGGAAGTCGTCTTTCTGAGCTGGGATACCGAGGGAGGCGACAAGGTCGAACGCAATCTATTGCGGTCCGATGCAGGATTGACGCTGCGTCTGCGCTCCGGTGGTCAGTGGTTGTCCGCGGCATCGTACCCGGCACGCATCGAGCGCGTGGATGCGGCGACGACGATGGTGCGAATGACGGTGGGCAACGATGCGGAGCTATCGTGGAAGCTGGCGACGACCGCTGATTCCCTCACGATGACCATCGCCGTCGGTGGGTCACAGGCGAGCGCGATCGAGGCTGTGGAGATTTGTTTTCCATTTGACCCGGGGGTCACACCGACCACGGTGCTCCCCAGCCGCTGGCTGGACGACGGGACACTCCGACTGCCGGCCGTCCTCAGTGCGCCTGATTTCGGACAAATGCTCCTGGCCGATGCTGAAGCGCGCCAGGTGTCAGGACGCCTGGAAGGAAGTCGCGCGGAGAAGACGGTGGACTTCGTGGTCGACGTCACACTGACCGGCACGGACCAACCTCGTTCCTTGACACTCACTCCGTTGCGATTACCCGCTCCCGCAGGACTGCAGGATACCGCGCTCTGGGCCCAGGCGCGACGCGGCTGGTTCGGGGCCTGGCAGCCAAGTGCTCGTTGGGGCGATCAGAATCGTCCTTTCAGCGCGCCGCCGGGTGTCCTGGCCAACAACGTCATCAGCGATCCCGCGAGCTGTTCGTTGTGGTTCTACGCGGATCAGGCATTCTGGACCCCGCAGATCACGCCGGACATCTCGGTGGCGCAGTTGGTGCGACGCAGCGTGGATTTCTGGCTGCTGCAGCGGACTCGTCCGACCGGTGAAGTCGTCTGCTATTGGGATTACGGCAATTTCCTGGATGCCAATGCAGGCCCGCTGATCGCCGCTTGGGACTATGTGGAGTCGACGGGAGATACCGACTGGCTGCAGGCCCGCATCGAGCGGCTCGAGTTGGTCGCCGACTTCCTGGCGAAGCGGGATGTGGACAACGACGGCATGGTGGAGGCGGTGCAGAGCGGCAACCGCGGCACCTTACAGCAGCCGGCCCGCTCGTGTGCCTGGTTCGACGCGCTCAACTGTGGTCACAAGGACGGCTACACCAACGCCCTGATCTATCGAGCTTGGCGCTGCCTGGCCGATCTGGAACAGCGACTCGGGCGCACGGAGCAGGCGGCGCGCTACCACGCGCTCGGCCGACCGACTGCAGGCCAGCTACTGCGCAGACGCTCTTCAATCCGGCCACGGGCTGGCTCGCGTGGTGGAAGAGTGAGGATGGCGAACTGCACGACTACGCCACGCCCATCGTCAACGGGCTGGCTATCGAATACGGTTTGGTGCGAACCGGCCCAGGGTCGGGAGATCCTCGCGCGGCTGTGGCAGAAAATGGATGAAGTGGGATTCGATCGATTCGATCTCGGCGTCCCGCCGATGCTGGTTCCCGTGCGGCGCGACGACTACCTGCTGCCCGATGGCCTGGGCATCCCGCAGCGCGAAGATGGCACGCGACACGTTGGGCCACTACCAGAATGGCGGAATCACGGCCGGACAGGTGCTGCATTTCCTGGCGGCCCACTACGTCGTCGGGCAGCCGGAGAAGGCCGATGAGTTACTCCGCGCGATGTTGCAGCGCCAGAGCAAGGGGCAATTCCAGAATGGTGTGCGCGACGCCGGCGATCAGGGCATCGACTGGACCGACTGGCAGGGAAACCCGACGGGTTACGAAGGCTATCTGGCCGACAGCTTCCGCTTTCTGCAAGCCGTGCTGTTGCGTGAGGAATCATTCCGGTCCCGCTTGTATCGACCGCTGACACGGGACACCCGCTGAAGTGGAATGGCGACATCCGGGCCGGTCGCAGACCGCCAGCGCATTCAAGTTCATGCCTGCCGGGCTCATCGCCGTCGGAAGTATCGCAACATGGATGTTCCACCCACAACATCCGCCGCGAATGCCCCGATAACCGTACCAGGGCATTCTCTTCAGTCGGTTGTCAAACCAAAGGCAGACTGTTTCTCAGCAACCATGTCAGCGATAGCTTCGGGATCTGAACGTCAGGGATGTTTCCTGTCTCCAGATTACCATTGCCCTGCCGCTCTCTTCACCGTCAACCCAGAACCATCTCTCCACTTCGGCATTGCCTAAACTCGACAAGACACTCACGTCGGTCCAGGCTGCCCCCACGCGGTAATGTGCCTTGACTATCTCCGTATATGGGCCCACCTCTTGCGCGAATACAGCGATACCGTTTCCCATTGCATCCATTGTTAGACCGCACCCATTGCCCAGAAACGATCTGCCAAAACCAGAGGTATCATCTGTCGGATAACTGATCCGGGAAGGCAAAGACCAGCCTGACGCGTCGTATCGATTCGCCCAGACTTCCTCAACACCCGCAGCATTGAGCTGGGTGAACATGACCAGCGCACTGCCATTGGATGACATTTTCAGACTCAGGCGAGCAAGGTTGCTGAAAGGTACCTCGAGTGGCAGATCCGAACCGTTGTCCAGTCGTTGCTCTGTTTCCCAGCCCGTTCCATTAAAGAGGCGTCCATAAATCCTGTTCAGTGACCCTTGCCCAGGGCCGATATCCGTACCACCAATCTGCGTGCAATATGCCGCAACAAACTTCTTGTCGCCGGTTCCTTCAACGTCGATCCGTTTGCATTTCACAAACGTAAACGCAGGCCAATCGGGAGCCGTCTTCAATTGTGCTTTGGGTCCCCAGCCGCCACCTTTTGTATACAACTGACAGAATATCTGGCCCTCGTTCGCACTGTCATCGTTGGGATGTCCAAACGCCAACATAAAATTGCCGTTGGCATCTGCCGCGACAGCAGGATGTAGCCCGTCCGAAAGCTTTGTTTCTGCACTCCAGCCAGAGCCGTCGTATAACCTCGCATAAATGAAAGGTTTGTAAAGGTTGTAGTTGCTATAGTTAACCCAGACCACCATGGCGGTGCCGTCGTCGCTATTGGCAACATCAAATCCGGAACCCCGCAGTGTCGTGTTCATTATCCGATTCGTCTGGTCAATTCGCTGGGTAGCAGACTCCCACGCCGTGCCGGATCTGTAGAACTTGGCGTATAGCGCGGATCTGGTGTCGTTATGCTGCCATACCAACAGATTGTCTCCGGAGCCATTCGCCTCAAGTTGAGGATTCAGGAAATTAGATAATCCGATATTAGGCGCTGTCGCTTCGATGCCCCAACTCGTGCCATCAAAAACAGTGTAAGCCCATGTAGTAGGGGAGTCTTGATTCACAGCCAACGCATGCCCAAATCCGTCCATACCGACCGCGGCCATAACGTATCCTGGTGAAAGAGTGACCGGTATCTCCGGTTGCCAGCCGTCGACAGCGGGACCGGAACCAATGGTCACCGGAAACGTTGACCAGACGTCGACCGAACGCACGCTGTCGGTCAGACGAGCACACAGGTAGTAGGTGCCCGCGGCAATGCCGGTCGTGTCCCACACCATCTGGTCGCCCAAGTCATCAGGATCCTCGTACACGGAGCCCGGAATAGGTGTACTGGCGAATGTGCTTCCATAGTAGAACGTGACCACGGCGTTGTCATCCGGATCCGCGTCGTCCCATTGAAGAGTGAAAGACTCACCCTCGCCGATCGCGTCATCGACTCCGTTGGGCTCGATCCATGTCAAGGTGGGCGCGACATTTGCAGGTTGGGTGATGGCGATGAAGAACGTTGCCGGCGAGGTGTTACTGGCGGCTTGAGCTTGATTGCCTTCGTCATCGGAGACCGCGAACGTGAAACTGGCGGATGTTTGTGCTATGGCGTTGTGTTGTACGGCGACGAATCCCGACACGAGCACGGTCTGGGAGAACTTTGACCCAGCCACGGCTGGAACACCATAAATTGTCAACGTGGCTCCACCCATGTTGCTGATGGACTTGATCGTGTAGAAAATCGTGTCGTTGCTGTCGTCGCCGTCGGTGGCGTAGAGATGGGCCGCCGTGAGGTACACGGCCGTCGATCCGCGCGGGATGGAGATTCCCGTATTTACCTTGAGAACGGGCTTCTTTCCCCCGGCCTCCGCCGTAGCGGTAACGCTCAACAACAGGACAGCGACGAGACTGACCGTCAGTCCCGTCAGAATGGTGCGATTTCTCATCGAACGATCTCCTGTGTGAAAGAAACGATGGAAAGTGAGTGTCCAATACCGTAGGGTGTGTCAAGCCCGCCGCGGCCCGTGTCGTCTCGCGACGCTCCGTCACGGCGGGCGCGGGCACACCACGGGAGTGGCGCGTGATAACTCGTGCACCTTCTGTCATTCGGGCTTCGTCATTCCTTCGTGCTTGGGTATTTCGAGCTTCGTCATTGTCGCAATGGTGTGCCGGCGCTCGCCGGACCCGATCTGGGACGCTGGAATGTCATTTGGCGGCGAGCTGGTCACACCCTACAATGACGCACAAAGCCCCGGCCGCGCGCAGTGCGAGCGCCCGGGATGCTGCGAGCCGGTGAGTGCAGTGCTTGGCGGTGCCGTACTCACCGGCTGTTTTTCTGTTGTTCGATACCGGACGTGTTCGTCCGGGTGAAATTATTCGCCCTCCGGTTGAATGATTTTCGAATCTGTCTGGTCCGCGGAGCCTGGCCTGTCGGAATTGCCGTCATCTGTGGCGGCAGATGCCTCCAGGAGTGGCGCGTGATAACTCCTGCAGCTTCTGTCATTCGGGCTTGGTCATTCCTTCGTGCTTGGGTATTTCGCGCTTCGTCATTTTCGCAATGGTGTGCCGGCGCTCGCCGGACCAGATCTGGGACGCTGGAATGTCATTGGCGGCGAGCTTGTCACACCCTGCAATGTTGACATCGATTTGGCAGTCACGGTTATGAAATCGATTTCAGTCCGCAATGTAGTCATGGTCCTGCGAGTGTCTTGCACTGTTGCTTGTGACTCCTTGGCGCAAGTCGGATCGTATGAGTGCCCGGCGTAGAATTGGTTCGGTGACATGCGGTGACGTATCCTCCCGCAGGCCATTTAGGTTCAGCAATGTGGCAGCTTCGGTCTGACATTGTTCGAGTTGCGGCGTCACATCCAACCGGTTGTTCTGCATCCACAAGACGCCGCATTCGTACTGCCTGCGGGCTTCCACTGTGTTGCCAAGTTGCCAATTGGCCATGGCAAGGAAGAAGAAGTCGTAGGCCATACCGCCGGACAGGAGTTCGCACGAGCGTACTAAAGTGTCAAGAGATGCATCCCACTGGTTATCGCGATATTGAGCGATCCCCAGCGTATTCCAGAATTGCCCCACCGTCGGCGCGGCGTCGACCGCCTGCGTGGCCAGGGCCACCGCCTCTCTCGGATTCCGCACGTTTCCGTCCGGGCAAGTGGCGAGCAACCATGCCAGGACATTTTGGGCGGACGCTAACCAACCGGCGTAGCTTCTGTCACCGGCGACCTTCTCTTCCAATGTTCGCGCAGTCTCTCGGCAAGTACGTTCTATGTCCCCATATGTGTGCCCCGATCGTCGGACGTTCGCCCACGCCGACATGCTGACTGACCACTGTGCCACGCAGTTCTGCACGAGTGGAAAACGCTCCAGCAGGGGCGTCGCAATGTCCAGGGACTTCTGATACTCCCCACAGGCTTCGTCTGGTCGACCCGATCTCTCCAGGAATCGTCCGAATCGCCAGTACGTTACGGACATGTGATAACGGTATTCCGGGTCACCGGGTGCGAGTCTCACGGCTTGTTGGTGATGATTAATGGCCTTTTCGTAATACGCTTCCACACCCTCTGAGAGTCCCTGCGCTTCGTTCACGTGCGCCGAACTACGATAGGTCAGTGACAAGCCAATGTGGAAACGATCATCATTGGGCTGTCTAGCCAACAGTGTTTCGAACGAATTGACGGCTTTACAAACCTCGAGCGCAGCCCGCTCATAGTCAGTCTTCAGAAAGAAGTGCCAAGCGAACGCATCTTGGGCAAATGCTACATCGCGGTGAAATTCCAGATCGTCTTTTAACTCGTCTCGCAGATCTTCCAACAATTCCATCGCGCGTTGGAACAAGAACGCCGATTCAGTATTGTGGAGGGCATCACGATCCAGCAGTTTTGCCAAGTCGATGCAACAAAGCGACAAGTTGTGTTGATACGCGGCGGACTCAGGACAATCGGCCAGCAATCGCTCGAATAGCATGATGGCCGTACGGAGGTTCGGCTCTGCTGCAACACGGTTTCCCAACCAGTGCTGGAAACGGCCCAGTTGGCGATATGCGTTGGCTCGCTCATACCGAAGGACGGGGTTTGAGGAATCTATTGTGGTCAGTTGTGCGTAGTAGCGAACTGCGTTCTCAAGCGATGACACTCTAGACTGCTCCATCCTGGGAACCATCGCGAGATGTTGTTGAGCGACCTCGCCATACATTTCGTCGAGGGCTCGGATGGCCGTCTGCAGGGTCGCTTGGGCTCGAGTTTTTTCCGCTTCGGCCCGTAACGCCTGGTCGTGCGCCCGAACGGCCTGCCAAGCAGCGACGCCCGTGCCGACCACCAGGGCCACCGCCACCATGGTTGTGGTGGCCAGGATGCTCTTGTTGCGCCGGACAAACTTGCGCAGGAGGTAACCGGTCGAAGGCGGACCCGCCAGCACGGGCTGGTCGTGCAGGTAACGATCGATGTCCTGAGCCAGACCGGCGGCCGATTCGTAACGCCGGCTGCGATCCTTTTCCAGCGACTTCATCACGATCCAGTCCAACTCGCCGCGGATCAGACCGGTCAGACGTTGCGGCTCGATGTGCCGCAGAGCGGCGACCGAAGGGAGGGAACCACTGCTGCTCAAACGCTGACTCGGTGGTGGTGGCTCTTCCGCCTCGATGATGTGCAGCGCTTGCTCGAAGGCGGCTGCGTATAGCCGGTCCTTGTCAAAGGGCGTGATGCCGGTGAGCAGTTCGTAGAGCACTGCACCCAGCGAATACACGTCGCTTCGCGTATCCACATCGTGGGGACTCAAGCGCGCCTGCTCGGGGCTCATGTATTCCAGCGTCCCCACGATCTGGCCGTACTGCGTCGAGAGCTGTTGCTGCACCGTGCCATGGTCGATCGCCTTGGCCACGCCGAAGTCGATCACCTTGGGGACTGGTCGACCATCGAACTCCGCCACCAGGATGTTCGACGGCTTGATGTCGCGGTGGATGATCCCCTTCTGATGCGCATGCTGCACCGCCTGGCAAACGGGAATGAACAGCTCCAGTCTTTCGCGCACCGACAACCCGTGCTGATCGCAGTATTTCGTGATGGCGATGCCTTGGACCAACTCCATCACGAAGTAAGGCTGGAGGCCGGAGGCGGCAGACGGCAGGCCGGAGGCGGCAGGCGGCAGGCTGGAGGTGGCAGGCGGGAGGTCGTCGGATCTCTCTCCGGTCTCCGGCCTCCAGCCTCCAGCCTCCGGCCTGCTACCTGCCGCCTGGATCGTCCCGACATCCAGCACCTTGGCGACATTCGGATGGTCCATCATGGCCAGCGCTTGCCGCTCGGCTTCGAATCGAGCGATCACGCGCTGCGTGTCCATGCCCGGTCGTACGATCTTCAGCGCCACTTGCCGCTCGACCGGCTCCTTCTGTTCGGCCAGGAACACCACCCCCATACCGCCTTCGCCGAGTCGTTGCAGCAGTCGGTACGGTCCGATGTGGGTGCCGGGGCGTCCGGGAACGCCGGCAAGTCGACGGTGGCATCCACGGGCGACGACCCACCCAGAAAATTCCCGGCCTCGTGGTGAGCGCATAAGAGGCCGTCGACCCGCGACCGCAATGCCTGGTCATCCCCGCACGCCGCATCCAGGTATTGCCGGAGCTCGTCGGCCGATTTCCGGTCAAGCACTCGAAGAAAATGGCTTTCGCGTCAGGCGTCGCGTCGCTCATCGGGCAGCTCCCGTGTCATCTCCCTACTATTCAATGCCCCGTTTAGACCGGAAGTGCGCCATAGTTTTCGGGTTTTTTCCGAAACTCACCCTCCCTTGGGCGGTTCGTCTCGACCGAGCTGTTGGTAGAGCCAGGCCCGCGCAGTAGGCCCAGTGGCGGTCGGCCGTGCGGCGAGCCACACCCAAGGACTCGGCCGCTTGCCGCAAACTCAGTCCGGCGAAAAACCGCAGCTTGACCAGGTTCGGCGCCCAACGGGTCGTCGGCTGCGAGCTTCTCCAGCGCGTCGTCCAACGCCAGCAAGTCGTCTTCCCGCGTGTCCAGCGCGATCTCGATGTGGGTGAAGTCGATGCGCTGTCGATTACCGCCGCGTTTGATGCGTTGCCGGTCCCGGGCCCGGTTCACCAGGATCCGCCGCATCGCTTCCGCGGCAGCGGCAAAGAAATGGCTGCGGCTCTCCCACGTCGCGAGCGTGTCCTGGCCGACCAGCCGGAGATATGCCTCGTGCACCAGCGCCGTGGCCTGCAGCGTCTGCCCAGGCTTCTCCTGCGCCAGTTTGGCGGCCGCCAGTTTCCGCAGTTCCTCGTAGACCAACGGCAGGAGTCTTTCGGCGGCCTGACCGTCGCCTTGTTCGAGCCGCGAGAGAATTCGCGTCACGTCATCCGTACCACCTGCTGCGGCCACACGATCGTCGGGACACACGGTCGGGGTGAGTACTTCCGCAGTACGGTCCTGCCATCGGTCATCGCGGACCATGGCGATCCTCCGCTGCCCCAAAAGAACTGATCTGGCCAGCACGATGGATCGAGCCAAGTCCAGCAGCCACCGTGTCCGGCGCTGATCAGGCAACTACGAATGTACCACACGCGAGCGGTGGGTACATACTCTGGATATCCAAATATCGATAATGACTGCGAACGGCTAACGCAGTGTATGGCTGATGTCCCGGTTGCCGGCGTGTGATGGTTTTGGTGACGCGCTAAAGAACCAGTCAAGTTGCCTCCCTGCGCAATTTCGACAAAACACTGCGCAAGATTGGCTCGCCGTGCGACGTCTCCCGTCGGAGAATCGGAGTATGCGTGACCAATCCATGTGGTCGTTGTTCTGGAGCCGATTGCTGCCGGGGGGCGGCCCTGCCCGTTCGCCAGTTTCGACCGGGGTGATGCCAAGACGGCGAGTGTCACAGACTACCTGGGAGTGAATTGCATCATGATTCAGAAAACTGCGTGTGGGCTGGCCATCGTGGCCTGCGTGTACTTCAGTATCCCCGCGTTGACGATCCGCACTTCCACGGCCGACGAGATGGCAGCCGCCTGGGATGCGCCGGGCAATTTCAATCCCATCGTGCCCGGCTATTTCGCCGACCCGACGATCAAGCAGTTCGGCGACACGTTCTATCTCTACGCCACGACCGACGGCAACGGCGGCGGACGCGGGCCGGCCACGGTCTGGGTCTCGAGGGACTTCGTGAACTGGGTGCTGGTGCCGATGAACTGGCCCACCACGCCGCACTACTGGGCGCCCGACGTGGTGAAGCGTCCCGACGGCCGCTACTACCTGTTCTACAACCAGCCCTGCAACACCTTCGGCGGCGTGTCGGACACGCCGATCGGCCCGTGGACACCGCTGACGCCGGGCGATGGCCTCGTCATCCCGGACCGCCTGGTCAAGGACGTCATCACGCTCGACACGCAGTTCTTCGAGGACAAGGACGGCACGCTCTACGGCTACTGGGGCACGTGGGGCATCTTCCCGAACAGCGGCTGCGGCATCGGCGTGTTCAACCCCGACATGAAGTCGTTCGCGCGCCTCGGCATGATCCCGAACACGCAGGCCAAGGACTTCTTCGAGGCGCCGTTCATGATCGAGCGCAACGGGGTGTACTACTTCACCTATTCCTCCGGCTCGTGCCACGACGCCAGCTACCGCGTGCAATACGCCGTGGGCGACCAAGCCCGACGGCGAGTTCACGATGGGGCCGAACAACCCGATCCTCGCCATCGACCGCCGACGGCAAGGTCCACGGACCGGGCCATCATTCGATCCTCCAGCACGGCGACGACTACTTCATCGTCTATCACCGCCACGACATTCCGGTGACGCCCAACGGCATGCACCGGCAGACCTGCGCGGATCGACTGGTGTTCGAAGGCGACGGCGTGATCAGGAAGGTCGAGCCGACGCATCACGGCATCGGCCCGCTCGGGTCCGCAGACCCGCGGCGGCCAACCTCGCCTTCGGCAGAAGGTCACCGCCTCGTCGTTCTACCGCGACACGCTGCGCAAGCACGACTACAAGCCCGAGTACGCCGTGGACGACAACAACGCCACGCTCTGGCGGCCGGGCGACAACCGCATGGGCCACTGGCTGATGGTGGACCTCGGCAGCCCGCAGCGCGTGCGCCGGACGGAGACGCAGTTCGAATACGGCACCTGGTTCTACCAGTATCTCATCGAGTCGTCGCTCGACGGCCAGACTTGGAAGACCTTCGCCGACCGCCGCCAGAACACCCGCTGGGGCAGCCCGATGGTGGACGACGGCGACGTCGAGGCGCGCTATCTGCGCCTCACGGTGACCGGCACGGAGTACCCCGGCCTGTTCGGCGCGGTGTGGAATTTCAAGGCCTTCGCCGACGCGCCCGCCGATCCGCTGCTCGCGATGGCGGACAAGGCGTTTGACCAAGTTCATCGCGCCGACGAACGCCCGGCGGAGCCGACATCGCCGCTGGCCGTGCCGAGGCCAGCGTGGGACCCGCACGGCGGCCGCCATCGATGCCCCGCTCATCCACCTCGACGTCGCCGATCTCCAACTCGGCGCGCCGATCGCCGCCTGGACCAACCAGGGCACGCTCGGCGGCGAGTTCCGCAGCCGCGACGCCAAGCCCGTCGTCGACATGGCCGGCGGCCGCAAGGCCGTGCGATTCTCCGGCAAGCAAATCCTCACCGCTTCGTTTCCCGCGCCGCGCGTCGCTGGCCGGCAACAGCAGCTTCACCGTCGCCGCCTGGGTGCAACAATCCGGAGATCGGCGAGAGCGAGTGCCTCGTGAGCTGGGCCGGTCGCGGCGGGCCGGACGCCACCACGGCGCAGTTCGGCTACGGCACGCATCCCGAGTTCGGCGCGGTCGGCCACTGGGGATTTGCCGACATGGGCTTTCGCGGCGCGCCGCCCAAGGCCGGACCATGGCATCACCTGGCGGTCGTCTTCGACGGCGTCATCGAGCGTGTCTATGTGGACGGCCAGCTCAACAACTGCCGAGGCCAAGATGCTGCTCATGCACGACGGGCGGCCCGATCTACGTCGGCGCGTCCGAACCGGGCACGGAGTACTTCGACGGCTACCTCGCCTCGCTGCGCGTCTATGACCGGCGCTGAGCGAGATCGCAAGTGAAGAAGCTGGCGGCGGATGAACCGGCGGCCGACGTGCTGGTCCACCTGGATTCGGCGAGGCTCGACTACGGCCCGCTGAAGTCGTGGGCCAACAACGGCTCGCTGGGCGGCGCGTTTGCAGACGGCCGCGAATCCGCCCCAGGTCGCGCAACGTGGACGGACGAATCGCCGTCTCTTCGAGCCAAGGCCAGTCGCTGGAACTGGCGACGGATGCAGCGATTCCGCTGACCGATTTCACGTTGCTGGTCGGCGTGGCGAACGCCTCGCTGGAAGCGGGCGAATGCGCCGTGGAATTCCGAGGGACCGAAGGAACTCGCTCCGCGCTGCTCTCCGCGCCACCCGACGGGCGGCTGGCATCAAGTGGCACTCGTCTACCGTGATGGTGCCGGGACATTCTTCGTGGACGGCAACCCGACAACGCGGATGGCGCCGTCCGTGCCCACAGACTGCACCGCCATCCGCCTGGGGAGTGCGAACCCGACCCCGTTTACCGGCGCGCTGACGCGCGTGCAACTGTTTCGACGCGCGTTGTCGGTCGAGGAGGTGTCCCAGCTGCACGCGTTGTGGAAGAACGAGTGGCAGACGCCGCAGCCCAATCCCGCGGCCTTTGCCCAACCACCCCGAGCGGTCAACACCGGAACCGCCGTGCCATGACGTGCCCAGCCCGGCCAGTCCGAGGTCGGCCGGTGGAATACCGCTTCACCGAAACGACCGGCCACGCCGGCGCCAGCAGCAGCGGCTGGATCCCGCAACCGTTCTTCCTGGACGACGGCCTGCAGCCCGATACGCGTTACGCCTACACAGTGACCGTGCGCGATCCGTTGGGCAATGTGACGCAGGATGCCGCGCCGGTCGAGGTGGCGACCGATGCGGCGCTATTCGCGGTCTTTGCCGATCCGTTTTCCGCCCACCACGACTTCCTCGTGCAAGGCATGCGAGCGGCACGATCTGGGACGGTTGCCTCGGCACGGCGGACTCCAGCGCCCCGAGAATGTGGTGGCGGAGGATGGGACACTGCGCCTGCAATCCAAGGGCACCGTATGGGACGGGGGTCGACCACTCGGCGCGTTCCTCTTCAAGCTGGTCACAGGTGATTTCGTGGCGGAGGTTACGGTCGCCGACTACGCCGGTCTGTCCACCCGCCGCGTGCCCGGCAACAACGACGGCGGCCTGATGGTGCGCGTGCCGAAGGTGGACGACGCGGGACCAGGCGAGGACCTGGTGCAGCTGAACTTCTTTCCGATCTGGAACCAGGGGAACATGGTCACCAACCTCGACAGCGGGCGCGCTCCCAGAAAGGCAACCTGCTGGCATGGGACGCGCATCGCCACCTGCAGATCATCCGGCAGGGCGCGCTGTTTCATTTCCGCACGAGCGCCGATGGCGGCACGTGGCAGGACTGCCCGGCTCTCCGGTCGAGCGCCGGGATATGCTGGATGGTCCCATGCAGGTCGGGCTCTACCACGCCAGCTACGGGCTCGACAGCGGTTATGTGGGTTTCTCGGACTTCCGTCTCACCGTGCGGCGCGACGAGGAACGCGGTCCGAACCGCGCGGAAGACAACTGAGTTGACCGTTCATGGAGTATGGGAGCGGGGGTGGGTGTATGCGGCGGCCCTGCGATGGGTTAATCTGATTTTGTCGCACACGACTCCCCGAACTGCGAAGTGGCATTCATCGAGCAGCGTGGATGCCATTGACCCCCACCGGTTTGCGGGTGCGGGCCGCGTGAGGCACCGCCGCTCAGGCCGGCGAACCGGTCCGCTCCCCATCACGACCAGTAACCTGACAGGAGATATGTTATGTCCGAGAACGCACGCCGCCTCGATCGACGTCGGTTTTTGACAACGACGGTCAAGGCCAGCACGTTATTGATGGCGCCTCAGGTGATCTGCCGCGACGGCTCTGGGTCGCGACGGAGCGGTGGCACCGAGCGAGCGCATCGTGATGGGTGGCATCGGCATCGGCAATCGTGGCACCTACGACCTGGGCTGCTTCCTGCAGGAACCGGACGTGCAGTTCGTGGCCATCTGCGACGCGAAGGCGGTCCGCCGCGATGCCGCCAAGAAGATGGTGGACGAGAAGAACGGCAACCAGGACTGCGAAACGTATCGCGATCTCCGCGAACTGCTGGCCCGCGACGACATCGACGCCGTGCTGATCGCGACCGGCCCGAACTGGCACGCCACGGCCGCCTGCCTGGCGGCCCGCGCCGGCAAAGACATCTACTGCGAAAAACCGTGCACCAAGAATATCACGCAGAGCCTGACGCTGGCCGAGACCATGCGCCGCACGGGCCGCGTGTTCCAGGCCGGCACGCAGCGACGCAACCTGCCCCATTTCGCGTTTGCCTGCGAACTGGCGCGCACCGGCAGGCTCGGCAAGCTGCACACGATCTATGCGCATCCGGCGGGCATGGCCACGATCAGCAGCGGCTGGGCTGCCGGCCGAGCCGGAACCGCCCGAAGGAAGAAGTCGATTGGGACCTGTATCTCGGACCGGCGGCCTGGCGCCCGTTCAACAAGGCGCTGCTCGACGGCTTCAATTTCGAGAAAGGCGGTGGACATGGTGTCGGTGGCGGCGTACTGGAGTGGGGCTCGCACTGCGTCGACCTCTGCCAGTGGGCCAACAACTCCGACGACACGGCCCCGGTCGAGTACAATCCGCCGGAGAACGGTCAGCTGGTGGCCCGCTACGCCAACGGCGTGAAGCTCGTGCTTGCGCAACGAAGGCTGGCTGCCGCTCGGCTCCTGCCCGGTGCGGTTCGAAGGCGACCAGGGCTGGATCGAGACGGGCGACAGCGGCAAGTTCGTGCTCAGTTCGCCGGCGCTGCTGGCCGGCCGGAAGGTCGCGGAGATCGGCGGCTACCCGGCCACGTTCCACGTGCGCGATTTCCTGAACTGCGTCAAGTCACGCGGCAAGCCCTTGGCCAACGCCGACGTGGCGTGCTACTCGCACATCACCTGCCACGCGGCCAATATCGCGGTCTTCCTGAACCGCAAGCTGAAGTACGATCCCGCAGAAGAACGAGTTCATCGGCGACGAACAGGCCAATCGATTGCGGTCGGAGGCCATTCGCGAACCGTGGAGAGTCTAGGGTCGACGACCGACCATCGGTCGCAGTCGTTCCCCGGTGTTGAAGACATGAAATCTGAATTGGAAATTTTTGCTGTTCGATGCACAGGCCTGTCCACGGGCCTGCTGCCAGGGAGAAACTGAACATGTTCAAGCTTCGAAATATCCTGAGCGTTGTCGCTCTCGCGATGGTCGCGATCACGATGGCCGTGCGGCCGATTGCGGCGGCCGACGATGCGAACGCGGCTGCTGACAAGGAAGGCCAGTTGATTGCGGTGTTGGAGTCCGCCGCGCCCCCGGCCGACAAGGCGATTACGTGCAAACTGCTGGCCGTTCACGGCACGAAGAACGCTGTGCCTGCCTTGGCCAAGCTGCTGACGACGATGAGCTGGCGTCCTGGGCCCGCATCGCGCTCGAGGCGATTCCCGATCCGGCGGCCGATGCGGCGCTCCGCGACGCGGCAGGCCAGGTGCAAGGTCGATTGCTCGTCGGCGTCTTCAATTCGATCGGCGTGCGTCGCGATCCGCAGGCGGTGGACGCTCTCGCGCAACGTCTTGGGGACGCCGACCCGGAGGTCGCCTCTGCGGCGGCGATCGCGTTGGGACGCATCGGCGATGCGGCGGCGACCAAGAGCCTGGAGCAGGCTTTGGCGACCGCTCCCGCCGCAGTTCGTTCCGCCGTGGCCGAGGGATGCCTTTACTGTGCGGAACGGTGCTCTCCGGCGACAGCGCGGCCGAGGCCGTGCGGTTGTACGATCTGGTGCGCGCGGCCGAGGTACCCAAGCAGCGCATCGTGGAGGCAACCCGCGGCGCGATCATCGCCCGACGTGCGGAAGGCATTCCACTGTTGGTGGAACAATTGAAGTCGAGCGACAAGTCGTTGTTCGCGATTGGCTTGTCCACCGCTCGCGAGCTGCTTGGGAGTGAGGTGACGGCGGCGCTGGTGTCCGAGATGCCGAACATTGCGCCCGAGCGGCAATCGCTGGTCATGCAGGCGCTGTCGGACCGGGGCGACGCGTCGGCCTTGCCGGCCGTCCTGCAGGCGGTCAAGAGTGGTCCGGTGGCGGTCCGGATTGCGGCGCTCCGCGTCCTTCCGCGTCTGGGCAACGTCTCGTGCGTGCCGACCCTGCTCGACGTGGCCTCAGAAGACAACGCCGACCTGGTGCAGGCGGCAAAGGAATCGTTGCAGGGCCTCCCGGGCAGCGATATCGACGCCGACTTGACGGCGCGTCTGGAGCGTGCCGACGCGAAAGTGCGGGCGGCCCTGATCGCCGTGGTCGGTGAGCGCCGGATCACGGCGGCCGTTCCCGCGTTGCTCAAGGCATCCCAAGACTCCGACGGTAAGATCCGGTCCGCAGCCCTGACGGCGCTGGGTTCCACGGTGGAGGCCGGCGACCTGTCGGTGCTCATCGCGCGCGTGGTCAAGCCTCTCAAGCCTGAAGACACCGATGCCGCGAAGAAGGCACTGCTGACCGCTTGCGTGCGGATGCCGGACCGCGAGGCGTGTGCCGAAGAACTGGTCACCGCCATGGCCCAGGCTCCAGTGCCGGTCAAATGCACGTTTGTCGAAATCCTCGGCGCCATGGGGGGCCCGCGGGCACTCGAGGCGCTGGGAGCCGCTGCCAAGACCGGGAGCCCCGAACTCAAAGACACGGCCAGCCGCCTGCTCGGCGAATGGATGACCGTCGACGCCGGGCCCGTGCTACTGGACGTGGCGCGGAAGGTCAACGAGGACAAGTACAAGATCCGCGCTCTACGCGGCTACCTCCGCATTGCCCGGCAACTCGATGTGCCCGGCGAGCAGCGTGTGGAAATGTGCCGCCAGGCGCTCGACGTGTGCCAGCGCGGCGAAGAGAAGAAACTGGTTCTCGAGGTGCTTGGACGCAATCCATCGTCCCAGGCGTTGGCGCTGTCCGCGGCACTGCTCAAAGACCCGGCGGTCAAGGATGACGCCAGCCAGGTCGCGGTGGCCATTGCGGAGAAAGTCATTCAGGGTGACCCTGCGGCCGTGGCCGATGCCATGCAGCAGGTCATCGCCGCCGGCGGAAACGCGGATATCGTGAACAAGGCCAAGGCGCTCGCCGAACAGGCGAAACGTTAACTGGCCGAGCGTCAGTGAGGGAGGGCACGCTCCGGCCGGGCCGCGAGCCCGCAGGAACTTCGCCCTCCCGGGCGGCACAGCATGCCGCACGGCCACTCTGGATCCTCCGTGTGGTCGATCCGAACTTGGGGCGACGTTGCGGGAGCTGTGACCATGTTGCACGTTGTCTTGATCTCGTTGTCCGTGTTGTCCGCTGAACAGGATTTTGCGCCGCGGCTGAAGACCTTGGCGTTTCATCTCGACCGCTTGAGCGCGATCACGGTGGCCGATCCGTTCGCCGCGGAGAAATCCACGAAGCTGGACGAGTTGCAGAAGCTGCTGGCCGCAGGTGCTCAGAATGACGAGCAGTTCAACGCGCTTTACAGGGCCATGGACGGGGTGCGGACGTGGCTGTGGGAGCACGCCGCCGACCAACCGCGGCGTCCCGCAGGCGGCCTGACCGACACGGACGTCGCCTGGGTCGTCAAGACACCGCAGCTCGAGCTGAGCATCGCTAAAGCGGATCTGTCGATGGTCGTCACGGCTGCCTCGCAGCCGTGGCGGTTTCTGCCCTGCGACGATCAGGACGTCGAAGGCATCTCGGCGCATTTCGGTCTGCAGTCTGCCAGGAACCGGACGGTCGCGCCCTTCAACACGGGCTACAGCGTGGGGCTGACGATGGCCTTGTCCGATTTTCCCGACGCACCGGGCCTGGAGTTGTATCTGACGGCGAATCTGATTGGCAGGGAGATCGTCTTCGAATTGGCGGCGCGGGAAGCGACGCCCACGCTGGCCGCGGTGAACTGGCCCAAGGCCGTCGAACTCGGCAACGCCGAGTCGGATGTGTCGGTGATCCCGCGCATGCAGGGCATGCTTGTGCCCGGGAATTGGCCGCAGGCGATCGAGGCGCGAGACCTGTGCAATTCGCGTTCGTTCTATATGCCGTGGTGGGGTCAAATCCGCGACGGGCACGGAGTGCAGGTAATCCTCGAAACCAGTGACGATGCGGGTGGCACGTATGCCCATCGCGCCCGGCGGCCCCACGCGCATCGCGCCGCGGTGGTACGCCAGCCTGGGACGACTCGATTATTTGCGCACGGCTCGCTACATCTTCGACGAGCACGCGACGTACGTGACGATGTGCAAGCGGTACCGCGCGTATGTCCAGCAGCGCGGGACGGTGGTGACTTTGCGCGAGAAACTTGTCCGCTCGCCGGCACTTGCGGAAGTCGTCGGTCGGCCGGTCGTGCATCTCGGTGCCTTGTATCATTTCGTGCCACAGGCCAGTCTGTTCAACCAGCGCCGGATCGAAGCGAACCATGCGCTGCAGACCTTCGATCAACTGGCCGAGGAATTGCAGGCGCTCAAGGCTCGTGGCATTGCGGACGCGTATGTGCATCTGGACGGTTGGGGCTTCTATGGCTACGACAACGGACATCCCGACGTGATGCCGGTCGGGCAGGAGCAGGGCGGCTGGGATGGTCTGCGCCGGTTTGCGGACACCTGCGAGGCGGTCGGCTACTTGTTCGCCGTGCACGACCAGTATCGTGATTTCTACTTGAATGCAATTTCCTTTGACGACCGCCTGGCCGTCACGCGGATCGACGGCGGCCGGGAGGAACACAGCGTCTGGTGCGGCGGACCGCAAACCATTCTGAATCCGCGGTTTGCACCCGAATACGTGCGCCGCAACCATGATTTGTTCGCCGACCATGGGATCAAGGTGCGAGGTGCTTATCTCGATGTCTTCTCCGTCGTGCCGATGGAAGAGAGCGGGCAGGCCGCCCATCCCGTCACGCGTGCGGAATGTGCCGGTTTTCGGCGCGAGTGTTTCGATCTCTTGCGGGCGCGGGGCTATGTCGTGAGTTCGGAAGAACCCACGGACTACCTGGTGGGCAGCCTCGATCTGGTGCATCACGGCCCCTACTCCACCTCGCCAAACATTGGCGGTGGGGATGCAACCGGGATTCCCGTCCCGCTGTTCAATCTGGTCTATCACGATTGCCTGCTGGTACCTTGGGATATGGGCGACGACGGTGGCTGGGGGGTCCCCAACGGGGATGCCGGCCGGCTCCACTGCCTGCTCAATGCCGGGCTGCCCTACGTGGGCCCTGGGGCCGATGCGCAGCAGATTGCCCGCGTGAACGAGGCCGCCGGGCTGGCCGCCCGCTGCGGCGTACTGGAGATGACCAACCACGAATTCCTCGACGGCCGACGCAGGCAGCGCACGACCTTCAGCGATGGGACCACCGTCACCGTGGACTTCGACGCGAAGACCCACGAGATTGTCCCGGGCCCACCGCGGTGACGGCAGCATGCCGAGAGTGCCGCTCGCTTCCGGCGTGCTCCACGGGACCGGAACACGATGTCCAGGCCGCGCTGCGAAGTGGCCCGGTGGCCCTGACCGTGAGGCCGTTCCACTCCACCCCCCGAAAAAAAGAGCGACAACTTTGCTCAGATCGGGACCGTCGTCACCCTGCCGAACGGCGATCCGTCCAGGGGGAAGCCCACGCCCGATCCGTGCGTGCTGCTCCGGAGTTTTCCTGGCGATTAGGCACGGTGAGCGGGATCGGCACCCTCGACTCGACCAAGGACTCGATCTGGAAAACACCCCACCCCGCCCCGCGGATCCCCCCGCATCCCCTCTTGCTCTTTTTGCGTTTTCGGTTAGAAGTCATAGAAAGCATCGTCATGCGACAGCATCAGCCCGCTGCGGGCCTGACTGGGATTGCGTGCATGTTCTTGAAGGAGGCCCAACGTGGCGAAAAAGTTGTACGTCGGTAACCTGTCGTATGGAACCACCGACAGTGATCTGCAAGGGATGTTTGAGGAGTTCGGTTCGGTGCAGTCGGCCCAGGTTATCATGGACCGGGAGTCGGGACGTTCGAAAGGCTTTGGCTTTGTCGAGATGCGGAGCGATCAAGAGGCTCAGGCCGCTATCAACGCTCTCAATGGCAAGGAAGTGGACGGGCGAGCGCTGACGGTCAACGAGGCGAAGCCTCGGGAAGACCGTGGCGGTGGCAGGTCGGGCGGCGGCGGTGGTCGAGGCGGCTACGGCGGCGGCCGACGCTACTAGAAAACAAAGACTGTCCGTAGAAATTCAACCGCCCTTTCCAGGTCACGACGTTGGGAAGGGCGGTTGTTTATTCCCCCAGGCGGGTGCATGCGAGTGCACGTTCGCGGGGGTTTTTTTGCGCGCGGCGGTGGTTCGGCCGGAGGCCGACTCTCTCGGAAACCACTCGCCATTCCCTGATTCGGCAAAGGTTGCTTAGAATGGACCGTCGCCGGTATTCTCGATGTGGCACGCGGGAGCATTTTGCCGGGCTGGATGGCGGCGAGTTTGTCGGCGGCTGCGGGGAGTCTTTTCGATGCAGGAGCAGGCGGGACAAGACGAGACGGAGGGCGGTGGCGAACTAGTGCGTCTGGTCGATGGCTACCTGAATGACCTGCAGCAGGGGAAGATTCCCGACCGAGCCGCACTCTTGGCAACCCATCCATGGATCGCGGACCAATTGGAGGCGTGCCTGGCGAGTATTGACCTCGTTCAAGGCGCAGCACGCGACGAAGCGCTGCCCCGTCGTTTTGGCCGTTATACGGTGCAGAGCACGCTGGGCCGTGGAGCATTCGGCGTCGTTTGTCTGGCGCGGGACACCGAGTTGGATCGGCTCGTCGCTTTGAAAGTGCCCAGCCAAGGTCGCTTTTCTTCCCCGGCCGAATTAGAGCAGTTCGCGGCGGAAGACGCGCACGACGGCCCAGCTCGAGCACCCCGGGATTGTTGCCGTCTATGACGTGCTGCGCGATGCCGAACGGGTGGTGATCGTCCAGCAGTACATCCGCGGTCAGGATCTTCGGAAATGTCTTGAAGAGTCGGGACCACTGGCGTCGGACGAGGCCGCCGCGCTGACGATCAGCGTAGCCGAAGCAATTGCTGCCGCTCACCAAAAGGGGTTTGTTCATCGCGATTTGAAACCGAGCAACATTCTGCTCAACGAAGAGGGAAGACCTCACGTCGCCGACTTCGGGTTGGCAGTTCACGAAAGCATTCAGCGGCGTCGCCGCGGGGAAAGGTCAGGCACACCGGAATACATGTCGCCCGAACAGGTCCGCGGCGAAACGGACCGTCTGGACGGACGCAGCGACATCTGGAGCCTGGGAGTCGTTCTCTACGAGATGCTGACCGGGAGTCGGCCTTTTCGCGGGGAGACGATGGAGGAGTTGTTCGATGCAATCCAGCACCACGCTCCGCAGCCGCTGCGCCAGATCAGGCCGGAGATTTCCGGTGAGCTGGAGCGAATCTGCCTCAAGTGCCTGTCGAAGCGCGTGATGGACCGTTATGGCAGTGGCGTTGACTTGGCCCGGGATCTGCGACGCTACCTCGCAAGTCAATCCGGCGAAATGGGCCCGCTTCGATCCCGTGGAGTGGACCAGGACGAACCGGCGCAGCTGGGCCGGAAGCGAGACGTTCCGGCGACGTCAATTGCCGTGCTGCCATTCTCGGACATGAGCCCGCAACGGGACCAGGATTACTTCTGCGAGGGGATGACGGAAGAACTGATCCACCGTTTGACACGCGTCAGGAGCTTGCGTGTTGCATCGCGGATGTCCGTTCTCCGATACAAGGAGTCAACGCTCGATATCCGGGAGATTGGCCGACAACTCCACGTGCAGGCCGTACTCGGAGGCGGCGTTCGGAGATCCGGAAACCGTCTGCGCATCACGGCTGAACTGACCAGCGTGGCGGAAGGTTGCCAACTTTGGTCGGAAAGTTACGACCGGGCCATGAAGGATGTCTTCGCCATCCAAGATGAGATCGCTCACAACATCGTGCGGTCGATGGAACTGGCGTTGTCGGCCGGCGAGCGGCGTTTTCTGCAGTCGCCCCCCACCACCGATGTGCAGGCTTACGACTACTATTTGCGGGGTCGGAAGTTCTTCTATCAGTATCGCCGCAGGGGCATCGAACTGGCCCTTCAAATGTACTCGCTGGCGATCACGCACGACGCGCAATACGCCGCGGCCTATGCGGGAATCGCGGACTGCCACTGCTTTCTTTTTCTCTACAGTGGCCAGTGTCGAAGGAATTTGGAGCAGGCGGACGAAGCCAGCCGCAAAGCCCTCGAACTGGCTCCTCATTCGCCGGAAGCCCACTCCTCGCGGGGCGGCGTTCTGTCGCTCTTTGACCGACATGCCGAAGCCGAGGTGGAGTTCGAGGCGGCCGTTCGGCTGGGGCCGGATTTGTTCGACGCGTACTACCTCTACGCCCGCGATTGTTTTGCCCAAGGCAAACTGGAGAAGGCCGTACAGCTCTACGCCCGGGCATCCGAGGTGAACCCGCAAGACTACCAGTCGCCCCTCCTGGTTGCCCAGAGCTACGAGGCCCTGGGCCGGCCGGAGCAGGCCGAAGCGGCCCGCCGCCGCGGTGTGGAAATCGTGCAACAGCGGCTGATGGAATCCCCCGACGATATTCGGGCGCTTTACATGGGAGCCAATGCCCTCGCCGCTCTGGGCGAAACGGAGAAGAGTCTGGAATGGGCACAGCTGGCCCTCTCCATGGAACCGGATGAGCCGATGGTTCTCTATAACCTGGCGTGCATCTGGTCCTTGGCGGGCAAGACGGACGCCGCGATCGACTGCCTGGAAAGAGCGGTCCGGGCCGGTTTGACGCAGAAAAGCTGGCTGGACCACGACGGAAACCTCGATCCGTTGCGCGGCGATCTGCGATTTCAAACCCTGCTCAACGAAATCGAATCTGCGTCGCGAGCCCGTCCATAGCTCCCCAGTGTGCTGGCACACCCCGGCAGTGTGCCCCAGCCGACACGCGGCGGTGAGTCTCGATCTTCCACTCAGAGTCGGCATTTCTCGGCCGGCAGGGTCCGCCGTTCAGATTTTTCGCGTGACAACCGGCGTGCGTTCGGCACTTAGAGGATAGAAGCGGACTCACGCAACAAAATCTGTCCTCCACCAAGTAACCAGGAGTCGAGGTCCATGAAACGCTTTTACATTTTCTCCGCAGTCGTCGCCGTCGCGCTGGTCGCTCTTTCCTTGGACGTGTTGCCCGTGCGGTGCGCGGGCTGCGGCCAACTCCTCTTCCGAACGGATGCCTGTTCGGCACTCTGCGGCGGTAGTAGCGACTACGCCGATGCGTGCCTCGCTGACGCCGTGCCCGAGGGTCAAGCGGAACGGGGAATTGCCGAGCGTGCGCCAGCCACCGACATCCAGACCGAGGCGGCGACGGAGCATGCCAGCTGATTGAGGAGCCCAACCGCTGCCAGCCGCCTGAACCGGGAGCGGAGTGCCTGCGCTTATTGCGTACCGGGACCTGTTTCAGGTAATCTGGTTCCACAAGTTCTCGCTGTGGCAGCCTCTGGGAGGTACGCGTTTGTCGAACGGTTCACCCCACAACGACGAGGCACCGGACCGCGCTGCGCCAACCGATGACTGGTTGGCGCGTTTTCGTCCGTGGTTGTCGCTGATTGCGCATGCAGGTGGATAGCCGCCTGCAAGGCAAGTTCGATACCTCCGATGTGGTTCAGCAGACTATGATGGAGGCGTGGCGGTCGGCCGCGCAGTTCCGGGGAACCACGGACGCGGAACGCATTGCGTGGCTGCGCAAGATCCTGGCGGCACGTGTTGGCGCACGAAGTCCGCCAATACCGAGGGACGTACAAACGCGATCTCGACCGTGAAGTATCGATCGAGAGGTCTCTCGCCAGGTCATCGCGACAGTTGAACGCTGTTCTTACCTCCGCCACGACGACGCCCAGTCAACAGGCAGTCCAGCAAGAGCAACAGGTCGCTCTGGCGGACATGTTGAACGAGCTCCCCGCCGACTACCGGGAAGTGATCGTCTTGCGCAACCTCGAGGAACTCTCCCACAGCGAGGTGGCTCAACGCATGGGGCGTACCGAGGCGCTGTCCGCATGTTGTGGGTGGCGCGCATTGCAGGAATTGCGGGAACTTGCCCAGCGGCGCCGCTCCTGACCGATCGCCTCACCTTCCGAATCAGCGGTGTCAGCTGTGCCGGCATGCTCCCAGACAACTGGCAGCGCCACCACCCAGGTCGAGAATACCGAGGACACAGCCAGTGCGTTCGTTGCTTCCCCGCATCTCGTCGATGTCGACGGGAACATCTTCGAGGGTGTGGAGGACATTGTGCGCGAATTGCGGAACCGAGGAGGTTCCCGGCGCATCTCAGTCACCAGAGGAACGGTGCGGGGAAACGTGGCGATCCTCGATGGCGTTCTGCTTTCGCAGGACAACGGGCTTTCCGGTTTGCCCACCGTTTACTTCACAGCCATCCATGGGAAATCAGAGGACCAGTGGCGTTTCGTTGCTCAATTCAATCGTGCGCCACTTGCGCACCTGATGAATGCCGAATTTTGGGCGGTCACCATCGAATCGTTCGAAGAGCTCGACAAGCGGGCGCGGCCCCCCCAAGGAGGCGTTGTGTTTGTCGGAGATTCGGACATCGTGCGCTGCGACGTAGATCGGTGGTTTCCTGGGTTGAGGGCGTTGAACCGAGGGTTTGGCGGATCTCACATCGACCACGTCGTGTACTACCTGGAGCAAATGGTGCTCAAACATCAACTTCGCCTTGTCGTATTTTCCTGTGGAGGCAATGACATTGCCACCGGCAAGGCTCCGGAAAGCGTCTACCGGGATTTTGAACAATTCGTGAACGGCGTTTTCGCGAAGCTCCCGAACTGTCGGGTCATCGTCACTTCGCAGCATACACCGCCCGTTCTCTCGGAATGGAACGATTTCGACGAGCGGATTCGCAAGTTCAACGACTTGGTCCGCTTGAAGGCGGAGCAGGACAAGCGAATCACATTCTTGCCGGAAACTCGCAGTGTGCTGCGCGAGGGTGCGGACAAGCCTGACGTGAACCTCTTCGCACCAGACAGGCTGCACTTTAACGAGGAGGGATATCGCAAATGGACGGCTGTCATCGCTCCACACTTGACGGACTCGCAGGCGAGGTAATTGTCGTGCGGCGCTCGCCTGTGCGAAAGACGATCCCCAGTGCGTGCGTCCGACGCGAGCGGGGCCAAGGGGCCAGAGACGTCAGAACAAAGCGAACGGAGGCGGATGTCAGTGCTGCCGGATACACTCGGCGCGGCGCTGGACGAATGCCACCAACAGTGGGAACGCCGGCTCCGCCATGCCGCCATGGTCATAGCCCGGGAGTTCGACGAGTTCAACAGAGGAGTGTCCGACGACCTTCATCATCCGCCACAGATAGGCCGACTCCTCATAGCGTCCCAGCAGCTCTTTCTCTCGGTCACCCGAAACCAGCAGCAGGGGCGGGGCGTCCGGGCGGACGTGGTACAGCGGAGCAAGGTCATCGATCACTGGCCGTTTGTCCTCGATCCCGCGTTCGGCCCGGACGGTGAAGTGCGTGATGGCCTGCCCGCTCAAGGATATCAACCCCGCGAGCGCATTCGCATCGATCTGGTGTGCCGCCAGCCACCGTTTGTCAAGGCCAATCATGCTGGTGAGGTAACCGCCGGCGGAATGGCCGGCGACAAAAATGCGCTGCCGCGAACCGCCGTATTGCTCGATGTGCTTGAATGTCCACGCGACGGCCGCGGCCGCATCCTGAATGTATTCCGGGGCCTTCACCTGCGGGTGGAGCCGATAATTGGGGGCGACAATGGCGATCCCCTGGTTGGTCAGCGCGGCCGGGACCGCCTTGCTGCCCTGCGTCAAGCCCCCGCCGTGGAACCACACGACCGTCGCGAAGTCCTGTCGCTGCCGAGGATAGTAGATGTCCAAGCGGCATCGTTCGCGGATGTCATCGGTCAGCTCGTTGGCGTCACGGTACAGGATGTCCGTTTCCGTGGAATACTCCATCTCACGGACCGGTTTGTCCTGCCCGACAGCAGATGGGGCAATGATACCTGCCAGTAACCACGCTGACCCTGTCAAGATTCCCCAAAAAACGTTCGGCCAGCGGCGGTCGTTGCGGATGGACATCGGAATGACGGGCAGCAGCATAATGAATTCGTTTCCGGCAACGCGTGCGTGTCAGCGACGCTGTTCCTGTAACGTCTTGAGTTGCTCCAGGCGCTGCTCGAGTTGTGGGCCCAACGTGCCTGGTTCCATCGCTTCCCAGCACCACCGATGCGGAGCATCCCGCGTATAACCGAAGACATGCACAATGCCGGTCGTCGAATCCAGGATCGTTCCCTGGCAGGCGAACCGGTCTCGTGGAACCATAACACGGCCACCTTCGTGCACGGTGCGAATGATCGCTCGTCGTCGCCCTGTGCCGGGCGGCACCTTTAGCACGGTGGCCGTGGCTAATTCCTCAGCTGTCCAAGTCTTTCCCTGTAGATCCCGATGCACGGCCACAATCTTTCCGGCACGCAAGGCCTGGATGAAGTCACCTCGCATGCCCCAGCCCTGGATCTTCCAGGCGACCACCACGCCGGCTCCCACCAGCACGACCAGGCCGATCGCAGGAAGCGGCTCAAGCTTAGACATGATCGGTACCCCGCCGGGAAGCAGCACAATGCCGCATATCGGAACACCTGGCATTAGCTTACGCCCGAAGCTGAGGCCACTTCAAGAGGTTGCCGGAGTGAACGAGTCTGTTGCATTCGGGTGCATTGCTTAGCACAATGGTCCACGGTGCGATTGGTCTGGCACCTGACTTCATACGCTAACCCCTTCGCGCAACTCGAAGTGGAGACTTGTGTTCGGGAATCGCCCCGTCCAGCGCGCCGCCCCTTCCCGGGAAATGGAATTTGCCTTCCTTGCTAATCAACCCCGGCCGCCTCCCTAAGTTCAATCGTGACTTGAAGCGGGCCGTCCCAACAACTCATCTCATAAATCAAAGTCCCAACAACTCATGAAAGTGGGACGCGATTGGATCGCCACCTGAATTGATCGATCCACCACCCATCAGAAGGACGTCAGCGCCCCCGTCGAAGAGTCCCGGACTAACGGCTTGACGGGGAGGATCAGACACCCTGAATACCTGTGTCCCAGGACTGGTTGCCTGCACAGTGGGAGCCGTTGAGCGTTCGGCAGCGGTTGCCAAGCGTCTCACCTCGTGTGAAGAGTAACTGCCTGAAGAGCTTCAGCTTGGTCAGGAAGCGGGCCGATTTTTTCAGGCCGCATGAGGGGTTTCTCGTGCAAACGGTGATCAAGTGAAGAAAGAAGTGGATTTGCGCTACGTGCTGTGGATGGCGGTTTTGTGCCCAGGCTCTGCCGCACGTTGGTTCCCGAGAAGGAGCGGCAACAGACATGTTCCCGGGCATCGATCCCAAAGTCGATATCGCCTTCAAGAAAGTGTTTGGCAGCCAGGCGTGGTGCCACTTGACCATGTCGCTCATCGATGCCGTCCTCGAGCCGGCTCCTTGGCGGCAGTTGTTGAACCTGGAGTTGCTGAATCCCTACACCGAACAAATGACGTTCGACGACAAGCTGTCGATCTTGGACATCAAAGCACGGGACGACAAGGGACGCATCTTCAACATTGAGATGCAGATGGCGCCAAGTCCGTCGCTGCCTCAGCGGCTTCTTTACTACTACTCGCAGCTCTACAGTTCCCAATTGGCACGCGGTGACGATTACAGCAAGTTATGTCCCACTATTTCCATTTGCTTTGTCAACGGGCGCCTTTTCCCGGACCGATCGAGTTACCATCGACGCTTTCGGCTGTTCGATCCTCAGGACTCACTTCTACTAACGGAAGACCTGGATATGCACTTGTTGGAGCTTTCCAACTTCGAGTGCTCCTTGGCGGAATTGAGGAATCCATTGGACTTTTGGCTCTACTTTCTCAAGAATGGAGAAGCGTTGGATGCTGATGCGCTGCCCACACCGCTCGACACACGTGAGCTCCACCAGGCGATGGAGGTATTGAAGATGTTCTCGCAAGACGAAATGGCACGCGAACTTTACGAAGGCCGTCTCAAGGCCGAACGCGACGAGATGACGCGGGAAAGGGAGGTCAGTCGGGCTCGGGCAGAGCTATCCGAAATGCATCATCAGCTTGCCGAAGCCCAGGAACGGCGCGCTGAGGCCCAACAACAAGCCGCCGAGGCCCAACAACAAGCCGCCGAGGCCCAGCAACAAGCCGCCGATGCCCAGCAACAAGCCGCCGACGCCCAACAACAAGCGGCCCACGCGCGACAACAAGCGGCCGACTCCCGACAACAAGCGGCCGACTCCCGACAACAAGCGGCCGACTCCCGACAGCGAGCAAACGGAGCCGAGTGGGAAACTCGGCAAGAACTGGCACTTAGAATCCGGCTCTGTGAGCGGCTCTTGGGGCGTCCTTCAACGGACCCGAGCCAGCTTCTCCATTGGGAAGTGCAGATGCTCCGCGAACTGGCGGATCAACTGGCGCAGAAACTCACGGCCGGGGGAAGCGGGGAGTAGTACTTTTTTCGTGGCACCATTTGTCTGCCCGACACGGGTGGGATGCCGTGAGATACTGGACTGTTGTCGCCTGTTGCATTCGTGTGCATTGCTAAGCACAATGGTCCACTGTGCGATTGAGCTAGCTTATAACTTCATACGCCAACCCCTTCGAGCAAGTCGAAGTGGAGACTTGTGTTCGGGAATCGTCGCGTCCAGCACGCGGCTCGTTCGCTGGAAATCGCCTTTCCCCTCCTGTGTTTTTTTCGTCATTCCTTCTGGCTTGCACATTTCGCGCTTGATCTTTTGGAGCCTACGCCATGATCACGAGCCGCATGGGGTTCTTACTCTGTTTGATCGCAAGCGTAGCTGCAGCGACGACGGTCTGGGTGATGATCGGAGACCGTTACACGGCGACGATGCAGTTTCGCGTGGCCGCCGCTCCAGAAACGCTGGTATTTGAGGGCCGCAGTGCCGCCGGGCGTGACGACCTGGAGATCTACAAGAAGTCACAGCAGCAATATGTCAAGAGTGACTTTGTGTTGACGGCCTGCGCTCCGCGATGCGCAAGTATCGCGCTTACCGATCGTACAGAAGCAGGTGGATCCCGTTCCCTGGCTTGCCAAGAGCATCGATGTGGCGTTCCCGGGCCAAGCGGAAGTGATGATCGTCCGTTTGACGACCGACGATCCAGACGCTTCCGCCTTGCTTGTGGCCGCCGTGTCCAAGGCGTATCTGGACGACGTGGTGAACCAGGAACGCATGAGAATGACGGCACGCCATTCGCAACTTGAGGCCCTCCTGGAACAGCAGGAGATCATCGTGACGGAGAAACGCAGAAGCCTTCGCGAGTTGCTCAGAAGTCTGGGAACGGACGACTCGCAAAGTCGGCTCAACGAACAGCGCATGAATTTGGATCAGTGGGACGCCTTTCGCAGCGAGTGGCTCCGGATCAAGATCGAAGTGATGCGGCTGAAGACGGAATTGGAGCTGAAGAAGAAAAGACTCCGGCAGGCAGAGGAAGCGGACGATGAGGTGATGCAGTTGCCGGTGAGCGAACAGGATCTGGAAAACGCCATCAGTTCCGACCTGGTTTCGGCCGATCTGCAGTCGAAAGCACGAGATATGCAGAAGCGAATTGAGGAGTTGCGGAGTCAGGACCCGGAAAACCAGGTGTCAGACGCCGAAAAGCGGGCTGTGGAGGAATTGCAGATGACCGAGCAGCTCATGTCCGCTCGACAGAAAGAGTTGACTCGGAAGCTGCGGCGACGCGCTGGGTCTTCTGGAGGCCGCAGTGAGTCAGTTGGAGAGTGAGCTACTGACGCAGACGGAACTCGAAAAGAGATTTGCTGAGGACGAAGCCAAGTACCGCCAGGAAGCAGAAAAGCTAACTGATCAGTCGTCAAATGTGGATTATCTGAAGCGGGACATCACTCAGCTGGAGGACTTCATCGGACCGATGGACCGCCAGATGCGGGAGTTGCAGGTGGAAATGAGCCGTCCTGCTCGCGTGACCCGAATTACCCGTATCGAATCCGACACGATGGAAATGCGGACACCGGACGACAAGCTCACGCTGCAGGATTTGGCCAAGGCCATCACGCCGGCACGCCCGACCGAAATCTGGCGCGTGGCGAAGACCGTCGGCGCAGCGCCGGCCTGTTGGCTCCTGGTACCTTTAGCCTTCATCTTGTTTCGATGCATAGGCTGGCTCTTCAGCGCCGCCTTTTCCTCAAGACCACACCTTCCAGGTCCAACACCACGTATCACACACAATACATGATGTTGTTGAAATCGATCGGATGGGTGAACGACACTTCGTCGGCCGGTTGGCACGCAACCTCGCGGGCCGGGACTGGCCCGAAATCCGGGGGGCGACCCTCGGAATGCAGCTGCGGCTGATGACGGCGGGCATCGATCTGGCCGGCCCACGTGATCAGGTCGCAATTAGCTGCGTGTACGACGGACCAGAACGGATGCCTCTGCAGAGTCAGGCGTCCCGCGAACAGGAAAGCGTGATTTTGTTTGAGCCGGTTTGTATCCCGACTCAAGTGCGTCGTCGCGCTACTGACTTCACCCTCCCGGACGGCAAGCCGTGGACACAGTGTGCCGGGTTGCCGCGCAAAGACTCTGGGCTTCCGCGTGGCTCTCGACGTGGCCGGAAAAGTCGAGCCACCGAAGGAAGGCAAGTGAGCTGCGGTCTCCGAATTTCAGGGAGCTCGACGGTTCCAGCGCCATCGCCATCGCGACAATCGCGGTGATCGGCCACGATACTCTACGCCGTTTGTCTCCAGATCAGGAGATCGCGACAGTTGTGGGGCGTGTGTGTCGGCTCGCTCCGAACTGCCTCCGTTGCTGGTCTGCTCTTCAGGCACAGCCTGAGCTTGCAGGAGTCGGATCTTCGCCCGGAGCAAATTGGCACGCGCTTCGATGAAGTCGAGTTCATTAGCGGAACCCTGCTCGAACTTTGTTTCGGCGACCAGGACTGTGCCCTCAAGGAGCTTACAGTGTTGTTGCAGGAGTTCCATTCGCTCTTCTCTCGAACTGGCCACTTCGATTAGTGCCTCTGTCAGCGCAGACTGTGCTTTGTGAGCGCGGTCAAAATCCGCTACGCCTTCGCGATATTGCAATTCCAATACTTCAACGGCTCGCCGTAGTTTCTTGACCCACTCCTCCTTCAACTCCTGAATGGTTGCCGAGGCAGCATTCTGCATCATGAAATTGCAGGATGCGTGAGGATTCGGTCAGAGCATCTGGCCCCAGTGTCTCGCCGAACCCAGTCATATGATTCCCTCTGCCCAGTTGGGGCCGGGTCACTGGTAAACTCTCCAGCCGGGTCTGTCGCAAAGGAGGTACGGCAGGAGCCCCAGGAGAAATTGACGGCATCGCAGTCACCATTGGCCTGAGCTTTCGCGGCGGGCTGGCTCGGACCAAGCGGGAGGTGTGCGAGCATCGGCGACATACGGAATTTACGTCCGGCTGGGCAGCTCGATGACCGTCTCGTTAGGGGCAAGAACGCCGCATGTAGAGCACCTTGTCACTCCGTCATAAGCAGCCAGCGATCCTTGGCGGCGGAGTAAGAGCACCTGCGGTGGGTTGTTTCAGGCGACGGCACAATATCGGTTCAAAGCAGAGGAGGCATCGTCAAGAATCGGATAAGGCGAGCCAACACACCGTTGGATGAACTGATACCGCAAGCTGGTCAGGGCATCAGAATTGAGCACCGGTACAATTCCCCAAGACCGGCCAGACATCTGTTACCGTAGCGCCGAACGGAGATAGCAGGGACGCGATGCGACGAATGGGCCGGGGAGCTGGGAAATTCCTGCCCGGCGCGCTTCAGGCAGGACCCGCAATTGGGGCCCCCTTTTTTCCTGCCAGCCGACCGGCAGCATGAGAGGCGGGATCTCTTGGGGAACCACCCGGGGCAGTGAATGTGGCCGTCCGCAGCAACTGCCGCCCTGTGCCACCCGCTAAACCCGATTCTGTGCAAAAAACGCCGTCCTTCTACGGGGGTTTCTCATGGAGATGTCGCAGATCGACTCGGACACGGGAAAACCGTTGCGTGAGCCGAAAGGCCCGTATATGTGGGTGTTTTGAGGCTCGGGAAGAAAGTGTGGCAGGCCTCGGTTCGAGACTGCGCCTCCCGAAACCAGTTCACCGGACCGCCACACAATGGGCAACGCAGCCGCGCGGCTCTGTTCAATTCCCGTCGCCGAATGGTCTGGACGCGACCGCAATCGCTGCACTTCTGGCGACAGGTCCTTGGACCACGAATTCGTTTCTTCTTGCTCTTTCGTTTGGGCCTTTCCTGCATCCTGGACATCGCGGGACTCCCTGAAATCCGTCGGGATGAATGGTGGGTCACGGGTTGGTCGGATGCGTGCATCACGTTGGCCCGTGCGCGTTGACTGCGTGCCCCGGCAACGATTGCTGAGAGGGCCTCTCGAACTGAATCCGACAACTGGGGCCAGGCAGCGTTGAGGGTCGGCAGATCGGGATCAAACGACGCACCTCGTACGAAGATTGCACCGGATTCTGCATCGCTTGGTGTGGAAAACGCTGTTTTCCCGGAGGATTTTGCAGGGTGTTCGAATCCTGCCCCGCAACTTGAAAACCCCGATTTCGAAATGGCGAGACCGTGGGGTTATCTGCAAGGCCGACACCGAGAGTCGTCGGCCTTTTCGAGTTCCAGGGCCAGTGCTGGCAAGGAGTTGCCACGAGGGGGTACGCCGCAAGGTCTCGGTCCGCCATTCGTGCGCGACTCAGACCCGCGCAGCTCCGGCCGTCACTTGGATCCATTTCCGGCCCAAACTCTCGCCACTCTCATAGTCTCGCGCCACCCAGGTTATGGAGGAGTTGCGAGCGCTCAATCGGTCGCAACCCTTTCGCAACTTGCCCCCATGTGGCTGATATTTCGCGATGGCCACAGCATGACGCGTTCGGCCAGTCGGCACCTGTCCGATCAACTTCCACGCCGACGGACCGTTGGCAAATTGATTCCGAGATGGCAAAATGACCGCCAGCCGCGCGCCGATCCTGGTCGGTGGCCACCTGTGCCGGAAATCGAACGATTTCTGAGACGGGCCGACCGCACGGTCCGAACGCGTCGGGCAACGGGACTTGCGCCCGTAACCGCCAACGGGCGACGTGATCGAGAAGATCCTGCGGCACTGCGGCCTGTGGCACGCCTCATCGCCCCGGGCACCGCCAGCCAGGGACCTCCGCGTTACAGCCCGGACGGCGCCCCGGGCCACCCCTCGGCGTCCGACGAGCCGCGGGAACTGACGCTCGTGGACGAAGCCACGTCATGTAGTCAATCACATAACGAAGCCAGACCGTAACGATGAAGGAGGAACTTCGCCATGAACAGTTTCCGTTGCGTTTGGTGGACGGCGTTTCTAGTCGCCATAGCCTGCTTGGCAACTGCGGACAGCCACGCAGAGGGTATTAAGGACGCCGAGTCCGCGACGCACGGGGACGAGGCCGCGTCGTACCAGATCGTGGACAAGTACAGCTTCCCCGGCTTCAGAATTGTTCAGTTCGATCTGGCCGTACTGTCGCATTACTCGTACCTGCTGGTCAGCGGCAAGGAATGCCTGGTCGTCGACCCGGGCCGCGACATCGACGCCTATCTGGCCGCGGCGGCGAAGGAGAATGCCGCGATCACCGGCGTGTTCCTGACGCACTCGCACGCCGATTTCGTCGCCGGCCACACGGAGGTGGCCAAACAGTTGAACGTGCCGGTCCGCATCAGCAGCCAGGCCCACGTGGGCTACCAGGCGGTCGAACTGAAGGACCAGGACACGCTGACCGTGGGCGACGCGGTGATTCGGTTCCTCGAGACCCCAGGCCACACGCCGGACAGCATGTGTGGTGTGGTGTCGGCCAAGTCGCAGCCGGACAAGCCGCTGGCCCTGTTGTCCGGCGACACGCTGTTCATCGGCAGCGTCGGCCGGCCGGACTTGCTGGGTGAGAACATGGCCGCCTCGACGCTGGCGTCCCAGATGTTCGACACGTGGACCAAGAAGCTGTCGAAGCTACCCGACGAGACGAAGGTGCTGCCGGCACACGGGGCCGGGTCACTGTGCGGAGCGCACCTCAGCGACTCCCCCGTCTCGACCATCGGCGAGCAGCGTGCCGCGAACTCGTTCCTGCAACACAAGAGCCGTGGTGAATTCGTGGCGGCGATCCTGGAAGGGCTGCCGGACGCTCCGCAGTACTTCGCGCACAACGCGGCCCTGAACCGCCACGGGCCGGAGCCGGTCGAATGGAACCCGGCGACGCTGCCGCTGGTCGAACCGGTGGCGGACTTGAGTGACCCAGCCAAGTTCTACCTTGTGGATCTGCGGGACGCGAAAGCCTACGGCGAAGCCCACGTGCCGAACTCGGTGAATATCGGCCTTCGAGGGCGGTTCGAAACGTGGACCGGTACCATGGTCCCGTGGGACGCCCAGACGGTGCTCGTCGGCAGCGAGGCGGAGCTTCGCGAAGTCGCTGCACCGGCTTCACCGCGTCGGCTACAAGCCGCAGGCGTTGCTTTTCGACCGCTGGCAGAAAGCGGGCTTGCCGACGCGGAAGAACGAGATGATCCAGCCGCAGGAATTGCACCGGCAAATGCAAACCTCCGAATCGCCGGTCGTGGTCGACGTGCGGTTGCCCAGCGAATGGATGGGGCTGCGCATCGGCACGGTCTACAACATCCCGCTGAATGAATTGCCGAAGAAAGCCATCAAGCTGGACCGCACACAACGGGTCATCGCCGTGTGCAACAGCGCGTACCGGTCGAGCCTGGCGGTCGGCGTGCTCGAACGGGCGGGCTTCGACAAAGCCGGCAGCATGGCCGGCGGCGGCGAGGCCTGGATCGAAGCCGGGCTGCCCGTGTTCGAAGCCAAGGCAGCGGGTACCGTCACCGCCACGCCGAAACGCGAGGTGAGATTGGCCGAACGGCTCTCCCCGGCGGAGTTGAAGCGGATGCTGATGGATTTGCCGGGAACGTTCGACGTCGTAGACATCCGGCCAGCCGAACACTTCGCCGACTACAACGTGAAAGGTGCCAAGAACGTGGACATCGCCGAGTTGCTCAACAACCCGGCGTATCTCACCGGCGTTGGGCCGCTGGTGGTCGTCTGCCGCGACGGCTCGCTGTCGCTGATGGTCGCGGGCATCTTGTCACAGAAGTCGGCGCGGCCGATCAAGGCATTGTACGGCGGTCTGGAGGCGTATTGGTCGGAGTCTGGATTGGGCGGCGTACCCAGCGGCGGCGCGGCGGCTCCGGCCGGGCGCGCACCGGCGGCTTCGGCAACGCCCGCGACCGGTGCGGCGGCGGCGGCCCCCACAGCGCCGGCGGCTCCGATGGCCAGTCCCAAGAAGAAGAAAGCGGGGTGCTAACATGAACGAACAACGTCCTTCTCCCTCGACCGCGGCGCACAGGGCGGAAGCCGGACCGGCACCGTACGGAAATCCGTACCTCGCCGGCCTGCTGCTCGGCGCGGCTCTGCTGGCATCGTTTCTCACCTTGGGCGCGGGATCGGGCGCGTCAGCTGCTCCGGCACGATTCGGCGCCTATTTGGAAAGCTGGCGTCGCGCCCGAAGCATACCTTGGGCAGCGACTACTTCGGCAAGTGGTTCGCCGACGGCGCCAATCCGCTCGCGTACTACCTGGTATTCATGACCGTGGGTACGTTCTGGGCGGGCTGTTCTCGGCTCTGCTCGCGCGACGCGTCGACGTGCGCGTCGAACGCGGCGCGGCCATCTCCTCGCGCGGCGCCTGCTGTACGCCTTGGTCGGCGGCCTGATCGTTGGCTACGCCAGCCGCTTGGCCGACGGCTGCACGTCGGGGCAGGCGCTCACCGGTGGGGCGCTGCTGATGAACGGCAGCCTCGTGTTCATGATATGTGTGTTTGCGGGGGGCTACGCCACGGCATGGTTTGTGAGGAGACAGTGGCATGATTAATACACTCTACGGAACGGACCAACTGGTCGGAGCCGGCGCCGGCAAGGCGTTCTTCCTTGCCCTGGTCGTCGGCTTGCTTTTTGGTATTGCCTTGGAACGCGCCGGCTTCGGCAGTTCGCGCCGGCTGGCCGGCATCTTCTACTTCCGCGATATGACGGTGTTGAAGGTCATGTTCACGGGCCTCGTGACGGCCATGCTCGGCCTGTCGCTGCTCGTCGGGCTCGGCTGGCTGGACATGCAGACGCAGTTGAACCTCCTGCCGACGATGTACGGTGCGCAAATCGTCGGTGGTCTGCTGTTTGGCGTCGGCTTCGTCGTCAGCGGCTGGTGCCCGGGGACCGCTGCGGTCGGCGCCGCCAGTGGCAAACTGGACGCGGTGGTATTCCTCGGCGGCACGGTGCTGGGATCGATTCTGTACAACGAAACCTATCCCGCCGTGTCGGGACTGCGGGCATGGGGCGCCTTCGATGAGCCCCTGATGGCGTTTGGTTTGTCGCGCGCGACGTTTGGACTACTGCTCACGATCGCCGCCGTGGGGGCGTTTCACGCGGCCGAATGGGTCGAGCGCCGAATGGGCGGCGGTGGCTGCTATCTGAACACGCCGTTCCTGCGCGTGCTCTGTTTGGCGTTCGTGGTCTTCGCGACGGCAATGTTTCTGTTCCCGCACGTCACTGCCGAAGGGCCTGCCACGGCGGGCGACGGATCGCGCGGCGGCGCGGCGGGCACGGGTTCCGCAACGGCGCTGCTGGAAGCCATCCAGGCGGAAGAGGACCACTTCGAGCCCGAAGAACTGGCCGACCGGCTGCTCCAGGGAGACCCCTCGTTGATCGTCATCGATGTACGGTCTGCGGCGGAGTACGCCAAGTTCCACATCCGCGGGCGCGGAACGTGCTGCTGTCGGGGCTGTTGGAAGCGTTGGCCCCGCACAAGAACGCCGGTACGATCGTCCTGTACTCGAACGGCATGACGCATCCGGCCCAGGCCCGCGACATACTGGCGCAGGCCGGCTTTCGCAATGTGTACCATCTGACCGGTGGCCTGGACGGCTTCATCCAGTGGTGCCTCAAACCTGTCTCGTTGCGAGCCGAACCGCTGACGGCGGAAAAGGCGGAACGTGTCCGGACATGGCGCGCCTATTTCCTGGCCGAGGACGCCCCGCTCGCGCGGGTCTCTGACCCGAGCAGCGGTGCGCTCTCGATCCCACCCCTGTGCAGGCCCCGAGCCTCTTCCCCCGCTCGTCGAAACGGATTGGCTCGAAAAGAACCTCTCCCGCCCCGACGTGAAAATCATCGACGTCCGCCGCAGCCCGCGTACAACACCAGCCACATTCCCGGCGCGGTGTGCCTGCACCCGGAGAGCTTCCGCGGCGTGGTGGGGGGAGTTCCATCGATGCTCCTGCCCGCGGACCTGCTGGCCGGGCACGTATCGCTGATGGGCATCGAGCCAACGCACACGGTCGTCATCGTGCCGGGCGATGCCCTACGCGACGCGACACTCGTCGGCATGGGCTTCGAGCGGCTGCGGCATGCCCGCTGGGGCCTACTGAAGGGTGGTTTCGCGGAGTGGTCTTCCGAGATGCGGCCGGTGACCAACAAGCTGACGGTCGTCCAACCCACGCGGTATCCCGTGCCATCGGGCCCCGCTGGGTTCACCGTCGATCGGCAAGCGGTGCTGGCCCGGGTCCGCGACGGTAAGACGGTGATCCTGGACACACGGCCCGCGGATTTCTACACCGGCGTCAAGTCCGACGAAGCGCGCTGGTCACATTCCCGGTGCGGTCAATCGGCCATTCAGCGACGATGTGGTCCCCGACGGTCCGTTCAAGCTCACCGCCGAACTGTCCCAAGCCTACACGGTCCTGATCCCGGACAAACAGACGCCGGTGATCGTCCACTGCCGCACCGGACACCAGGCGAGCCAGACCTATTTCCTGCTCACGCGGCTGCTCGGCTACAGCAACGTCTCCTGGTACGACGGAAGTTGGACGGACTGGGCGGCGCATGAGGAGTTGCCGATCGAGAAACCCTAGCGCACCCCATGTGCCACTGCTCCTCGCAACGCCGGTAGCCCGACCGGAACTCAAACAACTTTACAGCTCTGGGAGCGAACGACAATGAAGATCAAGCGACGCACGTTGTTGGCGAGTGGAACCGCTTTGGCGGGCTTGTCCGTCCTGCGTGGCGAGACGACAGCAGAAGGGGCCGAGGTGCCGAAAGACGCAGTAATCGCCACCGCCTTCATGAAGGCCAAGCCGGACCAGGTAGAGGCGGTGAAGGAAGCCCTTCTGTCGCTGGTCGAGCCGACTCGGAAGGAACCCGGTTGCCTGTGCTACAACCTGCACCAGTCGAAGACCGACCCAACCCAGTTCATGTTTTACGAGCAATGGGCCAGCAAGGAAGCCATAGCTGCCCACGGGAAGACTCCCCACATGAAGGCTCTGGGCGGGAAGCTCAAAGACAAGACGGACAAAGGCTGGGTCGTTTTGTACGAGTTGCTGGAGTAGTCTGGCCCGCATTCAGAAGGGAAATGTCATGAAGCTCCTTGTTCCCATTCTGCTGCTATCTCTGACCACCACGGCCCAGGCCCAAGTCACGGCCAAAGGGCTCATCTTGGACCTGAACGCCGACAAAGGCGTGGAGGTGGAGGATGGTGATCGTGTGGTGAAATGGACCAATCAAGTCACTTCGTTTGCCGCCAGGGACTTCGTGAAGCGGGACGAGGGGCGGAAAGACCCCGGTTCGGGGCGTCCGACACTGAAGAAATCCGTGGCGGCGATTGGCGGTCACGACACGCTGGTGTTCAGGCGGCAGGAGCTTGTCAATCACGATGAAGACGCCTTCGACCGTCTTCTCACGGGAAGCGGCTACACCTGGATTGCGGTGATCAGCGTCTACCAGCAAGTCGTCCAGTTAAAGGACGTAAATTCGTTCTTTGGCAATCTCAAGAACGGCGGCATGTACGAAGGGATCTGGGGTAACGTGACCGATGACAATCGGGTCTGGATCGGATCACGCAATGGGGTCACCTTCGGTCGCTGGGACGACAACAACCCCATGGTGCTGGCTGCCAAGTCGCTGGAGGAAGGCCGATACTACGTCTTAGCGGGGCGGATGGGTTCGGGGACCGGCGAGGTGCAGATCGAACTCTTCATCAACGAGCCGCAGCCGGTGGCGAGCAAGCCATTCCCGGTGAACCCGGCAGCCAATGCGTCGAAGCTTGCCATTGGTCAGGAACGTGATGCCACAAATCATCCGGGCCAGGAGTCGTTCGATGGAGAATTAGCTCGCTTCCTGATGTATGAGCGACCACTGACCGACGACGAGCTACGGCAGACCATGGAGTCGTTGAAGTCGATGTATGGGCTGCCATAGCCAGTGTGGATGAGCGAGGGCAAGATTGTGGAAACCGCTTCCACGGCACGTAAATGAGCACAACAACGAAATGATACTGGATCGAAACGATGGCCACCTTCATCCAGAAACCGACGGTCATTGAAGCAGCGGGGCAACCGCCAAAGTCTATCGAGGAATTCATCGGGCGAGTGAATTCGGGCTCGGCAGCGGTCAGTATTGCCCGAATGAAAAGCCCGCCTGGCTGGTCCGAGCCTGGGCAGACACCGGAATTCGACGAATACACAGTCGTACTGCGTGGTTGCCTGCACGTCACACTTAGAGACACAGCGTTCGACGTGGGAGCCGGGCAAGCGATCATCGTGGAGGCCGGTGAATGGGTCCAGTACAGCAGCCCGTCACCGGAGGGTGCGGAATACATTGCCGTGTGCATTCCTGCGTTCTCGCCAGAAACGGTTCATAGAGATGGTTGAGGTGAGGTGTCCATGAACACCAACCTAACACGAGATGAGGCAGAGCAAGCCGTGAACCAGTTGAAGGGCAACCTCCCGCACGAGGAGTGCCTCCGATGCGACTGCTTCCACGGGTTCCTGACGCAACTGGAAATGGATGCTGTCGAGGATGTCTCCGATCTGACTAGAAGGTTCAGAGTCCCTCGGGAAGAGATGCACGGCTGCCTGGGGTGCGATCCATGTCCACCTGGTTCACTATTCGCCGACTACCTTCGGCGGCAGCAGAATCGAGGACTGGGGATTGAGTGAGTTTGTGCTCAACCATGCCGAAGAGACTTGGATATCGGCCAACACGGGTCAAAAGACGTTCGGTTTGTGACCTTGGCGGAAACGGCTCATCTGTCACGCAATTCCAGTGAGCACTTTTGCACGTTGAACTGGTACGGTCCCTCGGGAAAGCACGAGTAGAGCAGCCAGACAGTTCTCCCGTCACGGCTGATCCACTTTGGCGGAATGCGAGGTTGGAACCGATTCTCGTCCCCGCCCCAGCCAGGGATCTGCTTCACCGGATGCCATGGCCCCCACGGCGTGGAAGCCTCGAAGACACCGAGGTACTTCTCGTCAGTTCCGGCCCAGCGTGGAGAACCCGATGTTGCTGTCAGCAGCAAATACCTGCCGAGCCCCGGATTGAAAATGACCTCCGGGCGATAGCAGTGTCCGAGGTCGGCGAAGACGGGTTTACGTTCTTCGAAACTCGAAGTCCAACGGGGATCACCGTCTTCATTCAGTCCGGCGAAGAACCAATATGCCTTCTGGTTGCGGATTTCGGATATCGGCACTCGGCCCAAGATCATGTGATCGGTGGTCTTGTAGGCACTCGGCGTGTCGGGGGAGTAGAAGTAGGCAAAGTCATCTTTTGCGTCGGCGTAGTCCTTCCCAGCGTTGAGCCAAGTGGGATATCCGATGTTTGGGAAATTCCATTCAGCCCAAGTCCATGTGACGGCTTTGTCCTCGGACCATGCCAAGCTCGATCCTGTGCCGTCCTCGTTCAGATTGCGGACCCACATGTAGAGCACGCCATCGACCATCAGCAATCCGCTGGCCTTGCGTCCCTCGGGACCGCCGCCTGTCTTGTGCCCCGTTGGCGAAGCCAGGTTCTCCCCTTTGAAGTTCGGGGGATCGCCTACGATCTGTGCTAGGCTCATACTTCCCTCGCCACTGCCCCCGCCAAAGCCTTCCCCATCACAGTAGACGGTGTACTGGTTTCCGTCGTCAGCCCAAGTGATCGGCCAGTTGTCGCCGTTGCCGAGGGATATTCGCTCGGGATGAATCGTGAGGTCCGCAATAACCTCGCTGGTCGGATTCTGCTGTGCCAAGGCTGGACCAGCCAAAATAACAAGCCCCAACATCACCACGTTGCAGATACTTCTCATGACCGTTCACTGCTCCTGTTTCTTCGTCTTGGCCGTTTCCTCCTGGCGGTCTCCCTCATAGCGAGTCCACTCGGCAGGGATCAGGCCGAAGTAGGCCTTGCGGTCTTCGTCGGTGATATTTTCCTTCTTTACCACGGCGGGCACACCCTCGGCAAAGCAATTGGCGGGAATTACTTGATTGATGTGCGTGGCGCTGCCGTTGGCTAACACCGCCCCTTCACCGAGGCGAGTATTGTAATCGCAGCAAGCATTCAGGTTGACCGCCGATCTGTCTGCCATCTGCGTGCCGTGCATCGTGGCTCCGTGGTTGATCCAACAGTGATCGCCGATGATTGACTTGTCTGGGACTTCGGCGGTGGAGGAGCCGATTATGGCGGGACGACCGCCCTCAATGCACACGTTGTCATAAATGTGAACGTAGTTGCCGATGGTGTTGGTGCCTCGGATCGTGACGTTGCAGCGGATGAGACTGTGGTGGCCGATGGTCACGTTACCGGTGATGACTGTTCCGGCGTCGATCTTCGTGTACGCCCCGACTCTGACATTGCCCTCTAGGATCACCGATGGATGAATATCGGCGGTTGGATCGATGTCATGCGGTGCTCTGTTCTGGGCACGTCCCAAAGTCGGAACAACAAGTATGGTGGCAGGAACTACAATACCGAGCAGAAGTGTCAGTCTGAATTCGTTCATCATTTTCCTTTCCTACATTGCCCGCCACGGGCTTTCGGACTATCACGCCACCAACAACCGTCGCCACTCTGGTCCCAGGTGCCGGAAGACACCCTTGGCTATCCACACTTGCCCCTTTGCCCGCTCCGTCTGTTCATAGGCCCATTCGGCAATTCGCTCCGATGCCGCAAGGTCATGGGGTAGTGCGGCCTCAGCCAGTCGTTCACTGATCTCGGCCGCATGTTCTCTGTTCTGTTCAATCCAAGCTCCTAAATGCTCCTCGGCGGCAATGTAATCGGACTTGGCATTGTTGCAGGCAGGGTGGGCCAGGACAAAATTGTGGCCCAGGTCGGTCGGGTATCGGGACCAAGGCACGAAGTGATCCACTTCCATGGTGCGTGCGAGATCCTTGCGGCAATAAAAGCAACGCCCGGCTTGGATGTCCTGAAGAACCGGCCGATAAGCCTCCAACACGCCACGCTCACGGCCGAACAGAAAGGTGCCCAGGTCGGTCACGTTTCCGAGTTGGTTTGAGTTCACTTTCTGCACGAAACGCACCCAGGCCGCTTGGATCAGATCACGCAACAGGCTGTAGAAGGCCCTCAAGCAATAAGCGACACCGGGTTTCAGGATGATTGCGGTCGTGGCTGCGTCGTGGTTGTCATAAAGGAAGTCCAATCGCTCGTTACCCACTGTTTGGAGTCGCCAGAGCGGCATACCGCAAACGGTACGATTGACTCGGGTCACCAACGTCCTCCAGACCCGAGGCGATTTCTGTTGAAGCTCGAACAGTGACCCACCCAATTGCTCCTGAGATTGAATTACCGACGTTATGACCGTGGCTTGCCGGTCAGTGTTCTGCTTCAGGATGTGGGTGTGCTGTTGACCGCCGATCACGTAGGGACGACATTGCGGCCAGTAATACTCGACGAACTTCTCGGAGATCTTCCTGGTCTCCAGGCACAATGGGGCACCGGTATCATCCCCCTCCACAACTGCCAAGTCGGCCAACGCAAGCAACAAGGCAAACTTATAGCTGGCCGTGAACTGCCCCTCACCCAGCAGCCGTTGAATGTTCCTGAGAAACAGGACTTGTTCTTCCGGTGTTGGCGGTGCCGAGGCCATGGCCGAATCCTCACCAATAGCGGGCCTTCTCGGGGACGATCCACCGGACGCCGCCACGGGGATCGGCAACATCACCAGAGTACCTGGGGATGATGTGAATATGGGCGTGGAGGATCGTCTGGCCTGCCGCCTCACCGTCGTTCAGGCTGACGTTGAAGCCATCGGGGTGCATGTCATCATTAAGACGGCCTCGTGCCTTGGCTACCAAAGCCCAAAGTGCAGCCTGTTCCTCCGCAGAAAGCTCGTAGATGCTGGCGACGTGCTGCCTGGGAACCACGAGCGAGTGTCCTCTCGTGATCGGAAAGGCATCCCACAGGACGATACCGGTTTCGGTTCGGAGCCAAACCCGATCCGGTTGCGGCTCGCAGAACGGACAGTTGTCAGCCATCTGCCGCCTCCTTTCCTGCCACTGTGGCTCGGTACGACACCGGCTCCAATCGTGAATTGGCCACGGTTACGTTGACCTTCCTGGTAATGGCTATCGTGTGAAGCCAGAACGGGACGGCGACATTCTACCAGCCATCGAGTTGGAGGTGGTACAATGACGCCGTGATTCAACACCCTTGGTCCCTGTCACGGTGCAGCCATGGACTTCCACATCTACACCACCCTCCGTGAAGCCTGCAAGAAGTCTGGCGTGGAAGAAGATCCCGCTGCCTTCTACCGGCTCGCCTACAACGATGCTTTCCAAATGGGGTCGGGACAGTTCTACGGGGCAACTCCAGAACGAACAGGTTTGGGAACAGGCTCACCGCCCCTACTACAACGTGTGGCCGTCCATCGTCGCCATGCTTACCCGGCTGAACCTCGACCTCGATTCGTCCCTGATTCAACTTCCGCTCCCGGCTCTCTGTATCCGATTCCCGAAACAGAACAATCCGCTGACGTTCCACTGGAAAGGTGAAGAGGTCCAGATCCGTTCGATGTTGATGGGGACAATCAACGACGGGAAGGGCCTGTCGATCCTGATCGACGTTGGAGAATTGATGGGTGACGGCCGAGGCTTCGGCGTACCCATTTACACTTATCGGAATTTTCGTCGGGAACAGGGAGTAACGGTCGAAGAGGCGTTGGGGGAGCTACGAAGCGACGGCTTGGCGGAACTCGGCGTGCAGATCCCGAACGCTTTGGTCACCGATTGCGTGCGACTGTGCTGCTCCCGATGCCTCTTGGAAAGCGATCCCACGGTGATCAACCCCGATGTCCTGTCGAAGGACCGTGGCAAATTCGACGACACGGGAGACGAGAAATACATCGACAAGGCCCACCGCCGTGGCAAGGTCGGATGGGACGTAGGGCGGCACATTGAGGTCATCCCGCACTATCGACGCCCGCACATGACGTTGGTGTGGACGGGCACAGGTAGGGCGGTGCCGAGAATTGTGCCTCGGAGGGGCAGCGTGGTGCATCGGGAGGTGGTGGAGAAGGTGCCGAGCGGTTGGGAAGAAAAGGAGCGGGTATGAGAATTGGCGATTGGGTGTTCTTCAAAACTCGTAACTGGCCCAAGGGCTCAGTCACAGGCGAATCCGCACATGTCCCGGACGAGGGGCTCTATTCCGGGCGTGGCAAAATCGTTGGCATCGTCGGCAACAACGTCACGGTGCGTGAAGAGAAGACGAATAGCTTGGTGGAAGTGGGACCGCATCCCGACGATCAACTCCACTCACTCAGTTCTGACTACGCCACGCTGACCCTCGGGAACTTGCGGAAGTTTTTGAACCAGCACAAGGATATACCCGACGACACGCCGGTGACGATTGCACTGGCGCTGAGCTTCTTCAGTGACTTGGACGAGATGCCACCCGATCACCCTGAATACAAGGCAGTCAGTGAGTGGCAATCGGTCGAAGCGTGTGGAATCAGTATCACGGGCTTTATTCACACCGAGGCATGGCCCGGCCCGGTAGCCACGAAGCAGAGTGCGGCTCGTGGCGGGCTCGGAGACTGCCGGTCGTACTCATGGTCGTGGGCTCGCCCGCGGTGCGCGGGGCGTTGGCTGACCCGGGGTCGCGCCGCAAAGCGCGGCTTACCCCGGGCTACGATGAAGCCGCCGCGTTGCGGCTCCGAACGCCTCCGGGCTTTCGTGCACAACGGCTTCGCAATAGGCGACAGGCCATGCGAAACGGTCCACCCATGGAACAAATATCGCAACCGTGACCAAGGAGGCCTCTCCTGTGCTTTCACCTCCCCAGCTCGGTGCTGGAGCGACTGGATCACATCACCCAACGAGCGGAAGCGCATCCGGAAGTGACGTTCAACAATCTCTTCTCGCTGCTCACCCCTGAGCTGCTGTGGTATGCGTTCCGAAAGCTTAAGCGAGATAAAGCGCCCGGGGTCGACGAAGTCACGGTGCATCAATACGAGGAGCACTTGCAGGCCAACCTGCAAGACCTCTTAGCCAGGTTGCACCGGGGCGCGTACCGACCTCATCCCAGCCTGCGTTGTGACATCCCGAAAGGGAACGGCAAGACGCGACCGCTGGGTATCGCCTGTGTGGAGGACAAGCTCGTTCAGCGAGCCATCGTGATGATTTTGGAGCGGATCTACGAGGTGGACTTCGTGGACATCTCGTACGGATTTCGCCCCGGACGCTCCTGCCACCAGGCCTTGGGTGCACTCGGTCAGATCATCGCCACCAGACGCGTGAACTGGATCTCCGATGCAGACATACGTGGCTTTTTCGATCACGTGTGCCACGAAAAGCTGGTCCTGCATTGCCGATGAACATGGCACTCTGGCTCGCGCAGAGGAATTACGGGCCCTCAGCGGTGTTGTCGTTGCGAGCCGAGCATTGGCTCTGCAGGACTCAATAGTTGAACCGCTCACCACCCAGCGCGAAATTCCCGGTAATCTTCAGCCCTGACGAGGTGATGGGTGGTATGATAAACCCCCAAGTAGCGGAGGAGGGACTCGAACCCCCGACACGCGGATTATGATTCCGCTGCTCTAACCAGCTGAGCTACTCCGCCAAAATCGTCGTAAATTGCTCTCGGTAAATAGCTTACGATGAATGGCCAGTTCGCGGCCGACGCCGCCTATTCAATAATACTACGTCTCTTCAGCCCGCGAAACTCGCAAGTCGGTTGGGCCAGTGGCCGACAAGGCGAGTACCGCCGCATCGACCTTGATCCAAGTCTTCCTGCCACTCACGTGGATGATCAGGAGTGTATCAAATCCTGGGCCACGGGCAACCCGTCGCCGCTGGCCACGGGCAGCGTCCATGTCATCGGCGTGCTCACGCCGTAATTTCGACGAACTCCGGAAGAAAAACGACGGAGGTTCGGATACGCTTGATTCCCACCATCACCCGCGCTTTCGGCACCATCACGGAACGCCAGCAACTGGCTGAATTCTATCTCACGCTGGCCAGCCGGGACGCGGTTGTTTGCAGCGACGCCGCGGGACTGGCGGATATCTCCACGTGGTTTGATCCGCAGGACATCGCGGACCCTTACTTCCCGCGATTGTGTCCCGGTTGCTCGCATTACAGAAGGAAGGCGGACCAGCGGACGCGTCCACGATCACCAAAGGACTTCTGGACTGCAAACGAGCGTTTAGCCTGATGGTGATGGATATCGGCAATCTGATACTCGATAGTTCGATGCAACGCGCTCACCTACGGTTCTACGCGTCCGAGGTGTTGCGCGAGCACCGACGCCGCGGCGCAGCGGTGGATATTGTCGACACACTCGACCAGCACGTTGACGGGATGCCGTTTGGGGCGCTGGTCACCGTGGGGGCGCGGACATTCTGCGGGGAGTCTGTTTTTCTCGGCCAAGTGGCGCTCTAGTGTGCGAGGGTCGACCGCAAACCCGTGCTGTTTTTCTCTGGCGAGACGACCGCCAAGGAACTGGGAAAACGCTGGTCATCCGCAATTTCCGAACAACGCCACACCGACCATGATGGCGACTGCCGCCAGTACATCGAAGGCGTTGGACAAGTCCGAAATCTACTCCACGACGAAATGCTGCACGTGTTTACTGGATCCCGAACCGTAGAGCAAATTCAGGCGGAGGCAACCGCGTACGCGTCGCGGCGTAGCTTGGGGCTTGATTGTCGTGGACTACCTGCAAGCAGTTGTCGCAACGCATTTACGCAACGACGGACGAGAACAACAGGTCGCCCACATTGCCGCGGGACTTACGCACTTGGCCGCGTCTACTGGTGTTCCCGTGCTGTCCGCATCGCAACTCAATAAAGAGGGTGACGAGAAGCGGACCCTATCGACAATGCGTGAGTCTGAGGCAATCGGCAATTACAGCAACATCCTGCTGTTGCGGCCTCCCCAACGTACTCCAACGACATGGTCAAGATTGACATCCGTACCGCCAAGAACCGCCACGGGAAAACCGACATGGCGCAGGCGGTATGGGTCAAGCCCATATTCACAATCCGCGATCAGTGTCCAGAGGATCTGGGATACTTTGCCCCCGCACTATCCAAATAACATCCACACTCATACGAGCACTAACTCATGACGTGCGACAACAATGCCCCACGAGCACGGACCACACTGGCGCGTGGTATGCGTGCCGTGTGCCGAAGCATACTGGTCACGCGTGCCCGACCTTGTGTGTAAGATGTGCGGATTCCCGGACGTTCCCGCTCGATGGTGCATCATGCCCGACCGCCTGACGGTTGCTCGACAGCTGGCGGGCCGCATCGGATGCGATGTGGCTTCTGACCTGCCGCCGCTTGACACGCGGGGGGCGTACCGGCCCGGGTCCGGGTACTTCGGACACTCGCCTTCGCCCGCGGCTCGGATCGTGCGGGGGAAGGGTGGTCGAAAAGTCCAGAGCTTTTCGACGGGAACCACACGCCCTCCGCTGTCCCCACGCCGGCCCAAGTCGTTTCCGGGCAAGCGCAGCAATTGCATCCCCATGTGGACGGCCGTCCTGCTTCTGGATGAAGCAGAGCGCATCCGCTTGATCACACTGTACCTGGACAGCCTGACGGGCTATCCCGTTGGACACCGGTCCAACTGCATTGAACCACGCGCTATCAAGCGACGTCCGAAATCACACCGCCTGTTGACGAAGCCGCGCACGGCAGCACGTCGCGACAAGAGTCTCGCGGGAGCGAGGCGGTCCTACTGAGGTCGAGCACGGCCCAATCATACCGTCCAGTGCGGGAAGAGCCTCAGGTCGTCCGGTTGATCCTCGTATTGTTTCGACACACTCACTGAGCGGCGTCTCTCACAGCGCGCCTATCTGGCGCACCGATCTCACACGTGAATCCACACAGGACTCCACTCCTTTCTTCCACGCGCATCAGGACCCCACTCGACCAATGTGCCACAACTCCTTACCCTGCAAGCGCCGGTGCCATTCAGTCCTGACCCGTTTTCCTCGGTCCAAATTTTCTCCGCACGCCTGCCAGCCCCATCAGACCCAAGCCAAGAAGCAGCATCGTAGCGGGTTCCGGCACCGCGGGGGGGTCGGGGCTCCTAATGGATGCCTCCGCCAGCTCAAAGTAGGCCCCCGGCTGGTAGTTGTCGACGAGCCGGATGAAGAAACGGGCATCCGCAAGGCCATCCCACCACGTTTGTGTCCAGCCGGTCTTCTCCCCGTACAGAGAAGTCCTTATTGCCATAGCCTGTCTTGCTGACGGAGAAGTCATACCCATACCCCGCTCCCTTTGGGGAGATCATGATTTGGGTCCATAGCCAGGTATCGCTTGGAATGACCTCGCTTCCCCCAAAGCTATGATGCGTGGTCAGGTGGCCGGCAAAGGGTGGGTTCGGATCGACGTTGTACAACGAGTTATAAATCCCTAAGTAAATGGCCGCATAGTTACTGCCGACCTGCGCGTTCAGCTTCCATTTGTAGCTGAGGGTTGCGTTCTGGAAGTCGTAGGTGTCTTTCGTCCAGAGTTCCAAGCACCATGGTGACCCGCCCGTTGCGGTGGTCTTGGTCCCACGCAGGTAGCCCTCCGACGTTGTCTCGAACTTAGCATCAGCGGTCTGCGAGGTATTTGGGGACTTTTCCCAGTCAGTGGATTTCCGGGAAAGATCGATGAGCCCAGCAGATGCTACCCGCACTCCCACAAATAAAAAAGCAATAACAGAGAACAAGAATCCCAGCTTCATCGTTCTTCCCTCCTTTCTCATTAGACTATTTGTTTGTTGTCTGACCAGACAGAGCCGCCACCAACCCAGCGGTCAACCGTCTCATCGCTCGGCACCTCACAGCATATCCGTTGTTAGACTCAGGTTCGCCGCGTCGACCCCTATTATGGCGAAGCTACACCCACCCCATATCGAAAGCAATGATGCGCCGAAAAAAAAACAGAATTGCACAAATGCGAAACTCGGTGCGGAACTGCGCAAATGCGGAACGGGGCGTCATTGCCAGGGCGAGGTCGCCAAGTTCGGTGTGTTGCGGTTGAGTCGACCGCCCGGAAGGTCGAGTTTCGGCTTGGCGCCCGCGTCATCGGGCGTGCATTCGGGTGCGACCATTTCCGCCGGCGCGGCGTGTTCTTCCGCCGTCGGAGTTGGCTTGACGAACTCACCGGGATCGGCTGTCGAGTGTTCCTTCGCCAGGATGATCTCGGCGTCGTTAGGTCCGGCCGGGCGGATTTCCACTCGCGCGCCTGCCGACGTGTAACCCGCCTTCTGTGCCAATGCCACGTACGGGGAAGGAAGACGGGTCAGGACTGAATGGCACTGGCCCTTGCCACGTAAAGAGTTGTGTCAAACGGTCATTTTCGTCGTCGCACGCGCCAGCAGCATGCGTGATGCGCAGAACTACTTCGCACGCGCGGCGTTGGGCAATGGATCTTGGGTCGCAGGCCGTCCTTGGTTTCACACAGCAACCCGTCGCCGCCGGCCACGGGCAGCGTCCATATCATCGGCGGGCTCACGCGGTAATTTCGACGATGAAACGCCGCCAAGAAAACTCAGCTCGGGCCGAGCCACAGGTCGATAGGGCGTTCGACGCCTGGGGGGCGGAACGGCAGAGCGACCTTGCAACCCGCCCGCGCCGACTGATAGCCGGCATACAGCACTTCCTGAACGAGGCGGCCGTCCTGGCCCGTGGCGAGCGGTTGTTCGTGGCCCCGCACACAGCGTGCGAAATGGTGCATCTCCTGGGGGAAGCCGTAGTTCCACAACTCCTCGTAGACCGGCCATGACCAGCCCTTTGTGTGAGGTGCCTTCTCCACGGCATAACCGAATCCGTACTCGCTGTAGGTCGGCAGCGCATTGCCCATGTGCAGGTCGGCAAACGTGACACCTCCTTCGCCATAGACTTCGATGCAGTCGTCCATCCCGCCCCGTCGCGCCCAGCTGTTCTCGATCAACCCCACGGCCCCGCCTTCGAACTCCAACACGCAGATGCAATTGTCCTCGCCGCGGGTCTTGTCGCCGTGTACGTAGGTTCCCATCTGGCACTGGACCGTCTTGATCGGCGGGCGGCCCAGGAACCAGTGCGCAAAAGCGATACCGTGGCATCCCATGTCCATGAACACGCCGCCGCCCGATCGCTGGACGTCCCAAAACCACGGCGCGTGAGGCCCGAAATGTTTCTCGCTCTGCTTCACCAGGTACACCTTGCCGAACGCACCTTCGTCTGCCATCTGTTTGGCCTTGACGTACTTGGGCGTGAAGAACAGTTCTTCGGCGTACATCAGCAGCACACCCTGCCGGCGTGCACGTGTCGATCATCTCGTCGGCTTCCTCGAGCGTCATGCACAGCGGTTTCTCGCAGACCACATGCTTCCCGGCGCGCGCCGCATCCAGCGTCATCTGCGCATGCAGGTAGTTCGGCGCCGCGATCGTCACCATCTCGATGTCCGGCTCGCGGAGCATCTCGCGATAGTCGCGAAATACTCCCGGGATCCCATAGCGCCGGGCCAATTCCTCAGCGTGTCCGGCTGTGGGCGAGGCGATCGCCACCACCTCGGCTTCCTGCGGCATGATCTGAAAGGAGGCCGCGTGGATGTCGGCTTGGAACTGCGAGCCGATGATACCGACTTTGACTCGTCCTGGCATGTTCAACTACCTCAGGCAGATCGATCGGGAATAAGGGAGTCACTTGTTCAAAACGAAGATCAATGTGGGGTCGAGCGGGTACCGGCCGAACCGTTCACCGTAGACGGCCACGCCGCCTGGCAGCGCCTCGTCGACTTCCAGCCGGATCACGATTTGCCGGGCAGCGAACGCCCGCTGCAGGGCCTCCGACGGGACGGCCGCCTCGACAAGATATCCATAGGAACCCGCCTCGCGCAGGTGACGGTCTCGCGGCTGAGCATGCCACGACAGGATCCCGCGATGGTCGGCCGCATCATCGGGCAGTTCGAACACGCCCGCCACGTCCCCCATGATGCGCACGCGCACGGAACTGGGGAACTGGCGATCGTCCGTCATCGGGTACGAGTTTGGATTGCTGCTTGGATCGTGCGTCCCCTTGCCTCGCATGAAATCGCCATCTCGCCGGTCGCCCGCATCGCGATCCTTGCCGAAGAGCTGCTTGGCGGACAGTTCCATCCGCAACGTCACGTTGGCGATGTCCTCCTGCAGCAGGTCGCCGGGAATCGGAATGACATACTCGAAGTAGCCCGCCCCGGCGCCGCACACCTTCAGACCGTCGAGCACGTTCCACTGCTTCAAAGACCAGTTCGCGTCGCGAAAGGTCGCGGGCCCGAATCGCAGGATGCGCTGGTGACCGCCGTCGCTGGTCACGATTTCATCGCGAGCGGTGGGACCATCCTCCACCCGGTACGTTGTGAAGTTCCGGTGCAGAATCGCGCCGCTGCGGTCTTTGAGCGTCAACGTCAGTACGGTCAGCGCCGGTTCGTCGGGCATGGTCAACGGCAGCGGCTCGAGCTCCCTGCTCATCCAAGGCTGATACGGCACGATGCGCGAGCCTTGCCAGTAGCTCTTGCGCACGCCCACCGCGTTCCAGCCGTACAACTCCATGTCCAGCACCAGTTCCGGTCCAACATCGACATCGGTCAGGAACGACGCGAACAGCGGGATTTCGACCGGCTGACCCGGCTTGACCGTACGACACAATTCCCGATCCGCGGCGATGTAGAACGGGGCGTGCAGATCCCGCAGCGTCATGCCCGGAGCCAGGTCCGACAGGCCCGCGTGCTTGGGGGAACGGTCAAACCGCCAGTATCCATTCCATTCGTTGATCACGTCATGATGTTCGGTGTACAGCCAACCGCAAACCTTCGGGTGGCGCCGGAATTCGTTCATCATGATGTGGTAATCCCAGCTCCAGTCGACGTCCCCCGTGCTCCCCTCATAGCCCCACACGTTGCCGCACTCGCTGTTGAACATCGGCTGGTCGGCCTGCGTGCGGCCGCCGGTAAAATTCCAGACGGAGCCGGGATGCGTGTCGCGGCAGATCTGGTCGAGTGTCTTCTGCCATTCATAACCCGGCAGGTAGGCATGCCAAGTGTTCATGTCGGTGGCCACGTGATCGAAGTTGCAGGGCGAATTGTCCTCCACCAGCCGCGTGGGGTCGAGTTGTTTGGTCAAGCGATACATGCTCTCGACCCACTGCTGGGTCTCCGGCAAGTAGCCCTTGTCGCCGCTGCGCAGGCCCCATGTCTCGTTGAAGTTGACCCAGGAGAAGATGGCCGGGTGATTGTAGTCGCGCTGAACCATGCCGCGCAGCGCGAATTCCGTCTCCTTACGCATCGACTCGTCTGGTGGTCCCCAGCTGTTGGGCACGTCGGCCATGATCAGCACACCGAGACGGTCGGCCCAATACAACTTGCGTGGCACTTCGACCTTGATGTGGATGCGCTGTCCGTTCAGCCCGATTTGCCGAGTCCGCAAGATCTCGTCCCGCATGAACGCATCGCTCGGAAACGTGTAATATCCTTCCGGATGATACGACTGGTCGAGTGTCAGCTGCAGGTACACCGGTTTGTCGTTCAGCAGCACGTAGGAATAGTCGCTGCCGGGCAACTTGCCGACGCTGACCTTCCGCATGCCGAAGTAGGTCGACACTTCATCGGTTCCGTCGTCGCTCTCCAGGGCGGCCACGACTTCGTACAGAAAGGGATCCTCGAGCGACCAGAGCCGCACATTCTCCAGGGGCACGCGCAGCGTCACGCGCTCAGCCGCTCGCGGTACGGTCGTTGTCACCACCGCAGACTGGCGATCCTGCGGCTTGAAACGGATCTGCACGTTCATGTCGCGCGGTGCCGGGCGGTCCAGACCCACGTCGACGACGACCTGGCCGCCGTCCACGTCGGGAGTGAAATGCACCGTCTCCAACGCGACGGCCGGCCGCCGTTCCAGATACACGGTTTGCCAGATCCCAGCCGCACGCCCGTAACCCTGTTTGCCCTCCAATTTGAACGGATGCGGCGTGTCGTCCACGCGGAGCACCAGCCGCTGAGGCGAGTCATACTGAACGTGCGGCGTGAGGTCGAACGCAAAAGGCGTATAGCCACCCTGGTGCTCACCCAAACGGTGGCCATCCAACCAGGCGGTCGTGTGCCAGTCGCTCGCTCCGACCACGAGGAACACACGCTGTCCCTGCCACGACTGGGGAACGGAGATGCTGCGCGCGTACCAGCCGATGTCCGCGTTGTCCTCCACGCCAGAAAGCGTCGAGCCCCAGGGAAAGGGAACGGAGATCGTCTGGGCGAATGAGTCGGAAGTTGTGCTCCAATTGTCGTTCAGGCCCTGATTCTGCGGGTCGAATTGGAATCGCCATGGGCCATTGAGGTTCAACCAGGTTGGCCGTTGGAAATCGGGACGCGGGTGCTCGGGCAGGGGGATGGCCGGTTCGCTGAGCGCGGCGGCCAGTTGCGTGCCGCCTGCGACCATCAGCAATGAGCAGGTGAGAGCGAGATACCGATAGCCCATGGTTGTATCCTCCGGTGGGGTGCGTCGTTGCGCTTCAAAACGGTGAGTGGCAGTCTCAGCAAGCAAAGTGTTGAAGGGGCCGGTGCGGACCTTTCACTGATGCTAGGTGCACGGCACTAGTCGGTACAAGCCGGGACCTTCTAAAACCGGTGGCGTTCGGCGGACTCGGAGGTCCGCCTTACGGCCCAGGCGATTGGCCGGTACGTAGGACGGACTTCCAAGCCGTCCCGCCCTGTCGACGGCCTTGTCTCGGCCTGCGAAGGTGGAACGGCGGACTTGGAAGTCCGCCTTACGGTTGTGGTTGCGGGCAGAACATCGGCCGACTTGGATGATTGTCCCGCGAGTGGCGGTCGGCACCGGGTTGCATGTTGCCGTAGGCTGATGGAGAATCAAAGGCACGCCGCGCCGGCGGGCGAAGCTCCCGCTGATCCGTCGCTCGGCGGCAGCCTCCCACGCCCGGCCCCGTGTGCGGCCCTTGAGAAATCTCCCTGTGCATTTCTTCCCACCCATGGAGTAATAGCGATGACACGTAATCTCGATCGACGCGTTTTCCTGCAGACAACCGGCGTTCTGACCGCAGGGGCCGCACTGGCGGGTATCTGGCCTCGTTGGGGGCTGGGAGCGGACGCCGTCAAGTTGAGTACGCCTAGCGCTGAGAAGATCGGCTGGCCGATCGGCATCGAGATGTACACATTCCGCAGCATCTCCTTTTACGAGGCGTTGGGGAAGATTGCCGCCCTGGGTGTGCGGCACGTCGAACCGGGATTCTTCTTGCCGCTCGACAGCAAGCAGCCCGGACTGACGACCAGTGAGAAGCTCGCGCCGGAAAGCCGCAAGGAAATGAAACAGCGTATGGCCGACCAGGGCATCAGCATGACCAACTACTATGCCGATGTGAACACCGATCGGGACGCCGCGGTGAAGGCCTTTGAGTTTGCGAAAGAGATGGGTGTCAAGACGATCGTGGCCGAGCCGCCGCCCGAGGCGTTCGACATGGTGGAGAAGTTATGCGACGAGTACGCCATCAACCTGGCCATCCACAACCACCCCAAGTCGCCTCAGTCGCGATACTGGACGCCGGACAACGTGGCCGCGGTGTGCCAAGGACGCGGCCAACGCATTGGTGCCTGTTGCGACACCGGACATTGGGTCCGCTCCGGCCTCAAGCCGATCGACTGCCTGAAGAAGATGCAGGGCCGGATCATCACGTTCCATCTGAAAGACGTGGGCGAATGGGACAAGCCCGAGGCGCGCGATGTTCCCTTGGGACAAGGGGTGGCCGATTACACGGGGATCCTGAAGGAACTCAAAGCGCAAGGGTTCCAGGGATTGATGACGGTAGAATACGAACACGAGTCGCCGCAATTGGTGGATGAGGTTGCCCAATGTCTGGCGTTCGTGGAAAAGACCGCTGCGCAGCTGTAATCGCATCGATGACTTCCTGAGGAGAGACCGATTCATGACCGCTATACCCAGCAAGATTTCTCGACGCAACCTGTTGAAGCTCACGGCGGCGAGCTCCGTCGTGGCTGGATTGCCCAGGCTGCACGCGTGGGCCCACACGACGCACGCGGCCCGGCCAGGCATTTCGCTGCAACTCTATTCCATTCGCGACGACTGTGCGCACGATTTCGATCGAGCCCTGGCGGCGGTTGCCAAGATGGGTTTCGAGGCCGTGGAGTTCGCGGGATATCACTCGTACGCCGGCAACGCCAAGGGACTGCGCAAGAAGTTGGACGAGCTCGGATTGAAAGTGGCCGGCACGCATATTGGAACGGACCAGTTGGCTTCCGACGCGCTTCCCAAGACCATCGAGTTCCACAAGGTCCTGGGATGCAAGTACCTGATCGTGCCGGGTGACAATCGTTTCTCAAACCCCGACAAGAGCAAAGAACTGGCCGAGATTTTCAATCGGGCGGCCGCGGAACTCAAGAAGGCTGGAATGTACACGGGTTACCACAACCACACGGGTGAGTTCCAGAAGGATGGCGACAAGACGTACTGGGAGCTGTTTGCCGAACGGACATCGGCCGACGTGGTGCTGCAACAAGACGTCGGTTGGACGGTGGCCGCGGGTGTTGACCCCGTGGCGATGGTCCGCAAGTACCCCGGTCGCAGCAAGATCATCCATTGCAAGCCGACGGTAGTGGGGGACCAAGGTAAGGCCTATATCGGCCAGGATGCGGTGCCGTGGGCCGCAATCTTCCAGGCCTGCGAAGAAGTGGGAGGCACGGAGTGGTACACCGTGGAACAGGAGGTCTATCCCGACGGGAAATCACCGTTGGAGTGCACGCAGATCTCATTGGCCGGCATCCGGAAGATCCTGGCCCGTTAGGTTCTGTCCAAGGCAGATATGTCACATGGAACGCCCGCAGGGGAACGAGGAGCCGCAGGATGGCACTCCGCTGGAAGCAACGGTTGAGCCGGATCTGTTGGTGATCGATGTCAGTGGTGTCGACGGTCGCGATGCGCGCAATGGCGCAGGCCTGGCCGGATCCGCTGCTCCGCGCGCGCACGACGGACGAGACGGCGCGAGTGCCGCCGAACCGGAACCTGGTGAAGATGCGGGGGACATTGAGATTCTGCTGTCCCCCAGCAGTCGACCACCGGGAAAGGTGGAAGTGGAAGGACAGAAGATCATACCAGGACGGCGACTCGAAGCGGTGCGCGAACAGGTGTCCTACGGTGACCGCGGTTCAATTCGGCTGACGGCCTGTGGCGGAAAAGGTGGAAACGGTGGCCGCGGCGGGGATGGCGAGGCGGGCGGCAAAGGCCACGACGGGTCGGACGCGACGCAGCGGTCGGCGGGCGGTGACGGAGGACCCGGCGGTGATGGCGGCAACGGCGGCGCCGGCACGAGCGGCGCGGGAGGCGGCGCGGGCGGTCGCATCACCGTGCACGTCGAGAATCGCGACACCGACCTGCTGATGCTGGTCCGGCGGCACGTGGATGGTGGTGCTGGCGGGAAGCCGGGTGCCAATGGCGCCGGGGGCGAGGGAGGTCCGGGCGGCGACGGGGGTCGTGCCTACACGTGGACGACGAGCTCTGTCGAGTACTACTCCGATTCCCAAGGCCGGCGCCAGCCGCGCACGGTCTATCACCAACATCGCAATCCCGGCGGCTCCGATGGTCAGCAAGGCCGGCGTGGTCGAGACGGCACCGCACTGCTCACTCCCGGTTCGTCCGGTACCGACGGGCAGTATCGGATTCTCGTGAATGACGGCGGGCACGTCGCTCAGTATGTGGAGCGGTACGAAGTCGACATCACCAGCTATCAATTGGAGTTGGAGGATCATTTCGCGGAGCCGACAAGCCGTGTGGTCGTGTCCCGCGTGCGCGTGAAAAACTCCGGCGGGATGCCTACTCCCGTGGCGTTTCCGCCGGATGTGCGGTTGGCACCGGGGCGCTGGGTCACTCCTGACCCGGAGGTGCTGAAGTTGGAGCGGGCAGTCGATCCGGGACGCGAAAATGCGTTCGAGGGAAAGTCGCTGACAGCCCACGTGCCGGAACTGGATACCGTCCCGGTCGGTGATCCGCTGCGGGTTGTCGAACAGATCAACCCGGTGGCCATTCAGTCGCGCGTCAACCGACCGTTTGCCAACGACCATCCCCGCCAGGAGTTCACCGTCGCGTTTGCCGGCGAGCTGGAGTCGGTGGTATCGCTCGAGTCGCAGACGCCTGGTCGCGCGGCGCTGCTGGTGGTGCAGGTGGCCAACCGTTCGCGCCGCGACTTGGGGCGCGATTCTGCCACGCGGCGATTCCTGGGCATCCGGATCGAATTGCGGAACCAGGAGATGGCCAAGCACGTGATGCATCTCGACATGCAGGGGGGGCAGATTCCCTGGACCACCGGGTATCACGAGGAGATCCGGCAGCTGGCGGCGGGAGAGACGGCCACGATCCGTACGATTCTCGGCGTCTTGCCCGGGGCGCCTGGTTACACGCACGCGGAAATCTACGTGACGTTGGAACTGGGTCAACTGCACGCACCGGATCAACCGCGCGATCGCCATCAACGTAATTATCCCCTGCGGATTGCCCAGGCCTACGAATTCGATCCCACCGCCGATATCCTGCTGATTACGAATCACGGCACGACCACGGACGAGCTGGAGGCCTGGACACGCGCGGCCGCTGCACTGGGGCAGACCATCAACGTGTGGGACATCTCGTTGAACGATTCGTTGTCGTTGAGCGAACAACTGGCGCACGGCAAGAGCCTGCTCCGCGATCTGCACGGGAAGACGATCATCCTGTCCAATGCTCCGTTCCAGACGGCGCTGGGCACTCGATTTGGCGATCAGTTCCTCAGCCAGATGGATCTGATCAAGGCGGCCGAGAGCCACGGGATCCGGGTGCTGGTGTTGAACGATGATCAGCACGAATTGGGGCATCTGTTCCGGGAACGATTGATTCCGACCGATGGTGAGCCGGAGTATCGGTACTCGTCGATCGACTCGTTCGAGAAGTCGGAACCGCTGGATGATGTCGACGTGCTGTTCGATCAGGTGGATGAGCTGGTCAAGCATGGGGCGCGGGCCGCCCGCCCAGATCCCATTCGCCAGACATCCGAGATCGACCTTTACGGGATGCGTGGTCCCAGCGCGAAGCGGTTGCAGCGGCAGGCGGAGGCGCTGCAAAGGGACCTGCAAAACAGCACGCCCGGGCGGCGCGTCGTCGTGATGTATCGACTCCCCGGTGAACTGTCGGACGAAGAACGTCAGAAGCGGGCCGAAGACGGGAAACAGGGTGGCGTCTTCTTCACCCACGAACTGCAAGGAACGCTCACCGTCATGCCCACCCTGGGCGACAGTCATCCGAATCTCGTGGTGCTGGATGCCGGCGCCGCCGACATTCACGATCCGGAGTTCATTGTCGGGTCGAGCGTCCGCACGGCGCTCATGCAGGCCATGAGTTTTGAGGAGAGGGTGTACCTGCTGAGCAACAGACTGCGGGACATGGGTGAGTCGGCCCGGATTGATCCGAAATCCGTCGACCAGCACGAGATCGTCGCGGCCGAGACCCTGGTGGACGCGATCCTGATTGACATCGCCACGGAACAGGCCGCCGTGTTGAAGACGAATTGGCGACCACTGTTTTTCGGTAGTACGATCCGCAAGAGCCTGGAGCAGTTGCGGTTCCTGGCCGACCATCAATTCCCGCTGGTTACGGGTGACGCTCAGCAGCCCGACGTTCAGATCGCGGCGCGCCTGCTGGCGGGTGTCAAGTTCCTGGGCGAGTACTCCAGCCGCTGGTACGAGAGCCGGTGGTTTCCCTGGGGCTTCTTCCGGCGCGGTCCCCTTCTACGAAAGGAAATTCTCAGCCAACAGAAGAAGCTGACGGCGAACCTCCTGCGGGAACCGAACGCCGATCAGCGGCGGCTGATGAACGAGTACTACGAGCGGAATGTCACCCAGGTCGACACGGTGCGGCGGCAACAGCGGCTGGAAAAACGCTCGGCAGCTCGCCAGGTGCTGCTCGCTCCCTTGTCCCAGTCCAACATCAAGACGGACACGGGCCGCACGTTTCCCGGCGTGCTCTCGTATCCGGATTGGGACAAAGTGCGTCAAGCGGAAACGCAGCGCGAAGCGGCGCGCGTGACGCTCAAGTCACAGAAAGAGGCGAACCGAGCCGCGTTGGGTGTGGCGTCGGGCGGCCATCCGTTGCGCGAGACCGATCCGCAGATCCAACAGGCGCTGCAGCCGTTTGTGGAGGCGTGTGCCGCGGCCCGTGCACAACAGGAAGACCGCGTGCGCGAAGTGCTCGAACAGCGCGAAACCGCCCGGCAACGAGGCCCGATAACGCTTCCAATACCCGCCACGAGGGACCAGACGCAGGCGGAACCCGCCCCGCGCCAAGTCGACGTGATCGACGGACAGCACTGACCGGACCTGCCTGCTCGCACGTCGGAGCAGGCGAGGAATCACGCTGCCCGGATCGCTGCCCAGGTGGCTTTCTTGACACCCACAGCGAGCGGTACTAGGCTAGGCAATGAACTCATCTGGGCGGGAGTGCACGTCCCGCCGATCGCGGTGATGGATCGCGAGGATCTTGTCGATGGCAGAAACGGGGGTTCGGGACCGAGGTCTGGCCCGCTGCTCCCGCACGATCGTAACTGGGGAGGGCCGTGCCGTGATGGTCCACGCAGGTCGTGAGCGGCGCCGAGGCGCAGTCCTCGCCACCTGGCCGCGCTTGCTGCTGGCGGGACTGATGTGGCTCATGCCGTCGGTGTTGTCCGCGGTGGCTCCCGATAATCCCCGCGTGGAGGCCGCGGTCGACAAAGCCCTGGCCTTTCTCACCCAACAAGACGACCCGCGGCTGGGCGGCAAGGCGCTGATCGGGCTGGCGTTTGCCAAACACGGCGATCCGGAGACGCACCCCAAGATCGCCGCGGCCGTGCAGGCCGTTCAAGCCGCCTTGAGCAATGGTCCGGAAAAATTCAATCCCGGAATCTACGACACCGGGATCTGCATCATGTTCCTGGTGGCTGTCGACCCGTCCAAGTATCGGTACGAAATTGAGTCGCTCGTGCGGTCGCTGCACCTGCGGCAGAAGAGCGACGGGGCCTGGGGTTATCCGGAGGAACATCCGGATCACGGCCGGACGTGCGACACGTCGATGACGCAGTATGCCGTACTGGGCCTGTGGGAAGCGGAAGATCAAGCCGGCGTGGAGACACCCCGCGTCGTGTGGGATCGCGTCGCTCGCTGGCTGCTGTTGACGCAAGACCCCGGCGGCGGGTATGGCTACCAGGGCAAACCGGCGTCGCGACTTGGCCGTTCCGAGACTCAGGCGGGAGTGCGGGACAGCATGACGGTGGCCGCCGTCGGCGCACTGTACATCGTCAAAGACCGAGTCGGTATTACGCAGCTCAAGAAACCGTCCCTGGATGATACTCCGGAGGCCTTCGTTCCGTACGAAACACCGGAGGAGCGGGAGGAGCGACTCCGGACGACCATCAGCCTGCGCCATTTCGCCCGGGCTCTGGCCAGTGGCAACCGCTGGATCGAAGACAAGTTGAACGTCGAGAATATCGCGGGATACGTGCACTATTGTCTGTACTCCGTCGAGCGGTTCGAGTCCCTCCGCGAAGCCGACCTGGCCGGGCGTTCGGATCCCGCCGAGAAATCCGAGAAGTCGAAATGGTACCAGCGCGGCGTGCGATTTCTCCTGTCGACGCAGAAGCTGGACGGCAGTTGGGAGAGCCAATGCGGCGTGGTGCCCGATACGTGCTTCGCGGCCCTGTTCCTGATGGGCTCGACGCGCAAGTCGTTGACCAAGTCGAGTCTGACGCATTATGCGGCCGATACGTTGATCGGCGGACAGGGACTGCCAGCGGCCGCCGACGTGCGCGTGCGCGGGGCAGGTCGTGGCGCAGCCTTTGGCCGCCCCGCTCAGCCAGGTGCTTGCGATCCTGGCCGATCGCGCGCATCCCGATTACCTGCGGGCCGTCGAGTCGCTGGCGGACGCTGTACGGCAGGAGTCGGCGGATCCATTGGCTGTCCATGCTGACGCGCTGGTGCCTCTGGCGACCGGTGGGGACCGGTCGGTGCGACGGCTGGCTATTCAAGGTGTCGGCCGGACCGGGCAACTCGATCACGTGCCGCTGCTGATCCGCGCCTTGAGTGATGCGGACGACGAAATTGCGCTGGCTGCCGCCGAATCCTTGGCGGAACTCAGCCGCAACGACGATACCCGGGGTTTTGACCGGCAAGCCACGCAGCGCGAACGTGAAGTGGCGATCGATCAGTGGAAAGCCTGGTTTCGTTCCATTCGCCCGGACGTCGACCTCAGCGCGCGCTGACCGCACGATCGGCGAATCGACTCGGATAGTATGGACACCAGATCGGACAGAGCCATGACGCACACGACTGAATCGACGCTCGCAACCGCTCCCCATCCGACCGTCGGAGATGCGCCGTCTCCCCGCCGGAGTTGTCTCGCGGCCGGAGTGTGGTGTGGCCTGATCTTCGGGGCCTTCGCCGGCGGCTGGTATGGAGCGCGCGCGGCACGCCCCGCCGCCGATGAGAGGGGGTCGCCGGCACTGACGGCGGAGCAGACCGGCGTCGCACCGCAGGTTGACGGCACACCGCCCGCCAGCGGTTTGTTGTGGAGCCTGGTGAGCCAGCCGGTGGCCCAGGACCAACTCGATGCCATCGGCCAAGAGCTCGACGATCCCAAACTCGATCGGCCGGCGAGCGGCACGCACATCGTCTCGCCATCCGACGAGGAAGTTCCGCAAAGCCAACGCTGGCAGATCAACTTTGCGTCGGGTGTGACCGAGCCCGAGTATGCGCGGCAGCTGGCCGCGCTGGGAGTCGAGCTGGGAGTTGTCCGTGACGACGGAACGATCGAGTATCTGTCCAATCCCGGCCAGGTCGATCCGCAGCGGCGGGTCGGACAGCGTGCCGAAGAGAAGCGACTGTATTGGACTTGGAGTCGCGGCAATCTCGACAAAGCCGACAAGTCCCTGCTCAAGAACGCCGGGATCGATGCGCGACGATCTCGTGCTGCATCTCTGGCCCCCGGCCACGTCGGATAAACTGGCCGCTCTGGAACGCGACTACAAGGGACGTCAAGTTAAAGACATCTACCGGACTCGATTTGCCATCCAACGCACGTTTCGCGGCTATGAAGTCTACGTGGAGGAACAAGTCGCGCGTTGACAGGCAGCGGTGACGTGCGCGAAATTGCCGGAAACAAAGACCATGCAGATTCGGATCCAGCACGCTGACGGCCGGGAGGAGTGCGTTACCCTGGATGCCTCCCAGACACTGCGATTCGGCAGCCGCCGTTCGGCTGATGTCGTGCTGCAGGGCGCGGGAGTCTTCCCGATCCACTTTGGCATCCTCTGGCATCGCGAGGCGTTCACCGCCGTCCCGTCGCAGCTGGCCCGGAAAATTCGCGTCAACGGCAGCCGCGTGCGAAGAGCCGTGCTGCGGGATGGCGATCGCATCGAAGTGGGAGAGACCGTGCTGACAGTCCTGGACACGGACGTCGTCACGATTCGCACGGAAACGCCCCCCCGCCATGCGCGGGAAGCAGCCCCGCCTGCCGTGAAGAAATCCTGGCGGAACGCCGACGAACTGCCCTCGCTGCCCGACCTGCTCCATGCGCCGCTGGAGGAACTGGGGGGCGAAACGGCAGGACCGCCCGCCGACCTGCCCGACCAAGGCCTCGACGCCGGTCGACCAGCGGCCGACGCGGCGGGCTCACGCCCCAAACCTCACGCCGGCGCGACCGGACAGGTTGCCGCTGCGCCTGCCTACCTGCGAATCGTGCAATCGGTCTGGTTCGCACGCCTGCTGTGGGCCTGCGCCGTATTGCCTCTGGTGACCCTGATCGGCGTCTGTGTCGGGCAACGTCCGACGGCCGACGAATTGTTTCGATCCGCGGATGCAGTGTTTCGTCAGGAAGATTTCGCCCGGTCCATGGAGGGCTTCGGGCAGTTTCTCCACCGACACCCGCGTCATGCTCTGGCGCATGAAGCCCGAATGAAACGTGATCTGGCGCAGCTGCTGGACCGCTTCGATCACGGCCTGAACGCGTCGCTGCTTGTGTCCGAAATCAAAGAAGTGACCGGCCGTTGGAACGATGGCGAGCAGCAGCACCCGGACGCACAGCACAGTCTGTCGCAGATGCTGCCAGAGCTCGTACAGGACCTGGCCCGTGTCGCACAGACGGCGGCCCAACGCGGCGCTGCGCAAACGGCTTCCGACGCCCGGGCAGCTGCCGCCGATGGTCTGGGCTTGATGTACGAGTACTTGCCGCCCGCACAGCAGCGTTCCTGCCACGTTGACCAATTGCAGGCAGCCCTGTCTCAGCTTGCGCGCGACAGCGCAGCAGACTGCCGCGCTGGATGCGACGATCCAGAAGATTGAACAAGCGAACCAGGCTGGCGATCTGGTCGCGGCCCTCGGCCTGCGAAACGAACTGCTGCGGGAGTATCCGCAGTTGGCCAGTAACTCCCAGTTGTGGGACGCGCTCCGCAACGCTGCCAGAGCCCAGGTCGGGCAAGTCAAGACGTCGCCGGTTCCCTCGCGCCGTGGTGCTCCGGCGAGTGGGGCGGATGCCGGGCAGGCGGGTGTTCTCCCGGTCGCCCCCGCGGTCGCCGGCGTCAGTACCGCCACACCGCCGGCCACTTGCGTGTATGCTCCATGCGCAGGAACGGTCTACGGGCTCGACGTCGCAACCGGTCGCCAACTTTGGCAACATCCGGTCGGATTCGAGTGCCAGGAGACGCGGCCCGATGTCGACGGCCCGCCCCAGCTGCTTGTGGACACTGAGCAGCAACAGATCCTCCGGACCGATCTGAACACGGGACAGGTCGTGTGGCGAGTGGCGTTCGAGTCACCTGTGGCCATGCCTGCCGCGGATCAATCGCATGCCGTCGCCGGTTCACGATCGGGACGGATCGTCGAACTGGCGCTGGACAACGGTGAGGTCCTCTGGCAGTTGCAGCTTCCGCAATCGCTGGGCACCGCGGTCAGGTTGGATCCGGACGGGGCGCATTGTTACCAGGTGGCTGACGATTCGATCGTCTACGTTCTGTCCCGCGCGTCGGGACCATGCTTGTCCACGCACTACTTGGGGCATGAATCGGGAACCGTCGTTCTGCCGCCAGCCGTGGTTGGCGATTATCTGCTCGTCCTGGAACAGTCGGGGCCGGCAAGCACGGGTGTACACGTCTTGCGGCGAGGCGACGCGCTGCAGGCCGTGCAGACATTAGACCTGCCGGGGATGGTCGTGAATCAGCCCGCCGTGCTCGGCGAGTTGGTCTATCTGCCCACAGACACCGGGCGAGTCTGCATCCTTCGTTACGACGCAGGGATCCACGCAAGCCATTCTCGAGTGCTGGCGAAATCGGTGACTTGGGTGGCGCCGGGCGTGCGCGGTGCGACGTGCATGTCGCCACCGCGCAAGGCCGGTTGTGGATCGGAAGTCAAGGTGTGCGCATCTATGAGCCGGCGTCCGCGCCGGACTCGCCCAAACTTGTCCAACAGATCTGGAGCGATCTGCAGGTGACTCAACCATGGCAGGCTAACGAGAATGTTCTGATCGCGGCGGGACACATGTCGCAACTGTCGGGCATGTCGGTTCGAGCCTGGGACTTGGCACAAGCGAAGACTCTGTGGTCGACCACCGTCGGCGTGCCGGTGGCGGCTCCATCGCTGGACGCACCATCCCCTCAAGGAACTTTGACAGGGCACGAGCCCGGCGAGGTGAAGCGATGAAACTCCGTGTCGGCCAGTGGCGGCGCCGCGTGTCATGTGTGCTGGTCTGGTCTGCGCTGATGTGCGCCCGCGTCTGTCCGTCGTTTTCGGCGGAGAGAGAATTATCGATCAGGAACCCTATGATCAGATCGTACTCAAGGGAGATGTACGGGTCTTCAAATTGATGCCGCTCGATCTGGCGAAGCGTGAACCTCTGAGCGGCAAGGACCCGGACGATGTGCTCGTGGTGCGGCTGGCCGAGCGCCCCGAGCAGAAGTACCAGGTGAACTGGAGTGCCATCGAGCGAGTCGAGTTGTTCGAGGAGCTGGTATTGCGAGAAGCTGCGCGACTGGTGGCGGGCAAGCAGTATGAGGAGGCTCATGAGTACTATGTCTTCCTGCACCGGCGCGATCCGGAGTTTCCCGGCCTGTCCGCCGCCCGTCAGAGCTGCCTGCTGAGCGAGGCCCGGCATCGGCTGGACCAGAATCGTGCTCCGCAAGCTCTGGTGGTGTTACGGGAATTGTGGGAGCAGAACCACGATTATCCGGGACTTCCACAAGCCCTCGGAACGGCCGTCGATCACATGGTCGCACAGTATTTTGCCGCCGGGCAAGATGCAGCGGCACGCGAGCTGGTGGAGCAACTGGCGGCTCGTTACCCCGATCACGAAGTGGTCGTCGCGCGTCGTCAGCTGCTGGTGGCGCGCGCCGCAGCGTTCCTGCAGACCGTCGCGTGGCTATGGACGAACAGCGATGGCGGGAATCGCACGACGCCATCCAGATGTCGTTGTCCATCTGGCCCGATCTGACGGATTCGCAGCGTCTCGCCCAGGAATTGAACACGCGGTACCCCTTGATCCGAGTCGGTGTGCGCGACCTCGACGACGTGTCCGACGCAGCGGGCTGGGCACCAACCTGGTCGACGCTGCGCCATCGCAGGTTGACGGCCGGCGGGACCGTATCCGCACCCGACGACCGCGCATCGAATTCGCCGCTCGAAGCGGATGCCGAGGCGCAGGTCCGCCGTCCGGCATTGTACCGCAAGTCTGCGAGTACCAATGGTGAACTGCAATTTGTGGCGGAAGTCGGTGACGTCGCCGAACAATCGCCACAGCCGCGCGAGATCGTCGAACGAAGATTCGACAACACGATTGATGCGCTGCGAGCCCTGGATCAGCGGCAGATCCTGGTTTTCGATCGTGTCGCCCCCTGGGAACTAGCCATCGCGCGGTCTCATCCCCAGGTCGTCCTTGTACGTTACGCCGAGCCGACCGTGCATATGCTCGTGCCGAATCCTCGAAGCCCGCTCATGACGTCCGGATTGGTGCGGCGGGCCGTGTCCGCGGCGATCGATCGCGAGCGGATCCTGACCGACGTCTTGGGAGACGGGCGCACTGGCAGGTGAAGTGTTGTCCGGTCCCTTTCCCCGTGGATCTGGATATGACCAGGCCATCGATCTGCCGCGTCACGATCCGCGTCGGGCGATCGCCTTGTTGCGGAGCGGTGCAGCCGAGTTGGCGGGCGATCGCGAATCGCGACCGATCACACTGGTCTGCGCGCGGTCCGATATGGCTCGCCGTGCAGCCGGGGCGATCCAAGAACAATTACAGATCGACGGATTGGGGTTCCGGGTGGAACTGCGCGAAACGACGGCCGCCGCCCATCCTGGGTCGGACTCCTCCTGGGATCTGTGGCTGATCGAATGGCCGGCATTGGACCCGGCGCGGACGTGCCGACGCTGCTGGCCGGTGCGGGCGGTCTGGGGCGGGCGGATCCCGAACTGGAGGGCGCCTGGAAGCAACTCGCCCAAGCGGACGGCCCCGACCAAGCCAGTCCGTTGCTGCGCACCATTCACCGGTGTGTGAACGAGCAATGGGCGGTGATTCCCCTGTGGCAATTCCACGAGCACGCTGTGGTGCACCGCACGTTGCAGGGTGTGGGCGAGCAGCCTGGGACGTTGTATCAGCAGGTCGAGCGATGGCAGGTAATCAACGCACCATGAAGTGGCAAGTCTTGACAACGTGGTTGATCGTGGAATGCGCCGCGTCGGGCTCGTCTGCGTTGGGGACCGGCGGGATGCGCGGGCCACAGCTTGGAGTGGGCGCAGCCTGGGCTGCGGAGTCTGTGCTCTGGGAGCTGCAGCCCTATCGGCTCCAGGCGATCCTGTGTGCCGATGCGTCCTCGGCGTGGTCCGCTGCGAAACTATCGGAACTGGCCAAGAACATCGAACAACGCTGCAACGTGGAATTCGGTCGCGTGTGGCAGATGACTGTCGAGGTGGCGGGGCCGGAAGTACGCTCGGCAGCACTGGCCGCGGCGGACCACGGGACGCCGCAGGATGTTGAGCAGTTTCTCGTGCGCGACGGGTCGGTCGACAAGTTGATGGTGGTCGTGTTGTGCGCGTCGGCAGGCTCGCCGGCTGTCGAGACTTGGGAATACGATGTCGCGAGTCGACGGTGGAATGGTACGCCGTTACGATGGACGCGAGCCTGGTCGCGTCTAGACTCCATCGTGTTCGAATCGTTGGGTGACGCCTGTTCGCCGCTGGCCATCGTGAAGAGTCACGCGGACCAGCGCGTGGTTCTGCGTCTGCGGGGAGGACTCCTGCCGCTGCGGAACCCGCGTCGCGCGGCAGTACAGGCTGGCACGATCCTGCAACTCGTGCCGAACATAGCCGCGTCGGTGCCCGTCGGGTCGCCGCCCGCCCGTTTTGTGATTGTCGAGAAAGTGGACGGGCACCTGTTGGAGTGCCGCCATCCAGGTCCGCTGTCAGATCTGGGGACCGCGGATACGGCGGAACGCTGGATCGCGGTCGGCGTGCAGCCACGGCACGCGACCACCGAATTCTCGCTCACGATGGCGGAGCCGACGCCGGGTGCGCCACTGGCCGGTTGCGACATCTGGTGGAGTGACGGTCCTGCATCGCCAGGCACATACCTGGGACGAACCGACGACCGAGGTGCGATCGTGGTAGCTGCCGCGGCTGGCGTCCGATGGCTGCACGTGCGTTGGGACGCCGTGTTGCTCGAACAGTTCCCGGTTGTTCCGGGCTGGGGGGCACGCCAGCAGCTGGTGACCCACATCCGGCCGGCGACCTTGGCGATGGCAGCTGCGCTCGCCGAGTGCCACGACGACGTGACCGAACTTTCGGCCCTGCGCGGCGTGTATCGGGCGCGGGCCCAAGTGCGCGAGCGAGCCGGGAAGACGGCGGAATCGGCATCGCTGCGTGAGGAATGTCAAACGTTGCTGCAGGAGCGCGTTCCCGAATTGCGCAACCTCATCCGGCAGCGTCGCCACCGCGCAGAGCAACAGTCGCCCGGTCCGGAAGTCGGCGTCGACACCGCGTGGCGGGCTCTCGAGGATGCCCTGAGCCAGTTGCTGCCGGCCGAGGCTAAGAAGTCCCCCTAAGGCGCTGTAAAACAATAACTTACTGAATTGGATGTGGGACGGATTGGCAATCCGTCCTACGAGGATTCGGTAACTTCATTCTTGACAGATCCTAACTGCCGCGATGGGCTGGGTGCCCGTGCAAGGGCTTTCGACTCTCGACAGCTCGTGAACGCTGACTCGGCTGGTTTGACTGTGCCTCCCGGCGAGCTAGATTCACTTAGCGAAATGTGCTACGTGTTTGCCTTGCGGGAGCATTGTTGTCCCCCGACCTATTGCCTCGCGTGCCACCCGCCGTGACTGTTGTGGCTGGGCGTGACTGGCACCGACGACAACAACCGACGAGATCTGCCATGCAAGAGAGCCGGACGACGTCACGTTATGCCTTTGGTGTCGAGCAGAAAATTGCCAGGATTGTAGGCGGTCGGGTACCGGCGCCGGACGACTTCGAGACCGTGCGATGCGCCGACATCTCGCGCGACGGCTTCTCGTTCTATCAGGCGACGAGGCCCGACTTCGAGCAAGTCATCGTCGCCCTTGGGCTGGATCCCGACTTCGTGTACCTGAAGGCCCGGGTCGCACACACCGAGTTGATTGAGATGTGCGGAAGTCTGGTCTATCGCGTGGGGTGCTGTTTCAACGGCTGTGCGGAATGGGACGAGCCGACTCGTAGCTTCCTGACGCACGACGACGTGGAATCCGCCCTGCTGTTTCTGGCGGATCGCACCACGGCGAGCCGAGCCTGACATCGGCCCGCGGCTGTCATTTTCTGGCCGTTCCCGACAGATGGCCTGACGCGATCCTATTCCGGCACGAACCGCTGCTCGCGCTCGTCGGAGGTTCCCAGGAAGCTGCTCGTCATCTCCGCCAGCAGGAAGATCTCCACGCAGGAGTTGTATCGCACCCGCTGCAGGATCGGCATTGATGGTGAATGGTTCGTAGGGGCCGGCCTGGCTGAGCCGGATGCGTTCGGCGGGAATCCCGTGCTCCTCCAGGTACTTCAGCATGCCGACGCACCGCGTGTAGGACAGTTGCCAGGCGTCCTGGTACGGAGAGCCCGGTGCCAAGGGTCGTCGGGAGGCATGGCCGCGGATTTCGATCTTCTGCGGCTTGCCGGCCAGCAACGGAACCAGTTCGTCGAGCTTCTGGCTGACCTTCCTCGGTCAGGTCGGCCGTGTCTTCGTCGTACAGGATGACGGTGCCCATGCGGGTCCGTTCCCCACGGTTCGTGGCGAAGGCGGTCGTCGAACTTGGTTTGGCAGCACCGCTGGTTCGTTTTTTGTTCTTGGTGTCATCGTCGGAACTGGGCGCAGTCATTTCGGCGGGAAATGTGCCCAGCACGGGAGGCAGCAAGGCGCCTCCGGAAGTGAACAGGCCCCGGGGATCGCGGAAATGAGACGCCACCGCTTCCTTCACATCTTCGCCTTGCGAAATCAGCCACATGACCATGAAGAATGCCATCATGGCCGTGACGAAGTCGGCATAGGCCACTTTCCAGGCACCACCACCCTTGCCAGCCATGCGATGTCTCCTCGGTATGTGACTAGGAGATTTCCTTGAGCGCGGCTTCCAGCTCTTCCTGCGACGGACGCACGTCGCTCGGTATGCCGCGGCGGGCCTTTTCGATGACCACCTTCGGAGGCAGATTGTTGGCCATCTCCTGGATCATCGAACCTATGGTCCGCATGTACGTCAGTTCCGACTCGCCCAGGAACTCCATCTGCACGGCCAACGGCGCGAAGAACCCGTACGAGAGGAGAATCCCCAGGAAGGTCCCCACCAGCGCGGCACCGACCTTCTCGCCAATTTCCTCCACGGGACCGTCGATCGCGCCCATCGTGACCACGATCCCCATCACCGCCGCGACGATGCCGAATCCGGGCAGTCCGTCCGCCGTCTTCGTCAACACGTTCAGCGGCGCGTGGTGCTCCGTCTCCAGTGTCCGAATTTCCGTCTCGATCAACTTGGGTAATTGATCGGGTGTCACGGCTCCGTCGACAAGCATCGACAACGAACTGCAGATGAACTGAGTCGTGTGATGGTTCTTGGCGATCGTCGGATACTTGGAGAAAATCGAGCTCTCGTGCGGATTGCTCAAGTGGTTTTCCAGCGCCAGCAGTCCGTTGCGCCGCGCCTCCATCATCAGTTCGTACATGCCTTTGAAGAGTTCTTCATAGGCCTTCTTCCCGAACGGCGCTCCCTTGAGTGTCTGCAGCATGCCTTTCACGAGGTCGACAAGCACCTTCTTGGGGGACATGACAATCAGGGCCCCCAACGCGGCGCCTCCGATCGTGACGATCTCGGAGGGATGGACCAGCGAGCGAACATTGCCACCGGCCATGGTGAAACCACCCAGGACCGATGCGATCACAACGATAAATCCGACGATGACGAACATGGCAATTGCGCATAATCAGCGGGTAGGGATCGTTCAACACCCAAGTGTAGCTCACGCTCGGCGCGCAATCGGGACGGAAAACGCGGAAGATACTCAGGTCCCCAGATCGAGTCGGCTGACCCGCCGAAACATCAGCAGTTGAAACGGTTTACGCAGTGCGGTGGGGTGGTGGCGTCCGCTCACGGTGTGCAGGATAATCAAGCCGTAATCCAGCCCTGGACACGAAGATGAGGATCCCGTCCATGTACCACCGAATTTCACCGATGAGTCGACAGCCTGGCTGCCGTGCGGGCGGCCTTTCGCAGGAGGCCTCTTGGTCCTTGGCAGGTGTCTGGCGAGCGATCGCCAGGACCGTTGTGGGCTGTTTGCCTGGGGTGTTCCTGGCCGGTGCTTTGTGGCCCGTCGCGCTGCGTGCGGAGGAAGATTGGGCCGCGGCGTTTCTTCAGCCGCCGCAGGCTGCCCAGCCGTGGGTCTACTGGTGGTGGTTGGATGGAAACGCGTCGCGCGAGGGAATCACGCGAGATCTGGAGGAGATGCGGCGACAGGGGATTGCCGGCGTGCTGCTGTTCGACGCCGGGGAAGGCAAAGGGTCGCCCGTGGGACCGAAGTTCATGAGTCCGGCCTGGCGCGAGCTCTATCAGCACACGCTGCACGAAGCGGCTCGCCTGCAGATCGAGGTCGGGGTCAATCTCTGCAGCGGCTGGGACGCGGGTGGGACCTGGGTCACGCCCGAACATGCGGCCAAGAAATTGGTCTTTGCGGAAACACTCGTCGCTTCGTCGGGCACTGTCCCGATCGAATTGCCAAAACCGGCGACCGTGGACAACTTCTATCGCGACGTGGCAGTGGTCGCGTACCTGCAGCGCGCCCGGGATCCGTCCCCGCCGCGTACCGGACTGCTCAACTGGGAGATCAAGACGGGCAGCCGTATGCAGCCGTGGAACCAGCCACTGGTGAATCTCACCGAGGAGCATCCGGCGGTGGCGAACGAGGAAGACTGCACGGCGGAAACGGTGATCGACCTGACGGCGTCGCTCGACGACGCGGGCCGGCTCGCCTGGCGCACTCCGCCCGGGGAGTGGATCGTGATCCGATTCGGCTACACGTTGTTGGGCTCCAAGACGAAGTGCGTCAGCCCGGGCTCGCAGGGCTACGAGATCGACTTCCTCTCCGCACGCGGCGATGGACATGCATTTCGCCGCCACGGGTGGGCAGCTCGTCCAAGACGCCGGTCCCTTGGCCGGCACCACGCTCAAGTATTTTCATGACGACAGTTACGAAGTCGGCGCGGACGTTGCCGGTTACCTCCAACCCGATTGGACGCCCGAGTTTCGCGACGAGTTTCCTCGCCGGCGCGGATATGACCTCCTCCCCTACCTGCCCGTGCTGGCGGGCAAGATCGTGGGAAATCGCGAGCTTTCCAATCGGTTTCTGTGGGACTATCGGCGCACCATCGGCGACCTGTTCGTGGCCGGTCATTACGGGCGGTTTCGCGATCTGGCTCATCAGGCCGGCGTTGGCACGCATCCCGAATCGGGAGGACCGTTCTGGCCGCACATCGACGCGCTGCAGTGCCTGGGTACGAACGATGTTCCGATGGGGGAGTTCTGGAAGCGGAAGACGGAACCTGAGGGCGACATCTGGTGGGCGCATGACTACGGCATCTGCGACACCGTGAAGCAGGCGGCGTCCGCCGCGCACATTTACGGCAAGCCTGTCTGTCAGGCCGAGGCCTTCACGTCGATGGGGCCGAATTGGGAAGAAGACCCCTTCATGCTCAAGGACGTCGGCGATCGCGCCTTGTGCGCGGGATTGACACGCAATGTGTTGTGCTTCTACGTGCATCAGCCGAGTCTGGATATCAAGCCAGGTTACCAGTGGGAGGCTGCCGGTACGCATTTCGACCGCAACGTCACGTGGTGGGATCAGATCCACGCCTGGTTGACCTACCTGACCCGGTGCCAGCATCTGCTGCGACAGGGCCGGTTCGTGGCCGATCTGTGCTATTTCTACGGAGAGGATGTTCCCAACTTCGTGCCGGCCAGGACGCACATGAACCCGCCGCTGCCGCCGGGTCGCGATTGCGACACCATCAATACGGAAGTCCTGCTGGAACGACTGAGTGTCAAGGATGGTCGACTCGTACTTCCCGACGGCCTGAGCTATCACGCTTTGGTGCTTCCCCCGCGAACGAGCATGTCTCCGCCCGTCTTGCGGAAAATCAAGTCCCTGGTGGAAAACGGGGCCACCGTCGTCGGATCGCGGCCGGTCCGCGCCCGGCCTGACCGACTTTCCTCGGTGCGATGACGAAATCCGTGCGCTGGCCAGCGAAATCTGGGGCGACGTGGATGGCGAGCACGTCCAGAACGGCAAGTCGGCCTGGGGCGCGTGCGATGCGGTGTGGATCTCGATGCGATGCTCCGCACCGACGGACTCCCGAGAGACTTCGAAGCCATCTCCGGTCAATCGGACGCCGCGTTCGACTATATCCACCGCGCCGATCGTGGATGGGATATCTACTTCGTCTCCAACCAACGCAATCGGACCGAACAGGTCGAGTGTGCGTTTCGTGTCACGGGGCAACAGCCTGAGATCTGGGATCCCGTTTCCGGTCTGCACCGCGACGCGGTCGAATTCCGACTCGAACCAGAGCGGACGGTCGTTCCCCTGGAGTTCGCACCGCGCCAAGCGTGGTTCATCGTGTTTCGCCGGCCAGTGCCGACGAATCCTCCGAGCGGTCGCAACTTTTCCGCCGTCGCGGTTGCGGCGACACTCGAGGGTCCGTGGCCGGTCGCCTTTGATGCCCGGTGGGGTGCCGCCGCGTCGGTAACATTCGAGCGTTTAGCCGATTGGACGACCCGTCCCGAGCCAGGCGTCAAGTACTACTCGGGCAAGGCCACCTATTCGCAGCGTTTCGACCTGCCGTCGTCGTGTCCGGTCGATGGTCGAACGATCTATCTCGACTTGGGAACGGTAAAGCACGTCGCTGAGGTGCGGCTCAACGGAGCCGATCTGGGAGTCGTGTGGACGGCGCCCTGGCGCGTGGACGTGACGAGCGCTGTTCGGGCCCGGGACAATCAGCTGGAAGTGGATGTCGTCAATCTCTGGCCGAACCGCCTGATTGGGGATGCTGCCCTGCCTCCGGAGCAGCGACGGACGGTGACCAACGTCCAGAAGTTCACGAAGGATTCGCCGCTCCTCGAGTCCGGCCTGCTCGGCCCGGTGACCATTCAAACGGAAATTCGCGACTGACGGCTGGCCGAGATGATTCACGGCCCTGTTGCCTGCCCATTCAGCCGCAAAGACCCATGGATGCAATGCCTCATCATTCTGTAGAATCGGGGGCTCCGATGACGGAGGTTGTCTCACGGATGGAGTCGATCATGAAGCCCATGAAGCAAGTCGTGTTTCTCTGTTCTGCGAATTTCTATCGTAGTCGCTTTGCCGAGCATCTCTTCAATCATCTGGCACCCGCGGCGGGCCTGCCCTGGCGGGCCGATTCACGTGGACTGCGGGTCGGTTTTTGGGGGGATGTCGGACCGATCTCCGACTTCACCGTGGATGCTCTCGAGGCTCGCGGCGTACCGGTGGACGAAAACCCTCGCCATCCCAAACCCTTGACTCTCGGTGATCTGGTCAATTCCGAGCTCGTGGTAGCGGTGAAGGAGATCGAGCACCGCGCGATGATGCAGGAGCAGTTTCCGGAATGGGCCGACTCCGTCGAATATTGGGATGTCGACGATGTGGACTGTGCCACGCCCGACAACGCGTTGCCATATCTGGAACAGAAGGTGCGGCAATTGATAGTCCGCTTGCAGGAAGCGGGCGAGGCCCCGCAGGCCGATGTGGCCTGAACGGTGGATCAGCCGGGGTGAGTGACCGGTTCCCTGACATGCAACAGCACGGCCCCTGGGAACTGATTGGCTCGCTGGCCTAAGTCCCTATCTGGTTGAATCCGGGAGGCGCAAAACCCGTCTTGAAACGGGTGACTCGGGATTTCGGACGACCGCACATCTGCCGGCCTTTAGCCTTCAGCCGGCAGCCGGTCAGACCCCAGCTTCAGCTGGGGGTGAACGAGGCAGCGTCAAATGCCAGCCCGCTTCCGCGGGCTTGGCATACAGCCTTCAGGCATCGCGCGCGGACTCGACTGCCTGAAGGCGCTTCGAGAAGCCTCGCTGAAGCGAGCTGAGCGCAGCATCGCTATCCCGAAACCCCCAACTGAAGTTGGGGTCAGACAAAGTGCCGGCTGAAGCCGGCAGTCGCGCTGCGTGCCGCCGCTTGGCACTCTCACATGACATGATTGTCCCGTTCCTTGTCTCTGGTCTGCGGATCAGCTTGCGCGGATGCGCGGTGAGCGGGACCGGCACGATCGTATTCTGCCGGCCTTCAGCCGGCACCTCGTTTGCCACCCGCTTCGAGCGGGTGGAGTGCGGTTGCGCATCGCGCACCCCCGCAAAGAACACCCAGTGAGCCGGCTTCAGCCGGCTTCTCGACCGCCTTTAGGCGCTTGCCGCGGACTTCACGGTCGCTCTACTTCGCTCTTTCGGGGCAATCCGGAAGGCCCGCGCCCGAAGCCGGCTGAAGCCGGCTGCCCAGCGCGCGGAAGCCATGTCACCACCCGCTCGAAGCGGGTGGCAAAGAAGGTGCCGGCTGAAGGCCGGCAAGTCCGCCTGCTCGTCGCTGATCGCGCAAAAAATGAAACCCGGACGCGGTCGGAAACCTTATGGGAGAGAGACTCAGGTCGGGAGAACGCGTCCTCCAACATATGCGCAAGACCCGGCGCTCCGGCCACCAGCAACGTTTTAGTTTTAGCAGTCCAGGGCCAGGGTGCGGGGGTGCCGCGTGCCCGATTCCGTGGGCTCGGAAGTCCTGCCAGAACACCCCCTCACCCCACCCTCCCCCATTTTTTCGCCGAACACGTGAACTGCGATCATTGAGCCGAGCGGCGGCGAAAAAACGGGGGAGAGGGCCCACAAGATCTGGATTTCATGGACCACCATTTGTGAATTGCGGCACTAGCGTGCACCGCCCGGGGCTGCAAATGTTAAGATGGGTAATTTGGAAAAACGTCACCCTCCTTCCCAATAATTTGCAATGGCCTCTTTTGGGGATATAATCGCGGCTATTCCCAAAACTCACTCTCGACGATCGCGGTGAAAAGATGGGAAGCATGAGTACTCTGCATGATATAGCCCGCACGTAATGACAGCGAATGACTACATGTTGTGTGGCTGATTTTTTTGGCTGCCACAAACTCTATGTTTTTTCCTCGTTTAATTTTTCCTTCGAGGCAATCCATGGCCAACCCACAATCGCTCACTTCCCCTCACGGTCTCGAACGATGGCGCAAACGCAGCCGTGAATTGCAGCGGAGTCGGGCTCGACGAAAATTGCTCGTCGAAACGCTCGAAGAGCGACGTTTGCTGGCGGTCGGACCGGAACTGCTCGAGATTAAGGTCGACGGCCGCTCGGTGGTTGATGGTGACCTGCGTCACGACGCGTTCCGCGAACTGCACTTTCAATTCGACACAGACGACGTGATCAATCCCACGACCGTCGGTGGATTTCAGCTCAGCCGTGCCGGGGCCAACGGCATCCTGGGTGACGTGGACGACGTGATTGTGGCGCCCGGTTTTCGGGGCATTGGCAATGCGCCCAATGAAGTGATCTTGCGGTTCGCGAGTTCGCAGCCGGACGATGTGTACGGCATTCGCGTCGCCGGGTCGGTCAAGAATAGCAACAACGTGCCGTTCAATGGTGGCAAGGATCTGAATGTTCAGTTCACGCTGGACCAAGGGACCGAAGTCATCTCGGTCGTGCCCCAGCCGATTGTGCGCGATCCGAACACCGGTGAACTCTCGCAGGCGAAAGACCAGATCGTCGTCCATTTCAACAGCAACCAGCTCGATCCGGCGACGGCTTCGAATCCGGCTTTCTATCAATTGGTCGACGAGTTGACCGGCCACTTGTTGTTCCCGCAAACCGTGCAATACTCGGCAGCGACCAACCGAGCGGTTCTCGATTTTGCGAACGACCTGCCCGCCAGCACGTTCCATTTGCAGATCGGTGTCTCGGACGAGCCGAACAATTCGGGAAGTTCGGCGATCAACGTCGGTACGGTGGCTCAGCGGGCGGAGTACAAGATCTATGCCAGTGCGGTTCAGTTGGACGAGCAAGGCAACGCGATTCCCACGCCGATCCTCGACAACGCGACGGCTATCTCGCGCATTTCTGTCAACGACACGTTCCTGGTCCGTGATGTGAACGTGGAGATCAACATGGACCACGCCTGGTCTCCCGACCTGCGCGTGTTCCTGGTGGGTCCCAGCGGTGACCGCGTCGAACTGATGCGCGACGTCAGCGTCGGGGTGCTGGGGGGCCAGATCTACGGCCGGAAGTTCAACGACATCGACGGCGACGGCGTCCAGGACAAGGGTGAGTTGGGGTTGTCCGGTTGGACAATCTATATCGACGACAATCTCAACAGCGTGTTGGATCCGGGCGAGCGCAGTACGGTTACCGATGCCCTGGGCAACTACTCGTTCCTGGGACTGGAACTTGGCGCGACATATCGGTTAGCGGAGGTTCCGCGACCCATGTGGGCGCAGTCAGTTCCCACCGCGGGCGGCAGTCAGGAGTTGTTCCAGGCCGACTTCAGCGCCGGCGCCACGCAGACGCTTCGCATCGTGCCCGATCCGGTGCTCGGCAATCCCACCCAAGGCACGTTTTCGCTGCGGTTCGCGCGCGGACGACGGGGCTGATTGATTATGCGGGCCCGAACGCCACGACGGCGGCAAACATTGAAACAGCACTCGAGGCCATCACGGACCCAGGCATCGACGTCACGGTCACGCCGTTGGCCGGCATTCCCATTCGCTTTGACATCGCCTTTCGTCTGCGCGGCGTAGGCACGACCGTCGACCACCCCGTCCTCAGCGTGGCTGCGGCGACGTTGGATCGCGGCAGTCTGGCGGTCGATACGGTGGGATCCTCTGACGCGTTCACCAGCAGCGGACCGGCCAACGCGTGGCATCTGAGTACTGGCCGAGGCCGCAGTTCTGGCCATACGGGCCAGCAGAGTTTCTATTTTGGAGCCGGCGAAAAGGAAGCGGGCGGCGGCAGTTATCAGAACAATGCCAATGGCACCCTCGCCACACCCGACATCGATTTGCGCGACCAGCGGATCACCGGACAGGTGTCTTTGGAACTGAACCATTACCTGGCGGTGGAATCCGGTTTCGACTTCGCCAATATCAACGTCGTCAATGCCGACGGCGTGGTCACCAACCTGTTTCGCAGTTCCACGTCAACCAGCGGGTTTGAACCGCTGGTGTTGAACCTCACGCCTTTCGTGGGCCAGTTGATCCACGTCGAATTCACCTTCACCAGTGACTCGAGCGTGACCGGCGAGGGCTGGTACGTGGATGACGTGCGGGTCTCGGTCGAACGCGGTGTCCACAACGTCACACTCAGCGAATCGCCTCAAGGCGGCATCGCCAAGAACATCGACTTCGGCGGCACGCGTGGCAGTACGTTCGGCCCGGATGGATTTGGCTATGAGGCGTTTGCGGTCGGATCGCAATTTGAAGACATCTCCGAAACCGGCAAGTCCACCCTCCAGGCACTCGGCGATCCCGGTTTTGCCGTCCAGGCCGGGGGCACGGGCACGGAGGAGAGCAATTCGATCGCCCGGGATGCCGCGGGGAATCTCTACATCACCGGTTCGTTCACCGGACAAGCCCAGTTCGGCGCAGGCGCCGCGGCCGTCACGCTGACCGCCGTGGGGAACAGCGACATCTTCTTGGCCAAGTACGATGCCAACGGCGCATTGTTGTGGGCCAAAGGCATGGGCGGCACCGGCAGCGATCTCGGGTCGGAAGTGGAAGTCAATGCGGCGGGAAGTATCCTGCTCACGGGCCGCTTCAGCACGTCGGTCGACTTTGACCCAGGTGCAGGCCAAACCCTGCTCACCACCCAAGGTGGAACCGACGCCTTCGTGGCTCGCTACACGACGGCCGGTGCACTCGTGTGGGTAGACCAGTTTGGTGGCACGTCGGGTGACGCCGGCAACGGTGTGGCGTTCGATGCGGCTGGCAACGTCGTCGCGACTGGCTACTTCTCCGGTACCGTCGATTTCGATCCGGGGACGGGAGTCAGCAACCTGGTCAGTGCGGGTGACAACGACATCTTCGTCGTCAAGCTCAACGGGGCCGGTGGACTGTTATGGGCCCAGCGTTACGGAAGTACGGGAACGGATCAAGGCCAGGCCGTGGCGCTGGACCGCACGGGCCGGATCCTCGTGGCCGGTTCGTTCGCCGGCACCGTCGATTTCGATCCGAGCGGCGACGTGCAGAATTTGACCAGTGCGGGACTCTCCGACGCGTTCGTCATGCAATTGACTTCGGGCGGCGCGACGAACTGGGCCCGTGGGTGGGGTGGCACGGCAGCCGACGTAGCCACTTCCGTGGCGGTCGACAGTGGCAACAACGTGATTCCGGTCGGGACAAGCAGCGGAAACGCCAATTTCCGCAAGTACAATGCGGCAGGCAGCCTTCAGTGGACGAAATCGTTTGGCGCTGGCGCATCCGATGTGGTGGAGGATGTGGCCGTTGATTCGGCGGACAAGATCTTCCTGACCGGTTCGTTCCGCCAGGAAGTGGATTTTGATCCGGGCCCGAAGGCGGTGCGCCACACCAGCGTCGGCGGTCGCGACATCTTCGCGGCACGCTATACGTCGGCGGGCGATTTTGACCTGGTGCGCGTGAGCGGCAGCTCCCTGGACGATGTCGGGACCGGCATCGTTCTCGACGCGAGCAACAATGCCATCTACACCGGTATCTTTCGTCAGACGATCGACATCAGCGTTGGACCGGAGTTGAAAACGCTGACGAGCCGTGGGAGTAGTGACGCATTCGTGGCCAAACTCGTCTTGGCCGTCGGTTTGGATGATGGGACCGTCCACCTTACGCCGGCCGATTTGGCAGGCTTCCAGTTCCAGTTCTACGGCGTGAATTACGACGAGTTGTATCTACAGCTCCAACGGCTTGATCACGTTCGGTTCCGAGAATGCCGACGGCAACAACACCGATCTCACCGATCCGCCGCCCCAGGCGTCGATTGCGGCCTTCTGGGAGGACTTGGTCACCGGCAGCGGCGATCGGGAGGCCGTCTTCTGGGAATTGCGCGGTAGCGGCACTGACCAGCGTCTGATCATTCAATGGAACGCCGTGCATCTGGACGGCGCGTTTGGGTTTGCTCAGGGCCCGTTGAATTTCCAGGCGGTGCTGCGCGAGCGGGACAATTCCATTCAGTTCAACTACCAGACCGTGACCGGGCCGCTGTTGATCGAGGCGGGGACGGACCAGCGCGTCGGAACGTTTGGCACCGGACAGCAGAACTCGCCGGCCATCGCCGCGGACCAGAACGGCAATTACGTGATCGTCTGGACCGCCGACGGTCAGGATGGCGATGGTCGGGCTATCTACGGACGCATGTACGATGCGAATGCGAATCCGCTGACGGGCGAGTTCCAGGTCAATTCGACGGCGGTCGGGAACCAGGCTCACGCGAATGTGGCGATGAACGCGGACGGACGCTTTGTCGTGGTCTGGGACACCAATGACGCCGACATTTTCGGCCAGATTTTCAATCCGGCCGGAAACCGTGTGGGAGGCGAGTTCCAGGTCAATTACGACGCGACGGGCACCCAGCAGCGACCGGAAGTCATTATCGACGATGCCGGCTCCTTTGTCGTCACGTGGAATGGCAGCGGGCTCGAGGACACGGACGGAGTTTTCGCTCGTCGCTTCAACGCCAATGGCGTGCCACTGGGCACGGTGAACGAAATCCAGCGTTTGGAAATCCTCGGTCCTCCGGCCCAGTCCAGCACGTTCACTCTGCAATGGGGCAGTGAACACGACCGGTGCGATTGCGTTCGCGGGTGTGGGCAATTCCACGATTACCGCCGGCAATATCCAGAATGCGCTGCGAAGCCTCCCGCAATGGCAATCAGATCACGGTGACACCGATTACCACGGATGAAGTCCAGACGATTACGCTCTACAGGCGGTCCCACCTCGGGCACCTTTAGGCTCGACTTCGCCGGATCGGTGACTGGCGACATCACGTTTGCAGGCGTGGGCCAGGCATCGTACGACGGCCCAGAATATTCAGGATGCGCCTGCGCGCGCTGCCGAACCTTGGCAAGAGTCTGACGGTGGTCGCCAGTCAGCGACTACGAGTATGTCGTCACGTTTCTGGGTCCGGACGGCGCGATGGACCAACCGTTGCTGATGGTTGCGGACAACGGCTTGGATCCAGGGCACGATCGCGATTGCGGAGACCGTCAAGGGGATCAGTGCCGGTCAAACGCTGCGCTTTTCGATTCTGTTCGCCGGTCCCGCCGGCGGGCAAGACCAGCCGTTGCTGGTCCATGCGAATCGTCTCAGTGGCGTGACGCATCTGCTGTTGCAGGAGATCGTACAGGGCAGCACGGGCGAGTTCCGCGTCAATAATCAGATCGACCAATACTCAGAGCCTGTCGCGTGCCGGCATCGATAGCGACGGTAAATTCGTGATCGCCTGGCAGAGCCAGAATCAGGACGGCTCGAACTTGGGGATTTTTGGCAAGCGTTACGACGCAGCCGGCGTTGCCCAGCCCGGCGATTTCGATGAGATCCAGCAGATCAGCCTGCTCGGACCTCCCGGGCCTGGCAGCACGTATCGCCTCTCGTTTGACGGACAAACGACCGGGGTTATCAACTATACGGGCGGAAACGTGACGGATGCCGCAGCCCTTGAAACGGCTCTGCGGAATTTGTCCAATCTCAGCAATTTCATCACCGTGTCACCGGCTCCTGGCACCACCAACGAAGTCCAGCGGATCACCTTCGCGGGCGGCACCACCGCCGGTACCTTCGTGTTGGCTCACGCCGGACTGGCTACGGCCGCGATCACGTTCGCCGGCACGACCCCTGCCAACGGAGCGACGACGGCGGGCAACATTCAAACCGCGTTGCGTGCCTTGCCGAACCTGAGCGATTCGGTCACGGTCGTTCCCGCGGTGACCGACAGCGCCACGGAGTTTCTGGTCACGTTTGCCGGGCCCGACGGCGGCATCGACCAACCTTTGTTGTTCCTGCTGCTGAACAACTTGGACGCGGGGACCGTGGTGCTTTCTGATTTCAACCACGGCGCGCATTCGGCGACCGACTTCATCGTGAAATTCCTCGGTCCGGATGGCCGCCGGAACCAGCCGGAACTGGACCTGGCCGACAACAGCGGCGGCGTGATCGACATGACCACGACGACGGTGGTCGAAGGAGGGAATTCCGAGTTCCAAATCAACGAGATCACGCTCGACAGCCAATCGGTTCCCGTCATCGCTGCCAGTGACACGGGACAATTCCTGGTGGTGTGGGAAGGACCCGACCAGGACGCGCGGGGCATCTTTGCCCGGCTGTTCGACGCCAGCGGCAACGCCTTGACCAGTGACTTCCAGGTGAACACCTACACCGAAGGGAATCAGCAGCAAGCCGAGGTGATTTTCGGCGGCGACGGCAACTACGTCATTACCTGGCGGAGTGCGGGCCAGGACGGTGCCCAGGGCGGCATTTACGCCCGCCGGTTCGATGCCAGCGGCGCGGCACTGGGCGAAGAAGTGCGTGTCCACGCGCTGACCGCCGGGGACCAGTTCGACCCCGATCTCGCGGCGCGGCCCGACGGCACCTTCGTGGTGACCTGGGCTTCGCAAGCGGGAGCAGGCGGCATTCACTCGCGGCGAATGAACGCCGACGGCACCCCACTGGACGTCAATGAGACGCAGGTCAGCCAGTTTGGCACGCCGTCACACCGCGACGCGGTTGTGGTGCGCAATGAGGCGGGGAATTATGTCGTTGTCTGGAACGAGACACTCCGCGACGCAACGCTCGATCGGGGCATCTACGCCCAGTCCTTCGCGGCCAACGGGACGCCCCTCAGTGGCGAGATCCTGGTGCCGCAGTCGTCGGCCGACGTGCAGGAGAATCCCGATGTCGTGATCGACAAGGACGGCAATTTCGTAGTGACCTGGAACTCCGTGGTCGCCGTGACGGACGATTTCACGGACGTGGACATCAAAGCCCGACGATTCTCGGCCGCCGGTACCCCCCTGGGCAATGAATTCACCGTCAACACGCTGGCAGGTGCTGTGGAAACCTCGCCACAAATCGGCATCGATCAAGTCGGCAACTTCACCATCGTCTGGCAAGCCTCCGACGCCGACGGTCAGTCGCTTGGGATCTCGGCGCGTCGTTTTGATGCCGCTGGCGCCGCTATCGACAGCAGCGAGTTCGATGTGAACACCACGGTGGGCGAAGTACAGAATCCGTCCATCGATGTGAATGCGTCCGGCGAATTTGTCATCGTCTGGGACAATTTCGTCTTCAGTTCTCAATTGCTCTCCAACAACGTGTATGCCCGGCGATTTGACGCCGCCGGCACACCGCTGGGCAGTGACTTCCTCGTGAACGACGAGATCTTGGACGGCGTGTTCCAGGATGTGCCCGATGTGGCGCTGGCCGACGACGGCAGCTTTGTCGTGGTCTGGCAATCGGATCTCAACGCCCCACGCACCGACGTGATGGGCAGGCGATTTGACGCGACGGGCGCACCGCTGGGCGGTGAGTTCTTGGTCGCCGCTGGGAATTCCAACGATTCCCCGCACCCGCGCATTTCGATCGGCAGTGACGGCATCCACGTGGTCACGTGGACTGATAACGCCAACGGTGGCATCCGCGGTCAGCGTTTTGCGGCCGACGGCGATTTGATTGGCACTATCTTCCTGGCCAACAACTCCTCCGTCGGTGATCAGCAGAGCAGCAGTGTGTCGGCTGGCCCGGGTGGCGAGTTCCTGGTCGGTTGGCTGGACAACGGTCAGGGCGGCACGCGCACGATGGTTGAACGCTTTACGGTGGACAATCCGAGCGTTGGGATCAAAGCCGAAGGCGCCCAGACACCGGCGGGAAACTTGTTGCCGATCTGGGTCGATGGTTCCGTGAACCCGTTTGTCGGGTCGGGGATGAGCACGAAGATCCTGGTGGTCGACCAGGTGCGGCAGTCGGTGTTTAGTGTCGACGTGACCAACAAGAAGATCCACGAGCTGGATCCCGACACCGCGGCGATCCTCCATTCGATTCCGCTGCCGGAATCGATCAGTGGTGACGCGGGACTCGCGTTCGCTGGCGACACGCTCTACCTGGTCTCGAGCACGGGAACGAAGCTCTACGAACTGGATCCCAAGTCGGGTGCGATCGTCGATGTCACTTTGCTTGCCGATCTGGGCATTACCGAAAGCATCAAGGGCCTGGCGTATCTGAATGGTCAGGTGGTGGCGCAGGCGCAGGCAGCAGCCGACTGTATTTCATCGATCCGTTCGAGGACCAGCTGATTTCCTCCGTCACGCCGGCGCGGCGCTCGCCAGCGGCCTGGCCGGTGCTGGTTCTCGCGGGACGTTGTTTGCCGTGGCCAATAGCGGCAAGATCGTAGAGATTGACCCGGCCGATGGCCATGTCATCAACGAGTTTGCCTCGCCGCTCGCCTTGGGGTTAGGCTTGGCGGTCGTCGAAGGCTACCTGTGGATTGGCAACCAGACGGGCGCAGTGGCCAAGCTGGATCCCGATACCGGGGCGGCGATCGAGTCGTGGTCGACGGGCATCGCGATGACCGCTCTGGGTGGCGACGACGGGGGCGGCGTCCTGACCGCGCAGCAAGGCAACTTCCGGCCGTTTGTCGGCACCATCTTCGACGATGAAGCCGACGTTTCGATCACGGCCGGCGAGGGCCCCTTCACCGGGCGATTCGTGCCGATCGAACCGCTCAGCAAGTTCGACGGTCTGTCTGTGAGGGGTGGGTGGATTCTGGAGATCCAGGATACGGCGACGGGCAATGAGGGTGAACTGACCCGCTGGAAGCTGATCGTCAACGATCCCCAAGACACGCCTCCCGATTATCAGTACACATCCAACATCGGTGACGATTCGCCGGCCGGTAACAACGACATCGACCTGTACCGCATCGACGTGTTGACGGCCGGTGTGATCCGCGTGGACGTGACGCCGTCGCAGACTTTGGACAGTGTCGTGCGCCTATTCAACGCCAACGGCGGTCCGTTGGGGACGGCCAATGTGCCGGGAGGCGGCGTCAGGGACACGCTTTCGATTGCTTTACCGTCCGCCGGAACCTACCTGGTTGGCATTTCCAGCAGCGCCAACAGTTCCTATTTGGTGGACGGCAGCGGCGCGGCGGGAGGTACATCGCATGGCAGCTACGCGATCGCGATTTCGTTCGACCAACCGCTGGACCGTGACGACGACAATTCCAGCTTCCTCAAGGCCACGAATCTCGGGATCTTGGGACAGGCCGGCCAGGCGGTCTTTACCGTCATCAGCAATGCCGGCATGGCGTTGAACATGCCCGGCGCCATTCCCGAACCGGGGCATCGCGAGATCCCACCGGAATCGCACTACGGGTGGGGCGGTTATAGCGGTCTATCCTACGTTCCCAATCGCCTGCTGATCCAGTTCAAAGCGGGTACCAGTGCCCAGGAGCGGGCGGCCATTCTCGCCAGTTATGGCCTGCGAGTCGTCAAGGATCTCTCCGGTACGCTGCTGGTGGAATCGTCGGGCGAGACCGACGTCCTGGAGCATACGCGGAACCTGGTCTCCAATTCGGCCGTGGCCTACGTCGAGCCAGACTACATTCTGTACACCGCGGCGACCCTGCCGAACGACGCCCAATTCAGTCAGCTCTGGGGAATGAACAACACCGGCCAATTGGGCGGGACCCTGGATGCCGACATCGATGCACCCGAGGCCTGGGACATCACGACCGGGTCATCCAACGTGGTGATCGCGGTGATCGACACAGGTGTGGACTACACCCATCCCGATCTGGCCATCAACATGTGGGTCAACCCGGGTGAAGTGGCCGGTGACGGCCTGGACAACGACGGCAACGGATTTGTCGACGACATTTACGGCATCGACGGGGCGAACAACGATTCCGATCCGATCGACGGGAACGCTCACGGAACGCACGTGGCGGGCACGATTGCCGCCGTCGGTGACAACGGCGTGGGCGTGGTGGGCGTGAACTGGCAGGCCAAGATCATGGCGCTCAAGTTCCTCACCGACGCCAGGATCCGGAGCGACCTCCGACGCGATCGAGGTCATTGACTATATGACCATGATGAAGACGTTGTACAACGTCAACATCGTGGCCAGCAACAACAGTTGGGGCGGCGGTGGTTTTTCGCAGGCGCTGGAGGATTCGATTCAGCGCAGCATCGACGCGGGGATCGTGTTTGTTGCGGCGGCAGGTAACGACGGGAATGACAACGATGCGTCTCCGTCCTATCCGGCCAGCTACGATTTGGACGGGATCATTGCCGTGGCGGCCAGCGACCCAGAGGACGAACTGGCGTCGGTCGGCCAGTTTGGCTCCACGTTCAACTCCAACTACGGTGCCACCACCGTCGACGTGGCGGCACCTGGTGTGAGCATCCGCAGCACGACGCCGGGCAACACGTACAGCACGTTCAGCGGAACGTCGATGGCCTCGCCCCACGTCGCCGGCGTGATTGGACTCTTGGCCAGCGTGGCGCCCAACGCCACGGTGGAGCAACTGAAGGCGGCGATTCTCGATGGGGCTGACGCGATTTCCGCGTTGACCGGTACCTGCTTGACCGGCGCTCGTCTCAATGCGGCCGAGTCGCTGGCCCTGATCGGCTCCGGCAGTGAGACCATCGCGAGCTCGATTCCCACCGCCTATTACAATTTCCAGGACCGCTACGGCACACTGCCCAGCGGGGATACTCCGCAGAACGTCATCACGGAGAACCAGAAAGAGCGCACGCGGGAAGTGTTCGAGATCTACGGCCATCTGCTGGGGGTCAAGTTCGTGGAGACCGCGAGCCAGGGCCTGACCGTGGTCACGGGCGACCTGCGCGCCATTGATCCCACGCTCCCGACGGGGCCGGGCGGAGTGGCCGGAGTCTCGGAAGGATCGATGGGTGGTCGCGTGATCATGGATGCCGCCGAGGATTGGGGCATCAGCGAATATGGTGGTGGATGGTTCACGGTGGCGATGCACGAGATCGGGCACAGCCTTGGGCTGGGCCATACGTACGATCTGCCCAACCTGACGATCATGGGTAGCAACAGCATCCCCGGAGCGCCGCCGGCCGAGCCGGTCTTCCCCGGTGATGCGGATGTGATTCACGGCCAGTTCCTCTATCCGCCGCAGGCCAACGATGTCGACTTGTACCGCTTCGACGTCCCGGAATCGGGGCGTGTGACGGCCGAGATCGTTGCCGAACGCATGACTCCCAGCGCCAGTCTGCTCGATGCGACGCTGACTCTCTATCAGGAAAAAGTCGGTCCGGAGGGCGTCACCCGCGAGGTCATCGCGCGCAACGAGGACTACTACAGCAGCGACCCGTGGCTAGATCTGTGGCTGGAGGCGGGTGTCTACTACATTGCGGTGACCGCCAAAGGCAATGTGGGCTTCAATCCCCAGACCGACAACACCGGCTTCGGCGGTAAGTCCGAAGGGCTCTACCAGCTGAACCTGTCGTTCGTCGCCGACTCCGCCTCGACCCTGGTCGACACCGCTCGGCAAACGCGGCTGGATGGGAATTCCGACGGGTCCCCCGGCGGGCAATTTGATTTCTGGTTCCAGAGCGGGCCCACGATCTTCGTGGACAAGATGAACGACACGACCAGTGCGCCCGAGGGCACCGGGTCTCTGGCGGATCCCTACGACACGATTTCTGCCGCTCTGGCGGCGGCCGCCTCGCGCATCGTGGTGCCGGCGACCGGTGGCCAGGCGATGACGGATGGGGATCAGATCCTGATCAGCGACGGAACGCACGCGGTGGCGGTGTTCGAATTCGACCAGGACGGTGAGACGCTTCCGGGCAGCCATCCGATCGTGTTTGACAGCGCGCACAACGCGGTGGAACTGGCGGTTGTGATCGCCGCCGCGATCAACGACGCCGCGAACCTGGATACGACCGCGACCGCCGATGGGTCCGTCGTGCGATTAGGCCAGGTGGATCTGCTGGATCTGCGCGGTGCCAAGCCGTTGCTCACCGCCTCGAATGTGGTCCGCATTGTTGGCAACGGCGGCGCGGATGATTCGGTCAACACGCTGGCTGACAATCGACCGTACTTGGTAGGAGTCGACAGTGCCAAGCTTCCGCTCGCGGACGGTGCGGGGCTGATCGTGCCGCAGGGCGTGACCGTGATGATCGACGCGGGGGCTTTGCTGAAGCTGAAGGCGGCCAACGTCGACGTGGGCACGTCGGCTCTGGGCGCGAACCGCACCGCCGGCGCCCTGCAGGTGCTCGGCACGCCCGACGCGTCGGTCCATTTCCATTCCTACCGCAATGACGCCGTGGGCGGCGACAGTGACGGACCGGGTGAAGTCCTGCGGCCGGGCGATTGGGGCGGCTTGGTATTCCGCGACGACGCCGGCCTGGAACAGGACGGAATCTTCCTGAACTGGGTCAATCACGCCGACTTGAACAACGGCGGTGGGAAGGTCCTGGTGAATTCGCTGGAGCAGACTTTTACACCGGTGGACATGACCAGCGCTCGGCCGACGGTCTCCCATTCGCTGATTCGGGCCAGCGCCGACGCTGCGATTTCGGCCAACCCGAACAGTTTCGAAGACTCGTTTGACCGTATCGGCCCGGACATCCACGACAATCAGCTCGTGGACAACAGCATCAACGGGCTGTTCATTCGGATTCGCACGCAGTTGGGCGAGGCGCTCGATCGCCTCGACGTGCCCGCTCGGTGGGACGATACCGATGTGATCCACGTGGTGTCGGAAAACTTGCTGATTGGCGGCACGCCGGGTGGCCCGACGCTCGATTCCGACAGCGGAAACCTGGTGGCGCGACTTGATGCGCGACTGCGGATCGATCCAGGACTGGTTGTGAAGCTTCAAGGATCGCGCATCGAGGCCGAAATGGGTGCGCAGCTGATCGCCGAAGGAACGGCCGAGCAGCCGATCATCCTGACGTCGCTCAAGGACGATCGGTTCGGCGCCAGCGGCAGTTTCGACACCAACAACGACCTGGCTGCGACGCGTCCGGAAGCGGGCCAATGGGGTGGTCTGTTCTTCAACGCGATTGCGCAGGGAAGCTTCGATCACGCGCTGATTACGTTCGCCGGCGGGCAGACGCCGATCGAAGGCGGATTTGACCAGTTCGCGGCGCTGGAGATTCACCAGGCGGAAGTGCGCGTGACCAACACGCAATTGACTCAGAATGCGGCCGGCCAGTCCAGTTCCGACCGCGCGGGTCGGGGTGGCAATCAGGCATCGACGATCTTTGTCCGCGGTGCCCAGCCGATCCTGGTTTCCAACGCGTTACTCGACAATGCCGGCCCGGCCATCTCGATCGACGCCAATGCCCTGAAGGCCGCTTTCCTGGCAGACTGGGGACGGGCGACGGAGCGGATCGATGCGTTCGACGAGTTCGTCGACAACCACGGTCCCTTGGTGCGCAGGAATCTCTTGGACGACAACGCGATCGAAGGCATGGTCGTGCGCCCCGCCGTGCTGACCACCGAGTCGGTGTGGGACGACACGGACATCGCTCACGTGCTGTTCGGCGAAATCATTCTGCTGAACCACCACACGTTGAGCGGCCTGCAATTCCAAAGCAGCGACCGGGAGAGCCTGGTCGTGAAGCTCGGGGCACCCACGGCCGGATTCACGGCTGATGGCCAACCCTTGGACATCGACGATCGTATCGGCGGCAGCATCCACGTGCTGGGAACGCCGGGCTACCCGGTCATCTTCACATCGCTGCGCGACGACAGTGTGTCCGCAGGCGTGGCTATCGACGGGCTGCCCCTGGGCGACACGAACAACGACGGACCGAGCGAAGGCGTGCCGGGCGATTGGCGCAGCATCCGGCTGGATCGGTACAGCAATGACCGGAACGTCGAAGTGCTCCGCGAGGTCGAACCGGTCTTCATCGACGGCGATGACGCCAATGCCGTGCCCTCGTCGGCACAAGTTCTCGGAGTGCTCGCTCCGAACTTGAAGAGCGGTGATGCGGATCGCCGGCTGGGATTCCAGATCTACGGGTTCATTGCGGCCGACGATCCCACCGATCTGGACGTCTACAGCTTCAATGCGCGAGGCGGAACGGAAGTCTGGATCGACGTCGACCGCACCGGTGCGGCACTCGATGCCATCGTGGAACTGATCACCGCCGACGGAACGGTTCTGGCGAGCTCGTACGACAACGATACGCTCGCTGGCCTCGCCAACGCACTCACCAAGGACGTATGGCAGGGCAGCGATTTCTACACGATCAATCCGCGCGACCCGGGGATGCGGGTGGTGCTGCCTGGCAATCCTTCGAGTTCGGAATCGTATTACGTCCGGCTCCGCAGCCAACCGCTCAAGGATCGGGAGTCAGAACTCGACGGCGGTCAGAGCAGCGGCGGATATCGCCTGCAACTGCGGCTCCAACAGGTGGACGAAGTCCCCGGTTCCACCGTTCGCAACGCCGAAATCCTGTATGCCACCAACGGCATTGAGGTGCGGGGAATGCCGGGCCATTCGCCGTTGGCTGGCGAAACGTCCGAAGCGAACACCGCCAATGACTCGCTCGCCAGTTCCCAGCCACTGGGTAACCTGCTCACGAGCGATCGCAATGTGATCAGCGTGGCGGGCAACCTGTCGACAGCTACCGACGTCGACTGGTATGCGTTCACGCTGGACTACGACTTGATTCAGGCCATCGGTGGTGTCAACGGGGGCGGCAAGACGTGGTCGACGATCTTCGACATCGATTATGCGGATGGTCTGTCGCGTCCCGACACGACGATCTCCGTATTCGACGCCAGCGGCAATCTCGTGCTGGTCAGTCGCGATTCGAATATCGAGGACGACCAACCGGGAGCCGGACAGGGTGCCGACACGGACGACTTGACGCGGGGAAGTTTCGGTACGTTGGACTCGTACATTGGATCGGTCCAGATGCCGGCGGGCGTCGTGCCGGCGGGCAGCACGGCCCGCTACTACGTAGCGATATCTTCCGACGCCCAATTGGCGGCGGCCATGAACGGCACGTTCGTCTCCGGTTCCAGCAATACGCTGGTCCGGCTCGAGCCGGTCAACTCCGTCAAGCGGATCGCGGAAGACCACATCGGCTTCAGTGGCCACGTGACGGGGATTCCGGGCAATGGCGCCACGGTGACCCCGGTCCAGCCGCTGTTTGACATCGAAAGCACCGTCGCGCTGGCGACCAACGTCATTCCGTTCACGCTGCGGGATGTCGTCTTGTACGTGTCCCGAGGTGGCGGCTTGTCCACCGTGAACCCATTCACGGGCCAGCTCGAAACGTACGTGGGCGATGTTTCGGGTGGCAATAGCAGCCTGCTGGATATCGCCATGCGATCGGACGGGCGGCTGTTTGGCGCCGAAACGTTGCCGGGAACCGCCAATACCGCCGGTCGCGTGATCGGCATCGACTGGTCCAACGCGGCTCAGACATCGATTGGCAATGATTCGATTCCCGATTACGACGCGAACACGAACCCGCCCAATCCGCAGCAGTTGACGTCGGATGCGGTGGATGCTTTGGCCTACGTGCGCACCGGAGCCGACGGCGCCGGTGTCCCGGAATACGCGCTGTTCTATGCCGTGCGCGGGATCCGGGTCGGCGGGGCCACGCTGAACGGGTCGACCTTGTACCGCGCCAATCCCGCCAATGGGTCCGCAGTGGTGGTGGATGGACAGCCGTGGGGTGTCCGAGGCGGAATCTACGAGAATACGCCGGGTGACCTGGGCACCACCACCGGTCTGGCGTTCGTGGCGGGTCAGCTCTTCGGTGTCAGCAGCACCGGCCGGTTCTTCACGGTATCGACGGCAAGTGGCCGGGCTTCGAACGTGGTCAATGTCGGACCTTCCTTTGCCGGTTTGACGGCCGGTCCGCAAAACCTGCAGGACGGGAGCTACGCAAGCACGCTGTTCGCCGTGGACAACTCCGGCACCCTGTATGCTCTCGATACCTCCGGCCAGCTGCAGAGCATCTTCACCGGAGGCGCCACGTCGGTAAACACCAGTGTGGGTGGCGCAACGGGTCTGGCCTTTTCATCCGCCGACATCAACCTGTGGCATCCGACGATGCAGCGTCGCGCGGATACGGGGCACGGGATCAACTCGACCTTTGACCAGAGCCGCCCCTCCACGGTCACCTGGGAGACGGATGTCAACGGTCGTCCGACGACCTTGACCGAAGGTGGTGCGAGCTTCTACTTCGGCTTCGAACCGTGGCGAGAGGATCCTGAAAACGCCTACTTCACGTACGCTGGCAATGCGCAGTACGGATTCCTCAGTACCGCGGCACACCGTGACCTCGCCTCCAACACGGCCATCGTCGACAGTTACAACGTGCCGGGTGGCGCCCGTGGCAGTCTGGCCACGAACGCTTTCAGCCTGGCCGGGTACGCGGCGGCCGACAAGCCGACGCTGTACTTCAATTACTTCCTGGAAACGCAGGGGGCCAACAGCAATACGGACCTGATGCGCGACAGCTTCCGCGTGTTGGTTACCACCAATGGCGGTTCGACGTGGCGACCGCTGGCCACGAACAACTCCATTCTCTCCACGAGCCTGCAGGGCAATGCGGAGTTGCCTCAGTACATTTCGGCTTCTGCCAACGCCTCGGATCATCCGCTCCAACGCGTCCAGGAGTTGTTTGACAACACGAATGGCTGGCGACAGGCACGCGTGGACCTGTCGGAGTTCGTCGGAAACAGTGATATCCAGATCCGGTTTGATTTCAGCACGGCGGGTACGATGAACCAGGGCCTGCCCGGAGACAGGTATGGCGATTTCTTCGACATCCAGCGGGCGCAGCAGAACAACTTCGAAGGCGCCTATATCGACGACGTCATGATCGGGTTTGCCGAACGCGGTGAAATGGTCACCGGACCCTCTTCGGCGAACAGTTATTTCGTCGTGCCTCAGAACCCGAACCCGTCGGGTCCCACGCAAGTTCTCGCCGGTCCTTACCAGTTGGAGATGCGACGCGGTACGGAATATGGTGCCACCGTTACCGGCACCGGTCCGGAAATCGTCGTGTTCCAGCAGTTCAACACGAACGACCGCATGGTCGAGTCGTTGCTGCGGCTGGGCGATCAGAATATCGAGCGAGAGCAGGGACAGCTGCGGATCGAGGCCAACACGGTGCGATTTGCCTCCGAGTACGGAATTCGGGTGGACGCGGGTTCCCGCGACGCGACCGCGATGCCCCATCCCGGTTCCGTGCGGAATTTGCCGACGTTGAACGCGTCCCGACTCGTGCCCAGCCTGACGGTCCGCAATAACGTGATCGCGGAATCGGGCGTAGGCGGAATTCTGTTCAGTGGTGACCCGAACGCGGCCGGCACGCCGCTGGCCGTGGTGCCTTACGGCCAGTTGGTGAACAACACGATCTACGGTGGGGTCCAGGCCAACGGGCACCGGTATTACGGATCGAGGAGAACGCCAGTCCCACGATTTTGAACAACATCGTGGCGAACAATGGGACGGCATCCTGGTCGATGGCACCTCTTCGTCCACCGTGATCGGTGCGAACCTGTTCAAGTCCAATACGAACAATGGCGACGACCGGCAGCAATGCGATTCTGCTGGGCACCAACGCCCCGCTGTTTGTCGATGCGGCTCGCGGCAATTTCTACCTGGCCGCCGGCAGCCAGGCCATCGACAGTTCGCTCAACCGCCTGGACGATCGGCCGGCGATGGTGGCTGTCACGTCGCCGCTGGGGATCCCGCCAGCGCCGGTCGTGGCACCCGACCAGGACCGGTTCGGACAGTTGCGTATCGACGACCCGCTGCAGGCCCCACCGCCCGGCCTCGGCTCGAACATCTTCAAGGACCGCGGAGCGGTCGAACGCGCGGACTTTGAAGGCCCGTATGCGGTACTGATGCTGCCGAAGGACAATGACGCGGCCGATCGATCTGGATCCCGCCCCGGCAACGGTGCTGGTGGAAGATCTTGTGGTGTCCGAGTTCGACGGTCCAGATCAATGACGACGGGATTGGTCTGGATGATCGCTCGGTCGTCTCGCGCAACGTCACGTTGATCCTCAACGGCCAAACCTTGACGGCCGGGACCGATTACGTGTTCCGCTACGATCCGATCGGCGATGTGATTCGACTGTCCGTGCGGAAGGACGTCGCGCCGCGCCGCAATGTCTACGAAATCGTCCTGGCCAACGATCCCACGACCGGGATTCGCGACCTGGCCGCCAACGGGCTGCGTCCGAATCAGACTTCCGGCCAGACGCGGTTCACGATTCGAACCGCCGGCCTGAATGACACGCCGGTCGTCGGTCGAGCGACCAGTACTTCGTCGACGAAGGTGCGGTGTTGACTGCCAATGACCAGAACGGTTCGGTGCCGGGTACCAACGACGACGGCGTGTTGGTCAACGATACGGACGCGGACTTCGACGTGCTCACAACTCGATTGATCACGCCGCCAAGCCATCACCTGGGCACGTTCGTGCTGAATCCCAACGGGACGTTCGTCTATCAACATGACGGCAGCGAGACGACTCAGCGACAGCTTCACCTATCAGGCCGTCGACGAATTGGGCGAGGTCAGCGCGGTGACGACAGTGAACATCACCGATTACGCCGGTCAACGACCTGCCGGTGGCCCTCGACGATGCCTATGTCCTCGATGAAGGCGGCCGCCTGGTGGCCGATGATTCGGACGGGCTCCTGACGCCCTCCAATACGAACGACGACGCTGTCGCGACGAACGACTTCGATGCCGAGGGCGATGCGTTCTCGGCAGTACTGGTGACAGCCCCGGCTCATGCCACTTCCTTCACGCTGAATGCCGACGGCACGTTCGTCTACGAACACGATGGCAGCGAGACGATCGAGGACACGTTCCAGTACAAGTTGATCGACGTGCAATGGCGGCGAGAGCGTCGTGGCAACCGTCACCTTGACTATCAACCCGGTCAATGACCTGCCGGTCGCGATCGACGACAGCTATGTGGTCGACGAAGGAGGATTGCTGTTGGCCAATGACGTCGACGGCTCCGTGCCGGGAACCAACGACGACGGCGTGCTGGTCAATGACTCGGATGCGGAACGGGAAGTACTGACCGCCATGCTGATCACAGCACCAGCCGCATGCCGGCTTGTTCGCGCTGAACGCGGACGGCACGTTCAGCTATCAGCACGACGGCAGCGAGACGCTCAGTGATCAGCTTCACGTATCAGGTGACGGACGCTTCCGGAGGCCATGAGCGGAATCGCCACCGTCATCATTACCGTCAATCCGATCAACGACCCGCCGATCGCTCAACGACGATTTCTACACGCTCGACGAGGGCGCCACGTTGATCGTGACGGATGCGTACGGGATCCGGACGCCCGCCTGATCTCGGCCGACGATGGAATGTCTGGCAAATGACTCGGATGCCGAAGGCGACCCGCTGACGGCCGTGCTGGTCGCGGAGCCGGCCCACGCCGCGTCCTTCACACTCGAACGGCGACGGAACATTTGTGTACACGCACGATGGCAGTGAATCGGCGTGCGGATTCGTTCACGTACCGAGTGAATGACGGAACCGACGACAGTGAGGTGGCGACCGTCACCTTCACGATCAATCCCGATCAATGACCCGCCCGTCGCGATCGATGACAGCTATGTGGTCGACGAGGGCGGTGTGTTGACGGCCGATGACGTACACGGCTCCACGCCATCCACCAACGACGACAGTGTGCTGTCCAACGACTTCGATGCGGAGAACGAAGTTCTCACCGCACTCCTGGTCGATGCGCCGCCGCAGCACCACGTCGGTCACGTTCACGCTGTTCCCCGACGGCACGTTCGAATACCAGCACGACGGCAGCGAAACGCTGAGCGACTCGTTCACGTATCGAGATCCGGGACGCGTCGGGCGCCGTCAGTGACCTGGCTACCGTGCTTCATCACGATCAACCCGGTCAACGACGACCCGGTGGCTCAGCCGGACGACGTACTCGGTGGACGAAGGCGGCCTGCTCGTCGCGACGGACCGCTCGGGGATCACCACGCCGGGCTTCACGGCGGACGACGGAGTGCTCGCGAACGATTCGGACGCCGAGGGAGACACGCTGACCGCGGTGCTGGTCACGAGCCCGACGTATGCCACTGCCTTCATCTTGAACGCCGATGGAACGTTCACCTACCAACATGACGGGAGCGAAGTCACCACGGACTCGTTCCAGTACCAGGTGACGGACGGGAACGGCGGGAAAGCAGCATCGTGACCGTCACCTCCAGATCAATCCGATCAACGATCCTCCGGTGGCCGTGGACGACCGTTACATGGTTCTCCCGGGTACGACGCTGAATCAGACGGATCCGCATGGAACCATCACTCCCGACGATCCGAACGACGATGGCGTGCTGGCCAATGACTCGGATCCCGAAGGCACGCCGCTGCAGCGCCATCCTGGTGAAGGGACCCACTCCATGCGGCAGCCTTCCAGTTGAATTCGAACGGCACGTTCACCTATACGCCGAAGAACAGCCTGGTCGAACTCCGATCAGCTTCACGTATCGGGCCAGCGATGGTGATCTGGCATCCAACTGGACCACCGTCACGATCATCTTCAACGTTCCGCCAGTCGCCGTGAACGACTCCGTGCTGGTCGAACTCAACGTGCCGAAGATGATCGATGTATTGGCGAATGACCGTGATCCCGAAGGAAAGCTGGATCCAGCGAGCATCGTCATCGTCTCCGCTCCGACGCACGGCGTGGCCGTGCCGGTCGACGGCGAGGTGCGCTACACTCCCGACACCGACTACCTCGGTTCCGATTCGTTTACGTATACGGTGGCGGACGAACATGGTGCCCGCACCAATGTCGCCACCGTGCAGATCCAGGTCCTGATCGATCCCTATCCGTGGCAGAACTCCGACTTGAATCTGGACGTGAATGGGGACGGGGCGGTGTCGCCCATGGATGCCTTGCTGATCATCAACCACCTGAACTTCGTAGGTTCTGGCAATCTGCCGATTCCTCCGACCGCCGGCTTCTTCCCACCACCTTACTTGGATGTGTCGGGTGACAATGCGGTCACTCCCATTGATGCGATCATGGTCATCAACTACCTGAATCGCGATCAAAGTGAGCCCGAAGGTGAATTTGCGCCGTTGGTTGCGGATTCCACAACGGTTGTGGACGCGTCCGCTGCCGAAGGAGAGGCGACGCCGCAGTCGCTCGTGGGACGCAGTGTCGATGGGTCGTTACCCGTCCCGTGCGTGAAGCGGCTGGCTCCGTGACGCGAGAGCCTGTGTTGTTCGCCGCGGACGGAGTCGGAGGGCTGTCCGAGTTGCGAGAAGGCGTGAAGATTGGCCCGCACTTGCCGGCCGACTTCCAGCTGGACGGAGAGATCGGCAAATGGGATGACCTGATCGAGGACATCGCCGACGATATCGCCGGAGCTCACGACGACGAACTGATCGCCGACCTGGCGCTGAACAACCTGTTGTACGCGAAACGCAGCAAGTAGTCCTGAGGCCCGTAGGCCGGAACAAGCCCGTAGGCCGGAACAAGCGGAGCGCAGTTCCGGCCTATTTGGAAGAACCATTCGCCACTTGCCCATAACGGTGTGGACAATGTACCCGATTTCCTCGACGATTCGGCGAACAGCCTTCCGGTTCCGGCATACTTGTCGGGCCTCGAGTACATCATGTCGGGCAACGACAATCGCGACAATGTCTTCTACAGACTCGATGTGACGGTCAGCATCGACGCGCGGGTGTACATGCTGATCGACAACCGGCTTCAAGACGGTGTCCACAGCGATCCGCCGACGTTCGAGGCGACGCACATGCAGTGGATTCTCGACCAAGGCTGGGCGTCAACGGCCCATGGGCTGAACCGGTCGAAGAACGCGGCAGTTCCCGACGAAGTGGCCATGGACGAGGGTGCCGACGAAACCATCAACCAGTGGTTTTCGGTGTACTACTGTTCCGTAGCTGAGCCTCTTAATATGCAGAATGTGTCCCGTCCCATTTGAATTCTCGTATTCGTGACACGCGAGTTTTCCTCCGGAGCCGCAACGCGGCGGTCTCACCGTAGCCCGGGGTAAGCCGCGCTTCGCGGCGCCACCCCGGGTACACGTACCCGAGAACATGACGGGCGAGCCCACGACAGCGTGCCAAACCGGCGGTCTCCGAGCCCGACACAGGCCGGGCCCAGCCTCGCGAGCTTTCGACGGCGCAATTCACACCGAGGCATGGCCCGGCCCGGTAGCCACGAAGCAGGGTGCGGCTCGTGGCGGGCTCGGAGACTGCCGGTCGTACTCATGGTCGTGGGCTCGCCCGCGTTGCGCGGGGCGTTGGCTGACCCGGGGTGGCGCCGCGAAGCGCGGCTTACCCCGGGCTACGATGAAGCCGCCGCGTTGCGGCTCCGAACGCCTCCGGGCTTTCGTGCACAACGGCTTCGCAATAGGCGACAGGCCATGCAAAACGGTCCACCCATGGAACAAATATCGCAACCGTGACCAAGGACGCCTCTCCTTTCACCTCCCCACGTTCAGCCTGTTCCAGGCCGATAACGCCGGTCGGAATATGTACGGCGTACTGGCCGGTCCGGTGCCAGTGCCAGAACCTGCTGCGTGGGTGCTGGCGGTCTGCGGCTTGATCGGTCTGTGCGCCGTGCGACGATTCCGCAACCGCGCGTTCTGAGTTCTGCCGCGAAACGACGGGACTGGTCGCGAAGCGACGTCTTGCGAACGTAGTCAGGAGACACTCGCGGCATGATGCGGACCTCCCAAACGCTAATGCGGTTATGTACCCGTATTACCAAGCGTTTCCAGGTGTCGCACTGCCGACCGTCGACAGGTGATAAGTTGATATCTCGGCGGATCTTAGAGTCTAGTGGAGCGGAAGGGGCTCGAACCCTCGACCTCAGCATTGCGAACGCTGCGCTCTCCCAGTTGAGCTACCGCCCCAGCGGAGTGTTTCCGACAAGCGTCCGATTCTACTGGAGCGACTGCGATTCTGCAACTCGGTCGGTCGACGGTTCCAGTCCCGAGGCTGTTCGCCGAGGTGTAGGCGGACTTCTGCGACTCGACCCCCAGTTCCTCGGTGATGGCTTGCCAGGCTTCCGCTTGCTCCGCCCAACGCCTCGGCGGACGACTTGGTTCCGGCACAGGCCTCCAGGACCGCCTGATCCAGGGCCGCCAGATAGCGTTGCCACCCGGGAATCCGCAGGCAGAACATGAAGGTGGGGTGGCTCTGCGAGTCGCGGGCCACCTCGCCGTACCGCTGGCTGGCTTCGCGGGGAAGTCCCTCGTCGGTCCACAGGTCCGGGTTCTTCGAGGTGCGACTGGCGAAACAGCGTCGTGGCAGGACTCACCGGCGAGATGCGCGAACTCCATTCCCGGCCACTCAACAGTGCCAGGATGCCGGCCACTTCGCGTGGGCGCCGCGCGTTCTCGACCACGGATGCCAGCCGACCGGCCGTGCCCAGCAATGGAACGTGCGTCGACGCTTCCTCGTCGCGTTGGGCGTCCACGTCTTTTCGGCGAAATTATAGACGGTCTCCGCGCCGGGAAGTTCGGCGAAATCGATCTTTACCCCTTCCGCGATGGGCAGTGGCATTTCCGTCGGACGTGGCCCGGCTGGGCCAGGTGATTGCGCATGGCGGTCTCCCCAGCCAAGAGTGCTCGGCGGGCTGTTTCCGGCGTCCGCTGCTGCGAGTTCGTCCGCGCTACTCTGGGCGCGCGACCAGCTCGTCCAGCGCACGCTCAAAGGGCGGGCCCGCAACGAGTGGCTGCATCGTCTCGTAGTCGAACAGCGTCGAGAACTGACTCGGATGCGAGGCGTAGGCCGCCGCCCGGGCCAACAGGCGTTTTCGCCCCCCAGCCCAGGCGCAGCGGCTCGATGGTGGCGGTCCACGGCCGATCAGCCGGCGGCGCGGACGAGCCCAGTTGATCGCGGGCCAGTCGAGGCAGCAGCTCGTCGTACTCCGTCCACGTTTGCGGGACATGCAGATCCAACGCCTGAAAAATATCCGCGCGGTACATCAGAACGAGCTGCGGAGAGCCGAACGAGAACGCATAGAGTTGTTCGCCCCACCGCCCTTCCACACGCCGCTGCAATTCGAATATGTCGCGGCCTGCATACTGCGTCGTCGTCCCAGATCTCGTCCGACGGCGCCGTGATCAATTTCCGTTCGACCAACACACCCAGGCAGGCCGATGGGTAGAAGATCATGTCCGCGGGCAGCTGCCTGGCCGACTCCACTTCCTCGATCGTCATCTGCTGCAGCTGCAGTTCATTGTCGATCCGCGCCTTCCACTGCCGCTCCAACACAGCGGCGAACGGGCCGTCGTCCACCACGATCACCCGCACGCGGGAGGGCTTGGCTTTGGACGTCGCCTGGCGGCGCGAGGATTCGGACGGGCGTGGACAGCCGCTCGTGCCGCCGACGCACACGGCTACCGCCAGGGCGGTCAGTACGCGGCGACCGACCACGGAATCGCAAGGGGGTTGCATGAAGAACCTGCTCCTGTGGGAAGTTCGAGACGCACATTGTCGCATGACTCGCCCGTTGCATGAAGGCGTCTGGGCTCGCGATCCGCTTCCGGCACGGCACCGGGTTCGGACCGGGCGGGTCGAGTTCGTGTACGCATATCCACCGGTCGTTCTCCGAGTGTCCGTCGGGGGCATCCCTGTCGCGAGGGACTTCAAGTCCGCACCGCGGCCGGGAATACGCTATCTTAGGGCGTAAGGCGAGCTTCAGATATGCATTGGCCGCCCCTCACCCTGCCCTCTCCGCCGCCATTCCGCTGCGCGGGCGGGGAGACAGGCTACAATCGAATCTGCCGCGCGCCTCGGGGCGCGGCGGCCGCCAGGATCACTACTGGATTTCCAACAGGATGGTTCGAATCCCGTGCATGTTCCCGAAGCAAGAACAACTGAGCCGATTCCGGGCGGGCGGTGGCGCGTCGGGGCTGTGGAAATGGCGCTTCTGTTGGCCCTGATTTTCGTGTACGCGGGCACCCCGCCGCCGGACGTCAACGAAGCCCATTACCTGGCGAAAGCCAGGCACTTCTGGGATCCCTCCTGGTGTGCGACCGACTTGTTTCTCGATTCGGCCGACGCTCACGCGGTGTTCTTCGCCGCATTTGGCTGGCCGAGCTTGTGGGTCTCGCTGCCGGTCGTGGCTTGGTTCGGACGCGTGCTGATCTGGGGCCTGTTCGCGTGGGGTTGGCAGCGCTTGAGTTGGTCGATCCTGCCGCTTCGTTACGTGAGTCTGCTGTCGGCCGCCTGGTTCCTGATGCTCAGCGATACCTGTCACCTGGCCGGCGAGTGGGCGGTCGGCGGGCTCGAGGCCAAGGGCATTGCCTATGCCTGCGTGCTTTGCGGGCTCTATGCAGTGGTGCGGCAGCGATGGAACGCGGTCTGGATCTGGCTGGGTGCGGCATCCGCGTTCCACGTGTTGGTGGGTGGTTGGAGCGTGGTCGCCGCGGCCATCGCCTGGTGGCTGTCGCCACGCGAGCGACTGCCCGTGCGCAGGATGTGGCGGAGGGCTGGCCGGCGGATCGGCGCTGGCGCTGCTGGGGCTGCTGCCCGCCTGGGGGTTGAAGAGCGGCGTGGACCCCGCCATGGCGACGAAAGCCAACGTGATTTACGTGTTCGTGCGGTTGCCGCACCACCTGTTGGTCGGCACTTTTGGACCGGAGCGGTGGACGATGTTCGGATTGCTCCTGTGTGCGTGGGCTGGACTCTGGTGGACCGTGCGGAGGTCGCCGCGCTGGGTGGCCCTGCACCGATTTGCGATTGGCGCCGTGGCGATCGGCGTCGCCGGATTGGTGGTCGACGTGCTGACCTGCCGATCCCTTCCGTGGGCTGCCGAGTTGCTGCGATTCTACTGGTATCGGCTGGCCGACGTGTCGGTTCCGCTGTGCGTGGCGTTGGCCGTGCCGTGGGCCTTGAGTTACTGGGAGGCGAAACGCCCGCGGATGGTTCGCGGGCTGTGGTGCGCCGCCGTGGTGCTCCCGATGATGGCGCTGGGTGTCGTGTTTGTCGAGCATCAGCTCGACTTTCGGCCGGGCGGCATCGTGCAGTCGAATCCTCCGGACGGCATGAGCCCACGTCAGCTGACCGCCCGCTACCGGGCATGGCAAGAGCTGTGCGCGTGGATAGCGAGTCACACGCAACCGCAGGACCGGTTCCTGACGCCTCGCAATCAGCAGACGTTCAAATGGTACGCGCAGCGCGCCGAAGTCGTCTGCTGGAAGGACATTCCCCAGGATCCGGCCGGCATCGACCAATGGTGGCTGATCCTGCAGGATATCTATCCGCTGAGCGTCATCGAAGGTGGATTGGCGATCTGGTCGGACGAGGAGTTGCAGGCGATTGCGGACGAGCACCAGGTTCGCTATATCGTGTTGGATCGGGCCCAAGGGACGCGCGGGTTGGGTTTCGAGCGGGTCTATCCGGAATCGTCGACGGCGACGGGCTGGTTTGAAGTGTATCGAGTGGGGCCCCCAGGTCCCTGACGCAATCGCTGCGGGGGTCTCCTTCGCGTGTGGAACGGGACGGGTTCATGATCGATCCGCTGGGTGACGAGTTGCCGGCGAGGCTGGCGCGGCGATTGAGCGAACCTTTGCCGGGTCCGCGGGCTCAACGTCTCATGGCGTCGGAACTCGCCTACGGCCGTCATTTTGGCCCGCCGCTGTGGAACGCGAGGCATGCCGCAGTCTTGGTGTTGCTCTATCCGCACCACAACGGATGGTGCCTCCCGCTCACCCAGCGCCCGGAGCACATGATCGATCATGCCGGGCAGATCAGCCTGCCGGGCGGCACGAACGAGTGTGATGAGAGCCCGGAACAATGTGCGTTGCGCGAATACACCGAGGAGCTGGGAGCGGCCTGGGAGGGTGTGCAGGTCGTGGGACGCCTGTCGCCGTTGTACGTGTTCGCGAGCAATTTCTGGGTGATCCCGTGTGTTGCCGTGACGGCCGACTGCCCGGTCTTCCACCCGAACGCCGTGGAAGTGGCCCGCGTGATTGAGTTGCCGTTGCCGCATTTGTGGGATCCGCGCGCACGGTCAAGCCACGTGATTGAACGTCGTGGAATTCGCTTTCACGCGCGCGACATGGTGTGTGGAGAGGACCGTATTTGGGGGGCGACCGGCATGATCCTCGCGGAGCTCGCGGAGGTCTCGGCGGAGGTTCTGAATGTGCCGTCCCCACCTGCCTGGGCGGACCGGCGCTTGGCCAAATCCAGCCGTCGATTATACTGACGCGTCGAAAGTAGGGGTCGCTCGATACGGGGGTCTGGTTGCGGGGTGATCGTGGCGCCGTACGTCGCCACGGGCCACGCGGAGATTGGCACCTCACCTGCCGAAAGGAAGATTTTCACATGATTCGCGTTGGGATCCTGGGAGCCACCGGGTACACGGCGGTCGAGTTGATCAAGATTCTGGTGCGCCATCCGGAGGCGGAGATTGCCGTGCTGACCAGCCGCCAGGAAGGCAGTCCGCACGTGGCCGCCGTGCACCCGCAGTTGGCGGGGCGCCTGGACATGCGTCTGGAGGACCTGGAACCGACTCAGGTGGCGGCCCGTTGCGAGTGCGTGTTCAGCTGTCTGCCGCACGGCGCTTCCGCCACTGCCGTGCGGCAGCTGCTCGAGGCCGGCAAGCGGGTCGTCGATTTCAGCGCCGACTATCGGCTGACCGATGCCGATGTGTACGCCGAGTGGTACGGCCAGAAGCATGCCGATCCCGAACATCTGCCGCAGGCCGTCTATGGGCTGCCCGAACTGTTCGGCGACCGGATTCCACCCGCCCAGCTGATTGCCAATCCCGGCTGCTATCCCACTTCGGCGATCCTGGCGCTGACTCCGTTTCTGAAGGCCGACTTGATCGATCCGGCCAGCATCATCGTGGACTCGAAGAGCGGCGTCAGCGGTGCCGGACGCACGCCCAAACTGATGACGCACTATCCGGAGTGCAACGAGAGCGTTGTGGCCTACAACGTCGGGCGGCATCGCCACACGCCGGAAATCGATCAGGTGTTATCGATGGCCAGCCAGAAGAGCGTGCAGGTGATGTTCACGCCGCACCTGATTCCCATGGATCGCGGAATATTGACCTCCGCCTATGCGCTGCCGACCCGCGATCTGAAAGAGGAGTTGCTGCTCTCGACGTTGCGCGACTTCTACGCGGGCAAGCCGTTTGTCCGCGTGGTCGAGCACCTGCCCGCCACGAAGGATGTGGCGGGCTCGAACTTCTGCGACATCACGGCGCGGCTCGTGCGGGGCGCGTGGTTCGTCTTCAGCTGCATTGACAACCTGATCAAGGGCGCGTCGGGCGCCGCCGTGCAGAACTTCAATTTGATGTACGGCTTTCCCGAAACCATGTCCTTCTGACGCGGCCGGGTGGCGGTCCTGGTGAGGTGGAGTTGTTTTGCTGCGCGTCGCAAGTACGGGCCGCAGGTCTTTTTTTCGCAGGAGGGAGGTTACGGAGGATGAGTGGTTTCGTACCCGGCGGCTTTCGCCTCGCTGGCGTGCATTGCGGGATCAAGAGCAATCCGGCCAAGAACGACCTCACGCTGATCGTCGCGGATCAGCCGTGTGTCGCCGCCGGGGTGTACACGCGGAATCTGATTTTCGCGGCGCCCGTGGCGGTCGATCGGGCCCGCACACCGTCGACTCGCATCCGAACGGTGGTGGCCAATTCCGGCAACGCCAACGCCTGCACTGGCGATCGCGGCATGCGCGATGCCCTGGAGATGGCCCGCCTGGGCGCCGCCGCCTGCCAGGCGGACGATGATCAGGCCCTGGTCCTCTCCACCGGCATCATCGGCGAGTTTCTGCCGATGGACAAAATCTCGCACGGCATCGAGTCGGCCGCCCGGTGCCTGGGCCATGACGAATCTTCGTTCCTCCAGGCCGCCCGCGGCATCCTGACCACCGATCGCAGCCACAAGGTGGCCCATCGAACGGTCGATGTGGACGGACGCCCGATCCGAATCGCCGGCATGGCCAAAGGGGCCGGCATGATCGGACCCAACATGGCCACGATGCTGGGTATCGTCCTGACCGATGCGCCGTTGACCGCGGAGACGGCCCAAGCCCTGCTGCAGCGGACGGCGGACGCCAGCTTCAACTGCATCAGCGTCGAAGGGCACATGAGCACCAACGACACGCTGTTGCTGCTGGCCAGCGGACAGGCGGGCGGCGCACCGCTGGCGCATCGCCAGCTCGACCAGTTCGGCGAGTGCTTGCTGGAAATGAGTGTCGAACTGGCTCGCACCATTCCCGACGACGGCGAAGGGGCCACGCACCTGATCACGATCGACATCCGAGGTTGCGAGTCGGTCGCAGCCGCCCGTCAAATCGCGCAGACCGTTGCCAACAGCGCGCTCGTCAAGACCGCCGTGGCCGGCGCCGATCCGAACTGGGGCCGCATCGTGTCCGCGGCCGGATATGCTCAAGTTCCCTTCGACCCGCGCGGAGTGCACTTGCGGGTCAACGACCTGCTGCTCTATCAGCGCGGCGAGCCGGTCGCGTTCGACGCGCAGGCCGTGTCGAACTCCATGCGTGCGACAGCGCGAAACGCGCATCGAATTGACGTTTTCCGAGGGGGACGCTGGAATCCGCTTCTGGACCAGCGATCTGACGATGGAGTACGTCAAGATCAACGCCGACTATCACACCTAGCACAGATCGGACCCGTTCAATCGGTCCAATCGGCAAGGGGGCGAGCCAAATTTCGTAATGTGCAGAGTCTTCGTGGGCTTTTAGGTTTGATTTGGCGGGGAATCGCAGTATGGTAGAGATGGAGTCGACGGCGTCACCGCCATCAGTCGGCTCCTCAAGACAGGCTTTCTCACCCCCGTGTTTGGGCAGGGCTCGTCGCTTGGCGACGGCCCTGCCTTTTTCTATTGGCCTGTTGCCGAGCGCTCGGCAAATTCCCGCTGCTTGACAAAACCCAACCTGTCGACTACTTAAGGTCGTTTCGCCGCGTCCAGGTTCTCGTGGGATGTGCATGGCGCTTGGCGTGTGCCGCCGAACATCGTGTCCCCAGGTTCAGAGGGGTAAGGGTAGTAGATATGGATCGCATCTTGGCATTCGAACTCGACCGTCGCGATGAGCCGGATCCGCCGGCCGACTTGAGACTCGATCACGGTGCGCGGATCTCGTCCGAGATGAACGACTTCGGCGACGCGCCGAGCGATGACCTCGACGACTTCGACGAAAGCGATTTCGATGACGATTTCGATGACGACTTCGAGGAAGAACTCGATGATGACGAAGTGGAAATCGACGACGACGATTTCGAGGAGGTCGAGTTCGACGACGCAGAGGATTTGGACGAGCACGAATTGACGGAAGATTTCGACGAGGATGAAGAGCCCGCGGTCGACATTGTGCCCGAGGACGAGGACGAAGAATTCGAAGACGCAGAGTAGCTATGTTCACGCCGGTACCGAACAACGTCAAATTTCCCGCATTGGAAGAGGAAATCCTGGCATTCTGGAAGTCGAGCCAGATTTACGAAAAGACGTTGCAGCAGCGCGCGGCGCTCCCAAATTTGTGTTCTACGAAGGGCCGCCGACCGCCAACGGTATGCCTCATCCGGGACACTGCCTGACGCGCGCGATCAAAGATCTCTTTCCACGGTACCGCACGATGCGCGGGTACCTGTGCGAGCGGAAGGCCGGCTGGGATACCCACGGTCTGCCCGTGGAAGTGGAAGTCTGCAAGGAACTGGGAATCCACTCCAAAGAAGAGATCGAGCAGTACGGCGTCGAGCCGTTCATCCACCGCTGCCAGGAGAGCGTCTGGCGGTACATGAAACAGTGGGAGCAACTCACCGAGCGGCTGGGCTTCTGGATTCACTTGGATGAGGCCTATGTCACCTACCATCAGAGCTATGTGGAGAGCGTCTGGTGGTCCCTGAAACACCTGTTCGATCGGGGCTTGTTGTACCAGGGCCACAAAATCGTCTGGTGGTGGGCCCAGGGCGGGACCGCGCTGAGTTCCGGCGAGGTGGGGCAAGGGTACCGTGAAGTGGCCGACCCGAGCGTGTACGTCTGCTTTCCGTTGGTCGACGAAGAGAATACGTCGCTGCTGGTCTGGACAACAACGCCCTGGACGCTCCCGAGCAACCAGTTTGCCGCGGTCCACCCGGAACTGGATTACGTCACCGTGCGCGATGAGCAGTCGGGCGAGCGGCTGGTGTTGGCGGCGGCTTTGTGCGACACGATCGCCGAGAAATCCAAACGCACATTCGTGGTGGAAGCGACGCGCCGTGGCAGCCAGCTCGTCGGAAAACGCTATCGGCCCCCCTTTCCCTATTACTACGCCCAGGACGCCGATCGCCAGGGACGCTTGCGAACGGGCGGACGAGACTACCTCGCGTGGCGCGTGGTGGCGGCCGATTTCGTGACCGTCGACAGCGGCACGGGAGTCGTGCACCAGGCACCCGCGTTCGGTGAAGTCGACTACGATGTGCTTTTGGCCGAGCAGGCGCGGTTCGAGGAATCCGAAGGGCCCCCTCTGATCTGTGCCGTGGCACCCGACGGCCGGTTCACCCATGAGGCGCCCGGCTACGAAGGTCGCTGGGTCAAGGACGCCGACAAGGATCTCACACTGCACCTCCGCGAAGCCGGGCTGCTCTTGATGCGCGAGCAGTACCTCCACGAGTACCCGTTCTGCTGGCGGGCGGAAGATGATCCGCTGATCCAGTACCCCCGCAAGAGCTGGTTCATTCGGACCACCGAATTCAAGGACCGGATGCTGGCCAATAATCGCCAGATCAACTGGTTGCCCGATCACATTCGCGACGGTCGGTTCGGGAACTTCCTCGACACCAACGTCGACTGGGCGCTGTCCCGCGAACGGTACTGGGGCACCCCCTTGCCGATCTGGGTGTGCGACCAGACCGGTCGGATGGAGGCGGTCGCCAGCTATCAGGAACTGCAGGCCAAGCCTGGTGCCAGCGGGTTTGAAGTGTGGGCCCAGGCCAAGAAGAACAAGCCCGATCTGCCCGACGACCTGCGTGTGCATAAGCCGTACATCGATGCCATCACGTACGATTCTCCCTTCGCGCCTGGCAGCCGCATGCGGCGCGTGCCGGAAGTGATCGACTGCTGGTACGATTCCGGTGCGATGCCGTTCGCCCAGTGGGGCTACCCGCACGCCAACCGCGAGCGGTTCGAACAGCAGTTTCCGGCCGACTTCATCAGCGAGGCTCTCGATCAGACGCGCGGCTGGTTCTACAGCCTGCTGGCGATCAGCACCTTGGTGTTTGGCGACCGGGATTCGGAAGATCTGCAGGCCCAGTCGCACGCATTTCCCCACCCCTACCGGACCTGCATCGTGTTGGGACTGATGCTGGCCGAATGGTGGGAGAGCGCAGACGGCAAGGAACGCTTTCTCGTGGAGTCCGAGGCCCGCGACCAATGCGGTCCGAAATTTGTGCAGCGCGTCGGTAAGATGTCGAAGTCGCTGCGAAACTACCGCAGTCCGCAGGAGATCTTCGATGTCCACGGCGCGGACGCGCTGCGCTGGTACTTCTTTGCCAACCAGCCTCCCTGGAATTCGATTATCTACAGCGAACGGGCGATCAAGGAAAGCGTCCCCGAGTTCCTGTTGCGGCTGTGGAACGTCTACAGCTTCTTCGTGATCTATGCCAACATCGACGGCTTCGATCCGGGTCAGTTCATTCCGGGTGCCGTGGGGCAACTGGATGCCACGACCCTGGCCCAGGCGGCCAGCTACCGGCCCGTCCCCCAACGAGCGGAAATCGACCAGTGGCTGCTGAGCGAATTGCACCAGACGCTGGCGGACGTTGTCCAGCGGATGGACGCCTACGACAACTTCGGCGCCTGTACCCAGATCAATGCGTTCGTCGACGCGCTGAGTAACTGGTACGTGCGGCGCAATCGAGACCGCTTCTGGAGCGGCCAGGAACGATCGGCCGACAAACTCGACGCGTACTGGACACTCTACGAGTGCCTGCTCACGCTGAGCAAGATGATTGCGCCGTTCGTCCCGTTCGTAGCCGAATCCGTGTGGCGCAACCTGACCGGCGTGTTTGGCGCGGGCCGCCGAAAGCGTCCACCTGTGCGACTACCCGCTGGCCGATCCCGCGCTCGTGGACGGCGTCCTGTCCGAGCGCATGCAATGGCTGCGCGAAATCGCCTCCCTCGGTCGCTCGGCGCGGATGAATGCCAAGCTGAAAGTACGACAGCCGCTGGCCCTGGTGGAGGTCATCCTGGCCAGTGACACGCATCAGGCCTGGTTGGAAGCCCGGCATGAACTGCTGCGAGAAGAACTGAACGTCAAGGAAATCGCTTATACCACGCAGGGCGAGAAGTACATCTCGTATCTGGTCCAACCCAACTTCAAGCGGTTGGGACCGCGCGTCGGAAAACTGATGCCCGCCGTCAAACAGGCCTTGGTCAAGGCCGACGGCGCAGCGCTTCTTGCGCAATTGCGCGATGTCGGGTCGGTGACGCTGCAAGTCAACGGCGAGTCCATTACATTGGACCACGAGGACCTGGACGTGCGCCTGCAGGCCAAAGAAGGCTGGACCGCAGCCCAAGGTCCGCATGTGGTCGTGGTGCTGTCGACCGACCTGACACCGACGTTGATTCGCGAGGGCTACGCCCAGGATCTGAAACGCCTGATCCAGGATCGCCGCAAAGATCTGGCCTGCGAGTATACCGACCGGATCCGCATCGGGCTGGACGTCCACGACGATTTGTGGCAGGCCGTCGAGGAAAATCTTGCGTACCTCCAGCAGGAGACACTGGCGACGGAGATCGTCCGCGGGTCGCTGACCGGTGTGGAGCCGGTCCCGTGCGAAGTGGCCGAGTCGCCAGGCGCGATCTACGTGCAGGTGCGTGCGGGGTCGGGTCCATGACGATCTCTCCTCCCTTGCCCATCGCGGTCCTGATCTCTGGTGGCGGAACCACGCTGCGAAATTTGCTGCAGCGCATGGCGGCCGGGCAGCTGAGCGTGGACATCAAGCTGGTGATTTCCAGCTCCGCCAAGGCGGCCGGACTGCAGTTCGCCGCTGACGCGAATATCCCCGCGCGCATCATTCGCCAGGCGAACTACTCTTCGACCGAAACGTACCGCCTCGGTTTTCGAGGCCTGCCGCGAGGCCGGTGTGCAGTTGGTGGCGATGGCGGGATTCCTCAAGCACGTGCTGGTGCCGCCCGACTTCGAGAATCGAGTCACCAATATCCATCCCGGGTTGATTCCGGCGT
>CAVWHV010000029.1:0-341875 GCA_963754725.1 uncultured Planctomycetaceae bacterium
GCGATGTCGGGCAGGACTTCGAGCAGTTCATGCACGTTGTGGGTTAGCGAGGATTCCGCGTTATGCATGGGAGGATGATGCTCAAGGAGAGATCCACCTGGTCACCTGCCGTTCGGTTGGGAGGGAAATCAAGAGTGAATTCCATACGCGCGAAGCGTGTCTCCGTCCAAGCTTTACCACGGGCCTTCATCGGTAAACTTGGCCGGCCGACTACAGGTTGCTGGGGGCGGGCCGTCTTGCAGCGATGATGCCGTGTATGGCGATCTCCAGGGGGACCCGGTATCCTGACAGGTGTCGTACCCGGGCTGGTTTGCACCGACCTGGCAGTGAGGATGGACATGGGCTTCGAAGCAAGATTGGCAGAACTGACATTGGCATTGCCTCCCGCACCCAAGCCCGTCGGGGTCTATCGCCCCCTGATCGTGGTTGAGAATCTGGCATATCTGTCGGGTTATGGCCCGTCGCAGTCGGACGGCTCGTTGCTGGTCGGCTGTGGGGCGCGACGTGGACCAGGCAGCCGGCTACGCGGCCGCCCGCCAGACCGGCCTGGCGATGCTGGCCACCCTGCGCCGCGGCCTGGGAAGTCTGGACCGCGTGCGACGCGTGATCAAGGTGTTTGGGATGGTCAATTGCGTGCCCGATTTTCAGCAACATCCGGCTGTGATCAATGGGTGCAGCGAGTTGTTTGCCGAGGTGTTTGGCGCGGAACAGGGCGTGGGTGGCTGCGCAGTGCGATTGGTGTGGTGTCGCTGCCCGCGGGCATGACCGTGGAGATCGAGGCCGTTTTCGAAGTGCTCGCGGAGTCACCCTGAATTCGCGGGCGGTCGCGAGTCGTTCCCAGCGCCAGGTAAGCACCAGTTCGGATTCATCAATGTCCAATCGGGCAAGCGCCACGAACGCGGGTCCGTCGCCTACATCGACGCACATCGATCGGCCACCTTTGTCCTGAGCGAATTTGAGCGTGGCCTGCACACGTCGAATCAGATCTGCTGCGGTCTCGTGCCGCTTCACGGCCACCACCACGGCATGTGCTTCGACGGCCAGCGGTGTGCCCTCGTGCACGAACCGTGTCTTGTCGATCATCTGGCGTATCGCGTCCCACGGGCAGCAGTCCATCGTCCGGATGCACATCCGCGGAAAACCACAGGAAGTGGTTCTCGGCGGTGCGGAGCACGCGACGGTCCTTGCGAAGCTGACTGGTGATTTTCCCGTGCACCGCGTTAATCAACGCCTCGCGCACGTGATCGTCCACAGCGCCGTTATGCAACGTCACGGCGAACCCGGACAGGCAAGGAGTCTCTTCGCGCGGATCGCTGGCCTGCCAGGCCTCCAATTGACGACCGAGCACCACATCGGGAGCCTCGTCTTCTGCCGGACGTGCCACGGGCTTCGGCGGCAAGACCAGCCTGGGTGTTGTTCCGGCAATGGCAATCGACTGCAGCGTAGGAGCGGGCGCTGCGACTCCCACGGAACTGGGAGAGACAGACGGTGCGGGATCGCTGCAGGCCGAGGACGCCGCGAGAGGCGGGAAGGTAGCGACCGGCGGGGACGCCGCGATCGGCGAGGGGACAGCGACCGGCGTGGCCACCGGGTGCACTGGCGATCGTCTCGCCGTTCGTCGCGAGAATGGGAACAGCAACTGCGGCGAAAAATATCGAATCGTGATGGCGTCTTCGAAGTCGGACAGGCTTTTCGGTCTGCGCCCAATCAGTAAGGCAAACGCAAAGCCGAGAAACAGGTTGGTGAGCGCAATGCCGAGAATAGCGGTTAGCGCGAAGGTGGCACTGTACATGGGCGCCTCGTGTGGGGCACAGCAGATGGCACGGTTGACCTTCAACTGTACGTCACGCCGGGCCGTCACGAGGTAACCAGACACCCTGTCGTCAGTTGCTGTCGTCAGTTGTTCTGGGCCCGGATGACGGGCGGCAGAGGCGGAAGTGCCGGCTGCCGACCGGCAGTCAGGGCCGGCGGGGCTGTTGGCGGACTCGCCGACGCATCGAAGGGGGGTGGCGATTCCTGCTGCAGCAGTCGCAGTAACTCCTCCGACGGATGATCCACGATGAGCACGCGTCCGTCCGGGCGGCTCGCGCCGCGGGAGCGCAAAATGCAGATTACTTCGGTTGCGCCGGCTGCCAGGGATGCGCCCGCCGACACCGGCTGAATCGAGCTCTCCATGCCGCGTGCCGGCCGCGCGAACGCCGGGGGTTCGAGGGCTGGCTGTGCCGCCAAGGACATGGCGGGCGGCGGCGTGTCCGCCAGGTAAATCCGTTCCTGGTTGATGGACTTCAGTTCCTGATGAATCGTGGCCGGACCGGCATAGATCCCTCGATCTTCCTGGGTGTCCGCGGCGTTGCAGATGCCAATGATGCGACCGTCACTCGCAAACAGGCCACCGCCACTGCGTCCTTCCACGGGTTGCCCCTGGATCTCGAGGCTGGGCGGACCGACGTAACGATTGATCGCCGTAATCATGCTCTCCCGGATCGACGGCTCGGCGCCGTGATCACAGCCGATGCTGAACACGGGCTCGCCACGCTGCGGCCGATAGTCGGGGGACGCCACGCGCAAGGGCGGCACGGCCAGACCGGGACGAATGCTCACCAACGCCACATCGCGACGGGGCGAGTTCCCCGTCGAGGAGGGACCTGCCGCCGCGCCGGTTGTTTCCGGTGCTTCATACGTCAAGAGCTGTCCCCGGACGGGCCGTGTGGCCCCGGGGACGAGGAGTTCCACGAAGATCTCCCCCCGACCCTGGGACTCGCGAAAAATGTGTCCGCAGGTTAGCACGAGCGCATCTTCGCCGTGTACGTCGATAATCGTTCCCGTCCCATGCGACACACCCGAGGCGTCGACCACGCGCAGTCGCACGGTCGCTTGTAGTGCCTGCTGCTGGGCCGAATTGCCACGCAGTGCATGCCGGTGGGCTGGCCATGGCACCCAACACTTGGGGCGGTGGGCCCGGAATGCCGTCGATCGAGCCGGCAAGAGGGGCAGGGGAACGCGAGGCGTCGAGCCGTCGTCGGGAGACTGGCCGCGCACGTTCGCATCACCGGGAACCGCCAGGGGAGCCGCAGGGGGTGCCGGGCGACCCGGCTGAGCGAACATCTGGACCAGCCGATCGTAACTGGCCTCACCGACCACTCGATCCACTTCGCGACCGTCGCGAACCAGCACAAAGCAGGGAATCGGACGCACTCCCAACTGGCTCGCCAAGTCCGGGTTTTTGTCGATATTCACGTCGCGGATCGGATAACCCGCGTCGAGTAATCGCTGGACCGTGGGCTGCATCAGCCGGCAGTGTCCGCACCAGTCGGCAGTGAAACTGAGCAAGACCGAATCGTTTTGGCCGGCCAGCGCAGCGGCGAGCAGACATGCATGAAGCGACACCATCGTTTCCCTCCTTGGACGCGATGTGTAGTCGATTTCTCCCCGGGCAGCTCACGTACGGCATCTTGCCGCTGAGGAGCCGGAACTCGGCGAATCCTTGCCAAGTACCATATGCCGGGATCGGGAGCCTGGGTCTCAGGCGGGCACACTCTGACGACGTTTAGAAAATCTTACAAGACCAGTTTTTGGCGAACGTGCTCCGTGCGGAACGCCGTCGCCCACGCAGGAGACCGCCGGACAGCGCAAGGTGCGGGCAGAAATGGACTTGCACGAAGTCACTCCGCCCTGGCAAATCGACTCCGGACCGGCCGACACGGAACGAGCCGTGGCAATGCCACCATGGTGATGGCAAGGGACGGCAAGGCGGTTGCGCGCCAACCTCCCGCAGGTGCTCTCCGGGTCACACATTGGGCGTACGGCGAGACTGTACTACAATGTCGCGATTCTGTCCGTCGAAACCGGGGGCGGCATCTGACGCCAATGGACAGGGGAGTGATTATGGCTCAACGAAGGATCCTGGTCACCGCGGCCCTGCCCTACGCCAACGGTCCGATCCACCTCGGCCATCTGGTCGAGTACATCCAGACCGACATCTGGGTCCGCTTTCAGAAGCTGCGCGGACACCGGTGCATCTACATGCTGCGCCGACGACACGCACGGCACGGCCATCATGATTCGCGCCCGGCAGGAACGGCGCAGCGAGGAGGAGCTGATTGCCGAGATGCAGCAGGCCCATCTGCGCGACTTCGCGGCTTTCGACATCGAGTTCGACAACTACGGCAGCACGAACAGCGCGGAGAACCGCCAGCTGTGCGGCGAGATCTGGCAGGCGTCTGCGGGAACGGAACCTGATCGTCGAACGGGATGTCGCGCAGCTCTACGATCCCGAGGCCGGCACGTTCCTGGCCGATCGGTTCGTGAAGGGGACCTGTCCCCAAGTGCAAGGCGCCGGACCAGTACGGCGACAATTGCGACAAGTGCGGCGCGACCTATCGCGCGACCGACTTGATCGATCCGGTCAGCACGCTGTCGGGCGCCACGCCCGAGATGCGGTCCGAGCGGCACCTGTTCGTCGAGCTCGACAAGCTGCACGCGTTCCTGGACGAGTGGACGCAGTCGGGCGAGCATCTCCAGGCGGAAGTGGCCAACTACCTGCAGGGCCATTTCCTCGACGAGCCGCTGCAAGGACTGGGACATTTCGCGGCCGGCCCCGTACTTCGGCTTCGAGATTCCCGACAGTCCGGGCAATTACTGGTACGTCTGGTTCGACGCGCCGATCGGCTACATGGCCTCCACCCGGCAGTGGTGCGACCGGCACGGCGAGAAGTTCGACGACTGGTGGCGCAGCGACGACGCGAGATCCACCACTTCATCGGCAAGGACATCACGTACTTCCACACGCTGTTCTGGCCCGGCATGCTCAAGTCGGCCGGCTTCCGCTTGCCGACGAAGGTGCACATCCACGGCTTCCTGACCGTCGGCGGCGAGAAGATGTCGAAGTCCAAGGGCACGTTCGTCATGGCCGCGACGTATCTGCAACATCTCGATCCGTCCTACCTGCGGTACTACTACGCCTCGAAGCTCGGCCCGCGACTGGACGACATCGACCTGAACCTGGACGAGTTCGTGGCCAAGGTCAACGCCGACCTGGTCGGCAAGGTGGTGAACCTGGCCAGCCGTACGGCGAAGTTCGTGCAGGCGACGGGCCTGTCGGCCACCTATCCCGGACGACGGCGGACTGTTTCAGCAGGCCGCGGAGGCCGGCGACGAGATCGCCGCCGCCTACGAAGAAGGCGATTACGGCCGGGCCATGCGGTTGATCATGGAACTGGCCGACCGAGCCAATCCGTACGTCGAGACGGCCGAACCCTGGAAGCTGGCCAAGGACCCGCAGCGGAGACGAGAGCTGCAGGACGTCTGCACCGTCGCACTGAACCTGTTCCGGCAACTGGCCATCTACCTGGCTCCCGGTCCTGCCGCGCTTGGCCAGCAGACCGGCGAACTGCTCGGTCGGCCGATCCAGCATTGGGACGAATCGAAGACGCCGTTGGTCGGCACACCGGTCGCCAAGTTCCAGCACATGCTCAAACGTGTCGAGAAGAAGGACGTGGAGAAGATGATTGAAGAAAGCAAACAACCGTCACCCGAGGAGCCCGCTGCGGAGTCCGTCGCAGCGGTGAGTCAACCTCTCGTGGACGAGCCGCTGGCGGCCGAGTGCACGATCGACGACTTCGTGAAAGTCGATCTGCGGATCGCCCGCGTCGTGTCGGCCGAGGATGTGCCGGAGGCCAACAAGCTGCTGAAGATCACCCTCAGCCTGGGCGGCAACGAAACGCGCACCGTTTTCGCCGGGATCAAACAGGCCTACACGCCCGAGCAACTGGTCGGGCGACTGGTGGTCTTGGCCGCGAATCTGGCACCGCGCAAGATGAAGTTCGGCATCAGCGAAGGCATGATCCTGGCGTCCGGTCCGGGCGGCAAGAATGTCTTCCTGCTGGGTGTCGACGCCGGCGCCGAACCAGGACAGCGTGTCCATTGAAGTTGCGAAGACCTCGCTATCCTGGAGCGCTCGACCCGCGAGGGATCGGCTTGCGAGTGGCACTCGTCCGGTTAGGACGCCGAGTGGCCCATCGGATAGCGCTCGTGGTGGGTTCGGAACTGCATGAGCTGCTGGCATCCGTCGAGGGTGACGACCAGGAGGTTTTTCCGCCCAGCCCTCCCATGCAACAGTGGGCCCTCACCGAACTGGGCGGTGGCCGACAGGCCGCCTTGCTGATGGGTATGGCCGGACGAAGCCACTGGTCTCTGAGTGTGGAGCCCGGGATGCCCGAGCCTCTGATTCGGTTTGATGTGGCTTGCCGCACATCGGCCGTTGATCGCCCGGCGCTCCGTAGCGTCTACCAGATGCTGCGCCCCTGGCAAAGGTCCCCAGACGCGCAGGCAGCCCTGGTGTCCGTGGATGGATACCACTGTCTGCTGCGCCCGGTTCGGCTCCCGGATGCCGATGGCCCTCCGGTTCTAGGCGTCGAACGCGATCAACTCGCGATCTTCCCGCCCAAAATCACGAACTCCTCAACACATCGCTGGCAATACGAATTATCGCTCGCCGAGTAGCGCCGGAGATCCCCTGGGATCCCTGGGGGGTGCATGGGGACCCACGTTACCTGTCGAGTGGTGCTTAGGTGATCGGGCGATGCGGGCGGCCTTGATTTCGCTCGGGTCGACGACCAGAATGTTGGGACGCTGTGCGGCAGCACAGGGTGTGGCCGCGCGGAAGCGTGGATGATTCGCAGGCCCCTCGCACGGGCGGCAGATCCTGCTGGCGTGCCCAGCGTGGGACATGCGTGCCGTCTTGACTCCGGCTGGTAACTTGTAGGCGACCTCCGACCATGGTCTTTGAGCACATCGAGAAGCTGCAGGCAGAGTACGTCGACAAGTACGTGGTGGTGGATGATCAGCGTCCTGAACTGCGACGATTTAGCGGCCTGACCGGCGTTGTGAAGACCGTCAACATGAGCGGACGAGCGCTGGTCCAGTTCGATGGCCGCAACAACATCGGGTGGTACGACATCGACATTGACTATCTGCGAGTCGTCGATCAGCCCTTACCCAAAGAAGAACCCCAACTCGCCCGTGCGCGCCGCAGCCTCGAAGAAGCCTCCGGCACCGGCAGCACCTGCTGAGTCCGAGGCGGGAGTTCCGCCGGTCGATGCCACGCCGCCTGCCGCACGCAAGGAACCCGCCGCGGCCAAGGCGACCGCGGAGAGTTCAGCAGTCGAGGGAAAGCGTGATGTCGAGATCGACGCCGCACCCTCCGCGGCGCCCAGCAAGAAATCGACGCCGAATGCCGAAGTTGCCTCCAAGAAGAAATCCGCGATCCCGGACGCTGGCCAAGGAATGAGCACGGCAGACATTCTGGCCACCGCTCGCGGTGGTGGGGCCGCACCGGCCAAGCCGGCCGCGAAAGATGCCAAGAAAGATGCGCCCCCCGCACCAAAAGAAAAAACGGCCGACGCCGGAAGCATGAGCGTCGCGGACATTCTGGCCACCGCTCGCGGTGCGGGGGCCGCACCGGCCAAGCCGGCCGCGAAAGATGCCAAGAAAGATGCGCCCCCCGCACCAAAAGAAAAAATGGCCGACGCCGGAAGCATGAGCGTCGCGGACATCCTGGCCACCGCTAGGAAACCGAAATCACCCAGCGACAGTCCACCGGCTACCGAAGCCTTGAAAGGCGGCCGCACGAAGGAACCCGAGAAGCCGGCAACGTCCAGCAAAGGGCCTCAGTCGGACGCGCCGACCAAGTCGCCGTCGATGAGTGTCGCAGATGTTCTGGCGGCCGCCCGCGGCGAGAAGAAGCAGGGGTCCGATCGCGGTGCCGCGGCGAATGCCGGAGAAGTCGCCACGCCCCAACCTGCTGAGCAACCGAAAGCGAAGGCTCCGAAGACCTGGCCCAAGAACCAGGGACTGCCGGCCGATGTCCCGGGCATCATTGCCTACTGTCGTAAGACCGACAGCAAGAAATAGTGCGACCGGCAGCGTGGAGTGGTCAAAGGCCGGGAGAAACAGCCCTGGTGATCGTTTTGAAGTCTGCTATTTCTTCTTATCGGCTTCGGCTGATTCAGGTTTCTCCGCAGCGGCTTGGTTCGTTGCCCGTGGGTTCGCAGTGGGCGATCTTGGCGACTCGACAGCTGAGTTTCTGAGCTCCATCGAATCACCTCCCCGCCAAGTAAACGACTCCGGGATGACCGGCGGATTCGGAGCTTCGGGGACGACTGGCATGATGACCTCTTCGGCTGCTGGGACGCTCGACTGTCGGGCGTCGGCGCGAATGTAGAACCATCCCAGCAGGGCGATAACCACGCCAATCCCTGCCAAGAGCAAGAAGGGCACGACGATCACCGCCGGCAACTGCGACGACTGGGTCGCGTTGAAATCGCGATTTCGGTCGGCCCTCGCTTCACCACCCGCAGTCGCGAACAACCCCTGCACGTCGTCCTGTCCCAGCACGGCGCGCGACCAAATCCCCGCGCCCAGTCCCCATAGCCACAGCAACGCGAACATCGCTCTCATATGCGACGGTACTGGCATACTGAGCGCCCACAGGAAACTCAACGGGAGCATGGCGGCAACCGTTCCGAACAGGCAAACGCTGTAGGACTGGCGGTTGAACATGTGCCAGCCGCCCTTGAATTGGAACAGCCCCGCCATGATTGGGACGATACCCAAGAGCAGCCACACGCGCGGGATGCTCTCGCCGAACACTGTCCGAAACACGAGGAGACACGCCAGTACCTGGAGGATTCCGCTGAACATCAGCGAGATGGCCGGCATGCGGAGTCGTGCCGAAGCCGTCTGAATCGACTCGTGCCCGGGCTTTGGCGGCGGGATCGCACCCGGCACGTCGCCGTAGCGGCCGCCGGACCCGAACGAAAGCCCCTGTTGTTTCCGCAGCAAGAAAGCCTCACGAGTTTCCCCTCGCAACAGGACGATCAAGGCCCAGATTCCTATCGGGAGTCCCATCACGCACCAGGGGTGTACCGGCACAATTGCCAGAATGGCAGCAGCAACTCCCAGACCGTAGGAACTTAGGCGCATCATGCGGAGAGCGCCGAGGATCACGACGGCAGCGAACACGACGGCAGCGAATGTGAGCGGCAGTAGCACGGTGATCAGAATCATCCCTGTGGACCCGAACGCCACTCTCGGTACCGACAGTTCGTCGACGGAATTGAGCCGGCGCACGCCGTCCGTGGTCACAACAACTCCTGAATTGGATGTCGACTCAATGGCCTGCACCCGGATGGCCTGCGGAGGATCGCTGGCTCGCGAGTGCCTGATCACAGGTAACACCAGGAAGAGCAGCAGTATGGTGACGCAGTCGAGAATGCCGACGATCATGAGTCCGGTTGCCGGTCCGTGCACATCGTGGGCAATTTTCTGCCAGCGAATGCCCTCGCCCGGGAGCGGCGGTTTGGCTGTCCTGGCCGCTAACGCGACGGCGGGAGCGGCCGGAGCAAGTGCGGCGTTCACAGCTTCCGCCACCTGCCGGGCGAGTTCCATGTCGCTGCGGGCAATCGCCAGTCGGACGACGCCGCCCACGCGACCCGGAATATCCCGCAGCGTCAATAACTTGTCAGTCCGCAATTCCAACTTGGGGTTCCACCCCAGCCAGCCCGCCACCAATTTCAACGAGATAACGTCGGCTAACGGCACTGATACCGTCTTGACCCCGGACGCCATGTAGCCGACCACGTTGTCCTTCACCTGAAACTCCAGCGTTAGTTCCCGGCCCTCGAATCGCAGAATCCCGTCCGCCCGGGCCCAACCGCCATACACGTCATCAAACGTGAAGGGAACATGCCATCGTTGGGTGGACGGCGTCATCGCCGCAGCACGGCCGGCAGACCCTTGCTCGCCACCCAAGGACTCGACCGCCGTCTTCACCTCGCTGGCCTGCTGATACCTTCGGTTGGGTTCTTTCTCCAGCGTACGAAGTACGACCTGATCGAGATCGGCCGAGACATTGGTCTTCTCCGACGGCGGAGCAAATCGACCGATCGGCAACTCGCCCGTGAGCAGCTCGTAGAAGACCACGCCGAGCGAATAGATGTCAGCCCGGTGGTCGACCGACAGCGGCTTCTCCATCTGCTCGGGAGCCATGTAGTGGGGTGTACCCATCACCTGCCCCGTGCCCGTCAGCGAAAACCGTCCACCGGAGCGACCGAGCAGCTTGGCCAGGCCAAAGTCGGCAATCTTCACGCGACCGCGTTTGTCCAGCAACACGTTTTCAGGTTTGATGTCGCGGTGAACGAGGCCCTGATCGTGAGCGTACTGCAACGCCTCGCAGACCTGCGGCACGATCGTCAAGGCTTGCTCCGGAGTCAGACGTCCGGCCTGCAGCGACTGACGCAGATTCACTCCGTCCACATATTCCATCAGGAAGAAGTAATAGCCGTCCGTTTCGCCGAAGTCGAATACCATGACGATGTTCGGGTGGGTCAGTCGTGCCAGTGCCTGAGCCTCCCGCGTGAATCGTTCGGCGAAGGCCGGGTCCTGTCCGACTTCCGGCGGCAGGATCTTCAGGGCCACCAGACGGTCCAGGGTCTTCTGGCGCACGAGGTAGACCGCCCCCATGCCCCCCTGGCCGATGAGTTCCAGGATCTCCAGTTGCGGGAAGTGCAGGGCCAGGTCGGCGGGCGTCGGTGGCATGAACCGGCCTGCAGGGTCGAGCGTGGGGCGCAGGCCCCGTTGGGAATCTGCCGCGGCCGGTTCGTCAAACCCAAGTCCCAACAGGCACTTCGGGCAGATCCCGTGCGCAGCGTCCGCCGGAAGCAGAACTCCGCACTGTGGGCAAACACCGGGAGGAGCCATAGTCGGAAATTCCTCAGTCAGAAGTTCAGGCGTGACATCACGCCTATTATTAACCGCTTTCTCGAGCCAGGTTACAGGCATTTCGCAACGAATGGCCAGAAAACCGGATCGTCAGGTTCCGTCGTTCGTGCGGCGGCCCACGGTCTCGCGTCGTCGGTGGCCCTGGACCCGGCCCCGGAATTCCTCGCACTCCTTCGACGGTCCGCCGCAGTGACTCACCCCTCCACGACCTGAAACAGGTGCCGCAGTTCCTCGTCGATTTCTTCCTCCGTGGCCACCGTATTGGCGATGGTCCGCCGCAAGCAGTCCCGGCAGCGCTGTCGCAAGCGGTGCACGGCGACCTTGACTGCCCCCTCGCTCGTGCCCAACTGCTCTGCGAGATCGCGATAGGGAACGGTGCTCTCCTGTCCGCCAAGGTACGCCTTCAAGGCCTCAAATACATGCAACTTGCTCGATTGCAGGTAATCGTTGCGCAACGACTCGACGGCCTTGTTGAGCAGAGTCATAGCCCACCGCCGTTCGTAGATCCGCTCGGGAGTCATCTCATCGGCTGGTTCCAGCCGATAACGCCGTTCGCCTTCTGCCACGTCCAGCGATCGAATTCGTCCGCTGCCCCGCTTCTGCGTCTGATCGTGACGCCACTGGTTGGCCACGTAATGGTCGAGCGAACTGAGCAGGAAGGAGCGAAAACGGCCTCGCGTCTGGTCTGCTGCCTGCACGACATTCCGTTCCATCAACTGCAGGAAGAAACCTTGGGCCAGGTCCTGCGCCTCGGCCGGCTGGTACCCGCGACGACGGATGTAGGCATAGAGCGGGTACCAATAGTCTTCACAGAGTGTCGCGAGTGCCTCGCGAGCGGCCGGGTCCGCATTCTTTCCGGCAGCCACCACGAGACTCCAGTGCGTCGTGGCAAAACGATGCTGGCGAGAGGAATCTTCATTCGGTTCATGTGCGCCGGCAGACATAATTCAGCCGCTCACGACACGGCCAGCATACGTTCCAACGCCACCAGAGACCACCGGGCTGTCTCGTCATCCACGTGGATGACATTGACGGGCGTTCCGGCAGCGAGATTCTCAAGACTCCAACAAAGATGCGCCAGGTCGATGCGGTACATCGTGGCACACATGCAGACGATGGGAGACAGGAAGTGAATCTCCCGGTCAGGGAATTCGTTCTTCAGGCGTTGAACAAGGTGCAGTTCGGTGCCGATCGCCCATTTGCTGCCTGCCGGCGCCTCGCGGATCGTCTTGATGATCTTGCCGGTGGAACCGGAAATATCCGCCAGATCGTTGACTTCCTGCGGGCATTCGGGATGGACCAGGATGTTGATCCCGGGAACTCGCTGCCGGAATTGGTGCACGTGCTCTGGACGAAACACCTGATGCACGCTGCAGTGGCCCTGCCAGAGGATGACTTTGCTGCCGGCATAGGTCGACTCGTCGTGACCGCCCAGCTCTTCGGCGTACGGATCCCAGACCGGCATCTGGTTGTTGGTGATTCCCATTCGCAGAGCCGTGTTGCGACCCAAGTGCTGATCGGGAAAGAACAGCACACGACTTGTCCGCTGGAAGGCCCATCGCAGCACCGCTTCGGCGTTGCTCGAGGTGCAGATGATCCCGCCATGCCGCCCGCAAAATGCCTTCAAGCTGGCTGCCGAATTGATGTAGGTGACCGGCGTGATGTCGTGCGTGTCGAGGACCTCGCCAAGTTCTGACCAGGCGGACTCGACCTGCTCAATCGCCGCCATGTCCGCCATCGAGCAGCCGGCCGCCAGGTCGGGCAGCACCACCGGCACGCGTTGCCCGCCCCGCGCTGCCAACCGCTCGGGACGATTGGCCAGGATGTCGGCCGTTTCGGCCATGAAATGGACACCGCAGAACACGATCGAGCGGCAACCCGTATTCGACGCCGCCATCTTGCTCAGCTCATAGCTGTCGCCCCGCAGATCGCTCAGCGCGATCACTTCGTCCTGCTGGTAGTGATGGCCCAGGATCAGCAATTCGGGTCCCAACCGGTGCCGCACCTGATTGATCCGTTGCCGCAGGACGTCGTTTTCGAGCGATCGGTAATCGGCCAGCTGGAATCTCGGATCGTGTTGTGTCGCTGTGCTCATGGTCATTACCGTCTCGGGTCGTAATCCGTCGACGCGTGTCGGCCCACGGGGCAAGCGACGCGCGCCACATACTGCCCAGGGGAAAGGCGCCTGCCAGCGACATCTCCGCCTGTCCGGCACCGTCCGGGGGCGTTGCGTCCCTGGATTATAGGCATGTCGATCCAGGCTCGGAAGCGACAGGCGGCCTGGCGGAAACGCCGCGTCCGCCGCGGAACCAGACAATCTGGCTAAAGTTTGCCGGTTATCCTGCCGAAACTACTGTCGTGTGTCGACCGGTGCATTTCTCGTCCCCCGCTGCGACGACTGCGACCAGCCATGTCTTCCCCAGAGGTGACCAGACCGATTTCCACGGCCCGAGGCGAAGCGGAATCGCGTTCGTGGCTGCAGCGTCTGCCGGCCTATTCGCGCAGTTTGTTGAAGATCAAGGTGCCGGTCACCGTCACGCTGGCCACCGCCAAACACCCGATTCGCAACATTCTGGAACTCGTCCCAGGCTCCATCCTGCACTTCGAAAAACTCTGTGACGAGACACTCAGTCTCGAGGTAGGCGATCACCGCATCGCCGAAGGCGAAACGGTCAAGGTGGGCGACAAGTTCGGACTGCGATTGACTTCGATGGTGCTGCCGGAAGAGCGGTTTCACACCGTGGGGGGGAAATCGACCGGCGAGTCGTCGACCGGACGTGCGGGCTCCAGCCCGTGACGGCCGTTCAGAACGGGGGGCGTCCGTCGGGGGAGCAGTCGGCGCGCGGGAGCCCTCACCGAACTCAGGGAGCAGGTCACTCAGCGACACATGAAGCCGGTCGCGGTTCTTGTCGATGTGACGGTTCAGTTGGCCGACCAGCTTCTGACGGCGATCGGCGATTTCATCTTCGAGCAACTCGCGAACACTGGCACTCAGCGATTTGACCAGTGGCCCCTCGAATTGGCTGATCGAACGCATCTGGAAGTTGTGAATCTGCACGTCGGCCGACCGCACCACTGGATCGACCACAACACCGGGCGTCGCTGTGCGCTCACATCCACTTGGAATGCCAGGTCGCACGCCAGTGACAAGCGAACGTCGGTGTCGGCTTCGGCGCTGATGCTGACCAACTGAACGCCTTGCTGCCACTGGGACAAGCGGCCGGAAATGCGAAGGCGAGCGGTGCAGAGGATATCGAAGCCGAGTCGTTGATCGGGAGTCTGGTGGACGTTTTCGACGCGGATCTGAAACTGCTCCGCTGGATTCAGGAGTTGGACACGGTACTTGGTCCAGGTACCATCATTGACCTCGACGGTGGTGCGGTGCGTCTTGATGCGCAGCCCTTCACGTTTGATGTACAGACCTCGAACGACCTGCCTGGTCTTTCCCCAACCCTTCATGTTTTCGTAATCGTGAGGGATCACTTGGCGCGCCAGCTGCGTCACCGTCGCTTGCGTCCGATCATCGAGCTGGAACGGGCGTGCGATCCGCGGATCGTCGTCCGTGGCCGCTGCTGCTCGCGCCCGTGCGCCGCAGATCGCCGCGAAGATCACGAGCGTGCCAAGCCATTGACTTCTGTGCATATCGAGGCCCATGTTTCTCGAACGGGAGGTGGAGGAATCCCGCATCGCCGTGTGACACAGCGATCCCAGTCGAGACGGCTGTCCCGACATGGTGTTCCCTCGATTGTTCGCCGCACAGCCGATGCCGGCAATCGGGCGACTCCCCAATTCCCGGCTGGAGCACTACCGAGTGACAGAAAAGCGGTTAAGATAAGCGCGTTCGCGAACCGGCAGGATTCGGCATCCGGGTTGCCCCGAGGCGGCATCGTCATGGTCTTGATTATCGACAACTACGATTCGTTCACCTACAACCTCGTGCAGCGTCTGGGCGAAATCGACTCGTCCGTGGATATCCAGGTCTACCGGAACGACCGGATCACGCTGGACGAGATCGAGATCCTTCAGCCCAGCCACTTGATCATTTCGCCGGGCCCGTGCACGCCGAACGAAGCGGGAATCTCGGTCGGCTGCGTTCAGCGTTTTCTGGGCGGCTTGCCGATCCTGGGCGTCTGCCTGGGTCATCAGTCGATCGGGCAAGCGACGGGGCGAGATCGTGCGCGCCGGGCAGCTGATGCACGGCAAGACCGATTCCATCCACCACGACGACCGAGGGCCTGTTCGCCGGGCTGCGACAATCCCTTCGTCGCCACGCGCTATCACAGTCTGGTCATTCGCCCGGGACCGTGCGGCGACGACTTCGACGTGTCGGCGTGGGCATACACGCAGCAGGGGGAACGCGAGATCATGGGCGGTGCGTCACCAGCGATACCCGGTGGAAGGCTGGCAGTTCCACCCCGAGAGCTTTCTGACTGAGTGCGGACACGAACTCCTCCGCCGCTTCCTGCAACAGAGTTGCGCAACGTGATGGCTTTCCCGAGATCTTCCGGCGGCCCGTCCCATGAACCAGCGCGACAAGGCCTCTGATCGGCGCTCCCGACCCATCGAACGGGAACGCGATGACGCTCTCGAGAAGCGCGGCGGGACCGCGGTTGCCGCGACTGCGGGGCGCTTCGCGACCAGGTGGTTGGACTCACCGTTGTGGCTCTCGGTGGCCGGCAATGCCTGCCTGTGGGCTGCCTTGCCACCGCTGCGATGGTCGGTACTCGCCTGGCTGGCGCCGCTGTTCTGGAGCAAGTTGATCCTGCTCGACGAGCTGCGCGGCCGTCGGCCCTATGTCGCCATTTGGCTCAGCTCGGCAGTCTTCTGGATGGCCGTGATGCAGGGCATGCGACTGGCGCACTGGGCCACGTATATTGGTTTGGTGGCGCTGGGGTTGTTCGTGGGAATCTATCTGCCGCTCTTCATCGCACTGGCTCGACGCGCCGTCCACGTGTGGAGAGTTCCGCTGCTGCTCGCCGCTCCCATGGCATGGACCGGCGTCGAACTCGCGCGCGGCTATGGGCCATTGGGTTTCTCCCTGGCAACTTTGGCACACACGCAAGTCAGACAACTTGGCATCATCCAGGTGGCGGATCTGTTTGGCGCCTACACGATCAGCTTCATCATGGTGTTCGTGGCAGCCGGCATCTTCACCATGTTGCCGACGGCGCGGCACCGCTGGCGACTCTGGCCGGCGCTGCCGGTCCTGGCGGTGGTGATCCTGACGGCAGCGTACGGGAAGTATCGACTGGACCAGGAAGGCCTCGTGCCGGAAACGCCACGCACGATTCGCGTGGCCTTGATTCAAGGCTCGGTGGACACACTTTTCGAAGACAATCCCGATCGACCGCGGGAAACTCTCGAACAATATGGCGATCTCACGTACCAGGCTTGCTCTCGATATCAGCCGCTGGACCTGGTCGTCTGGCCCGAGTCGATGTTTCCTCCGATCGACATACTCATCGATCCCGGAGTGGAACTAGAAATCGAGCCGTCGATTGACCGCCAGATGATCGACGACAACAGGACGATATTTGACCAACTTGTCCGCAGTGGTGTCCGCCGCATCAATCAACCCGACGAAGAGCAGTCCTGGGAGCGGTCGACTCACTGGTTGCTGGGGACCACGACCTGGCAGTTTGGCGACTATCCGACACGACACTACAACACGGCCTTGTTCGTCGATGAGCAGGGTGAGATCATGGCGCGCTACTACAAGATGCATCCGGTGATGTTCGGCGAGTATGTACCGTTCGGGGAGATGATACCTGCCCTCTACCGTTGTTTCCCCTTCCCAATGGACTGACGCCCGGGACCGATCCGGTGGCGGTGGACGTCAAGGGGATGATCGTGTCGCCCGAGCATTTGTTTCGAGAGTACCATTCCGCATCTGATTCGCGGACACGTCGCTGAGTTGTCGCGACGCGGCATGTCTCCCGATGTGCTGGTCAATCTGACCAACGATGGTTGGTTCTGGGGCTCGAGCATCCTGGACCTGCAATTGGACTGCGCCGTGTTGCGGGCGGTGGAACTGCGACGGCCGTTCCTGGTGGCCGCCAACACGGGCTTTTCGGCTTGGATCGACGGCAAGCGGGCGGGTGCTGGCTCAAGGGCCTCGCCGTGCGACCGGGACCCTGCTGGCCGAAGTGGTTCCGGACGGGCGCTGGAGCGGGTATGAAGCGTGGGGAGACCTGCCGGGATGGCTCTGTGCGTGTGTGTCTGGCGGTGGCCTGTCTCGGCCTGTCGATCGCTGGCGTCGCAGGCCACCCAGCAACATTCCGGTGGCCTCGCAAACGGGCCTCAATCGGTACAACCGTCTGTTCTCCAAAGTCGTTGGCCCGATTGTTCTTGGTGGTCTTTTGCCGCCGGATTCCCGCGCCGCTTGCTGTAAGTGCTTCCCGTCCGGCACTAACCACGCAGTGTCGCAAACACGGACGGACTTCCCTATTCTTCTCAGATGCCCGATTTTATTCTCGATTCGTTGACAGCAGTAAAACAGCGAAATTATACTGAGTGGACTGATATTCGCGTTATGTCCTTTCGCCGTCGTCGTTTGGGTGCATACCGCCGGGTACTAGCCCGTAGGCACCCGGTCTGATGGAATCGAAAACCATCGCGAGCGGGCCACATTCGTGGCGGGTCGGATTGCTTTAAGGGAAAACGTGCCATGACATTGCTGGGCAAGATTTTCACCGGGCTCATCGCTCGTGATGAGCGTACTTTTCTTGGCGATTGGCGATTTCCGTCTACGCCACGCACGTGAACTGGCGCGACCAGGCCGATGGCGTTGCAGGAAAAGGTGTCGCTGCAGGAGAAGGTGAACGCGCAGTTGCAACGAGCAGCTGAGAAGAAGAACGACTTGAAGGCGGCGATTGCCTTGGAGCAGGCGGCACGTCGTTTTGCGTCTCGCTGCGCTGGAGACCAAGCTCAAGCTGCGGTCTGACGAGTTGGCTCAGGTGCAGGAGGAGCTGGCCAAGATGACGGCGACGGAAGGGTCAGACGGCGGGTGCCTTGAAGACGGCTCAGCAAGAGCTGACGAACATCACGAACGAAGTCAAGGGACTGCGTGATACGGTGCGGGAGTCGCAGAAGGATGTGGACAGTCAGTTTGACAGCGGTGGTCAAGCTGACGGACGAGATCAACCAGATGCGGCGTGTGAAGGCCGATCTGGAGGATCGTCAGCGACCGTTGCAGGACGACGGTAGCGGCGGCTCGAAGAGCGCTATGGGCAAGTTGGGTATTCGCTTGTGGGACGATGAGAAGGGCACTGTTCCACACCGACGTGGATCGCATCCCGCCGAAGGTTTTGGGTGTGGTCGTGAACGTGAGTGACAAGGACCTGGTCGAGATTTCGATCGGCGACGACGACGGAATTCTGGTTGATCATCAGCTGGACGTCTATCGGGACGATGTCTACCTGGGCAAGGTGGTGGTCGTGAAGACGTCGCCGGATCGTGCGGTGGCCAAGATCATTCCGGAATACAAGAAGGGCACCATTAGGAAGGGCGACAGTGTCACAACGAAACTCAGCTAACACTTGGTGAGAGTGGCGTCGTTCAGAAGCAGCCGTTGAACGTCTATACGGTGATGCTGATCGTGTCATTCTGTGCGATTATCCACGGCCTGTCTGCTGCTCTACATGGAGCTCAAGCAGTGGGGCAGTTTCCCCTGGTGGAAGAAACCGGCGGTGCGGGCGGCTGCGGCGTATCGCGAGTCCCGCCGAGACGACTTGGCATCTGCCTGTGTCCCGGATGGGATGACCGCTGGCGCCTGATCGGGCCGGCGGCACACGCTCGGCTGGTTAGCGCATCGGGCGCACGGCGCGTCGACGATCGAGACTGCAACCAACACCGAACGGCCCTGCGAATGCAGGGCCGTTTTTTTGTTCTGGCGACCGGTCGTGGAGGGCTGGCGGAGTCCGAACAACGTCTCCTGTGCAGAGCGGGTCCGCCCCCGTGCAAATCGCTAATTGACAACGCTTTGCGACGATTCGTCCGGTTGTGGAAACGGCTGGAATCTGCTACACTCAGCCCTGTTCAGTCATGTGGCTGAGGTCGGTGGTGGAGGGCGATCGGTTTGCTGACGCGTACCGGCCTGGTGTGGATGCGGAAATGGCAGGATGCTCCGCTCGCCGGTGCGGTGGAAAACGGAGGCTGCCCATCCGCGTGGGCTGCGGGTTCGTGCCCGGCCCGAATTCTCCGAGACCTGTTTGAAAGGATGCCCTGGTGTCCTCTGATCAAGTTCCTCCCGATGACCCGTCCGCGGCCAGTTCGTTGCCTGAGGACGAGTCGTCCGCCGGGAATGGTCGGGTGGTCGTGCAGTGATCGATCTGCCCATCGAAGACGAGCTGAAGCAGAGCTACCTGACGTATGCGATGAGCGTCATCGTGAGCCGGGCGCTGCCGGATGTCCGCGACGGGCTCAAGCCGTCGCAGCGGCGGATCCTGGTGGCCATGAACGACCTGAATCTCGGCCCGGGATCGGCCCGCGTCAAGTGCGCGAAGATCTCGGGTGACACGAGCGGCAATTACCATCCGCACGGCGAAAGCGTGATCTATCCGACGCTGGTCCGCATGGCCCAGGAATGGAACATGAGCCATGTGTTGATCGACAAGCAGGGCAACTTCGGGTCGATCGCCGGACTGCCGCCGGCCGCCATGCGATATACCGAAGCGCGGTTGTCGCCGGTGGCCGCGCTGTTGCTGGAGGATCTGAAGCTCGACACGGTCGATTTCGTGCCGACCTACGACGAAAGCCGGACGGAACCGACGGTGCTGCCCTCGAAGTTCCCCAACCTGCTGGTCAACGGCGCGACCGGCATTGCGGTCGGCATGGCGACCTCGATTCCGCCGCACAATCTGCGCGAGATCTGCGACGCGTTGATTCGCGTGATCGACGAACCCGAGCGTCTCGATTGACGAGTTGATGGACATTGTCGAAGGTCCCGATTTTCCGACGGGCGGCGTGATCTGCGGCCGCAGCGGCATTCGGCGCGGTTACTACACCGGGCCGCGGCACGATCGTGATCCGCGCGCGGGCGCGCATCGAAGAGACCACGCGAGGTCGCAGCCGGATCATCGTCTCGGAGATCCCGTACCAGCAGTTCCGCGATCGCGTGATCGAGCGGATTGCCGTCCTGGTGAACGACGGGCGGATCAAGGGCATTTCCGATATCCGCGACGAAAGCGACTTGAAGGAGCCGGTCCGCCTGGTGATCGACGTCAAGCGGGATGCGGATCCGGAAGTCGTTCTCAACCAGCTCTACCAGTTCTCGCCGCTGCAGGATTCCTTCTCGCTGATCTTTCTGGCGCTGGTGGACGGCAAGCCACGCGAGTTGAACTTCAAGGAACTGCTGGAGGAGTTCGTGCGCCATCGTGTCATGGTGATTCGCCGCCGCACTCAGTTCCTGTTGGCCAAGGCGCGGCGCCGCAAGCACACGGTCGAAGGGCTGTTGCTGGCGCTGGCGAACATCGACGAGATCATTCGCATCATCCGCGCGTCGCGCACGCAGGCCGAGGCGAAGATCGGCTTGATGGGCGTCGCGTGTCCGGCGGCCATGATGCAACGGGCGCTGGGCGAACTGGGTTATCGCCTCTTCCAGGACGAGCGCGGGCAGGCCGACAGCTACACGCTGACGGCCGTTCAGGCCGATGCCATCCTGCGCATGACACTCGGCCAGCTCGTGAACCTCGAACAGGAACGTCTGGCCGAGGAACACCGGAGTCTGCTCGAAGAGATCACGGCGCACCTGGAACTGCTGTCCGACGAGCAGAATATCCTGGCGATGATCAAGGAGGATTTGCGCGAGATTCGACGCAAGTACGGTCAGGATCGCCGCACCGAGATCAGTGGCGAGGAGATCGGCAGCATCGATCTCGAGGACTTGATCAAGGAAGAGACCATGGTGGTGTCGATCAGCCACCGTGGTTACATCAAGCGGACGCCGGCCAGCGTCTATCGAGCGCAGCGCCGCGGCGGCAAGGGGCTCAAAGGCGCCACGACCGAGGACGAGGATCCGATCGAGCATGTGTTCATCGCCAGCACGCACGCGTACCTGTTGTTCTTCACGAACCAGGGCAAGGTCTACTGGCAGAAGGTGTACGAACTGCCCGAGCTGAGTCGGGAAAGCCGCGGGCGGGCGATCGTGAACCTGTTGAATCTGGCTCCGGACGAGAAGATCGCCGACTGCGTCTCCGTGCGGGACTTCAATCTGCCCGGACACTTCCTGATGAAGGCCACGCGCAAAGGGCTGGTCAAGAAGACGCCGTTGGAAGCGTACAGCCGTCCCGAAACGCGGAGGCATTATCGCCATCAAGTTGCGCGACGACGACGAGTTGGTCGACGTGGTGGTGACCAAGCCGGGCGACGAAGTCCTGTTGGCCACCGCCAGCGGGATGGCCATTCGGTTCCGCGAATCGGACGCGCGGCCGATGGGACGCAATACGTCGGGTGTCAAAGGGGTGACACTCCAGGGCGACGACGAACTGGTCGGTATGGTCGTCACCGATCCGGACGCCACGCTGCTGACCGCCTGCGAAAACGGCTACGGCAAACGCACACCGTTCGGAATCGGGGCGGCCGGTGAGGACGACGCCGAGGAAGAGAACGCTTCGGCCACTCGCTATCGCACGCAGCACCGGGGCGGAAAGGGGCTGCGGGATATCAAGACCACGGAACGCAATGGTCGCGTCATCGGGATCATTCGCGTGTCGGACGACGACGAAGTGCTGATGATGACGGCTCGGGGCAAGATCCAGCGCGTGGCGGCCCGCGAGATCAGCGTGATCGGTCGCAACACGCAGGGTGTGCGAATCATGACGCTCGATGAGGACGATGTCCTGGCGGCGATTGTCCGCGTGCCGCAGGAGGATGTCAGCGAGGAGGATCGCCGCCGAGACTGTCCAGGCTCGCGAGTGCGGCGCGCCGCCCGCCGAGCGGACTCCGCTGCGGAATCGACCGCGCGACGCGTCGGCGGAGATGCTGGACGACGACGAGGAATGCCGACGATGCAGACGGATGCGTCGACGTCGAATGACGGGACCACGGAGTAACCGAGCTCGACCGATCTCAGGCTATTCCAGATCAACTCACGTGAAAGGAGATTACGTGCGTGACGAAACGAGCACTCATTACCGGCATCACGGGACAGGATGGAGCGTACCTGGCCGAGTTTCTGCTCAAACGCGGATACCAGGTCCACGGGATGGTGCGACGGTCCAGTTCGGAGAACTTCGAGCGCATCGGTCATTTGCGCGACACGATCCAGTTGCATCAGGCCGACCTGCTGGATCAGTTCTCGATCGTGCGGCTGGTGGACGAGGTGCAGCCGCACCATCTCTACAACCTGGCCGCCCAGAGTTTTGTGCCGACCAGTTTCGAGCAGCCGCTGCTGACGGGCGAGTTCACGGCGCTTGGGAGTCACGCGCGTGCTGGAGGCCGTGCGGACGGTCGATCGCTCGATCCGTGTTTACCAGGCCAGCAGCAGCGAGATGTTCGGATCGTGTCCGCGAGGAGCCGCAGACGCGAGACGACGCCGTTCTGGCCGCGCAGCCCCTACGGCGTGGCCAAAGTCTATGGACACTGGATCACCGTCAACTACCGGGAGAGCTACGACCTGTTCGCCTGCAGCGGCATCTTGTTCAATCACGAAAGCCCGCTTGCGCGGCAAGGAATTCGTGACGCGCAAGATCACCGATGCCGTGGCCCGCATCAAGCTCGGCTTGCAGAAGAAACTCAAGCTCGGCAATCTCGACGCGCTTGCGCGACTGGGGATTCGCCGGGGACTACGTGCGGGCCATGTGGATGATGCTCAGCCACGACACGCCCGACGACTACGTGGTTGCCACCGGCGAGAAGCACTCGGTGCGCGAGTTCGCCCAGATCGCCTTCGAACACGTGGGACTGAACTGGGAGGACCACGTCGAAGTGGATCCCAAGTTGCTGCGGCCGTCGGAAGTGACGACCCTGTGCGGCGATTGCTCCAAGGCCCGACGCATCCTCGGCTGGAAGCCGGAAGTGTCCTTCCACGAACTGGTGCAGATGATGGTCGATGCCGATCTGAATCGCGTCAAGAAGGAAATCGCGTGAAGGCCCTGATCACGGGCATCACCGGCTTCGTCGGACAGTATCTGACGGAACACCTCGTGGACTGCGGCGACGAGGTGATGGGATCGACCTATCGTGACCCTGGAGCGATGATTTCGGCGGCAGGCGTCCGCGAGCGTGTTCCGCGTGCTGGAGTGGAATCTGACCGAACCGATTCCCGAGCCGCTGCGGCAAGCACGCGAGCGATCGGCGGTCGACTGCATTTACCACCTGGCCGCGCATCAGCGTGCCCGGCGAGTGCGGCGAGCGCGGCCCGTCGCCGCTGGCGGTCGGCCGTCAATGTGGATGGCACCGCTCCGTGTTGGAGCTGGCTCGATCCCTCCACCCGCGTCCGCGCGTGCTGGTCATCAGCAGTTCGCACGTGTTACGCACCGGTTGCTCCCGAGCACCCGCGCGTGGCCGAGACTGCGCCGCTGGGACCGACCGGACGCCTACGGCGTCACGAAACTGCAGCGCGAAGAACTCTGCCGGGAGGCCGTCGCCGAGGGTCTGGATGTGGTGGTCGCGCGGGCCTTTCAACATGCCGGGCCCCGGCAGACTGCCGAAGTTCATGTTGCCCGAGTGGATCGGAGCAGTTCGTGCGACCGGGCAACGAGCCGATCCGCGTCGTCACGCTGGACAGTCACAACGACCTGAGCGACGTGCGCGACGTGGTGCGCGCCTATCGCGTGCTGCTGGCGACACCGCACACGCGGGGCATCTACAACGTCGGCAGCGGACGGAACGTTCGGAGCGGCGACGTCTTTCAGCAGCTGGTGGAGCTGACCGGGCGACAGTCGGGGGTCGTCGAACGTCAGCCCGGGCCGTCGTCAGCACCCGATCGCCGACTTCACGCGGATCAAGACCGACACAGGCTGGCAACCCGCCATTCCGCTCGAGCAGACGATCGCCGACACGCTCGCCTATTTCCGCCACCGGGTGTGATCGCACGCCGCCGCGTACGGAGAATATGCCATAATTGCTGGCCCGCGGTTTTCCCATGCGACATGGAAGCATGCGGGGCCACGGACTGCGGCCAGTGCACGGCCTTGGATACTGATTCTCCGGAGTGCCATCGCATGCGAATCGCGTGATCGGAACCGGATATGTCGGACTCGTCACGGGCACCTGTTTTGCCGACAGCGGCAATGATGTGACGTGCATCGACATTGACGAGTCGAAGATCGAGAAGCTGTCGCAGGGCAAGATCCCGATCTACGAGCCGGGCCTGTCGGAGATGGTTGTGCGCAACGCGGCGGCCGGCCGGCTGCACTTCACCACCGACGTGGCCGAAGCGGTGCGGAGCGCCGCGGTCGTCTATCTGGCCGTGGGCACGCCGTCGGCCGACGACGGCGCCGCCGATCTGTCGGCGCTGTGGCAGCGTCGTCGACCAGATCGCGCCCTGCCTTCGCGCCGGACGCGGTCGTGGTGATCAAGAGCACGGTGCCGGTCGGCACGAATGCGCAGATGACGGACCGGCTGCGCGCAGAGCCACCGGACGCGACGTGCGATGTGGCCAGCAATCCGGAGTTTCTGAAGGAAGGGGCGGCCATCAACGACTTCATGTTTCCCGACCGCGTCGTCGTCGGTGTGCGACGGCCGCGAAGTCGAGCGAGGTCCTGCGCGAGCTGTACTCGCCGTTCCTGCGCACCGACAAGCCGTTTCTGGTCATGTCGCCGGAAAGCGCGGAGATGACCAAGTACGTGGCCAACGCGCTGCTGTCGACGAAGATCAGCTTCATCAACGAAATGGCCAATCTGTGCGAGAAGATGGAGGCGGACGTCAACGACGTGCGCCGCGGCATCGGACACGACCAGCGCATCGGCTTCGCGTTCCTGTTTCCCGGCGTCGGCTACGGCGGCAGCTGTTTCCCCAAGGATGTCCGCGCACTGGCGACGATGGCCCGCAACCTGGGCGTCGAACCGACGCATGCTGGATGCCGTGGACGAGGTGAACAACCGCCAGAAGCTCGTGTTGATCCACAAGATCCAGGCGCACTTCGACGGCCAGCTGAAGCGGCAAGACGATCGCCGTGTGGGGACTGTCGTTCAAGCCCCGCACCGACGACATCCGCGAAGCACCGGCCCTGGTGCTGATCGACAGGCCTGCTGGCAGGAGGGTGCTGAGCGTGCGCGTGCACGATCCGGTGGCCATGGACAACGTGCGCGAGATCGTACGGAGACCGACTGCTGTACGGCAGCACATCCGCTGGATGTGCTGGTGGGCGCCGACGCGCTGGCGATCAACACGGAGTGGGGCGAGTTCCGCAATCCGGATTTCGCCGAGATGCGACGCCGGATGGCGTCGCCGGTCATCTTCGACGGCCGCAACCTGTACGAGCCCGAAGAACATGGCGGCCGCCGGGTTCACGTACTACTCGGTCGGTCGCAAGACGGTGGTTCCCACCGACGATGCACCTTGACCGCGAGTAATCGACTGCACCATCACGAATTTGTCGGTGCTGGCCTGGACCTGTCGCGCAGCCAGGCCAGATAGGTCTGGCTGCCTCCGGTCAGCGGCATGACGACGATTTCCGGTTCTTCGTAGTGGTGCAGTTGCCGGATGCGGGCACTCCACGGCCGCGTACAGACGGTCGCACGGTCTTGATCGTGCAGGTCCACTCCTCGGCGGTTTCCATCTTTCCCTGCCAGCGATAGACGCTGGTGATCGGACCACCGATCTGCACACAGGCCGCCAGCCGTTGTTCGACCAGCTCCCGGGCGATCCGCTCGGCCGCGGCCTTGCTGTCCGTCGTGGTGATAATCTGGATCGCGTTTTCCATGAGAACCCGTCGAGGTTGACCGAGGACCTCGCTGGCCAGGGCGGCGGAATGACCGCGCTTCAGCGAGAACAGCCGTCAGCTGCCTGCGACGCGACATCGAGGTCTGTCGACTGTCCGGCATTGTAACGGTTGTGCCGATTCGGCGAGATATCGGAGGGACCCTTGGAAGAGGACCACGAATCTGCGCGTACATCGGGGGGGGCCACCCGCTTTCGCGGCCCACAGGCCTATATTTTTCATGTGAGGAATGCGCGATGCCTGCACGTGGATCCCGGGAGGCCCGATATCGGGCGGGAGCGGTCGCGACGGATCGGCATTCCGGCTGCAGCGCACAGACTCGGCATATCGACGTACGGTATGCCCAGCGTAGCCGATCGATGTGAGTCGGCAGAAATCGCGGCAACGTGCCATGGCAGTAAGTACACCCGTAACGACCCAGTCCATGTGGCTGCTCACCGGCCAGGTCGAGGAGGGTGCGCCCGGTGCGGGATATCGCGATCATTGCCATTCCGTTCCAGATCGGTCGCCGAACCGGGCTGTCGTTCTGCATTCCGAGTCGCACGGTCTCCAACCTGCATGCCGAGTTCGTCGAACGCGATGGCATGCTGGTGTTGCGCGATCTGGGCAGCACGAATGGCACGTACGTCAACGGCGAGCGGATCTGGTCGAGAAGCGCGTGAATGAGGGGGATCTGATCCAGTTCTCCAACGTCGTGTTTCGCCTGAAACGTCAGAACGAGATCAGTGGAGTCGAGACGTTGCAGGGCGAGAACTGCGATCAGGCCATGGCGCTGATCCAGTTCGACCGTCTGATGAATGAGCGGGCGCATCATCGCCCTCTATCAGCCGATTGTGCGTTCCGCGGACTTCGCCGTCGTGGCATACGAGGTGCTCGGGCGCAGTCCGCTGTTCGGACTGAAGACACCCGACCTGATGTTCCAGGCAGCTGCACAGCTGAACCTCGAGGCGGAGCTGAGTCGAATGTGTCGCCGCGTCGGACTGCGAGTCCTATCCGATCGCCGCCGACGACACCGAGCCTGTTTGTCAACACGCATCCCGACGGAATTGCAGGACATGGACACGCTGATCAAGTCCATGGAGGAGGTTCGCGAGGTTTCCCGTCGCTCAAGATCACCCTGGAGATCCACGAAGCTGCCGTCACCGAGTGCCGATACGATGCGGCATCTTCGCTGCGGCGCTCAAAGACCTGGCACATCGGCATGGCCTATGATGATTTCGGGTCCGGCCAGGCGCGGCTGATCGAACTGATGGAAGTGCCGCCGGATGTGCTGAAGTTCGACATCGCCTTGACCCGGGAGGTGCACCGGGCGCCATTCAAGCGCAAGCAGATGCTGAAGAGCCTGGTGACGCATGGTGCGCGACATGGGAATTCAGGCATTGGCTGAAGGTATGGAAACGGCGGCCGAAGCACACGCATGCCTGGAGTTGGGATTCGACTTGCACCAGGGCTTCTTTTACGGCGAGCCGTGTTCGGGTCCGGACTTGGCCAGCAAGTAGTTCGACTCCGCCAGGTTTCTCGTTCCCCACCCGAGCACATCGACTGCCGATGCTTGACGCCCGTTTCCTGGCGGCGTATACTCGCCCCCCGCTGCTCAACCCCCTTCCAGGAGTTCGCATCAATGTTCGCGCGGATGTACGCATCGCTTTGTTTCACGCTGGTCTGGCGCTGTCGCTGCAGTCTCGCCGTCGCGGCCGATAACGTCTCCGCACAGTCGATGGAGGAACTGGCGAAACCCAAGGATGGCCGCAGCATGCGGTCGACTTCGACGGCCGTCGACGAGCAGGGCCACTATGCGCACGACAACAGTGACAATTCCCGCGTGGCGCCGGGTGCCAAGAAAGTCGTGCTCGACGCCGAGGGACCGGGGGTGGTCACCCACATGTGGTTCACGTTCCTCGGACCCGAGCGTCAGGACTGGGCTCCGGAAGGGTCGGCCAATCACCAGGAGATGCTGTTCCGCGTGTTCTACGACGACCAGACGCGGCCGGCGTTCGAAGTGCCTTTCGGCGACTTCTTTGCGCAATTGTTTCGGCAAACGGACTGAGGTGATCAGCGTGCCGGTCGTCGTGGAGGACGGGGATTCCTACAACTGCTACTGGCACATGCCGTTCCGCAAGTCGATCCGCATCGAGGTGGTCAATCAGAGCAGAAGCCGTTGAATTTGCTGTATTACAACATCGACTGGATCAAGAAGGAGAAACTGCCTGCCGACACGCCGTACTTCTATGCGCGCTATCGCCAGGAGTATCCCGTGCCATCGGGCAAGGACTATGTCATTCTGGAGACGGAGGGCAAGGGACACTATGTGGGCACCGTGCTCTCCGTGCGGACCCGCAGTCCCTCCTGGTTTGGTGAAGGGGATGAGAAGATCTACATCGACGGAGAGTCGACGGCTTCGATCTGGGGCACGGGAACGGAAGATTACTTCCTCTCGGCTTGGGGCCTGAAAACGACCAGTACGCCGTACTTCGGCACGCCTTACTTCGATCAGTGGGGAATCGTCGGCGGTCATACGTCGGCCTATCGGTGGCACCTCTCAGGACCCCATCGTGTTCAACAAGTCGATCAAGGTGACCATCGAACACTGGGGATGGATTTCCACCGACGAGAACCCCGAGGGGAAACTGCACAGTTGGAACGAGCGCGAAGACGACTTCGCCAGCGTCGCGTTCTGGTACCAGACGGGCCAACCGTCCCGGGCAGATCCCGTACCCGACGCGGCTGCCCGGACGCTCCCCAATCTCGACACCATCGCGCTCGCGAAGGACTTTGCGGATCCAGAGCACCATGGCCAGGGCACGTGCTCCGTTCAGGACAACCTCTCGTTCTATCCGGCCGGACAGCTGTTCTACAAGCCTCTGCAGGCCGATCAGGCCTGGGTCGAGATTCCCTTCCAGGTGGCCCAGCGTGAACCACGCCGATTGCTGATCAAGGTGACCCGGGCCAACGACTACGGCATCTATCAAGCCTATCTGAACGGGGTCAAGATCGGCCCACCCTTCGACCTCTACGCCCAGGACGTTTCCGAGTGGGAATTCCACCTGCTGGACTTCTGGCCAGAGCCGGGCGACTACACATTGCGACTGGAATGTGTTGGGAAGAACCCGTTGTCGCAGGGACATTACCTGGGAATCGAATCGGTGCGACTCCGTGAACGACGACCGCGGGTCAAGGAGTGGGCGCGAGAACGCGATCACGACTGGCGGAAGCAACCCGTGTTGCACGAGTGACGTCGAGTGCCGCTCACGGTCTGCGCTTCTCGCGCATGCGCCGGGAGTACTTCTCGAGGACTCGCCGTTCCCGTCCGCTCAAGCTCTGCTCCCCTTGCCGGTGCAGCTTGTCCAGGATCCGGTCCGCCTCCTCGTCGAGTGACTCGTCGTCCGCCTCGGGACGGTGTACCTTCAGACGGGGGCGGCCGAGCCATTTTCCCATCCCTGACCAAGCCGCTCGCGCCGGCACGTAGCGACTGATCTTCCAGCCAAATCGCAGGTAGAGGAAGGCGAAGGCGGCACCGCCGAGATGGGCCTGCCAGGCCACGTTGCCGGCACTGCCGGTCAACCCATTGAGGAGATCCAAGCCAATCACCACCGCCCCCAGGATCCAGGCTGGGATGGCAAACAATCCCCAGAAATAGAGCGTTTCGCGCGGGTAGTACAGCACGAACAGAATGAAGATGGCCGTGACAGCTCCCGATGCGCCGACCATCTGCGCGGGGGCCGCCGCCGTCGCGGCACCACCGGGCGCCACAAGAAGCCAGGCGTTATGCAGGCCCAGCCACACCAAACCGGAGAACACAATCGCCGCCAGGTAGAACCACAGAAATTCCGCGCGCCCCAAACGCAGTTCGATCACGCGGCCGAACATCCACAACATGAACATGTTCATCCCCACGTGCCAGATGCCGCCGCCGTCCTTGATGGCGATTGGGGCGTGGGCAAACCCGTACGACAGGAGATTCCACAGCTCCCACGGACGCCGGTACAGATCCGACTTGAGCGCAAGCAGATTGCTCAGCCAACAACTGCCGGTCGTGAACACATCGATCAATGCGATGGCGACCGTGATGATGATCAAGTTGGTCAGGATCATCCGCGGACCACCGGTGATCCGGAGCCCCGCCGGCGCTTCGTCCTGCCAGTATTCGCGATCGTGGATTCCCATGCTCACCCGTTCCTGCGTTGGACTGCCGGCACACCCGTCTCGGAGTTCTTCTATATCGTAGAGCCAGCGGGCAAACCTGTGGAGTGCGATTGCGGGAAATTGCGGTGCAGAGACGGGGGCAGACGGAGGAACAAGGACCCGCGATTCCTTCACCCGTCCAGCAGTCCTTGGCGTGCGCCGGCATCCGTTGCCAGGGCCTCGCACATCCTGCGAGATACGCCGTCTACGGCGACTCAACCACGGCCACTTCAGCAGTCCGGCGGTTGATTTCCTCGGTCAGCTTCGCGTTGTACTCGGTCAACTGCTGATCGAGAACCAGGTTGGCTTGAAAGAGGCTGCTGAGTTCGTCGCGCAGCGAGGTCTTCTGCGCGTCCAAAGTAGCCGCCAGATCGGTAAGCTGCTTCTGTTCGCGCTGGAAGCCCTCCAAGTCCTGCTGCAATTTGGCCTGCTCGTCATGGCGATACTGGCTCTCCGCCGAGGTTGCGGCGATGGTGGCATTCAAGGCGTCCAGGTCGCGCTTGGCCCGCGCCATGTCCTCCGTGCGACGCACAAACCGATCCTGGATATCGTGGAACGCCTCTTCGTAATCGCGCAGCGTGCGCACGTAGTAGGGGCCCAGGTTGCGACACGTCCCGCTGGAGATCAAACCGTCCACCAGGTTCTTGTCGATGTCCACGGCATAGGGGAAAACACCCACGTCCTTGACGCGGAACGACGCTTCTTCACCGCGACGCAGCTGCGATACTTCCGCATAACCCTCCGGGTCGAAGTAATTGCCACCCATACCCGGGTCCAGGTTGTTGCTGTCCACGCGCTCCTTGTGCTCCTTTTCGAATTCCAGCTTGAGCCAGATGTTCTCGGGCGTTTGATTGACATCCTGGTCGCTCGCCGGACTGCCGTCTTTCAGGTAGGCCGCTACCAACTCGGCCACGATCGGGCTGTCCGCGGGCTGAGCCGTCACGGTCGCAAATACCGTCCGCAGATTCTGCTCATTCATCGCGCCGAAAATCGGCTGCGCGGTGTCGTCCAGGACCCGGGCCACGGTGTCCTCGTCCGAAAAGGTCTGATGCGAGTCGATCGGCATCATCTCGTAAAGCGACCAATGCGCTGGCTGGGTCGCGATCAGCGCCTGTTGCTGTCCGTCCAGCGGCATGGTCGGCTGGAGCGTCACGGAGGTGGCCTGCGCATCGGCGACCACAAATTCACCGAGGTAGGCAATCGGGACCTGGTTCTCCTTCTTCGGGTCCTCATTTTCCAGGAACGCGTAGAGCACCATGTTCGCGGCGATGCCATTGGGCTTGGCCGTGTTCGGGTCGCCCGGCTGACCGGTTTCGGTCGGCGGTACCGTCGACACCACGACGCCTGTGGCCGCCGGAGCGGCTGGCGTGCAGCGCCGCCACACGCGTCCTCGATCCAGCAGCACCCGATTGAGTCGATGCTGCATGTCGTCGACCGACGGTGTCGGCGCCGACCAAGGCGGGATCGCCGTGCTCGAGCAACAGCCCTTCCCGCTCCGCTTGGGCCAGTTCCACGGTCCGCTTGGCGTGCGTGCTGCGCCAAGTGTTGTGCGTCTTGAGGGACAAGGAACCGACGATCACCAATCCGACGGCCGCCAAGAACGTCAGGCACACGGCGACGATGTGCCACGCCCGCCACGTGGAGACCGACAGGACGATGGTCACAATGAACAGGATGATCAGGAAGATGCCGATGAGCAAAGAGATCATGCGCGTACTGCCGTCATTGAATGGAGGGCCAGTCGATCGAACCTCATGGCTCGATGATAAGCTGGGGGGTATGGGATGTCAAGCTAGAGACTGCCGAGGAGGTTGAACGTAAGTTGCCAAGCCATCAGGATTTGGGGCACAGCGCTCGGTATCCTCGCTACGACCCGACTAATCAAATCCCGGTTCGTCCTCCAGGGCCGGCGTGACGTCGGAGATCCGTGCGTGCCCCGCTCCGCGGCCGATCGATGGCGGAATCTCCCCGATGACACAGCCCGGCGCCGGGCTCGACCGCGCTGCGCCGGTGTGCGATGATGGGACTTTCCCTTGGAAGGAGCAACCGTCATGCGAACTCTCCGGAACCGATGGTCCCTGCTGTTTGGTGTGCTGAGTGCGATGGTCGGGTCATCGCCGAGCGCAGCTGCCGACACGTACACGTATGCGGACCTGGCCCATCGTCTGATGGACCTGGAGCAACTGGCCGTCTTGCCGGCCGACGGAGAGACGTGTCAGCAGTGGTCCAGTTACGACCGCGCCAGCCGTTACGACGCGGCCAGTGGCAAGTACGTGGCGTGGGACGCGAACGGCGACGGCGACAAGTTCATTCGCCAGGAGGGCGAGACGCACGTGATGGCCGAGATGAAGGGACCCGGGTGCATCTGGCGGATCTGGTCGGCGACGGCCGAGCAGGGGCACGTGAAGATCTATCTGGACGGTCAGGAGCAGCCGGCGGTGGATCTGCCGTTCCGCGAATACTTCACGGGCAAGTCGCGACCGTTTGCCTATCCCGGCGTTGTCCTATCAATTGGCCGACGTGGGCAGTCGCGGCCACAACCTGTACGTGCCGATTCCGTACCAGAAATCGTGCAAGGTCGTGGCCGAAGAAGGGCTGGGGTGCGTATTACCACATTCGTGTACTCGACATTTCCGGCCGGCACACAGGTGCCGACGTTCACGGAGCGATCTGCCGCCGGACGATATCGCGGCGCTGGAGCAGGTCAATGCGTTCTTCACGACGCAGCTGGGGCAGGATCCCGCGGGACATCGCGCGGGCGAGCAGACGATTGCGGACACGGTGGTCATACCCGCGGGCAGCAGCCAGCAACTGGAGATCAACGGTTCGCGGGCGATCACCGCGATTCGCGGTTCCGTGGAGTGCGGAGATCGTGACGACGAGATGGCGGCTCTGCGCGAACTTGGTCTGTCCATCTCGTTCGACGATCACCAGCAGCCGTCGGTGTGGACGCCGCTGGGGGATTTCTTCGGCACGGCTCCCGGCAAGAACCTGTATCGCAGTCTGCCGACGGGAATGACCGCGAACGGCTCGTACGCGTACTGGTACATGCCGTTTGCGAAGCGGGCGACGATGGAATTGAAGAACGACGGGTCGATCGATCGCACGATTCGTTTCGAAATCGTGCATGCGCCGTTGACGAGGTCCTTTGCGGGGCTGGGTCATTTCCACGCCCAGTGGCATCGCGACTTGGCGCCCTTGCCGGAAGACCGTTTCCCGGATTGGCGGATGTTGCAGACGACAGGTCGCGGTCGGTTCTGCGGCGTGATGCTGCACGTCTGGAACCCGCAAGGGTGGCTGGTGGGGTGAGGGAGACGAGAAGTTCTTCGTGGATGGCGAGAAGTTCCCGTCGACGATCGGCACCGGATCGGAGGACTACTTCGGCTATGCCTGGTGTCATCCGGGCTCGTTCGAATTCGCCTACCACTGCCAGTCGATGACCGAGAACAATCGCGGCCATCAGTCCGTGTTGCGTTGGCACATCACCGACAATATCCCGTTCCAGACGTCGTTCGAAGCTTGCATCGAGAAGTACTATCCGAACAGTGTCGGAACGCTGTACGCCTGCTCTGCCCTGCTTCTATCTGGATCCGGCTGCAAGACGATTCTCTGGAGCCGACACCGGTCGAACAGCGTCACGGATACTACGTCAAGCTGCCGCCGGGTGGCGGCGGGATTCCTGGCCATCGGCGAGCCGCCGGGCACTGTCGAAGAGCAGGGCATGGCCGGTTGGCCCGGCAAGTGGAAGGACGACAATCAGCTGTGGTGGACCGGCGCGAAGCCGGGCGACAAGCTCGAGCTGCGGCTGCAAGTGGAACAGGACGGCACGTACGCCGTGGAAGCCTGCCTGACCAAGGCGGTGGACTACGGCATCGTGCAGTTGTGGATCGACGACCAGAAGGCAGGACCGCCGATCGACCTGTTTCACGACGGCGTCGTTCCCACGGGGCCCGTCGCCCTGGGCACTCATCAACTCGCCGCGGGTGACCACAAATTGACGGTGGAGATCGTGGGCGCCAATCCGCAGGCGGTCAAGGCCTACATGTTCGGGCTGGATCAAGTGCTGTTCCATCGTCAGTGATGACGACCGGACCAGCCGGGACCAACGGCGGCTAACAATCAGGAATGCTCTGCGATGGAGATCGTCAGCGCAAACGTCTACGACTATCCTCGTTACTACGACCTGGTGTACGGCTCGGATTGGAAGTCCGAGTTCGACTTTTTGCAGGGCGCGTTTGAGCGATACACGCGACGCGTGCGCAAAGTGTTCGAACCCGCCTGCGGGACAGGACGATTGCTGTTCCGGCTGGGAAAAGCAGGGTATCAAGTCTCGGGGTTGGACTTGAATGCGCGGGCTGTGGACTACTGCAACCGTCGGCTGGAGCGGCACGGTTTGCCGGCGTCGGTGTGGGTGGGGGACATGGTCGACTTTCGCCTTCGGTCGCGGGTGGACGTTGCATTCAACATGATCAACAGTTTCCGGCACCTGGCCGACGGACGCCGTGCGCGGGGGCATCTGGAGTCCGTCGCCGCGGCCCTGCGGCCGGGGGGGCTGTATGTTCTGGGTCTGCACTTGACGCCCACGCGCGGTACGCCATCGAACGAGGAGTACTGGTCTGCCAGGCGTGGGCACCTGGCCGTCAACACGCGGATGTGGATGGTCCAACGTGACCGTCGGCGGCGACATGAGCACTATCGCGTTCTGTACGACGTCTACACGCCGACGCGGCACTTGCGATTGGCGGATGAGGTCTTGTTCCGGACGTACACCTGGTCCCAATTCCGGCAGTTGCTGCGGCAGGTACCGGCCTTGGAAGTTGCCGCCGTGCATGATTTCTCCTACCAGATCGACACCGCCATTCGGATTGACGCGGCGACCGAAGATGTCGTGTTCGTGCTGCGTAAGCGGTCCTCGTGATGGTCCCGGCATGGAGCCCAGAAAATTCACCCGTTCGTGGAAGTGGCGGGCCGGAACTGGTATGCTGGGAACCTTGGTATGCCGGGGGCGTCGGGCCGGCGGTAGTTGAGGATTGCAGGTCCCTCCACCTTCTGTTCCTGGTCTCTCATCGTGACCTCCACCGGACAAGACAAGTCGAGCCCTGTGATGGATGCCTCAGCGCGGCGTTTCGTGCTGTGGTGTCTGGAGGCATTGGGCTTGCACCCCGCGCCCGACGCACGGGGAACTTTCTGTCTCGAGGTCGCAGAGGCCGAAGGGGCCACCGTGGCCATGCATCCGTTTGCCGGACTGGCCGGCCGGCGGTTTGTCTTCGACCGCGACGTTGCCGGGGCGAACCAGGACGCGGAGACGGTGGAACACCTGACGTTCGAGTCACCCCTGGCTCAGTGGTTATGTGAGGAATTGCGCAGTGTGGCCTGGCCGGTGCAAGCTGCGGCGACCCACCAGCCCACCAGCGTGCATGAGCTGACGGCGCACTTGTTCGCTCCGTACGAAGTCGAACACGGACACATCCACTTGGCTGGGTGCAGTCTGGAGGACCGTCCGTTCTTGCGACTGTCCTTTCTCCATTCTCCATCGCCAGCGGGGACGGCTCAGGTCGTTCACTGTTTTGGCACCAGCGATGGCCGGTTGCTCGACCAGCGGATGATTGAGGACCTGGAACTGGATCAATTGACGCCCCTGGCGGGCCGCACTCCTCGGCTCGACAGCGACGTGCTGCGGCAATGGATCGGTGTGACACGCCGTCAATTCGAGACATCGCATGCGGCTGGGGAATGGTCCTTGCTGGCGGCCACGTTGGTGTGGTGCAAATACGCCGAAGGAAAGCTGACGTTTGCGATTGGCTCCAAGTCGGTCGACGTCGCATTTGCCGGCTGGGGACGCCTGTTGACCGATCGCCGCAGCATACCTCCTCCCTACGCCTGTCCCTTGAGTGGCCGGAGTTCCTACCGGCTGGCTGCCACGGATGACGGACGGATCACGGTCGCCGAGGGAATTGCGGCCTGTGAAGTCTCCGCGCGCCGCGTATTGGTCGAGGAACTCGAACGCTGCCATGCAACCGGACAGCGCGTGCTGCCTGAGTTTCTTGCGACTTGTCCCGTCACCGGCAACCGCGTGCTGAATTCGATGCTGCGGCGCTGTCCCATGTGCCAGCAGCTGGTTTCCCCCAAGGCCCTGGAAGGGGATCGCTGCACCGCTTGTCGCCGTTTGGCACCCACGACCAAGGCGGATCCCCGCATGGCGCGGGTGCTGGACGCCCATCCGAAGCTGGATCGGTGGCGGAGCTGGCGCGTGGCGGAAACGAGCAACGTGCAGATCTTCCTGGGCACGTCGACGCTGCGCCGCCTGCTGGTGGTGCTCGACAAGCACACGCTCGACGTGCTGCATGTGGCCAGCGGTTCCCGCATGTCCAGCCGGTGGACAGATGCCACGGACGTGCAGCGCGCCGAGTGGGTGGGATAATGTGCTGCCGGCACCGTCGCCGGCGGCTGACGCGACTCAACGATTCCGTGCGGTCGGTCGACGCTTGGCGTGTTGGCGTGCGCGGTTTCATCACGAATCCGACGACATAGGCGGATAACAGAACCAAGAGTCCGATGCCTGCGATCACCAGACCGCGGATCACGCGTGTGAGCCAGAATGCCGAGATGTAGCGATGTGAGATGAAGACCGGGGGAGTATACGGACCGATCGGCTTGTCACGCACTTCTCTCCAGGCCTCCCAGGCCTGATCGATGCCCCACGCGTCAATGGCCTTCCAATCCTCGGCCAAGTCGTCCCACGGTCTTTCTTCCGTGTCCAGACTGGCTCGCCCCCACTGGTAATAGGCGGCAGTCGCGAGGCCTCCCCCCAGCAGTGCCAATCCGATGGCGAACAGCAGGCCCTGGGAGCTCGACCAGGACCGCTCGCGGCGGACCTTGGAGGACTGGGGCACGTCGGCCACGGGTAACTGACGAATCAACCGCATCGCGGGAACGTCCAGGGAGTTTCCGCAGCTGCACCGGACTGTCCGTCCTGCCTGACTGATTTCCACGGGAACGGATTTTCCGCACGAGCAGGGAAGAAGATATTTCATGGGGATGTCGTTTGCGTGCCATCGGCAACTTGAAGGAAGGAAATGACCGTGTGGACAGGTCCGCTCATGGGGGAAAAACGCCTAATCCATTTTCGGTGTGTCCGCGTCGCCGGCCCACCAGGGCAGGCTGATGCCGCCGTCCACCAGGAGCGTGGCGCCGGTCGTGTACTCATTGCGCGGATCGCACAGGAACATGATCGATTGGGCGATTTCTTCCGGCGTCCCGAGCCGTCCGAGCGGGATGCGTCGCCCGGCCCGTTTGAGGACTTCCTCCGTGGCGTACTTCCGTTCGCCCGGCGTGTCGACCCAACCCGGTTGAATCACATTGACGCGAATCTGTTGGCCGGCCAGCTCCAAGGCGGCCGTGCGGGCCATGGCCTCCACCGCGGCCTTGGCCATGTTGAACGCCATCGCTCCGCCGACGGGAATCGTCGCGTGCGGCGAACTGACCAGCACAATCGAACCGCGGATGGCCCTGTCGAATCATCTCGCGGGCCGCCGCGCGCGTGAGGTAAAACGCACCCCACATGGTGACTTCGATGGTGCGGCGAAAGCCCGCCATGTCCGCTTCGACAAACGGTTCGCGATCACTGAAGGCGGCATTGCCGATGGCGATATCCAGTTTGCCGAAGTGCCGCACGACCTGGCCACCATCTCATCGACGGCCTGCTGATCCGCCACGTCCGCCTGGACCTTGATGGCCCGCGATCCGCTGTCGCGCACCGCCTGGACGACCTGTTCCGCTTCGTCGGCGTGCGATCGGTAATTGACGGCGACTTGAGCACCGGCGCGGGCCAGCGCAATGCACGTGGCTCGCCCGATCCCGAGGCTCCCGCCGGTCACCAAGGCCACACTGCCCTTCAGGTCCGCATCCACCATCATGACTCGTCATCACGTGTTTCTGCGAGGTCTTCGTCCGACCGTACCGCGGTCCACCGACGCATCCGGCTGAAGTCGTATGCTAACCGCTCCCCACTGCGGCGGCAAGTTGCGCGGAGTTCACTCCGCGTCCCGACCCGTTTGCGGCTGACCGCCAACACGGCCCAACGGTCCCGGCCGGGCCCGCACGCGGTGATTCTCGGCCCGAAAACCGGGCTTTCCGCGCCCCGCGAACCCTGGACGATTCGCACCGCCATCACTAGAATTGACGCACTCGCCCGCGGGACGTCCGAGGTGTTCCTCGAGGTGATTCGATGTCCGTCACGTCCGGGCAGGTTTGGGGGAGGGGAAGCGAGGCTGTGGAGTCGTGAGGTGAGCTGCGGATGCGGCGGGTGATTTGTCGGGGGAGCTTGGTCGTGCACCTTGAGCACCGAGGGAAGCAGGACCACTCTGTACGTCCGACCTCCGCGCCCCCGCTGAAACCTTGCTTTCGCGGTGCGTCCATGGTACTCTCCGACTTGGTAAGATGAGCGGCCTGGGTGGCAATCATTTAGTGACCTTCCTCATCGTCCAGGCGTAATTTCTTACCAAATGTCCACGGAAGGAAGACAGCCGAGCAGTGGGTGGTAGAATTGCGTGATCCACAATTTGCCATTACGATGGAATGGCTTCTTCTAATGATGTTCAGCGCCTGGGATCGCATCGGTGGCGATCTGCGATTGGCGTGCCGCATCGTGCATGTCCGTGCAGAGCGTGATCGGTGTCTCGGCGGTCAGCGTGTGGCGACCTTCCGTCCCGGTGATTTACTCAGCTTGTTGGACTTAGTGTAGGAGTACTGAGTTGTACGACACCCTCCTGGATGAATTCGAGGATGATGCAGCACGAACTCCGGAAGATGAGGAGAGCTTTGAGAAACTGTCGGACGACGAGGACGACGTCCGAGGATGAGGAATGCGACCTTGATGATCCGGGACAACAGGATGAAGATCCCGACTTGCAAGGAACGGACGACGATTTCTTAGGATCGGAGGATGGCGAATCGTGGTCGGACGACCCGGTTCGCATGTACTTGACGCAGATGGGTGAGATCCCGTTGCTGACGCGTCAGGAAGAGATTCGGCTGGCCAAGAAGATCGAGGTGACGCGTCGCCGCTTTCGCACGCGACTGCTCGAATGTGACTACGTGATTCAGGCCGCGCACAAGGTCCTCAAGCGCGTTCATCAGGGGGAGCTGCCGTTCGATCGCACGGTGCAGGTTTCGGTGACGGACCGCCTGGAGAAGGATCAGATTCTGGGGCGACTGCCCCACAATCTGTGCACGCTGGAAGTGCTGTTGCGGCGCAATCGGCGCGACTATCGGCTGGCGTTGAGCAGGTCGCAGAGCGAAGTCGCAGCGGCGCAGCGCCTGGCGTCGGCTGGGACAGCGGCGGCGGCGCGCGGTGCGGCTGGTGGAGGAACTGGGTCTGCGCACGCAGCGGATCGAGCCGATGATCCGCACGCTCGACGAATTCAGTCGGCGCGTGGATCGGTTGCAGGCGCAGTTGGAGGAGCAGAAGCGGAACAAGCGTTCCGCAGGCGGAACGCGACCCGCTGTTGGCGGAGTACCGCAGCATTCTGTTGGCCACGCAGGAGACGCCGACGAGCCTGCGGAATCGCGTGACGTTCCTGAAGTCGGTGTACGCCGAGTACCAGCAGGCCAAGCAGGAGCTGTCGGAAGGCAACTTGCGGCTGGTCGTGTCCATCGCCAAGAAGTATCGCAACCGCGGGCTCAGCTTCCTGGATCTGATCCAGGAGGGCAACGCCGGGCTGATGCGGGCGGTGGACAAGTTCGAGTATCGGCGGGGCTTCAAGTTCTGCACCTACGCGACCTGGTGGATTCGCCAGGCGATCACGCGGGCGGTGGCCGATCAGAGCCGCACGATTCGCATCCCGGTGCACATGGTCGAGACGATGTCGCGCGTCCGCAATGTGTCGCGCCAGCTGCTGCAGGAACTGGGACGCGAGCCGACGCTGGAGGAAACGGCCCGCAAGGCGCTTCACCTCCGTCGACGAGGCCCGACGCGTGCTGGCGATGAGCCGCTATCCGATCAGCCTGGATCGGCCGGTGGGCAACAGCGAAGACAGCCACTTCGGCGATCTGCTGCCCGACGGAGCGGCGGAGAGCCCGGCGACCGGCGCTTCGCAGGAAATGCTGCGCGGCCGCATCAACAAGGTGCTCAAGACGCTGAGTTATCGCGAACGCGAGATCATCAAGCTGCGGTACGGCCTGGGTGACGGCTACAGCTACACGCTGGAAGAAGTCGGCCACATCTTCAAGGTGACGCGCGAACGCATCCGGCAGATCGAGGCCAAGGCGGTGCGGAAACTGCAGCAACCCAGCCGCAGTCAGGAACTGGTCGGGTTCCTCGACTGAGTCCGGCCAGCGCGGACGAGGCGTGAACAGCGCATGCGGGACCCTGGAGAGATCGAGCTTCTCCGGGGTCCCCTGTCCTGTCGGAGCATGTCGTCTGGAACGTGTCGAACGGTCATGCCGATGGACATCGAGCGTGTCATTCGCTTTCTCGACCAACCGGAGGAGGCCGCCCGCTGGTTCACGTCGCTGGGTCTGGAGGACGCGCGCCGCGCCTGCCAGGAACCTGGAGGGCATCGCCCGCTCGGGCATGACACTCGACCTGCTGGCCGTGATCTGCACTCAGCTCGAGCGGCATCTGCCGCGCATCAGCGATCCCGACATGGCGCTGAACAACCTGGATCGCTTCGTCGCGGCCGCCCGCAATCCGCTGTCGCTGGGCTCGCTTGTTCGAGCGGGACGACGAGTCGCTGCCGACGCTGCTGCAGATCTTCTCCACCAGCCAGTACCTGTCCGACTGGCTGGTGCGCGACCCGGAAGCGTTCGACTCTGCTGCGGCTGACCGAAGGGCAGCCGGTGTCGCGCGAGGCGCTGCGCGACGACATCTGCAGCGAGGTGGCGGCGGTCGACGACGAGCGCGTGGTGACGCGGATCCTCGCGGCATCCGGCACCGCGAGACGCTGCGGATCGCCTACGGCGACATCGTGCGGGGCCAGCCGCTGGAGACCGTCACGACGCAGATCTCCTACCTGGCCGACGCGATCGTCGAGGCCGCCGTGCGGATCGGCCTGGCGGTTCCAGCCGCAGAAGCGCGGCATGCCCCGCCTGCCCGACGGCCAGCGGGCCCGCTTCGTCGTGCTGGCGCTGGGCAAGCTGGGCGGCGTCGAGCTGAACTACTCGAGCGACATCGACCTGATCTTCCTCAGCGACGGCGACGGCAAGACGGACGGCGAGCGGCCGGTCAGCAACGTCGGAGTTCTTCGACCGCCTGGCCAAGCAGATCGTCAAGCTGCTGACCGAGCCCACCGACTTGGGCACCGCCTATCGCGTCGACCTGCGGCTGCGGCCGGAGGGCAACCAGGGGCCCGCCGTGACGGACTGGGAGAGCGCGCTGCGCTACTACGACATGTCGGGCCGCACCTGGGAACGGCAGGCGTTCGTCAAGGCCCGCCCGGTCGCCGGCGACCTGGACCTGGGCGCGACTTCCTCGGAACAGCTGCGAGCCCTGGATCTATCGCCGCTACCTGAGCCGCGCCGACATCACCGGCATCAAGGCGCTGAAACGCCGCATCGAGCAGCGCACGCATCTCGAAGGCGGCGATGCGCGCAACGTGAAGACCGGCCACGGCGGCATTCGCGACATCGAGTTCGTGCATCCAGTTCCTGCAACTGCTCAACGGCGGCGACCTGCCGGAGATCCGCACCGGCAACACGCTGGAGGCGATCGCCCAGCTGGAACACGTCGGCTGCCTGACGATGCAGGAACGGCCGATCCTGGAGGAGAACTACCGGTTCCTGCGCAAGATCGAGCATCGGCTGCAGATCATGTTCGACCTGCAGACGCACACGCTGCCCGACAGCGACAAGGAACTGCGCCGGCTGGCCATCCGCATGGGCTATGTCGGATCAGCGGCGGCCATCGGCGCTGGACGCGTTCAAAGCGCGACTTGCAGACGAAGACCGACGCTCAACCGCAAGATCCTCGACCACCTGCTGCACGACGCCTTCGGCGACGACCCGGCAAGCGGCGCCGGAAATCGATCTGGTGCTGGACCCGGATCCGCCGCCGGAGACGCATCCAGGCGTGTCTGCGGCCGCTATCGGCTTCCGCGACGTGCCGAGCGGCCTACGACAACCTGATGGCGCTGGCCGAGGAACGCATCTCGTTCCTGTCGACGCGCCGCTGCCGCCACTTCCTGGCCTCCATCGCCCCGCAGCTGCTCAAGGCCATCGCCGCAACGCCCGACCCCGACTCGACGCTGGTCAACCTGAGCAAGGTGAGCGACTCGCTGGGCGGCAAAGGCGTGCTGTGGGAGCTGTTCAGCTTCAACCCGCCCTCGCTGCAGGCTGTACGTGCGGCTGTGCGCCTCCAGCCCGTACCTGTCCGGCATCCTGACCAGCAATCCGGGCATGATCGACGAGCTGATGGATTCGCTGCGTGCTCGACAAGCTGCCGACGCTGCGACTCGCTGGAACGCAACGCTGCAGCGATCTGTGCCGCGGCGCGGAGGACATCGATCCGATCCTGCACAGCTTCAAGAACTCGCAGCACCTGCGCGTGGGCGTGCGCGACATTCTGGGCAAGGAAGACCTGCGCGACACGCACCGGGCCCTGTCGGACATCGCCGAAGTCTGCCTGCAGCGAGATCGCGCGGCGCGAGTACGAGCGGTCTGGTCGCGAAGTACGGGCGGCCGCACCAGAAGCGCGAGGACGGACGAGAGCGAGCCGAGTGCGGCTGGATCATCCTGGCGCATGGGCAAGCTGGGCGGCCGCGAACCGAACTACCACAGCGATCTGGACGTGTCTTCCTCTACGAGGCCGACGGCCAGACCGAGCACGCGCAACGCGGTCGCCGCGAGCGACGCCACGACGCAACCAGCATTTCTTCAGCCAGCTGGGCCAGCGGATCATCAAGGTCGCCACCCACATGGGCCCGCACGGCCGGCTGTACGAACTCGATCCGCGGCTGCGGCCCACCGGCAAGAGCGGCTCGCTGGCCGTGTCGCTGGACGAATTCGAGCGCTACTTCGCCGAGGGCGCGGGCCAGCTGTGGGAACGCCAGGCGCTCGTGCAAGGCCCGGCCCGATCTTCGGCTCGCCCGCGGCCCGGCCAGCGCGCCATGGACGTCGTCCGCCGCGTGATCGTCGGCTACGCCTGGCAACCGGCCAGTGCCGAAGAAATCCGCCGCATGCGGATCCGCATGCAGCAGACCGCCTCGCGACCGGAACCTGAAACGGGGCACCGGCGGCACGGTCGACATCGAGTTCATCGTGCAGATGCTGCAGCTGAAACACGTCGATCAGCTACCCCGAGATCCTCGTGCCCGGGAACGCTCGACGCGCATCGCGGCGCTTGCACGCGCCGGGCTGCTCGGCGACGACGACGCGCGGCACCTGGACCGCTCGTACCGCTTCCTGCGCAGCATCGAGTCCGGTCTGCGACTGATGAACACGGCCGCGCGCCACGACCTGCCGGACGACGAGCTGGAACTCGAGAAGCTGGCGTTCCTGATCGGCTGCGGAGAACGCCGAGCAACTGGTCGAGGACTGCCGGCGACATCGGCAGCAGAATCGCGACTGCTTCCACCGACTCTTCGACGCGGCTTCGTATGCCACGTTGACGTGACGCGCGGGACCTGTACCCGCTCCGACATCGTCGAAGAATCGGCGCGAACCGCGGAGTGACGCCGTGGTTCAGGTCTCGTCGGGCAAACCCGTGGCAATGTCGATCGTCTCGAACTGGTCGATCGGAAGCACGAAGATCTTGCCGTCGCCGATGCGACCCGTGCGCGCGATCTCCACGATCTTGCGGATGATCTCCTCGGCCCGCGCATCGTCGACCCACAGGGAGATTTCGACTTTCGGGAGGAAGGCCAGCGAGTACTCGCTGTCGCCGTACTGGTCCAGATAGCTCTTCTGGCGTCCGAACCCCTTGACTTCGCGGACCGCCAGAGCCTCCAGGGGGGCCCGCCGCAGACCCTCCAGGACCTTCTCGGCCAGGAACGGTTTGACGATCGCAGTGACCTGTTTCACGATACGACGCCACGTTGGGATCAGCCCCGGCACACGGCACTCGCCCACGGCAACGGGGGGGTATGGACAACCGCCTTATCGTATCAGGCGACGTGCGGGGAATCCAGCGGAGGGCTGGCGCGTTCGCCGGCCGGACCACCTTTACGCGTCATGTTCCTTTCTGCCACCATATTCGACACTTGCCACGAATCGTGCCGATAATCTAGAAGAACTGCCCGCGATCAGCTCGTTTCGCCCACTGCCGGCTGACGAGATCGGCGAATCGGACACCGCGGGACTCGCAGCGGACGTGTCCAACCAGTCAGTAAGGTGCATGCTCTCGTGACGAACTACTCGAAATACCAGCAGAACATCATCAAGAACTACTACGAGAATCGCGACGCGATCGCCCTGCAGCGGGTGCAGGAGCTGGTGACCGAGCTCTATCTGTCCGAAGGGAAGAAGCGGCAGCGATACTGGGAACAGATGAAGCTGCACCTGGCCAAACTGGGTTTGAAGCAGGCGCAGATCGATCATCTGGTGGCCCAGGACAAGCCGGAACTCGTGGCCAACCTCGTGCAGAAACTCGATGGACAAGGTGTAGAGCAGTCCCCGCGGATGGATGCAGACCAGAACGTGATGATTTCGATGCAGGTCGGCTGTCGAGCGCGCGCCGGAAGCGCCGCAGCCTGCGTCGGCCGAATTGACGACCGAGCAGCTGGCCGAATCGAAGCGATACGGTCGCCAGGAACTCGCGTGCACGCTGCTCGACATGGCGATCGATGTCGGCTATCTGGGTGTGATGGCCGTTTTCGGCGGGCGGATCATCGATCGCTGGCTCGGCCAGTCTGCGGTCCTGCGAACAGTAGCCGCTGCTGCGGCTGGCGTGCCTGTTCCTGGTCCTCACGGCACTGCACTACGTCTGTTCGTTTCCCCTGTCCTTGTACAGCGGGTTCATTCTCGAACATCGGTTTGGCTTGAGTCGGCAGAGCTTCTGGCGGTGGTTGCGACGGTACGCGCTGCAGAGCCTGCTGGTCGTCGGGTTCGGGCTGGTCATGGTGGCAGGCTTGTTCCTGATCATCTGGTACGCACACACCTGGTGGTGGCTGGTCGCGGCCCTGGCCGCATTTGTCGTGACGGTCTTGCTGGGACAGCTTGTGCCGGTGCTGATCATGCCGCTGTTCTACGAAGATCGAACGATTGGATGACGACGATCTGCGGCAGCGATTCGAGCGACTCACACGTGGGACGACGTTGAATATCGAAGGTGTGTACCGGATGAAACTCAGCACGGAAACGGCCAAGGCCAATGCGCTTGCTGGCCGGACTGGGGCACACGCGCCGCGTCATCCTCGGCGATACGCTGCTGAACAATTTCTCACCCCGCGAAATCGAAGTTGTGCTGGCGCACGAGATCGGCCATCACGTGTACCACCACATGACCAAGATGATTCTGCTCGGGCTGGTCTACACGGGCGTCAGTTTCTTTGTGTGCGATCGCGTACTGGTCAGCTGGGTGACGGCACAGTCGAGGGATCGTTCCAGCTATGCGGATTGTCCCGTCCATGCGCTGGCTCTGATCATGTTCGTTGTCACGGTGTTCTCGCTGGCGTTAAGTCCGTTGCGCAACGGGCTCAGCCGGCGATTCGAAACCGCCTGCGATCGATATGCGCTGCAGGTCACGGGCGATGCGGAGGCGTACCGAGTCGGCCTTCACCAATCTGGCCCGGCTCAACAAGACCGACCCGAACCCTCCGCGGTGGGAAGTCTTCTGGTTGCACGATCATCCGCCCGTGGCCGCTCGCCTGGCTCTCGCCAACGTACGCGAGGCATCTGCCGACACGCGGTAGGCGCGCGGCGGCACTGCTCAATTCGGGCGTGTCGACACGTTCGACGTCACAGCCGCACGACGCAGTTGCCGCCGATCCGCCGAATGAGGTGGCGGATTTCCAGCACGCAGATGGTGGCCAGGACCCGTTGCACCGGCAGCCCCGTGGACCTTACGAGTTGATCCATGTCGGTCGGTTCCGTGGCGATCGCGTCGAGCACCTGGCGTTCCTGCGGGTTCAGCTGCAGTTCGGCGGGATGACGCAGTGTCTGGCCGTCATCACGGCTGCATCGGTTCGAAGAGCGGTCCCAGTTCCTCCAGCACGTCCTCGACGTTCTCCACCAGTTTGGCGCCGTCTCGAATCAGGCGATGGCAACCGCGCGACGTGCGACTGTCGGCCGGTCCGGGTACGGCGAAGACTTCGCGTCCCTGCTCCGCGGCATGCGTCGCCGAAATCAACGCCCCACTGCGTTCTGCCGCTTCGACGACCAGCACACCCAAACTGAGGCCCGTAATGAGCCGATTGCGCTGAGGGAACGTCCCGCTCATCGGTTGCTGGAGCGGAGGCAGTTCGCTGAACACCGCCCCCTGCCGGCCAACGGCGTCCGCCAGTTCCGCATGCTCGGGTGGATAGACGCGCAGCACGCCGCTGCCGAGAACCGCGATGGTTCGGCCGCCGGCGTCGAGGGACCCGCGATGGGCCGCGGCATCAATGCCCCGCGCCAGGCCGCTGACGATCGTCATGCCGGCCCGCGCCAGCCCGCCAGCCAGACGTTCTGCCTGCCGCAGGCCGTACCGCGTGGCATGTCGAGTACCCACGATGGCCAGCGCCAGCTGATCGCCGGGCAACGAGTCGCCTCGGCGGAAAAGCACTCCCGGAGGATCCGGAATCTCGCGCAGCAAGCCGGGATAGCGCCGATCTGCTTCCGGAATAATGTCGATCTGATGCCTGTGGCAGAGCTCGATCTCCCGGTCGACGTCGATCTCTCCGGCGCGGCGAATACGATCGCACAGACGCGGCCCGATGCCGGGCACCTGCAGCAGTTGCTCGGCCGACGCGGCCAGGGTCACGGCACATGTGCCGAATCGTTCGAGCAAGGCGCGCCGGGTCCGTGGACCCACGCCGGGAATCAAACACAATCGCAGCGTGTCGCGCAGGGAATCTCCGTCCTCTGTCGGGGCAGTCGTTGGCGAATTCACGGGGGTTTCCAGTCACAAGCAAGAGGAATCCAGGTCTGTTACGAGACCGCAGCCGTGCCGCCTGACGTGGCGTGGCGCGGACTCACGTGGTCGACCTGCCCGTGAGCAGCAATTCTACTCGCTCATCTCCGCCCGTAGGAACTGAAAAGGGGGGCGGCACATTTTTGGCGGCAAGCTACGAAGAATGCACAACGCTTGATTGCTGGTGGTTGAAGGACATGCCTCGATGGCAGTGACAGGCCTGTGTCACCTATGTGGACGCTTTCGACCAACGCACACACGTCGTTCTCCCGTTTTACCCAGTTTGCCGGGAAGAATGTACGGCTCGCTTTTCTTTTTTCTTTTAGAGGTACAGCCACGTGTGGGGCGTATATTCCCTGATCCAAGGCGCGTCGACCACGTCGAATCGATGTTGGTTGGAGTCTTGCCAGCGGAGAACTCCGAGACAACCTTCCTTCAGTCGTCCGCCGCGGTCGCTTTCTTCCCATTCGAAATCGGAGAGTTTCGAACAGACGGTCACCCCGTTCTCGTCTGTCCTACGTTGAAAGGGTTGCCCAGTGTGACCGAAAAAATGATATGCGGGAGTTTGGTGATCCAGGATCATACTGATTTCCCGCATGCCAATTCCAGGACGCACAAAGTCACGTCGACCGTCGTGCGTCAACAGAACATCAAACGGGAGATCGGCCACTCCTGCCAGTCGATCCTGTTCGTGCTTCTGAATGTACTTGTCCAAGAAAGGATTGGTTTCCGTGTCGGGTGCGCCGACGCGGCCAATTCCCAGCAGGCTGATTTCCGCGTCCGGAGCGCAGAATGCGATGAATCAGGCCAGTCTTCATGCACCAGACGCGGTGGTAACAATCGATAGGGAACACGGCGGCGGCGCTTTGCTTTTCAAGGCCGTCGAGGTACCGGTGGTCCTCGTGATTTCCGCGCACGCAAATCATGCTGCAGGAGAGTTTTTCCAGCACCGCCTCGGCTTCCGGATTGGGCTGGGTGAAGTACGTGGCGAAACCCAATTCGGTGGCGTCGTGTTCTGCGATACGGCGAGTGGCTCTGTCCAGCGCCGCGACGTCGGGAAAGATACCGACGTCACCGCACTGCAAAATCACGTCAATCTTCTCCCCCGTTTCGCGCTGGTAACGCTCCACGACCTTGAAAGCCAGCAAGAGGCGCCCGTGGACGTCAGCGATTATGGCGATGTTCATGGCTGTGAGTTTCTCACAAGGGAGGAAAAATGAAAATGGGGAGTCATGAACTTCTTGCGCCACATGGCGAGGAATGTACAACGCGTGATAGCTGAAGGGTGATGGACACGCCACGATGGCAGTGACGGGCCTGTGTCACTCATGTGATTGCGCTCGACGAACGCTCACACGCTGTTCTCCCGATTTACCCAATTTGCCGGGGAAAATGTACGGCTCCCCTCATGGGTATTCGGGCGGTGGCGAGGGGGCCAGCGGTTCTGGACCGTGGAAACCGGCCTGCAGGACGATCTGGACCAGCTCGGCCAACGATTCAACTCCCATTTTCTTCATCAGATTGGATCGCCGCAATTCGACCGTTCGCAGTCCGATGTCCAGGTCGCGGGCGATCCGTTTGTTGGGGATCCCACCCAGCACTTTGGTCAGCACCAATCGCTCGTCGGGAGTCAGGGATTCCAAACGCTGCTCAACGGCGCGCTGCTGCTCGCGAGCGATCCGGTCCGCTCGGCTCTGTTCGAGCGCCTGGGCGATCGTCTCCCACAGGTTCTCCGGCTTGCACGGTTTGGTCAAGAAATTGACCGCACCTGCCTGCAATGCTCGCACCGCCATGGGCACGTCCGCAAACCCGGTGATCACAATCACAGGCAGCTTCGTCTGCCGCCGACGCAACTCCTCCTGCAGATCGAGCCCTCCCATCCCCTTCATGCGGACGTCCAAAACCAGGCAACCGTACAGGTCTCCATTCGCGACGGCGAGAAATTCTTCCGCCGAGGGGTACTCCTTAGTCCGCATGCCGCGCGACTGCACCAGCGCGGCCACCGATTCACGAGCACCCGGGTCATCGTCCACTATGTACACGAACGTGTCTTCGTCCCAGGTTACTGACAACGCTTTCGCCTTCGTGAGAAAGGATGAAATCACCAGCCAGCGGCCTCGAGGCATACGACGAGAACCGAGTTGCCGACGAGCAGGGCAACCCGGGATCCTGTGCTGGCTTGGAGATGCGCACCGCGCCCAAATTACCAGCAGCCGGCTAGATTTCCCGACGACCCCGCTCTCTTGCAGAATATAGTCGACGGTCGGCCGAACGACAAAACCCCCATGTTTACGGGACCACAACCCGTCCCTGGACGTCTCCGCCGTTGGGCAAGACGGACAGCCGGACGTATTCGTCCTCGTCAACCGGCGCGCGGTGCTGTCTGGCGAGTGCGCAGGAGACTGAAGGCGCGATCAGCCGAGCATGGCGGCCCGCACCAGTTGCGGATCGATGTCGCCAAAGAGTTCGACATGTCCCATGCGCACGGGCAGGACGAATCGCAGCCGGCCGTGGGCCACTTTCTTGTCCTGCTGCATGGACTGCAGCAGCAGTGGCAGATCCACCGGCGGCATGGCCACCGGCAGACCGAACGCGGCCAGCAAGCGACGCTGGCGTTCGGTAAACTCCGGGTCCACCAGCTGCAGCGATTCTGCCAATCGCGAGGCGCACAACATGCCGATGGCCACGGCTTCGCCGTGCAGCAATTGCTGGTAGCGGGTGGCCGCCTCCAGGGCATGGCCGAACGTGTGACCGTAGTTGAGGATGGCTCGCGCGACCGCTCTGCTCCCGTTCGTCCTCGTGGACGACTTCCGCCTTGAGCTGGCAGCAGCGCGCGACCACGTGCCGCAGTGTCGCGTCGTCCCGGGCCAGGATCTGGTCCACGTGGTGTTCCAGGTAGGCAAAGAACTCGGCGTCCTGGATCACGCCGTACTTGACGACTTCCCCCAGCCCGCCAGGTACTCACGGTGCGGCAGCGTCGACAGGACGTGCGTGTCGATGATCACGGCCGACGGTTGCCAGAACGCGCCGATCATGTTCTTGGCGGTCGGCAGATTGACGGCCACTTTGCCACCGACACTGCTGTCCACTTGGGCCAGCAGCGTGGTCGGCACTCTGCACGAAGGCCAGGCCGCGGGCGTAGGTCGCGGCCACGAAACCGGCCAGATCGCCAATCACGCCTCCACCGACGGCGACGACGACGGACTTGCGATCGGTATTGGCTTCCAGCAACTGCTGCCACAGACGTTCGGCAGTCTGCACCGACTTGCTCGTCTCACCCGCGTCGACCACGATCAGGTCCACGGCCACGTCGGCATCCGACAGGCTCTCGGCCACGCAGATTGCGTGCGGCGTCTCGACGTTGTCGTCGGTGATCACGACGGCGTGGGTCATGCCCAGCTGACGGGCGACATGCGCGGCACGACTTCCGGCAGCATCGCCGATCCGATCAGGATGTCGTAGCTCCGCTCGCCGAGTTCGACGCGAACGGTATCCGTGCGGTCAGGTAGTGGGTCGAACATGATGCCCTGCTCTGAGGAATGATTAGCACAGGACCAGGCGCGACATCCGCCGGCGTCACGGTGATTCGGCGACAGAAGCCCGTGTGGACACGGATATATTCCAATTGAGCGCAGGCCGCCGGATCGGCGTGCAGTTTTCCTTCCAGAGCCGGCCGCCGGTCTGGCTCGACGTGGCGCAGTCCTCGGGCCAGACGGTCGCGGTTTCCACGACCAGCGCCTCCCGGTACGGATCGAATTTGTCTGCCACGTGTACTGACTCCTCTACGTTCGGTTCAGGCGAGCAGGGCTCGCGGATACTCGAGCAGTGCTACACCGCGTCGGGGCAGGCACAGAACAACGGTCACTCCGTCGCTTATCGCTCCAGAACGACGGCACGTACGCCACCACCATGCCCACCACCAGGCCCACGACGTGGGCGATGTTGGCGACACGGCCCATGACGGCGTCATGCACAGGAACAACCAGGCGATCAGGATGATCACGGTTCCTTGGGAAATGCTAGAATCCCGGTTCCGGACAGAACGTGGACTTGATCCAGACATAGCCGAACAAGCCGTAGACGACACCGGACATGCCGCCAAACCATGGGTGCCGCCCCATCCAGCCGGACCCACGGCTTGAGCTACATTGGAAATCACGGCGATCGCCAGAATCAGGCCGTCCCAGGCGGACCGTACCCTTGAGCGACTCGACCAAGTGCCCCGAACTGGAAGAACATGATCATGTTGAAGATGATGTGGAGCGAGTCGAGGTGGATGAAGATGGGCGTGACGGTGCGCCACAGTTCCCCTTTGGCCAGCGACGCCAGCGCGTTCCCGCCGACTGCGACAAAATCCGTCCGGGCGCAGAAACCAGAGCTGCTCATTGACAGCTCTTGCCGATGCCCTCGTCGAGCCTTGCCCATGTCACCGAAGACCGTGACCAGGATCGACAGCACGATCATGGTCATCGTGAGGGGAGTGCGGCGGATCGTGGGTTGTCGCCAACGGCCTCGCATTTCGACCAGGTTCTTCTGCGCCGACAGCACGACGCTGCAGTTCCTCGCGACGAATCACCTCCGCGTCACGCTCCACGCCCGCGATACCGACTGTCGTCCGGGTCGATCTCTGAAGTGACTCAGGCGACTGTCGCGCCTGATCCAGGCGATCTTCGTCGCGGACCCAGACGGCCCAGTCGTGCGTGTCCTGTTCCGCGTGCGCGTCGATGCCCTGGGTCACCAGGTACGCCGCAAACCGCTCGGCCTCGCGTTGATCGGGAAGACTGCCAACCTGTCGCATAGAAACCTGAGGGTTGGAGGTCAAGAGTTCATCCAGCTGCACCGCAACCAGTAACCGTGTCACGGACGATCGGGCGGCGTCCGCCGATCGCCGAGCGACCGGGACCTCCGGTCTCCAGAAGATGCTGGGCGCTCTCCACTTCGCCGTAGTAATTGCGACGCTGCAATTGACCGGCGGCCTCCTCGTCCACCAACACGATCGACTTCGCGATGCAATTGCAGCGCCGAGGCCGTCACTTGGGCCGTGACCGGCCCTTCCACCGTCTGGCGGATGGCCTGCGCCTTGGACGATCCGATGGCCAGCAACAGGCACCGCCGTGACTCCAGGATTGTACCGACCCCAACGGTCACGGCCAGACGCGGTACCAGATCCTCGCTGCCAAAGTACTGCGCGTTGTCGCGGATCGTCTCGCGGGCCAGCGTCTTGAGCCGCGTGCGACTGCCCAGCGACGAACCGGGCTCGTTGAAGGCCATGTGGCCGTCGGTTCCGATCCCCAGAATCTGCAGATCGATCCCGCCGACCTCCCGAATCTGCCGCTCGTAATGCTCGCAATACGTCTCGAAATCGCTCGCCATACCCGTCCGGAATGTGCGTGTTTCCCGGATGGATGTTGATGTGGTCGAACAAGCTCTGCTGCATGAAATACCGATAGCTCTGCGGATGGTCCGGTCCCAGCCCGACGTACTCGTCCAGATTGAACGTGACGACCTGCGAGAAATCCAGGCCTTCTTCGCGGTGCATGCGGATCAGTTCGTCGTAGGTGCCCAGGGGCGTGCTGCCCGTCGCCAAACCCAACACACAGCGAGGTTTGCGACGAATCAGCTGGGCCACGATCTCCGCCGCGCGGCGGGCCACGCTGGACGACGTCCGGCTCAATGATCACGCGCATGTGGCCTGGCTCCGTCACAACAAGGACCGAAATCGGTGTCCAGCCGACCATTCGTTGTAGCCCAAATCCGCCCAGAACCAACGCCCTTCCGCGTCAGAATCGTCTAGTGTCGGGGCGGCCGCTTGGACTATAATCCCGCCCCGTCGCAGATCCCCGGACTGCGCGCTGCCGCCGCGGGGTGGCGGTGACCGCTGTCAGAATGCTGTGGAGCGGAGTGGCAGGATAGGCCCGGCCAACGGGCCAGCAATCCCGGGCGCAGGCCGCTCTCGTCAACTTCGCTGGAGACCAGACCGGGAAAAGGAGTTCCGTTCGATGCGTTCCATCGCCGTGATCAACCAGAAGGGTGGGGTAGGAAAGACCACTACCGCCGTCAATCTCTCGGCGGCCATCGCGGCGGCCGGACACCAAGTCTGTCTGATCGATCTGGATCCGCAGGCCCATGCCTCGCTGCATCTCGGGATCGCCCTGAGTGACGACGATCTGTCGGTGTACGACGTGCTGACCGGCGAATCCACGCTGGCCGACGTGCGCCAGACGATCGACGAGCACCTGTCACTCGTTCCGGCCCACCTGAACCTGGCGGCGGCCGAGATGGAATTGGCCGGCGAAGTCGGACGGGACGTGATCCTGCGGGACAAGTGGAAGCCGCGTGCCGATTCCTACGACTTCCTGATCATCGATTGCCCTCCGTCTTTGGGCATGCTGACGCTCAATGCGCTCACGACCGTGCACGAGGTCTTTCTTCCTCTGCAGCCGCACTTTCTGGCCTTGCACGGACTCAGCAAACTGCTGCAGACCATCGAATTGGTGGCCACACGACTCAACCCGCAATTGCGGCTCACCGGGGTCGTCATGTGCATGTTCGATGCGGCAACGCGTCTGGCAACGGAAGTGACCCGCGACGTCGAGCAGTTCTTTGAATCGCAGGCCAACGGACGGCCGTGTGGGCTGGCGCAGAGCTGTTTCCAGACACGCATCCGCCGCAATATCCGGCTGGCGGAAGCACCCAGTTTCGGGCAATCGATTTTCCAGTACGCTCCGACATCGCACGGCGCCGAGGACTATCAGGACCTGGCCCACGAAGTGCTCGGGTTGGCGGTGCCGCGACGACTCGATGATGTCGCGGAAGCTGCCGCTTAGCTCCGAGCGCGAACGCATGTCGCGATCGGGAGCTCAAGTTCCGTGCAGGGAGCGCGCACGGCTGCCGCTCTCAAAACGGCGCGGTCAGGAGATGGCGCCACGACCAGTTGCTTGAGCGCCTCGAGACTGGCCAGCACATCCTCGCGCGCGACCTGCTGCCAATCGTCCAGCTTGTGATGCAGGATGGCCAGTTTGAAGGCTTCGAACGCCTCCGACAGGTCGCTGGGAAGTTCGGTCAGCTCAGCAAACGGCCGCACGAAGTCGACCGATCGTTCCGGTTGCTCGTCGGCCACCGCATGGGCGCCAAGCTCGGACTTCGACCGCTCATCGGCTGCGGGCCGGTCCTCCCCGAAATCAGGCCCTTCGTCGCGGGGCCCCGCATGCTTGTCGGCAAACGAGCTGGACCTCTCGCCTTGCGGCGGTTCGTTGTTGGCAGGTTCGAAGTCCTCGTCCAACTCACTGCTCACCACGTCCTCGTCGCGGGGCCGCTCTGACTCCAACGGGCCCATGGTCTCCCCGCGCTGATGTCGCATGTGGGACACGGACCAGTCATTCTGCACCGCGCCTTCCAGCCACATCTCGGCGTCGTCCCATTCACTGGCGGCCTGAAAGTGGCTCCAGTACAGGCCGGCGAAGTCCGAACGTGATGACCCGAACCGCTGAAACACTCGTCGCAGCCGCCCCACGTGCTGCCCGGTGACTCCACCCACACGACGGCTCCAGGCTTCGTCGGAGTATTCCGTCGCCGGTGCACCCGACTCCCGCAACGCTTCACGCCACTGGTGGATGATCCTCCCCTTTTCCCAGTTCGTGTTGCTGACCAACTGGTTCCAGCGTCCTACAAACGGCAAACTCGCTGTATCCATGTCGTGCGGATCCGCCGTGTGCATTTCACCAGCCGAATCCACTGCCTGCCGATCCTGATCCATGTGCGACGTCCTTTGCAGCTTGCATCCAACGGCCATCAATGCGGCCGGACAAGCTAGCATGAACGAAGACCGTGCCACCAGTGCTGTTGCGAGATGCGGCAAAAGCGTAGCGCCGGAAGTACTTGGCCACGAAGGCCTGACCTCCAGACGTTGGGGAAAACTTGTCGACGATGGCCGACGCCGCGCATCGCGGACTCAGGTGAGCCAGGAATTCACGATCCGGCTCGCACGCTCGACTGGAAACCACAGGTCTTGTGGGTGCCATCGCAGAACGGAAGATTCTTGGACTGACCGCAGCGACAGAGCGCCACGGCCGGTTTATTCGGATCGCGAGGAAATTCCCGCCCTTCGGCATCCAGGAGTCGTGCGGGACCCTCCACCAGGATCGGGCCGTTATCGCGAATACGGATGGTCACTTCAGAGGACATGCTGCGATTCTCCCTGTGTAGTTGTGGGTACCGGCGACGTGCGGTCGGCTCTGCTGCGCCTCGATCTCCGAACCGTCGCGCTGACGACGCGGCGGGGACGAAATCGGCTGGCACCTGGTCAGCGGTTGTTCGAATTGTCCGCCGGTGCAGGCGGTACGGCAGCGGACCCCAGCCGAAAGAGAATGTAGATGATGGTTCGGTTTTCCGCCACTTCCTTCAATCGCTCGTCTTTTGCAGCTCCGACCGGCCCGCTGACGCCGCTGGCCTGACCCTCTTCGGATTTTTTCGCGGATTCCGGGCGTTCGCCCTCTGCGAGCTTGTCCTCAGCAGCCAACTCGGGCGCCGCAGCGGCCGCCGCCGGTGCGGCCGCGTCTTCACTCATGTGTGCCCGCGACTCGAGTCGGATCGCCAGATTGGTGGCATCGGTTCTGGTCCGTTCCTCGTCCGACACGACCACCGGAACGGCTTCGCCCGCCTTACGTTTGGCATCCGCGGCACCCAACGGGTCGAGTTTTGCGCCCCGGTACTTCCGTAATAGCTGTGCGCAAGGGCACCGGATTCGGCGGAAGTTGTTTCGACGGCCACTCCTGGCCGAGCGACCAAGGCGGTCAGCGTCTGCCGGATCTGATCCGCCGAGCCGTTGACAACGAAGACCTTCTGGCTCGATCCACCACTTGTTTCTCCGGGTCCCTGAGTTGCCTGTTCCGGAACCGTCGCTTCGCCCAGTGCACGGTCCGACTGCATCATGTACATTTCGGTCTCGAGGGCCTTCCCGGCGTATCCCGCAGTCGGCTGATCCACCGGTTGCGATCGGACCAGCAGATCCAGCGAATCCGCGAGCTCGGTTTGTGGCAGCTGGACCTTGACCAGCAGAAATTGAGTCGCGTCCAGATCGGAGATGAGCTGGTCGATCCGCTGGACAGTAACAGGCGATCCGCTCTCCCGTCCTTGACTCAAGCTCAATCGGTGTGGCAGGACAGCCCCGGCATCCACCGACGGCACCAGCTCGTCGGACGCCCTTCCCATCATACTACCTGCGGCCCCCGGCATGGCCGGGCTCGCGGGACTGCCAAGACTCCCGGCCGTCGCACCTCCTCCTGGATAACCCGCTTGTCCGCCGCCCCCCATGCCGCCTGCACTGCCAAAGGCATCGGTCGAGTCACTCCGGGCGGGAACCGCTTGGAGTGCCTCGCCAGACATGTTCGGGGCAGACTCCTCCCGCTGAAGCGCCCGCCTGTCACCCAAGGCAGCGCCCCGGGATCGAAACGCCCCGGGTTCCTGTTCGTTGGGAGCATTGGCCGAGTCCCACTCGGGGACAGCGGCCGGGGCAGGGTCCGACGGGACACGTGGTGCTGCGAACCGGGACAACTCCGATTGACCGGACGTCGCACCTGGTTCCGAGAGAACTCGCGAATCTCCGTCCTGGATGGCGAAGTCGGTGCTCTCAACGACCGATTTCGCAGCGTCACGCACCGGCGCCGCGACAATTTCCACACGGCGTTCGGCGGATGACGACGGCGCCTCGGTATTCGGTGCCTGCGCGACATCCCGAGCCTGTGGGGACATTTGCGGCAGCCACAACATGGCCAGCACGCAGGCCGCCAAGGCCGTGACAACCGCCACACCCACACGCCAATCACGCAGCGCATAGTGCGGTCGCCCCGCGGGACTCGGCGCTTGGGCAGCGTCGGCGAACGGGGAATCGACCATCGCAGCCTCGTCCGACAACATGCGACGTTCTGCCTGCCGTAAGATGCGCTCCGCGAGATTCTCGGGAGGCTCCGCGACCGGCATGGCTTGCAGGGTGGCGCGCAGCGCACGCAATTCATCGCACATCCGCCGCAGATCCGCATGCTCGCGGAGTTGCTCTTCGACGTATACCTGCTCCTGGGCCGTCAGCTCGCCGTCCAGGTAAGCGCTAATCAGTTCGTCGGAAAACGGGGATGTCATGGGAGTACCACAAGCACACGGATGCGCCGAATGGGTTGTCAGTTCGTTACGTTGACTCGCCACACCCGCTGCGGGAGTCGAGAGGGCGCACCATCAATTAGTCAGCCAAATTTTCCTGCAGTATTTCCTTCAACTGTTCACGCAGCTGCAAACGCGCTCGATGCAGCCTGCTGCGGACGGTGCCCACCGGCAGTTCGAGGATCTCGGCAATCGTCTCGTAGCCGCACCCTTCCATCTCGCGCAGGACGAGGATCGCCCGATGCTCCTCGTTGAGTGCATCGATGGCCACCCGGACCTGCCGCACTTGCTCCGCACGCAACACCTGTTCGCCAGGGCCCTCCCCCGCATCCTCGGGTTCCTCCCCGGTGCGTTCCCGGTGCATGTCCATCGAGACCTCCGACCGTCGGCGACGCCGGCGACTGACCGACAGGTTGAACGCAATGCGATACAACCAGGTGTAAAAGGCACTGCGGCCCCGAAACGAGTCCAGCTTCACAAAGGCCTGGACAAACGCTTCCTGAGAAACGTCCTCGGCTTCCTCCCGGGAACCCACGACGTGCATCAGCGTGTTGAACAGTCGGCCCTGGTACTTGTGGACCAACTTCCCAAACGCCGCTCGGTTGCCCGCCAGGGTTTCATCGATCAATTGGGCGTCGTCGTTCACAGCCGCTCCATTTAATCCGACGTGTTGCCCACTCCAAAAGTTCCACCGAGGCCCGGGATTTCGACGGGAGTGGCCCACCTGCGGTCCTATCATCCCGACCTGGAAACCACTTGTCAAACCGAGCCGAAAGCCCCCCCCACTCGGCCTAGGCGGCATACCCGCCACGGATCGCGGCCGGAGGGGGCAGCACGCTGCCTTTGGGTCGCGACAGCACGTACCACCACAGCGCCACGGTCAACCAGCAGCAGAATGCTGCTGACCGTTTGCGAAATCGTCCATCGAAAATCGGTCGACAAGACGCTGGATTCGTCGGAGCGAATCATCTCTTCGAGAATCCGCAGCACGGGATAGATGGTGACCAACAGCGCAAATACCTCGCCGTCACGCCGGCGGAATGGGTAGTAGGTCCACAAGAAAGAGGCAGATCAGCATCCGCGTTGATCGAACTGATCAGCTGGGCTGGATACACGCGTTGGCTGCGAGAGGGCAACTGCCCGAACTGCCACGTGATCCGCCGGCCGTCCTTCAGACGCACGGAGAATTCCGCATCGGCCACCGTGTGGCCGCTGCGCATCCGATGAAACTGTCCCGGGTCGGGAAGCTGCACCGCCGTAATTACGTCACCCACCTGCAGTCCTTGCTGTGCGGCCAATCCGTTCGGGGTCACCTCATACACGGCCATTTGATCGGTCACCGGATCTCGGTGTGTGCCGCATTCCCACCAACCAGCCACGTTCCAGTTGGTCGATGAAAGGCGGGCTCCCCTGGGGAAAGGTGATCCCCAGCGAGCTGTCGTCGCACACGCCGCCCCAGCAACAGCCGTTCATCAGGCAGCCAATCCGTCCCAGCGCCAAGCCGATCATCAGTCCCGGCGCCAAGCAGATCGGCCATGGCCAGCAGCGGCAAGTCGATGTTTGAGGACGTATCCCACACAGGCCAACGATGCGCCAATGAAGCTGCCGTACACCACCAGGCCGCCGTCGGTCAGATTGACGATTCTGACGACGGTCTCGCGCACCGACGGACCGGCAAATTGCTCCCAGTGCTGCAGCACGTAGAACGTCCGCGCTCCGACGAATCCGGCAGCGACGATCCAGAAGCAGAGTGAGAATACGGTCTCGGGATCGACGCCCATCCGGCGCGCCTGCCACACGGACATGCGCGATGCCGGCAGCAATCCCCAACAGCACCATGACCCCGTAGGCGCGAATCGGGATGCCCACGGCGGTCCGCTGGCTCGAGGGTTCCTCGAGCAGCGGCGCCAGCCAGCCCACGACCGCGCAAACACCAGCAAGATGGGAAGGTCCGCCAGAATGTCTCGCTTCCAGCCGTGCCGATACACGCGATATCCAATCAGGACAACGCCGATCAGCACGACAATCGCCAGCAGCCAGCCGGGCCGAAGATGGGAATGCCCCAGAGCGGATCCGCGTGCGGAATGTAAATTAGTGTCGATCGCACGGATTATCCTTCACCCAGTCGCCGGTTGTCGATCAGTCGCGTGCCGCCCACGAAGGCCGCCACGAGCGCCATGGTGTCATCCTGAACCTCGTCGACGTCCGTCAGATGGCTCGGATCGACCAGGGCCACGTAGTCGATCCGCGTGATGCCCGCCGATTCGAGCACCGACCGCATTTCGTGTCGTATCGCCACCGCGTTCCGCTGGCCCTCTCGGACCCGTTGCTCGGCCACGAGCCAGACTGCGCGAGAGGGCCAACGCTTGTTGTCGTTCGGCGGGACTGAGATAGCGATTCCGCGAACTCATGGCCAGCCCATCCGGTTCGCGCACGGTCGGACAGACTTCCACGCGGATGGGCACGTCCAGATCCCGGACCATCGTCTGAATGACCTGCGACTGCTGATAGTCCTTCTGGCCAAAGTAGGCGACATCGGCGGGAATCAGATGGAACAACTTCAGGACGATCGTGGCCACGCCACGAAAGTGGCCGGGCCGACAGCGTCCTTCCAGGGGCTGCGCGACCTCCGGCGGATCGACGTACGTCGAGAACCCCGGCCGGTAGATCTGGTCCGCCGCCGGCGCGTACACCAGGTCCGCCCGCTCGCGGGCCAGCATCTGCAGGTCGGCCTCCAGCGTCCGCGGATACCGCGTGAAGTCCTCACTGGGACCAAACTGAGTCGGATTGACGAAGATCGTGACGACCGTGACAGTCGCACTGTGCGACCGATCGCCGCACCAGGCTCAGATGACCTTCGTGCAACGCGCCCATCGTGGGGACCAGGCCGATCGTCCGTCCTTGCCTGCGAGCGCTCTGCACAATTTGGCTCAGCGCGTCGCGATCGGCGACCACCTGGGGCAGGCGCGTGACTCCCTCGGATGCGCTGCAGCTCATGAACGGCCTCCCGGGGCGACCTTCGAAAACGATTCCCGATTCTCCAACATTCAGCGCATGGCGTCTATGGCGGCCGTCAGCTCGGTCAGGGCGAGCCGCAGGTCTCCGCGCGGAACATGCAGCACCGGTGGCTGTCCGCGGAGCGAAGCCTGACGAGCCAATTCCCGCGCGAACAGCGCTTCGCGGCTCCCCGCGGGATCCGACGCGGCCGGCAGAGCGGCGGCGTCTGCCTCAGAAACTCGGTTCTCCCGCGCGGCGTCCAGGAATACCACGCAGTGCGGTGACGGCACCTGGCGCACCGCCAATTCGCAAGCCTGCTCCACCTGCTGTCGCACGTCACCATGCAGCCATGCCCGGGCCACTGCCGAGGACTGCGGCAGCCAGTAATTGCTCACATACCACGCGTGCGGCGACGAGCGGGCCGTCGCCCACAAACCCAAGAGCTGGTCGCGGCGACCCGCAATGACCCGCTCTTCGCCCAGGGCGATCTCGTCCGGCGAGGTGTCCACCTGGGGCCAGGTGACCGCAGGGACGGGGTCGAACAGCGGGTGAGCGTCGGAGATTTGGGCGGCAGTCACCGCCAGGTTCATCGTCTGCTCGCGCGTCGACACCGGCAATCGCCACGTAGTGCGGAGGGGTCGTCAAGCCGCTGCAGCAGCTCAGCCATCGTCCAGCCCGTCACGGGATGGATCATGTCCGGTCGCCACTTCCGTGGCCGGTTCCAGCACGAACCGCCGCACGGCCATGCGCGGATGGGGCACACACAGCTCCTCGCCGGCCAGGACCTCGTGATCGTATAAGAGAATGTCGATGTCGATCTCGCGAGGTCCCCAGCGTTCCCGCCGAGGGCGGCCCATCCGCTGCTCCACGGCACGTGCGGCTGCCAGCAACTGCCACGGGGACAGGTCCGTGGTGATGCGCAGCGCCGCGTTGAGGAACGGATCTTGCCCCGGCGGGCCGCCGATGGGGCGTGTGGCATGATAGGTGCTGCGTCCTGCGCAGTGGATCTGCGGGTATCCGCAAAACAGCTCCGCCGCCCTGTCGAGTTGGGCAGCCCGATCACCAAGATTGGAGCCCAGGCCAATCAGACATTGCGCCATGATGAACGCCCTGGCACGACCAATGGTCACTCGGAAAATGAAACTGGCTGGCGTCGTGGCAGCGGGCAGACTCTCAGCAGACGATGTCTGGCGTGTGCGAAGAACGCGGTGCTGGACGGGAACTCCGCTTCAATTCGGCGCAAAAAAAGAGGCGGCACGAGATCGCATCCGATCGTCTCGAGCCGCCGCGTGCATCGTGACCGCAATCCATGCGACGGATGCTTCAAAAAACGGGGGGGACCTCCGAACCACGACCAAGGCCGCCGACAGTCGCTCCGATCAATCGCCGCCCCCCAGATTCATCTCCCTCAAGTAACACAAACACCGATGCACAAAATGGATTATCGTCGCTCTCTGCCAGACGGGGACACCTCGAGAAAATTACGGTCCCTAACCGTTCGCTGCACATGTGCTCGATTGTGATTGAGCAAGCAATGAAACAGTCCGCTCTGTTTTCAACGATCCACGAACTTCATCGCTCGATAGCGAACCAACAAGATGCTCACAGTCACTGAACGCTGTCTGATAACTGACACATTGTGCCGAGTGAAAACGGATTGTCAAGCAACCTTGGCGAGAGTTTTTTCGAATACGAGATTTTATTCCTCGTCCCGCTGCGTGGCGCGACGCGCACGCGTTCGATCCATCGCGAAAGATTTGTGCGCGGGTTGCTGTGTTGACGGCGCACTCCTGATGTTGTATGGCATCGATCGACCGCACACGGTGCAGCCATGCGGGACATGGAGCGTTGGCACGCAACGCAACGTGGCCGCCACAGGCAGTTGGTCATGAGAATGGCGGTAGAGTACACTGGAATCGAGTTGTTGGTCGCCCCGTTTCATGGTTCTGTTGTCATGGTGCAGTAAGATCCCGTGGATTCCACAACCTCTTCTTCATCTTCTTCGTCATCGTGTCCTGCGCCGCAGGATGCGCGAACCAACCGTTCCTGGGCTGAACTTGCGCAGCGACTCCTGCAGGACAACGGCCCCCTATCCTGGGCCGAGCGTGTTGAATTGATGTACACGGTGTTGGGTGACGATGTCTGCCGGCAACTGGGCGTTTACCGTCTTCCTGTCGGCTTTCTGCTGTCGGTCGTGATCCCGGTGTACAACGAGGCGCAAACGGTCGAGCAGGTGGTTGCCCGCGTGCGTGCGACGCAGTTACCGCTGGAGATGGTCCTGGTGGACGACGGCAGCACAGACGGCACTCGGGATGTGCTTGCGCGATTAGAGCAAGACGCGGATTGTCGCGTCATTCTGCACGAACACAATCAGGGAAAAGGCGCGGCCCTCAAAACGGGACTGGCCGCAGCACGCGGCGACGTGGTGGTGATCCAGGACGCGGACATGGAGTACGACCCGCGCGACTTGCGTCTGCTGTTGCAGCCAATCATCGCGGACGAGGCGGATGTGGTGTACGGCAGCCGGTTCATTCACAATGATCGCCCTGTGTCGCCGCTGTGGCACCAGGGTGCCAATCAGATCATCACGCTGTGCGCGGTCCTGGCGTCGGGATATCGGTTCACGGATGTCGAGACCTGCTACAAGATGTTTCGTCGCGAGTTGATTCAGAACATGGTGCACACGCTGCGCGAGAAGCGATTTGGGATTGAAATCGAGTTGACCTTCAAGCTTGTCAGGCAGCCTGGGGTGCGGTTCTACGAGCGACCGATCTGTTACGCCCGACGATCCTATGCCGAAGGAAAGAAAATCGGCTGGCGCGACGGGCTCGCCGCGCTGTGGTGTATCCTGCGATACTCATTACGGGCTGAGCCAGGACCGCACCCCCCGCAGATGCTTGACGGCGCGGATCGCATGGTTTAGGGTGCACGTACGACGGTGCGGCGAATCGTGATGTGGGGGCATTCCTGGTCAGTGCATGCGGGCTGCGCGGCGAGAGGAATCGATGAGTGACCAATCGACCGTCGGCCGTCCGATGGAGATTCTGCTGGTCGAGGACTCGACTGGTGGACGCTCGACTGACGATCGGCGCATTGCAGCATGGTGGATTCCGGCACCGACTGACACTGGTTCGCGACGGTGAAGAGGCGTTGGAGTTCATCTTTCAGCGGGGCAAGTTCGCCCTGGCGCCTCGGCCCGACCTGATCCTGCTGGACCTGATGCTTCCCAAGAGGAGTGGCCTGGAAGTGCTGCACGAGGTGAAGTCGCACGACGGACTCAAGGATATCCCGGTGGTCGTCATGACGGCGTCGGATGCGGCGGACGACAAGCTGCAGTGCGATTCTCTCAAGGTCGATGGCTACATCATCAAGCCCGTCAACTTGGAGAAATTCCTGGACCTCGTGCGGACGCTCAAGAAGTACTGGCTGGATGATGTCATCTTGCCCTCGGTTGAATAGCAGGGGCCCGCTCGCCGAATGGCCATTTCCTCTATGTCCAGATATCCGCGTGTGTTTCGCCTTCGCCAGCACTTTCCGCGTCCGCGCGTCGACGACGTCGCCGCGGCCGTGAAAGCGGCTCTCGAAGCGGCTTGTCTGGGCGACCGCGTGCGCCCGGGCCAACGCGTGGCCGTCTCGGCGGGCAGTCGCGGGATTGCCAACCTGGCCGTGATCCTGCAGAGCACGGTGCGACATCTCCAACGGCTGGGCGCCGAACCGTTCATCGTGCCGGCCATGGGAAGCCATGGCGGCGGGACGGCCGAAGGACAGCGGCGGATTCTGGCCGCTTACGGGATCACGGAAGCGAGTTGCGGCTGCCCGATCCGCTCCAGCATGGAGACGGTGATCGTCTGCCAGGCGGCGGAAGGGTTTCCGGTCCACTTCGACCGCTGCGCGTCCGAGGCCGACCACGTGCTGGTGTGCGGGCGCATCAAGCCGCACACGCGGTTTGTGGGCGACATCGAAAGCGGGCTGATGAAGATGATGCTGATCGGCCTCGGCAAGCACGCCGGCGCGCTGGTCTACCATCAGGCCATTCAGGACTTCAGCTTCGGCCAGATCGTGCGCAGCGTGGCCCGCGAGGTGCTTGCAGCGGTGCAACATCGTGGCCGGCCTGGCCATCGTCGAGAACGCCTACGACGAGACGGCCCACATTGAGGTGGTCGCTCCGGACGAGTTCGAGGTCCGCGAACGTGCACTGCTGCGGCAAGCCCGGCAGTGGCTGCCGAAACTGCCCTTCGACCGCGCCGATGTGCTGCTGATCGACGAGATCGGCAAGGACGTCAGCGGCGCCGGGCTCGACACGAATGTGGTCGGCCGCAAGTACCTGGAGCACGCCTCGCGCGACGACGAGTTCCCGAAGATCAAGTACATCGTGGTCCGCGGTTTGACGCCGGCACTCGGGTGGCAACGCCACCGGAATCGGGCTGGTCGAGTTCTGCCGCAGTCAGCATCGTGCGGGAAATGGACGTGCAGGCCACCCGCACCAACTGCCTGACGGGCAGTCACGCCACGGCCGCCATGGTCCCGCTCGACTACGAGACCGATCGCGAGATCCTGGACGTCGCACTGTCCGTCATCGGCCTGCGGCAGCCGGTGGCGGCACGGCTGATGTGGATCCAGAACACGCTGAAAATCGCCGAACTGGAGTGTTCCGAGGCGTATTTTGATGAGGCGCGACAGCGATCGGACTTGGAGATTCTGACACAACCTCGTAAGCTTCCTTTACGCGACGATGGCCAGTTGCCCTCCGTCGACGGCCTGGTAGTTAGTCGGCCACGCACCGCCACGTCTGCATGCATGTCGAGGACCGCCATGAGCGGCCGTTGGTCAACTGAAATCGAAAACCGCTACTCGCTGCGGCTGGCCGACGATGTCCGCGCCTGGCTGGATGAACAGGTGTGGCAGGAGTCGGGCGGCGCCGAGTTCTGTCGAGCTCAGACCCCCGAGCAACTGCTGGACCCCGTGCCCGGGCTCCATCTGGGCGGGATTCATGTTGCCCGACACACTGCCGATCATCGGCAACGACTACGGGGATTGGTTGTGCCTGCGGATCGCGGCCGACGGCACGGTTTCCGAATTGGTGCAGTGGTCGCACGGCGGCGGCGACTGGATCCCGTACGGCCAACTCGCTGGCGGAAGGGCTGCTGTATGACGCGGCGGTGCGCGTGATGTACCCGCACCGAGCCACCTTTGCGGAAGCCGAGCCTGCGGAATCGGAGGTCTATCGCCTAGCCGAATGGGCTCGGCAATTCATGGCGCGGCGCGAGCGGTTCGTTCCTCGCTTCTGGCCAGTGGACGGGGAGCGATGCTGCGCCCCGAGACGCGCTCACTCCTGGATGTGCTGGCCGCCGCGGGAATTGCCGAGTTCGCGGTCCGCCGCGATCGCATCCTCGGGCATCTGGACAGCCCGCTCAAGTCGCGGGGCGAGTCCGCCCTGGCCCAGGAATTGGGTGTGTCGTGGGAACCGGAGTTTGTCAGCTGGTTATTCGACACCGATCGCATCCCTGCCGCCGCGCGCCAGCACCTGGTGAACAAGATCGCGGATGTCCCCGGTGACGTGTTCGCGCAGGACTGGCAGGCGGCCGAAGCGGAGGCGACCGCAGTGCTCGAGAACCGCCGCGATCTGGGCTGGGCCTTCGACATCGCCGGCTGGGCTGCCGAGCGGCGGGGTGAGTCGCTGTCTGGCCGTGCAACGCTACCTGGCCGGACTGCAAACGTCCTGGTTCTCCGACGACACGCTGCGATTTCGCTCGCATTGGTTCGACGAAGGCTATGGAAAATTCGCGGCGTCGCGGCTGGCTATCCTGTCCGACCACTTGACCACGCAGCAGCGGCAGGACCCCTACCTGCCCATCTTCCTGGACAACGACCCGCGATACGATGCGCCGTCGCGTGCAGCAACACTGGATCTCGCTGGCCCGCCAGGCAAGTCAACGAAAAGCCCATCGCGAGGCGTATGTGTATTACTATCGCGCTGGATGGGATCTGGGGATGTTGCCGGTCAGTGCCTACGACGAAGTCTTCGAACAGCTGTGCCAATCCGCGCAGGCCGGCGGCTCACCCGCACTGGCCGCCATCGCCGCTTTGCACCACCGGTTTCTGCACGGATAGTCTGCGCGGCAACGGTAGGCCGGAACTAGCGCAGCGCCGTTCCGGCTGCCATCGGGGGCGCCGCACGGAACCACGATGCCGGAACGGCGCTACGCTCGTTCCGGCCTACGGCAATGACCCGAGCAGAGGCAGCAGTTCGCACGGATGATCGATCAGTTGCTGTGCGCCCGCTGCCACCAGCTCGGCCGCCTCGCGAAAGCCCCACGTCGCCCCCACGGCGAACATCCCCGCGCGCCGTGCCGTCTGCATGTCGACCCCTGTGTCCCCCACGTAGCAGCATGCCTCGGCCGGCAACCCCAACCGTTCCAGGATCTCACGCACGCCGGTCAGGTCCGGTTTGGGCGGGCGGTCCGCCTGCTGGCCAAGCACGGCGGCGAAGGCGAATCGCGCCAAGTAATAGCCAACGCACTGCTCCGTCGCCGCTTGTGGCTTGTTGGACAGCACCGCCAAACGCACTTGTCGTTGGACGAGCTCGTCCAGCAACTCGGTGATGCCAGCGTACAGTCGCGATTCCACGTTCCAGCTCTTGTGATATTGCTCGACGAACTCGCGCACAAAGGTCTCGAGCAGGACCCGATCGTGCTGGTAGGCTTCGGGCACGACTCGGTGCACCAGGCGCCCGACTCCGTCACCCACGAACAGGCGATAGGCGTCGACGGGGTGGGGGGAAAAACCGTGGGATCGGAGGACCGCGTTGCCGGCATTGGCGATATCGGCCAACGAGTCCAGCAGGGTACCGTCCAGATCAAAGACGACCGCTTGCATGGGCATGGGCATCTCTACAACTCGAAATGAAAAGTGCGACACAAGGCGTCCCAAAGCCGCTGGCCAGCCGATCGGTATCCCACACGGATCCTGGCTTCTCCGCGACCGCCCGCCAGCACGATACCATGATCCGGCTGCCATGGCACGCTGGCCTGGTACGTATGGGACGGACGCGGCGGGCGCCGCAGGGCGGGCGCCGGCGGCGAGCCGTTGTATTCCCGCGTATCCGAGGAACCGGTTGGCGTGGCCTGTCGGTCGGAGCGGGACACTTGCGCAATGTGGCTCGTCAGCCGCTCGCCGCGCCGTTGATCCATCGTCATCGTCACCGCTTGTCCCGCTTGCACGAATTCCATGGCCTGCTCGTCGATCTCCAGAATGGCTTCCCATTCCTGCGGATTGCCGATTTGGCAGATCAGCACACCTGCCGTCAGGGTGGCCGTCAGATTGGTCGGCTGCAACGGGTGTCCGGTCCACGTCGGAAGTCGCTCCGTATCGTCGTCGGTTGGAACGGGCGGCGGCTGCCAGCACAACGCCGTCACACGGCGCCGTGATCGTCAGGCGCTGCAGGTCTTCCTGCCGCCGTCGCAAATGCTGCTCGAGAGCCGCGATCGCTTCGGAAACTTCAGACATCTCCTGCAACGCCTTCTCGTCCGTGTAAGCCTGCAACTGGAGCGCCGTCAATCGGGCGGCCAACTGTTCCCGCTCGCCCTGCAGATGCAGCACGGCCAGCTCGATTTCGCTGTTCTGGAGCCTGACCAGTACTTGCCCGCGCCGAACACGCTCGTCCGGGCGGACGTGGATCGATGTCAGCATGCCCGGCACATCCGCATACACCGACGTTGCAGCTCGCGGCTGTGCCTGCACGGCGCATGTGACGTAAAACGGCAGCGGTGCCCCACCGGCAACTGCCAACACGGCTGCCAACCCGCACAGCGAAAATACCCCGCGCAACACGTTCACTTGGCGAGTCCTCCCGGGCACACTCAACCACGTCGCCAACTTCCCAACGGGTCGGAACACCAGGCTGAAGAGTGACATGGCCACGAGCAACTGACCGACGATCTTCAGACCGTACGGCTCGAGTACTCGATACAGGAACCATAGAATCCCCACTGCGACGATCCAGCGATACACCGCGGCTGCCAGCGCGTACACGGCAAAGATCGCGGGGCGACGAGTGGGCAGAAACGGATCGGATGGCTGGGATACACCGGTCACACAGCGACTGAGCCAGCGTGCGAGTACGGCGGACGCCTTCTGACGCAGATTCGGGATCTCGAGCAAGTCAGACAGGATGAAGTACCCGTCGTAGCGCATCAGTGGATTGGCGTTGAACAACAGCGTGCTGATGGAGCACACGAACATGACGTTCAAGCACAGGTAATGCAGCCAACCCACGTCGCTGAACCACCACAGAAACGTGCAGCTGGCGGCCAGCACGAGTTCGCAATACATTCCGGCCGCGCCCACCGCGGCACGCCGCCATTTGCCGGGGATCATCCACGAATCGGAGACATTGCAGTAGAGGCACGGTGTGAACACCAGAAACATCAACCCCAGTTCATGACACTCGCCGCCCAACCGTTTACAGGCCAGGCCGTGCCCGAACTCGTGCAGGATCTTCGTGCCGCTGAGCACAAGAGCCAACAGCAGCCAGTTGTGAGCGCCGAAAAACTGGTGAAACCCGGGCAGGCGTTGCGTGAACACATCGAATTGCACGGCCACCAGGAGGATCGCTGCCACGATCAGCAACAGGCTGGCCACCACGCAGGGCAGATCGAGAATCCACCCGATCTGCCGGTTCAGCCTGGTGAGCAGCGCATCGGGATTCACACCTGGCAGCTGCAGGCACAGGATGTTGGCGCAGGCGGCTCTCAGGTCCTGCCACTTCCGGCGCCGGCACCGCTGGTACAGTCGCTCCCCCTGGGCCGGCGCATCCGAAACGAGCAGGGCCTGATCGAAGAGACGGGCGACCAGCGACTCCAGGTGCCTCAGCGGCAGTCGCTGCGGGACGAATTGATTCTCGAACTGGCGTTGGATTTCCGCCGGGCTCGACCGACCATCGATCATCCGCAGGATTGCGTACTCTTCGTCTTCGAAACGGTAGAACCGCAGAGTGAGCGGGTCCTTGACCATCCAATACGGCCGTCCGCCGTAGGTCTGGCGGCAGACCTCGACGTCGCTGCGCAACCGCAGCCGCAGCGGGCGCTCGGAACTGCTCTGCAACAGGTCATCGGGGGCGATCATGCGGTTCGCTGTGCTTTCCGGAAGTGCCGGTCGCCATCACTTCGTGGACGGAACGACGGCCGCGGCGGGGGGAGGATCGTGCGTATGGATCGTCATGGCCACGGTCATGCCCGGTCCGAGCAGCCAGGAATTCTCCAGCACCCGGTTCTGGACTTCCGCACGGACTCGGTACTTGTCCCCCGCCTGCACCACCGGGCTGACAAACACGACGGTCCCGGGCAGTCGCACCTTCTCGCCGCGGGCCCGTTCCAGTTCGATGGTCACCGGGCGATTGACCATTTCTTCCGGGTTGTACTGGCGCATCGGGAAGAACCCTTCGACGCGCAGGCGGTCGAGACGAATAATCCGCAACACCGGTTCCCCGACACTCACCCACTCCGCCTCGTGACGCAGCAGATCGAGCACCATGCCGTCAAACGGCGCGGTGATCTTGCGGCGTTCAATGCTGTCTTCCGTGGCGGCCACCGCCGTCTTTTCGATGTCGGCGGTGAAGCCGGCGACTTTCACGTCGAGTTGGCTGCGATCGATCTGTAAGGCGGCTCGTTCGCGCGTGAGTTTGAGCCGCCGCAGTTCGGCAACCGACACCGTACCCGGCGATCGCCGGTTGATGTCTTCACTTTGGCTCAGCTCCGCGTCGGCCACACCCAAGGACGCCTGCGAGTAGCGAATCTCGATGTCGTCCTCCGCTTTGGCCAATGCCGCGTCCCGTTTGAGTTCCGCGGCCAGCTTGGCGTACTGGGCGTCGCGATCGTCGATGCGGGCCAGCAACTGACCGGCACGCACGTTGTTCCCTTCCCGCACGGATACCGCCGCGAGAGCCCCCGCTTCGCGCCGGGACCTTGACATCATCGATCAGAAAGATCTGGCATTGCGGAATGACGGCATCACCCTCCTTCGCGCCGACCACGCCGCTGACCGGACGGTCAGCCGGTGGTCCGCTGGTGAGAACCAGGATCGTCACCAACGTCCAGACTGGGGACTGCATCATCGTGGACCCTTTACAGCCAGAACAACACCTTCGTTCGCACCGTGTCGATCAAGTCGTGAAACCAGACATAACCCAACGGTTGTTCACCACAGTGGATTCGCGCCACGACGGTGGCATCGCTCCGCAGCTCCGGCAGCTGGTTCCGATCAATGGCTGCGCGGATACGTACCGAGCTGCCCTCGTCGTCCCGGGCCGTCGCCACGCGGTCAATCTCCGTCAGTCGACCTTCGAAAGTCTGTCCCGCATACGACGACAGCACGAAGCTCACCTGGAGCGGATCGGGGGAGCGTGTCGCCGCGTCGAGAATGTAGCTGATGTGGCGTTCGGGCACGGATAATTCCAGTTCCCAATCACTGGCTGGATCCACGACGGCCAGCAGAGCCTGCCCTTTCTGGACCGGTCGATGCAGGAGCTTCTCGCGAATATGCCAGGTCACAACCTGGCCGGCATGGTCGGCGCGAATCTGGAGCTGCTCTTCCTTGTGACGCACCAAGGCCAGCTGTCGCTCGGTGCTGTCTGCCACTTGACGCAGCTGCAGCAAGTCGCCCGACAGCCGGCTCTGTTCGACACTGTCCAGTCGCGGGTTGTCGAGCAAGGTTCGCTGAAGCGACAGCATCTGTTCGCGCGTCGTTGTCAGCTTGCCCACCAACGATGTAATTTCCACTTCCAGGTCCGTGTTGCGCATTTCCAGCAGCAGCTGGCCAGCGTGCACCAGCTGTCCGTGCTCCACCGGAACCTGCGTGATCACACCGTTCTCGCGGGCGAATACGGTCTGCCGCGCCGTCGATTGGGCCTGACCGCGCGCTGACACCGTGAGCTCCGACGGCACGCTCGTCAGCGCCACGGCGGTCGCCACCAGCAGCACAACCGCCGCCAGGGTCCTGGAGAAATACCGGCCGCCGATCAATTCCAGACCAGTGCCCAACGCGCGCCACACCGGCAACAGAAACAGCCGTTCGTGTTCCAGAGCGTTCGCCAACGCCAGCGCACCATGCCGAGCCAGCGCATGCGCGTGCTGATCGCGTTGGGCGTCGCGATACCCTTCCGCAAGCTGCTCAAAAATCAACCCGCCCACCGGTGCAGCATCCGACCGAGACGGTTCCTCATGACCGATCGGGAACAGGGGAATCACGAGGCAGCGCCGCGAATGGGACGTATCGACATATGCGTTCCAGGCCGCCTCGATCTGCGGTGGAAGATTCTCCGCCTGCTCACCCAGGCAGAGCGGTTCGCGCGTCCGCATTACTTGGGCCGCCACCTGCGTCAACTGGCGGATGTGCCGGGCACGACGATCAATGCGGTCCAGTCCACTGACGGTCGTGATGCGAGATGACCTCCCATGTCCCAGCATCAGGCTCACACGGTCAAAACCGCTGAGTCGCCGCGCTTCGTTCACCATGGCAAAAGATGTATTGTGAACACCCAGGTGGCGATGAATCGCTGTCGAGAATTGCACCAACTGCTCCGACCACTGCTGTTGCTGCAACAACTGCCCGAGACGATGATCGCCGAGGAACTTCCCCGCCAGCTGCGCCATGTCTGCCAGAAACCTCGCGTATCCGCGTTCGGTGACCGGCCCTCGATGGGGACGTTGAAACACCTCGATCACCGCCGTCATCTGCTGATCCACCTGGACCGGAACGGCCAGCCACAGATAGTTGGTCAGATTCGGGGAGTCGTCCTCCGCGGCACCGCTGCAGGGTGGCAGCGATAACAATCTCTGATCCGCGATCATCGCTTGCAGCGTTTGCCGGTGAGCGGACTGCGCTGCGGGCGTCACCACGTGCGCCCAGTTGATGTGGGCTTTCCTGGCGAGCGGCTGATCCCCTTCCTGGATCCACACGGCACCGGCCACAGAGGCCAGCGCCTGCACGATGCGCGACAGGAACTCCGCGAAGTACTGCTCCCGCGTCAGGCCCTGCCGCGCCAAGGCGGCGATTTCGCCTGCTAGCTGGCTGACTTCGGCTCGCGTGGCCTGGACGATCTGCTCCTGGGTAGTCGCGACGGGTGGCACGGAGCACTCGGCAGACGTGCGATTTGTCCAGTGCGGGAGATGCGGTTGGGCCGGAGGGCTGACGCTCATATCACCTCGCACGATTGAACTTGTGACGAATTTCCACACCGCACCGCGGAGGGACCTGCCGAGACCCGACGTGTGCCAATTCCCCTTATCGGCATAATCGTCAAAGTTTCGCCAGTGTGAAGGCGGCGATTTATGGACGGGCCTTGTGACCCGCGGACCGGAACGTCGGGTGCGTGTGATGCTGGGGGCACACGGGATGCGTGCGCTACGATGGGAATGACGCCCGAGCAAGCGGGACGCTTGCTCTACGTCGCATAAGCGTCTCGCTTGGGCAGGCACCGCCCGGAACGAAGGCGGTTGGGATGACGCCTGAGCAAGCGGGACGCTTGCTCTACGTCGCATAAGCGTCTCGCTTGGGCGGGCACCGCCCGGAACGAAGGCGGTTGGGATGACGCCTGAGCAAGCGGGACGCTTGCTCTACGGGGACACTTGGCCCCATTGCTTTTCCAGACGTTGGAACGAAACCGGGATGCTGGTGCCCAGTTGTTGCGCGAACAAGGAGACGCGGAGTTCCTCGAGCATCCAGCGAAACACCACCAACTGCGCGTCGAACGCCCCGCGCTGCTGGTGCAGAGCCGCACGCTGATCGTGCGCGGTGATCCACGGTTCCAGTTGTTGGAGGGCCTGTTGATCGCGCTCGTAACCACCGTGCTGGATCTTGTCCAAGCGAAGCACGATGGCGCGGAGGTAGCGCGGGAAGTGGCACAGCCACGTCCAGGGTGTCCCGGTCAGAAATCCCGCCGGGATCAACGCATCGATCTGCCGGCGCACGTCCTGAACAGGCTGCGGCCAACGTGCCGCGGGGAGTTTTTCCAGCGCGAGGCGCGCGGCGTGCAGAGATTCGAACAACGGGTGGACCAGCGTCGTGAGGTCCTGCACAGCCAGCCCGGCGCGGGCTGCCGCCTCATTCAGCCGCTGCTGATACTCGGCCTGCGTACGCGGCAGCTCCGGTTCGGTGAGAAACGCGCGATCGGCAACCAGCAGCGCGAGTTGGTCCTCGAGAGGTTGGCGACCGGGCAAGTTCGCCGCCAGCAACTTGATTTCGCGCAGCCGGGGAAGCCAAGCTACGTGCGACTGCAACGACTTGCGTTGGGCAAGGTAGTACAGGCGGCGACATACCAGCCCGCGACTCACGGCGGGCCCGATCGGCCGTGTCGACCAGTCGCACGACAACTCCATCTTCCCGGTCGAGCACGGCAGGGTAGGCCGGTACCCGCAGGCCGCCACGGGTAATCATCACTTCCGACGGCAAGTTCCCGAAATCCCACTCGCGCGTCGTCGGGTGGTTCCACGCCCCGTCCTCGAGCTGGCCGGCGGCTGCGGCCGGCTGAGCGGCGAATTGTCCGCGCAGTCGATCCAGGCTCTCGTCGATAGCCAGAGTCTTTCCTCGTTCATCCACCACCCGGATCTTCATGACCAGATGGGGTGGCAGGCGATCCAACTGGAAGGCGTCCACGGGAATGCGTTCACCGCTGATTTTTTCCAGCACGCGGGCGAGCGTAGGCAGGAACGGACCCTGTCCGAAGGCCAACTCCGGGACTACCTTGCGGGCAGTGTCGGGAGCCGGGACGAGCCCGCGACGAATCGCTTTGGGGAGCGATCGGATCAGAGCGGTGATCTTCTCTTCCAAGTGTCCGGGCACGAGCCAGTCAATCTCCGCATGCGAAATCTGATTGATCGCGGTTTGCGGCACCGTCATCGTGATGCCATCCTGATTGTCGCCCGGCTCGAATCGATACTGCAGGGGAAATCGCGTCTTGTGAATGGCCACCGCATCGGGATACTGAACTGTGGCATCCTGGGTATCGCTGTCGCCGAGCAGATCTTCGCGGCGCATGTCGAGCACGGCGGTGCCGCTCGACGTCTTGCGGAGCCATGCGCAACAGGTGCTGCAGGTCGGTGACATCGTCCGGCAATCGCCGATCGTAGAACTCGTAGAGTGTCTTGCTGCCCGACGATCCAGTCGGTGCGGCGCTGCCGGGCGGCCAGCTGCTCGATCTCGCGCAACAGTTGCTGGTTCTGCGTCGAGGAAGGCGGGTTTCTTGCCGAGGTCCGCCTTCGACCAGCCCGTGTTGAATCAGGAGTTGCCGCGCGGTGGCGGGATCGACCGGACCGAGCGGCACGCGTCGCCGCGGCACGATGGGCAATCCGAACAACGACACACGTTCGAAAACCAGGGCCGAGCCCGAACGGCCGTCCCAGTGCGGCTCGTCGTAGGTCGCGATTCACCAGGTGCCCGGCCAATGGCTCGATCCAGTCCGGGATTGATCCGCGCCACGACGCGGCAGATAGCGGCGATTGGTTTCCACCAGTTCGGCGGCCATGATCCATTTCGGGCGCTGGGCAAACAGCGCCGAACCGGGCCAGAGGTGCAGCCGGTTGTCGCCCGGCTCCTGTGTACTCGTAGGTGTCACTGCGGTAGGCGATGCCGGAGAGCAGGCCGCAGAGCAGGGCCTGATGGACCGTGTCGTAGTCGTCGTGGCGCGGATGCAGGTGGCGGCCACTCTCCTCCACCAGCCTCCGCAGCTGGCGGTAGATGTCGGCCCATTCGCGCAGCCGGTTGTAGGAGAGGAAGTTCTGCCGGCAGGCTTTCTGCAGCTGACTGCGCGAGAGCGTCTCGCTTCAGGTGATGATAGAAGTCCCACAGTTTCAGGATGCTGAAGAAGTCGGACTGTTCGTCCGACGAACTGGCGTGGCACTGGTCGGCCGCTTCGGTTTTCTCGACCGGCCGCTCGCGCGGGTCCTGCACTTCCAGGCCGGCGGCGATGATCAGCACTTCTTCCAGGCAATTCCGTTCGTCGGCGGCCAGGATCATGCGGCCGACGCGCGGATCGACGGGCAGGCGTGCCAGTTCGCGGCCCAACGGCGTCAGCGCGCGATGGCGATCGATGGCCCCCAGTTCGAACAGCGTCTTGTAGCCGTCGCGAATGGCGTCGGCGCGGGGCGGGTCGAGAAACGGAAATTCCTCGATCGCTCCCAGCTTCAGGGCGAGCGTCTGCAGGATGACCGACGCCAGGTTCGTGCGGCGAATCTCCGGAGTCGTGTACGCGTTCGCGGCCAGGTAGTCTTCTTCGCGATAGAGTCGAATGCAGATGCCGGGACCGAGCCGGCCGCAGCGTCCTTTGCGCTGATCGGCCGAGGCCTGCGAGACGGCCTCGATCGGCAGTCGCTGGACCTTGGAGCGCGGCGAGTAGCGGCTGATGCGCGCCGTGCCGGTGTCGATGACCGCACGAATTCCCGGAACCGTCAGCGACGATTCGGCCACGTTGGTGGCCAGCACGACGCGCCGCTGCGTGTGCGGTTCGAAGACCCGGTTCTGTTCCTTGGCCGGGCAGCCGGGCATACAGCGGCAGGATCTCCAGGGAATCGTCCGCCGCGAGCGATGCCGTCGTCCCAGCACGACGGCCGTTTCGCGAATGTCGCGCTCCGTCGGCAGGAACACCAGGATGTCACCCGGCTCGCTCCCGAACCAGTTCCTCGACGGCCGCCACGATCTGATCGGCAACCTCCGGCTCCGGTTCGTCCGGCAGCCGTTCCGGCGGCGCGATAACGGACTTCGACCGGATAGGTGCGTCCGGAGACTTCGATCACCGGCGTCTCGCCCGTGACTGGCACGAAATGATCGCGGAACCGGGCCGCGTCGATCGTGGCCGACGTGATGATGCACCGCAGTTCCGGTCGCTGCGGGAGCAGGCGTCGGAGGTAGCCGAGCAGGAAGTCGATGTTCAGCGACCGCTCGTGGGCTTCGTCCAGGATGATCGTGTCGTACTGATTCAGAAACCGGTCGTCGGGCGTCTCGGCCAGCAGGATGCCGTCGGTCATCAACTTGACGTAGGTTTCCGGCCGCGTGCGGTCGGTGAAGCGGATCTTGAAGCCGACGTCCTGCCCGAGGGGCGACCGCAGTTCCTCGGCCAGCCGGGCGGCGATGGTGCGGGCGGCGAGCCGTCGAGGCTGCGTGTGCCCGATCAGGCCGTCCACGCCGCGCCCCATCTCCAGGCAGATCTTGGGCAGTTGGGTCGATTTGCCCGACCCGGTCTCGCCGCACACGATGACCACCGGGTGCTTCGCGATGGCCGCGGCGATCTCCTGACGGCGGGCATGGATGGGCAGCGATTCGTCGTAGGTGATCGGGGGCAAATTCGTCTGTCGGGCCGCCCGACGGGCCGCGGACTGCGCGAGTGGCCGCTGCAGTTCGTCCCAGTGGTCGGGGTGCTCGCTGGCCCTGCTGCGCCGCGGCCACCAGGGTCTGCCAGCGAGCGCGCAGCCGGTAGCGATCCGGCGCCATGGCCGCCCCGATGGCCGACTCGATCTGCGACGAAACAGGCTCGGACATGGGTATTCTGGCCGAAGGTGGGGAGTTGGTTCCGGTGTGCTCTTCATCGTATTCGGCGGCGGGCGGGGGTCCAGATGTGGAGCCGAAGTTGGCCTGGATTCACGTTTTTCAGCGGGTATACTGTATCCGGGTTCAGCCGACGCATATCGAGCGACGTGGGTGCGGGATTCCAGGTGGCCGACTGGGGAGTTTCGCGGTGTCGCTGGACCGAGGTGGTCCGGTATTGCTGGTGGACTCGTCGGTTTCTGTTTCGTGGCGTTCTCGGGAGGTAGGTATGGCGAAGAAGGAGGAAGCCCTCGAAGTTGAGGGAACTGTGACTCAAGCTCTTGCCAACACGCGGTTTCGCGTGCAGTTGGACACGGGCAATGAGGTGCTGGCTCACGTGGCCGGCAAGATGCGCAAGCACTTTATTCGCATCGTGCCCGGCGACAAGGTTCGCGTGGAACTCTCTCCGTACGATCTGACCAAAGGTCGCATCACGTATCGCGAGCGATAGCCGCCTGGGGGCGATCGCTTCCTGCCATCGGTACGTGCAGTTTTGTCCCGCTGACAAAAGGATGAGTGGCCACCGGCGAACTGCGCTGTCATGCCCTTGCGCCCGGACGTGCGTTTTCGCTGAGTTTTCGGCCGGTTTCTCTTGTGCGTTGCCTGGCGTGTGTCGGCGTCTGCGCGGGCGGCTACACTTTCGGTCGGGCTGTGCATGCGCCGGTCCGCCGCCGTGGTATCGGATGGCGCAGGGGCCTCCCAGGCCCGCAATTCTCCCCGAGGCACGGGTGGGCGGCAGAAGCGGGGGCGGTGGCCCGAAGCGGCTTCCCCCCACCGAAATCTAAAACTCGCTGAGCCCGGATTGGGTATAAGTCCGGGTTGACGGGCGCCGGCTGTCCGGGGCTGTCTCTGCGGTGCCGCTCCAGCGGGCGTCGTGTGTGTTGCCGCGGACGCTGCCCGCCCGACCCCACCAGCCTTGGAACCACCACGTCCCCTCGGTACACGTGCCCACTGTTTCTTACGCGTAGGGAGAATCTCTTGGTGACTAAACTGACGCGTGGCTTGCCCTGGCTGCTGTGGCTCCCGACGGCCCTCGTGGCGTCCCTGGCCGCGTCGCCAGCTGGGGCGGCCGATCCGTCCAAGCCGGTCGCCGTGCTGTCGATCGCCAGCGTCGATCATTTGATGAGCGATTTCGCCTACTTGACCAATCTCGTGGGGCGTTCGGACGTGGGCGGTTTCGTGCAGATGGCAGGGATGTCGTTTGTGCAGGATCTGGATCGCACCAAACCGCTGGGAGTCCTCATCACGATCGAGGATGACGAACCCAAGGGAGTCGGCTTCCTGGCCGTTCCCGATCTGAAAAAGGTGCTCCAGGTTGTGCGGGAGAAGTACAACGCAGACGTGGATGACCTGGGAGATGGCATCCAGAAACTCAACTTGGGACAAGGTGCGTATCTCAAGCAGCAGGGCGAGTGGGTGTATTTTTCCGATCACCCCCGGCATCTCAAGAATCTGCCGCTCGACCCGGTCGCCATGCTGGGTGGTCTCGACCGGCAATACAGTGTTGCGCTGCGTCTGCATGTGCACAACATTCCCCAGAATCTGCGAGACCTGGGCCTGTTTCAACTCCACGCCAAGATCGATTCGGACGCCAGGTCGGCCAAGCTGGACGATCCAGAAATTGACGGTCCGTTCTTGGAGTTGCTGCAAGACGGCTTGAAGTCGACGGCCAACGCCCTGGTAAACGAATCCGATCAGATCACTTTGGGATGGGCCCTGGATAGCCAGCACGGCCAGACCTTTTTGGATTTCCAGGTCACGACCGTGCCTGGCTCCGCGCTGGCGAACCAACTGAGCCTCCTGTCGAACCATCGATCGATCCACTCCGGCTTCGTGGTCGGCGACGCGGCGGCCACTCTCCAGGGCGGGGCGTGCGTCTCGCCACAGAGTGCCGAGTACGTGCAGGCGGTCTTGGATTATCTCCGCAAGAAATCACTTCGGGGTATCGATCGCGATCCCAATGCGCCTCAAGCCATGAAGGACGTCGTCACCGGCGTGCTGGATGTCATCGACCGGACGGTGAAGGAAGGGAAGGCGGAAGTCGGTGCCAGCGTCGTGCTGGCTCCAAATTCGTTTCAGTTCGTGGCCGCCGTGCGCGTGGCCGATGGCCGAGCTTTGGCCGACGCGTTTCAGAAGCTGTTCGAACTCGCGCGCAAGCAACCGGATGTCCCGGACGTGAAGTTCTACGCGGATAAACACCGCGACATCGACTTCCACACACTTACCGTCCCCATCTCCGAACGCGATGCCGAAACACGCAAAGTGCTGGGGAACGAATTGGATGCGGTCATCGGGACCGGGCCTCAGTGTCTGTATTTCGCCTTGGGGAAGGCCAGCGACAAATTGCTCAAGCAAGCGATCGACAGGTCCGTCGAGGCTGGCGAGCAGACGGTGCCGCCGGTGCACCTGCACGTGGCGGTCAAGCCGCTGACTGCCTTCCTGTCGAGTCTCGATCCGTCGGCGGAGAAGTCGCAAAGAATGGCCGAGATCATGGCAGCCGCGCGCGGCGGTGATGGTATTTCACTGACCGTGTCTTCGCTCGAAAATGGAATCGGCTGCCGGTTGCGGGTCGACGCGGGCGTGCTGGAAATGCTCGGGAAATCCGCCCAGCCTGCGGGCAGCGGATTCTGATCCGACGCGGTCCGCCGGGCTACCTCTTGCCCGCCCCGACGGCTGGCTGTGCGACGCGCCGGACATCCTCGATTCCACCCTCGCGCAGACCCGCGAACTGGGCCATGTCGTCCCGCCTCGGCGGCTCTCTTCGCCGCGCTAGTTGACAAATGTACACTACTGCGTAGAATGGCGGGAAATCCCTCGACCTGGAGGCCCTCGCTCATGATCGCTACTCGATCTTCTCGCTCCGCGTTCGCTGTCCGGGCGGGCTATGTCCAGCCTTTGAGCGCCGTCCTGCCCGCGGTTTTGCGCCAGTATGGGGTCCAGTGGCCGCCCGAGCGGCACGCGCCGGAAATGGGCGTCGACGACGAACTGTGCCGGGCGGGCGAATACGAGCCGGCAGTTCGCCTGGTCCCGGACGCCCCAGCGCCCTGCTGGCCCGTATCGCGTCCCTGACGCAAGAACGCCGGCCAGGGTGGTTCCGGCGGACTGGCTTCGATGCGGGTGAAAGCGAACAGGCTTTGACGATCGGCACGCCACAGAGTAACTTGCCTGTGTCGCACGCGGCTCCCCCGGGATTGACAGGGAGCCCAGCGGGGCTCGTACGTCAACTTTGAGCGGGAAATCATGTCGACTGAATCGTCTGCGGTCTGCCTGTTTCGGACCGAAATTGCCGGGGTGCCCATCAGTGAGCTGGTCGAGCGATTTGGGACGCCGACGTACGTCTACGACGAAGCGAAGATCCTCGAGCGCATCGCCGATTTGCGGCCGTTCGATGTGATTCGCTATGCCCAGAAAGGCGTGCTCGAACCTGGCGATCCTGGATCTGATGCGCCGCCACGGCGTGCTGGTCGACGCGGTGAGCGCCGGCGAGATCCACCGGGCGTTGGCCGCCGGCTACCAGCCGGGCGGACAGCCTCCGCCGCAGATCGTCTACACGGCCGACATTTTCGACCACGAGGCGCTGCGCCTGGTCCTCGAGCACGACATCCACGTCAACTGCGGCTCGCCCGACATGATCGACCAGCTGGGCGAAGTGCGCCCCCGGCCGCAAGATCACGCTGCGCATCAATCCCGGCTTCGGCCACGGCCACAGCCAGAAGACCAACACCGGCGGCGAGCAGTCCAAGCACGGCATCTGGCACGAGCAGCTTGCGACGACTGCTTGCGTCACGCGCCGACCACCATGGGCTGGGCGTCGACCGGGCTGCACATGCACATCGGCTCGGGAACCGACCTGGAGCACCTGGCCCAGGTCTGCGCGGCGATGGAAAAGGCGGCCATGGCTGTCGGGCGGTCGGTGACTTCGATCAGCGCCGGCGGCGGCCTGCCGATTCCGTATCGCCCCAACGAAACGCACGTCGATCTCGACGGCTACTTCGAACTGTGGGACGCCACGCGGAAGCGGCTCGAACGAGCGTTCGGCCATCCCGTGTCGCTGGAGATCGAGCCGGGCCGCTACCTGTCGGCCGAGAGCGGCTACCTCGTCGCGGAGATCCGCGCCGTCAAGCAGACGGGCGGCCACGTCTTTTACCTGCTCGACGCCGGTTTCAACAATCTGGCCCGCCCGATCCTCTACGGTGCCTATCATCCCATGGCGATCGCTCCGCGCGACGGAGACCTGCGACGCGATGTCGCAGGAGGTGGTCGTGGGCGGCCCGCTGTGCGAGTCGGGCGACATCTTCACGCAGGAAGAGGGTGGCTTCGTGCTGCCGCGCCCCTTGCCGGTGGCCGCGGTCGGCGATTGGCTGGTGATCGAATGCGCCGGGGCCTACGGGTTTCGTGATGTCCTCCAACTACAATGCGAAGCCGCTGGCGGCCGAGGTGCTGGTGCGACAGGGCACGGCACATCTCGTGCGGACTCGGCAGAGCTACGCAGATCTCATGCGCGGTGAGTGCATTCCCGAGTGAACGTGTCGGACGGCCGCCGCCACGCGTGGCCGGCGGCGCCAGGAACTTGTCGATTGACCATCAAGGATCTCACGGAAAGGCGAAACGGCGGTACCGAAGAAGCTGCCCAAGTCGATTGCCGTCATCAACGCGGACACTGCACCGGTTGTGAAGCGTGTTGGAGGTCTGTCCGGTCGATTGCATTCACCTGATCACCCACCAGCGCGTCAAGGGATCGCACGCGTGGTGTGAGATCGACATGGAGCGGTGCATTGGCTGCAAACTGTGCATTCGCCTGCCGCGCCGGAAGTCCAACGCCTACGAGTTGAAAATCTGCCCGTGGGACGCGATCGAGATGGTCCCCATCGATTATCTGCCACAGGCCGTGGCCAACATGGGAGGTCCTGCCGAGTACCGAGCGGCGGAGCAGGGTCGGTTGACTGCCGCTGCGGAGCGACTCGTGGCGCGGAAGAACCAGCAGACGCGGTCCAGCTAAGCGGACAGTCTGTGTAGGCACTCGCGCAGATACACGATGCTGTCGCGGGCCAGCGTCTCGACACCCGGCGTGTAGTCGAAGACTTCGACCGAGACCCAGCCTTGGTAATCGACATCCTGCAGGGCGCGCAGGATCGGCACGAAGTCGATGTCACCCATGCCCGGCCCGCGGCGATTCGCGTCGTTGGCATGAAAGTGATGGAGGCGTCGCCGCGTGACGGCGAATGATCTGGTCGATCGGCTGTCCCTTCGCTGGACATGGCTTTCACGTCCAGGTGCAAGCGGCAGTGCGGTGAGGCCACCATGTCGATCAGGTGCGCGTCCGGCGTCGGCAGTGAGCAGGAAATTGCCTTCCGCCGGGCCCAGCGGTTCCACGGCCAGCGTTGCGCCGCAGATCTTCCAGCGTGGGAAGCAGGCGTCGAATCACATCCGCGGCATACTGCATGCCGTCGTCGTGCGTGACACCGGGCAGCAAGTTCCGTTGCTGGGGCGAGCCGAGCACGAGAACCGACCCGCCCAGATCACGGCACAGCCGCACCAGTTCACTCAGGTAATCACTGGTCCTGACCCGCACCTGCGGCGTCGGGCGACGTGAGGTAGTAGCCTTCCGTCAAGGCCAGCAGCCAGTGCAGGCCGACGGTTTCCAGTCCGCGCGCTTCCACTAGGTGCCGCACTTCGGAACGCCGCGCGGCGGAGATCTCGTACGCGTTCTTGTGGATCGTGTACGGCGCGAATTCGATGCCCGTGTAGCCGTACTCGCAGGCCGCACGAAGCGCTCGCTCGAGTGGCCAGTCCTGAAATGTCTCGTTGCAGATGGCAAATCGCATGCGGGTTACCTGATCACGGTGGTTATTCCAGCCCGGGCAGCGTCGGTTGTCCGGACACCTTGGAAGGGGTACGGCGACCGCGCCGCCGCTCGACGCGGCTCTCCAGCGTGCAACCTGCCGCCGTGCTCGGAGCACTCACCAGCGGTTCGGGCGCACCGTCCAGCGTGTCGACCGGGTGCAATCCCGCGCAGCCGCTGCTTGATCAACCGCGTGTATTCGGCCGACAGTTCGAAGCCGAGATAACGCCGACCGAGTTTCTTGGCCACGGCCAGCGTCGTGCCGCTGCCGGCGAACGGGTCGAGCACGATCTCGCCTTCGTGGCTGCAGGCGCGGATGATCCGTCCCAGCAGCTGCTCGGGCATCTGGCAGCCGTGGAATCCGGCCGCGTTCCTTGAACGTGCCGGCCACACGGGGGAAATACCAGGTGTCTTCCAGCGGCTGGAAGCCGTCCGGCAGATCCTGCGGCCGCAGGATCCAGGTGTCGTCCGGCAGCCGCCCTTGGGGATTCGCCCGGTGATCGCCGTAGACCAGTTGCCGCGCCGACGGCACGCGCACGGCGTCCACGTTGAAGGTGAACTTGAGCGGGTCCTTGACCATGTGGAACAGGTGTGCGTGCGAACGGCTGAACTTGTACTTGCAGTTGACGCCGAACGTGTAGTACCAGACCACCCAACTCCGGCAGACCAGACTGCAGCTCGCGCTGCATCAGGACCTTGAGTTCGGCGGCGTACTCGTCGCCGATCGCCAGCCAGAAGGTGCCGTCTGGCTTGAGCACGCGCACCACCTCCGTCATCCAGTCGCGACACCAGGATACGAAGTCGTCATCGTCGCGGCAGTCGTCGTAGACGTCGTACTCGTAGCCGATGTTAAAGGGCGGATCGGCAAACACCAGGTCAATCGACTCGCTCTCCATCCGCCGCATGGCCACGATGCAGTCTTGGTTGTGTACCGTGTCGAGCTTCATCTTCACACTGTCCTTTACCCGCGATGGCGGCAGCGCCGCGCGGCGTTCCGGCCGGACATCGAAACCGACGACGCTTGCCGGCGGAACGCAACGACCCGCATATCGTACCAGGAAGCACCGCCGATTCAACCGCGGATCGTTCGTCCACCGCGACGCCACCGTCGGAAAACCGTTGTGCTGAGGTATGTTCACGATGGGATTTGCTGGCGAGACAAGCATTACGCGCTGGCGGAGCGGTGCGCGACAAAGTAAAGTATACAGGTCGCAGACTTGGAGAGCAGGCGTTCACAGGTCGCCGGGCGGCGACCGGGAGGCAGATCATGCAGCGTGGTCGAGCAAATCACAGGTGGATACTGGTCGTGACTTTCCTCCTGGTGGGCGGACTGGCCCGCGAATCGCTGGCGCAGCCGGCGTGGCGGGTCGGTGTGGCGAGGGTCAACATTACACCGGAGCAGCCCTTGTGGATGGCGGGGTATGCGAGTCGTAAACACGCGGCGAATGGAAAGTTTTCCGACCTGTGGGTGCGCGCCTGCGTTCTCGAGGATTCCGCAGGTCGACGTGCGGTGCTGGTATCGCTCGATCTCGTGGGCATGGATCGGACGCTGGCCCAACCGATCTGTCAGGCATTGGAACAGCGGTTCGGGCTGCCACGCAGCCAGGTCGCGTTGTGTTTCAGCCACACGCATTCCGGGCCCGTGGTGGGAAAGGGGCTGGAACCACTGCACTACCGGCAGCTGGATCGCGAGCAGCAAACGCGAATTGACGAATATGCCGAGTGGCTGCAGCAGAGGATCGTGGACTGCGTGGAACGAGCGATCAGCGATCTGGGTCCAGGCGTGCTGGTGTGGGGAACCGGCACGGCGAAGTTTGCGGTCAACCGGAGGAACAATGTCGAAGGGAAGGTGCCCGAGTTACGGGAGAGCGGGCAGTTGCTGGGACCGAGCGATCACGATGTGCCGGTGTTGGCGGCTCGCGATTCCCAGGGGCGATGGAAATCGTTGTGGTTCGGGTACGCGTGCCACGCGACGACGCTCGACAGCGACATGTGGTGCGGCGATTATCCCGGCTTTGCCGCCCAGGAGCTGGAAAACCGCTACCCGGCGTGCGTCGCCCTGTTCTGGGCCGGCTGTGGAGCCGATCAGAACCCGCTGCCTCGCCGGCGGCTGGAGCTCGCCCAGCAATATGGTGGCCAGCTGGCCGAAGCGGTGGCAGCCGCAGTGGCCCCCGGCAACCCACAGCAACTGCTGTCGGCGGAATTGAAAACGGCGTACGTCGAAGTGCCGCTGCCGCTGAGCCAGATCCCGCATCCGGACGAACTTCAGCAAGCGGCTCAATCCCCGGATCGCTACGTGCGCGAGCGCGCGAAGATGTTCCTGGAGCGCCTGGCGGCAGGTCAGTCGCTGCCGACCACTTATCCGTTTCCCGTGCAAGTGTGGACGCTCGGTGATCAGGTGCAGTTGGTGTTTCTGGGTGGCGAGGTCGTCGTCGACTACGCGATTCGATTGAAGTCCGAGTTGTCGGGAAATCGGACGTGGGTGGCCGGGTACGCCAATGACGTCATGGCTTACATCCCGTCGCGGCGAGTGCTCTTGGAAGGAGGCTACGAAGGGAAAGACGCGATGGTCTACTATGGACTCCCCTCGGCCTGGACGGAGCAGGTCGAGCAGCTCATCGTCGACGCCGTCCACGAACTGGTCCGGTCAACGCACCGTGATCACGCGATTGATGGCGGGGAACCCGTAGACGGCGGCGCCGGTGAAGATCCACACGTTCGGCAGCGGGTGCGCCTCCCCTGAGCCGTGCGTGTGTCCACACAGCACCGTCAGTTCCCGCTGCGGGTAGTCTTGCATGATCTCCAGCACTGCGTCGCCCACGGCCTTGCACGTGAAGTGCGGCGCCCATTCGTCATTGGAAATTCGCCCCTCGTGCCAGCACGCTTCACGCAAAGGGGGCACATGCGTGAGGAAGTAGACGAGCTCGTATCGCTCGAGCGCCAAGGGCAGCACCCTTCGCACGGCGGCGGCAGCCGCATCTCCGAGTGCCTGCAACAGGGGCCAGCGCTCTTCCTTGGTAACTCCCGCCAGCTCCTCGATCAGCCGATAGTCGTTCATCATGATCATGGAACGCTCGTAGTTGCCGATGCGGGCGTCGGCCCAGCCATCATGGCCGACCAGCCCGACGCCATCGGAGAGCTCGATGACCCCCGCGTCGGTGAGATAAACGAGGTTGTCGCTACTCGCGCAGGACGCCCGCACGTCTTGCCGCACGCGGTGAATCGAGCCAAAGTAGAAATCGTGGTTGCCCAGCACGAAATAGATCGGTCGCGTCAAGTGGTGGTCGAGGACTTCCAGGTAGTGCACGACATCGGTTGCCTCGGCGATGTCACCCCCGATCAGCAGCAAGTCCGGATCGGCCTCGCGCAAGCGATGCAGGAACTCGGCGAGTGAGTCGGGCTTGGCAAAGTTCAAATGGATGTCGGTGCACCAGGCAATGCGTTTCATGCTTGTCGAGTTTTTCCGCGTGAGGTGGTCGGCCACGGAACGAACAAGTATCGCTGGCGTCGTCGAGGACGCGACCCATCCAGTACAACGGGGCGCCTTGCGAGTGCGCGGTTCCTACCGAAAACTCCGCCCAATACAGTACAGCCCCCGGCGGCCTCGCAGATAGATATGCTCGAGCACCACGACAGGGGAAGCCAGCATTTGATCGTCGAGTTGGTTCTCTGCCAGCTTGTCAAACCGACTCGACGCGGACACGATCGTACATAACCCGGCCGTATTCAGGAACAACACGCGCCCCTCGACGACGATCGGTGAGGCCTTATACTCACCAGCCAATCGCTGTTTCCATTTCAGCTTGCCGGTCTTCGTGTCGTAGCAGCGCCCAATGCCGTCGTCCGTAATGGTGAAGAGCAACAGAGCGTGCGCAACCGGACTGCACGAATCGGGTGTCCCTTGACTGTCGGTCCACCGTATTTCTGCCGCGCACGTTCGACGCTCGTGCTCGGCGATAGCGCGGCGGAAAGGGGAAAGGCGAAGAGCGGCCCGCGCTTGCCTCGCGTGGCAAAGATCGTGGCGTCGCTCACCGTCGGACTGGTCACGGTCCGACCACCCACCAGCCCCGACAGGAACCAGAGCTGGCGGCCGGTCCGAGGGTCATACGCGTCGAGTTGGTTCCCACCCATCACCAGCACCTGCGGTTGACCATCGACGTTCACGAGCAGCGGCGTCGTGTACGCGTCGGCCTCCTCCGCCGGCGCACCGGTCATGCGAACGGTCTTCCAACGCTGCCTGCCCGTCGCCAGCTCGTGAGCCACCACATAGCTTTCCGCCGGTTTGTCCGGTCGATCGGCCACCGCATCCTGCAGGCAGACAGATAACACGAGATCGTCGTAAAGGACCGGACTGTTCGCGTGGCCGTACCAGATCGTGTAGGGTCCATGATCGGCCTGCAGGTTGCGCTTCCAGAGCTGTTGGCCGCGGAAATCGTAGGCCGCCAGGTCTCCATTTCCGAAGTGCGCGACGACCAACTCTCCGTTGGTCACCGGCGAAGGACTGGCCAGGTTGTGCAGCGTGTGGAACCGCTGACGCCCACGTTCCACTTCACCGCGCGGTGCCGTGTCGGTTCCCACCTGTTGGGTCCACAAGATGGTGCCGCTCCGCGCACCAATGTGCAGAAGCAACAATCGCCCGTCTTCCGTATGCGTGGTGGCGAAGACCGAATCCTCCCAGACGATCGGCGTGCTGGCGCCCGATTCCGGCAAGGGACTCTTCCAGGCGATTTCCCGCTGTTCGCTCCACACGGCCGGCACGCCCCGCGAACGGCTGACACCATCGCCCCGCGGACCTCGCCATTGCGGCCATTCCTCCGCACTCAGCGCCGCAACCAGCCCACCCGCGACGAACCAGCCGCCCCAGAACCACACCTTGATGCCGTGCATTAATCTTCCTTCAAGCCGCACAGGAACTCGCGGTCTCCGACCGTGACCACGTCGCCCACCGCGAGCTGGCGGCCTCGGCACGTTTCCACACGACCGTTCACGAGCACTTCGCCGCCCTGAATCATGATCTTCGCCTGCCCGCCGCTCGCGACCACACGCTGGATTTTCAAAAACTGATCCAAACGAATCCCCGCCGAAGAAGATGCCTGGTCGCCCGTCATGTGGTATCAAGCTCCTCTCGTGGCGGATCGAGAATAAACAGGGAATTTCGTCGCGAGCGAGTGGATCGGTAGCCCCCTAGACAGGCTACTCGACACCTGGACGAGCCACAACTCCCGGAATTTCTTGACGACCGAACTTCACGCGTTTCCCCGCTTAAGGGAAAAATGCCGCTCCCAAAAGGCCGCGAGTGCGGGAGATCGTAACCCGTTGATGGGCGGGGGGGGTCTACATGCTCTGAAAGCACGAGCAAGATCGGCTTTCCTTCCGCAGAACCTTTTGCCGATCATGTGCGTCTGTAGTCGGGAACGGAGAGAGGCCTTTGCTGGTGCGGCAACGCGAGCCTCGGGTGCAAGACCATCGGCGGTGGCGGTAACTGTTCAGGTCCATTGCCGGTTGCGCGTGCCCGCTCGGACATCGGGCCACAGCGGCGACGAGGCCTCCTGGAAATCAATATTCCCGCGAATAGCTCGAATCAGTATATGTTGGCTGCGGCACGCTAACTGCCAGTCACGTAATGGCGACTACCATGATCCAGACACGACAAACATCCAAAATCTCCCAATCGCTGCATGTCCTCGTTGCCGAGGACGGACTGATGAACCGACGGCTGGCGCACGGTTTGTTGACGAAGGAAGGACACCGCGTCACGTTTGCGCACAACGGAGCGCAGGCGTTGTCACAATTGCGCAACGTGCACTACGACCTGGTGTTGATGGATGTCGAAATGCCGGTGATGAACGGTCTCGCGGCAACGGAGGCACTTCGTCACCACGAGAAGGTCGCCGGAAAATACACACCGGTTATCGCCTTGACGTCGAATACCAATCGCGACGACTGCCTGGCCGCCGGCATGGATGCGTTTCTCAGCAAGCCGCTCGATATCGACGCCTTTCGGGACGTGGTCGCCACGGTACTGCGAGATTCTGCTGCCTGACTCATGCGCAGCGGCGATCGAAAACACGCTCGTCATGTGTCCCCGCCTTGCCGTTTCCCCCTTTCCCGCTCGGCGGCGGGGGAATCGCCCTTGACACATCCACGAGTCATGGCGTACTTAGGCGGCCCCAGATCACCTTGGAAACTGCGAGGGCGGAAGTGTGTTGATGCGCCGAATCGCGCTCTTGGCCTTGTTGCTGGTGTCGTGTGGCGCACCTGGCGCGTTGGCTCAATCGGACGGTGCGCACAAGATGCTGGAACGGAGTCAACTCACCGTCGACTCGAACTCAGAGTCGCCGGTCGATGAGGTTCCGTGGGAAAGTGCCGACGGCTTGAATATCGTCGTGCCCATGACCAAAGCACTGCTGGATTTGCAGGCGGCCCAAGAGAGCACGGACAGTGTCCGACCGCTCGGCGATTTCTGGGGCTACCATGCCAGACAGGACGTGTTTGGCTGGATGGTCGGCGATGGTGATCAGTTCGGCGATTTCGCGTTTGGGTGGAGCCACTATCAGCCGAGCGGCAAGACGTGGGGACTCGCTACCGGAGCGATGTTCCACTTTCTGGCCGGACCTGACCAGACCGACATGCCACCGCGCCTGTATAACTTCAGCCTGGGTTTTCAGAAGCGGCAGGTCCATGCCGATTTCGCCTACGATGTGGCGGTCGCGGTGATGGCGGCGAGTGACTTTGAGGGAAGTAGCCGCGCGGGATTCGTTTTCCGGCTCACGCCGTCGGCTACCTGGCCATCGAACCAAACCTGGACTTCGTCCTCGGCGCCGACTTCCTGGATCGTGAGGACATTCGGGTGCTGCCTGTCGCCGGACTGATCTGGCGACCAGACCCCGATCTCCGCCTGGAACTTGTGTTTCCCTATCCGAGCATCTACGTGCAACTGACCCGCTGGTATCGCCTCTACATCGGCGGCGGCCTGGGAGGTGGCACCTGGGCCGTGGAACGCGACAATCAAGTCGACGATCTCGCGACCTATGGCGACTTGCGGATCGCTATCGGACTGGAACACTGGGACACCAGCTCCGCCCGGCAATCGTTCGAGATTGCCTATCTCTTCGATCGCCACCTGGAATTCACCTCGCAGGTCGGCGACTACCACCCTGACAGCACCGTCCTGATTCAGAGTGTCTCCAAGTACTGAACACGAACAGAAGTGCTCAGGCTGCGGTCCCTGTCGGCGGCCCGATCGCCAAGCTATAATGGAGCACCTACATTGTGCCTTCCCTCTATCCCGCCTCACTTGACTGTAGCAACAGGAGACGACCGTCGATGAAGAGAAGCTTCATTCTGTCCGCCGTGGTGGCGTGGCTGGCCTGCGGGCTCACCTCGCATGTATTGGCCCAAGAGTACTTGAGTGGCATCGAGTGGGCGCGACCCCAGGTCATCAACCCAGGTCCGCCGAACGGTCCCCCTTCGGATGCGGTGGTGCTGTTCGACGGCACGGACATGTCGAAGTGGAGCGGAGCCGAAAAATGGGTCGTCAAGGACGGGTACGTGACGTCCGGCGAGGGACAGATCACCAGCACCGACGTGTTTGGTGACTGCCAGGTGCACGTCGAGTGGGCGGCGGCCGAGACGATCGAGGGTTCGGGACAGGGACGCAGCAACAGCGGTGTGTTCCTGATGGGCCGCTACGAATTGCAGGTCCTCGATTCCTACGACAACGAAACGTACTGCGACGGCCAGTGCGGCGCCATCTACAAGCAGCACCCGCCGTTGGTCAATGCCTGCCGCAAGCCTGGCGAGTGGCAGACGTACGACATCATCTGGAAGGCACCGCGATTCCAGGACGGGAAGCTGGTCAGTCCGGCCTTCATCACGGTGCTCCAGAACGGAGTGGTCGTGCAGAATCACTTCGAATTGGAGGGAGACACGCCCTACCATCGGCCACCCGCCTATGAGCCGCACGAAGACAAGGGACCCATCGCCCTGCAGTACCACGGCAACCCCGTGAAGTTCCGCAATATCTGGGTGCGCGAACTGAAGGAAGTGGAGCACAAGCGCGTCCACGAACCGAAGATCGTCACGCACTGATTACCTGAAAGCGCTCGCGGAGAGCTCGACTCACCGCGTCGAACAACGGCAGTCTGACGAACAATTTCGTGTCGTTCGTCCCGACTGTCGACTTTCCAGTGTCTTATCGCGGGAACCGGCAACATGTGGTTGTCGGTTCCCCGTCTTTTGTCGGCCGCTGCAAGGGGTGACGGAGAAGTGAATCGATTCGCCTGCCTGTTGGTGGTAGTATTGGCCCGGATGGTGGCCGCCCAGGACGACAAGCCAACGTTTCTGGACGTGACCGAGCGGTCGCGAATCGACTTTCGCTACACGTTTGGCGACTTCACCTACGACAACATCCTGGAGAGCAGTGGTTCCGGTGTCACCATCTTCGACTATGACGGCGACGGTGATCTGGATCTCTACCTGCTCAACGGCACGTACCTGGAAGGGATCAGCGATCCCAAGGGCCGCGTGTTCCGCGACACACCCGATTGCCTGTACCGCAACAACGGTGACGGAACATTTACGGAGGCGGGAAAGGCAGCAGGGCTGGATGATCGCTACTGGAGCATGGCGGCAGCGCCGGTCGATTACGACGGCGATGGGGACATCGACATCTTCTTGTTGAACTTCGGGCCCAACCGGTTCTTTCGGAACAACGGAAATGGAACGTTCTCCGACGTGGCACCCGAGATCGACCTGGTCGGGCCCGAGACTCTGCACGGGTTCACGCGATGGAGCGTGAGCGGTGCGTTCTGGGACTTCGACCGCGACGGCGACCTGGACGTCATGATGGGCAACTTCCTGGCGTTCGATCCCCACTATCTGGCGAAGGATGCGCCGCACTTGATGCCTCATCCCAGTGCGTACCGGGGTCAGGCGTCGCTGTTGTACGAGCAGGGGCGGACGGCAAGTTCGTCGACGTTACCGAGAAGATGCAGATGTACTTCCCCGACTCGAAGTGCATGGGGCTGACCGTCTTCGACTATGATGACGACGGTCGCCTGGATCTGTTCCAGGGGAACGACCATCAGTTGAACTTCCTGTTCCACGACAAGGGTGACGGGACGTTCGAGGAAGTGGGCGTGAGCGCGGGAGTCGCGGCGAACGACGAGGGACAACCCACCGGTTCGATGCATGGTTCGATCGGCGATGTCGATGGCGACGGCCACATCGACCTGTTGGTTGTGGACCTCGAGTACGGAGCACTCTACCGCAACCTCGGAAACGGACTCTTCGAAGACATCACTTCCGTCAGCGGCGTGAAGCGGGCCTTCCGGGGAAAAGGCGCGTGGGCGCGGCGCTGTTCGATTACGACAACGACGGCGACTTGGACATCTTCTCCGCAAACGGGATGGCCGATCTGCTCGTGGATCAGGATCCGCTACTGCTGGAGAACGACGGGCACGGACGATTTCAGGACGTCGGGCCACTGCGAAGTGCCTATTTTCGAGAGAAACGATCCGGCGCGGCGCGACCGTGTGGGACTACGACAACGACGGCGATCTGGACATCATCGTTTCTCACATCGACTTGCGCGGGACGGCCGCCTTGCTCCGCAACGACGGCGGCAATCGAAATCACTGGATCGGCGTGACACTGGCCGGCAAGACCCCCACGTCCGCCCTGGGCGCCCAGGTCACGGTCACGTCCGGTGACCTGCGTCAGGTGAGTGTCAATCAGTGGGGCAATAGCTATCTGTCCTACAAGGATCCCCGCCTGCACTTTGGACTCGGCCATCGCACACACGTGGACCGGGTGGAAGTGCGCTGGACAGACGGACGCCAGGAGATCTTTCGTGACCTGGCCAGCGATCGCTATGTGACGATCCAGCAGGGACAGGGGGTCCCGCGTTCGAACTAAGTTGCCATCTCTCCCAGATCCGGTAGCGGGCCCGTGCTGTCTCCGAGCGAGGGGACCGGAGCACCGACTGCGCTGGAGCATCGACAAGTACAGATTCGTCAGCGGCGTCTCGTCGGCATAGCTCAGATGGCGTCCGGATGCGAGCGTGCCACCACCACGACCCAGTAGAACGAGGGGCAAGTGGTCGTGATTGTGGGCATTGCCGTCGCCGATCCCGCTCCCGTACAGAACCATGCAGTTGTCGAGCAGCGTACCGTCACCTTCGGGCGTGTTCGCCAGTTTCTCGATCAGGTACGCGAACATCGACACGTGGTGGTGATTGATCTTGCTGATCTTGGCCTGCTTCTCCCGATCGTTCCCGTGGTGGGACAGGTCGTGGTGCCCGTCGCTGACGCCGATCTGCGGGTAGCTGCGGTTGCTCCCCTCGTTGGTGAACATGAACGTCAATACACGCGTGGCATCCGTCTGAATGGCCAGGGCCATGAGATCGAACATGAGTCGGGCGTGTTGTTCGTACTCCGGCGGCACACCGGCGGGACGCGGGTAATCGGGCAGGCCGGCATCCGCATTCCGCAATCGGCTGGCGTTCTCGAGTCGACGCTCGATGTCCCGCACGGCGTACAGATACTCCTCCAGCTTCTGACGGTCCGAGTTCCCCAGTTTCCCTTGCAGGTCTTGAGCGTCTTCGCGCACGAGGTCCAGCAGGCTGGTCTTGTAACGATCGCGCCGGCTGCGCTGTTGCAGTGAAGTGTCGGCCAGCGCATCGCCGAACAACCGGTCGAACACGGCCGCCGGATCGACTTCCTTGGCAACCGGCGACTCGGGGGAACGCCAGCTGAGGTTGGAGGTGTAGGCGCAGCTGTACCCGGAATCGCAGTTGCCAGCCTTGGCGCCTCGCTCCAATCCCAACTCGAGCGAAGGGAGTCGTGTTTGCATGCCGATCTTGCTGGCTGCCACCTGATCGACAGACACCCCATTGCGGATGTCGGCCCCATCGGTCTTCTTGGGATGGGCACCGGTCAGGAAGGCGGCCGCGCTGCGCGCATGATCGCCGCCGCCGTCTCCCAGCGCGCGGCGCCGTTGAGCGTGAGGCCGCTGAGCACCGTCATGTGGGATCGGTAGTTGGCCAGTGGCTGAAGAGTCGGCGAGACTTCAAATTCCGTGCCGATCGTCTTGGGCGTCCAAGCGGGCATGTGCATGCCATTGGGGACGTAGAGGAACGCCATCCGTACTGGCGGTTTGCCGGTCGACCCGGTAGCGGCTCGCGCAGCGGCCGGCCACATGGCCTCCAGCAACGGTAACCCGATCGCCGCCCCCACTCCCCGCAGCACAGTTCGCCGCGAGATCCTGCGACTCCCGTTCATTCTTGACTCCGTTTCCTGGCTTGCTTTTGAAAAGGTTCGCTCTTAACGACTTCGAGCACCAGTCGTGAAAAGCGATAGTCATCTTGTTCCACGGCCTGCTGAATCTTGTTGACGGCGCATTGATCGTAGTATTCCAGTCCTCGTCCCAGCGCGTATATCAGCGTCTTCTCCGTCAGACACTTGCTGAACGCGCTGCGTTTCGTCTGCAGCAGCAGTGCGCAGATCTTCCAGACCCACGAAATCTTCGCCCGATGGCAGCACACCGGAAGTGTCAATCGGCTCACCACCGTCATCCAGGCGATAGCGCCCGACGGCATCGAAGTGCTCCATCGCAAAACCGATGGGGTCCATCAGTTGGTGGCACGCAGCGCAGCTGGCATCGGCACGATGTTGTTCCAGACGTTGGCGCAGCGTCCCGGTGAGCTTGCGCCCGCATCGTCGAGTTGTGGCACGTTGGGTGGCGGAGGCGGTGGTGGTGCGCCGAGCAGGTTTTCCAGCACGAATTTCCCGCGTTTCACAGGGGATGTCCGCGTGGGATTCGAGGTCACCGCCAGGACGCTGGCCTGCGTCAAAATTCCCCCTCGTGGCGTACCCTGCAGCGATACTCGACGGAACTCCAGGCCCTGGACTCCGGCGATCCCGTAGTGGTTGGCCAGCGGCTCGTTGACGAAGGTGAAATCCGCATCCAGGATTCGCAAAATACTCAAATCGTCGCGCACGATGTTGGCAAAGAACCGCGTCGTTTCTTCGCGCATCGCAACCAGCAGCTCGCGGTTGCTGCCGGGAAACTTCTGCTGATCAAACACCAGATCGTCCAAGCTGCGCAACTGCAGCCACTGGCCTGCGAAGTTTTCGATGTACGCCTGCGACTTGGGATCGGCCAGCATGCGGCGCACCTGCTGCTCGAGGTGGTCCCTTTGTCGCAGCTGACCGTCTCGCGCCAGCGAGAACAACTCCTCGTCGGGCATGCTGCTCCAGAGGAAATACGACAGTCGCGTGGCCAGCTCAAAGTCATTCAGCGTGCGGGACTCGGCATCTCCTTCCGGATCCAGCTCGACGCGAAACAGGAAGTGTGGCGAGACGAGCATGGCCTGCAGGGCCAGCTGGATGCCGGCCTCAAAAGTGTCCCCCTGTTGCTGGACCAGGTCCACAAGTCCCACCAGGCGGGCGATTTCACTCGCCGTGGGCGGACGACGGAAGGCCGCCGCGGCCAGGCGCGCGATGATCGTCTCCGCAGCCTGCTCCGAGCTGATTGTTTCGTCGGGAACGGCCACGAAAACCCGGCGATGGGCGGCAGGCAGCTCGACACTGCCCGTACCCAGGGGGCCACGGACCTCGACCCGCCCCACATACATGTTGCGATCTTCAGCCGCCTGATTCTCGGCAGCAGGCCGGTAATAGTCATTGAGAAATGCCACGCCGACGGCATGCCGGCCGGCCGGCACTTCGGCCAAAGTCGTGTAGACTCGAGGCTGGTCACGCCCCGCCCGCACGTCGTGGACGCGGATCTCACGACCCTCGATTCGCACCGACATCCGGACAGGTTCCGAACCAGCCTGATCACCGGCGGCCAACACCTGGATGCCGTACAGGCCTGACGCCGGGAACTCGATCTTGGAGGCGGCCTCCCCACTGGTCGACATCGCGCAGCGCACTCCCGCTGGGCGATCCGTTGCCCTGCAGATCATCGCCGCTGATTCGGACCTGCAAGGCGGGCGGCGCAGCCGGAACGACGATCGTCCGCTGTCCAATTTCCTCGGCGGCAGCCAGGTACTTTTCCATGAGCAAGGGCGGCAGCGACAGCACGTCACCGATATTGTCGAATCCATAGCCCACATCATCCGCCGGGAAGTTGACCGCGGGCTCGTAATCCATTCCCAGCAGGTCGCGAATCGTGTTGCGGTACTCATGCCGATTCAAGCGCCGCAACGTGACCCGTCCGGGACTGACCGGCCCGCTGCAATCGACGGTATTGATCGTGCGGTCGATCCAGGCAACCAACGCCTTCCGCTCTTCGGGAGTGGGTTGATCGGCGTCGGCCGGTGGCATGCTCGTGGCCTGCAGCTGGCGAAGCACTTTGAGCCAGGTCGTCCGCGCGTCGCGGATTTGAATGACGCCTCGGTACTTCTCCAAACGCAGGTCGGCCTCTGCCCCCTCGTCGCCGTGACAATCCAGACAGTACTTCTCCAGCAACGGTCGAATCTGCTGCCCGAATGCTTCGTCGGTTGTCTCCTGCGCCCCTGCGCTCCCAGCCGGTCCGCCGGCCGCACACACCAATACCAGGATCAACCACAAGGTCGCTCGGGCGCAGTGACCGCTGGGGACCGCACCCGACCGTGCTGGGTACGGTGATTGCATCGTCGTGTTGTCGAACTGCGGTAGGAGCGACACGGTTCGATTCCCGGCCACGGGGTGTGGGGTGTGGAGCAGTCACGCTACGGGTGTGGTCGGCCGTGCGATGCGACACTTGCACGGCGAGTCCGATCGGGGTTGAATTCTATCAAGAACCATCGACGTGTGTCCAACCGCCGGCCAGAAGAGACCGAATAGTTGCCCCGGGGGGACCGAACCGCGCAGCACGCCGATTTCCGGCGTTTCTCCGCGTTCGCGACCGCCTCTGAAGTTCCCTGGTGACGGTATTTCTTGGCTCGCCAGCGGCGAAAAGTCCCGTTGCGAGCGGGCACTGCCGAGCAAGACACTGCCGTTGGCGTCGCGGTGAAGACTGCGAAATTGTGCACACATGGCCCAATTCTTGGTGGCTGTTTGGCGCTTGTGGCATGTAAACGTCCGCCAATACAGGCAGCCACGGTTGCCGTTCCGGTCCGCGAGAGGATAGGATTTCCTCTTGTTCCTTGGGGATCCATCTGACTGGCCGATTCCACGGAAAAGGGTGGTTTATGACTATTCGACCAAGCTCCTCGAAACAGTGGGTACATTGGGTTGGTCGCGGGGCGGTCGTGCTCGCTTTCACGGCGGGCGTCGCCGTTCTCCTGTTCTGGCTGGCCGGAAGGTTCTCGCCCAAGGTCCCTGTGAATGCCGGGGGTGAACCAAGCGGGGCATCGCGGATTGCGAGCGAGGTCGTCGAAGTGCGGATGGTCACACTCCCGCTTTCCGAATCGGCGGTGGGGACGATCCGCGCGGTCCACGAGATGGCGATCGGTTCGAAGCTCTTGGTGCGCGTCATGGAGGTTAATCTCAAGGCGGGCCAGGAGGTGAAAGCGAATGACGTCCTGTTTCGCTTGGACGATACCGACCTGCGTGCCAAGCTCGAGCAAACCAAGGCAACTGTCAAGTCGATCGAGGCGGTCCGGACACAAGCCAAGTCCGACGAGCAACGTAATGCGACGTTGATGCAGTCCAATGCGATCAGCCGCCAGGAATACGAGAAGTCTGTCACGGCGGTGCGATCGGCCGAAGCCGATCTGCAACGCGCCGAGCAGACCGTCAACGAAGTGCAGGCCACGCTGGATTGGGCCACGGTTCGGTCTCCGATCGACGGTACGGTGATCGACAAGAAGGTCGACGTGGGCGACATGGTTACTCCCGGTCAGATGCTGGTTACGCTCTACGATCCCAAGCAGATGCAATTGGTCGCGAATGTTCGCGAATCCTTGACCCGCCAGCTGCAGGTCGGACAGACCATTGCCGTGCGGATCGACGGACTGGACAAGCAATGCAGCGGCACCGTGAGCGAGATTGTGCCCGAGGCGCAGTCGTCCAGCCGCGCCTTCCAGGTGAAGGTCACGGGCCCGTGTCCGGCCGGCATCTATTCCGGCATGTTTGGGCGGATTCTGATTCCTCTGGGGGAAGAGCAGGTGCTCATCCTGCCGCGCACTGCCGTGCGCCATGTCGGTCAATTGGAACTCGTCCAGGTCGTCGCCAACGGCCAGGTGATTCAGCGGGCCATCCGCACGGGGCGGACCCTGGGTGACGTGCACGACTCGGCTGGCAAGGCCTTGCAGGACCAGGTCGAAGTTCTCTCCGGTTTACGCCCAGGGGAGCAAGTGGTGGTCCCGGCGGACTCCCTGTCCGGGCAGGCAACTCCCCGTGGCGCATCGGTCGGTCCTGGGACGGCGTCCTCGCAGGAGACGACCCATGAATGAGCATTCCGGCGGACTGGCGGAACATGACCATGGCTTCACGAATCGCGTTGTCAAGATTTTCCTGGAGTCGAATCTTTCCCTCATCCTGATTCTGCTGGCCACGGTCGTCGGCCTGGCGGCGCTGGGTTTGACGCCACGCGAGGAGGACCCTCAGATCGTCGTGCCGCTGGCCGACGTGTTCGTCAACTTCCCCGGTCATTCCGCCACCGAAGTCGAGCAGTTGGTGACCACGCCCCTGGAGAAGATCCTCTACCAGATCGACGGGGTGGAGTACGTCTATTCGATGAGCCGCGAGAACCAGGCCGTCATCACCGTGCGGTACTTTGTGGGCGAAGACCGCGAGCGTAGCCTCGTCAAGCTGCAGAAGAAGCTCGACGAGAACCTCGACATTGTCCCACCGGGCGTTGTCGGCTGGGTGGTCAAACCGATCGAGATCGACGACGTGCCGATCGTGACGTTGACGCTCACCAGCGCCACGTCGGATGGCACGACGCTGCGCCGCGTGGCGGAGGAAGTCACGCAGCGTCTGGCCAGTATGCCGGATGTGTCGCGGGCCTACGTAGTGGGCGGTCAGCCGCGCGTCGTGCAGGTGCTCATGGATCCAGATCGCATGGCAGCCCACGACGTGTCACCCTTGGAACTGCAACGGGCGATCCAGGGCGCCAACGTGCGGCGCACGGCCGGCGAATTCCGAGCGATGGACCAACTGATCCAGATCGAGGCCGGCGAACCCTTTGCGGACGCCCGCCAACTGCAAGATCTGGTGGTCGGCGTATTCGACCAGGCTCCCGTGTTTCTCAAGGACGTCGCCCGCGTCGAGGACGGGCCCGATGAGGTGGCGAACTACGTGCGCCACGGGTGGGGTCCGGCGCGTGGCTTCACTCAGCACGAGTTCTTCCCTGGCACCGTCGTCGGTGAACGGGCGATGGCACCCCTGGACCGATCGGAAGCGGAACCGGCCCACTCCGCCGTGACGATCGCGATCGCCAAGAAAAAGGGCTCGAATGCGGTCTGGGTTGCCAATGCCGTGTTGCGGGAAGCGGAGCAATTGCGTGAGAAGATCGTGCCGGACGACATGGAGCTGATCGTCACGCGGAATTACGGGCTGACGGCCGACGAGAAAGTCAATGAGCTGGTGGAAGGCCTGGCAGTGGCCATCCTCATCGTCGTGGCCTTGCTGACTCTGGGGCTCGGCTGGCGCGAAGCTCTGATCGTGGCCGTGGCGGTGCCCGTCGTGTTCGGACTCACACTGGCCGTGAACCTGATGTTGGGTTACACGATCAACCGAGTCACGTTGTTCGCCTTGATTCTGTCGTTGGGCCTGCTGGTGGACGACCCGATCGTGGACGTGGAGAACATCGTCCGGCACTTTGCCCTGCGCAAGAAGGCCACGCGACGGATCGTCCTGGAGGCGGTGGCCGAGATCCGCCCGCCCCTGATCACGGCCACGCTGGCGGTCATCGTCAGCTTTCTGCCCATGTTCTTCATCACCGGAATGATGGGCCCGTACATGCGGCCCATGGCGCTGAACGTGCCGGTGACCATGCTCATGTCGATGATCGTGGCGTTCACGATCACCCCTTGGCTCGCCTACCACGTGCTCCATCGAAAGTACCGCGCCGGTGCCACAGGCGGGCATGCGGACCACGACCCAGACGACCTGGATGCCGTCAAGCAATCGCGGCTGTACAAGGTCTTCTATCCGCTCATGGCACCCTTGCTGCATTCGCGCGCTGGCTGGCCTGGTCGTTCCTGCTCGTCATGGCTCTGCTTGACGGTGGGCGCGATGAGCCTGGCAGCGACGCGTAGCGTTCCGCTGAAGATGTTGCCGTTCGACAACAAGAACGAACTGCTCCTGGTGCTCGACTTCGACAAAGGCACCACGTTGGAACGGATCGGACGCGGCAGTCCGTGATTTCGAAGCGTATCTGACGCAGGTCCCCGAGGTCGCCGATTTCACGAGCTACGTCGGACTGGCGTCGCCGATGGACTTCAACGGACTGGTGCGCCACTACTATCTCCGTCAGGGCGATGACGTCGCCCAGACTGCGGATCAATCTGGCAGGCAAAAGGAACCGTCGAACAGCAGAGCCACGCGATCGGCCTGCGGATGCGGAATGATCTGCAAGCACATTGCCGAGCGGCACGATGCGCGCATGAAGCTGGTCGAGACGCCGCCCGGCCCGCCGGTCATCGCCAGCGTGGTGGCCGAAGTGTATGGGCCAGCCCGATCACCAGTACGAAGACATCCTGTTGGCCGCGGACACGGTGCGGGCTCGATTGGCGGTCGAACCCGGTGTCGTCGATGTCGACTACGTCCGCGAAGCGGCGCAACAGAAACTGATCTTCGTCACCGACAAGGAAAAGGCGGCGTTGCACGGAGTGACGACCGACCAGATCGCCGGTACGCTCCAGGCCTCCTGGCAGGCAGCAACGGTGGGCCTGATTCCGAAGCGAGACCGAGCGCAATCCTCTGCGGATTCGACTGCGGATCCCGATCGATCGACGGACCAGCGCGGCGGACTTCGCGCGGATGCGCGTGAAAGGCAGCTACGGCCAACTCGTTCCGCTCGCCGAACTGGGACGGTGGGAGTCGACACGCGTTGACCAGATGATCTATCACAAGAACCTCCAGCGTGTGGCCTATGTCTTCGCCGAGACGGCCGGCCGGCCGCCCGCCGACGTGGTCGTCGACGTCCTGGCGGATCAAGGCCGACGACGGCATCCACCGCGACGGACGTGCCAACACGTCGGCAACGGCTGGATGACGCGAGGTGCCCGCGGCCCGTCGCGGATCGAACGTTTTTCGCCAACGGCAGCGGTGTTGCCTGGGGCGTGCCGGCAGGGTTCACCGTGGATTTTGCCGGCGAGGGCGAGTGGAAGATCACGCTCGATGTGTTCCGCGATCTCGGCCTGGCCTTCGGCGCGGCAATGATTGCGATCTACGTGTTGCTCGTGGCGCAGATGGGCTCGTTCGCCGTTCCGCTGGTCGTCATGCTGGCCATCCCGCTGACGATCCTCGGCGTCATGCCCGGCTTCTGGCTGCTCAATGTCTTGAGTGCCCAGCAGGTCGGCGGGTTTCTCGATCCGGTCTACTTCACGGCGACGGGCATGATCGGCATGATCGCCCTGGCGGGCATCGTGACCCGCGACTCGATCATCCTCGTGGACTTCATCCACCTGTCGCTGGCCCGCGGCCGTTCGCTGTTCGACGCGATCATGGAAAGCCGCGTGGTGCGCCTGCGGCCGATTCTGCTGACCGCCGGCGCAGCCATGCTCGGCGCGGTGCCGATCATCATCGATCCGATCTTCTCCGGCCTGGCCTGGTCGCTGATCTTCGGCCTGTTCGCCTCGACGCTCTTCACGCTGTTCGTGATCCCGGTGGCCTATTGGCTGCTGTATGCCAATAAGCCCGGCCACGGCCTGCCCCAGTCCACGATGGAACAAGAGGAGTCGCGTGCGGGCCTGTGACGTGGGCCGGCATAACGCGGAGTGAGTAATGACGAATGACGAATGACGAATGAGCGACTCAACGCGCCGGGTGCCAGCGGCAGCCGGCAGGGATTATCGCCTCGGGCTTCGTCATTCGTCCTTCGTCATTGCACCGGGATTAGACGGTTTCCGGCACCACAAACGGGGCGCGGTACGGGCGCGTCAGCAGCGCATTGGCTGGTTCGTCGTTCACGAACTTCTCGGCCTGCGGATCCAACGTCAAGACGCGTCCCAGCTGGTAGGTGTTGTCGCCCTCGAGTTGGATGTTGACGGCCTTCAGGTTTTCGCGCAGGGCATCGAAGGACTCGACGATTTCCGCATTGTCGCCCAACAGGCCCGGCTTCTGCTGGAAAGGAGCGGGCTGGCCAAGTCGGTAGGAGATGTTGCCGAGGTGGCAGAGCGCTGCCGAGTAGTGGGCTACTTCCGCATCGCAATTGCACTTCGCAGGATCGCCGCTCCGGACGGCCGCGATGAAAGCACCGAACGGTCCACCCGGAGTTACTTCCGCATTGCCGCCGGTCAGGAGTTCCGGCTCGCCGCCCTGCTTCGGATGGAAACGGAAATCCGTCTGCTTCTTGCCATCGACCTCCCACGTGTCGTAGCGGATCACTCCTTCCGTCATGTAGAACTCGTTGGCCACTTTGAACGGCGGTGCGCCCGGTTTGTCGACCAGGCCGCGCGTCTCGAAGACCAGGAGCGTGTCGCCGAACTCGTACACCGACAATTGCATGTTGGGTGTCTGGCCCTGGTCTTTCCCTTCGGGCAAGAACCGGCCCCCCAAGCTCCACACCTTCGTCGGCAACGTGGCGTGGGGAATGGCCCAGCGGGCCACGTCCATCTCGTGCACACCCTGATTGCCGGTATCGCCGTTCCCGAAATCCCAGAACCAATGCCAGTTGTAGGGATGCAGGTTTTCGTGAAACGCCTGCTCGGGAGCCGGCCCTAACCAGAGATTGAAATCGAAATCGCTGGGCGGCGGCACCTCGGGCTTCACGCCGATCGACCAGCGCGGCTTGCAGCAGTAGCCTTTGGAAACGAGCAGCTTGCCATATTTCCCGGAATGAATCGCCGCCATCTGGCGAGCGCGATGACCATCACTGCGTTGTTGCGTGCCATGCTGCACAATCCGGCCGTACCGGCGGGCGGCTTCCACGCACTGACGGCCTTCGAAGACGTTGTGACTGATCGGCTTCTCGACATACACGTGCTTGCCGGCCTGACAGGCCCAGATCGTGATCAGCGAGTGCCAGTGATTGCAGGTGGCCACACTGACCACATCGAGATTCTTGTCGTCCAGCGCAGTGCGAATGTCCTGAACACACTTCGGCTCCAACTTCGAGCGGTCCAGGCACAATTTGCTGAGCCCGCCAAACAAGCGGCTGTCGGGATCAATCAGGTACGCGATCTCCACGTTCGCCATGGGCAAGAACTCGTCGATGTGGCTGCGCCCCGCCCGTTGATGCCGGCCACGCCCACCCGCACCGTATCGTTCGCACCCAGAATCTTGCCCGAGGCACGCGTGCCGGCCACCGTGAACAAGGGAAACACGGTGCTGGCCGCCGCGGTCACTCTCAGAAAGTCTCGACGTGTCAGTCTGCTCATCGTCAACTCCTCGGTCAAAACAGAAAGGTGTGGGGAGCGGGCACTCGAGCGCCGGCGACCCGCCGTGGACCGGACGCTTGGCGGCAGGCCGCATTGTAACGCGATCCCACACCCTACGCAAAAGAGGCGTAGGCCGTGCCTCACCGGACCGAAGGAGAAACGGACTTTCCTGCGAGCAGCCCGGGTCGGAAACCAATCGGCTGGTCGCGTGTGCATCCCGCTCACGAAAAGCCCTCTAGCGGGTGTTGGGTGGCACTCCGAGGTTGGCCGACGGCAGGGCCCCGGCCGGCGGCGCCGCTTGGCGAACCTGTTCCACGTACGTGCGCAGGAGACCGTAGAGTTGCTGGAATTCCGGCCGGTCCTGCAGCACCTTATAGCGACTGTCTTTCTCAATGGCTTCGAATCGCTTCAGAGATTGCTCCAGGCTCTCCACCGTCGGGACGTTCTCGCCCGAGAACACGCCGCGCGGAAGCGCCAGGTAGTTGCGCCAAGATTCGTCGAGCAGTGGCGCCCAGGTCCTGCGCGGCCTGGGCCAGTTCCAATCGCGTGGCATGGAGCGCTTCGCTGCCGGCATTGGCCGATATCACGGGCGGTGCAGGCATCTGCAGCCCTGGCCCGGCGAGGCCTGGAACACCCGAGTTGCCGGTCGAACTTGGATCGGCGGGCGGTAAGACAGGTTGCGCGGCGCCGGTCATCGGCTGAGTCGCCTCGCCGTTTGCGGCGGGAGGAAATACACCGGGAGTGCCGGCCACGTCGGTTCCCACCGGGGGCACCGTCACCGATCCCGTGGACTTGGTCAAGAGCGCCAACAAGCGACCTGCCGAGACGGGTAGCGGCATGTTGGGGGCGGTAGCCGTGCCGTCCGGACGCAGGCCGGCGGCGCCGTAGTACACCTGATTAGACGTGCCATCGATCTGCAACATCGATCCGTCGACCGCTGCTCCGGCAAACAGTCCGCGGCTGCGGGCATACGAATAGATCTCCGACTGAAGTCTGATGTCCGTGCCTGCGGAGGCCTGCCGACCGACTGGACCCGCCGCGGCGGCGGCGTCCACTCCCACCGTGAACTTGCCACTCATCAAGCCGTCCACGCTCTTCCGCGTGTTGAAGACCATCACGATATCCGACGATTGGACGCCGACCTGCCAGCCCACGCTGCCACCGGTCATCGTAATGAATAGCGGCGGTCTCCACGTGCCGTTCTGGTCGCGCACCACGGCGATTCCCTTGCCACGCCGCCCGCCCACGACGAATCCCACCTTGACCATGCTGGGCACGATGACCAACCCTTCCGCCTTGGCGAGCATCGCCTGCGGGAATACCTGCGGTGGGCATCGTCATGAATTCGTTGAGCACGTTCGTGGCCGAGTCGACCGTGGCCGCCTCCTCCGTTTGACCCCAGGCGATGTGCGGAAACATTGTCAGGCCGAGTAGTGCAGCCGCCACAACGAATGACCGTCTTGTTTTCACGTCCGGTGAACTCCTTTTCAGCGGGGAGAGAGGCCAGTGTCAGGAAGGGGATTCTAGCGAACTTCCAAACTCCAGGGCAACACGGATTCGGCGTGTGTCCGTTCATCGCAGCCAAAGCGAATTCCAGGGCTCGCGGGCCCGTGTGCGGCGGGCAACCCAACAGGCCACGCGGTGCGGCCGGATGCGATCGCGATAGACTGCTGCAGCAGTCGCCTTGCTGGGTCCGACCCGGCCCAGAGGGCAGAGTGAGGCGAGGTGGCCGACAACGACGTGACGTTGGTTCTAGATGAACTCCCGCACGATTTCCGGCGCGGGCGCGGGATGACGACCTTCTCGACGAGCAGCCCTTTTTGCTGGATGACGGCGGCACCGATTTCGACGGCCTCTTCCACGGCCGCCACGTCGCCGGTGAAGGAGACGAATCCCTTGCCGCCAATGGCCATGGCCAGGTGAATGTTGACGAACTGGATCGGGGCCGACTTGATGGCCGTGTCCGCCGCTTCGATGACCGAAGCGATGCTGAACCCTTCGATCACACCCAGGGCTTTGAGTTCCGGCACGTGGTCGACGCCGCTGATGGCAGGAAACACGGCGGGATGCACGTTGGAGATCACGAAGTGATCCACCACGGTATGGGCCCCGACGCGCACGCCGGCATCGATGCTGGACTGGACGGCATCGACGTCGCCTCCCACCAGGACGACGTATTTTCCGGGGCAGATCGTGCGGTTGAGCACGATTTCGACATTCGCCGCCTTCAGGACCGCGTCGGCAATTTCGAACCCCTTCGCGATGCTCGAAGTCTCAACAATCCCAATCGCCGAACCCTTCTTCATGACGAGCGCCTTACTTGTTGGTCGTGATCTCAATATGTGTCGGGCTAACGGACTTCACCTTGCCGGTCACGCTGGCATGCACGGGGCATCCCAGCTTGTCCTGGTCGACCTCGGCAATCCTGATCACCCACCGAGACGGAGTCACCCACGCTGACCACAGGCCGCGCCGGTTGACCGATGTGCATGTTCATGGGGATCCGGACTTCTCGCGGCTCCCAGTCGCGTTCGACAAACGGCGCCTTGCGATCGTAGGGCTTGAGTCCCAGCCGCTGGTAGAGCGTCTTGATGGGAAGCTCCCGGCCGTGACGCGCCGGGTGCACCGGGCGAAACAGCTGCTCCAGTTCCTCCGGCGTCCGTCCCAGCTTCTTCTCCCGCAACAGCGCCTTGGCGTCGACGCAGATGTTCTTCGGATCGAGCTGCTCGGGACACGCGACCAGTGAGCAGATGTTGCATTCGCAGCAATACTGGGCCCACAAGCTCCCCCGTTCCTTGGCTTCCCCGGTCATCAACAGCGTCCGCATCACGCGATGCGGTTCGATCGGGTAACCCAGAATGTACCGCGGACAGAGCTCGGTGCAGAACGAACACTGGTCGCACTGGCCGTGTCCGATGCGGGTGTACGTCTCGCGGGACGCGGTCTTGCGGCGCACCAGGTAATGGTCCGACGGGAACACGATCAGGCCGGCCGTCGTCTTGCTGACCGGGGTGGTCAGATCCGTCGATGACGCCACCCATCATCACGCCGCTGACAAGCAGGGTGGGATCGTCGATCGTGCAGCCGCCAGCCGCTCGCAGGCATTCCTGAAAGGAAGTGCCGATCGGCACGACGGTGGTCAGCGGCGAATGCACGGCGCCGGTGATGGTCACATACTTGTCTGTCACCGGCGAGCCGTCCAAGGCCTTGCCGACGTTGATGATCGTCTCGACGTTGTCCACCACGCAGTCGACATGCAGCGGCAGACCGCCGGGCGGGATCTGACGGCCGGTGATTTCGTACACCAGCACGTATTCGTCGCCCGCCGGGTACACATCCTCGTAGACAAAGAACTCGCAGCCGACCTGCTTCGCATCGTCGACGCATGCAGGTCGAGCGAGATCTTCGTTCTTGCGCTTCACCGCGATCGTGACCCGCGTGGCACCGGTCAGCTGCTTCATCCCGGCCAGACCCGCGGAAGAACGCCTGCTGGTCCCGCCGCATGGACTCGCGGTCCTTGTGCAGCAACGGTTCGCATTCCGCGCCGTTGGCGATGATGTGCGAGACGTTCGCTTCCAGCTTCTTGTAGGTGGGAAAGCCCGCACCCCCGGCACCAACGACACCCGCGTCGCGAACCGCTTTCAGCAACTCTTGGGTAGCCAATTCGTCATACTCCCCACACGTGTTGGTTCAGGGTCGTTCCGCTGCGACGCGATCGGCAACAGGAACCAGGTACGCATTCGCGGGGGCATCCAGCCCGAGCGTCCGCGAATGTCCACCCTTGGGCACTCCATTGTACAACATTAGTTCATGCCTTTCGGGGAACCAAGGTCAGGTACCCCGAGAGGCTGCGGATCCGCCGATTTTTCCGATTTCGAACGTGTATTTCCGATCTCCGGCCCCCTCGCCGCGGGCTCGGCCGGGGAGAGGGATGGGGTGAGGGGCTTCGGAGGATCGGGTGAGGGGCGCTTCGCGACGGGGAAGAACGCTGCACAGAATGCTCTACAGCGTTGCCCCCTCGCCCCGCTGGGGTCCCCCAAGGACCAACTCCACAGAGTGCGGGAACAACGGACCCGACCGGCGTGGGCAGGTCGCAGCGATTGTCAGCCGGCGGCCGGGGCCAGACGCCGGCGGTTGCCCCAGAATTCCGGCGAATTGATTGAGATGCCCGCGCACCGTAATTATGCTGAAAAGCGGAAACGGAACAGATCGGGGTCTTCGCGCATTTGGCCCTTCGAGTATCGCTCTGCCGAAAAGGTGATCGTATCGTACGCTGCCCGCATGGAGCTGGCGACGGCCGTTGGATGCCGTGCCGCGAAGACTTGTGGAGAGCGTCGTTATGCGAACGCATTTTCTTGTTTGGCCACTCTTCGCAGCGTCCTTGGCTGTGCCGCTGCCCTGGTGCGTGCCGAAGTGATCGACGAGCACCGCCTCAGCGCCTGCCGTGGTCGTTTCGAGCGCCGAGCCGGCTGGGCACCGCATCGCGCGCAGCACATCTCTGCCCGCGTCGCGGAATCTGTCGAGCCAGCCAGCCAGTCGAGCGCATGGAGTCACTCGCGACCGGAACAGTTGATTCCCACTTCGGTGGAGCATGGGAACGGATTCTTCGGTGGATACGTGCGTGATCCGGAGACGCCTGATGACCGCCTTGCCTGTGCGCAGGCGACGGCACCATGATCCATCTGGGAACGTTGGGTGGTGAGATCAGCGTGGCCACCAGCATCAATGCACACGGTCAGGTGGTCGGGCATTCCGAAACCGAGTCGAAGGAGACACATGCTTTCCGGTGGGATCCCGACAGGCGTTCCATGCGCGACCTGGGAACCTTGGGCGGCAAGTCCAGCTATGCGCAAGGTGTCAACGATCGGGGCGACGTCGTTGGGTTTTCTGAAACCAAGAGCGGGGAAGTCCATGCATTTGTGTGGTTGGCATCGGACCGAAGTGATGCACGATCTCGGATCATTGGGCGGCGCGAACAGTCGTGCGGCCAGCATCAACAACCGGGGAATGGTGGTCGGTTTCGCACAGACGGCGAATCAGGATGATCACGCGTTTGTGTGGGATCCAAGCAGCCCGACGATGCGCGACTTGGGCACGTTGGGTGGCCCATTGCAGCTATGCCTACGACATCAACGATGACGGAGAAGTTGTTGGGCATTCGCAGACCGAAGATGGCTTCGTCAAGGCATTCAAGTGGACGCGAGGTGCCGAGCGAACTGGCGGCCGTCGAGTCACTCGAAGGCCTGGTCAGCTACGCCTTCGGGGTCAATGCACAAGGCCAGGTCACGGGATACTCGCTGATGAGCAATGGTCAGTTCCACGGTTTCGCATCCGATGGGGCTCCTGGGGCCGTTACCGATTTGGGGACCTTTGCCGACGATTTCAGCCGTGCATACCACATTCAAGCGGATGGACGCGTGGCCGGTTACGACACGGGACCCCACGGTCCGAACTACGCTGCACGCTGGAATCCGACCACCGGTCGCCTGCAGGACCACGGCGCGATTGGAGATGGATTCGAACTCGCTTGGGATATCAATACCCAGGGCATGGTCGTCGGCTACACACAGATCCCGCGGAACAGGACCCGCGCCGTGATGTGGCAGCCATCGTCGTCCGCGATGGTGGCGGAAGGCGAATATGACTGTTGCAGCTGCGTCTGCACCTGCGAAGCGCCGCTGGACGTGCCCGAACCCGAACCGCTCGATGCCGACGTCGGGTATCAAGTGGGTGCCGTGGGCACGTATACCGGTTCCGGAGCGGCAAGCTTTCCGACCGGTTCCTTCGGCAGCTCGGGTGGCGGGGGCGGCGGGTATTTTGGAGGTGGTGGAGGCGGTTTCGGCGGCGGGGGCGGAGGTGGTGGCGGAGGCGGAGGCGGAGGCGGCGGCAGTTCGCCCGGTGGCGGCGATGGGAGCGTTCCGGAACCCGCGTCGGTCATCACGTGGCTCGCCGGAGTGCTGTTGCTGGTTGGCTTCGGCATTCGGCAACGACGTCGCCTGACAACAAACTGACACCCCCGGCGCGGTGGAACTACGACCTCCCGTGGTGGCTGCGGATCTCCGGCCACCTGCTCACTTCGCATCGACCTTCCACTCCAGAATGCCACCCGAGAATTCGGGCCGGAGTTCGACCGTCATCCGCAACCCGGTGGTCGTGACCGGATCGAACGTGGTGCGATTGTACGCGTCTTTGGCGGTTCCGTACCCTGAGCCGTTGGGAACTTCAAGCCACGTGTCGCCTTGGCGATAGAGCAGCTTCCACGACTGGGGAATTCGGCACCCTCCGCCAATCGCTTGATCGTCGAACCAGTACACCTCCACGGCACGCAAGGTCAGCGGTCGATCGGAATCATACTGAACCCACTCGCTCGTACCGCGGTGGTCCCACCAGGTCAGTCGGGGCAGCGATTGATCGTGGGAGTCTTTGGGCTCGCGTCCGTCGACGAGAGCCGCCACCGCGTCGCGCGACCAGCAATGCGAGGCCGACGGCGTGAGAAGGTCGCTCAGCTCCGGAGGCTGTGAAGGACCCAGCGTAGCGGGGTCGAGCGCGCGGTACAACCGGCCTTGCCAGCTAGGATCGTCGACCTGGGGCTCGCGCGATTTGCCGTCCTGACGGACCCACACGAGCATGGCACCAGGGTCGCGATGATCCCACGCGAAGTAGGGGATCGCAGTAACTTGCCGGCCTCCGCGGGCCTGGCCACGAATCAGGGTGATGCCACCCAACAGGTCGGCTTGGGGCTGAATTTGGAGTTTCGGTTCGCGGTCCAGTACGATGTTGCTGACGCGTCCATCGTTGTCCACGGCCTCGAAACAGTAGACCAGCGGACCACGCTGGATCGCCACGCGTCCGGCATTGGCCGTCACTTGGGGATGCGCCTCGATCCGCTGTATCTCCATGGGCAGGCTCAGCCCCACTTTGTCGCCTGCTTTCCAGGTCCGGTGCAAAACGGCGTATCCCTGCTTATTGGGCCGAGCATCCGCGGCGCTCCATTGACGGTCAACTGGGCTGCGGAGCACCACTGGGGAATTCGCAGGTGCAGATCGAACGTCCGCTCCTCCTTCGGATTGACCGTCAGCGAAATCTGGCCGTCCCAGGGGTATTGGGTCTCCTGACGCATCGCGACAGTTGTGTCCTGGAACTCGATGGTCCCGTCACCCGCCACATACAAGTTGACATAGATGCCATCGCGACTCGTGGCGTACACGTAGCCGGGAAGCGAAGGTAGAAAACGCACGACATTGGTCGGGCAGCAGGCACACGGGAAGAACGGTTGGCGATGGTGGTTGCCGTCCGCAGCCAGCGGATTGACGTAGAAGAAGTGTTCGCCATCCATGCCGATTCCGGACAGTACACCGTTGTAGATCACGCGTTCCAACACGTCGGCAAACTGAGCATCGCCGTGCAGCAGGTTCAACCGGTGGGCCCACAGTGCCAGACCGATGGCGGCGCAGGTTTCGCAGTAGGCAGATTCGTTGGGCAACTCGTACGGGTCGCCAAACGCTTCGCCCTCGTGCCGGGCTCCAATTCCTCCGGTGATGTACATCTTGTGCCCGACCACGTCGTCCCACAGTCGGTTCATGGCCGCCATGTGTTTCTCGTCTCCCGTGTAGGCGGCCACGTCGGCGACACCCGCATACAGGTACATGGCTCGCACGGCATGTCCCACGATCACGTCCTGTTCGGCCACGGGACGATGATCCTGGCAGTACTCGCCATACAACCTGGGCCGGTTGGCCGGGTTGCCGCGGGCGTTGAGAAAGAACTCAGAAAGTCTCAGGTAGCGTTGTTCGCCCGTGACTTCCGACAGCTTCACCAGCGCCAACTCGATCTCTTCGTGACCGGGTACGTCGACCCGTTTGCCCGGTCCGAACAGGTCGTCAATGTAGTTCGGCGTACTTGATGGCGACGTCCAGGAGAGTTCGCTTGCCGGTCGCTCGGAAGTGCGCGACGGCGGCTTCGATCAGATGGCCCGCACAGTACAATTCGTGCTTCACACCACAATCGGTCCATTCCTTGCCCGGCTCGACCAGCGTGTAGTACGTATTGAGATAGCCGCTGGGGCGCTGGGCAGCCGCGATCTTGGCGATCACTTCATCCGTCATGCGATCCAGGCCGGGATCTGGATGATCGGCCAGCGAGTAAGACGCTCCCTCGAGCACTTTGTAGACGTCCGAGTCGTTGAAGTAGATGCCCTCGAACTGCCCTTCCTGCAGGCCCGCCGCTTTAGAAAAATTGGAGAAACGCCCCGTCTCTTCGCACCATTTGAAGTTGTGGGGCAACGACTTCTCGCGATTGACCTGCAGGCGAGGTGCCCAGAACACGTCGCGGACCTTGACGGCCGTGAACGGTACCGCTGCGAGTTGCCGATGTGCGGGTTCCGCCGAGATCGCCACAGGCGGCAGAACGTTCAGACCAATCACGACGGAAGCGCAAAACAAGATGGTGCGTGGCACGAGGAACCTCCTCAATAGGTCAGGTGTTGGTACATGCTTCGGTCAGCCGCCTGGCGCCGTCACGGCAAAACCACGCCGATCGTGAGCAACAGATTGGCGTAGATCCGCTGTTCGCCCGTGGCGATCGTCAACGCCACGTCGGGGGTGCTGGCCGCCTTGTAGAAGGCAAACCGTTCGATCGAGTTCAGCGGCTGCTGGTACCCCGCCTGCTGCAGCACAGTGCGGAAATCCGCCCAGATGTCCGGCTCAGACTTCAACGCGTACGGTCCCGTCGTCGCGTACTGCATGACGACCGCATCCTCGATCGGAATGGCCGAAACCAACGCCCGCAGGACCTGGACGCAGTCGACCAGTCCGGGCGACAGATTCACGTTGACCAGGCGAGCCCGAGGGCCCAGCTTGGTCAGGAACGGATAATTACCGTCCGCGATCAGGACCTTCGATCCGTGCCCCGCGCGGCCCAGAACGTCGAGTATTTCCGGATGGATGAGCTGTCCTTTGAGCATGCCAATCACTCCTGAGGGATGCAGGAATGCGTTAGTGAAAACCAGGCGGGACCGGCGGCAAGTCCCGAGTCAACGTCGGCGGTGACAGCCGCCCGGCCTGCGTGTAGTCGAATGGCTGGAAACCAACCTGCAGGGCAGGTGAATTGGGTTGCAGTCGGAAATCATCTTGCTTGGGATTCTCAAAGAGGGGATCCGCGATGAGCGAGTGTTGGTCTTGCCCACGTTCCTTCTGCCACTGCTCCCAGGTCAGATCGCCAGGAAACAGAATGGCTGAGCTGCCGGCATGAAAATAGACGTTGTAGTCCATCCGGAAGTTGTCGTCCTTCCAATTGCTGCCCAAGAGCGGGCTGCCGTTGTCCCAATAGACGATGTTCTTTTCGAAGAAGAACGAAATGTGTTCTTCGGTCCGGGTGCGCTGGATCTGCTGTTGCCCGGCGAAGGCCAGGATGTTGTTCTCCACGCGGTTCTCTTTGCCGTAGTGCTGATGAAACGACCCCCGCGAACAGCGGTACACCAGGTTGTTCTTCAAAACGATGCCGGTGGAACCTTCGTCGGTGTACAGGCCCCAGCCGCCATAGTCGTAGGATTTCACGTCGTGAAAGCGATTGTCGTGAATCACCGTTCCCGGAGAGATCCCCAACGTGTAGATCCCCCCCATGTCGCTCAACACGCCTTGGCCAATGTCATACACGTGGTTGAAACCGATGTCATTGTGGTGCGCACGACTTTCGCCGTAACCCCACGTCCAACCGACCGAGAAACCGGTGTAATAGAAGTTGTGCACATCGTTGTGCTCAATGGTGTTGTAGGGCGAGTGACCGACCCAGACGCCGACAGCCGCCGGATGCAACCGCCCGCCATAGGCAATCGTGCAGTTGCGAATCGTGTGGTGAGAGACGACCATCTCCTCGTCCGTAGCCGCCTGCAGGCTGTTGGCCCACGCCTGCGGCACGTCGTTCACGGTCGGCGAATGGGACAAGGCGTGGCCGATCTTGACGCCACCGCCCCCCATGTCCACCAGCTCGCAACTCTCCAGCCGATTGTTCTTGCATCCGGGTCCGAAGCCGACGGCATACTCACCCACATTTCGGACGGCACAATTCTCCCACACCAGGTTCCGCGCAGATACTACGGCGATCGCGGCTCCCAAGTTGATCTCGGCCTGCGGAAACGCCTGGCCGTTGAGCGGCAAGTTCCAGTTCGTATGCGCGAATGTCAGTCCGCGGAACTGCAAGTGCTCCACCCATCGTTTCTGGGCCGCATCACCGGCGATCAACAGTAGATGCTCGATCCGGGGAGCGATCACTTCCACCTGGGCCGGCTCCTCGCCAGGCCTGGGCAGGTAAGTCAGGCGACCCGTCGGACGATCGAGATACCACTCTCCGGGTTGAGTCAGCGCCTCGCGCACGTTTACCACCAAGTAGCGATTCCCCTCCGGCAGACTGGCCCAGAAGCTCGTACCGGTCGTATGCCCTTTGAACGTCACGACGGTCTGTTGTTTATCGATCGACGCGATATGGAATCGCGAGGCGGTCCATTGATGAAACGGCATGACCTCCACGTCATCCAGATTGGCCCACGCCGAGTCCAACTCACCGGGTGTGAATCCGAATCGGTCGAAGCCCTGGCCTTCGGCGGCGGGCGAAGGGTCGCATTTTTTCGCGATCTTGTAGTAGCCCTCTTTGGGCAACTGCGGTCGAAACCGACGCTGGTTGTTGACAAACAGCTGGGAGAAGTACCACTTGCCGGATTGGACCTCGGGGAGATCGACATACCACCGGCCCTGACCGTCCACCTGCCACCCCGTAATCGGAACACCGCCACTGATCACTGGCCGCTCGTCACCGTAGGCCTGATAAATCACGGGAGCCTTTTCGGTTCCCGAGTCGGACACACCGAACGACAGTGGAGCGTTCAGCGAGTACAGGCCGCCGCGCACAGCCACGACAATCGCCCGGTCACGATCGGGCTGTGCCGCTTTGAGTTCGCGTACCAACTGCTGAGCGCGTGGGAGCGTGGCGACCGGCCCATCGGTTTTCTGTTCATTGGGCATCGCGAGGTGACCTGTCCATTGGTCATTGCCGGTCGGCGCAACAAAGATGTCGGCCTCCGCAGCGACCAGTGCGCCAACCATCCCCATCCCCATCAGCAACGTACCTGTCCAGACGGCAAAGGTGTGTCGAACGACTCGTCGCAAGTGCATGGCATTCTCCTTGAACGTGGGACGTTGGGGCAGGTCGGGCAGGTGTTGCAGGCAGGCCGATGCGGCCCGCGGCCGAGCCGCGGACTGGCAGTGCCCGCCAGTATACCATGGCTTGGCCACATGTGGAGCCGTGCCTCGGAATGGTAAACGTTTGCGGAGATTGGAGTTCCCTCGGCGGTTCAAGGGGAACATCGGTTCCGTCCCCCTGAGGGTGTATTGCGACGATTCGTGACTTCCCCTCACGCACGAGGCGCTGCAAAATGAACTGGCCGGCAGTCATCGCCCCGGATTCACTCACGCTTGACTTCTACTGCGGATGCCGCCCAACGCCAACTTACCGACGGATCACGAACGCCCGGAGAGATACCCGGTCTACACGGCGACGCGGCACGTCCCGCTGAAAGGTTTCTGCGAGCCCGTGCTCGTGGGCCTCAAGTCGACCGGCCTGGATGCCCATTTCCCCGACGCACAGATCTTGCACTTCGATCTCTCCGGGCGGTTGTTGCGTGTGGCGCAGCCCTACGTCCAGTGGCGACGCGGCCTGTCCGGACGGATGCTTGAAGTGCGTCGAACTCCGCGCGAACAGGGCGGCGGCCTGCAACGACGCGTATTGAACCGTTCCGAAATCGACGGCTGCATCGACGACTCGGCAGCGTGCATGCGGCGGGTGGTCGACGCTATAGCTGTTCCGCGGTCGGAAGCGGAACTGGCTTCTGCCCGCGCTTCGGCAACCGATACCACGCTTTCCGAGGTGCTCGCCGCCGCGGCCGCATTTGATGCACGCGCGGCCCGCGCGGACGTGGCGCGGTTTCAGGCGCTGTATCGAGACATTCCGATCCTGCCTCCCGATCAATACTCGTCGCTGGTCCTGGCGGCCACCGACGGGTGCCGATACAACCAGTGCACGTTCTGTGGCTTCTACCGGGACACACAATTCCGTGCGAAGAGCATCGCAGAGTTCCAGGCCCACGTGCAGGCTGCCATGGCTTACCATGGTCACGGACTCACATTGCGACGAGGCATTTTCCTGGGACAGGCCGACGCCTTGTGGGGACCTCGGCCCTGGCGCGAAGAACTTCTCCGCATCGTGAACCACGCTTGCGAACTGCCGCCTTCCGATGCGACAGGGTGCTCACCAGTCTGGTGGCAGGGGTCTCGGACGCGATTCACCGGCGTTGCTTCCTTCCTCGATGTGTTTGCGGGAGCTCGGATGAGCGCGGCGGAGTTCCACGCCATGCGCCGACTCAACTTGCGCCAGATCTACATCGGCATGGAGAGTGGTGCCGACGCCTTGCTGCGTTGGCTGCGTAAACCAGCTACCGCCGAGCGCATGCTGGATACAGTTCGGGCGGCCAAGGCTGGCGGCCTGCGCGTCGGTGTCATTGTGCTCGTCGGAGCCGGTGGCGAGCGCTTCTTTGACGAGCATGTCCAGCAAACCGTCAACGTGCTACGCGCAATGGACCTCGAGCCGGGAGACTATGTCTATCTGTCACCCATCGTCGCGGCCCACGGTGCCGAGTACGCGCAAATCGCTGAAACTGACCACGTTGTCGCGCTGACTCCTGGCCGTCTCCTCCAGCAGGAACAACAGATCCGCCAAGCCCTGCGCGTCGCTACCGGGCGACGTGGGCCCTACGTGGCACATTACGAAGTCGAGAAGTTCGTGTATTAGGAATATACACGTAGGCCGGAACGAGGTCGCGCACGTCCGCGCCGGAACGGCGCAGCCGCTGAAGCGACCGAAGTTCCGGCAGAGTGTTTTCCAGGATGCATCCAGGATGCAGACACTCTGTTTTCGATGCTCTGTTTTCGATGGGCTGGCGGAAGCTCGGGCGCGGGTTGGATGGACGCAGGATGCGCAGGATGCAGACACTCTGTTTTCGATGGGCTGGTAGAAGCTCGAGGCGCGGGTTGGATGGACTGTCGCAAGGCGTTGGATCAATGGAACGCTGGTCCGATACGCGTGCGCGGACGATGGAGCGTGCGGAAGTGAGGCATCCGAGATGATGATGAGGCGGCTCGGCGCGCACGCGGAGCGCATGGCAGCGGAAGATACAATCGCGGATTCAGCGAAGGGCCGGCGCGGCGACTATGTGAACGCGCTACGGCAGGCGGATATGCCTTTCAGGTGCTTCCGCTCCATCCGCTGGGCCACGGCGACCAGCGATTCGGGTCGCCCCACGGCGTGCCCAAAACCCTCTTCGTATTGTTCCACCGTCTCCAGCCACGCGTCATGCTTCACGTTCAGGTGGTCCAACACGGCCGCCAAGTCGGAGGGAATCGTACTCCGCTGGCCACTGCGCAGTTGCTGGGCCGTCCATTGGAGCAACTTCACGTAGTTCGCCAGCGAGATGGGCAAGATCCCCTGGTCCGACGCGCGGCGCCCGGACCGCGAGGCGTAGGCCAAGGCCTCGTCGGATTTCCGTTCGGGCGACAAGGTCAGTTCTCCCAGCCAGGCATCGGGCCGATCCGCGGCGTTCTTGCGCATCCCCTCCGCTTGCAGACGCTGAAAGACCGACGTGTAACGCGCCGTCTCAGGACTCTCCGCTTCGCCCGCCCGGAATGGGTTCAGGTCCACGTAGATCCCACACAGCAAAATGGCGCTCGCGTCGGTGCATTCGCGACAGCGGAAACGACTCTCCCAAAAACGCCCCTTGCAATCGTCTTCGGCGTTGGCCCGGCGGGCGATATTCTCGCAGAGGATGCCCATGAACCACGAGACACTACTCAACCGCCGCCGCAGTTTGTCAATCTTCTTCTTGTCTTTAGCTAGCTGTTCCACCCGCTGGGGATCTGGCTGCGGCAGGTCGTCCGACAGACACTTGGCCAGCTTCGTAATGGTCAGCCAGCGGCGGGCTACTTCGTGCGCCGACCAGCGGCGGGCCACCCGCGGCAATGTGCGCAGCACATTGTGCAGGTGGCTGCTTAGTTCGGCACGGAACTCGATGTCGATCGCGAACAGACCTGCGAGCTGTTCTTCTCGGCGGACGATCCAGTCGCGGCGATGGGAATAGTCTTTGCGGGTGCGCGAATCCCGGCCACACAGAAAGGCGCGACGGACACAGCGTGTCCAGCAATGGAAGACGGCCTGACGTTCGCCGCCCAGCAGTTTGCGACGTGCAGAAGCGACCATGGAACAATCCTTCCTGGTAGGGGCCGTATGCGGCCCACCGCGCTTTCCCGCGCTGGCCGCCCCGGCCGCGAAGTGATTGCCCGCGTCTCCACGTCGCTTTCCGACACCCCCATCCTACGCAATTGGCGGTAGAAGACCAGGGGGCCCGGGGCCGCCGTCGGTCGGCACACTTGACGCCCAGCCCGCGAATTCCGCCAAATTCAGAGTGTCTGGAATTCCGTGCGCGTCGGAAGACCAGAGGGGCCCGGGGCCGCGTTGGCGGTCGGCACGCTTGACTCCCAACCCGCGAAGTCTGCCAAAATCAGAGTGTCTGGAACTCCAGTACCGCTTGCTAGCAAATATATGCCACTCCCCATTTCCGTCCCGGCGGCGGACGACCTGCATGCTGGAGGTTCAGGCAGATACCTTCGCGCTCTTTCGGACCGACACCAACTACTGGACCTGCAATTCGATGCTCTGGCTGTGGCTGTTGAACTCCGGTGCGTACATGCACTGGATCTCGGCCATACCGGTCTGGTACTGGCCACGATGCACGACGCGCGTGGAGTATTCGAACACGTAGGTCCCCTTGGGCAGGTAGTCGATGAAGAAGTGACTGGCCGTGTCGCGAGTGGACTCGTAGTACGCCAGTCCGTCCTGGAATCGATACCTTGACAGTACATTCACCGGCTCGACACCGCTGCCGCGTTGATCCTTCAGGTGCACGTATTCCATGTCCCGGTCGACCCTCAGTTCCACGCGCACGACCAGTTCGTCACCGACCGAGACCGGACCGGAGACGGCCCGCAGCATGGGGCCTGTTTCTGTGTTCTCTTTCACGTAGAGCATCTTCCTGAGCGTGAGGGGAGTACCTTCGTAGGGCGTGACTTTCGACATATCTTCCAGGTACTGCCAGTGCACGCTGCCCCAGGCCACGCCCGGGTCGGTCTTGGTGACCTCGATGTGCCCCATGGCCGGCTTGACCTCGTCGCGCACGAACCGCTCTTCGTAGAAGCCGGTCCCGGCCTCTACGTTCTTCGGTTCGATGAGCAGATCGCCGACCGTCACGCGCACCAGCGCATCGGAGGCCAGCAGATCCGTGCCGCGGAGCAACAGGCTGTAGATCGCGTCGGCCGTGGCCTTGGTGGTCTTCCAGTCCTGCGTCTGCTTCTGTTTGAGCAGCCAGACGCGACACCCTTCGACCGACTCGACATCGTTAACGACTTCGTCAAAGGCCTCGATCATCAACGCCTGAGTCTCGATCGGCGCATGGTACCACCACCACGAACGCTCCGTGTCGCGCCAGAACATCCCCAGTTCCTCATTCGTGACGCTCCGTTCTTTGAGCGACTTCATGATGTCCTGAGGAGTTTGCTTGTCGCCGAAACGTTTGAGGGCGAGGGCCAGGTGAGCTTCCGATTGTCGGCAGCTCAGCTTGGTCCAATACGTGCGAGCTTGCTGGAGGAAATAATCGATCGCTTCCTTGTGTTGGGGCGCAACTTGCTGATCGTCCAGGAAGAAACTGCGTCCATACAGGTAGAGTGCGATCGTGGGGCTGAGGTTGTTTTTGTCCTTGTTCCCATGTGCAACAATCTCGCGATACCGCTCGTCAATCCACGCATCCAGTCGCGTCAGCGAGCGGACGGCCGCCGCCACATCGACGTCCACTCCCAGGTGCCGCAGACGCCCGAAGCCGGTGGTGATGTAGAGCGTGATATAGTCGTTGGGATGACCGCCCGGGAACCAGGGCCAGGACCCGTCCGCTGCCTGCATCTCGACGAGTTTCTTGAGGCCTCGTGCCATTTCGTCGTTCAGCCGATTCGCATCGAACAGGATTCCGACGTTTCGCCGCGCTGCACTTTCCTTTTGAGCGTCACGGACCCAGGGCGTTTCCTCCAGCAGCACGGCTTTGAGATCCTGGTTCTTTTCCAGCGGACTGTCCAGCGCCTCCGTCCCTTTCCACTGGTCGAAGATGCGCCGGATCTTGGGGTCGGCGTTAGCAATGTGCCGGGCCAGCGCGGTGGCGTACATGCGGTTGAATGTCTGTTCCGTGCATTCGTAGGGGTACTCCATCAGGTAGGGCAGGGCCAGCACGGCATACCAGGCGGGATTCGATACCATCTGGACCGTCAACGACTGATGACGCAGCGAATCCGACCCCGCCGACTCCAGCAACTTGGTGAAATCAAACTTCTTCGTGGTGGCCCCGCGGATCGGCAGCGGCAGCGATTCGGTCACTAGGATGCGACGCGATAGCACGGGCAGGAATCCTTCTTCGCCGTCCGACAACCGGCCGGTCGAACCAACCGCCTTGTACGTGAGGAAGCCCAATCCGTCGGGAACCCGCAACCGCCACGAAAAGCTCTGAGACTGTTTCGAGGCGATGTCGAAGGCCTGGTCCGCCGTAACGTTGCCCAACTGCTGATCGACTGACTCGAGCGTCCTCGCATCGGCCAACGTCAAGCGGACAGTACCGGTCTGCCGAGCGGCCGACTGGTTCGTGACCTTCACGGTGAACTCCAGCACATCTCCTTCCCGAACGAAGCGTGGTGCCAGCGGTTCGACCATCAGGTCCTTGGACGTGACGGCCGTGCCGGTCAGCGAACCGCCGCGCATCTGCGAGTCATGGGCGAAGCCGAGGAATTTCCATTCCGTGAGCGCTTCGGGCATGGTGAACTTCAAGGTCACCTTGCCATCCGCATCGGCCGTGAGATGCGGGAAGAAGAAGGCCGTCTCGTTGAGATTTTGCCGCGGCGAGACCTTGCTCAAGTCAACTGCCGGTGGCGCCGGCGGAGCTCCGGCTGCCATGCCGCCCATACCGCCGGCCATGCCAGCCCCGTCCATCATTGCTGCCGCCGCGGGGGCAGCCTCCTTGGCGACGCTGTCGATACGGAAATCCCTAGCCTCGGACTCCATGGCGGCACCTTCCCCGAGTGCCATGCCCGGCGCCATCATCGGCACCGCTCCACGCGCCCTGCGGCCGCGCATCACGCCGAATTGCGAGGCTGCGTACCCAATGATCTCCGGCGGAAACGATCGATACGTGATGGTGACCGATTTATAGTCCTGCGAGAAATTCCCCAGTACACTCATCAGCTGCTGGGCCGCATTCTCGAAACTGAACTGGCGCGTGGAGTAATCCGAACGGAACTGCTGCAGCGTGGCCCAGTTGTGAGGCAGATAGGCATCCAGGGATGCGTCGTAGAGCGCCGCGACCATCTCGACGGCGGCCTTCTCCGCCTGCGGCCCGGCAATCTTGATCGACCACGACTCTTCCGCCCCGGGCTGCAGCTTGGAGACAAAGTGCTCCCAAGTGAGGCTCAACTGCTTGTTGGTCCAGGGCACATCGACCCGTCGTGACTCGAAGTAGGCGCGGTTCTCGCGCACAAACGTCACGTGCACCGTGAAGCCGCCGCGCAGTTCCTCCGTAATGCTCTGTTCCACCGTGGCCTGCGTCACCTGGGGACGCGTCCAATAGCTTTGGATCATCTTGCCCCGGTGTTCCACTTCGATAAATGCACGTCCTTCTTCATAACCGGTTCCCCACAGCGCGGTGAACGTGTCACCCGGTTCCACGCTCCAGCGCGGTGCGGCCACGAGCTGTGGAATCTTGATGTCCAGGCGGTTGGCTTGGGGGTCCAGCACGGTGATCGGCAGGACGGCGGTGACCGGTTTGCCAAATGCGTCGCGGGTTTCGAGCTGGGCCCGGTACGGTCCGGACGGAAGCTTGAACGGCTTCTCCAGCCTGCCACTGGCATCGGTCGCAAAGGCCTGCTCCGCAACCATCTCGCCCAGCGGCCAGGCATTGATATTCGAGAGATCGGGGGCTGACTCGCCACCACCACGCCGCGACACCGAAGCGTTTTGTGGGGAATACTCGGATCGCATGGAGAAGGGCAATGGGGGTCGAATCACCTTCTCGGGCGACACGAGCCGATAGACCTTCAATGTCCCTTGGGCCGCTTGCGGTTCCCCGTCCAAGGTCTGCGTGTTGATCGTGATGGAAACGTCTTTGTCGGTGACCTGCCATGCTTCGGCGGTCAGCGAGGCCTGTAAGGCGGTAAAGCCGACGTTGACCGACCGCTCGTCGCTGCGAGTTTCCCCCGTGATGTCCGTGACATCCGCATGGATCGTGAAATGGAACACGGGCTCGTCCTTCTCCGCCACGTCGGGGGCGGGACGAGCCACAAAGGCCACCGAGAACTTGCCGTCAGTATCCGTGGTGGTGGAGCCGTGCGCGATTTCCTGAGCTTCCGACTGCGGAGGATTCCACCAGCACCGCCAGAACCACCAAATCGGATAGCGCACCTCGCGCACCACTCGGTAACTGACCTGAGCACCGCCGATCGCCGCGCCTGTGTAAGCCTGGGCGGTTCCCTCGACCTTCACATCTCCGTGGAGTTTGGCCGGTTCGGCGGGAGTCGCCAGTTCGACCTTGAACTTGGGACGCTTGTATTCCTCCACGTTGAGGAACACGATGCTGTTGTTCCGCTCGGCATCACGGATCCGCATCTGGCCCATGAGCCGATCGCGAGGGGCGGTGAAACTGCCGCTGAACGAACCGAATTTATTCGTGCGATGTTGTTGCTTCTCAATCTCTTGACCGTTGGCGTCTTCGAAGACCACCGTAATCGATTTATTGGACTGGGTCTGGTAGTCGTCGCGTTGCGGATTCACGGCAATGCAGATCCCCTTGAACTGGATGGTCTGCCCCGGCCGATACAGCGATCGATCGGTGAAGAAGACCGTTTGCTCGGACGGTTGTCCTTCTTCGTAATTCCGATAGGCATACCGTTCGCCGCCCGTGGCCAGCGTGTAGGCGCCGTGCTTCACCAGTACGACGTACGGTTCGTTGGCGGCGCCCTGGACATGGAACAAGCCGTTGTTGTCCGTACGGACCGGTTTTCCTTCCTTCCACTGGTAACTTCGGACCACGCGCCGTCGGGTCCATACCCGCACCTGGGCACCTGAGAGCGGTTGGCCGGTGTCCGCATCGAGCACGAAACCTTCCGCCTCCGCCGCTCGACCGCCCGACCGCAGCACGATGGCCAACGGACTGACCCAGAGTTCATTGGCCAGTACGACGTTGTCCGGCTCGACAAACTCTTCGCGAGGGCTGGCCAGCAGCAGGTAGAAGCCGGGCTTCAGACTGTCTGGCACCGCGAACTGTTGCTCCGCGGGAAGATAGTCCTCGGTATCGGGCAGATCGTGGGACCAGGCGAGGTCGGGCTTGCGCGCGAGCAGTTCTTGGCGGAGTTGGGGCGTCAGGGAGCCGGGCGAGTAGTTTTCTTGGGCGAGCAACTTCTCCCAGTCGTAACGCACAGCACGGAAGTGGACCTTGGTCAGGTTGCGATAATGCACTTGGATCACCGGCCAGGGATTGTTCCACACTCGCTCGGTCGAAACCTGAATCTCTTTCGCCTCGATACTCTGAATCAGGTTGTAGCAGAGTTGGCCGCCAGCACTGTCCGGGAACTTCTGCCAGCCTGGCAGCGCCACCTGGCGGGCCTCGACCAATTGACGCTCGCCGCGGAGCACCTGCCCCCAGACCTCCCGCGCGCGAGCCGAGATCTCCTGCGCCTCGTGCTGCTGCACAAACCGTTCCAGGGCGGCCTTGTAGCGGCGGCCCTTTTCCTCACCTGCTGCCGTGTTGTATCCGAAAACGAGCCGATCCAGTTCGGCTTCGGCCAGGGGCGTGGAATCCGGGTCGGGCTGATGAAACGCCTCGAGTTTTTGGAACAATCGGACGGCCTTGACGGTCGGGGATAGCATATCCGGCGACTCGATGTTCCAGGCCACGAATTCCGCGGACGGGGCGAAGATCGGACTTTCGGCCTGCAGCACGAAGGCGTTCTGGGCTATGGCTTTGTGGACCATGGCTCCCGCCTGTTCCCCGGCGGTGTAGAACGTCAGCGCCTCGTGGACAACGAAGTCGTACATCGTGGGGCGGGTCGCGTCTGGCATCGTGCCCTTGGCGAGCAGTTCGTTGAACTTCTCCACCGGCGTCTTGCGCAAGAGATCTTCATTCTGCAGGGCCAATGTGAAGTGCTTGTCGATCTCGGCCAAGATCCTGGTCAGGTCCCAGGAATTGATGTCGTCTCCGGGCGGCTGATCGGTCGCCGTGCGCTGCATGAACCGCCAGCGATTCTGCTGGAAGAACTGCCAGTACCAATGAGCCAGAATGACCTCCATGGTCGGCTTCATCTCGTCCGGCAGGTCTTTCATGACCGCTTCCAAGCGCGTGATGCGTTCTTCCGGCTTGCCACCCTGAATGGTGCCTTCGAGCGAGATCTTCAGCGCAATCGCTTTGACGGCTTCCGGGTAGTTCTTCGCCTCGAGAGCCGCCTTGACGATGGGCTCGAGGTCCTGGATGGCTGTTTGCGGGAGCTGTTTGCCGATGGCGTCGTACACTTTCTTCCACTCCGTATTCGGTGGTTCTTCGGGAGCAGCCCATAGGATGCCGAGGGCCGACAGCGTACCGCACACCAGAAGAATCGTCGCTCTGACCATGGAACACACCTCCGAGTTGGGACCAAGATAGCTTGTCCTGGCTGCCGGCCCGGTAACTGCCGCTACGCGGGGAGGCCGTTACCCCGCTACGGCCCAACAGGCAATACCGCCACAATCGGGGGCGCCACGCCCGATAACATACCAGAGACGCGGGCGGTCTGTCGAAAGTTCCGCCAGAAAGTACGTAGGCCGGAACAAGTCCGCGCCGTTCCGGCACGCGCCTGGTGGCGTTCGGATGGTGCAAGGTGGTCATGCCGGAACGGCGCGGACTTGTTCCGGCCTACACGACTTGTTTCGGCCTACACGGCTCACTCCCCTTCGCGGTGACGAATGATCTTGCCGTCGACCATGTAGATCACGTCTTCGGAGATGTTCGTCGCGCTGTCGGCAATCCGTTCCAGGTTCCGCGAAACGGCCAACAGGCGCAGCAGCGGCCGCAGGTGTTTGGGGTTGGTCTCGATCCGCTTCTCGACCTCCAGCCGAATGGTTCGTTTGAGCTGATCGACTTCGTCATCGCGGGCACACACGCGGGCGGCCAGTTTCGCATCGAGGGCCACCAGCGCATCGAGGCTGTCATGGAGCATCGACTGGGTCTTGGCCGCCATATCCGGCAGGACGTCTGGAGCAGTGACCTCCGACTCGCCGACAACCGCGATGGCCTTATGAGCGATATTGACGGCCAGATCCCCCACGCGTTCCAGGTCGCTGTTGATCTTGAGCACGGCCACGATCAGCCGCAAATCGATAGCCACCGGCTGGTAGAGCGCCAGCACGCGCAGGCAATCCTCTTCGACCTCGACCTCCCGTTGATCGATTTCTCGGTCGCGCTCTTCCACCCGTTCGGCCAGCGACTGGTCACGGTCGAGCAGGGCCTTGACGGCCAGTTGGACCTGGTCCTCGACCATCCGGCACAGCAAGAGCAGGCTCTGCTTCAGTCGGTTGATTTCCCGTTGCAGATGAACGGACATGGGTCGTCTCCTCGTGCGGTTTGCCTATCCATACCTGCCGGTCACGTACATTTCCGTGTCTGGGTGCCGGGGGTTGAGAAACACTTCGAGCGTGGGCCCATGCTCGACGATGCGGCCGAGGAGCATGAAAATGCACTCTTCGCTGATGCGCCGTGCCTGGCCCATATTGTGAGTCACCATCACGATGGTGTATTTCTCGCGGAGCTGATCCACCAGCTCCTCGATGCGTTCCACCCCTTCGGCATCCAGCGCGGAGCAAGGTTCGTCCATCAGGATGACGCGTGGCTTGAGCGGCAGCAGGCGGGCCAGGCAGAGCTTCTGCTGCTGTTCCAGCGTCAGCAGCGTGCCTTTGCGTCGCAGCCGATCCTTGACGTCGTCCCAGAGCTGCACGTCGCGCAACGCAGTCTCCACCAATTCCTGCTGTCGACTGCGGGGAATCATCGCGCGCGGCATGTGCAGTCGGACGCCGAACAACACGTTATCGTAGATCGAGATCGGCAGCGGGTTGGGACGCTGAAACACCATCCCGACGCTCTTGCGCAACGCCGACAGGGAGACATCCTGGTCGTAGATATTGCGGCCAAAGATGCGGATCTCGCCGGTCGTCTTCACGCTTTCGTATCGCTCGTTGATGCGATTGAAACAACGCAACAGGGTCGTCTTGCCGCAGCCGGACGGTCCGATCAGCGAGGTGATCATCTGCGGTTTGATGTTGACCGCCACGTCCTTGAGCGCCTGGAAGTTCCCGTACCAGAGATTCAGATCGCGGGTCTGGATCGTGTAAGGCTCGACACGGTTGGGAGAGGCATCGCCGAGCAGCTCCCTGGTCAGATGGTCATGTGCAGCGTTCATCCCAGATCCCCCGTTACGTATCGCTCGGTAAGCCGCTGCTTGGGCTGGGTGAAGATCGTCTCCGTATCGTCGACCTCGATCAACCGCGAGGCACTGAAGAACGCCGTGCGATCGGCCAGACGCCGGGACTGCTGCACGAGATTCGTGACCAGCACGACGGTTGTCTGGCGTTTCAATTCGCGCAGGATGTCCTCGATCTTCATTGTCGTGACCGGGTCGATGGCGATCGAGAACTCATCGAGGCAGAGGATTTCGGGCTCCAGCGAAAGTGCTCGCGCGAGGGTGAGTCGCTGCTGCTGTCCTCCGGAGAGTCGGGTACCCAGGATGTCGAGGCGGTCCTTCACTTCGTCCCAGAGCATCGACTGGCGGAGACTCTGCTCGACAATGCGATCCAATTCGGTACGGTCGCGCAGGCCGGCGCGCCGCGGTGCATAGGCGACATTCTCGTACACCGAGAGCGGCAGACCCACCGGCAACGGAAATACCATCCCCACACGGCGGCGCAGCTCGTACACATTTCGCAGGCGAAACACGTCAGACCCGTCAACCAGCACCTGACCGGACACGCTGGCCCCGCTGACAAAGTCGATCGTGCGGTTAATGCACTTCAGCAACGTCGTTTTGCCGGAGTTGGCCGGACCGATGATACCGAAGATCTGCCCGCGCGGAATCGTGAGCGAAACGCCGGCCAACGCCGTCTTCGCGCCGTAGCGAACGGTCAGGTCGCGGATCTCGATATGCACGTCGGTCGCAGCTACCATTTCTTGCGCATCCGTAAGTAGACCCTCAAAGCAATGGCGGCGCTGTTGACCACCAGCACCAGCCCGATGAGCACGACGGCCGTGGCATACTGCATTGCGTCGGAGACGCCGTTGACCTGCGTGCAGAGCGTGAACAGGTGCATCGACAGGGCCATGCAGCGATCGTTCAACCCGTAAGGAAAGAAGGACCGAAACCCGTGCTCGGCAACCGGCACGAAGAACACGGCGCCGGTAAACAGGATGGGGGCCGTTTCCCCCGCCGCACGGGACACCTGCAGGATGACGCCGGTCAGGATGCCACTGATCGAATTGGGCAACACAATCGTGCGAATCGTCTGCCAACGCGATGCGCCGAGGTTCCAACACGCTTCCCGGAACGACATGGGCACGGCGGCCAACGCCTCGCGTGTGCTGGTGATGATCACCGGCAGCGTCATCACCGCGAGCGTGCAGCTGGCAGCCAACACGCTGCGTCCCATGCCGGCAAAAAGCACAAATGCGCCGACACCGAACAGCGCATGCACGATGCTCGGCACGCCCGCCAGGTTCACGACGGCCAGATTCACGATGCGGGTGAACCAGTTGTCGCGGGCGTACTCGTTGAGGTACACGCCGGCCAGCACGCCCAGGGGGGCGGCAATCAACAGCGAAATCGCGACCAGGAAGAACGTGCCCACCAGCGGGGCCCAGATACCGCCCGCCGTCATGAAGTCCCGCGGATTCTGGAGCACGAACGCCGGGGTCAGCGCCGGCCAGGCCTTGACCAACAGGTAGGCGAGGATCGCCACTACCGGCACCACCAACAAGATCGTGATCGCCAGCAGCACGGTTTGCGCCACGGTCTCAATTCTGCGTTTGCGGTTCTCGTACGCATTGGCGGAAAAAGCCGGCCGCTGCACGATCGCAATGCTCTGGGATGGTTCGAGTGTCAACTCGCCCGCCACGTGCATCCGCGACAACACCGCGGCTAGCGACCGCCCACTCATCCCACGGCTGCCATGGACTGCCGTCCCCACCCGCCGCACCTCCCAGCGGTTCGACGTAGAAACTTCGCGGCGACCTGTCGCCCGGCGGGGCCGCCTCACCCGGCCGCACACAGGCGATCTGGATGCACACCGCATCGGAAGGCCCCCCCGCCGACACCTCCGCCGCAGGTCCCGCCGCGCCGGGGACCTGCCGCTGCGCAACGCGACCGAGCGCCGCGTCCAGCGCATCAAATCGCTCGCCGCGGATGCCGCCGCCAGAGACGACGTACTCCCTTTCAGACGCGACGTTCACTGCGGATCCCTTTCACCACCAGGTCGGCCGTCAAATTCACGACAAACGTCACCGCAAACAACACCAGACCGATCACGAACAACACGCGATAGTGGTCGCCACCCTTGACCGCCTCACCCAACTCGGAAGCAATCGTGGCCGTCAGCGTGCGGATCGGATCGAGCAGGCTGTGCGGGATCTGCACTGCGTGACCGGTCGCCATCAACACCGCCATCGTTTCACCGATGGCTCGTCCAATACCGAGCAGAACTGCGGCCAGGAGCCCGTTCTTGGCGGCCGGGAACAGCACACGAACAATCACCTCCCACCGGCTGGCTCCCATGGCGAGCGCAGCTTCGCGATACGCGTCCGGAACCGCTTTGAGGGCGTCTTCACCGACCGACACAATAATCGGTACGCTCATCAACGCCAGCACGACGCCGCCGTTGAGCAAATTCACGCCCACCGTGCGCCGGTCACGTGGATGAGGAGCGGCCCCAGGACCATGTAGGCGATGAATCCCCACACAATCGACGGGATGGCGGCCAACAACTCAATCGTGATCTTCAGCGTTTCCTTCGTCCGGCCGCGAGAAAACTCGGAAATGTAAACCGCCGCCCCGAGGCCCAGCGGTACGGCCAGCACCATCGCCAGCAGGGAGACCGACAACGTGCCCACCAGCAAGGCCAGGATTCCGTAGCGCGGGCGGACGTCGGATGTCGGCTGCCAATCGGTGCTGGTGAAGAACTCCACCAGATTCATTTTTCCGAAGAGCATCGGAGCTGCTTCGCGCAGCACGAAGAAGAAGATCGCCGCCACGAACAGAATCGAACTCCACCCGCAGACGCGAATCAGCAACTCGATGAGCGGCTCGGCCCAGTTCCAATAACCCACCCTCGCAACGGGACGCCGCCGGAGTTTCGAGTCATCGGGCGCTGTGAATGGAGCGTTGTTCATGCTAATCCGCCGGGACATATCCGAGTTGACGGACCATCTGCTGACCGTCGCTCGCCATTATCCACTTCAAATACTCACCGAGGGGACCCGCCGGCTCACCCGCCGTGTAAATCAACAGCGGCCGCGTGATGGGATACGCACCACTCTGGGCGTTTTCGACCGTCGGCGCGACGCCGACCTGACCTTGCTTCTTCGAGACGGGCACCATCTTCACGTCAGGCGTGGCATAGCCCATCCCGCTGTACCCGATCGCACACGGCGTGCGGGAGACCAGTGCCACCGCATCCTTGGATCCATTGGCGTCCAGCGAGCCAAGGCCCATGTCCTTCCCTTTTCCCAGCACGTGTTCGCGGAAATAGGAGTAGGTGCCCGAACTGTTCTGGCGGCTCACGCGAATGATCTTGTCCGGCACACCCGCAGGCATCTCGATGTCCAAATCGGACCACCGCGTGATGGTCGGGTGCTCGCCAAAGATCGCCGCCAGTTCCTCCATGGAAACTCCCGCGATCGGATTGGAGGGGTGGACGTAGATGCCCATGGCGTCGAACCCCACCACGTGCTCGACGGCCTCGCTGCCGCGACTCGCCTGCGTCTTCTTGACCTCCTCCGGCTTCATCAGGCGGCTGCTGTTGGCCATGTCGCAATTGCCGTCAATGAGGCTGGCGATCCCCACGCCGGAACCTCCGCCGAGCACCTGCACGACAACTCCCGGCCGCTGTTGGTTGTAGGTCTCGGCCCAGGCCTGTGCGAGATTGACCATCGTGTCGGAGCCTTCCACACGGATCATCGAGAGCTCCGGTTGGCCCCCCCGCGAGGTGTGCGGCCCACAGCCAGCCAAGCCCGCGACCGCCAGTCCCAGCAACAGCACAACCGCCCTCGGAGATCGCCACTTAGCGGGATTCACGCACAAATTGACCATTTCGACTCCACTCAGATGCCATCCGAGCAGCAGAAGCTCCCCCATGTTATCAGAGACGTGTCAGCCCCTCCAGGCGGCCCGCAGGATTGGCGGCCGCAATATCCGTTTGTAGCGTGGCGGGCACGTCAAGCCACTTTTTTCGCCGCCGGTTCTGGTAAAATTCTGCGCCGGTCGGAACATTCATCCACGGAACCATCCCATGAAGACACCTGCAGAGCACAAGCACGTCTTTCCCGTGAGTTTTCGGCTCAAGGGTGAGACCATCATTTTCCGACGCCTGAGTACGGAACATGCCGAGCAGATGGTCCAGTTCGCCCGGACTCTCCCGGAGGACGATCTGCTGTTCCTGGAACGCGACATCACTCGCCGGTCGGAAGTGGACCAGTGGATCGGGGAGATCGCCCTGGGCAACCTGGTCACGATCCTGGCGTGTCGAGGCGATGGGATCATCGGATACGCGACCTATGACCGAGGGAGTGCGCGATGGACACGCCATGTCGCCGAACTGCGCGTGGTCGTGGCGGAATCGGCCCGCGGCATCGGCATTGGCCGACTGTTGCTGGAACTCGTGTTTGAAATGGCGTTGCAGCAGGGGACGACGAAGCTGATCGCCCGCATGACGCCGAATCAAGCGAGTGCACAAAGCCTGTTCAGACGGCTCGGCTTCGAGGAAGAAGCGGTCTTGAAGGAAAACGCCGTGGATGCCACAGGTCAGACGCACGATCTGCTGGTGCTCAGTTATCACACGCGTCTGCACAAGGGAAAGCGGTGCAGCTCCTGCGGAGCGGCGATCCTGACGGCCCTCACGCTCGAAGGTACCCGCATGTGCTCGCACTGCTACGAGTTTCAATATCGGGAACTTGGCGGCGACGGCTAGACTTCGTCCTTCACAAAGACCACGGCCCGGCTCAGCCGGACGCGCGGTCGTTCGAGTGCCTGGAAGCCCGCCTCGCCGGCCAACGACATCATCGACTCAAAACTCTTGGCCGGGACGTGCCCGATCGGTTCGACGACCAGCAGTTTTCCCTGCGGCCGCAGACACCCGTAGATCTCCTGCAAGAGCCGCCCGAGATCGGGAACTTCATGGGCCGAGAAAAACGACAGCGCAAAATCCACCGGCTCGATCACACCAATCGACGTCGCCTCGCAGCGGTGCAGTGAAATCCGGTCCGCCACGCCCGCCTTCGCGGCCCGTTTTCCCAAGACATCCAACATCTCGGGCTGCAGATCCACGGCGATGACCCTTCCTGCCGGGCCGACCAAGTGCGCCATGGCGATCGCAAAGAGTCCCATCCCGCAGCCCACGTCCATGACGGTCATGCCGGAGTGCACGAAAGGATGGAGGATCTTGTCGGGATTGTGCAGCAGCCGCCGCAGCCGGTTGTCGATGAAGTACCCGCCCCACCAAGGACAGACATATCCTGTCATGATTCGCTCCCCGTGTGCATTGATGGCCGGACACGTCCAGTGTAGCCGAATACGGGGGCAAGGCGGAACTACAAGTGTTTTCGTTCCCAAAGACCGGGTAGACTGGTGGAGTCAACGAAGGACAACTGCGAGGACTCATCGTGACTGGGCCTTCGCGTCGGACCTGAGATCGACCGTTCACCACAACTTCCTACACGACACCTGGCATCATGAAGGGGCCTGCCATGTCTCCGCAACATCGTCGTCAATTTCTGAAGGAAGCAGGAGTCGGTTTGGCGGCCATGACCGCTTGCCATCTCGGCACATCGGCTCTGCCAGCCGCCAGCGCCAACGAACGAATCCAAGTTGGCCTCATCGGCCCCGGCGGAATGGGGTCCTCGCACCTGAATGAGTTGGCCGGCCGCCAGGACGTGGTGGTGAGCCACGTGTGCGACGTCGATGCGAACCGATTAGCAGCCGCGGCACAGGTCGTCCGGGAGAAGACCGGACGCGACGCGCAGGCCGTCAAAGACCTCCGCCAGATCCTCGACGATAAAGCGGTCGACGCGGTGTGGATTGCCACTCCCGATCATTGGCACGCACCGGCCACGATCCTGGCCTGCGAGGCGGGCAAGCATGTCTACGTGGAAAAGCCATGCGCGCACAATATCCGGGAAGGAAGGCTGATGATCGATGCGGCGCGGCGCAACAATCGCGTTGTGCAAGTGGGTACGCAGTCGCGCAGCACTCAGCATGTGACGGAAGCGATGCAGGCATTGCGCGACGGAATCATCGGTGAAGTGCTGGTGGCAAAGGCCTGGAATAGTCAACTGCGGGGGAGTATCGGTCATCAGCAGCCGACTGACCCGCCCCCATTCCTCGACTTCGACACGTGGGTTGGGCCGGCGCCCGAGCATCCCTACCAGTCGAACCTGCTGCACGGCGTCTGGCGCTGGTGGCATGCGTTCGGCTGCGGAGACATCGGCAACGATGGAGTCCACGACATCGATATCGCCCGCTGGGGTCTGGGAGTCAACTGCCATCCGCAGCGGATCACGGCGTTGGGTGGCAAACATTTCTTCGATGACGACCAGCAGTGGCCCGACACTCAGTATGTGGTGTTCGAATACCCCGGTGATCAGCCGGGCCAACGTCCACGGCAATTGATCTACGAACAGCGGATCTGGTCACCGTATTTCCAGGAAGGGCACGAGAACGGCAATGCGTTCTATGGCACCAAAGGTATGATGATTCTCGGCAAGAAGTCGGGCTGGAACGTGGTGCTGGAACGCAATCAACCCGGTCCCAGCAAGCAGGGAACGTTTTCGTTACCCGATCACCACCAGAACTTCCTGGACTGCATTCGCAGCGGGCAACAACCGCACGCGGACATCGAAATCGGACATCTTACTGCATCGCTCTGCCACTTGGGGAACATCGCCACTCGCGTCGGCCGAGTGGTCCATTTCGATCCCAGTAAGGAACAAGTGGTCGGCGACGACGAAGCCGCCACCATGGTCCGCCGCAAGTACCGGGACCACTGGGCAGTACCCAAGGGAGCGTGACGGTCGATACCAAGACCAGGAACCCCAACTCAACCCCGCACGGCGACTCGCGATTCGGACGCGATGAAATCGCGGACGGCGTCGGCCTGCGGCCGATGACCGTCGATCAATATTCGCGTTGCGTGTTGATGCCAGGTTGCGGGAGCGGGTATGTGCCACCGGCGCCCAACGACAGGGGCGCGGGCGAATCCATCGTCAGCTTGTCCAGGCCGGGAGCGAATTCGTGCTCGTGGTTGAGTGCCTCGTCCCAGGTGATGATGCGACCCGTGTGCACCGCCATACGACCCATGATCTGCACCAGACTCGCCTCCGCGCCACGTTTTGCCTCGTTGTACGGTTTGTCGTTGCGAATGGCATCGATCAGGTGGTCCCACTCGAGCTGGTAGGGATTGGGCTCCGGCTGAGGTGCGGCCCAGGCCAGGTGGTCATCGACGAAATTGTGACCGGTGTAGATCCGGCACTTGGCCGGCGTATGCATGAACGTCGAGATGACCGCCGAGCCCTTCGTACCGTGGGCATAGCTGGCAAACCGGCCGTGGCAGCCGGTCATGTTCCGGGCCTGCACGAAGAGATTCGTGCCATCGGGGAACGTGTACTCCGCCGCATAATGGTCGACGTTCTGGTCCACCTCGCCGTGGCGGTAGTAACGGCCGCCGAGACCTTCGGCGCTCACCGGCCAGGCACCCTTCATCCAGCAACACTCGTCGATGTTGTGGCTGGTGAAGTCGTGGACGAGTCCCCCGCCGGCCCACATGAAACTCAAGTAGTTCTGAACCTGGTAAAGCAGCTCACTCATGTTGTCCGGCTTCGGGCCGCAGAATCCGGCTGGTCCCACCAGTCGATAGGTCTTCAGGTAGGTGATCTCGCCGATCTGGCCGGCCTGAATTCGGTCCAGGAGTTCCCAGCGGGCTTTGCAGTGCCGGCACATCAGCCCCACACCGACCTTGAGGTTCTTCTTTGTCGACTGGTCGGCCAGCGCGAGCATCGTGCGGGTGCTCGGGCCGTCGACCGTCGTCGGCTTCTCCATGAAAACGTTGATCCCCTTGTCGATGGCATACTGGAAATGAACGGAGCGGAACGCGCAGGGTGTCGTCAGAATCACCACGTCTCCAGGCCCGAGACAATCAATGGCCTTCTGATACGCGTCAAAGCCGATAAATCGCCGTTCCGGGGACACTTCCACCTGTTGGGGGAACATTTTCTTGAGGGCCTCGTAACTGCCGGCCAGGCGGTGCTCGAACACATCGGCCATCGCCACCAGCTTGATGGGACCGCTCGTCGTACCCAGGGCGTCGCCGGCAGCCCCGGAACCCCGACCACCACAGCCGACCAGGGCCACTTGAATCGTATTGCTCTCCGCGGCATGCACGCGCGGAATGACGGCCGCTGCGACCAGCGACGTCGCCGCCAGCCGGCCGGACTGTTTCAGGAACGCACGACGCGAGTTCCGCTGTGGTGTCTCACTCATGATGGAAAGCCTTTCCCGATGATGGTTCTGTTTTCCCGGCCAGTTGGCTCTGCGGCAGTGTCCAGTTCGGCGACCGGGAGCTAAGCAGTTCAGACACGCCTGTCTTACCAGATACAATACTCGATCGGCGATTACAAGCGCGGGGCGTTTTTATCCGAGCCTTTTTGGCGGCCAAGTGTCTCCACACATGTCCGAGGGGTGCGGCCCCGCGTGTCTCGACAATTTGGCCCCAGTTTGCTCCCGGACGGTATGATTTGGACGTGATCAGCGTGGCACGCCTTGGACGGTGGCACGCCGGCAAAGCACGAATCGAGATCGGCCATGATGCGGACATTCCTGACAGCACTGCGACGGCTGGTTTGCGGCCGGCCACGGCTCACCGATCCGAAGCGGACCCTCTGCGCTCCGGCACACAACGCGGCACAAGGAACGAGCGATCGTACGTCGACATTCACGGAGTCACACCCCGGGAGGCTCGCTATGAACGACGCCTACCAACAACTGATGCAACACTTCGACGCGCGAGACGTCCGGTACTTGACGCACGTCGACACGCAGTCCCTCTATGCCGATTTTCGCCTCGAGGTGGGGACTTGCCGGATATTCGCCACGGTTGACGCCGACAACGGCCTGTTCCAGGTCCTTGGCTACTCGCCCATCCGCGTTCCTGAGGGCGCTCGCCGGTTGATCGCCGAGACAATCGCCCGCGCGAACTTCGGCCTGCGAGTCGGCAAGTTCGAAATGGATTATGACGAGGGCGAATTGCGATACCAGGCCGCGCAGATCCTGACCGAGGATCGCTTGGAGGACGACGTGATCGGTCGGCTGATGGGCACGACCGTCGCCATGTTGGATATGTACCTCCCCGCCATCCTCTCGGTAATCTACGGCAACGAGACACCTCAGGATGCCATTCGCTGCGCGGAGGCGGGACGTGGCGGAGCCGGTGAAGCCCCGCACGACGAGCCGGAAGCCGACGACTGACGCTCGGTCAACGACCGAGCGTCGACGTCGTGCGGTCGAGCTGTTCGCGCGTGAGCACGGCAAGCAGCACGTAGTAGTTGTCGACCAGGAAGCCCTCGTATCCCCACGGCGTGCCGTCCCACGCCTTCCAGTCGAAGGTCATCCCGTTGGCGGCCCGCCCTGAGAACCCTCCCTGCTCGATCGCTGCGAGCAGCGGGAACAAGATGCGGTCGGCCTCCTCGCGACGGTCCAGCTTGTACAGGGCCGCCAGCGTGAAGTAGGCGAAGCAGGCGGTTGCGCCGCCGTTCTCGTACTTCTGGAATCCGTCGGCATTGTCTTCCCTCTGACCGCCGCCCCAACGAACATCGCGGTGCACATAGTCCTTGCGCGGAACCGACACCAGATTCCCAGGTAGCCCCAGGTCAAATCGCGTGTACCCGACCTCGTGCATCTTGGCTGAGCAGACGGTCCATCATGGCGTTGGCCAACGGGCGCGGGACGAGGTCGTAGCAGATGGCGATCCCCGTGACATACAGAAAGTAATAGTCATGCAGTTGCCCATCGGCACTGCGCCAACCGGCCAACACGCCGGTCGCCGGGTTGTAAAAGGCGTCGACGTAGCTGGCTCGCAGTCGATCTGCGGCCGCTCCGTAGCGGCTGGCATCGTCCGGTTTGCCGGCTTGACCAGCCATCGTCTGCATGCCCCGCAGCGCGCGATAGGCCAGCGCATTGGCATACGCGTCCTCATGGCCAAATCCAATGCAATCCCACCAGTTGGATGGACGCTTCTCAGCTTTCCCCGACCACGAGCCGGAATTCCCGCTGTACGGGTATTCCACCAGGCCGTTCGCATCTTGGTCCATGGCCAGGAGCACCTCCGTCCACCGCCGCAGTCCGTCGTAGCGCGTGGCCAGCCACTGCTCGTCCTTGCTTCCCGCAACATAGTCGAAGGCAGCAATCAACAGCGAAGGATAGCTGTCGAGATAGGGCGGATCCTGGGAAGGATTGCCCGGCATGTCAAACCCGACGTAGCCCGGTAAGCCATATCCCGGCATGCCGTCCAGATATCGATCGAGCGACTGACGCACGAGATCCAGCGCCGTGAGACCGTCCGTGAGCGGAGGAGTGTGCAAGGCCATGTCGGCATACTCGTACAGGCAGAATGCGCAGGTGTCGCTTGCGGCATGGTTGGCCAGGACGCGAAGACGCGGGTTCCATTGGAATATATTGAGCCAGTTACGCCGAAATCCCGTGAGCCGCGCATCGCTGTCGTTGGCTTCCCAGCGCGGGTGAATGGCCGAGATGTCGCACAAGTAGTCGATGGCCGGACTGTCCTTCGTCGCCGCGGGAAACGTGACCCGGATATAACCTTCCTCCGCTCGCCGCGCATCGTAGGCAAGGTGGGCGTTCTCGGCACCTTCAGCGCGAATTCGGATGGAACCCTGGTCCGGCAAGTGCAGAATCGCGGGCAGATCGACGGAGCCGTCTTCGCGACTCCTGCCCAGGAGCGTCGCATGGCAACGGCTCGGCTCGAACTCGAGCACAACCGGTTCGGGCGGCCCTGATTCACTCCACCGCGACGCGAGCCCTATCGAACGGTCGGCCGCCGTGATGCGCCAGCCTGGCTCCAGCGCGGCATCGGACCCTGACCGACGATACTCGACGGCCAGCCCGCTCTGCGATGTATGTCCTACGACATACGTGTTTCCACTCGGCTTCGGCAACCGCAAGGCATTCGGTGCGAACTTTGTGCCCCCCAGCGAGTCGACCGAGAGTGACACGACCGCGGGCTGCTTCAGCGACACGACCACGTCCATGAACGGCGAACGATACGTCGCACTGTCCTGTTCCTCTGCGCCGCAGGCCGAAACAGCCACACCGGCACACAACAAAGTACCGAGGCATAGCAGCGGGAAGCGTCGCATGGTTCATTCCCTTCAAAACAGGCGCCAGAGAGGATATGGCGAATGGCGAATGACGAATGACGAATGACGAAGCACGCGGGAAGACGATGCGAGTTGCGAGCGCAAGAAGCAAAAAACCGTCATTCGTCATTCGTCATTCGTCATTCGTCATTTCCTCGTTCCTGCACTTTCACCGTTCCACGGTAATCGCCCCGCCATTTTCCATACGATCCAGTGTCCCTTGTTCGTCCAGATCCTGCAAGGTGATGGTGCCGTTGCCTTTGGTCAGGAGCTTGAGTCGTGCACAACGAGCGTGCTCGATGCGGATATGACCGTCGGTGTGAGCGGTGATCTGCCCGACAATTTCGTCGTCTTTGCTGAAGCGTCCGAGGGCGACATTGCGCATCACCAGCTCGGCTGCCGTGGGTGGCGATTCGGCTCGACTCTTCTCGTCTTGACGAAGGCTCATCACGTCTCGCCGCCCGACTTCCACGGTCGTACACGCGTTCGCTGCGTTGTACGTGCCGGCATCACCTTCCACCACCAGCTTGCCCTCGGTCAAGAACAGTTCGCAGACGGACGTCTGCCCCCTGAGCAACACGTCGGTCTTATCACCGCCCAGATACAGCCCCCAGCACCAGGTGTGGACCGGTTGGCCGATGGATTTCAGGGTGAGGTTTCCGATGGTGAGCTGAGATACCGCGGCGGGTGCCGCGGGCCACGGCGTCGGCAGCGTCAGGGTCCCTTGCAGGTTGTAGGCAATCACCGAGGGAATCAGACGTGGGCAGTGTCCGAGCACGACCTCTGTGGGTGGACCGCCGTCGTGCATGCCACTGAAGAACACCCACCACAACGACACCTTGGTGTTGACCAGCTCGAGTCGGGACTTGACGCCAGGCACGTTGGAACTGTCGAATACGCGCGTGATCGGTTCATTGACGGGCAGATCGAGCCGCCCTTGGCCGCCGTCGCTGGCCGACACAGTCAGGGAGATGTCGAACTGGCTGTCTTTGAGCAGCACGTCGGCGGCCGCAGCGGACATGATGATCGAGTCCGGATGGGGACCGGGCCGCAGCCGCGTTGCGTGGAACTTGACTCCACGACCCTGCCATCCCATGACCACGCCCGACGAGTAGCGGATCGTGGTGTCTTCCGACTCCCAAGTGCCGTCCTGAATCTCGAAGTTGGTTTGATACGCGATGCCGTTCTTCGTCGCACCACCGATCGTAACGTTGCGCGTCAGCAGCTTGCCGCCTTGCCACTGGTACTGGAACTCGCGTGTGTAGGTACACATCACACTGACCGTCGCGTTTTCGACAATGAGTTCTCCACCTGCATGGAAGATGATGTTGCCGTGGATCTGGTATTCCGCGTCGCGCCATTCCAGGCGTTCCCGCACGTGGACATCTTCCCGGATCACCACAATCTGGCCGGAACCCTGGGTTTCCGGCGCACCGTCGATCGTGACGGCCAAACACGGATCCAGAAGAAACGCGAGGCACGCTGCGGCAAATGAGGCCCGCAATCCCATGAGAGTTCCCTTCCTGCCTTCTGAAGCATTGCAGGTACATGCGAACAGGCACACACGTTGCGCTGCCGCGCCCGACAGATCGAAGTGCCAGTCTACCGCGTCACGCCGCGCTGGAAAAGTGACGCGCAGTGTCACTTTGGTACCAGGGGGACTCCGCCGGTGCAACCTGACCTCAGTGCCGGACCCCGCGAAAGGCCTCCAACAAAGGTCGGATGGCCGTCTCTACCCAATAGTAGGTAAACGCCAAAGGGAGAACCACGGTCAGCACGAGAAAGACGGCCGTTATCGCAACCTTGGTGGAGCGAGAGAACCGCTGGCTGAACCAGAGAAATGGCAGGCCGAGCGGGCCGACGAATGCCAGCATTCCAACAATCGCACATCGGCTATTCAACACCGAGCGGGCGGGACTGTTGACGATGATCGGTGGCCGCGGTCCCGTACTCAGGCCGGTTTCTTCGACGAAAACGTCGTAGCAGATGGGGACTTGCGCGTCCAAGCAGCGATCCGACTGGAACTCGTCGCACTCGGTCAGATTGGCCATGGTCAGCTTCATCGAACTTACCCATCTCCGACTTGTGGCGGCCCACGGTCTGCCGATCAAGATAAGTGTACGTCACGACAGACGCTCCGGGCGCTGGCCGCTCGAGAGACCTTACGTAACTGCCCGATATCGACCATAATCCCAGCACGTCCTCTGAACAGACTGCGGATGTGCGGTTGGGGCGGCGCCGGTCTTTTCCTCCGTGATGTTGGTTCTGCTGCCCTATGGCGATTGTGACGATCAAGGATCTGACGATTGGATTCCGCGGGCCACTGCTGCTGGACGCGGTGAGCTGCCAGATCGAACCGGGGCAGCGGATCGGGTTGCTCGGTCGCAACGGGGCCGGCAAGACGACCTTCATGCGCATCCTGCGTGGCGATGTAGAACCGGACAGTGGCGAAATTCAGCTCGCGCCCCGCACGAAAGTGGCGTTGCTCCCCCAGGATGTGCCGCAAGATATCCAAGGCCGAATCTGGGATGTTGTCGAAAGCGGCCTGTCCACGTTCGTCGCGCAGCAGGATGAAGAAGAGAATGCCGACTGGCAGATGCATCAGCGAGTCACCCAGATACTGGCCCGTATGAACCTGGACGGCGAGGTGCCCTTCGAAGTGCTCTCAGCCGGCATGAAGCGCCGCGTCCTGCTGGCTCAATCGCTCGTCTCGTCCCCGGAACTGCTGCTGCTCGACGAACCGACGAATCACATGGACATTGCGGCGATTACCTGGCTCGAAGATTTCCTCACGCGGTGGAAGGGAACCCTGGTCTTTGTCACGCACGATCGCATGTTCCTGCGACACGTTGCCGATCGAATCGTGGAAATCGATCGCGGCCGGCTGTTTGACTGGTCCTGCGACTACGATACGTTCCTCCAACGCAAAGAAGCCTTCCTGAACGCCGAAGAGAAGCAGAACGCCCTCTTTGACAAGCGACTGGCCCAGGAAGAAGCCTGGATCCGTCAGGGGGTGGAAGCCCGGCGGACTCGCAACGAAGGCCGCGTCCGAGCGCTGATCCAAATGCGGCGCGAACGCAGCGATCGACGGTCCTCGCACTCTCAAGTCAGCATGCGCATCGACGAAGGTGCGCGAAGCGGCCGTCTCGTGGCGGACGTCAAGCACATGACATTCGCCTACGGCGACCGCCAGATCGTGCGCGAATTTCTCGACCACCATCATGCGCGGCGACAAGGTCGGTCTCATGGGCCCCAACGGCGCCGGCAAGACCACACTGCTCCGACTGATCCTGGGACAATTGCCCCCCCAGCACGGACACGTGCGACTGGGCACCAACCTGCAGATCGCCTACTTCGATCAACTGCGGGAACAACTGGTCGACGACTTGACCGTGCAGGACAATGTGAGCGACGGCAGCGAATCGATCCGCGTTGGTCGCAAGTCACAACACGTGATCGGATATCTGGAGGACTTCCTCTTCAGTCCCGAACGTTCCCGCACACCCGTCCGTTTTCTCTCCGGCGGTGAACGGAACCGCGTCTTGCTGGCAAAACTCTTCGCCAAACCTGCCAACTTGATCGTGCTGGACGAACCTACAAACGATTTGGATGCGGAAACGGTCGAGTTGCTGGAAGAAAGGCTGGTGGAGTATCAAGGAACAGTGCTCCTGATCAGCCACGATCGAGAATTCTTGAACAACGTGGTTACGAGCACGATCGTGTTCGAAGCGGGAGGAGTCAAAGAGTACGTCGGCGGCTACGACGATTGGCTGCGACAACGACCCCGTCCGCCTGCCGAGACATCCGAGCCAGCGCGCAGTGCATCGCAGTCCACCAGCACCAGCACTTCCCAACCGACGCCCGCAAGCGAGGCGACCGCCAGGCCCTTGAAACGTCGCTTGACCTACAAGGAACAACAGGAATTGTCCGCCCTGCCCGCGAGGATTGAGCAGCTTGAAACGGAGTTGGACGAACTACACCGCGCGCTGGCTCAGCCCGACTTCTACAAACGTCCGGGTGACCAGATCGCGGCAGAACGGGCACGGCTCAAGGATTTGGATAACCAACTCGCCGCCGCGATGGAACGCTGGGACGAACTGGAAAGCGACGCGTAGGCGGCAGGCTGGAGGCGGCAGGCGGCAGGCTGGAGGGCGCCAAGCACTGGGTTCCTTGCTGGGACTTTGGGTTTTGTCATTCCTTCGCGTTTTGCCATGTGCCCGCCGGGGTCTCGCTGCGCCCTGCACATCACCATCACTGCGGAGTTGGTGCGCACGCGCATGTGCGGGATCGGCACGATCGTATTCTGCCGGCCTTCAGCCGGCAGTCGCGCAGCGTGCCGCTGCCTCTCACTTGCACTTTACATGATCGTCCCATTCCTCGTCTCTGGTCTGCAGATCAACTCGTGCGCATGCGCGTGTGCGGGATCGGCACGATCGCATTCTGCCGGCCTTCAGCCGGCATCCGGTCAGACCCCAGCTTCAGCTGGGGGTGAGCGAGGCAGCGTTAATCGCCAGCCCGCTTCAGCGGGCTTGTCATGCAGCCTTCAGGCATCGCGCGCTGGACTCGACTGCCTGAAGGCGACTCGAGAAGCCTCGCTGAAGCGAGCTGAGCGCAGCATCGCTATCCCGAAACCCCCAACTGAAGTTGGGGGCAGACAAAGTGCCGGCTGAAGCCGGCAGTCGCGCAGCGTGCCGCTGCTTGGCACTTGCACATGACATGATCGTCCCATTCCTCGTCTCTGGTCTGCGGATCAACTCATGCGCACGCGCGTGTGCGGGATTGGCACGATCGCATTCTGCCGGCCTTCAGCCGGCAGTCGCGCAGCGTGCCGCTGCTTGGCACTTGCACATGACATGATTGTCCCATTCCGCGTCTCTGGTCTGCGGTTCAGGTGGTGCGTACGCGCATGTGCGGGATCGGCACGATCGCATTCTGCCGGCCTTCAGCCGGCAGCCGGTCAGACCCCAGCTTCAGCTGGGGGTGAGCGAGGCAGCGTCAAACGCAAGCCCGCTTCAGCGGGCTTGTCATGCAGCCTTCAGGCATCGCGCGCTGGACTCGACTGCCTGAAGGCGATTCGAGAAGCCTCGCTGAAGCGAGCTGAGCGCAGCATCGCTATCCCGAAACCCCCAACTGAAGTTGGGGGCAGACAACGTGCCGGCTGAAGCCGGCAGTCGCGCAGCGGATCAGCTTGTGCGCATGCGCGTGTGCGGGATTGGCACGATCGCATTCTGCCGGCCTTCAGCCGGCAGCCGGTCAGACCCCAGCTTCAGCTGGGGGTGAGCGAGGCAGCGTTAATCGCCAGCCCGCTCGTCATTGCTTCGTCGGACGCGAGGCGGCAGGCGACTCGAAATACAGGCGGACGGTGGACACGACCGAGATCTCCGGGTGCATCGGCAGCCCAGCGCCCTGCACATCACCATCGGCGTGGAGCCCGCGGTAATAGGTATTGCGGGGCCGGTAGGCGCGGAGGAACGGCACGTCGCTCTTCCAGGCAGGAGTCACTTCCTCCTGGTAACTGTTCACGAAGGCGTCGTAGAGCGATTCCGGGTACCGCACCGTCGTATGCTCCTGCACGTTGATCACGGCCGGACGCGGATCGAACAGTGTCTTCAGTAGCATGTCCGCCTTGCTGCGGGCGGCCTGCAGGGCCAGTTCGCGCCCAGGACTTTGGCGGCGTCGATCTCGGGACTCCAGTAGTCGACGGCAATGATGTCGGCAATTCCCTGCTCAAAGGCCGCCGTCAGCGCGGCGGTGGCCGTCTCATCATTGGGCACTGACAAATGGATATTGGTCTGCATGCGGAAACCGACGCGTTGCTCCACGCCCACCTCCTTATCCCCACGCTTCTCGACTTTCCACTCGTGGACCGGCAGCACCGCGATGAAATCCTCCACGATGTTCTCCGGAGCAACTTTCAGTTTCTGCCAGCGACTCTTGAGGCCCGTGACGCTCTCTTGAATCGCCCGCTGGCAATCCTGCGCTGTCTTGCCTTCGCTGGTCGCGGCCAGCACGATGCGAATCCGGGTCGGTCGCACGCGCACCTCCGCGCGCCGTCGAGCGAGATGAAGCTCTCAGCAGTCTCGCGGTTGAGGGTCGGCAGGCTATCTACCTGAGGGGAGTACTCTTCGACTCCCAAGCGAGCGGCGGCCATCTGAGCGAACGCCTGGGACTGAGGTTGACAGATCAGAACCAGCAGGACCACCAGACGAATCAGCGACCGAATCATGTTGATTCTCCTCGGAGTTAAGAAACGCACCACGATGCGCGTCGACACGCGATTCTACCCGGGAAACGCGCACCCGCCGCCGCCTTACCGAAACACGCGGAATTCCCACAGCGAGTAGCCAAAAGGTGTCGCGCGCTGTGTGCCGTACAGGCGGATCCAGCGCACCGAGACCGGCGGGAACGAGATATTCTCCGTGCCACCGCTGCCCGACGCGGTGGCATATGCGTCCCTCCAGTTCTGACCGTCGTCCGACACCTGGATCGTGTAGGCCTTGCCGCAGGCCGCTTCCCACACCAACTGCACGCGAGAAACCTCTTGGGCGGTTCCCAAGTCGATCGCCATCCACTGCGGGTCGGCGAACTCGGACGACCAGCGGGTCAACATGTCGCCGTCGACCGCGTTCTTGACCGGGAAGTGGTCGGGCCCGACAGTGACGCTGGACGAAGCGGTCACCGGCTTGTCGCGTGCGATACCGTTGCGCACCGCGCGCTCCGCCGCCGTCATCACCACCACGTCGCGCAGGCTTCGCACCGACCGGCCTGTCCCGTCGCTCAGTTCCCCCACCAGCAGGAACTTGCCCGATTGACGGGGCAGACGCACGTGATGAACGGTCTTTCCCGTCCCCAGCGGTTCGACGCTAACCGGAGTGGCGGTTTCGACGAGCGTTCGGTCGCCGTCCATCAGCTGCAGCCGGATCGTGCCACTCCACGCATCGTACGTGTCGTTGATGACCACGACAGGCACGTCACACTCCGCTCCCGACAGAGAATCGTCTTCCCAGAAATCGAGCATCAGGCCGATCGGTGAGAACGCATCGCGCACATATCTGGCGAAGTCTGGCTCCAGGGTCAACTGTTCGATGTCGAGAAAATGATCGCTGGTCTGGCCGTCCGGTCGCGAATAGCCCAGGCCGCAGAAATGCAGCACGCCGGCGACTTCCCGGTGACCGCGCCAGAACTCGGTCTTGGCAGCCAACAGCCGCGCGTAGGTGTCGCGGCGTTGATCGGTCGTCGAATCGGACCCCAGTAGCACTTCGTATGCCTTTTTCGTGAGCGTGGTCGGAGTGCCGTCACGGTTCAGCCACAACCAGCCGTATTCGTTGATGATCACAGGGTTACCCAGTGTATTGGGCGCGGGATTGCCGGTCAGAGCACCCGGTGCGCCGGGCCGACCCGGCAAGGTGGCGAACGCCGACATCCGGAAACTGGGATTCGAGAAGGCGTACGGATGTGCTTCGTAGACATCGCCCGCGGCGTCCGCTGCCGACCAACCGTTGTCCCAGGGCCGGCCGGAAAAATCGAGCTGGCGCAGCGTCCGAATCGCCGGCCCAATCTGGTCCGTCACCGACTCGTTTTGAGCGTCCCAAATCACGACGCACGGATGGTTCCACCGCTCGCGCATCCAGGCACGGTACTCGGGGATCAGCGCCTCGGTGGTCAGCTCCTTGGGCCACGAGCCACCGTACCAGATCGGAAATTCATCCTGGATCAGCAATCCTTCTTCGTCGGCGACGCGATACCAGATTTCAGGTGGGAATCCGATGCAGTAGCGGATCGAATTCCAGTGCATGCTGCGGAAGACCTTGTGCAGCCGTCGCACCCATTCTTCGCGCCACGGCCGATCGCCGCGCGCCGGGTCCTCGAAGAATCGGTACACACAGACGTTCGTTCCGCGTAGCGGATAGGGCCGGCCGTTGAGGAGAGCGCGACCAGTCTTCACATCGAATCGAAAACTCCGCATGCCGAATCGTGTGCCATACGTGTCGGCGGACGTGGAAACGGTCGCCTCGTACAGGAACGGATCTTCGGGTGACCACAGGCGACAGGCGGCAATCGGCACGCGCAGTTCCGCGATCGCGCCGCCGTTCACCGGCGTGTAAGTCGCCTCGGCGCGGCCGGCCGGATTCCCCGATTTCGCCTCGCGCACTTCACAGGTGATACGTCCACCTACCGATGTAGGATCCTCGATTTCCGCCACAATGCGAGCGGTCTGGCCGTCTATGTCCGGGACAATCTGCACGTTGGCCACACGAGGCAGGCCGGAGAGAATCAGCTCGACCGAGTCATAGATGCCAGGGGTGTAGCGGATCTTCTCGAAGTCCGCTCCGTCCGGCATGCCCTTGGGAAGCAGCGTGCGGTGCGCCCCGACCGAGATGACCACTTCATTCGATTCGCCGGCCGGACGCAACAACGCGTGCACATCGAACTCACCAGGCGTGAAGCACGGCCAATGTTCGCCCGCCAGCTGGCCGTTGACGAAGACCTGCGTGCCGAACATCGCCTTGCCGAGCTTCAATCGGGCTGAGGCGGGGATCGGTCCGTCGAGCGTGAAGGTGCGACGATACCAGAACGCCTGGCGGAGAGTATTGCCGGCAGGAGTGCCTACTTCTTCAAATGCCGGCTGTGCCATGTCGACGAGCCCGGGCACGGGCACCGTGGCTTCAAACCGCTCCGGCCGGCCGTCGAACGAACCTTGGGCCACTTGCCAGATCCCGTCGAGCGACACCGTCGTGCGCAGCCCTGCGGCCGGTTCGACGCCTTGCGCTCGCGGTTCGCACATGATGATTGCTGCGAAGACTGTTAACGCCAAAGACCAGGGACGCCAATTCATGTTGACCTCGACCTCTCTCCCAAGGAGAAACAACCGCTTCTGATCGATCTGGCGCAGGCCGCCGGTTTCAAGACCGAGTCAGAGCGGCTCGTGCGGCGGGCTCAACCAGGTCTGGTCATCGAGTGACGTTGGTCAGTGTAAACGGCCCGAACAGACCGTATCCCAGCGTGTGGTAGGCGCCTCCCGGGCGGCTGACCTTGCTCCGGCGTTTGATGGAACATGCCGGGCCAGGCCGAGCCGACATTCGATCCGGCGTGGTGTGGGCCGAGCGTGTTCTTGAGCGTGCCGATCACGATCACTTCCACGGTGTTCTCACCTTTTCGGATCGCATCGGTCACATCGACCTCCCACGGTTGCGAGACGAGGTGTCCGCAGAGCTTGCCGTTGACACACACTTTGGCCACGCTGCCGTACCAACGCGGCACATTGACCTTGTAGCGTCCTCCGAGTTGTTCCACCTTGAACGACTGGGTGTAGGCCACACCAGTCGCATAGAACGGCATTCCTTGTTGGTTCCAGCCCACGGCGGCCTCGCCCAGACCGCTGCCATCAATCAGATGGTTTGCGCAGCGGTCGAAACCGCCCGCTGCCACGAGTTCACTCGACACGGATTGGATTTTTACGCCGTCGAGGGGAGCTGTCTGCCCATCTTTCTGTGCGGCCAGGAAGTCGCACTTCACCCAGGCCGACAAAAGCGTTTCCCCGACTGCCGTCGGCCGTCGGAAAGTCGACGCCGTCGTGGTTCGACAGGATCGTGAACTTGACATACCGCACGTTCTTGCCGGCCACGGGCAGTTTCTCCGCGAAAGCGGTCTTCGTACCAATCGGCCCACCCGGCCCGCGGGCGAGCTCAAACGTGCCCAGAGGTGTCGACCATGCGTCAGGACCATCCAGTGCGGACGAGCCCGTGATCTCCATCTTCTTGACGCCCCGACCGCTGGCCGCGGATTCGTTGTAGTTCCAGACTTCGATGGCTGCCAGGTCGACAGGTCGTCCGAGATCGAAGGCGACCGACGGCGTTCCGTCGTTCCCTTCCTTCGCCGCCGGATCGCGTTGGAAGCCGATACCCGAGGTCAGCCACGCCACGCCGTCAATGTCGGTTGCGTGTGCCACGCCTTTGGCCAGCGACGGCAACTGCGGCGGTACGATCACGAACCCGGCCGCGGCCGGTCGCAAAGAGAACTCGCCCAGCACGAACGCGGCGGCGATCTCGTGAAACATCGTGAACGGTTGCGACTTCGAGTGTCACCGAGTTTTCGCCCTGCCTGGCCACCGCGGTGATGTCCATCTTTCCAAACGCCTTGTCGAGCCACCAGGACTTCTTGTCCGCAGTGACCGGCACTGCGTTACACGTGATGGTATAGAGGTCCGGCCGTTCGACGACGATGTACAGCGGCTTCGGCACCGACCCGTCGACCGTGAATCGGTACGTGACCTCGAAACCGCTGTCCGGCGGAAACGTCTTCGAGATCAATTCGTCCTTGTACTGCACAGCGCTGTCCCACGGGTTCTGCGGCAAACCATTCTTCTGCCACACCAGCCGGTTAGCGCGGTTGTAATAAAGGTTCTTTTGCGTCTCACCGCCCGCCGTAACATCGACATAGTCGAGCGTGAGCACGTTGGGCGCGATGCGACGGACCTGCAGCGGTCCGCTCGTTGCGACTGCGGCATCCGTTCCCGCCGCGGCCTGACCCGACTCACTCCGCTCGTTCGCCAGGAACAGCAGCAGGCTACCGCAGGGGGGCAGGTCAAAAGCGAGTTTCGCCGCGCCGTCTTCGACGGCAAACGGGTAGGCACTCACCGACCCGTTAAAGAGATCCCACTGCTGGACGCCTTGGGCCCGGGCCTCGACGACGCCCTGCGATGAGGACTCGATGCTGGTGTTGACCAACAGCAGCAGTTCGCCGTCGGTCAGTTGGCGACGTTGGTGAAAGAGAATCCCCTTGTCGCCATCGGCACGCCGGATGACACAGCGGTCACGCTCCAGCACGGGGACGAGTAGTCTCGTGGCGTCAGCCGGCTCAACCTGCTTCCAGCCGGCTTGCTGGGCCAGCTTCGCACCGCGCTCCGACGGTCGGCCGTCCACGAGAGCCGGCGGCGGGCCACAGGAGATAATCTGGCCCCCGTTGGTCGCATAATCCTCCAGCAGTTTCATCGTTTCGCTGCGCAGCGTCTCCGTCAACGGCGGTAAGACAACCATGTCGTAGGCACGTTTCCCGACGACCAACTGCGGCGCCGGCGAGGATTGGTTGTTGGCCTTCACACTGGCCGTCGCGAGTACACTACCATGCCCGGCCATGACGTTCTCGCAACCGATGTCGTACTCGACCTGTTCCCGCTCGAAGCCCAACAACAAGTCGAAAAACGTCTTGCCGATCTGACCGAGTTGGCCGGCCTGCGTGGAATCTACCTGATACATCCAAGCGGTGGTCGTCGGCTGAATGACCAGCACATGATTACGCTGTTCGCCCATCGACATGGCAGCCGACAGCCGCGTGATATACTGCGCGACGACGTGGTACGAATCCCACCACGGTTCGTGATAGGAAAATGACTGCGGGTGATCCGCCTTGCGGGCCCCGCGCAGCGTGACGTAGGACAGGTGCTCATCGAAGAGGTTCACGCCCAGCACGCCGAGCCAATCCGCAATCCGCTTCATGTCCTCAAAGCGCAGATCCCAGCCACCCGCCCCGTAGATTTCGCAGAGATAACGTTCCCGACCGAGCTGGTTGCAGAGACTTTGGACTTCCTTGACGAACCGCACGTTTCCGAACTGGGCGTGCGTGTCCTCGCGATACTGATTCATGAGGCAATCGATGCCCGGAATATGCTGCCAGGCGCTCATCGCCATGTTGTCGGTCACACCGACACAATTGGGCCATTCGTGGTCCCAGTAGTGGCCGGTGAAGGCAATGCCGTTGTTTTCGCACCAGGTGTAGTAAGGTTTCGCCCAGTGTTCGATGTACTGTTCGAGGACCACCTGGTAGTAATCGTGGCGGACTTGCTTCCAGTTGCCGACCGGCCGGATCAGGCTCGGTAAATGATCCACCAGGTTGTAGCCCCACCGCTGCTGGAAGGAGGCGGGCAGGTGGTCGGTCCAGGGCAATCCGTCGGCGGGCCGCACGTTCGGCTCGTCGGTGAACGCACCCAGCACGCGCTTGCCAAATTGATCGCCGATGTTTTTCTTGTAGGCGTCGAGCGTGATCTCGAGAAACTTCTCGGTGACGCCGGGATACATCAGATCGACATAGCAGCGGTTACCGTGCCAAGGTGAGTCGGTCGCTCGCACGACCGACGCCACGACATAACGTCCCTCCGGCATCGATGCGCCATCGCGGAGCTTCTCGGTGACATTCTCCAGCGCATCGGAGGAGAGGCGGTACACGGCGACCGTGTCGGGGCCGATCTTCGGCGCCTGCGGCTCTTCGCGGAAGGCCAATCCCCGGCCGCGCGATTCCGGCATATCCTCAGGAACATGCCCGCCGGCGAAGCCGGACGGATAGGAATTCTCGTCGTAGATCCACACGTTCATGTCGAGTTTTTCAGCCTCGTCCAACGCGATCTTCCAGAGCCGGAACCACTCGTCGCTGAGGTAGGGCGTCATCAGTCCCGGCCGCGGGTGCACGAAGACCTGCATCACCTTCTGGCCGGCCAGATCGCGCATCGTGCCGCGGATCTGCTCTTCCGTCAGCATGTCGTTCCACACCCACAAGGGTGCCGTCGCATACTGGCGGGGTGGAGCCGTAAAGATCTTTCGCGCCGCCGCGGAATCGAGCTGCTTGTCCTCGGCTACCGCAGCACCAACCGACAAAGCAGCAGCGTACAGGCACACGATCATCGACGAGGCAACGTTCAGCCGTCTCATAAGGGTCTCCCCCAGAGCAAATGGTCCAGTATTCGTTCAGAGCGATGCCGTTGTTGTACCAGAAATGGTCGCCTCGATGTCTACGGCCAGTCTCATTTTTTGCGTCGTCATGACGACGTGAATGACACGGGCTATCGCCAATCCACCGACCCCCGCGTGATCACCCAGGGATCGTTCAGCAGACCCGCGGCGTTGCGATTCTGAACAATCCCCATTTTCACGTCCAGGAGCAGGGATGACCAACCGTGCCAATACAGGAAGAACGTGGCCTGTGGGTAGTCGGTGCGAATGCTCCGAATGACGCTCACATTGTCGAAGTCGCCCCGCGGATGTGCACGCAGCCAGAAAGCTGGGCCCACTTCGCTGAACCCCATCGGCTTTCCGAAGGCGCCAAGCGACTGAAAACCACTGCGTACTGCGGGATCCGCCAGTGAGTTGCCGTAGTAATCCAAGCCGACAACATCGACGTACTGATCGCCCGGGTAGAAATGGACGACCGACTGGACGCCGGCGGTGGGGGCATTGGGCGCATAGACCCACAGCAGATTGTCCAGCTTTCGCTCCACGGTGAGATACTCGAACGTGAATTTCCAGAGCGCGGCAAACTCCTGCGGGGACGCCCAGCCTTCGTGCCGACCCGCAGACCACCAGAAGAAGTCGCCGTTCATTTCATGCAGGGGTCGCCACAACACAACCACTCCAGCCTGGCGCAGTTCTGACAGCCCGTCGGCCACCACACGGAGGACTTCTGCCCATCTCCTGTGCGGTTCTGTGCCCGGCCGGAGGATATCCTGGTAGTCGCACGCACCCAGGGTTCTGTCACGCAGTCCGCCGCCGGTCCACGGATTCTCGGGGGACATGCTGATCGTGACCAGGCCTCCGTCTCGCCAATGCTGGATCAGCAACGCGTTCGCCTTCACGATCCCGCTCGGATCCCATTCTTCCCAGCCATAACACACACCCAGAATGGCAGGCTGCTTGCCCGTCTGCTGACCAAGTTCCCGGAAATACTTGGTGTAGCCCACCGTCAGATCCTGATTCGCATGTCCGATATTCTGACCACTCAATACACGATGATCCGTGCGCTGCGGCAGGTTGTGCAGGAATTTGAGTAAGCGTGCAGTATCCGGACTGGCATCTTGATTGGCGGGTGACGGGGCAGGACGAACGCGATCCTCGGCCGCGGTGCGCCACGGCAGGACAGCGGACGCCAGCAGCGTGGCGAGCAACACAACGAGCTGCCATCTGACAGGTTTCTTGCGGAGTACTTCTCTTTCCATGACGAAACCATGGGCCGCTGTGATCTGCGGCGGTCTGTAATCGGTCTATAATCAAATCCTACCAGATTGAACAGCGTCTGACGGCAGGCGCAACTTATCGCTATGAGACGCTACCGCGTTGCGGCAGGCAACCGGCGGCCCCTAAAATGACGGCGTCCGTCCATAATCCTCGGGAGCTGCACAACATGAACGAAGAACTTCGTACGTCGCGACGATCGGCGCTCTAAGACGGTGGGTACGATGGGAGCTGCCGCCATTCTCGGTGGCAGTGCCGGTAGTGGGCCGGCGCTCGCATCGTCGGAGCCACCTCCCCAATTAACGGACTTGCGGAAACAGGTTTTTGCCAAAGTCTGGAACACACCGTTCATCGACACGCACGAGCATTTATGTGAAGAGCACGATCGCCTGGCACCTGCGGGCAATTTCCTGGGGCCGGATGATTGGTCCGTCGTCCTCGCCGGTTATCTCGGCTCCGACTTGCTGGCGGCCGGCATGCCAGGCGACACGCACGGCAAGTTTTGTGGCAAGGGCCTGTCGCCGATCGAGAAATGGAAACTGCTCGAACCGTATTGGCCCGCCGTGAAGAACACGGGCTATGGTCAGGCCGCGAGGATTTCCATCCGCGAACTCTACGGCGTTGACGACCTCTCGGCAGCGAGCGTCTCGCAAGTTCAGGCAGGCTACGACAAATTGCGGCAGCCAGGATTCTACCGGCGGGTGCTCTGCGACATGGGCAAGATCGAGTCGTGCCAGGTGAACTGCCTGAGCTCGCCATTCCTCGAATCGAAGATGCCCGTGTTGATGATGCAGGACATCAGCATTGTCGGCATGTTCGCCGGCCCCGACCTGAACATGTTCGGTCGACCCACCGGGATTGTCGCCACCGAGTTAGCGGACTGGCACAAGGTCATCGACTGGTGGTTCGACAAGTACGGCGCATATGCGGTGGCTGTCAAATCCCAGGATGCTTATCGTCGGGAGATCGATTACGTTCCAACACCGGCCGATAGGGTCGATGATACGTTTCGCAAAAAGACGCACGGCCAACCCGTGAATCCGGACGAACAAAAGGCGCTGGAAGATCACCTGTTCTGGTATGCAGTCCAGAAGGCCGCGGAGCGACAGCTGCCGGTAAAACTGCACACCGGGTACTATGCCGGACAGAACGGAATGCCGCTGTCCCGCCTGCTGCATAATGCCGGATCGGCGTGCGAGCTATGCCGCAACTCGCCGACCGCGTCGTTTGTCTTCATGCATATCTGCTACCCGTACTACGAAGAACTGCTCGCAGTTGCCAAGCACTGGACAAACGCCGTGGTGGACATGTGCTGGTCGTGGATCATCAATCCGGTGGCGGCCAAGGATTTCCTGAAGAAATTCCTCGTGACCGCGCCGGCCAACAAGATCTTGACGTTCGGGGGTGATTATCTGTATGTGGAACAAGTCTTGGGCCACGCCCTTGTCGCTCGGCAGGGAATCGCGCTGGCCCTGAGCGAGCTGGTCGAGGAGGGCTGGCTCAGCCTCGACGATGCTTTGGAACTGGTCGATCCGATCATGCATGGCAATGCACGGCGGATCTTCCGTATCGCCGAGAAGGAGCAGGCTCTCCGCACGGCACCCTGGCTGTGAGCTTCCGTGGAAGCGACATGGATCACGAGACGACGAACGATGAATCCTCTGATGACTGCGACCGACTACAGTTGGCTGAGTCGCTCCGCCAGCTCGCGAGGTAAGCGTTGGATGACGGCGTCGTCGATCAGTCCCACATCGATCATATCGCGCAAATGGACGCGGTCCTGGTCACGAAAAGCGGTGAGCTTCATCTCAACCAGTTTGCGGAGTGACACAACGTGATGGCCACCGGGCAAGCTTTCGCGGTCTTCCAGAGTCGGCGCAGGCACGGTCTCGTGCGGTCGGACCTTCTCGCCCGCCCAGACGAGGTGCACGCCATGACGAGGATTCGGAGCCTCGCGATCAATGAACATGCCGACACCCATCGTCTCGAAGTAGTCCATCGCAACAGACCTCGCCGCCGCGCGGGCGGCCGGCAAGTCGGAGCGATTCAGCAACAGATCGATGTCTTTCGTGGTCCGTACGGCTGCAGGATCCACCGTTGCCACCCAGAGGGCCACTGCCTGACCACCGACCAAGGCATACGGTACACTCGCCTCGTTCAGACAGCGTGTAATCCGCTCCATTCGTTGCGTGACATCCTCCAACGCCATGCGATAACGCTCCCAGAGATCCGTTACGGGAAACTGAGCCATGTGGTCACGATGTCCTCGAAACAGTAAGAGTCCGTCGCTCGTTTGCGATCCGGCGCGCCACGCCAGCCGGCGTCAAGTGCCGGCCCGCTTACGATTCCGGCAACTACATTCCAAACTATTCGATGGAGCCGTTGCCCGCAACCTAACAGGAGACTTGCCATGGATAACTCGATGAACCGTCGCGATTGGCTGCGCACTCTCACGGCTTCCGGTGCTGCAGCCGGGCTGGGGCTGTCCATGACTCCCGTGACAGCCGCTCAAAATCCCGGCGAAGCCAATGGTTTTCAAAGCAGCGTGCTCAACGCCAACGAAACGCAGGCCCCTCGATCCAATCCGACCGTCGAGAACGGACGTGTGCTGCAGCCGGCGGCGAACTGCCTGTACTCCATGCGACGGACGTGCTGGTCGTCGGGGGCGGGCCGGCCGGCATTTGTGCCGCGATTGCCGCCCGGCGGGCCGGTGCGGAGGTGACGCTCGTCGAGCGGTATGGGCACTTTGGCGGACTGTGGACCGGCGGTCTGGTGCTGCTGGTGATCGGCCATATCGTGAAAGGGGGTCAGCAAGTCTGCCAGGGAATTGGCGAAGAGATGATGCGCCGCCTGGATCGCCTGGAAGGTGCGATTGTCGATCGCCGGCCGGGTGTCCCACCCACCGTGGACGCGGAGGCGGTGAAGTATCTCATGGTGGAGATGATTGAAGAGGCGGGGATCAAGGTCCTGCTGCACTGTTGGGGCGTCGACGCCATCGTCAATGGGCAGTCCGTGCACGGTGCCGTATTCGAGAGCAAGTCGGGGCGGCAGGCCATCCTGGCCAAGACAGTCGTCGATGCCACGGGCGACGGGGACCTGTTCGCAGCTGCCGGTGCCGCGTACGAGCGTCGGTCGCACAATGTCGGGCTGGTCTCCCGCCTTGGCAACCTGGATCGAGTGGACCGCGCCAAAGCAGCACAGGGGCCAGAGCCACGACACCTGGGCAATGCCACTCCCGTGCCTGGCGTCCGCTGGGTGAACATGCACGGCCCGGAAGTGGACGGCCTCGAGGTAGAGGTCCTGACGCGCATGGAAATGAATCACCGTAAGTTCATCTGGAACAATCTCCAGAAGACGCGACACACTCCCGGCTACGAACCGGTGTACCTCGTCGAGACGGCGCCGCAACTGGGTGTCCGCATCACACGCGTGCTGCGGGGACTGAAGACCATTGCGCTGGACGATCTGAAGAACGGGACGAAGTTCCCCGACGTGATCGGCGTCGGCGGAGCGTCGAACGGCGAACATGGTCCGTGGCAGATCCCGTACGGTGCCCTGGTACCAGAAACGGTCGACAACGTGCTGGCCGCAGGACGTTGCGTCTCGGCGGAGATCCGCATGGCGGACCTGGTCCGGTTGATTCCGAACTGCTTCGTGACTGGCCAGGCGGCCGGTGTGGCGGCGGCCGTGGCCATGCGCGACGGGTGCCTGCCGCGCGACGTGGAGATCGCCAAGGTCCAGAAGATTTTGCGCGAGCAGGAGGCCTATCTCGGGTGACCGAAAATCGCACGTGGATGATGACCGATGAGTCCCAACAAGTCGCGGCGCGGAGTCGACTGCGGTGGTTGACGCGTTTCACGGCACTCCTGGTGTGCGCGATCCTGCTGTATCTTCCCGGTCGCGCTCAGAACTGGTCCGTGTTTGTGCCGGCCATCAGCCCGCTCTCGACTGCCGCGCTCGTGCTCGCCACACGGACCCTCCCTGCCTGGGCTGCGCCGGCGATGGTGATCGCACTGCTGATCGTCTGGCGGCGGCGCTGGTTCTGTCACTGGGTGTGCCCGACCGGTTGTGGCGCGGATGGAGCCAGCTGGTTGGGTCAACGCCTCGGCAGGCACGCACGGCACATTCCCGTCATCGGCCGAGCGTTGGCGGCATTGATTCTGGCTGGAGCTTGTGTGGGCTATCCGGTTCTGTTGTGGAGCGACCCGATGGCAATCTGGAGCGGAACGATCGGCGCATGGCCTGTGCATGGTGGCCGGGCAGCAAGTTGGGGATGTTTGGGATTGGTGCTCGTGCTGCTCGTCAGCTTGCTTTGGCCGCACGCGTGGTGCGCCCGGCTGTGTCCGCTCGGAGGCCTGCAGGACGTCGTGGCCCAGCTTGCCCAGAGGATGGTCAGCTTCTGGCATCGCCGTTCGAAGGAACGTCCGAGCGCGCCTCGCGAACGGCCGGCAAGTGGCTTTCCCCGGCGCATCTTTGTGGGTGGCGTGATCGGTGCGACCTGGGCGTACTGGCTGACTCGTAGCCGTCCCGTCGGTGCGGCCGCTGCGACCGCCGGGGGCTGCCGACGCCCAGCGGTTCTCAAGCCTCTGCCTGCGGTGCGGCAACTGCGTGCGAGTTTGCCCGACCGGGATCATCGCGGCCGACACCCTGGAACACGGAATCGGCGGATGGCTGGCACCCGTTGTCTCCTTCCACACGGATTACTGCCGGGAATCGTGCATGGCGTGCACCGTGGTGTGTCCGAGCGGTGCGATTTCGCCGGTCTCGGGCGAACACAAACTGCAGGCCATCATCGGCGTACCGGAAGTCGACATGACGATCTGCCTGTTGGGTGCCGATCGAGAATGTGCCCTCTGCCGAAATCACTGCCCCTACGGAGCAATCCGGTTCGCGTTTGATGAAGTTCAATACACGCTCACGCCACAAGTCGATCTGCGCCGTTGCCCCGGCTGTGGCGCCTGCCAGGTCGCCTGCCCGACACAGCCGCGGAAGGCCATCGTCGTCAGACCGCTCGCTGACCACGCCGACGTCAGTTCCGGGTGGGAAGCGAAAGGGTAGTGCGTCTGCTGCCGTAGCTGTCGACGAAGCCACACTGCTTGCAAGCAAGCAAGCAGTGCCACACTAGCCATCCACGTGTCCGGCCGCCTCGGCACGCTGGCAAACACCTTCGATGGCGTCGATGTAGGCGGTGATCAAGTGATCCGAGAGCCAGTCGATACGGAACTTCAGCAGCGTGCGGAAGAAGCCACGGAAGCGATCGCCGAACTTGCCCCAGTAGTCGAGATTGCGCAACTGGCCGTTGCGGTTCAGATACATCTCCCGACCCGCGTGGCGAAATCCGACGAAAGCGGGCGGCAGACGTGGCACGATGTCGTTGTTGTTCACCCAGCGAATGTGCTGGATGCGGCAATAGTTGATGTAGCGTTTCGTGCCGACGCGTGGAGATCCGTACGTGAACAGCGCCTCGGGCATCGAGGGAATGTCGGAGATGAAACACCGCCCGGCAGAGATTGTCGCCATGGCCCCGCCCAGCGAATGACCGCAGAACCAGACTTTCTTGGTTTGGTTCGCCTTGAGCGACTTCTCAATCATAGGCCATAGTTCGTCGACTTCACTCTTGAATCCCCGATGGACGTGACCCACCGTCTCGGCGACCACTTTCGCCGCGTCGATGTCAGCGCGAAGATCATTGGTTTCATGCGGTTCCGTTCCGCGGCAGGCAATCACCACGTCGGTCTGACCATCGAGCCGATACGCCTGAGCCCCGCCCCGATCGAAAAACTCCACATTGACGTGCAATCCAAGTGGCTCGACCAACCGAGCAACCGTATCCTTGTCGTAGTAGGCCACTCGCGCAAGTTCGGCGAACAACAACGACCGCCGGAGCAGGCTCATGTCGCTGATCGTCCCGGTGAGGTTGGGGCGTATTGGCCTGATTTCGGATTCAGTCTGCGAAGCCGTCGGTTCCATCATGTTCATTCAGTTGCAACTCCTCCATGGACCAGGCAAACAGAATCGATCATGCAGGGAACGATCAACCACCGCTTCCCACGGCGATCATGTCCATCGTCAGTGTTCGGCCCGATTGCCCGACGCCATAGACCATGACCTTCGACGCGGAGGGGGGACGCTGCGGGTCGAAAAACCGAGGACGCACTCGATCAAAGCCCCGGCCCGCATCGTCGTCGCAGACGTAGTAGGTGGCCTTGGCCAAATGCTGCATGTCGCTGCCGGTCTGCTCCAGGATCGCCTGCAACTGGGCAAACAGGTCGTTGGCCTGCTCTTCACCGCGTCCCGCAGCCCGCGCGAACAGGCTGGAAACATAGATCTGTCGCGGGCCGTGGACCAGCGCGACTCGACTGAAGGTCGGCAAGGGTCTCACGTCGGGCGGGTTGTAGTACTGCACGTTCTCGGCCGGCTTGTCCGTCGGAGGTAACTGCGCGATCAGTTCGATCTCGACGGGGGCCAAGGCGATCCATTCCACGAAGACGACCGGTGGAGTGAGCTGGCCCGGGAAGAACTTCTTCAGTTCGCGCAAGGCTTCCTCGGCCGACGTCGCCGGCTTCAAAAACACCTTCAACTGGACCACGTGCGCCGGCGCGAGCTGCAATTGCGCCAGGGTCTTCCCGAGAGTGGTCATCGACTTGCTGATCGCCGACACGGCCAGTCCGCCTTCGGCCGGCACGCCGGACAGGTACGCCACTCCGCCGCTCGGCAGCACGGCGGCGTCGGCGCAATCCTTGTCGCCGGCCACGGCTTCGCAGCGCTGCAAGGCCACAGTCTGGCTCGTTTCGGCCGCTACGGCAACCGCGTCGACCGCCACCTGTGCCTTGCGGTGCGGCAGGGGTGTCAGGACCGCGGTGATCGCCGGCCGAATGGCAGGGTCCAGCCGCTTGCTCAACTGCTCGCGCACCTTCTCGACCGTCGTCGGCGCGAGCGCGTAAACGTTCAGCCGCACCAGCTTGCCCAGTCCCGACCCCGAGGCATTCAGCACGGCGTCGAGGTTGTTCAACAATTGCTCGATCTGCGCGTCGAGCGAACCTTCGCCGATCAGGTTTCCCTCGCGATCCACGGGCAGGAGCTGCCGCGTGTGCACCAGCGGCTGACCCTGCACGATCACGGCCTGCGACATCCCGGCCGGAGCATCGAGCGGCACGTACTGGATGGTCGCACCCGACGCGGCGTTGCCAGGTGCCGTTGGAACAGGTGTTTCTTGGCAGTGGCCCCGATTGGCTACGCACACCGCCAGCGCGGCTGCGGCGATAGCCAACGCCCCGCGAAGGATGGAGGCTGGGATGACGCGGCGCGTAGGACGGACTTCCAAGTCCGTCCGGGAATTGCCCCGCGGCTGAGTTGTCGAAGGCGTAGAAGCAGGACGGATTTGGAAATCCGTCCTACGGTCATAGCGATCGACTGGTGCAGGACGGACTTGGAAGTCCGTCCTACGTGAGAAGATCATCACCCGGGAAAATGCGGCCCCCGTGACAGATCGCCAGGTCATGCGTGTGCTCCTCAGTGAGTGTGGTTCGCGGCTAAACCTGCGCGGGTAATTCGTAGCCTTGGCGTTTTGGAACGTCAATGAACTGGTTGGCCTCGTCGTCGCCGGGGAAAGTCTCCTTCTCCGGGTCCCACTTCAGCGGACGTCCCAGCCAGCGGGCAATGTTGCCCAGATGGCACAGCGTGGCCACGCGATGTCCATTCTCGACATTCATGATCGGGTCTTTGCGAGAAACCACGCAGTCATAGAAGTTCTGCATGTGGTTGTCGCTCTTATCGACACGTGTCGCACCGGCGGGCAGCGGAGCTTCGTCGAGTCCTTTTGGATCGCACTCGTACCCTCCGCGGAAGATCGTGATCCGGCCCTTGTCCCCCACGAAGGTCGCGCCTCCTCCCAGCCTGGAATCGGTGCCGCTAAGCGTCAGCACCACACCGTTGGCATACTTGTAGTTGATGATGGTCTTGCTGGAGGCCGCATCACCTCGATCGCGCGTTTCCGGCGTGTCGTAGACCACCGTCTCCATCTTCTCGGCCGGATCCACCCAGATCTCCACCGGACCGCTGTTGTCCATCTGCAGTGCCCACTGGACCATGCTCAGCCCGTGGCAGCCCCAGTTGGCCAGCTCACCGCCGGAATAGGGTCGGAAGGACATCCAGCCCGGCCCCACCGCGTATTTTTCGGCGGGTTGAGCCGGGAAGGTCACTTCGCGCTCGTAGGGGATCCGCGACAGGTAGAGTTCCGTGTGAAAGGGCACGACTGCATTCGGCCCGCACCATCGATCCCAATCGAGTGTCTCCGGGACCGGCTGGGCTGGAAAATCGCACTCGTAGGGACTCGGGTAATTGTAACCGATGATCGACTGGATCTTGCCGATCCGGCCGTTGAGGATCAGTTCGACGGCTTTGCGCGTCTTGGGGTGCGAGCGATGCTGTTCGCCAGTCTGGAACACGCATCGGTACTTGCGGACGGCCTCGGCCATCACGCGTCCCTCACGGATGGTATGCGAGAGCGGCTGTTCGCCGTAGACATCCTTGCCCGCCTGGCAGGCGTGGATACAGGGCAGGTAATGCCAATGCTCCGGCGTGGCATACACGACCACCTTCACGTCCTGACGATCCAGCAACGCTCGATAGTCCTGATAGGCGGGGCACTTGTAGTACTTCGCCCATTCGTTCGCCCGTTGCGAATTCAGATCGGCCACGGCGATGATGCGGGCGTACTTGGGTGGCTCACCTTGGCCTCCTTTACCGATGGCCAACTGCCCGTTGCGCCGCCCGCAGCCGATGATGCCCACACCGATCTCGTTGTTCGGAGCAGACGCTTGCTTCACCGCGTGGGCACTCGGTTTCGCTTTCTTCTGCGTCGGCTCGTCCTCGCGACAGGCGGGCAAGGCAATGCCCGCCAAAGCCACGCCCACGGTTTGCCCGAGTAGCCGTCGCCGCGAAATCTTATCGGAAACGGTCATTGGAAGTGCTCCTCCACTGCTCGTTCTGTACGTGTCAACGCCGTGCTGGCCAAGGCTGCCGAAGCTCACGCCCGACCCATCGCCGTGTAGACCTTGCGAATGGCACGCACGATGTCGTTCAGGTCCTCTTTGGAGAAATTTGGATCGATGATCACGCCACCGGCGCGATCCAGGATATCGATCGTCCGCGGGCAGCATTGACTGCCATACTGAATCGCCTTCCCCTCGGGGCTGGTGAAAGACGGCCACTCGGGATGAATCGTGACCTTCTTCTCAATTCGCTCGTCGGCGGGCAGGACGGCCGAACCGCCGGGACCCGAACTGCCAATTCCCTCCGCCCGCATCGCACGCAGGAAATGGTCGCGGCGTTCGTTCGAGTCGAATTCCAGGAAGACGGCCACGCCAATGTCGCCCTCGACGTCCGGCGTCTTGCGGAGTTTGAGCCCCGGCAAGTTGGCGATACCTTCGCGCACGATCCGCGAATTGGCGCGCACCCGCTTGCAGATCGTCTCCAACTTGGTCAGCTGTCCCTTGAGGACCGCCCCCGTGAATTCGTTCATGCGGAAGTTGCAGGCGGCGAACGCCGCGAGCAGTCCGCCGCCCAGTTGCTCGTCATACGGAGAACGGACTACGCCGACATCGTGAAAACGCATCGCACGCTCGAACAACTCCGGATCGTTCGTCGTGACAGCACCCCCCTCACCGGCGGTGATCGTCTTGCTGAGCTGGAAGCTGTTGATGCCGATGTCGCCGATCGAGCCGACGTACTTGCCCTTGTAACGCCCACCCGCACACTGGGCACAGTCCTCGAGGACTCGGACCTTATGCTTCGCGCGATCGCCATGATCGGGTCCATATCGGCCGGGCACCCCTGGAGATGGCAGGCGATGATCGCCTTGGTGCGCGGCGTGATCCTGGCTTCGATGTCGCGAGGATCTATGTCAAACGACTCGTCGATCTCCGCGAACACCGGCAGTGCGCCGGAAAGCACGATGGCGTCGTAGTCGGCATACCAGGTCCACGCGGGGAGAATGACCTCGTCGCCGGGCCCCACTTCGAGCGCGGCCATCGCCGTGTACAAAGCCGTCGTCCCCGAGGTCACGCCCATCGCATACTTGACGCCGATATGCTTCGCATAGGCTTGCTCGAACTGCAGCACCTTGGAACTATCGCCCCACCAGCGGAAAGGACATTTCGACTCGAGAACCTCGATGAGCTCCTGTTTTTCCACGTCGTCGTAGAATTGCGGCCCGTACGGTGCGCTGTGCAGCGCCTCACTCCGCACCGGTGTCCCACCGTCGATTGCCAACTTGCCTTCATCGGCAGCACCCGGTCGCACCGCCGCGGCGGCAGAACCCGCGATCAGGGACGCGGCTCCCACCGCGCCCATAGTCTCCAAGAACTCGCGACGATTGGCTACTCTATCGTTCATGAGACATTCCTTTCCAAGTGTCCGAACACCTTGCGCGGTTCCGGACGCGGACGCAAACTCAGAATTAATCGTTCCGCCAAGAACACCAGTATCGGCCCGTGCCACATCCTCGGTCAATGCGGGGTCACGTCGTGCCGTGCGAATCCACCCGCGCCCCGCGGTGCACGTACACTACACTGCGTAGTGGCGGGCCACCTTCTGGATGGCCATGGCTACCCCTAGGATGTAGTCTTCCGTCATATGCTCGTCGATCGATACGCGGATCCCGGTTTCCAGAATCGACTCAGCTTCTGCGCACTTGTGCGTGGAGAAGTTCATCGTGGTCAGACCCATCTCCTTGACGGGCCAGCGCCCCGCAAAGAAACCGTGGTTCTGAAACACCGGCTCCCCATAGAGCGGGAACTTGATGTAGCCGCCGGACACGGGCGCGCCCTCCGCCAGCAATGCCTTCACGAACTCGGACCGCCCGCACCGATACGACGCGGGCCGCATGCGGAAGAAGTAGAACCAATACACCGCCCGATCTTCGGGATGTACCTGGTGCGGGATCAGGCCGGGAAGATCGGCGATCTTCTCCGTCAGCAGATTGCCCAACCGTGCGCGTCGGGCGGCGATCGACTCCAATCGTGCGAGCTGCGCTGCCGCCACCGCCGCCTGCGGCTCGCTCATGCGATAGTTCGTGGCAAACGCATCGAATCCGCCCCACTTGCGGCGATCCCCCCCCTTGTCGCCATACTTTTGCAACAGCGGCCCGAATCGTTCGTCGCTGGAAGCGACAACGCCACCGTCGCCGCAGGTCACATGCTTGGAATTCTGCAACGAGAAACAGGCCAAGTGCCCCACAGTGCCGATCGGTCGGCCACGATACCGCGCTCCCCACGCCTGAGCGCAGTCCTCGATCAGGATCAACTTGTGGCGATCGGCCACCGCCTTGAGCGCGTCGAGATCGCACGGATTGCCCGTCAAATGGACGGCAATAATCGCCTTGGTCCGCGGCGTGATGCGCCGCTCGACATCCGCCACGTCCAAGTTGAATGTGCCCGCACCCAGATCGGCAAAGACCGGCACCGCCTGCTGATAAATGACCCCAATCACCGTGCCGATATCCGTGATGGGCGACGTGATCACTTCATCTCCCAGCCCGATGCCCGCCGCCGCCACGGCAATGTGCAGGGCGGCCGTGCCCGACGAACACGTCTGTACGTGCTGCAGCGGACAGATCTCCTTGAAGCGCTCGGTCAGCAAATTCGTCTGAGGTCCCTGCCAATAGAACAGCGAATCCTGCTGCAGCATTGCCTCGAGCTGCTGGCGTTCCGGCTCACCCCAGCGGCGGTCCGTGACGACCGTCCCGGTCACGGCCTTCTCCCCTCCAGCCGCGGCCAACTGGGGAGCCTCCCGCGGCGCGGTGGCCTCACTCGCCACCGGCATTGTCCCCGCTAACAACAATCCGGAAGCACCCGCCACAAACTGGCGCCGCGAAACTGAGTCCAGTCCGTTCATGGTGAAACCTTTCTAATGAGGCCTTAGGGCTTAGGACTTAGGACTTAGGACTTAGGACTTAGGGCTTAGGACTTAGGGACTTAGGGCTAAGGACTAAGAACTAAGAACTAAGAACTAAGAACTAAGAACGTGGCTCCAGGGAACGAAGATAGCCGTTGAGGGTGAGCGTGATTTCATTGACGACTTTCTTGAGTGAGTCGGTTTGATCAGGAGTCAGCAGGTTTCGATGGTACGCGCGACGAAGCCAATGTTTCGTTTCGTATAGCGAACCGCGTGCCATACGCACAAACCGCCGCCTGTCCGGCAGACTTCCACGCCCCGAACCTTCGGCGATATTTGCGCCAATGCTGTCGGCTGACCTCACCAACTGCCTGCCGATCGTTTTCCGAGCAAACGAACTCCAGTGCAACACGACATGCCAGATCGTATCCTCCAGTAACTCCGCCAACTGATACACGCGCAGATTCTCAAAATTTGTCCGGTCCATGGCTCCCTTCGCCAATCCCCGACCGCCCAAACCCTAAGTTCCCAAACCCTAAGTTCCCAAACCCTAAGCCTAAACCCTAAGCCCAAACCCTAAGCACTAAGCCTAAGCACTAAGCACTAAGCACCAAGCACTGTGTTCACGCCTTGCCCAGCGCCGCCGCATGGGCCTGGATCTTCCGGATCGCCTCGACAATCTGCTCCATATCACTTCGTGGTCCGAGCAGCATGTTGTGCATAAACCACACGGCCTCGTCGCAGATCTGGTCGTTGTCAGGACAGGCGTTGCGGTCGATCCATTTTTGGATCGTGGGTTTTCCATAGACTTTAACGTATGGGCGGGACGTCAGCGCGTGCTGGATGAAGTCGTCTTTGTTCAGCGGTCCGTATCCGCCGCTGCAGGGGATTCCTTCCGCGTGCATCGCTCTGAGGAACTTCTGCCGCGGCAGATTGGCGAACGTCTCCGGCTGATAGCGGAACATGTAGATGTGGTAAGCGTTGCGCGTGCAGCCTTCGTACATGCGGGCGGGAATAATCCCCGGGATTTCGCGGAGCATGCTGGAGAGATAGTCGGCATTGTCACTGCGCGTCTGCGCCCGTTTGGCGATCGAGGTCATACGGCTCAGCAGCAGCGCTCCTTGAAACTCGGTCATACGGGCATTCGTGTTCCGTCCGAGTTCGTAGTTGAAGTCATAACTGCTGTTGTCTCGCGCCCGTCCGCAGTTGTGAAACGCGAAACAGTTGTTGGCCATCGGTTCATCACTGGTCAGGATGGCACCTCCCTCGCCCGAACAGAGATTCTTGCTCAGCTGGAAGCTGAAGCATCCCGATGTACCCCAGCTACCGACACCGCGGTTGCGCCACTGCGCGAGATGAGCCTGGCAGGCGTCTTCGATGACGGGCACATTGCGTTTCTTGGCGATCGCCAGGATGCTGTCCAAGTCGGCCACCGATCCGCCAATGTGGACCGGGATAATGGCTTTGGTGCGGTCGGTGATGGCAGCCTCCAGCTTGGCCGGGTTCATCAGAAACGTCTCGCGGTCGCAATCGACGAAGATGGGCAAAGCGTGGTGGAGCAGCACGACACTCACGGTGGCCAGGAAGGTGTACGGCGGCACGATGACCTCGTCGCCGGGTCCCACACCCAGAGCCCCCAGCGACGTAAACAACGCCGTGGTCCCGCTGGACGTGGCCACGCAGTATTTGGCCCCGTTCAGCTCGGCGTAGGCGTCTTCAAACTGCTGCACCGACTGGTCGCGATACCAGCGGGCGGCGCGGACAACTTCCAGCACCGCCTGCTCGTCTTCCTCCGTCGGCACCGGCCAGGACTGAAAACCCTCCGTGCGGACAGGCGTCCCGCCCAGCAGCGCCGGCTTCGGCGCGGCCTGAACAGCCCCGACCATCGCCAGTCCCACACCGGCCGTGGCCGAAGCAGCCATGAAATCACGACGATTCACTGCACGGGTCATCTGTGCTTCTCCCATGGTTCATCTGCGACCACCAACGCACCTTGTCCGCGACACTCACCGCCGCGTTCAAACCGAACTCACCTACCAGATTACGCCTGTTGCACCTCGCTGCATACTACTCCTCGCGGGGGTAGACTGCTGACTTGACGATGCAACTCGTGCGAAACGCCGGCAGTGTCACCGTCTGGTCCGAGATACGGACGTCCACAAGTTGCGTGTCCGCGTACACTTCGATCGTCTCGGCAGCACCCGGCACTTTCAAGGTCAATCGATCGGCAGGCACAGGTTCCTTTCCCGAGTTCACCAGGTACAGGGCCCGCACACCTGGGCCGTCGTACTGCACGCAGCTCACCGACGCGTCATCAGGCAGAAGTGCGAACTCGGCGACCTGCGGAATCGCCGCCTGAATTTCCCGGAGTGCCGCGAGTCCAGCTTGCCGCGCCGAGTCGGTCGCCGGAGTATCGGCACGCCACAAGAACAGCGGCGGCGTGTTGCCGGCGTGTGTGTCCCGCAGCGGGTCGCCAGCATAGACCTGGCCATGGTCGGGCACGACCATCCGATGCACGAGTTGCGAAAACGGAGGAAGCGTGCGACCCGTCTCGTCTCGTTCGGCAAATCGACCGGCCGTCAGCAATTGCCCGCCACGCTGAACGTACTCGTCGAGCCGACGAACAACTTCCTCCGGGATCGATGCGCAGTCGGGAACCACGATGTAACGATACCGGTCGAGATGGGCGGCCCCGAGCGAGATTTCGCGGAGGGTCACGACATCAAAGGTCTCCCGGACGCCCTCCAGCAACTTGTACCAACCGATGAAACTGCGGAAGTCGTTCTTGAATCCCTCCAGGTCGTTGGGCGATGCCGGCAGGATGGGCTGCACCAGGGCGGCCCGCGGCGAAACCGTCAGACCCTCCATGATGGCAGCGGCCGCTCGCGCATCGGTGAGCATCTGGCGAATGTCGGCCGGTGCCAGGCGAGGATGGTAACTGTAGTCCAGCACCGATGGAATGTGCCAGGCACAATAGATAATGCCTCGCGCGCCGTGTTGGATGGCGGACTGTGTCACACGGTCCAGCGCCGGGTAGCCGATCTGCACACCGGACGTGAAATCCACCAGGTCGACGGCCCACACAGGCTTGCCGTACTTGCGCACCAGATCGAGACACGCGGTAACGCGGTACGGATCACCATCAGCCGAGCAGACTTGCAGCCCGAACTCGTCGATGTCACGACCCCGCATCGCCACCTCGTCGGGAGCGATGGCATAGTACTGCGTATAGTCCCACTCGGCGGGATACGCGAACGAGTAGGTGAGGTACGTGACCGTCTTCCGCGAGGATCGCAGCTCTTGACGAGCCGTGCCATCTGATTGATGTACTCGGCGGCTGTCTCGTTCCAGAAAACGGCCCAGTCGTAGACGGCGGCATCGACGTTACGATAGCCGCGTGTCTGGGGTCCATCTCGCGGGACTTGGACCTGTACACACGACCCCTCTGCGCGTCCGCCGTGACGCGTCCACTGGGCGTCCAGTTGCTTCCCGCCACTCCAGTTCTGGAAACGCCAGGCGGCCGGTTGCTCGGAACCCACTTCCAGCCCGGGATTGGGTGCCGTGTTGTCTGCGCCTCCCGGCTGCCCGGAAATCGATATCGTCCCAGGCCACGCCGCCACTGCCCATCAGCTTCAGGAGCACCCAGGCACGACCCGCGTCGTGCGGCGCGGGGAACGTCGCGGAGATCTGTGTCCAATCGTGCGTGCCACGCAAGGACGCGCTCGTGTCGATCAACACGGGCGGCCCTCCCGCGGCGCGGACCCAGGCGACCTCCACGAACACGCCGTATCCTCGCACATCCTCTGTCTTCACCCAGGCCGAGACCGTGTACGATTTTCCCGGAATCGCGACAGAGTACGTGTCGGGCCCCGGACTGGCGTTCGGATCGGTCGCCGCGGGCGTGCTCCATGAGCAGTGCTGCGAACCGTCGTCCAGCGCCACGAGCGGCCCCAGGCCGGTTTTCTGTCGCCCACTCAACATCATTTCCAAAGGGGGTGCGGGCACGGCAGCAAATGCAGCGTACTGGCTGTCCCACGTGGCATTGAGTCGCTCCACAGTCTGGTAGCGGTTGGCCAGCCACTGGCGAAATCGTTCGATCTCCGCCGGATGGTATCGCTCGTGCAGCGGGAACCACCACTCCGCACCGGGATGGTAGCAGGTGACTGTGCCGGTCGTGTCGGCCTGCCGGACGTGCGCCACAAACCTGCGCACGAGTTCCTCCTGGGCCTCGCGAAAGACGGCCGATGTGAGCGCGGGTTGTTCACCTGCGACTCCGGCTGCATTCACAACGACCTGTCCACTCGCTTTGGCTTTCGCGCGCAGCCAGGCGGGAGCGTAGACAGGGTTGATCTCCTGGATCAAGGCGAGTTTCAGCCCGTGACGCTGGGCATATGCCAACTGCCGATCGAATGCTGAGAAATCGTAAGTGCCTTCGGCGGGCACCATCCCCCAACCACCGGCACACACGGACAGAATGGTGGCCGCGGAATCCGGCAGTTGGTCCATGCCCACGTCGACAGACGGGTAGAAACAACACCAGCCGATCGGCGTGTCGGACGTCGGTGGCGGAGACTGTCCCCAGGCCCCGTGGATACCGATCATCGCGACGACGGCCATGGCCCAACACAGAAATCGAGATCGACTACTCTCCATGCTGAGGTGGCTCGGAGCTGCGCTGTTTCTCGGCCAGATTGCGGAGCATGTGCTTGATGTCCACCGCGCCGCGGATGGCCACATACACCGTGACACTCGAGTACCACGCCAGTACGGCCAGCGTGAGCGCAGCCCAGAACGGGTGGTTGTGGAGCATTTCCAGCGGGTTCATGGCGCGTCTCCCTGGATGTTCGTGACGGGCGTAACGGACGCTTTCGTCAGGAGCGGTTTGAGCAGCGCCCCGACAACCATGGCCGAGGCAGCGGCCGCGTACGTGCCGATGTTGACGAAGTTGTCACCGATATGGTGTTTCGCCCAACCCTCCATCACAACCTGTCCTTCTTTCAGGACCTGAGCACCGGCGGCGTCCAGCACCGGCACCTTGATGAACAGATTCAACGATAGAGCCAGCACCGGCAGCACGGCACCCACCACGATGGCCGCAATGGCGCCCCAGTTGTTCGCGCGCTTCCAGTAGCAGCAGGCAATCAGCAGGACCGACATACTGGACAGATAGATCGCCCCGGTCGTCTGCAGATACTCCCAGAGATTCCCCTCGAGCTTGTACCACAGCCCCCAGAACAACAGGAACATCCCAATCAAGGCCACGATACAGCGGTTCCAGAGAATGCCCTTCTTCTCCGACCAGCGAGTCCGGCGGAAGGGCGCCAGGATGTCATTGTAGATCACGCTACCCCAGGTCAGCATGTAGGAGGAATCCGTGGACATGTCGGCTGCCAACATCGCCGCCACCAGTACGCCCATCATTCCGGCAGGCACGATCTGGGCGAGGAAATACGGCATGGCGAACAAGGTGCCATCGTTCTCCCCAAACCTCTGACCGATCGTCTCGACCACAGCCGGTTCGATCATGGCCAGCGCAGCAATGCCCCACAACCCAGGAATCATCCACCGACACACGAAGAAGAAGGCAGTGCCCGTGTAGACCTTGCGGCCTGTTTTGCTGTCCTTGGCCGCCAGCAATCGAGCGATGCAGGTCTGCCAAGTCAGCACCGCCGCAACGTTCGTGAGCAAATTGGACAAGACAAACGCCCAGCCCAGATCCTTGTTGACGAACGGATTGAAACCACCGTCTCCGTAATTCGTGTCTACGGCTTCGACCAGGCGGTCCCAGCCCACCTGGCTCAAGATCAAGAACGAAACGACCAGCAGTCCCACGCTCATCACCACGAACTGCAGGAAGTCCGTCACCAGCACCGAGAGCATGCCGCCCATGATCGTGTAGACGGCGACACCCACCAATAGCACGGTCATGGCGATTTCCAGATACTTCAAGTTCATCCCGCAGCAGACGACCAGGAACTGGCCGCCTACGCGCAGGAAGACTCCCATGTTGAGCAGTCCACCCAACACGATCACGACTCCCGCCAGCCAGCGGACGAACTTGCCGTAACGTTTCTCGAACAGCTCCGGGATCGTGATGGCTCCGGAGTCGCGGAGGGGTTTCACGCAGAACCCGGTCCAACCAATGACGAACATGGCGATGGCGTTGCAGATCCCGGGAATCGAGCCGGCAAAGCCCCGCGTATAGCCGGCCTGGGCGCGTATACATGCATGTCACGATGCCAAATTCCGTGGCGGCCAGCGAGGCGATGCCGAGATACACGTTCATCTCGCGGCCCGCCACGAGAAAGTCATCCACGCGGGCCACGTACTTCCGCACCATGATCCCGGCCACCATCGTCGCCAACAAATAAACTCCGACGATGCTGCCATCGATCCAAGTGAAGTGCGTCATCGGCTCTGTGTCCTTCCCGGGAGAAAACGAAACCAGGAGATCCGCCGCCAGGCAGTCGCCGCCAATACTTGTCGCCATTGTGCATCTCGCCGTCCACCATTTCAATCAGGTGGACCCCGTGCAGAAATTCCGGGGCGTGAAGGCTGTCCGCGTTCCGTCGGCCGTGAAAGCGCCTGCTTGCGTTAGGATGCTAACAACATTGAGTCCAGCCGGCTTCAGCCGGGCTGACCGCCGGACAGCCTTCAGGCATGAGTTCCGCACGCGGCCTGTGCCTGAAGGCCAGTCGAGAAGCCCCGCTGAAGCGGGCTCAACAGGCAACGAAGGCCCCCTCGATCCACCAGGTGAACCTGGCGGCAAATCGAGTGCCGGCTGAAGGCCGGCACGGTGATGCACGAAGCTCGCCACAAGTCCAAAACGAAATGCTCGTGATCACGTCGCGAGAGGCTGCTCGGAATCAGCCGGATCCCCGCATCGACAAGATCGATGGCCTGCATGTTACCGAGGATCAGTTGATCGAGCTCATTACGAGCATGGTGGCCCCCGAGAGCTGGGACGAAGTGGGCGGCACGGGGAGAATCAAGAGTCTTGATGCGGACAATCCCTGCTTCGTGATTGCTCAGACCGATCAGGTCCACGACCAGATTGCCGACTTCCTCGAGAAACTTCGGCAAGCGCATGTCGCACGGTAACCCCTCCAGCCTCCAGCCTCCAGCCTACAGCCTGCAGCCTCTTTCAACCGCGTCGCAGGCTGGGTCCAGGCGGTGCGGATCGTGGCACTGCTGAGCCATGCGCAGGCAGCTCGCCGCTATCTCCGGCCGCTCGATCAGCTGGTCGAGCAGACGGGCCACGGCAACGGGGCGAAAGGCTCGCCGCGAGATCGAGCGAGCCACGCCCAGCCGCTCCGCACGTGCGGCGTTGTCGGGCTGGTCGAACGCCATCGGCATCATCAACTGCGGGATGCCGGCCGCGAAGCCTTGCGCCGTGGTGCCCACCCCGCCGTGATGCACGATTGCCGCACAGCGCGGCAGCAACTGGCTCAGCGGCAAATAGTCGAAGTGCCGGACACCGGGCGGCAAGGGTGCTGGAAGTTGTTCCCGATAGCGAGTCAACAGGAGACCGCGCCGAGATAGACTCTGGCACGCCTCGACCGCCGTGCGAAAGAACGATGCGCCGTGGCGCATCGCCGAACCGGGCGTAAAGACGATCGGTGGGGATCCTTCCCGCAGGAATTCGGTAGCTTCCGCGGGAAACTCACTCAGATCCGCACCATCATACAGCGGGAAGCCGGTCAACAGACTCGGCGGTGGCCAGTCTGGCTGCGGCGAGGCGAACCAGGCGGGAAACAGACCGATGACCAACTGCGGCGACAGCCACCAGTCCTGTAACACGCGGCGCACGGGCGGCAACTGGAGCTGCGACCGAAAGGCATTCAGCGGCTCGGCGATCGCACGATCGATCAGCTGATCGGCCATCCAGTAGAGGAACCGCTTGAAGAAGCGAGGTTGCCAGGCGGGCGGAGGACCGACCGGCAGCCGTGGCGTGTCGTGCAGACTGCGAAACGAAGCCGGCTGGAGGTGGACGGTGGCCAACGGTACTCCCAGATGTTCGTGCGCCACCCGCGCTCCGAAGGCAGCGGCCGTGGCTACCACCACGGTCTGCCCCGGAATATACCGGTCTCGAATCGCCTCGTACGTTTGCGGCATCAACTCGATCCAAGCACGTGTCACCAGCTCGAATCCGTGGCGCGGATGCCACAGGTTCTTGTCCGCCGTCAGCGCCTCGTACTGTTCGGCCGTGCCAAAACCAACGAACTCAAGCCCCGCGCGCACGACCGTCGCTTCAAAGTAGCTGCTGGTCAGCACCGCCACGTCGAGCCCGCGTTGTTGCAGCGCGCGGCCCAAGCCAACGAGCGGGTATACATCGCCATAGCTGCCAAACGTGACCAACAGCGCTTTCATCGTGGGCACCGCGCATTTTCGAGCATGTGTAGCCACCTGACTGCGAGCCGCATCGGCATTCGACCCATTCACCCGCCGCGCCGGCGATGTAGCGTTGGTCGCTGACTGCATAAACGCGGCGAGCGCAGCACAGACCCGCTGAGCCAGCGGTTCCAAGGCCGCCAGCACTTGCGGCACGCCGTCCAAGTTCACCGCTCGGCCTGAACTCTCCAATTGCCAGGCCAACTCGGCTGCCTCCGTCGCTCCAAAATATCGCAACGAGCTCTTGAGAGTATGAGCGGCAAGGTGTAATCGGGCACTATCGCCCAAGGCGGTCGCCTCGCGCAGAGCAGTCATCATCAGCGGAATTTCTTCGATGGCCGCCGCCACCACGGTCTTCAGTATCTCGTGGTCCCCCTGGACCGCCTCCAAGGCTTCGGCCCACTGGACCGGATCTGCCCCGCGCAGGGGCACAGGGCTGGTCCGCCGGAAAGAGCACATCGATCGCGTTGAGCAGTTCCTGAGCCCGGATTGGTTTCGCCACGTAACTGTCCATGCCCGCTTCCAGGCATCGTTCTTTATCGCCTTTGAGCGCGTGGGCCGTCATGGCGACGATGGGAGTTCGCACGCCGGTCGTCCGCTCGCGCTGGCGAATGGCCGCGGTCGCCTCCAGACCGTCCATTTCAGGCATTTGCACGTCCATCAAGATCAGGTCGAACGATCCCGCCTCGCTGGCGGCGACGGCCTCCCGCCCGTTGCGCACCACGGTCACGTGATGCCCTTGTTCCTGGAGCAGTGCGATCGCCAGTTTTTGATTCACCAGGCTGTCCTCGGCCAGCAGAATGCGCAGTGTGCGAGAAGGAGAGCGTTGGACAGCCTGGGCCATCGGCTTTCTGGGAGCACCCATTCCCAGCGCGAATTGGATCGCCTCCAGAAGTTCCGACTGCTTGATCGGCTTCAGCAAGTAGGCTGCGATACCGAGCTGCTCACAGCGGGGAAGATCTTCGGGTCGATCACCCGAAGTCAGCATCATGATCACCGTGCTGTGAGCAGCTGGGTCTTGCCGGATTTGCTCCGCCAGCGTCAAGCCGTCCATCTGAGGCATGTGGGCGTCGGTCAGCACCAGGCCGAAGGGTTCTCCGGCTGCCTGTGCGGCGCGCAACAGGCTCAACGCCTCGGCCGCATCGCGGGCGATCGTCGGACGCATCTGCCAGCTTTGCAGGACTTCCTCCAGTATGCGTCGATTGGTGGCGTTGTCATCGACCGCGAGGACGCGGAGTCCATGCAGACTGACGGGCTCGGGGGAGACCGGCTCCTCGGGCTCGCCGGCCGCCAGGCCCAGTTTCAGCCGTGAAGTGAAATCGGCTCCCTCGGCCGGCTTCGCTGTCGACCCAGATGCGCCCGTCCATCAGCGTGACCAGGCGTGAGGCAATGGCCAGTCCCAGACCGGTGCCGCCATACCGCCGCGTCGTCGATCCGTCCGCCTGCTCGAACATTTCGAAAATGGCCCGCTGTTTTTCCGGCGGAATGCCGATCCCCGTGTCGGTGACGGTAAAATGCAGGACCACTTCGTGCGGTGCGTGCGATTCGCCGCCAGACCTCCAGGACGACTTCGCCCTGCTCGGTGAACTTGATGGCGTTGCCGACAGGTTGACGATGACCTGGCGCAGGCGGTTGTAGTCACCGACCACCATGTGCGGTACATCGGGGTGAATGAAGCAGGCCAGTTCCAGTCCTTGTTGATGGGCCCGGATGGCAAACGACTTGAGCGTGTCGCCGAGGCTTTCGCGAAGATCGAACGTGCCGCGATCCAGCTGCAGCTTGCCCGCTTCGATCTTGGAGAAATCGAGGATGTCGTTGATCACCGACAAGCAGGGCTTCGCCCGAATCGCGGACGGTCGTCAGGATACTCGCTTGCTCGGCGACAGCTCGCGTCTTCAGAACCAGTTCCGTCATGCCGATGATGGCGTTCAGCGGCGTGCGAATCTCGTGACTCATGTTGGCCAGAAAGGTGCTCTTGGCGCGACTGGCCGCTTCGGCCGCGTCTCGGGCGCGGCTCAGTTCGGCGGTCCGCTCCGCCACCCGGACTTCCAACTGATCGTGCGCTTGCTGCAGTGCCTCTTCGGCCTGCTTGCGATGGAGCAATCGCCACATGCCTTGCATCAACAGCGTCAGCTGCCGGACATCCGAATCGTCGTACGGCTGTTCCTTGTTGCCCACGCCGGCCAGGACCACGATCCGGCCCACATCGAACACCGGCGCGTTCATGTGGCGTGACACGAAGACGTGTCCGGCAGGGTAGCCTTTCTTCCAGGGACTCGGGGCAGGGTAGTCGTTCGTGATGACCGGCCGGCGTTGCCGCACCGCCTCGCCCCACAACCCGGTCGTTTCCACGGGATACACGATCGGCTTATCAATAATCGCGCACTCGGCCATCGCCGATTTGGACCAGGAATGCATGGTCAGTACCGACTCGTCGTCATTCAAGAAGGCCAGATAGCCAATCTCGCTCTGCGTCAGCCGCACGGCTTCTTCCAGCGCGAAGTCGGTGATCTCTTTGAGCGAAGCATCCGTCATCTGATTGAGTTGCAGGAGTGCCTCGAGACGGGACTCATCCAGACGCAGACCCTGCTCAACGCGACTTCGCGCCTCCTCCATCCGCAGACTTTGCAGGGCGAAGGCCACGTCGCGCACTGCTTCGGCAAATAGCGCCTGCTCTTCCTCGTCGACCGGAGACAATTTCGAAATCGCGACCACCATCACGCCGTGGATTTCGTCTCCATGGGCCAGGCGGATGGCCATCGTGCAAGCCTCGCGGTCGTCCTGCCACAACGCACAGTCGCCGCAGGCCTCGGCAGTGCCAGACCAGACCACCACTTCAGCCTGTGACATGGCCTGCGCGCACACACGGCGTCAGTTCACCGCGCTCCGTCTGTTCGCGAAATGGCTGCTGTTCGTTGCCCAGTCCCGCGTGAGCCACCGCGATCGGGCGGCCGGACTCGTCCACTCGCGCGGTCCAAGCGTGACGATACGCTCCGTTGTCGACAAGACTACGGCACGTGCCCTGCAGCAGCGCGTCCGCATCTTTCTCTCGGATCGCCAGCTGGTTAATGTCTCGTGTCGCCCGCAAGACTGCGTTCAGGCGTTCCATCCGCTCCTGACTGGCGCGAAGTGCCTTCTCCGAGCAACGCGCGGCGAGGAACATGGGCGAAATACCCGCCAGGCCCGCGAGCAAGCAGAACGAGATCGCCAAGCCGATCAGTTCGTAGGAGAGGTCCGCCGTGAACGGCAAGTCACCTGCCGGCGCATGATAGAGGGACAGGCAGCGCCGGAGGATCATCAGCGTGATGCCTGCGCACATCAGGCCCCAAGACCACTTGCGGCCCGTGATCCGCATCAAACGGAAGGCAAGCACCGCCGCAGCGATTTGAAAGGCCACCGAGGTCGCAAGTACCAAGTTGACAACCATCAGCGTACCCTCGTCGTGTGAGGGAAAACCGGCTCCCGCGCTGCGGCCGGGGGAGTGCCCTCCCTGATGCCCTCCGTGATGCAGAGTCTCTGCGTTGATCATATCGGGCGAAATGGGCCGGGACAATCGCTTGGGGCTGGGGCTTAGGGCTTAGGGCTTAGGGCTTGGGGCTTAGGGCTTAGGGCTTGGGGCTTGGGGCTTAGGGCTTAGGGCTTGGGGCTTAGGGCTTAGGCATGTGGGCTGGAACGAGGTCGCGCCAGTCCGCACCGGAACGTCGCCATCGCCGAAGTTCCGGCAGTGCCGACAGTTGCTTGTTCCGGCCTCCACGCTCTTTCTCCGCTGGGCGAGGCAGGAACGGATTGGTAGACTGGCCTCCGCCGGCGAGTTGATGCAGCAGGGGTTGGGCGAGTCGCACGGGGAACTGCACGAGACAGCGACCATGAAACTTGAACGATTTCCGGGAAATCCGATTCTCTCGCCGCATCCGGACCACCCGTGGGAAGACCTGGCGGTGTTCAATCCGGCGGCCTGGTACGACGCGGATCGCGGGGAAGTCCTGCTGCTCTACCGCGCCGCCGAGTCGCATCCGGACTACAAGTGCTACTTCGGCCTGGCCACGAGCCGGGACGGCTATCACTTCGACGCGTGTCGGCGATCAGCCGGTGCTCGAGTCCGAGCGTGCGAGGGGTTTGACGGCGCGACGATCCAGGATCCGCGCATCATCAAGATGGGCGACTGGTATCTACGTCACCTACGCCTGCCGTCACTATCCGTTCGGGCAGTTCTGGATTCCCGAGGTCAAACAGCGTTACGCGACGCCCGACTGCCCGGCCGAGTTCCCGCGTTACCTGCGGATCAACGCCACGCTCACCGGACTGGCGATGACGAAGGACTTCCGGACCTGGATCCGCGCCGGCTGGCTGACCGATCCGCTGCTGGACGATCGCGACGCGATCCTGTTTCCCGAGAAGATCGGTGGCAAATATGCCATGATCCATCGGCCGCTGGAATGGGTCGGTCCGCAGTACGGCACCGAGGAGGCCTGCGCGTGGATCTCGCTGGCCGACGACCTGCTCGGCTTTCCCGCAGGCACCCAGTCGACTGCTCATCAAGAACAAGTATCCGTGGGAGGTCTACAAGCTGGGCGTGAACACGCCGCCGATCAAGACGCCGCACGGCTGGTTCACGCTCTATCATGCGGTCGGCCGCGACAAGTACTACCGGCTCGGAGCGCTGTTGTTGGACCTGAATGACCCCGGCCGGGTGCTCCATCGCACGCCCGATTGGCTGATGGAGCCGGAAGCCGATTACGAGATCGAGGGCTTCTATCGGGGTGTGTGCTTCCCGTGCGGCACCGTGGTCATCGACGGCACGTTGTTCGTCTATTACGGCGGCGGGGACAAGTACTGTGCCGTCGCGACCTGTCCCTTCGAGGCACTGGTCGACCACCTGCGATCGTGTCCGCCCTGACGTCCGATCCCCTCGATCGTCACTTGTCGGTTTCGAATTATCGAGGTTCCCATGCACCCTCTTGACCTCACAATCATCGCGGCGTACCTGCTGCTCATGACCCTCGTGGGTTGGTGGGTATCGACGAAAGCGTCCCGGAGTGCGGAGTCGTACTTTCTGGCCGGCAAGAGTCTTCCCTGGTGGATCATCGGCAGTGGCCCACGGCTCCAGCGGCATCGACATCACGGGCACGATGTGGTTTGTGATGATGCTGTACATCTACGGCGTCAAGGCCACTTGGTTGCTGTGGGTCTGGCCTCTGTTCAACGTCGTCTTCCGGATGATGTACCTGGGGACGTGGGTACGGCGTTCGAATGTGCTGACCGGAGCCGAGTGGATGCGGACCCGTTTTGGCCATAGCCGCGGCGCAGAACTGGCCTACTTCAGCGTCGTGGTGTACGCCCTGGTGAGCGTGGTCGGGTTTTTGAGCTATGCGTTTCGCGGTATCGCCGAGTTCACCGGTCCTTTCTTTCCCTGGCCTTATCCGGACGAAGTGTACGGCACCGCGGTATTGGTGGTGACGGGCGTCTACTGCGTCGTGGGTGGCATGTACAGCGTCGTGATGAACGACCTGATTCAATTCGGCCTGATCCTCGTGGCGGGCATCGCCGTGGCAGTGATCGCCCTGGTGTTGGTTGCGCCTGAACAGATCACGGCGGCGGTACCTGTCGGCTGGGACCGGCTCTTCTTCGGCTGGAAACTGGACCTGGATTGGTCCGGCTTAATGCCGGCATTGAATGAGCGCATCTACGCACCCTACGATCCGACCGGCAGCGGCGGCGACGGCTATTCGCTGTTCATGCTGTTCACCGGCATGCTCCTGCTCAAGGGTGTGCTCGTGAGCATGGCCGGCCCGACACCGAACTACGCGATTCAGCACGTCCTCTCGACGCGCAGTCCTCGCGAGGCAGCGCTCGAAAACCTGGTCATGGCGATCGTCTCGCTCAGCCCACGATTCCTGTTGATTGCCGGCATCACCGTCTTGGGAATCGTTTTCTTCAGCACCCGAACTGGCCGCAATGGGGACCAAGGTCAATTTCGAGAAGATCCTGCCCGCGGTGTTGCGTGAGCACGTACCTGTGGGGTTCAAGGGGATTCTGATTGCCGCCCTGTTGGCGGCCTTCATGAGCACGTTTGTTTCCACGGTCAATTCCGGAGCGGCGTACGTCGTCAACGACATCTACAAGCGCTACGTCAACCCGCATGCCCCACCCAAGCGTTATGTGATGGTCGGTTGGCTGACGTCCGCCGCAGTGATTCTGCTTGGAATCGGATTCGGATACCTGACCAAGAACGTCCACGCGATCACCGGCTGGATCGTGTCGGCACTCGTGCCGGCCTTCGTCATCCCCAATGTGCTCAAGTGGCATTGGTGGCGGTTCAATGGATACGGGTTCTTCGCCGGCATGGTCGCGGGTACGGCCGCCGCGATTCTGAAGATCTTCGTTCCCATGCACGATGTGCCGGCATTCCTGCTGATCCTGCTGATCAGCTGCGTCGCCTCCGTGGTCGGCTGCCTGGTGACGAAGCCCGAAGCCGACGAGGTGCTGATGAGCTTCTACCGAACGGTGCGCCCGTGGGGAGCCTGGGGACCCATCTACGAGAAGTGTCGCCGCGACGACCCGGGGATCCAACGCAACAAAGACTTCTCGCGCGACATGTTCAACATCGCCGTCGGCCTGGTCTGGCAGACCAGCCTCGTCACCTCGCCGATCTACCTGGTGATACAGCACTGGCCGGACATGTGGATCTCACTGGGCATCTGCGCCGTCACTTCGACGATTCTCAAGTTCACCTGGTACGATCACCTGGGCCCGGGAGAAATGTATCTCACTCCCGACGGCATGCCCGAGGCCAGGTCGTGATCCGCGCCGCTGTCACATGCCCGGGTACAAGGTTTCGTTCGACAGCGTGGGGATCGCCAACGGTCGCGCATTGGCATAGATGCAGGCGCCCCGCGAGCCAGACAGAATGACCTCCTCGCGGCTGTCCCCCCAGACATCCGCCACCAGCACGTAGAAGTCCGTCCGGCGATCGGCCGCCGTACGGTAGTCCGCATAGCACATGGGCAGCTCGTCGATCAGTTCCCCATCACCGCGGTAGATCACGGCGGGGCGTCCCGCTCCATGCCCGTAGACCAGGAGATCCTGCAAGGCATCGGCGCCGGACCAACGTACCGACAACGGGGCAATGGCCCAAGCGCCCTTCTCCTGCTGCTTGCGCCAGATCTCCTTCCCATCCAGATCGTACAGATACAGGATGGCCCAGGCGTTTTCGTCGCGCCGGTGCGTCGCGACCGGCGTGCGGTCGATCGAGATCAGCTGCAGTTCCGAATCACTGCGAAAACGACCGGCCACCACGTGCTGGCACTCGCCCATCGGCTGTCGCCACAACTCCGTGCCGTCGACACTCAGGCAGTGGAGACCCGCATTGCCGAACAGCAGTCGCCACCTGGCATCGCGAGGGCGGACGGCAAAACAGGCATCCTGGTGCGCGTCGTGCGGATCCTGGGCGAAAAGCACCTTGCCGTCATCATCGATCAAGGCGAACCCAAAAAACGTCTCGTCTCGACCGTCATCGTCCACATCGGCCACCGCCGGGAAATGGCCGGTGGAACCGTTCCAGTGCCAGAGCACTCGCCCGTCATGAGCGACACCCCAGGCATTCCAGTAACGGTCCTTGACCACCAGATCGACCGGACGTGCGCCGCCCGTCAGATTGGCGAACACGAAACAGTCGTCGGCCGGCGCGGGCAGCGCCACGCCACCTTTTTCCTGGCCCGTCGCCCCGGACAGGACCACCAACTTCGCATCCCCCTCGTAGCGTGTCGCCCGCTCCCGCACGCTGTGTCCATCGTACGGCGGCTCCGCGTAGACGGCCTGTCGTACATAGAGCACTTCGTTCCAGCCGTCGTTGTCCCAGTCATAGATCTGGACCGGCAGGTCGCTGTAGATGCGGCCGTTATCCGCCGAGGGAACACCCGTCTGCCAGAGCACGGTACCGGTGACCGTGGTCGCCGTGAGGCAGGTGATCGCTCGCGACCCGTACTGACTCTGCACGAACAGCAGGTCCGGCGCCCCATCCGCGTTCAGATCCCCGATCCGGACGGTTTCCGCTCCGAAGTCTTTCACGTCCAGGCAACTCACCAGGTGGGCCGCGGGCCGTGCGACAGGACCAGGCTCTTGCCACACATGACATGACAACGACTTGTCACAACAAGAAGAACCCCGAGTGGGATGCGCATGTCCGGTTCCTTGTGTTCGATGTTACCTCAACCGCCAGAAATCCAAGCGGCACTCGTTCACGTTTCGCCGCATCGTCTCCGATGCACTCACGGTCCTGCCCCCCAGAGTTCCTCCAACTCCGCCCGCGTGTCGATGTCCTTGGCGAAAGCCAAGAGGGGACTGACGGCAATCACGACCGGGCGACCGCCGGCCGCCGCGTAGTGTTCCCGGTGCACGAACGCTCGCGCCAGGAAGTGTTCGACGTCGCGCAGCGTCGCCTGGCCTCGACGGTAACGGACATAGCCGCGCAGCCCGACGTACGGTATCTGCAGGGTCAACACAGGACACTGCAGCTGGCCGAGATTCCGCAGATCGTATGCCAGCAGCGTCCCGATGGCTCCGCGGATGATCCCCACGTACCGCTTTTCCAGGACGCGATTGCGGTATCGGTAAGCCAGTTCCAGCAGACGGTTCATCAAGGAGAACCGCAGCGCACCGGCACGAGCGATTACGAGGTGCCCGGGATACAGCGACCGCGGCTCCTGGCCGATGTCCGGTGGGAGGCGATAGCGAGGCTTCCATGCGCCGGCTCCCATCGCTTCCGGCTGCGATTCAATCATTTGCCACCAGAACATCGCATCGACATGGGGGGCGTAATCCGTGTCCAGCAGTTGACGGAAGTCCGCGGCCGAGGGAAGAATGTCGCACGAGGTGACCGCGAAGGGTTGCTCACCCTCGAATCGTTCTCGCACGGTCTTCGACAATTCTCGCAGGGTCTGAATCAGCGATCCTTCCACATGCCGGATCTCGCAATCGACGAGTCCCTCGTACCAACCACGCGGGGCGAGCAACAGCGGCTCGGCGAATCGTTGGCTGGCCCGTATGCGATCGATCAGTTCGGCCACCAGACATCGCCCTGACGGCAGCAGCATCGTCCCCTTGGGACCGGCCAGTACTGCGCCCTGGGAAACTCCGGCGGGCGTGTCGCCCGGTCGGGAATCACCGCCGGCGAGAATGATGATTGGCAATCGGTCGGACATGGATATCCCGTCACACCGTCGAAACTGCGCAGAAGATCGGAAAGGCCAGGCACCGTCAGCACGGACAGGCCCGCCATCTAGTTTGCCAGATTGCACACCGACTTGTCTATCGCGTGGGTGATTCGTGACACCGCACGCCCCAGAGACGTCTTCGCGTTACTGCTCGTAAACCATGACCTCCACCAGGTGCCGACCGGTGTTGGCGGAGTTCTGTGTCTGGGTCACTCGGACATAGCTTGGTATTGGGCCACGATGGTCGGGAAGTCCCAGCGCCGCGTCTGATCGGGGCGCTGCTCGATGTGCACATCCGCCAGCGATCCCACCAAGGGACGTGACTGAGGCAATGTCAGCACGATCCGCCGCGGCGGGTTTCGTCGGGGCGGGTCCACCTGAATCTGGACGCCCTCGTGAGTGCCGCGCACCGTCAAGTTCATTTCTCCAAAATACGTCGGCAAGCGTTCCACACGGATCTCCTGGCCGGCGCCGAGCCACCAATCGGGAATCGCCGACAGCAAGTGCAACTCATCCTGGCTTTCGTGAACCAGCATGTGACGCAGCATGATGGCATAGTTGCAGGCGCCGGTGACGTGCGGAATCGTGTCGCTCCACGCCTCGCGCCGCTTGTAGTAAATCCCTTCGGGAAACGCGTGGGCCGCCGTGGAATGGAGCAGATACCAATAGAAATCCTCGACCACCTGCTCGTGCCGTCCGCGCACCAGGTCCGTCATCGTCGTGTAAGCACCCATGTACGGATGGATCGCCTGCGACGTTCCCGCCACCCTTCCACTGAATGGTGCCTTCGATGAACCCTCCGGCAAACTCGTGTCGTACGAACTCGCTCAGGGCAGCCACGCGCGGATCGTCGCGGTCGAACAGCTCCGTCGGCCACAGGGTTTCGGTGTTGCCCCAGTGCGTGCCGTCTCCTTCCCAACTCGGCGGGAAGTGCTGGAGACCGGTCTTCTTCCAGGCGGCGTCGATGTCTTTCCGGTACGCGTCGGCTTCGGTCCGCAACTGCGCGGCATCCTCGTTCTTTCCCAGCGTCTGGGCGGCGTCGGCCGTGCAGAGCATGCCGCGCAAGTTCCACAGATCGTAGCCCACGATGTGGTGCTGGCCCTCCCACAGGTATTCGCCATCCGCCGGGGCCGGCGGCAAGCACACCGGCAAAGGGCTCCGGAGTGCTGCGACGCGCCTGCATTGTCCACTCCACCGCCCGGCATCATCTGCGGGTACACCCGTTCCAGGAACTCGTCGGTCGCCCGTGATCTGATAGTACTGCCACAGCGTCCAGACGGCCTGGCCGTTCGCGTCGAATTGGTTCGCCTGCGATTCGAACCGCCCGTCGTCGCGCTGCCGTATCAGGTAGCGTTCGATGGCTTTGGCGGCGGCGTCCGCAAACCCGGCCTCCTCCAGTTCCATCACCTGATAGGCCCCGTCGCGGATGTAGAACTCGTCGTAGAAGTCTTCGCCGCCGTGCACTTCGCCGTGGTCGTTGGCGATCAGCTGGCAGACGTGGGCGGCCAAGCAGCGCCTCGGTGGCCTTGCGGCACGGCACTTCGATCTTCGCCGCACCATCGATCAGGCGCTGCCAGTAGTCCACGGTCCGCTGCAGCCACGTCCCCGCGTCTTCCTGATCGTATGCCGCAGGCTTGTCCAGGGGGAAATAGGTGTACCGCAGCAGCCCCTTCGGCAGATTCGCCGGGCGATAGTTGCCACGACCACGTGTACGTGTATGACACTTTCTTGTCAGTATTCACGTTCGCCTGTGGCGCGGGAGCCGACGGCCGCCTCGGGTCCGATGTCCACGTTCGCAGGACACGGTTTGTCGCCGGTGTTGGTGGCCTTGAACACGGATCCAGTTCAGGAAATTCTCGCCTTCGGTCGGCCAGTCGAACGCCTGTTGCCAGTCCTTGACATCGGGCAGCGGTGTGGCCCACATCGTGATCTCGTAGCGCACGGGCCCATCGTCGGCCGTCACGACGACGATCGGCATCCAGCCGTGCAGTAACCGCTTGGGGTTGTCCCGGCTCAACGGCCGGCGGTCCGGTCCGATGCGAATCTGCACCGGCACCTTGTCGGCCAGGACCAGTTGGTTGTCGGGAGTCATGCGGCTGCCGTGCACATAGTCTTTCAAGCCGATGACGTTCCAGTTGTTCGTAAAGTAGTCAAAGTTCTCGGTCGCGTCGCCGGGAATCTCGCGCGCCGGGTCGTACGCCCTGACGCTGGTGCCCGATCCGCTGCACAGAATTCCCGAGAAGGCAATCAGCAGAAGGACGCTTCGATGTGAATGTGTCATCATGCTCATCATGGTTCCCCGTGCAGGCCTACCGGGATGGGGGTCGCTTTCAAGCCGTCTCCTCTGCAGTATGACCCGGCTTGCTACACGGCCCACCGTGGTCCATCGCACCTGGCGGCGGTGGCCGCACCGGAGGCATCATTTACCTTGCGCTGTCCGAGATTCTCCCCGTGCCCAACTCACGAGTCAATGCGCCCATGCTGGACAACGCTTCTGATCAGCACTAGACTCGGGTAACTTGCCTTGGCGGAGTGCAGCGAACTGGGGCGAAGATCCCCGACTCGGCCGGAACTGTACAGTCAGACCGCTGCGCACCGCGTCATTCTCCATGGACGCCACGCTGCCTGGCATCCGTGAGGCGTGCTGAGCGAGCACCCACGGATCTGGCTCCCCGCTCGCACGAAAGCACGCTGGTCATGTCCCGTCGCGATGCCTTCACACTTGTCGAACTGCTGGTGGTGATCGCCATCATCGCGGTTCTCGTCGGCCTGTTATTGCCCGCCGTCCAGGCGGCCCGCTCCGCAGCCGCCCGCATGCAATGCTTGAACAACCTCAAGCAGAACACGTTGGCCGTCATCAATTACCAGGATACCTCGGGCGCACTCCCCATCGCGGCGTTCCCCGGCTGGCCGAAGTCGGTGGCCTGGTTTGGCGAAGTGGACTGGTCGAACAACACGGTGAACCCCGCCGAAGGTGCCCTGGCACCGTTTATCGAGCGCAACAACGCCGTGCTGCGTTGCCCCAGCATGGACCCCACCATCACGTTTCTGTACGGAGGCGAAACGGGCGGTTACGGCTACAACTTGAATCTCGGAGCCACGATCTACCCGCCGCCGGATTACGCACCCAAGGTCGTCGCCCGCCAGCTGGCCTACTTCCGCACGACCAGCAACACCGTCGTCATGACGGACGCCGCTCGGATCCAGTTGCCCTGGTGGGGCGATCCGGTGCTGAAGGCGACCGAGAATTTCTTCATCCAGGGTCCGGAGGACTACGACCTGTTCACGGCACCTGGCACGCATTTCCGCCATGCGAACGTCGCCAACGTGTCGTTTCTCGACGGACACGTGGACAGCATGACGATGGCCGGCGTGCCGCTTCCCACCTACTGGCCGCAGGACGCCATCGATCTGGCCAAGCGAATCAAGATTGGCTACGTTTCCGATCGGAGCGTCGAGCTGTACCGACCGCGCTGACGCGCGCCGCGCGTCGGCGATTACTGCGCCGGCCGCAAGGGCTTGATGCGAATGTTCTTCAATTCCGCGAGCCACTCCAGCGAGCGAGCCTGCCAGGCATCCCACATGGGACCTTGGTAGCCGTTGAGACCATGTCCGCCGGAAGGAAGTTCCAGATACTCACACGGGACCTTGTGCGCCTGCAATGCCGCATAGAAGGCTCGACTGTTGTCCGGCGGAACCGGTTGGTCGTCGCGCGCGTGGGCGAGAAACGTAGGGGGAGTCTGGTCGGTGACCTGCTTCTCGTTCGAGAACAGCTCAACCAGTTCCGGTGTGGGCTCCTTGCCCAGCAAATTTGCGCGGGAGCCGGCGTGCGTCCGATCGCCCATCGTGATGACGGGATACACGAGCAGTACGAAATCGGGCCGACAACTTACCCGCTCGACAAGGTCCTGGGCCTGCGGATCGCCCTCATTGAAGTGAGTGCCCGCAGTCGACGCCAGATGGCCGCCGGCCGAGAAACCCATGATCCCGATGCACGACGGTGCAAGACCCCACTCGCTGGCATGCGCACGCGTCGCACGAATCGCGCGTTGAGCATCGAGCAGCGGCACCCACGGGCGGCCGGCAGGCAGGCGATATTCCAACACCACGCCGGTAATGCCGTGGCGGTTGAGCCAGGCTGCGATGCCGTGCCCTTCGGCATCGGTCACCAGTCCGCCATATCCGCCGCCGGGGCAGATCACGATCGCCGCGCCATTGCTGCGGGCGGGTCGATGCACGGTCACCCACGCCTCCGCTTCCTCGTATGGGCCATCATCGCCGATGGGCGCCCGGCCGTTCCAGAGCGGGACACGTTCGGCACCGGCCGCGGCCGCCCCGGCTGGCAGCGCGGCGGCACCGACGAACGCGGTCAGCACCAGAAGATTCGCCATCAGGAGACGCCGCATGGGAAACACTCCTCTCAGAAATCCTCTCCTTCGGCCAGCCCGAGATTCGCCCGCAGGCGTTCTTTCGCCTGCTCAATGCTCAAACTCGGCATGGGTTATTCCTCGATTCATCGACAAGTGAAGCCCGGTGACGACGCGGCCCTCAGACAGGCCGCGCCTTCCGGCTATCATATCGGCTCGACCCGAGGGCGCAAACAGCGGTTCCCACCAGTTGAAGCTGGTGGCAAGCCGAGTGCCGGCTGAAAGCCGGCAGAGTCCGCGGGAGGAGGCAGCGCCGACTGCAGTGTCCAGAACAGGGCTGCGCTGCCGGCTACCAGCCGGCATCCTGTTTGCCACCACGTTCACGTGGTGGCGTGAGGCACCGAACAGGTTGTCCTCAGCTCGCTTCAGCGAGGCTTCGCGAACAGCCTTCAGGCATCCAGACCAGCCGGAAGCCGCAGGGGCTGCAAGGCCTGTGAGTAAGTCCGGCCGAAAGCCGGCAGAGTCCGCGGGAGGAGGCAGCGCCGACTGCAGTGTCCAGAACAGGGCTGCGCTGCCGGCTACCAGCCGGCATCCTGTTTGCCACCACGTTCACGTGGTGGCGTGAGGCACCGAACAGGTTGTCCTCTCAGCTCGCTTCAGCGAGGCTTCGCGAACAGCCTTCAGGCATCCAGACCAGCCGGAAGCCGCAGGGGCTGCAAGGCCTGTGAGTAAGTCCGGCCGAAGGCCGGCAGCGCGGCCCGATCACTTTTCAGCCAGGCGAAAGCAACCGAACGCTCCAGCCACGTGAAAATCGGGTTCCCGGGTCTGCGCGTTGACCCACGTGATCCACGTGGGACTGCCCCCGAGCCGGTCGAAGTCCGCGCGGAACAGGCCGGCCCTCCAAATCTGACCGGCGCTCAGGACAAGTCCCAGGCGAGCCAAATCGTCTTTCGAGAGCGAAGCCTCGACGACATATCCGGTCGATGTCGGCAACACGCGAGACTGGAGATCACGAGGTGTCCAGCTGTCATCAAAGCGGCGATAGAAACGTGCCTCGTAGTCGTGAACGGCTCCTTGCGCGGCAATCTCGATGCAGTAGTAGGGATCGTCGGTCTTTCCCGACCAGAGGAACAACTCGACCCTGTCTTGAGGGTCCACATCTTTCTCCTGATCCGTTGCTGCCGCCGAGGCAGGTGTCGCATCCTCGCATTGAAATGCCCACACCAGGCGCTGCGCTGACCAGTTCACCCAGGCCTTGGTCGCCGCGGGCACTTGCCGCGGATCACTGGCCACCACAAAGGCCGTGACGGGAGGATGCTCGCGATAAAAGGAGTCGTCCAGCTTGCCGTCCACCACGACGAGTTCTTCGCTGAAAGGGGCGGCCCACGTCGGCGGCGCTGACTCGCCCGAGGCGGGAGCGGCGGGCCGCACGGATGTTGTGACGGGCGTGGCAGACGGTGAGCAGCCGGAGACAGCGCCGGCCAGCCACAGAAACAGGCCAGCGAGCTTGTGGGACTTCTTCATGACGACCTCCGACGAACGCTCACCAGGGACTATCGTCGCATGCGCCGGTACAGCCCTACGACCAGAATGACGCCCGCGGCCACCAGTGGGAAAGGTGCGAGCTTGAATAGCGCAGGGGCAAACGTCGTATTGGCCGTCGCCGATCGCCCCACGACATAAGGCCCGACGAACCCGCCCAGATTTCCGATCATGTTGATGAACCCGATCGCGGATGCCGCCGCGGTCGCACCCAGAAACATCGTGGGGATCGGCCAGAACGCCGGCAAGTGCGCGTAGAGCGAACTCCCCACGATCAGGATCATGGCCAACACAGGGAAAATCCACTGACCGTCGAATGCGGCTGCGATGGCAATGCCAATACCCTGGCATGCCAAGGGCACGGCCACGTGCACGACGCGTTCACCGGTCCGATCCGAATGCCAGCCGTTGAGCAGCATCCCCAGCAGGGCCATCAGGTAAGGCAAGGAGGCCAGCACGCTCGCCCAGACATCGGTCAGACCCGATTGCGACTTGATGATCGCCGGCATGAACATGCCCAGTCCATAGCTCGTGACGTTCAGGCAGAAATAGACGAGCGTGAGCAGCAAGACAACACCCAAGTGGGAAAGCAAGACCTTGACGCTGAAATGCTGCGACTTGGACGAAGCCTCCTTCTCCAGGTCAGCCAGCAGGCTCTCGCGCTCGTCCGGGCGCAGCCACTTGGCATCTTTCGGTCGGTTGGGCAGCACAAACAAGGTGGCCACACCGGCCAGGATCGGCAAAATCCCTTGCAGAATGAAGATCCATCGCCAGCCGGGCCAGCCCAGCCAATTGAAATTCAACAGCAGGCCGGAGAGAGGCAGTCCGAAGACACTCGCCACCGGGATCGCCGCCATGAAGCTGGCGATCGCCTTGGCGCGATCCGCGGCGCGAAACCACAGCGACAGATACAGAATGACGGACGGGAAGAAGCCCCCTTCGAAGAACCCCAGCATGAACCGATAGAAGTAGAACTGATGCACCGGCTCCGTGGCCAGTCCGTTGTAGAACTGCCCCAAGCCGCGAAACCAATTCAACGGTTCAACACGACCGAACAGGCCCGGCAGCCATCCGAAAAGTAAGTTGGTGATGCCGTCCAGGCCAGTCACAAAACCAGCGTCTGGATTGATCGCCGGTAGCCAACCGAAGATGGTGCTGGAGATCGGCGTCCCGATGGTCCCGATCAGCACGCAGGCCAGACCCCACAGCACCAGGATCCGGACGAACACGTAACGGGCACCCCACCGCAAGACGCTCAGCGTGCTGGGTACCTCCAGAATCCAGTAACCCCAGAAGAAAACGCCGGCTCCGAAACCGATGATGTCTTCGGAAAACCCCAGACCACCTTGTGCCGGCGGCAGTCGCATGTGCAGCCCGGCGACCGACACATTGACACGATCGAGATACGCCAGGATGTAGAGAAAGAACAGATACGGAATGAGGTAGACCGTCACGCGGCGCCGCGCGCTCTCCCCCGGCGACTCCGCCGGGCGACGCCAGATCACACGGATGCAACGATCGGCCAGGGTGGGTTCGGACTGGGTTTCATCGGTCGTCATGGCTCATCGTTCGTTCCGCCACCGTGTGGCTGTGAAATCAGCTGAGTCGGCGATCATTCCGACAGCGGCGCGTCGGTGGGCGACAAGCCCTGCGTCTGTAACTGCCGCTGCAACTCGTGCCCCATGTGACTGTGACGATAGCCGTAACTGAAATAGATCACGATCCCCAAGGCTAACCAGATCACCAACCTCAACCAGGTGTCCAGGGGCAGAAATGCCATCAAGATCACATTCACCAGCACTCCTAACGGGGCCACCAGATAGATGAACGGACAGCGGAACGGACGGGCAGCATGGGGTCGTGTAATGCGCAGCGCCAGAACGGAAGTGCACACCAGCGCGAACGCCATCAGCGTCCCGATACTCACCATCTCCTCCAGCAGCCGGATGGGCAAGAACCCCGAAACGAGGCAGATCGCGATCCCCGTGAGCAGAGTGGATCGATGAGGCGTCCGAAAACGCTCGTGAACAACTCCGAAGATACTGTGAGGCAATAGACCGTCGCGGGCCATGGCCAGAAAGACGCGCGCCTGACTGAGGAACGTCACCAGCAACACACTGGTCATGCCGGCCAGTGCCCCCACGGCAATCACCCAGGCCGAAGCCTGCAGCAGCGGACTGTTGTCGATCTCGGCCCGTTTGCGAAAGGCCGCCGCCACGGCCGCGTCCGGATCAATCTCCGGGTAAGGCTCCATACCCGTAATCACACCCGACACCAGCACATACAGCAATGTACACAGGACGAGCGACCCCAAGATGCCAATGGGCACATCGCGCTGCGGTCGGATCGCTTCCTCCGAGTGTGTAGAGATCGAGTCGAAGCCGATGTAAGCGAAGAACACGAGCGCCGCGCCGACCATTAATCCCGAGAAGCCGTAGGGGAAGAACGGACTGCGGACGGCATCATCGATGGGCGTCAGCCACTTCTTGATCCCCAGCACTCCCAACAAACCCCACTTCTTGGCTTCGTTCGGCAATTGTTCGACCTGCAGTCGCTCTGAGTCGTTGAGTGAGGCCGCAATTTCGGGATGTCCTTCCAGAAAACCCCGGCCGGTCGTCAAAGCGCCCACGGACCCCTCCGGGACCTTCGCGGCGACGTCCGGGCTCCGCTCCAGGTAGTCTCCCACGTCCGACATGCGGCGCTGCTCCACCGGGATGCCCGTCCAGTTGGAGACCTTGATGTAGTGCCAACCTAGCACGATCACAAACAGCACCACGACCAATTTGACGATCACCAACACGGCATTGGTGATGGCGCTTTCACGGATTCCGATCACCAGGATCGCCGTGATGACGGCCATCACCAGAATGGCCGGTAGGTTGACGAACGCCTGCGCCGCCACGCCGTTGACGATCACGGGCGTAAACGGATCGGACAGGTACTGGGGCGGGATGTTCCAGCCGAAGCTGATCCACATAAACTCATCGAGGTAATGGGACCAGTGAGCGGCCACGACACTGCACGACATGGCATATTCGAGGATCAGATCCCAGCCGATGATCCAGGCCCAAATCTCACCGAGCGTGGCATAGGTGTACGTGTACGCGCTGCCGGCCACCGGCGCCATGGCGGCGAATTCCGAGTAGCAAAAGGCGGCCAGCATGCAGGCCACGCCGGCAATGACGAACGAGAGGACCACCGCCGGACCGGCATCTTCCGAGGCCACACGACCTGTCATCGCAAAAATGCCCGCCCCGATGATCGCGCCCACGCCCAGTGAAGTGAGCGACACGGGGCCCAGCACGCGATGCAGCCGATGCTCGCCCGCCATTTCGGCCAACAGCGTTTCGAGTGGTTTGCGTTGAAAGATCCGTCGCCGAATCATGAGGGCCCCGCGTTGCTGATGCGAAAAGTCCTGGGAGGGGAGAAAAAACGGAGTCGTCGCGATTCTAACCGCTGGCAGTGCGTCAAGTAAAGCGGCACCGAGCTTGTCCCACCCTGCCGGCACGAAAGCCGCTGCCGATCGTTGCCACACAGACGGCGTCTAAGATAAACTGGGCGGCGGCGTGCACTTGGCAATGAACCTAGAGCAACCCTGTGAAACTCAGCCGGGTTTCCGTCGCTATTTGGTCGTGTCCGCCGCGGTAGTCTCGCCACGGTAAACGATGGCAAACAACTTATCGGCAAGTTCGTGGTCATCGGGAACCTGCTGGCGCACGACGATTTGAAACAGTCGCTCGCTGGGGACGAGCCGGAATGCCGTGCTGGCGTAGCCGCCCCACGAATACTGCAGGGCTTTGCGGTGGCTATCGCCAGAGCTCAATTCGACTTCGCTGATGGCGAAGCCGAGACCGAACTGGAAGGGGCCTGCCACGCCATGGAGCTGGTCGGTGAACATCAGTTTGACCGTATCCTCTTGCAGCAGCCGGCGGCCCTGGAATTGCCCCCCGTCCACAAGCATCTGGCAGAAATTCGCGTAGTCGCGTACCGTGGAGAGCAGCCCGCCGCCACCCGACAGAAATTCGAAGCCGTCGTTGAACGGACTGGTGGCAGCCTTGTCCACCACCGCGAACTGGCCATCTCGCAGGACGTGGCAGGAGGCGAACCGCGCCCGCTTGTCTGTTGGAACGGAAAAACCCGTGTCGCCCATCTCCAGGGGTTCCAGCACTGCTTGCCGCACGTACACATCCAGCGGTTGACCGGACCAGACTTCAATCAAGCGCCCCAGCAGATCGGTGTTGAAGCCGTACGTGAACTGCTCGCCCGGCGGATGCAACGCGGGAATCCGCGCCAGGGCTTCGGCCGCCTTCTCGATGGTCATCCGTGGCGGGAACATGTCCTCGGGTCCCCAGTAGCGCATCCCCTCGCGCTCGTAGATTTCACGCATGGCCGCTTCGTCGCCATAACTGTAGCCGGTCGTGTGGCACAGGACATCACGGATCGAGATCGGGCGCTGGGGTGCGACACGTTGGACGGTGTCACCGACTTTCGTAATTACTGTGGCATTGGAGAATGCGGGAATGAACCGTGCGACCGGATCGTCAAGCTGGAACTTGCCCTGCTCATACAGGGTCATCGCCGCCACGGTGACAATCGGCTTGGACATGGAATAGAAGCGGAGGATCGAATCCATCTGGAGCGGAGTTTTGTCGTCAATGTCGTTCAGTCCGGCAACTGCCGCGTGAATCGTCTTTCCATCCTGCACCACCAGGTGCGCCGCGCCGGCGACCCGGCCATCGCGAATCGCGCGGTGGAGTTCGGCCCGTGCCCGTTCCAAAGCTGGCTGGGGAATCGCCTGGGCGGGCATCGTTGACGCCGGCGTGACCGTGATATCGACCGGAGTCGGCATGGTTCGCGTGGCGCCACCCACGCGCACGGTCACATTGCGCTGAGTCGGCGTCGTGATCCGGTAACGGACCGCCTTCCCTTCCTTCCACTCGATATCCACCTGATAATTGCCCCGGGCTCGGAGGCCGCTGACCTTGCCGGTGTTCCAGGACTTCGGCAGGGCCGGCAGGAGTTCGAGCACCGGCTCGCCTTCCGGGGTGGTTTCCTGGCTCTGGAGCAGCATCTCGGCCACCGCCGCACAACCGCCGAAATTGCCGTCGATCTGAAATGGCGGATGCAGGCAGAACAGGTTCGGCGCTCCACGATGAATCAGCATGGAGAGAAGTTTCTCGGCGCGGTCACCCTGGTGCAGCCGGGCCCAGAAGTTCGCTTTCCAGGCCATCGACCAGCCTGTCGACGCGTCACCGCGTCGCTCGAGAGAAAGAATCGCGCCCTTGTACAGTGCGGGGGTGGCTGGATTGATCTCGCTGCCCGGGTGCAGCCCCCATAGGTGCGAGACGTGGCGATGTTGGACTTCGGTTTCCTCGAAATCCTCCATCCATTCCATCAGGCGGCCTTCGGCGTTCAAACGGGTGGGCGCCAGCCTGGCGCGGGTGGCGTCGAGGCTCTCGGCAAATTCTTTGTCAATGCCCAGAATGCGTGCGGCGGTTGCGGTGTTCTGGAACAATTCTCGGGTGATCTGCTGGTCAAACGTGGAGCCAACGCACAGCGCGGTCGTCTGCCGGTGGCCGTCCTGGTCCTGGTATGCGTAGCTGTTTTCCGGCGAATTGGAGGGCAGGACCACCCGTTCATGAGTTGTGGGATGTTCCACGAGCACCGCCTGCATGAACTCGCTGGCACCGCGCAGGATCGGATAGTATTCGCGCAGGTATTCCTTGTCCTGTGTAAACGCATAATGCAGCCAGATGTGCTGCGACAGCCATGCGCCACACGTCGGTCCGATACAGGCCGGCAGGAAACTCGGTGCCGTGTCGTACCAGGGATTCTGCGTATGATTGGCCATCCAGCCCGGCGCATGGAAGTAAGCCTTGGCGGTCTTTTGACCTTCCGGCACCATGTCCCGGATGAACCTCAACAGGGGCAGATGGCAGTCGGACAGGTTGGCGATTTCCACCGGCCAGTAATTCATCTGAAGGTTGATGTTGCTGTGGAAATCACCGTGCCACGGCGTGTCATATTCTTCGGCCCAAATGCCCTGCAGATTCGTCGGCAGCTGCGAATCGGGCCGCGAGCCGGAGACAACGAGGTGACGCCCGAATTGGAAGTAGAGCGCCGCCAGCGCCGGGTCGGGCGAACGCTCCTGTGCACCGACGCGTTCCGGTGTAGGTAGTTGCGAATTGGGCCCGTCCGGCAGAACCAACTCCACCCGCTCCATATAGCGGCGATGATCCGCTGCAGCACCATCGCGTATCGCGTCGAAGGACTTCGCCATCGCCAACGTGAAGCGCTGCGCACAACCGCTGCAAAGTTCTGATTGATCCAGTCCGTGCCTGCTGACACGATGAGCGTGGCTTCGTCCGCGCCCTCGATGGTGACACCCTGCTCGTCCGCGGAAACCTTGCCACCTTTGACATTTGCGCCGAGCAGCGCCAGATAGTGCATCCCCTGACCGCCGCCGCCGGGCTTGTTGAACTTCAGTTGTCCTTCCATCACGTGGACGGCGCCCTCGGCACGCACGGAGACATCCTGCTTGCGCTCGAACGCTGCCGTGAACGAGAGCGCACCCGGTTTGCTGGCCTTCACCCGGAGGGCAATGACTTCATCCGGCTTGGACACCACCAGCTCGCGCGTCAACACAACGCCGTCATGCGTGTACCGAGTCGTGGCCACACCGGTCATGAGATTGAGATCTCGGCGATAGTCGGAAGGCACCTCCGCAGTCGCTGTCGCGTCGACACCGCCCAGCGCGATCTCCGCGACCTGGAAATACTTCTCCTGCGGAGTGAACGTGAATCGATAGAAACGGAAAGCGGCCGGATGCGCGATGTCGAAGATCTTGGTCTCAAAGCGATCCTCGAACGGCTTGCCCGGACTCCGACGGTCCAACTCTGTCCACGTCTTGCCGTCCGCCGAGCCGTCGAGCACCCAGACCTGCGGATCGCGCGTGGGCACGTCGTCCGCACTGGTCAGCGCATAGGTGGAGACCGTCTTTGCCTCGACCAACTCGACCTGCCAGACCACCGAGGTGCCTGCCTTGTCTACACACCACTTCGTCCCCGTGTCACCATCGATGCTGTTGGCGATGGGCTTGCCATCCCCCGCGGCCTGTCCGCTGGGGGAAGATACCTTTGTCTCGGGCACGGCACTTCCAAAACTCACAACTAATCTGCCGAGAGTCTGATAGCAGCCGAACTGGTTGACATCCCCCCATCCGTCCACACCGTCGGCATAACGAAATGACTGAGCGAGTGCCGTCCAGGCCCCCGAAACGTCGCCGGCGAAGAGTTTCTCGCGCACGGCCGGCAGGCAGGTATGGGCATCGTACCGGTTGCCGTCATAGGGGCCGCCCGACCAGAGCGAGGACTCGTTGAGCACAATACGATCCTCATTCACGCCGCCCAAATCCATCGCGCCGAAGCGTCCATTCCCCAGGACGCACGACTCATGGAAGGTCCTGCCCGGCTTGTCGAACCAGACGCTCAGACGCTCCGCCGGAGGAGGCACCTTGGCGACTTCCTCGCTCGCCAGGAGACCCTCCAGGAACAACACACACGCGGCTCCGCACAACAGACGGCGAATGGGTACCATGACTACGTTCTCCTCCTATCTTTCCCGCAATTGTATCGTCCCTACTGCCCCATACCCAGAGCGGCTGCCTGTGGGAATGCCGGTGCGCGTGGCGAAAGAAATGGGACGGAGGAGGGTTGCACCCGAGACGCCGAGCGAACTAGATTCGTATCAGCGAGGAGAAACGCATCATGTTCGAACCAATACCCCGATTTGATCGACGCAGTCTGCTGACCGGTTCGTTGGCCGCCGCGGTCGGCGGGATGGTTTCCGCCGGATCCGCAGCCGAGGACACACCGCCAGCAGGCACGCAGCTCCTGTTCCAGCGCCAGATTCCGGTCCGTCAGGAAGTGGACGTGTTCGTGGCCGGAGGCGGACCGGCCGGCGTGGCGGCGTCGGTCAGCGCAGCGCGACAGGGGGCACACGTCTTTCTGGCCGAGCGCAACAATTGCCTGGGAGGTATGGGCACCGCGGGAATGCTGCCGGTATTCATGACGTTTGGCGACGGCGTGAACATGTTGGCTGGCGGAGTTGGCGAGGAGATTCTGACTCGGCTTCGCCAGGCGGGCGGCACTGGTCCCGACAACGATCTGACGATTCGCGCCGAAGTTCTCAAGCGCGTGTACGACAACTTGCTGCTCGAGGCCGGTGTGAAGTTCACCTTCCAGACGTCGCTGGTGGCCGTGGAGGCTGCTGCGGACAAGGTTACGCACGTGGTGCTGGCCGCCAAGAGCGGCTTGTTTGCGATCCAGGCCCGCGTCTTTATTGACTGCACGGGCGACGGCGACCTGGCCGCTTGGGCCGGGGCGAGCTTCGAGAAGGGGGACGCGGACGGGAAATTGATGGCGGGGACACTCGGTAGCCTGTGGGCTGATATTGACTGGGACGAAGTCAATCGAGGAGGACGCTCCTCCGACGAAAGCCGCCTGGAAGACGCCTTCCGGGACCAGGTGTTCACCGTGAACGATCGGCACTTGCCCGGCATGTACCGCGTCGGACGCCACGCGGGCGGCGGCAACATCGGCCACACGTTCGGACTGGACTCAACCGACGAACGCTCGCTGACCGAGGCCCTGATCGGGGCCCGCAAGTCGTTGGTGGAATATGAGCGGTACTATAAGGAGTATCTGAAAGGCTTTGGCCAGATGGAGTTGATGGCCACGGCTTCGCAACTCGGCTGCCGTGAGAGCCGGCGGATCGTGGGCGACTATGTGCTGAACGTAGAGGATTTCAAACGCCGCGCCGTGTTTGATGACGAGATCGGACGGTACTGTTACCCAGTGGACATCCACGCCGCAAGATCGGACCAGGCCAGCTACGACGAGTACGCTCGGGACTTCAAGAACCTGCGATATGACCAAGGCGAAAGTTATGGCGTGCCCTACCGGGTGCTATTGCCGAACCGATTGTCGAACGTCTTGGTCGCCGGCCGGTGCGTCAGCTCGGATCGTTACATTCAAAGTTCGATTCGCGTGATGCCCGGCTGCTTTATCACTGGTCAGGCCGCGGGCGTGGCGGCTGCGATCGCCATCCAGAAAGGCACCAGCACACGCGGTTTCCCCGTGCCCGAGCTGCAGAACCGACTGAAGTCCGTGGGAGCCTTCCTACCAAATTCTTGACGCCAAGGGAAAGAGGCTGGGACATTTGGCGCAGCAGCGCTGGCATCATGGATAAGGTCGACGAACCGGGTGTTTTGTACGAGCCCTTTGACAGTGACACACAAGTGTCATACTGGGATCATGGGTTGCACGAAGTGACTTTCCCAGACGGCCAGGTCGACCACCGGAAATGTCGCAGTCCCCTTTCTCCCCCCTTCACATCTGTGCCGGCTTCAGCCGGCAGCTCGTTTGCCATCGGCTTCAGCCGATGGATCGCGAATCCAATCATGTGGATCAGCCGGCTTCAGCCGGACTTGCTCGCCGGCCTTTAGGCCTCGGGCACTTGCCACCAGCGCGGACGCCTGAAGGCGGCTCGAGAAGCCTCGCTGAAGCGAGCTGAGAAGAGTGTCTGTTGCGCAACGCACCACCACGTGAACGTGGTGGCAGACAAGGCGCCGGCTGAAGCCGGCAGGTGGTTCTGGTCCGGGGCTGCGCTTCACTTCGGCCTCTCCTCCTCGTCCACGGCCTGCCGACCGAATTGCAGGCGTTCCTGGGCTTTGAGCCAACGTAGTTCCGACTTGCGTGGTTCACCGGGTCCACGTCGCGCACCGCGAAAACCAGAACCGGTCGTGCCGCTCATTCGCCCGCCGATGAGTCCCCCACGGGAGCCGTGGAGTGCTGTGCGTTGCTCTCGATTGATTCCGCCGTGAGACGACGGACCCCCTGCACCCAAGGCTCGTAATTCGACCCCCAAGAGACCGTCACCGTAAAGCGCGGCTCTCTCTCCGACGACTCTGCCGCGGAGGGATCACGGTCACGGAAGTCCTCCAAGACCCGACCGTGGGGTTGCGGTGCGAAGACCTGGTTCGGCAGGGCATTCACGACCCAGCCTCGGAGGCGCGGCGTGGCGAGCAGAGTGCCGTCCGGAAGACTGTGCTCCTGGTAGAAAGGCCTGACCACACCTCGTGTGAGGACGTGCGTCGTGGTGTCCGGGTATCGGTCGCGCAGGCGATCAGCATCGCGCCCGGCATCCACGACAAACAGCCGCGTCTTCGGCTTCCGATCGCGACAGGCTTGCCGCCAGGCCTCGCCCTCATACTCCAATACCAGGAAAACCAACGCTGGCGGCAAGGAATTGTAGTGTTCCTTCGCGTTTGGGCTGTTCATCGGTACTGTGCCATCATAGCCCAGCTCTGCCAGCTTCGTGGCGTCCAACCAGGCGGGCGGTCCGCGGTCATCGGGAGTGTCTGACAGAACGTCCCAGCGGAGTTCCAGCAGCGTCGCAGTGCTTTCCCAGGGCACCTGCACGAGAGGGAGTTCACGCTCGGTCAATTCCAGCGTGCCACCGCTTGGAGCGCTGCGGTTGCGCCAAGCTGCAACGAGCGTCCACGCATTCGTCGCCAAGACGACGGCCACGGCGGTCAAGATCAGCCCGCGTCTCATGGTGTTACCCTTTCCGAGAGACGAGTTCGGAGGCGCCGGAATATCACGAGCAACCCGATGGCCGTCAGGCCGATCAGAAAGAAGAACAAATACTTGGGCATCCAATGCCACCACCACGAGTGAAGACGCGCATAGAGGAAGAGAACAAACGCCAACGCGCCCAGATTTACCAAACCACTTCGCCCTAACCGAAAACCATGGAACATGACTCCTGTGCTCAGTACCATGCCAGCGAGCTGGCAGAACACCTGGGAGACCCGGTAAGTCACGCCCCAGCAACAGAGGTGACCCGATGTCGAAAAGAGCAACAGGCCGGCCAAACCCGTCGCGGCTCCGCAGGCTTGATAGACGAAGCTGAAGCCGTGCGTGTCGCGATGATGCGTCACCCAGGGAACGGCGTAGAGGACGGCCGCAGCTGGAATCAGGAGCTCGGACCGCTCCGGAAAGGCAGCCCAATACCCACCCTGGGCAGCGATCCACACTGCGGCTGTGTAGGCGCACAACAGGACCAACCCCGCGCCAAGCAGAAGGCGAAGACCATAGGCATAGGCGACTAATATGGCGAAGAAGGCCCAGGCCAGCAGGGCGTGCGGGGACGAAGTCAGGTTCATCACACTACCGAACGCATTCAGCTCGATGACGAACGCCACGGCCGCCGCCAAACCGAGAAGTGCTATGTAGTAGTGGTCGACGCGACGACGGAATAGCGACTCAACGGCGGTCAGTAGGAGCAAGGGAGCCGCGACGAGGATCACCACCTGCGCCGGTGTCGGCAGACTGCCCCAATACCTGTGGAGAAACAACACCGCGGCGCTACCCAAAGCCACCCCACCCAACAAGGATGCCACGCGCATGCCCCACGAGATCCGCTTGGCGGATTCTGTGGCATCGATCCCGAACTGCTGGCGCAGCGCGACAGCACGCCGTCAAGGTGGGCGTCGAGACGCGATCGCTGCTCCGGGGTCAGCGTCAACGCTTGCTCCCCTTCGAGCTCGGACAGCTCCGCCCGGAACAAGGCGATCCGGTCCGCCCGCTGCTGTGCCTTTCGCCGAAGGTCAGTGTCCATGGAACACCCCCAATCGATTGATGATCAGTATGTCGTGAAAGGCAGATTGTCTGGGAGCTGAAGCTGAGGCATGTGTTGTAAACAACCTGCGACTCTCTGTCAAAAGAACGGGCTGCTTCCTGGAGTGGTGAAAGGCCGGGAGAAACAGCCCTGGTGATCGTCTTGAAATCTGTTCCATCGGTGAGCCTCTTCGCATCGACAGTTCACTTCTTCACCGCGAACCCTGTGCGAGGTTGGCAGCCTTGCACGAGGGGTATGGTACCAGGGTAGATATCTTCTGGCCGAAGGCCAGTTCTCACCGTAGCCTGGGGCAACGCCCCAGGAATGGGAGCACAACGAGATGTTTGGCCGAAGGCCATATTCACACGTGGGAGCCCGTGCCACAGGTGAGTTTGGCCTTCAGCCAAACGTGTTTTATGGCTTCGATTACCTGGGGCGTTGCCCCAGGCTACGGTGATTATGGCCTTCGGCCAACTGGTGATTCTGACCACACGGGGTATCATGTAGAAAAATGACGAGTCCGGCACAACAGGAGCCCAGCCATGTGGCGAAAACCAGTTGCGGCGGCTGCACATGCCTTGCGGAACCGAAAATCCTTGCGTCGTCGTCTTTGGATCGAGAGTCTTGAGTCGCGAGAGCTGCTGGCGAGTGACATCCTAGGGGGACTCGCAGTCACGGTTCAGAATGATGCCGACCCGTTCGATGTCGATCGCAGTGGCTGGCCGGTGCCGCTCGACGCACTGCTGATCGCCAATCATCTGAACGGAGTGCCGGTTTCCGGCGCGGCACTCGACGTGAACGGCGATGGTCTCGTTTCTCAGACTGATTTCGATGCGGAGCTTGCCCGGCTGAATATCGGCACGCCGGCGGCGGCCGATACGCCGTTGTCTTTGGCAACCGGTAATGGCGACAGCGGCGGAATGGGACGCGGTAGCGCGAAGCCTTCGTACAAGTATTACTCTGTCGGCAACAGCACCGATTGCAGCAGTTGCACGCCGACAAGTGGCGGCCTGGCACTGGTGGGTGGTGGAACGGATGTCGATGAAGTGTTCCGCTGGATGGGTGCCAAGGCCAATAACGGTGATTTCCTCGTGCTCGCCGCCAGCGGCAACGGCGCCTATGATTCGTACATCAAGCAGCTGGTACCGTCGCTCAACTCGGTTTCTACACTGATCGTCCCCGACTCGACCGCGGCAAACGATCCCCTTGTGGCCGAGAAAATCCGCAACGCCGAAGCTATATTCTTCGCAGGCGGTGACCAGGCCGACTACATCCACTACTGGTCGAACACTACGTTGGAGTCAGCGCTTTACTCGGCAATTGCCAGAAACGCGCCCGTGGGCGGCACCAGCGCCGGGCTGGCGATTCTTGGCGATTATGACTTCGCGGCGTTGAACGGTTCGATCACCTCGTCGGAGGCGCTTGCAGATCCATACGACAACCGCACCACCCTCGATGGCGGCTTCGTGAACGAGCGCGACTACCAGGCAAGCAATTCGTCCCCCAGCCCGCTGGCACTCTTGAACGACACGATCACCGATTCGCACTTCCAGCAGCGCGACCGCATGGGCCGGCTGATCACGTTCGTCGCGCGACTCGACGCGGATGGCACGGTTCCGGATGCGGCGCCGCGCGGCATCGCGGTCAACGAACAGACGGCACTGCTCGTCGAACCGGACGGCACGAGTCGTGTGGCTGGAAATCCGTACAGCAAGAAGCTTGCCGTTTCGGAGCAGCAGCGGTCGGTCTATTTTCTGGACACGCACACCGTCGCAAGCACTCCGCTCAGCACGCCGCTCAACTACGCCGACGTGCAGATCGTACGAGCAAGCTATGACCCGAAGCTGGCCATCAGCGATACTTTCAATCTCGAGGACTGGAGCGGAAGCCGAGTCGTAGTCAAGTATTCTATATCTGCGAACCAAGGGAGTTTGACTTCGACGCAGCCGGGCGGATTGATCTACTAATGATTGATGAGCTGCTCCCGCGAGGCCGGTCCACCGACTGTTGGTGCAAATAGCTGTATACGCACCGCGAGCTCATCCCAGTCCGCGTAAGGCCCTCTGTAGAAGACCGGGTTCGCCGCTTCGGGCATCCAGTGGATTCCGTCCGGCGAGCGATGGATGCCCAAGCTGTCGAAGGCCCTGGGGCGCCGGTTGCATGTAGACCTGAAGGTCATCCAGTATTGGCCGTCCCGTTTCAAAACGTCGAGATCGCCGCATACGGCGTGACGGTTGACGAAGTGACGCTTTTGAGTCCCGGGATCGCAACGTCACGGAACGCGCCAGTCGTACGGCTCGTCGGCAACAAGGGTCTATTTGTGGCGAGTCCCACAATACGTATGGAGCTGACGAGACTATCCGAGCATCGGGGCACATCCTGCAGCAACCACGACTAAAGCCGCCGGGCGTGTTGGTCCCGGCGGCTTGTTTGGTAGTTCGTGTTACGACAGATCACTCGGCGGACTACGCACCGAGGTCGGGGAGACTCAATAGTTGCGAGCGGGTCGGCTTCCCACTGGGCGAACAGATCGTCCACTTCGGTGTGGTGTTTGTCACTGGCCCAGCTGTCGTTGGCTATGCGGTTCGCGGAGGCCCCTACGGTGTAGCTGAGATCACGGGTGTGGGATTCCACCGTGCGTGATTCACTCCGCCGCGCAGTGTCGATGCGGATCTTCTTCAGGGGCTCGTAGTACATGCTGGCCAGGGCCGCGTCGTTACCACTCAAAGTTGCTACAGCGGCGACGCGCGCTGAGGGAACCGGCGGAAACAGCGTCGCCGAGTACATGTGATTCAGCGACCCGTCTGATTGCGTCCAGATCACCTGGGCCACGCCAGCACTCATGTCAACTGACGGCAGGACAGCGTCCAGTGCGGCGTTTTCCAGTTTCTGGGCCGTGCTCCAGGTCGCCCCATCAAACTGGGACGCCCACATGTTGATGTAGGTACCGTCGGACTGCGTCCACACCGCCGTAGCGTTTCCGACATCGTCCATGGCGACATACATTTTGTTGCCGTCTAAGTTCGACCCCGCAGGCACGGAGCCAAGAGATCCGGTCTCAAGTTTGATGATGTCGTCCCATTGCGTTCCATCATGGTGGCGGACATAGGCATTACTGAACGCCGAGCCGTCGCGCTGTTGGCTCCATAACATGATGGCCTCGCCGTTCTCACTTATGGCGACTCGGCCCATTCCAAAACTCGCTGCCGTGCCGGCAGCACTATCGACAATTTTTTGAGGCACGGTATCATCCCAGCCCACTCCGTTCCAACGTCTCGCCCATGTCTCGTTGATGCCGCCCGGTCCCGTCGGCTGTCTCCATACGACCATCGCTTCGCCTGAGCTATTCATCACAACCCGCGGCATTCTTGCCGCCTCGGATCCATCCTCCAAGAGCGCCTCGGAGCCCTCCCAGCCTGTGCCGTTCCGGTAGACGCGATAGTAGGCATCGCGAAGCAGGTTGTCGGTCGGCGAGTACACGTTGAATACCAGCATGAAGTCACCGTCTTGCACCATCGCAACATCGGTCCAATCCCAGTGGACCGGGGCGGTAGGAGGCAGACTCTCGGCCATTTCTTCGTCCGACCAACTGCCTGTTGCGAAATTGTCAAGACGGTTGATCTTGGCGTCGTGCGAGATCTCGTCACCCCATGCGACAACGGCCCGAGTTATGCCATCGTTACCACGCGCCATGCTGGCTTGTGGGGAAGGTGCATTTCCGCTACCAACGGACTCCACAGGCTGCCAACCAGACCCGTCGACGTAGCGCTTCGCGCTGAGGTGGTTATACGCATTAGGAATCGCCTGCTCTATCACGGCGAGAAAATTTCCATGACCATCGCCGACGAGTTCGAGGCCAGAATTAACGTCCGAGGGATTGCCCTCCATGAGGACTTCGGGAGTCTGCCACGAGCCTGCAACGTATCTCGCCGCCATGGCGCTCCAGGGGCCCGTATCGTCAACCCCTTTCGACTCCAGCCAAACCGCCATCGCGTCGCCGTTGTCGGAGACCACGATCTTTCTGGAAGTTATGCTCGCCACGCCGGCAGATACTCCCGCATTGCCCAGCATCGTAGGATTGGTGTCGATGAAGTTATCGCCTGGTGGATCTGGTTCTGAACGGTGGAGACAAGTCGCTGCTGCTCGACAAGCAGGACGGGCTGAAGGCAGAATCCGCCGCGTTGAGCAAGAAGTTGGATGAACTGGACGACCAGTTGCGGGACATGCCTGAGCGGGCGGAGACGACCCGCATCGCCAAAAAGATCTTGCTGGGTCTGAGGACTCAGTCTCGACGTCGAGACTGGAGGAAACTCGGGCATGAGGAAATCCGAAACTTCCTCAGGTTTCTGTTCGGGGACGGCAAGCAGAACGGGATCTTCGTCGAGCGGGTGGGTGACGTACGCTGGATCATCACCTTCAAGGGAGCTCTGGACGGGGTGAATTCGGACCTGCTGACCACACCCATTCAACAGGGTGTAAAACCTTGTTCCCATTCCAGTTCGTAGAGTACCACGCCCAGCGAATAGATGTCGCTCCGCGTATCGACGTCCACGGCGTTCTGACCGGCCTGCTCGGGGCTCATGTACAGCGGTGTCCCCACCATCTGATCCAGGGCCGTGTGCAGCGATTGCTCGGTCAGTTGTTGACCCATCGCTTTGGCGACGCCAAAGTCGATGATCTTGGGCACCGGCCGGACATCGTGCACTTCCACCAGCAAGTTACTGGGCTTCAGGTCGCGGTGAATCACACCTTTCTGATGCGCGTGCTGGACGGCATGGCAGAGGGTGACGAACAACTCCAGCCGCTCGCGGGTCGAGAGCTGGTGTCGATCGCAGTACTCCGTGATCGGGGTCCCTTTGACCAACTCCATCGCGAAGTAGGGTCGACCCGCGTCGGTCGCACCGGCATCGAATACCTTGGCGATGTTCGGGTGATCCATCAGGGCCAACGCTTGCCGCTCGGCCTCGAACCGCGCCACCACCTCGCGTGTGTCCATCCCCGGCTTGATGACCTTCAGGGCCACCTTGCGGCGGATGGGTTCCTTCTGCGACGCCACGTACACGATGCCCATGCCCCCTTCGCCAATCTGCTCCAGCAACTGGTAGGGGCCGATCTGGGTGCCGGGGGGTTGGAGAGGAGAGTTGAGTTCGGTTGTCCCATCAACCGCGGCACCGCGCAGAAAACTCCCCGCTTGGTCGTGCGAGCGCAAGAGCGCCTCGACGCGTGAGCGCAGCTTGGCGTCCTGGCCGCAGGCTTCCGCCAGGTAGGCGACTCGCTGGTCGGGATCATCGAGATCCAGCGCTCTCTCGAAAATGATGCGTTCGTTCATGTAATACAATGCAAGTTTCAGCCTCCAATTACGCCACGAAAACTCGAAAATATCGAGAATACTTATTCGCCGCACAGTTCCTGGTGGAGCCATGCCCGGGCGTAAGCCCAACGCCGGTCAGCAGTTCGAGTCGAAATACCCAGAAGTTCGGCAGTCTGAGGAATCGTTAGCCCGGCGAAGTATTTCAGGTCCACGACCTTGGCCGCGACGTCGTCAACTTCCGACAGTTTCGTCAGAGCGTCATTGAGCGTCAGGATCTCCTCGTCCGGTGAAGCGTTGAGCGTCAGGCCAGCGTCCAAATCGGCACGAAGCCGACCCCCACCGTGCTTGGGTCGCTTTCTTCGCAACGCGTTATCGACCAGGATCCGCCGCATGGCTTCGGCCGCCGCCCCAAAAAAGTGCCCCCTGCTGTTCCAGTGCTGAGCTTTCTCGACATCCACCAGCCGGATGTACGCCTCATGCACCAGCGCCGTTGCTTGCAGCGTTTGGTCCGGTTTCTCCTGGGCCATCTTGCCAGCGGCGAGTTTCCGCAGTTCTTCATAGACCAGGGGTAGCAATTGTTCCGCCGCTTGGGGATCGCCGGATTCGATCTTGCCCAGAATGCGTGTGACGTCGCACATGGCCCTGCTCACTGGAGAGAAACCGCCCGTCGACGATTATATCAGGTGAATGAACGGGACTCATGTTCACACGACGCTTTCTGTCGCCCTGCCAGGGCTCGGGATATCAAAATGAACCCGCAACCAGGGGCTGCGTGCGTCGCTCCGCGACGCCCTGACCCCTGGCTATTGACGGACGCCTCTCCGAGGCGTGCTCGAGCCAGCTCGCGCCCCTGGCAAGCCAGTCACTCCATCTTCGAGGCGTGCTCCAGGTTGGTCACACGCAGCACGGTTGGTCAGTCGACGGAATGTGGGAACTGACCAAACTCAACGGCCATCCGTCCTGACCGTGAATAGGAACAACTTCGAAATCGTCCTCGGCCAGCGGCGGCCGATACGCCGTTGTCTTTGGCAACCAGTAATGATTGATGAGCTGCTCCCGCGAGGCCGGTCCACCGACTACCCGATTCGTCCGGTCACCGATGATAGGTCATTTGGAACGGTGCTCACCGTACCGACGCTGCCGCCCGCTCCCGTACAACACCTTGTTCAGCCTCCGCTGCGTGCTCCCTCGAAGCGCCTACGAAGAATCAGGTAGCACTCCGAGCAAACGCAGAGTCTCCCTATCGTGCTCGCCAGAATAATACTTGACCAGCAACCGCTCGAACACGGACCCGGGAGGGGACACGTGTGCGAACAATGTCGCGCAGGACTTCAGCTTCATGTCGTCGGGTGATCCGAAGATCTCGAACGCGGACCGCTGCTCCAAGCCCAACACCGCCTCGACGCATTCCATCAGTCGCACGCCGAGAACCGGGTGACTCAAGTACGCTTCAGCCTCCGCAATGTTCTTGATCGCGTACCGCCGGGATGTCGAACTGAACCCTAAACCGTCCCCTTGCGGAAAGATGTACCACATCCAATGCGATCGTTTCCGCCCGCCGCGGATCTCCGATAGCGCCTGTTCGTAGTCGTCTTCCTGCGCCCGCACGAATCGACTCAGGTCGTATGGGTCCTTCGCAACGCTGGGCTGGTCAGCTTCTGGCATGGGCACACGCTTCTCGCCGAACTTGTCCCTTGATTTGGCTTGATTGGCACGAATCCTCAGCGCATTCTACTTTCCAGACAGTTCTTACCATATGATGCTTCCAGAACAGGCATGCGTTGTCAGATACAGATTGATGGACGAAGGTGGCCTCAGGCCTTTCCGCGGGCCAGCTTGCGTTGGCGTCACAGATTGGCACGGTTCGGGTTCGGGCGAGAAACCGCTGCCACGGAAGGCTACCTGAGGTCGACAGCCAACGGTTGTATAATGCGAACGAGTCACCCGTACCACGAAAGGCCGACCATGAATCACAGATCCGTATCGATCGTATTGTGGACACTCGTGTTCTGCCTGCCGGCGGCTGTGATGGCCGAGATGCAGTTCAAGCATCATTTCGGTGATCGCGGTCTCTCGGGCAGCACGTGGGGGCAGACGGCATTGGCCGACCTGGACGGCGACGGCGACCTGGACTTCATCACTGGCCAGAGCGGCGGAGATATCATCTGGTACGAGTATGACGCAGCGGATCGCTGGACACGACATCTATTAGGCGGCGATTCGCCGTCGGAAGTGGGTGGAGCCGTACTGGACGTAAATTGCGACGGACGTCCGGACTTTGTCACCGGCGGAGCCTGGTATGAAAACCCTCCCGATCCGAGAAGGACGACTTTCAAGCGGCACGTCTTCGACGACAAGCTCACCAAGGTACACGACGTCCGAGTTGCTGATATCGACGGCGATGGATTGCTCGACGTGGTGACCATGTCGGACCGCAGCGACGTGCGGTGGTACAAGGTTCCCGTGGATCCAACAAGCGTGTGGAAGCCCGTCACCATTGGCCAGTCCGTCCACTCGGGAATCTGCACCGGCGATATTGACTCCGACGGCGATGCGGACGTAGTCCGCAGCAACGTTTGGTTCGAGAACCTCCGGGCAGGCCAGGAATGGGTGCCGCACCGCATGACCGAACCGTGGGGTGACACCGCAATACCTTGGCAGGATAATGCCACGCAAACCCGCACCTGCGACCTTAACGGCGACGGCCGACTCGATGTCGTGATCGCCGACGGAGAGAACCGCAACGCCAGGATTGGCTGGCTGGAGGCACCGCCTGATCCGAGATCGGAGCGTTGGATCACTCATCTGCTGCCCAAGACGGACACGGCTGCCCGGGGCGCATATCACTGTCTGCACGTGGGCGATTTCAATGGCGACGGACGTCCGGACGTGTTTTCGGCGGAGATGGAGGCGTTTCACGGCGACCTGCCGCCGCGATGGTTCGTTTGGGAGAACGTCGACGGCACGGGCAAGTTCTGCGAGCGCGTGGTGCTCGACGCCAATCTCGGTGCCCACGAAGCGGTCTGTGGCGACGTCGATGCCGACGGCGATCTGGACATTTGCTCGAAGGTGTGGCAGCCGATCGAGTCCAACGCCAACGGCGGCCGCAACCACTTCGACTTCTTGGAGAATTTAGCGAAGTAGGCCGCGTCTCCGTGCCTGGGGCACTGCGAGAATTCGTTTTACGTGAGTGCGGAAGTGAACAGGAGCTAAGGGGCGCTGGCACGCGCAAGCAGGTCGGCGACGCTGGAAAGTACGTGCGGCCAGCGCGTGCGCAGGTCGTCGCTGAACAGGCTCAACAGCGTGCGGGTTTTTTCGGCCATCTTCGCGCGTGCGGCTGCCGGCATGCCTTGGCAGTCGAGCAGGTTGTCGTACACATCGGCGAGTTTGCAGAGTTTGACCTCGGCGGGAGCGGCAGCCAGTGTGGCGAAGTACGTGCGCTCGCGTTCCTCCTCCAGTTTCCGCGTATCTTTGGACAGCAGTGCGACGTATTTGGCCACGCGCACGCCAAACTGCCGTTCCAGGTCGTCGCAATCGGTGGTCGTATCCTCAATACAATCGTGCAGCACGGCGGTGGCCAAGAGCTCGGGATCGTCCACCTTGAAGACCGTCAACAGCACGGTCATCACACGCAGCGGATGGGCCGCATACGGCGTGCAGCGGTCCTTCCGCAGCTGGCCCTGATGAGCGTGCGCCGCGAATGAAATGGCTCGTAGCACGATGTGTGTGTCGTGGAGTTGGCTCATTGCGGCGCGCCAAGGGTGCTCCTAAGGACCAAGCTCCGCCACGGGAATCGGCGCAGCGAGGACGGACGCTGTGGGGGAACTCGCTCGATCAACTGTGTTGCTGCCAACGTCGGCGGGTCAGATCAATGGGCGTGGCACCGCCTTGTTACCAACAGCAGTACTATAACATCCGTGGGCGATTCGCCAATCGACAGAGCCTCGCGTGGGATCCGCGTGATCCGAATCAAGGCTTCGGGCACGGGGTGAGTGTGAGTGAGATGGGATGCCGCCGGAGTGGAAGTGGTCAACCTGCACCCGTGGCGCTGTTGATCGGCTTTGCCGAAGAACCCCGCAAGATCACTGCGGATCTCATCCAGGCCGTGGCTGCCGAGTGGATCACTCCCCTTCGCCAGGCGGCGTGAGGCAGGCAACTGCCATCGCTCCAGGAACCAGGCGGCCCGCCGGTCATTCGATTCGGTAGAGATGTTCTGCCGTGCGCACGATGAGCGCCCGCTCGACGACGGCGCACGACGCCAGCGTCGGCTCCTGCAGGTCGTTGGTGGCAAGTTCCCGGTATTCCCGGCCCGCGGCGATCACGGTGCAGACGCCCTCCTCGCTCAGTAGGTAAATGCGGCCCGCGGCGTGCACCGGCGACGCCGAGTGGTTCCCTCCCACGCGGTGCCGCCAGTGAAGCTCGCCGGTTTCCACATCGCGGCACGACACGATCCCGCTGTCACTGACCAGATAGATCTCGTTTCCCACGATCAGCGGCGACGGGGTGTGTGGGACGTTGTTGTCGGTTCGCCAGGCGACATGGGAATCGGTCACGTCACCGGATCCCGTCGGCCGGATCGCCAGCAGTTCGGCGGGCCCGCTGTAGCCGGTGCACACGAAGACGAGTCCGTGCGAGCAGACGGGTCGCGGCACGATTGACCACTTGTTGGGATAACGGACCCTCCACAGCTCTTCCCCGGAGGTCGGATCGTAGCTACAGACCAGTTGGGCGGCCGGGGAGATCAGCTGCCGTTTGCCAGCCACCTCGATCACCAGCGGCGTGGCGAAGGACCATCTCGGTGCGGCCATGGGGGGACGCGGGGTCCGCCATGCCACCTGTCCCGAATCGCGATGCAGGGCGACCACGAAGGGATCCTCAGCCCCATCGCAGTGGAAGACGAGTCGCGAGCCCGCCAAGACGGGCGAACCGCCCGCCCCGTGCACCGGGTTGTATCGCAGCTGATCGTTGGCCCAGATCCGTTTCCCGTCGCGATCGAGACAGGCTGTGCCGTCCGGCCCGAAATGCACGAACACCTGCTGGCCGTCGGTGATCGGCGTCGGGCTGGCAAGCGAGTTCTTGGCGTTGATCGTCTCTGCCGGTCTAACCTCTTTGACGAAGACTTCCACATTCCACAGGATCTCGCCCCGGGCGGCATCCAGACACAAGGCCCGCAGCGAGTGCCGCTGCGGCGGCGTCTCCTCCGAGGGCACGGCCGTCGTCAGGAAGATGCGGCCGGCATGCTCGATCGGCGAAGACCAGCCCTTGCCTGAGATGGGAACCTTCCAGCGCACATTGGCTGACAAGTCCCACTGCACCGGCAAGGAAGTCGCGCCGGCATGTCCCTGGGCGGTAGGACCACGGAACTCGGGCCAGTCCTCCGCGCTGGTGATCCCTGTTGCCCAAGCCGGCCACAACCCGATCAGCAGGCTGGCTGCCAGAACATCGAACGTCGATTTCCGACCCACGCTCCACCTCTACAAAGCGATTTCAAAGCGCATCCCGACCACCAGGGAGTCTCGCAAGACGCCTGCCGGAGTGCCGAGGTACTGCAGGTCCGTCTGCAGACTCACCCGGGGTGTGACGCGGATTTTGTAGAAGAGCTCGATGTCCGCTTCCCGGTTGGATCCGCCCGTGAACAGCTCGACCACGGAGTATCCCAAACCGACCACATCGTCATCACGAGACGGCAGAAGACCCCTGTATACCAGGCCGGCAAGCAGATTGGATCCGACCGATTCAGGAAGAACCAGTCGGCCGGGAAAGCGGGGGTAGCACCCGACGAAGAAGGCCAGTCCTTGCATATCCTCCGCGCTGCACGTGCATTCTCGGTAGATGCGTTGTTCCAGCTGGACGTAGTATTCCTGGACTGCGGAAATGGGCTCTCCGTCCACTTCGCCTGACGACTCGTACACGGCTCCCACCGCGAAGATACCGGGAAGCGTGCCGTCCCGCAGGGCGTAACTGCGCTCCAGCTCGCCAACCACCAGAAAGGAGTTATTCCCCGAGAAGCCCCAGTTGCCACCTGAGGAGAACGCATCCCAGACACCCGTCTTGAGCCGCCAAACGTCGTTGAGCTGCATCAATGCCACCATCCCCATGGATTGATCGGGATACGTGGGAAACGCTGTCGATGGAGTGAGACTATAGGTCGACTGGATGAAATCCTCGGCCGTTTCGATGAGCAGAAACTCCGTATTGAGGTCCTGTTTTCCCAGTCGCACGGTGAGACGCTCTCCCAGGGGAAGCTCCCACCAGTACTCGCCGACACGCATGATGTTTTGGAACGAGTCGATATTGCTCAACACCATCACGTCGCCCACGAAATCCTGCGAAAGTCCGCGACCATGCGTGTTCTGGGCCAGCATGAAGAACTTGCCGGGCACTGGCGCCTGCATCGCCTCCAAGTCAAACTCGAGCGGCAGATCGAGCAGAGCCTGGTATTGCGTGGCGTCTCGGGTCGTCAAACCGCCACGCGTGTTCGTGAACACCTCGCCGCGGTACACCGGCTCGAAACGGATGCCGCACTCGGGACCGAACAGCGTATCGGCCAGCAACGGCGACGGGTCCGCCATCGCTGGCCCGGCTGCCAACACGGCACCGACGGTGACGATCCGAGCGATCGTGGGCAACCAGCGCCGCAAGACAGTTCCAACGAGAGATTGGATGGAGGGTTGCTTCCGATTCATGCATTTCGCCATGGTGTTGGCGGTTGCCGTGATTGCTCCCGAATGGGTGCGCCACAGGAGTCCTTCGCACGCAGTTCTCTTCGTCATTCCTCAAGACGGTTCTATGCCAAATCGTGCCGAGCGTCGGATCGAGTCTGGTGTGCAGCACCTTGATGTCAAACGGTAACGGCTGCGGCGAATGTGTCGGCCTCGCGAGAATCCCCTGTCCAGGGGAGGGCGTGCTGCGGTGTGGCATCGCTTCCCGATCCTGACCTGAAGGCTGTGCTCTCTACTCGCTTGCCACCGGAGTCTTTCTCGTCCTGGGTGAGTGACAGCCGGTGCCCTCGCGCAGTTCCGTGTGAGGAGTATCGAATGACACCGACATGCCGTCAGGAGCTATCGCAGGATCAAGATTCCTATCAGTAGTTGTCGCGTAGCGACAAGCATTCCTTCGCCACGTTGGTGTCGGAGCACTGGTTACGCGTGCAGAAGAGATGTGTAGGACAACGAGCCCTCCGGAGGGTGAAGTCCATGTCGGGCATGCACCTCTTCGGTTCCGCGCCGATGTGCCTCATGCCCGATCCCGTTTCCCCTCTGCGGTATGCACCGGACTTGCTTCCAGCCATGACCGAATCACTCGCGATTCACTTCAAGCAAAAGCCGGCGTCAACCCAATCGGCATGATCGGCGGCGATACCATCACCGGCGTCCGTCACGACGAGTCGCAGTTCTCGGAAGCGCGCGGAGAGTTCGACGTCAAACGCCCACGAGCGCAACGTCTTCGTCCAGAGCTTGGGACTCTTGGCGATCAGCACCGGCGACTCACCCATCTCTTTCACATCACCATAAACCTCGAACGTCACGCTCGACCGCGGATCGTCGCGTTTCTCGTCGTCGAGCCCCACCACGGCCACGAACCGCGTGGCACCGCTGGGTATCGTGTAGATCAACAGCGAGTTGGCATGTGTACCGAGCCCGTGTACGTAGCGTTGGCCCGCCACGATCAGTGGCTGACCTTCGACAGACTTGCCCACACCCAACGATCCCCAATCCTGGCTGGCATGTACCGGCTGGAGGTCACCAAGATACACGCCGGGAGCCGGCGGTTGCGGCGGCCGCTGGAGTTCGGCCGGCGTACGGACGTCGCAAGCGCTCGGGGCGGACAGGCTACCATCCCAACTTACGGACCGCACCGTGTAGGTGTATTGCTGCCCGTGCGCGACGGACGTGTCCAAGCACGTCGCGTCCGCACATTCGAACGTGGTGCCGTCACTCCGCTCGACCCGGTAACTCTCGGCACCCTGTTCCCGCCAGGTCAGGGTCACACTCCCGTAGTCTGCCACGGCCCGCAGTTCCTGCACCGCCTGTGGGACCTCGGGTTCGACGCGTCTCCGCTCGAACGTCACGTGCCAGCGCACATCGCGACTCGTCGGACTGTTGATACGTGCCCGGAGCTTGGGACCCTCTTGCCGGAACGACGTGGTGGTGCCGGCAGCCCCATCCTCGTCGGACACACCGACCTCGCGTGCGAGCCACGACCCTTCGCCGATCGGTACGACGATGCGCAGCTCGTAGGGGTCAGCACCCACCACGCGGCTGATTCCCGAAAGTGTGTGCGCGGACGCGTTCCAGGTTTCGCTCCGCACGTCCACCATCCCTTGCGTGACATGCCGCGAAGTGCTCAGCAGCTGCGGTCGATCGCTCACCGGCTGCACCGCCAGCACGCGGCATGACGCCGCCGGCAGCTCGGCGCTGAGCGTCTCGCGAAATGGCCGCACGAACTTGTCGGCCCAGAAATCGAACGCCACATACTCGACTGCCGCCGGCAGACCCAAACGGGACGTCGCACAAGCCACCGTTACCGCGCGCTCCTGGTCCCAATTGTAGAAGGCGACGACGTCGCGCCGCGGCGACTGTCGCGTATCGGTGAGCAGCCAGATGCGGGCCGGATCATGTTCAAACAGATCCACGGGTCGAGGCAACAGACCATGAGCCGGCATCGTACGGCGCAGGATGTCCAGCCGATCGGCTGGCAAGTCGGGCAGCCAATCGCTGCTATAGAACAGTTGACCGGAGATGGCCGTCCACGAGGCGTTCAATCTCGCCTGATCCAGCGACGTGGAGGAGCGGACGGATACGCAGTCGGGATCATTCTGCCAGACCCGGCCGTGCAGGAAGTAGTTGCGCGAACCGTGCGGCGCCCCGATGTGACCTGCACCCGTATCGGGCCCGATGCGCATCGCATCGAGCAGTCCGAAGGCACCGCCGAACGAACGCATGTTCTGCGACACACAGCAGCCCAACAGGAACACGTCGGGGCCCGCCACTTCGCGGACCAGCTGCAAGCCATCCCGATACGCTTCGACGGGCGTCTTGTCCGGATCGGACAACCGCGATTCGCCGATCTGGTCGTCCTGATAGCCGTCATTGACGTACATCAGGCGCGTCGCCGTTCCCGTCCACAGACCGTCCATCTTGAAGACACGGTAACCCCATTCGTGCGCGATTCGCTGCACAACGCTCCGCAGGTGCTGCCGTGCCCCGGCGTGGGTCATGTCCAGGCAGGTGCCACCCCACGTCGTTTCGAACGGTTTGCCGTGCGCATCCTGGGCGAACCACTCCTGGTGTTCCTGGAAGAACGGATCGTAATGTGTGCCGGCGAACGGCATGAACCAGATGCCGGGCGTCAGGCCAAGTCGCTTTGATCTGGCTGGCCATCGCTTGCATGCCACCTGGATACGGGCCGGCGGGTCGATGCGCGGTGAAGTTGCGGCACGGCCCGTTGGTCGAGACACCGTCCTGCCAGCCGTCGTCGATCTGTACGAACTCGAACCCGAACGGCTTCAAGTGCTGGGCCGCGAAAGCCGCCAGTTCCGCCAGGTGTTTTTCATCGCAGGCGCCGCCGTGCTTGTCCGCATACCAGGTGCAGTAACCGGCGGGCTGCGGCGGCAACTTGATGGCGTACACACGAGCGACGGCGTCGGCATAAGCTTCCAGTCCCAGTCGTGCGTCGTCGAACCATCCGAGCGCGAACGTTTCCGTCCGCGCGTCTTGGCCCGGCTTGATGCGCAAGCGGCCGTAGTCGATCTGCGCGACGACACGGGCCACGTCATTCTCGACCGGTGAGAACACAACCCCGCTGCCCCGGTCGTGCGTCAACCAGCCGCCGACAATTCCGGCGCGCGAGCCCGGATCCACGACGGCCAGGTAGGCGTAGCTGCCGGGGTTCTGGTCCACGGCAGTCAGCCCGGCGGTGCCCTGCGCGCAATTCGCTCCAAGGCTGGCTCATGGCCACATCCGCGGAGACTATACGGACATGATTGGCCAGCACGTCCTCGGCACCTGCATTGTGCAGCAGCGCATGAAACAGCACGAACGGCAGGCGCGGGAACAGCGCGATGGCCTCCCGATTGCCCTGGGGATAAGTGATCTCGATCTGCTGTCCGACGCCGAATGTCGCGTCCGTAACCGGCACAACCTGCGCCGCGCCGTCGCGGCCACCGAGTTGACCGGCTGCGACGAAGGTCGTACTTGACGCCTTGTCGACGACCGAGAAACTTGAGCGGTTTGCATCGAACGTCACTTGCAGTGACTCGTTTTCAATCATCACCGGCTCCCCTGCAGAGGATGCAATGGACATGGCACAGCAGACCGTCAGGGCTACGAGTCCTCAGGGCTACGGTCCTCAGGGCTACGGTCCTCAGGGCTACGGTCCCCCAACCCGACGTGATTCCGGCTTTCATGCGACGGCTCCTGACGTACGTGGGATCATGCTCTCCAGTATCCAGTGTTACCCGTTGCTTCCCCGCTGACAATCAGGTCTAACGATGTGGCAAGTCTCACGCGAGAATCAGTGCACTTACCGAGCGAGGTGATCATGGACCAGCCGCTGGCAAAGAAGCGAATCTTGATGTTCGTCGGCGAGATTTACGAGGATCTCGAATTGTGGTATCCGAAGTTGCGGCTGCTGGAAGCCGGTGCCAAAGTTGTCGTGGCCGGCCCTCAGGCCAAACACAGTTATGCGGGGAAGCACGGCTATCCGTGCATTTCCGACCTCGCCATCTCGGAGGTGCAGGCCAGTGAATTCGAGGGACTGGTCGTGCCCGGCGGATTCATGCCCGACCGATTGCGGCGTGACCCCCAAGTGCTGGAAATCGTGCGACATTTCCATACCAGCGGGAAGCTGATCGCCGCGGTGTGCCACGGTGGCTGGATTCCCATTTCAGCGGGTGTCTACCGCGGAGTGCGCGTGACGGGATCGGCAGGTATCAAGGATGACCTGGTCAATGCGGGCGCGATCTGGGAGGACAAATCGGTGGTGATCGACCGACACTTCGTGTCGAGCCGGATGCCCGACGACTTGCCCGATTTCTGCCGCGGGATTCTCAAGGTCCTGACTTCGTGAAGTGGCACGCGACATGGGATCGCGCACGACCATCTGAATCGCTGGCGCGTTATTAACGTGTGGCGTTCAGCAGCGCCTCGATGTTGGCGGCCTCCTGCGTTCGCCAGCGCTGCCGCTTGGCGAGAAACTTGCGATATCGCGGAATCTGGCCGTCATTCATCGCTTCGGTGTAATCGCCGCAGTAGGGCACGAGCAGATCGATCCACACGACGATGCGATCCAGCTCCGAGCGCGACAGCCGGATTCCGTAGTGGGATCCGTCTTCCAGCATCTGTGGCAAACGGCTGCGCGCGGCGCCGGCATGATAGGGAGGCAGCATGGGCGGCCCGGACTGGATGTTGATCCAGTTGACCACGCGGCGGTCGGCCAATGCCTTGTAGGAATCGCTCCACTTCCGCTCGCTCTGGCGATCCAGCGTCTGCCTGCCGAGGAGGCTGAAGGCCGGCTGGACGGGTGGTTCATCGCCGGTCGCGAGGGGCGTTTCGTGCGCTGCATCGCCCGCGCCACTCGCCGACATAACGGGGTGGCTCGTCCAGGATAGTGGCACCGCACACAATGCTGGTCGAGGATCGGCTGGATCTCCCGGATGAAACTGAAACCGCGTGGCGGACCGTCGATCGGTTCGAGCGTCTGCGGCCCGGCGGCCAGAGCCTGGCTGAGCCGCGTGACGGGTGGTGCGGTGTTCTTGTGTTCGTGGCACCCTACGCACGACGCGGTCTCGCCCGGCTGGAGCGTCACCCAACTACGCATCGACTGGATCATCTGACCTTTCTCGTCGAGCGCCTGGAAATAGACCGGCGTTCGCGCCGGCACGATGAAACAGGCCGAGCCGTCCTCATGCACGGTGGCCGTACCGAGGACTCTCTTGACGTCCCATGCGCCCTCGATGGAAATCGGCGTGCTCGCCAACGCGCCGCCGGCCGGACCGTTGTTGAGGTTGCTGCCGATGCCCGCCGCACGAAACTCCAAAGCGATCACGCGCAGCGACTTGACGGCTGCGCGGTCCACGCCTGCCAGGCCGGGTCCGCGGCAGACGTCGTGCAGGTAGATGGTGGCGAATTCCCGGCGGTAATCGACCAGGTTCGGGCGAACTCGTGGCGACGGGTCGAGTCGCGAGCGGTATCGGTTGATTGCAGGAGATCGCGTCGTCGGAAACCAACAGCTCGCGGCGCCCGTCGATCGACATCCAGTAGATGCCGAATCGCGCCGCACCTTCCGGCTGAAAACTGACCAGGAACTCGGTTTCGCTCAGCGGATACGGATACTGGATACTGATCGCCCGACTGGCCATACGCGTCGACGTGGACGGCCGGCGTGTCGCGGATCGGCGCAATCAGCTGGGCCCCCTGGTTCTCCTGACGCCCCCGGCTCGGATCGAGAATGCCCAGCCAACCCTTTTGGATCGTGTGGTGCCCCGAGAAAATGCACTACGATCTTGTGCGTGCCGGGAATGACCCGCGCATGCAGGATCGCCGTGGGAAACCACGAGTTGTTGCCGTACAGTTCTGCCTGGCCCGTGCCGTCGGGATTCATCTGAAACAGGCCCTGCGGATAGATCTGTCCACGATCCTGATAGTCCCAGCGCGTATAGATGACACGTCCGTCGTGCGCCACGGTCGGGAAGTTCGTGTGCACCTGATCGAAACTCAACTGTCGCAGATAGCGGCCGTCGCCGTCACATGTGAAGAGATTGCTGACCTCCGTCCACCAGCAATCGACCGTCTGCACGCAACGCGTCGAGTTGAACACGATGTCGCCGTCGGGCAAATAAGCTCCTTCGTAGTCGGCGAACCCCAGCCCCGAGGTGAGCTGCCGGATCTGCCCATCGTCGGCATTCATTTCGTACAGATGGTAGTCATCGGCGTCGAGCGACTTCTTCCAGCTGAAGAGAATGCGTCGCCCGTCGCAGGACGTGTCGGGATCGCGAATCACACCGGCCGGATCGTCGAGCAGCGTGCGGACGCGAGCCGCGCCGTTCTCCAGCTCCAAGAGACACAAGCGCGGCACCAGGCTCGAAAGTGCCGCTCGTTCTGCGCATCCGACTGGCCTTCGGTGTACGCATAGTGGGAACCGCCCAGATCGTAGTGCTTCGTGAACACGACCCGGCGCAGCTGTTCTCCGCTGCGTGCGAGCCGAGCCAGACGGCGTTGGTGGCAGGCGTCCAGATACAGCTCGATCCAACGCGGATCGTCACTGCTGGTGCCGTCGCTGCGTAGTTCCGCCAGCCGTTGCAGGAGGGGCTGGGCCGCGGGTCCCGCTTCCTCACAAATGGCAGCCAGCACGTGGACGACGCCGCCGGGAAGCTGCCGCAAGCTGGTCCTGCGCGATCCAGTCGGCGACCGCATCGAGAGCCAACTGCGACTGCCGGAAAAGCTCGTTGAGCCGCAGCCACGACCTGCAGCGGTCCCGCCCGGAAATTGGCCACCAGGAATTCACGCCACGCGGGGCGCTCACCGACGTTGTCTGCCGCGCAGCCAGGCCGCAGAGATCCGTGCATCGACAGTGCCGCGACCAGGACCACCACCAGCCTTGCGTACATGCTCGGCCCTTTCGTCCGCTGGCAACTCAACCACATACCGCAGCCCTCCATGGCGAAACCGCTTCCGATGCCAGGTCACCCTCACGACAAAAATGCCCGCTTCAGCTCATCAATCACCTGCTCCGGCATCGACGCGACCGGTCCCAGCACGCGGGCATTGATGACAGCTTCCGCCGTCGATTCCAGCACTTCCAGCCGATCGAACGTGTCCAGCACGCTGCTGCCGGTCACGAGCACACCGTCGTTTTCGAGCAGAGCCACGGGGGAAGCGGGCGAGACGAAGTCGGCGATCCGCCCATCGTCCCGGTATTGCACGCCGTAAGGAACTCGCGTCACATCGCGCAGAAAGATGTAGCTTTCGGGAATGGTGCGCGACGTCCAGCACGGACTCGGTGACACTGAACGCCGTCGCGTTCACGGGGTGGGCGAACACGATGGCCCGAATCGCCGGGTATCGCTGATAGATCGCGGCGTGAGCGAGCGTGGCCCGACTCGGGCATGGGCCCACTTCGTGTTCGCGACCGCGGATCAGCACGAAGTCGCCGATGTCCAGTGTGCCGCGGTCACGGCGGGAGGGTGTAATGAGAAACGATGTGTCGTCCAGGCGGGCGGAAAAGCTGCCTTCCGTGCTGATCAGCAATCGTTGTCGGCATCCGCGTCCAATGAACGCACACAGTTCGCGTCGCAATTCCTTTTCGACGTGGCCGTCGCGGCGGTCGGTTCAAACGGCTGCAGAGTCGACGCCGCGCTGGTGCGCCTGGTCAAGCTGCTCATCCGAGAGGTACCGCACCGGTCCCAGTTGGACGGCCTTGATCACCGTTTTCGCGGCGAACTCGAGTGCCTCAAACCGCTGGAAAGGCGTGTGCCAGCGAGTCGCCAGCCACCACGACACCATGGTTCTCGAGAACGACGCAGTTCGATCCCGCGCGAAACGTGTCGGCGATATTGGCGGCCGAGCTGTTCGCTGCCCGGCAGCGCGTAGGGAGCGAATCCAGGCCGGCCGCACACGTAATGAGCCTGGTGGAACAGCCGCGTATCGGGCGTCTGCCGGCAGATACTGAACGCCACAAGCGCCACGGGATGACCGTGCACGATGGCGCGCAGGTCGGGCCGTGCCCGGTAGATCGCCTGATGAAATGGCAGTTCGGACGACGGCGCGTGGATCCCTCCAGTCGAGCCGTCGACTTTCACGCGCACGATGTCGTGACGCGCGAGATTCCCTTTGTCCACGCGCGCGGGCGAGATCCACACATCCCCGTTGTTGTCGCGAATCGACAGATTCCCGCCCGACGTCGTCGTCATCCGGTACCGGTAGATCCGCTCCATCGTCTGCACGATTTCATCCCGCGGGTGGACCAGCTGGTATCGTGCGTTCATCACGTCGTCGCTTCTGTTCAGTGCACCTCGGAATGTCTCGCGGCAGACGGTCACCGTGGTTCATGGCGCGCTCCGCGTCTTTCGGATGCCGGGATCCTCTTCGGCCAGCAACGGCAGCCAGCCAGCCCGACGATCGGCTTGTTGAATTGTCGTTCACGATCGGGGAGGATTCAATGCGAGGAGCAATGCCGGTTCCGTCCTGGGACCATGGACATTATGCTTCCTGGTTCTTCCTGGCAGCGGCAGTGGCAGCGGCGCACCGGGCACGCGGTAGGCAGCGGGTCAACACTCAGCACATGTCCACGGAACTGCTCCACATCACGGTACTCTGCCTGGCGGGTGGTGCTGCCGTCGGGCAACCTTCTGACGGAAGAGACCGCGGCCGGGTCCGCTGCAGTCACGCGTGAGGGTGGCCCAGGCGTTTTCTTCACGCACCTTGCGGCTCGTTTGGCGGTGGCGCTGTTCTCCGCGGCAGTTGTTCGCACCTTGGGCGTGACCTGGGTGATCTGCCGCATCGCGGATTGCAGCCACTCGATGGGTGGGCCTGGGTGGCCGCGGTCGCGGCGGTTGCCATCCACCTGTGGGATCCGGCGGCCCGCTTTCCCTTGCGCGGGCTGTATGTGCTGGGACTGACACTGGTCGGCATGTTGCTGATCCACCGCGATCTTTCGCCGGGTCGGTTCCTGGTGTGGACGAGCATTTGTGAACTGACCGGATTCGCGCTCGTGGCGGCCCAGTTGGGGTGGACGTTGCAGCGGTTTCCTCGAATCGTCACGGCATTGCAGATTCCCGGCGAATCCCCACGTTGGTCGGGAGCGTGGTTCTGTCGTTCGCAAGCCGGACTGGTCGCGACGCCAGCCGTGCTGATCGGCTGGATCCTGTTGGATCCCGCCTTTGATTTGCTGGGGAAAGGCATCGCATTGCTGGGATTGGCGGGACATCAGGCCAGTTGTCCGGCCGCACTGATGCTCTTGGGCACAACGATCCTGATGGCCTGGCAAACGCACGGCACACGGCGTGCGGCCTGGCAGTATGCGGCGCTGGCCGCCGGAGTCTTGTTCACCAGTTCGATCGGTTGGGCGCGCATCGATGCGACGACGGCGGCACCGTGGTCGAGGCGAGTCACATACCTGCTGATGTCCGTGACGATGATGACTCTCTTGACCGGTTTTGGCCTGCGCGCGTACTGCCCAACAGTGGTGACTGGCTCATCCGCGCTCGCCGGGCCACGTTCGTGTTCGGCGGTTTGGCTCTGCTGCTGGCCGCTGTCGCTCTGATTCAAAGGGCAATCCTGTGACGAAGATCGGGCGGTCGGCAGCGACCGATTGGCCTGCGCACGGCTGCGGGGTCATTTTCGGGCGGCCACGCGATAGAGGTGGACGGCATACGCGGCGAAGTCGTCGTCGAACTGCCCGTTGTGCAGCGGGATGGACCGGTTTTCACCGAGCACTTCGACGTCCGCGTTCGCCGGCGGCCCACTCAGCCGGATGGTGGCCTGGGCCGACCGGTTTCGCATACCCACTGCGAACACGTAGGTCGCTCCCTCGTGCTGCTTGCAGATTCCCGCAATCGGTGCGTCTGGATCGGAACTTGAAAACTGCGCGCCGTCATCGATCGTCGGGCTGTTGAGCACGGGAGCAAGCTCGTGGATCTGCCGGTTGATGGCGGTGACGGCAGGCAACAGTTCCGCGTCTTCCAGCAGGGAGGCTTCGATGAAGCGGGGCTCGAACTGATGCACAAAATAGATCAGGCCGCGCGAGCCGTGGATCAGCGACATCCAGACTTCGGCGCGGATCTGGTGTGGCGTGGGTTTAATTTTCGTGTTGCCAATGCGGCTGCACTCGATGCAGTTCCAGACGATCTTCTGGTGATTTCCCCAGCGTCGCAGACGCTCCACACCTTGCGGCACAAACTCCAGCTTGCCGGCGATATCCGGGTGATCATGGACCGCCGGATAGATATCGAACGAGACAATGTCGCAACCGCGGATGTACTCAGGATAGTCTTCCGGGTGGTTGCGTCGCACGCCGCGTCCGATGTACTGGTCGAACGCCACGCCCTGGCCAAGGTTCAGGAGCACGGGACGCGTCGGATCGCGTCGCCTGATCTCCCGGTAATCGGCCTCGATCTTGCTGGGCAGGATCGGTGGGCCGTAGCCCTGGCCATCCTGGCGGGCCTGGGCGTTGTCAGGCTCGTCGCCATGCATCCAGCCCACGATCACATCCGCATGCGGCGATTTCAATCCGGCCTCGTTCTGGTCACAGATGACCGGCATGCCGGTCGACTTCAACTCGGCCAACTGCTCTTCGGTCGGTCCTTGCCACAGTCCCACATAGAGATTGATGCCGGCTTCACGAAAACGTGGCGCATTGCGGGGCGCCTGCAGCCACACGGCAATCGGGAAATAGCCGGGATCATCCGGCAATCCTCGTTCCCACCGTTGGCCAGCGGCATCCGCGGGCGGGGTCGGATTGCCCGCCACTGAGAGGGCCCAGAGCACAAGAGCGCTTGCGACGATCGATGTCCCCACAGTGCTGTTCCTCCTGGCCAAGGCCCGGTTCCGTGTCACGCAATCGATGCCAAATGTTCGGCGACCTGTGGACCCGCTGTCAGAACCAGAAGCCTGTACGCAGCAGGAACGCATTGCTTAACTCGATCTCTGCGGCGCGGGTTTCGAATTCGAACGTGCGGCCGAACACGAACCCCACTTCGGCCTCGAATTTGAGACCGCCGCCCGGCAGCGGCGGGAAGGTCTTAGGTGGTCCCGACTCCCAACCCAACCCGACGCGAAATTCACGATACGTGATCCTGTCATCGATTCCCTGGGATTCAAACGCCCAGGTGCCGCCGCTCAGCCCGCCGCCAATGAAGATCCAGTGTTGGCGTTCCCCATGGTCCGCCAGCAGGTACGAAACACGCGGGCGCGGCATCATCAAGTTCAGATGCCAGGAGGGTGTTGGTTTCCAGATGACACCCAGACCTGGCAGCACCGGGAGATCGTCGCGACCGCTGGCAACCACGCCGACCAGTAGTTGCAGATCCGGCTGGCAGTCGTAGATGGCAAACAAGCCGCCACGCAACTGCCACGCGTCCGCACCCGTGTTGTTCATGTCCGTGGCAAACGCCGCGCCGACCATGACCCGCACCGTCCACCGCTCGTGGATCGGCCGCATCCAACTGGCCCCTAACGTGAAGTCGTAGAGCGCCGGAGGAATGTCCAGCTCGGCGGGAGCCATCAAGTCGGTGTAGGAGAAGCCGGCATTCAAGAACGGCGGTGGCGGACCGTAAAAGGGGTAGGTCGGAACGAGCACGTCGACGTCATAGTTGACGATCTCGACCCCGTCCGTCTGCGGCTCCCATTCGGCCACGATGCTCAATTGGGGACGGAGCCAGCGCACCACGTCGGATGGGAACTCCGCCGGATCAGCCGGTGGCACCACCGACTTTATCTGGTTGTCGGTGGGTAGCGACACCCACTTTGCCGGGGTTGTCCGGTCCGCCGGAGTGCTTTCGTGTGCATCCTCGCCTGCCAGACGCGAGTCAGCCAGGACGCACAGCGTCAACAGCCCGGCAGCCATCGAGCGACACAGCATGGCGAGAGCTCCTCCTGAGCGTATGAAATACCGGCTTATACAGCTTGACGGGCACATTTGCCAGACGAAATGTCGCCTGGGAAGTATAGCAGCTCGCCAAGTGGCACCGGTGGGAACGCTCGGCGCAGGCGTGGCCGCCACCGGCGCGTCGCGAGCAGGACGTCGGCACTTCCGGTTCTCAGCAGGGCACGCCGTCGTTGGCCGCGATGCACTCTGCCAGGACTTCGACGGTACGGCAGATCTGCTTCTCGGTGTGGTCGGCCGTGATGAAGAACCGGACGCGCGCCGCACTTTCCGGCACCGCCGGATAGAGAATGGGCTGCGCGTTGATCCCTTGCAGGAGCAGTTCATGAGACACTTGAATGCACCGCCGCGAATCTCCCAGGATGATCGGGATGATCGGAGTTTCGCTGCTATTGCCGGTATCCAAGCCGCTGTCTTGGGCCAATTTGAGGAACAGGCGGGCGCGATCTCGAAGGCGCGCCACGTGTGCCGGTTCGTCGCGGATCAGCCGGACCGCCGCCAGGGCCGCCGCCGCGGCCGCGGGTGGGGAAGCGGTCGAGAACACAAAGGAAGGCGTCGTGTATTTGAGGTACTCGATCAGGACGCGGCGCCCTGCCATGTAGCCACCCCCGCTGCCAAACGCCTTGCTGATCGTGCCCATCCAGAGATCACCCTCGTCAGGGTGAATTCCGAAATGCTCGCAGATGCCACGCCCCGTCGCGCCCATCACGCCAACCGAATGAGCCTCGTCGACATACAACAACGACTGGTGGCGTTTCTTGACCTCGATGAACCGGGCCAGATCGGGGAAATCGCCGTCCATGCTGTAAACGCCCTCGATCGCCACCACGACCCGCCGGTACTTGCCGCGGATATCGCTGAGAAGGCTGTCCACGTAGTCGACATCGTTGTGCGGAAACGCCCGTCGTCGAGCCGACGACAGCAGCGACCCCTGAACAATGCTGTTGTGGGCGAGTTCGTCGTGGAGAATCAGGTCTTCCTCGCCAAACAGATGCCCGAAGAGCGAAGCGTTCGTGCCATATCCGCTGGGGAAAACGGCCGCCGCCTCGGTCCCCAGAAACGCGGCGATCTCGTGGTCCAGCTCCTCCAAGACCGTGTTGTTCCCACCCACCAGCCGACTTGCCGAAGCGCTCGTCCCAAATTGGCTGATCGCGTCCTTCGCGGCCTCCGCCACTCGCGGATGCCGGGCCAAGCCCAGGTAGTCAAAACTCGTGAAGTTGATCACCTCGCGGCCGTCAATCGTGGCCGTCGCAGGACGCATCTTCTGGTTCACACGGAAGAATGGGTTGTGGAACCCGGCCGAGGCCGAATCGAGCAACCGCTGCTGAAACCGGACGCATTCCGGGAATCTCGCCACGTCGTACTGTTCGGGACCTGTCCCCCCGGCCACCAACGGCTCGGGATCGGGCTCGGCGTCCGACGGCATCCGCACGACCGACAAACGCGGCGAGCTGCCCTGCGGCAAACTCTCCTCCACCAGTTCCACCAGGTCGCGGCAGGTCTCCAGGTCGTAGAGCGATTCCTCCGAGAACCGAATGTGGAACCCACTCTCGATCCGGTTCACAACGTCCATCCGAGCCAACGAATCCAGCCCGACTTCGAGCAGCGGAGTGTCGAGCGTCAGATTTCCGACAAGGTCGGCAGGAGCCACGCACCGCACATGCTCGAACACAGCTTCCGCAATCGACACCTGCGGATTATCACAACCTTTAGGACCAGCGGCCATTGTTCAATCCTTTACATTGGCCGTCGGCAGTTCGATTCCGCGGCTTGCCGAGCCAAATGCGCAAGAGATCATGAACCAAGCACTCTGACGAGAAGCGGCGATTGTAGCATTGCCGTCGCGGATCTGCAAACAGAAGCTGGCGGCGGGGCGGGACCAGATCGCACGCGTGCGACGCCGGAGATCACCACCTCTTCCGAATCCTACGCATACAACCTAAACTTCCAGTATTCTCACAGATCCCCTGAACCCGGATGGTTCATGAAGCGAGCAGGCCGGAACAATCTCCCCAACCTTATCCGTGTGTCGAAAGGAACGAACCACTGTGTCGCGTGCAACAACACTCCGCGTCGTGTTCTCTGCGATCACCATGGCCGCCTGCAGCGGCGGTCTCGTCGGTGCGGGAGAACCCGTATCCCTCTTCGATGGTAAGACACTCGATGGCTGGGACGTCCTGAAATGCCAGGCCGTCGTCCAGGACAATGCCATTCTGCTCGAGGCGGGCAACGGGCTCGTTCAAACCAAGAATCGTTACGGCGATTTCGTGCTGGAATACGAATGGAAGGCGCTCAAGAGCGACGAATGGGATTCCGGCGTCTATTTTCGCTACCAAGAAGTCCCCCAAGACAGCCCCTGGCCGGAACGATACCAGGTGAATCTCCGGAAAGGCGGCGAGTGTGACCTGGTCGGATTCCCGGCTGGCAAGAACAGCGTCCCCACCAAAGCTGGAGAATGGAACCGTTGCGAATTGACGGTCAAGGGGAGCGTGGCGTCGCTCAAGGTCAACGGCAAGGCGGCCTGGAAAGTCGACGGCATTGAAGTCCCGGAAGGCTTCATTGCGCTGCAGGCCGAGATACCCGGCGGTGGGCAGTTCCTGTTCCGCAATATTCGCATTACGGATCTGACCAAGCCGTCCGCAGCCGCGCCGAAGTAACGAGGCTTTAAAACGGACTTCGGATCTGATGGTGGTATCTCCAGGTCTCTTCACGACGATCGCTGGAGCGACCGATCATGAACGGCTTGCAGAGCGCCGCCCCGGCCACGAATCCACCAATGTGTGCCCCGTACGCCACGCCGCCCTCCGCGCCCCCCAACACGCCGAGGCTGCTGACGATCTGGAACACGAACCAAAGTCCCACGGCCACAAACCCAGGCACCTGAGTCACAAATCGCAGCAGCAGAACCGTCACGGATCGACGGGGGTGCAGCACCAGGTAAGCTCCCATCACGCCCGATATCGCACCGGACGCGCCCAGGCTCGGAATCGTCGCGGACGGGCCCGTGCGATTGAGCAGCACGTGGGTCAGCGACGCCAAGATGCCGCACAGCAAGTAGAAGAGCAGGTAGCGAAGTCGCCCCAGGTTCTGCTCGATATTGTCACCAAAGATCCACAGAAACCACAGGTTCCCCAAGAGGTGTGCGATCCCGCCATGCATGAACATGGACGTCAACAGCGTCAGGTAGACAGGGATCGGCGTCTTCTGCAGACCGGGCACGGTGATTTGCTGCGGGCCTTCCACCGAACTCACTTGGATCGTCCGCGCCTCGGTCACCAGGTCGTGCCCAGTCACGATTTCCTCAGGCACCGTGGAATAAGCCATCGTGAAGTTGTCGTTGCTGCCCGCGCCCTGGAACAGCACGAACACGAGCACATTGGCCACGATGAATGCCACATTCACGACGGGGAACGACGTGCGATCGGAATTATCGTCGCCGAGCGGAAAGACCATGGGAATGTCCTTGCGATGAACCTGATTGCCAGAACGGCGCAGTGTACTGCGAATCACGCCGAAATGCCATGATCCAGCCTGCGCCAACACGAAAACGGGACCCGATCGGCCGCGCCGTCCGGCGGCGCGACGCTCCTCTCCGGCTGATTCCGTGCATCCGTAATAACCGGTCGGCCGGTTAGTGGACTGCGGACCGCCGTCGGACGCCAATTTTCGTGCCGAAAACGTTGCTTTTTGGAGGCTCCCTTAGCAAGCTGAAATATTCGCCCTTTCATTGATCAGCACCTGTGGCGTGTACAGCGAGGACGGAACAATGCGGCTCCGAGGGATGCGCCGTTCTGGCATGCGCCGACTCTTGGTCGAGCAGTTGGAGAGTCGCTGGCTCCTGTCGCAGATGACCGGAGCGAGTACCTGGGACACCCTCGCAGAAGCGCGCGGCGGCGTTATCGGCGGCACAACTCCCCGCGCCAGCCGTGAGCAGTTCGCGCACGACTGACTTCGGCTCTACCCGCAGCGCGCCGCGGCTGAACCCGGACGCGGAAGGCGAATCAAGCAACCCGAATGTCCCGGTACTGGTGGGCCCCCTCAACGGATCGATCCTGGCAGAATCGCGGGTGGTCCTGACCTGGAAACCACTGCCCGGTTACGCCGGTCCGTACATGGTGCGGCTGCATGACACGCAATGGAACGGTCAGCAGGCGCCGGGGTTCCAGCACGACTGCAAAGTGCATTACGTGTGCGTGATCACCACGGCCACGCAATTGAGTGTGCCGGTCCGACCAGGAGCCGAGTACCAGTGGTGGGTGCACAAACCGTACTTCAGCGCGGCGAAGGCGTCGTTCACCGTGGACAAGCAAGCCACGCCTCCCCAATCACCCGACGTGCCGGTCCTTGTCGGCCCGCTCCCCGGCACGATCGTCAACTCGTCATCGGTGACCTTGGAGTTCAAACCGCTGCCCGGTTACAGCGGCCCGTACATGGTGCGGCTGCACGACTCGCAGTGGAATGGCCAACAGGCTCCGGGCTTTCAGCACGACAGCAAGGCGCATTACCTGAGCGTCATCACCAATTCCACACGTGTCACCGTGCCGGTCCGCCCTGGAGCCGAATACAGGTGGTGGGTGCACCGACCGTTGTTCCCTGCCGCGCAAGCCATCTTCTCCGTCGACAAGGGGAGTGCTCCGCCACCGGTGTCGCCGAACGTCCCCGCCCTGGTCGGACCGCTCCCAGGCGCCACGGTCGACTCAACGTCCGTGACGCTGGAGTTCCAGCCACTGCCCGGCTACACGGGCAAATATCTCGTGCGGTTGGATGACCCGCAGTGGAACGGTCAACAGGCACCCGGTTTTCAACATGATTGCAACGTGCATTACCTGTGCATCGCGACCACGTCCACACGCGTGACCGTTCCCATCCGGCCGGGCGCCCAGTACAAGTGGTGGGTCCACAAACCGAATTTCCCCGCTGCGATCGCGCCCTTCTCCACGAAAGTCGCACCCACACTGATCGACGGTCGGTACCGCTGCACCGGGCTGGCTCCCTGGTCGAAGACCAACGTGGATGTCTCCCAGGAACTGCAGTACTGCATCGACTCGACACCGATCGACGCCACGCTCGAAATTCCCGTGGGGGAGTACACCATCGGCCGCCAGATTCTGGTCGACCGCCGCATCAGCATCACTTCGGTGGGCAAGTCGCTGGATGATCCGGCAAGCGCCATCGACGGCAGTGACTCGGCCACGCTGGTCGCGTCGGCCGCTCTCAACGAACCCTGGGGGCTGCTGAAGATCAAGAACGCCAACGCAGTTCACCATCTCGTCTTCGATGGCAACAAAGACGGACGAGTTGGATCGCCATCGTTCAACAACTGCGTCAGCGGCACCAACAACCGCTACGGCATGAACGCCATGCTCGACTGTGACGATTGCCTGATTGTCGGCAACGTGTTCAAGGAAGCGTTGTGCGGCACGGGGCTCGAGGTGCGTCAGGACCACACGCGCGTGGTGATCGAGAATAACAGGTTCGCCACCAACGGTGTGCACGACCGCCGGAATCTGTGGGCGGACGGACTGACGATTCACGGTCTCTCCCACTCACAGATCGTCGGCAACGAGTTTGTCGACAACACCGACATTGACCTGATTCTCGGCGGCAGCCAGAACTGCCTGGTGCAGAACAACCGGTTTCTTCACACTGCGAATCCGTCGGGTGGCAGCTTCGCCGCCCTGATGATCCACAAGTGGCCAACACGAACGGCAGACTATTCCGGCACCGACATCTCCGGCAATTACATTGACGGGGGACCGAATCGAGCGGTGGGCACGGGCATCTACGTGGCTTCGGAAGGTTGGTATCCTGGCACGCCGATGGGCTGGACGGCCGCCAACCCGGTTCGCGCCGCGATCCACAACAACGAAGTCCGCAACACGATGAGCGGCATGTACGTGGGAGCCCAGGGATTCGACATCTTCCAGAACCGGTTCCTCAACACGCACGGAGTCAGTTTCCGCTCCTCGGGTGGAACACTGACCACGACCGCGCCGATCATCATCTCACCCACGACCCAAGATGTGAATTTCGGCGGCGAAAACACCGACAGCGCCACGCGGGACTTGTTCCAGTACCAGTCGTGGGTCAACTGCGTCCCCAACTGGCCGTTCTGACGCCGCAGTCGCTCGTTTGCAGGAATGGCCCGCCAGGTCGCCGGCGCTACCAGCGAAAGAAGCGGTAGGGATCATCCCACTCCGCCGGCACGTCGAGGTAAAAACCCTCCAGCCACCGACCCACGGCCGGGTCGGGGATCGGGAGCATCCGCACGTCGGACAACCAGAGTTCACCGCCACCTTCATACCAGATCTGGAAGCGCGTGTGACGATCAGCCGTGCCGTTCGACTGCACCTCGAAATTGAATCGCTTCCATTGCGATCCGGGCTCGAATCGCTGGTAGTCGAAGAAAGACTTCCAGACTTCCGTGTTCGTGATGGTCATGGTGACACTGCCACCGGCCAATCGTTCCGCCCGCGCCTGCAACGAAAAGCGATACCACTGGCCCTGGCGAACCGGGACCTCATGCTGAGCCAGCATCGTGCTCGGCGGCTGGCCATTTTTCCCCTGCGGACACGCCAGCACAACGGCCCACGCATCCACTTCGGTGGGCATTTTCTCCCTCCGGCACGCGGCGTTGGGACTCGGCGAAAAAACCCACTCGTCCGGCACACCATCGGCATCGGCGTCGGCGCCGAAGGAACCGTTCTTCAGCACCGAAGTTCGCTCGTCGGTGGCCACGGGTGTCGAGAACCGCGTCAACAGCGGTGTGGAGCCCGACACACCGAGATTTCCGAGCAGCCGTGTGATGAGATAGGACGTACGGCGATAGGTTCGCTTCAGATTGCGCCGCTCCTTACCATTCGGTAACAACCACGGTTCCGATCCCGACTCTCTCTGCACTCGATCGGGCGGCAACTGGCAGAAGACAACTTGCGTGTCATCGCTGACCCCCAGCATGCCGTCCCCCACCACCGTGGCACCGGCGCGCAGCAAGGGAAACTCCCGCGGCGCCGGATTGTGGAGATCGGCCGGGCCGATTCCCGCCAGCGGCGATGCGGCACTCGGCGGCCCGAAGTAGGACGCGATGTGCTCGGCACGTTGCGTCTTGACCGGCCGCAGCAGAAAGGCGTTAGCCTCCTGTTCGTCCAGCCCCAGGGCCAGCACGCGTCCGCCCGCCTTCAACCAGTCGGCCACGGCGGCGGCGTCCTGCGCCAGGGGTTGTCCGCCGCCTGGTCCCACGACCAGGATCTTGTCCTGCGCGAGCGCGCCGGCCTGGTACGGAGTCGCGGAAATCCCAGCACATTCCAAGTGACTCTGCCACGCGGGATCACCCACGTACACGACCGAGCGCCGGGGAGTTGGCTGCCAGTCGGAAACGTACACGAGCAGGTTGCGGACCAGCGTCTCGGCTACAGGGTCGCGCTCGGTGCGGCCGGTGACGTCCAACTGACAGAACAGGACCAGGCCCTGGCCTTCGCGATACTCCATCAGCGGACTGTACTGAAGACTGTACCCACCGTCGAGAATCGGCAAGAAATCGCCGCGCGCCGGTTTCTCGATCAACACCGAGGCGACGTTGCCGCGGTTTCCGCACCGCCAGAGCCGTGACACGGGAATCCCGCACCAGCGAACCGTCGGAGCGTCACTGAACCGAGAAATCGGCAGGTACTCAAGCCGCGGTGGCAGAATCGTCGCCGCGCCGCACCAATTCTCCAAGTGCTGTTCGCCAATGCCGTTCAATGCCGCATGGTCCGGGACACGGCGGAACACCTGCCGCAGCCCATAGGTGGCCACGCGCAGCCCGAATCGCTTCTCCAGCACATCGGGTGACTGCTCGAACAAGATGACTTTCAGTCCGTCGCGCACCCGTGTGATCTCCGGCGCAGGGCCGTCGACCGTCAGCGCGTTCTTTCCCACCACCAGCACATCGTAGGGCGACATGTCGGACTCCGCACCCACGTCAGCGCACCGAACACCCATGTCCTGCAGGAGCTGGCGGGTTTCTCCCTGCGGGTCGAACAACGCCACATTCGCGACCATCTGCGGCGGCCCGGGACGCGCCACCACGTCGATCGAGAATGAGTCCTCTTGAACCTCACCGCTGCTGAACTGGAAGGCGGCCCGCAGCTCGTACCGGCCTGGGGCCAGTGGGTCCGGCAGCTCGAAACGCAACGCGGTTCGAGCCTGCTGTCCAGTGGCCACCTCGAACACTTGATGGCCGATCACCGGTTGCGGCAAGAGCAACGTCCACTCGCACGTGCAGCGCACCGTCTGGCGGGAATTATTGATGACAATCAGCTGTTTTTCGACGATGTCGGCCGGATAGAAGTTGTGGTCTTGGCTGGTGAACGCCGCCGGCTTGCCGGCGATGTAGGCCAGTAGCGGCCGGTTATTGCGCACAAGGGCCTGAGCCGCCACGGTCGGAATCCAGTCCTCGCGTTCATACGACAGATCGATCGTCTCGTAACGGCTCTCCACATAATCCGGGCTGAAACCGGGGCGTTGCAGGTTCGCCCATTCCACGGGGAGCTGCTGGCGCCCTTTGTCGACCCCAGGGCGCAACGTCCAGTAATGCGCATGGTTCCAGGGCGAATTGGCCGACACCTCCCAGGCCCGGAAGGCCGGCCAATTTTCCGCAAAATACTTCGCGTACACCGGATAACGTTCCGCGAAATCATTCGAACCCACCTGATGAGGATAATCCCAGCGTTGCCAGAGCTTGTCAGCCTGGTACTGTCGGGCTTCCCACCGCAGGTTGGCTTTCTCCTCGTCACTGATCTGGTAGGCGTGGTCACCGAAGAACTGAGCGTTCCATTCCGCCACGCAGAACTCCCACGGAACTTTGGCGCTGCCAAACTCCCGCCGGCCTTGATACCAGCCTCGGTACATCGCCCAGTCCCACGGCATCGGCACGCTGTACTCGCACGTGAAGAGCGGTTTGACTCCTCGAGTTGACCAGTGCTCGAACCAGTCCGACATTTCCTGGACCGGCGCAAAGTTGGCGTAGAAGTTACTCGTGTGCATCGAGCCCAGATTTCCCGAGGCGTGATGATAGACGATGCGGCTGGAGTCGAGACGGTGGATAATCGCCTCCGCGCGCAGCGCCTGCTGCACATTTCGGACACTCCACTCGCTGCGGCGGTCCTGCCGGCCATCAATCATGTCCGGGTTCATGTCCTCTCCGTAGCCGGTCGCATTGTGACTGGTGGAGTAGGCCACGACCGATGGGTGATTCTGCGCCGCCCGCACGTAGAACGCGGCGTGCTGCGCGTAGCCATTCGCCTGGTCGGCATCCTCCCCCTCCCAGGCGTAATGTGCGAAGTGAGGTTGGGAAAACGCCACCAGCATTCCGACGTCATCCGCCGCTCGCAGAATCTCTTCGAAGCCCAGGTGGGAACCCGGTTCGCAACCGTAGTTGTGCGTGTAGACAAAGTTGATCCCGAAACTCGCGAGCCGCTGCATGCTCTCACGGGCACCGTCGTAAGTGGCCCACGCGGCGCCAACTTGTGCGTTGTCCAGCGGCACCGACGAGAGGAAGATGCGCGTGCCGTTCAGGTAGAAGTCTCGGCCAGCGATCCAGAACTCGCGAAATCCGAATCGTACGGGAAGGCCGACGTCCAGCACTCTGCCGTCAGCCTGCTTCAAAGAAAGCTGAAGCTGAAACACGTTCTGAGGCGTGTGGATGTCCCAGAGTTTCTCCGGTCTCCACGGTGCGTTGAGCGCCGTGCGGCCCTCAGTCAAGTCGCCTTTGTGGAACGGCGCACCGGTGAACTCTTGAACCGTGCGTTCTCCGTCCGTGATCGTGGCCTGCAGCGTGAATGGCGTGTTGTCGGCCAGATCGTCTAACGCAGCCTCGACGCTGATCGACCACTGGCGCACCGATGTAGCCACTTTCACGTCGCGGATTCGCGGACCGGGAGGCATGCTCGATAAGAAGACATCTCCGCACAGACCGCGTCGTTCCACTCGACCTTCGATCTTTCTGGCTGAAGCCGTGTCGCGGTACGAGAGCATGACGCCTTGCAGAGGCATGGCGACGACCAGCATGCTCAGCACGTGTTCCTGCCCAGGCCGACATACGGAGGTCACATCCACGTCGCCACCGGGATAGCGGATATCACCAACGGACTGGCCGTCGATGAATACGGTCGCGAACGAGTTGACGTATTCGGCTTGCAGCACAATACGGCGGCCGGTCCACGCGGTCGGTATCGTGACCTTCCGTTGGTACCAGGCCGCCTTGGTCGTCGAGACTTCTTTGTCCTGCCACTTCGGATGTTTGAAGACCGTCTGACAATCCTTCTGCAGGTAGTCGGTGATGCCGGGCCAGCCACCGGGGACTTTGAAATAGCCCCATCCGGTGCTCGGCACAGTCTGCGCGTCTTCTCGCGCCGGCTGCCACCGCCACAGGCCGTTGATGCACACTTGCTCGCGCGTCGATGTCGACGTGCGCTGCGCCTGATCCAGGTTCCAGACAGCCTGAACGCCAGCCGGCAACTCGACCGCCGCAGCGTCTTGAGCGGTTGCTTCACACGGCACGCTACCGATCCCGGCCACCGACCAAAGCGACGCCATCACGCACAATCTGATCGACGCCTGCATGGACGCACCTCCCACCGCGTTGTCCGCCACAGCTTGATGACCCTGGTCCGAAAGACCTGGCTGCCTCCACCAGCAAACACGCGCAGATACTTGGCACTCACGGCGCCGAGTTGGTTCCAACTTGCACCTGGCGTGCAGCTTATCAGATCGCCAGGACGCCGTCGAATGATCGCCTCACTGCTCAAAGACCAGAAACCGGGCCGACTCGGCCGGTACGGTCAGCGAGAAGGCGGCACCGGCTGCCGGCGAGCTGATCATCCGCACATCGCCGGTCTCCGGATCCCACAACGAGGCGGTACCCTGGCACGGAGCGGTCACCCGGCCCTCGGCTGCGCGCTGGCTCGGATTAGCGACCAGCAGCAGATCCCGGCCAGGTTCCTGCCGATGAAGCAGACGCACTTCGGCCGGTCCCTCCCAGCGCACGAGACGTGGCACGCGGCTATCGATCCATGTTACTGCGTCGGTACACGCAAGTTCGCTCGAAACGTGCAGTGTCTGCTGCGGGAACGCCCTCAACACGGTCGCCACGTCTTCGGTCAAACTCGGGTCGTCACCGCGGTCCGGACTCTGGCACGGCAGACTGCCGACAAACGCCACATTCCCTCCTGACGCCAGGAAGTCGCGCACCTTGGACAGAGTCTCGCGATCGATCATGCGCATCTCGGGCAGGACCAATGTGGCAAAGGACTCGTCGGCCATTACCAACCGCCCGTCGCGGACGGTGGCCTGCTCCAGGAGATCTTCACTCAGACAGTCGAAGTCCCGCTGGTGCTTCAGTAGTTCATGACACATGTCGCGAAACACGCGATCGATCTGGACCGACTCGGGGTTGCACTCGAGGTAGCGCCGGAATCCACCGCCGTCAGGCGGCGTGTAGGCAGCCCACACGGAACGCTCCGGGACGAGCACCGCAACGTCCGCCACATGCCGACCGCGACGTGCCAGGCAGGCGAGTCTGCCGGCAAAGTCGCAGAACGCCGCATAGTCCTCGGCCGAAAGCGATTGCTGAATACTGTAGGTGCTCATGTGCGTGACCCCTCCCGCGAACTGCCAGGCAGTCACACCCAGCACCTGGCGGAGGCTGGCACCCTCGGCCAACGCAAAGCTCTCCGTGAACGTGCCCTGTTTGCCGAGCAGGTGCGAAACCGAGGAGGCCAGCTTACAGGAGAAGTCCTCCGGTACGGATATGAAGTTCCCGCCCCAGCCGCCCATGGTGTGATAGGGCATCGCACCCAGCAGGTCGACGCCCGGCAGATCCATGTGGGCCCAGTTCTTGAGCATGCTGCCGCTGAACATCACGTGAAACAGCAACGACTCTTCCAACAGCATATGTCCGCTGGAGGGGACACCCAGTTCGCGGCATTTCTTTTCAATCTGTCCGAAGTAGTTTTCCGCCACCAGGTCGCTCTGCACGTCGTAGAAGTCGTGTCGGTGCTTGGCTGTGGTGGGACCGACCGAGTGGAACAAGGCCGGGAGGATGGTGCGGACTTCACAGCCGGTCTTCTGGCGGAACAGCGTGGGCAGATCATCGCACCACTGGATCATCGGCACACACTGCGGCAGTCCACCTCCCCAATGTTCGGCGCTGCCGAACTGCGGTTCATCGGTAAAAAACGCCTGGATCTCGCCAATTTGCGGCCCGAGTTCCGTGCCGTAACGCTGATGGGTCAATTCGATGAATCGCGCCACGGCTCGCTGGTCGAGCATGTTGACGTTGCGGCGCGGGATGTTGTGCCGGCGCCATGTGTCGGGCTGAAATCGCTCGAACAGACACACGACCCACTGGCCCGCCGGCGCCGCCACGAAAACGGGCCGCCGCGAGCTTTCTCGGTCAGGTCGATCTGTTCTGGGGCGACAAGTTGCCCATCTCGAATGGGGAGGGCAAAACAAGCTTCCACACGTCCGTGCTCGGACGCCACGTCGATCCACGCTCCGTCCGCACAACGAAAGGTGCGGCACCCGATGACCTCGACCTGGAATTCCGGGTGCCCGTCGAGTACGCGTCCACCCGCCGAGCAGCTGGGGTACCCGAGTTCGTCATAGAGCCAGACACACAATCCTCCACTCCTCAGAGCGATTCACCGTTTCGCGCAACTTCGTGAATTGGTCGGCGATCATCCAGATACGTCGGGTTGTTCCACGGTTCATCGCCCAGGTCTTTCGTCCCCGGCTTCACGCCGGCGTCCAGCACCACGCCGCCCGCCCGTCGAGTCGCCAGCCATGACAACAGATCCGGCTTCTGGAGCGCGCCGGAATGCATGATGATCAGCGGACGATAGTTGGGCGGCGGGTTCCGGAACACGGCCCGCAACTGGGCCGCGTCAACCTGGTCAGTCGGTTGCTCGTGAGGGGCCACGAGCGTCTCGTCGCCCCAGAGTTGGCCGACTTCGCGGGTCGGCGCAGCGCACAGAATGGCGACCGCGCCAAGCAGCGACGCTCGGAATAACTTCGTTCCCACCTCGGTGTCGACTCGGCCATCCGGCCGCAAACGGACGCACGCTTCGCTCTTGTGATGACCGCTATGGAACATGCGACAGGTCTCCCTGGATATTGAACGACGGTAACCCGCTGCCAATAAAAACCGTTGGCGTTCGACCAATAGCGAGTTCTCTCCGACGTCGAAATGTAGATTGAAGAATAAGGAACCGCATGAATCTTACCAGATCTGCCAACGTGTCGATTGGGGGACCGGGTACTTCGAAGGAACCGGGCAAAGGGGAAAACGCGGGCAACTGAGGTCCCTCTGGTATTTGTGCGGAACGGACCACCACGCATAGAATGTTTTCAAGGTTGTCATGAGGCAGGGCACTGTTCCGGCTCATAGGCAAGAGAAGCAGAGGGACCGTACGCGAACCTTGGGAAGACATGATCGCACACGAACTCCTCGAAAAAGTCGCAGCCGATGTGCGGCGCCATGTTCGTCACTCCAAAGGCTATGAACATGGTCCGTGGGTGAACCCTCTTGTTCCCGTCGATGCGGTTCACGCATTCATGATGGCGCGGCTGCTCATCGACAAACATGTCTTTGACCATTGTGTCGCGGTCGCCCCCGAAGGACACGTCTACGGATATTTCTTTGAACAACTGGGGGCCCGGGTTCTGACGGTTCACGTTGATTTTCCGCCGCGGCATTGTGAAGTGCTTGATGACCTTTCCGTACTCCACAACCAGCGAGTGCTGATTCTCGAGGATGATGTGGTGAGCGGTCTGACGCTGCGATTGGTTGTGTCGACGCTCAGGTCCTACGAGGCTCGATCGTTGGACTTGTTTCTGGGACGCCACAAAGAGGACCAGGTGCTCGAGAACATCCCACCGGAGATCGGTACGTTATACGTTGCGGAGGACTATCTTGATCCGCTGCGACGCGAAGATTACGAGTCGTCGTTTGCCGCGTTCTTTGGCCTGCTTTCTGGAGAGAGAATAGAATAGCTGCGACCACATTCCACTCCGGCCGGTTGAGGACTTCGCCAACATGGTAGCTTCCGAGACAATCGAATCCATACGGACTGTGCTGCACGTGGCCGATCATTTCGAACGGCTGAAACAGCGTGCCAGTGTGCTGCTCCAGGAGTTTAACGCCAGCGCACGCGGGTTCTTCACACCGACGGAAGATGAGCAGGTGCGTCAGTTGCTGGTTTCCTACTGGCATACGCGGAATGCCCTGTTCGAGGTCGTGCTGGAGAATCGCGATTACCATTCCGCGGCGTGTGCGGAGGAGAGCCACTTGCGATTCCTCGTCGCGTTCGCGGGAGCTCTGGTGCTGATCGATGCCGCCCGCTACCTGCGCGACAATGTGCACGACCGACCGATTGTGCGCGGCAAATTGAATGAAGCCGAACCGACATTCGACATACCTGTGGGCGTCTACGACCGGATCCAGAAGTCACTGACCAGTCCGGTGCACGCGTGGCACCTGTATCATGCACTGCGGTTCTGGGAGGAGAACGAAGCCAGTCTGCGGAAGATGGCTGTTGCGCACCGACAGGTGGGCGAACTAGTCGAACTGATTGTGCGACTCCGACTGAGGCTGGATGTACGGCTGGAGGATCTCGTGACCGCCCGGCTCCGCACGCGGGCACGTGCCTTTCGCACACACGTGCAGCGTGACTTGCTCTTTTGCGCCATGTACGGACTGCAGAAGGCCATCTCCCGGCTGCTCTCCGAGAAGTACATTCAACTTGGCCACCGACCCGCCTTGCCGGCGGCCGTTGTCGCTCAATTGCGGTCGCAGCTGCGTCCGGGCGACGTGCTGATCACGCGCAAGGAATTCGCTCTGACGAACTATTTCCTGCCCGGATTCTGGCCGCATGCTGCGCTTTACGTCGGACATGAAGCGGATCTGGAGAGTCTACGGCTGGCCGACGACTTCACGTTCCTGTCGTGGCTCCCGGTGTTTCGCGAGTGCGGGCCAACGGAAGATGGACGGGTACTGGAGGCCTTGAAGGACGGCGTGCAGCTGCGTTGCGTGACCACGCCGCTGTCGTGTGACGCCATCGCCCTGGTCCGGCCCCGGTTGACGCAGGACGAGATTCGCAATGCGCTGACCCGCGGATTTCATTTCGTCGGCCGGCCGTACGATTTCGACTTCGACTTCAGTCGTTCGGATCGGATGGTCTGTACGGAAGTCGTGTACCGCTCGTACGAGGGTGTGGGCGGACTTCGTTTTGCTCTGGTGCGCCGCGCGGGGCGACTCACCCTGTCGGCCGAGGACCTGTTGCAGATGGCACTTCAGCAGCAGGGATTCGAGATCGTCGGCGCCTACGCGCCCGGCCTGGCGACCGACTGTCAATGGGCCGGGGAGGCCGTGCGCGTGCTGCAGGAAACGGTTCGCCAGCACACGTAGAGCAAGCGTCTCGCTTGCTCAGGTCGTCGGCGTAGCCGCGGCGCTTTTCGGCAGGATCTGCACAAGCGGGACGCTTGTGCTACGAACGTAGAGCAAGCGTCTCGCTTGCTCAGGTCGTCGGCGTAGCCGCGGCGCTTTTCGGCAGCATCTGCACAAGCGGGACGCTTATGCTACGAACGTAGAGCAAGCGTCTCGCTTGCTCATCCGCCGGAGACATCTCGTTTCCAATTCGTCATGGCGATCGTGAGCTTGGTGGAGAGGCGTGTGAAGTTCCCACTGATCTTCATCTCCGCCTCGGCTTGCTCGCGTTTTCCGGCCAGCGCCAGTTCCAGCACCTTGGCCGCGACCTGGTGGAATTCCGCGTGCAGCGGGCGGACGGTCTGCCAGTGCTTCGACTGGCGATCGCTCAGAGGCAGTTCGAGCAACCACTGACCGAACTCACAGTGATTCTCCGACTTGACGTCGGCCAGCGATCGGTCGCTCTTCTTCGTTTCAATGGCCTCCTTGAGAACATGCTTCCACCGCGCGTGGGCCGCGATCGCCTGGTTGATCTTGTTTGCGTCCGTCACCGGTCACCTCCCTTGCCAAGTACGTTGCCAATGGACACGATCACAGGCCACGCAAGGTCACGGCTCGTCCACATCACCTTCCAGCAGCTGATCGTCGTATGCTTCTTCGAGTTTACGGATCTGGATCGCGAGCGATTCATCCTGCTCAATCTGCTTGGAAACCTCCAGTTCCCAGCGTGTGCTGGCCGTGCGGAGCGCGTCGAGGTCCAACGGGAGCTTGAGGATCTTGGCCAGACGCCGCGTGACGGCCTCGATGCAGGAGACGTTCGTCCCGTGGAGATAGCTGGGGATCTCGGCCACCAGCGAGACCATCTCGATTCGGACTTTGGGCGCTTGAGTCATCAGGTAGGACGTGAAGGAGCCTGGCCCTTCATAGCCGGTTCTCTCCACACCATACTGCACCATTTCCGGCAAGAGACCTGGATCGGAACAGGTCACGTACAGGTGGGGCTCTCGCGTGTGCGGCACGGCTCCTCCGTACGAGCCCACGAACAGGATGCGGCGCACGCCCACGTCGGCGGCCAGCCGCAGAATGCACTCCCCGAACTGCCCCCACCGCAGATTCGGCTCCTTGCCGACAAACAGCACCAGATTGGCCGCCTCCTGGCTGTAGAAAACATTGGTCGGGATATTGAGCATCCGCACCAGGCCATTCTGAATCTGAATGTGCGGGCGGAACAACGCCGCCACCTCCATCGAACCGGGCAAGTTGTAGATGTAGAACGGATCAGGATCGATGTCCGCGAAGGGCTGCGCTGCCGTGAGCTGCACCAGCCGCGTGACGGTGCCGGTGGACACGTCGCCGCCGTCCATCCAACCGCCAAAAGCAAGCACGAGCGTCGCCTCGCTGAGCACCGGATGATGCGACACATGGAGCACATCGGATTCGGGATAACGGTAGCTCATGACTTCACCTTCACGGGCGCGCACCAACACGATCCAGTCGTCATGCGGCGAGTCGGGAGCCGTACCCAGGGTCACCACGCCCGGTCCACGAACGGTGGCCACCGATCCGCTTTGCAGCGCACCGCCCAACCGCGGATCAAACCACCGCACTTCAAATTCACGATTCGTCTGCTGCAGGTCCAGCGTCGTCGACCCACCGTGGGGCAGATAGATGGCATACACGCGGCCGCGCTGAGCCAAACAGAAATCGTCCGGCACGGCCGTCAGCTCATCGGCGTGTGACATCTCGGCAAACGGCAGATGTGTGTGGAAAAAATCGAGTGCCAACCGCGTCAGGTCCCACAAGTGATCGCGACTGCGCCAGTCCTCACAATGCAGATCATTGTGGGGGAATTCGTACCCGAAATACCACTCGACACCCGCGCCACCGGCCATCAGATTGGCCCACAGACAATTCTTGCGCGCCGCGTCGTGACCGTCCTGCGCCGCGTCCGGCTTGACGCCGTTGGCACCGTGACCGTATTCGTCGAGACATACCAGCCAGGTCCACCCCGCTTCGGTGGAGCGGTCAATCCACTTGATCGTTTCCGCATGCGTGTCGGAACCGGTCTTGTTCATCTGCAGCGAAGCGCCGTCAAAGTCCTGGTTTCCCAGCAGCGGCTGGTAGACCGCATCGTACTTGCCGGGAAACGTATGCACGACGATCGGGTGATCGTACGGATCGACGGTGCGAAAGAACCGCACAAAGTCCTGGAGCTGGTCAGGTGTGTTCGTGTTCTCTTCACCCAGGTTCCACGTCAACAACCGCTTGTGCCCGAAACGAGCGATCAGTTCGCGATAGTAGAGTTTCCGTGTGGGTCCGAGTTCTCCACCGTCGAGCGCCTGATCGTTTTCGGTCTCCTGCGTAATGATGTGGGCCATCAGACCGAGGCGGTCCATGTGGTCGAGTACGATTTGCCATTGGTCGAGCTTGCTGACGTCAAATCGCGTGCGCGAGTCGGGACTAATCCAGGGCCACGTGTCTTTGCCGTCGCCTCCGTCGAGGTTGTACGGGATGAAGTACACGCTGTTCATCCCCTTGGACGCCAGGTAGTTCAAGGCCCCGATCAGTCCTTTGCCTCGCTCGTCGTTACCCCACGTGGGATCGCCGACCCGCCAGTCGCGCACGTGGGGTTCAAACCGGTGCAGGAACTTGCCGCCGGCCGCCTCACCCTCGCGACTCAGTCCGTCCGTATCAAACGTCCCGTCGAAATCGGCGAACGCGAACAGGTTTTCCGGGCTGTCCGCACCTCCCTTGAGATACAGCTCGCCGCTCCCCGAATACCGATAGTATCGACCTCCCGTGTGCCGCAAGAAACCGCGACTCACGAGTTCGCGGTCGCCCGCGGGCAGCGATTTCACCGTGAAGGTCCCGCGGGAGGAAGCCGAGCCCTGGATCGATTCCGCGGTCGCCACGTGCGAGCCCGCCACCAGGACCGCGTCATACGTCCACTCTCCGGGCGCCTCCGGTACGAACTTAACCCGCCATTGGTTGCCGCGCGTGGCACCCGTCTGCGCGGCGTGACCGTCCGCGGCAAAGTAGCCCGGTACGGTGACGCACTTGTCCCCCAGGCGAAATGCCACATCCAGCCGCAGATCGGTGAAGGGATTGGTGTCCGCCGTCTCATCCGTTTCCGGGCCATCGAAGGTGATGGTCACGGTGTGCCACACGCATAGTTCACCGCTCACGGTGGCCTGGCCGAGCCGCGTTGCGGATTCGGCACCGCCCGCTACTTCAGGGAGGCACGCGCCGACCAGCATCGCCAACGCCACGGCTCCGTACCACGGCCTGTGCCCCACCCACGCGCACAACCTACCACGCAGCACCCGCGTCCTTCGACATTCGTCATTCGTCATGCTTGCCCCTCCCCAATCCCAACACCTCCCGGCAGTAATGCAGGCTTTCAGCCAGGTCCCACTGCTGCTGGGCCCGTTCCAGTTCGACCGACGCGTCGCCGGCGGGCCGGCCGGCTGGGAGCTCGCATTTCTTGCCGCGTTTGGCCAGCGCCAGGAATCGGGCGAACTCGCTGGCACGAGCCTGCGGGAAACGTTTCCAGAAATCGGGCTGCAGATACGGCAGGTCCACGCCCCACTTGTACGAGATCACTTCCAGCACAAACGGCGTCTGCGGACAAAGTTCTCGAAACCGCTGCAAGTACGCCGGCCAGTCGACAAGACCCTGTCCCATGTTGGTCCACATGGACGTGGCGCCGTCGGGCGTTTCCCACACGGCACTGTCGCGGATCCCCGTGGTGAGGGCATACGGACCGAGGATCTCCAAGTTCACCATCGGATCTTCCATGGTCCAGGTGGCGTTCCCCGGGTCCATGGTGGCCCCCACGAAATCCTTCCCGGCGGCTTCGATCAGACTTACCAGTTCCCAGGCCTGCATGTCCCCAGCGTGGTTCTCCACGGCGATCTTCACCTGGGCATCCAACGCTTCGCTGCGCACCGTTCGCAGCAGCTTGACCATCGCATCGATGTGACGATAGATGCCGCCGTCACCCTCGCGGTCGCCCCGGCTGCCCAGGTAGCAGCGTGCGATCGAACTGCCCAGCTGATGCGCCGTGCGGATGAGCAGCCGTGCATGGTCCTCGGCCTTCCCCCACTTCTTCTCGTCGTAGGACTTCGATGTGGGGCAAATGCTGCTCGTACCCACTTGGAGTTCGATTCCGGCTTGCGCGGCCTGAGCGCGGATCTTACCGAGATAGTTGTCGTCGAGACTTTCATAGACATCCAGATCGGATAACAACAACGTATCCACCTGCAAGGACGCCGCGTATTCGATCAGCCGCGGGGCCTTCCAGTCGCACGTTCGCACCGAGAAGTTGTCGAACCCCAACTTGATGGCCTGCGGCGCCGTGGGCCACAGCCCGTGGGCGGGCGTGGTCAGCGTCACGGCACCGGCTGCCGCCAGGGTCGAAAGAAATCCACGCCGGCTCCACAATCTCTCACATCCCGCACTTTCAGTCATTGCTCGCTCCACATGCCAGGACAGGGTACCGCTGGACTCCAGTCTAGGGAAAAGGGCCACGCAGGGGCAATAAGGGGCGAAAGCGGCCCGCACACACGGCTTCTCGCCCCAAGTCCCGTGCGGCACGCCAATTTCGACCTACAGTTTGGTGGAGTCGTAACGGTCGTCCGAAAGGAGAACGCCCCATGGTCTGGCGATGCGAAGCTCTTGTGACAACGTGTGTGTTGGCGATGGTTGTCGCCGGCGTGCAGGCTGCCGAACAACCGACCGGCGTCCCGGAAGGGGCCGAGGCGGCGATTCGAGCGACGGCCGCTTCGTTCGCCCAAGCGTTCAGCCGCGGCGATGCTCCGGCCGTGGCAGAACTGTGGATCGAATCGGGAACGCTCGCCGACGATCGCGGACAACACTTCCAGGGCCGATCGGCGATTGAAGCCGAATACTCCAAGTTCTTCGGATCGTACCCGGGCGCCAAGATGGACGTCACCATCACGTCGCTCGATTTCCCCACACCAGCGCTGGCGATCGAAGACGGCATCAGTCGCTTGTCGCTGCCGCACGCGAGTGTGCCGACGGCCAGCAGCTACACGGCCGTGCATGTGTTGCAGAACGGCCAATGGTTGATGGCCAGTGTCCGCGAACGATCAACGGCCTTGTCGCCCGCGGAGTCCCACTTGCAGGACCTCGCGTGGATGGTCGGCACTTGGGCTGTCGTCCAGGAGGGCAGAGAACTGCAAGCCACATTTCGCTGGGTTGCGGACAACAAGTTCCTTCAACGCGACTTCACCATCCGCCAACACGACGCCGTGGTCTCGTCCGGCGTGCAGCTCCTCGGTTGGGATCCACAGGCCGGACAGATCCGCAGCTGGTCATTCGACTCGTCGGGCGGCTATGGACAGAGCGTCTGGTCGGTGACCGCGCAAGGTTGGAGCATCGAATCACGGGGAGTACTGGCGGACGGAACGCCCACCGCATCGCGTGAGTCCCTGACGCGACCCGCGGGTGAGCAGGACGCGTTCAGCTGGCGATCGACACATCGGACGGTGGGGATCGTGACCGTGCCCGACTCCGAGGAAGTCGTGATGAAACGCGTCCTGGAGAAATGACTCGGTGCGGTTGCTGCCCTGGCCTCGGTATCCCAAGAATCTGCGACACCAGGGAGCATCCCATACGACTCGCGAAGCTGAGGGTACAGATTATGTCCAGAACCATCTATTCGGCGGTCACGTGTTGTTGGATGTTGGCCGCCCTGCCGACGGTGCTCTTCGCGCGCGGCTTCGCGGGGGTTCCCGCGCAGGAGTCCCCAGGGCTACCCGGGCGAGGCTTCTCTGGGGTTTCCCGCGGGAGGTGTCGGCGGCTTCGCGGGCGGACACATGTATGGAATGCACGCGGTCGGGATGCCAGGCCGACACGAGTTCGACACGCTGTACCCGGTGACGCTGCCGAACCTGGGAGCGGCAGGCCGCCTCCAACCGTACGGTCTGCCGCCCATGGGTGTCTACGGCGACTTTCACCCCGGTGGACTTCCCGGCATGGGTGGTTACGCCGGACTCCACCCCGTCGCCATGCCTGACGTGTTCGACACCGGCGGCGTGCGCATGGGAGGTACGGTCACCGGTGACGGTGGCGCTGCACGACAGGCCAGCCACCCGGTGCCGCCGGGAGGTTTCGAGACCGGTCACCTGCGGACCGACCTGCCCACTGCGTCGGCCAGCACGAACACCGATGAATTGCAGTCATTCACGGCGGCCAACCGCTTCGCGGGACTGCCCGCGGAAGCAGTGCGCGCGGCCAACGCGGCCAACCGCGGCATACGTCTGCCCACCGACGCCGGGTTGCACGCCGCCGAGGGAACACCGACCGGGCAGGGCATCGCACCCAGACCGACCGATGTCGCCGCAACGAAACTTCCCCAGTTCGAGCCGGCACCTGGCAGCGAGCAGGGCCGCGCCGGTGAGCAACGCCACCTCGCCGGAACGACCCGCACGACCGTCGGCCACGGGCTGGTGGGAAGTTGGTTGGCCGTCGCTGAAGGTGACAACAATACGTCATCCCCCAATCAGGCGGCGACGTTAAGCGTCAACCAATGGTTTGTCGACCACGCCGTGTTCACGCCAGCCTGGTGCGAAACGCACGCGCGGGCCTGGTGCTCCGCGACAACCGACGGCGCGGACTGGATGCAGACCGCTTGGACCGTCGCGTCTTGGGAAACCGTGGCGCAGTGGCTGGCCTGGGCCGTGATCGAAACAGGCTTCCACAATCTGATCCGGGATGCCGTCCGCACCTGGATGCATTGCGGCGCAGTCGAAACTTCGCCGCGTCTGATGATTCGCGTGCCGACCACACGCTAGGGATGCTTCCACCTGCTGCCGAATGTCCTGTCCCTTGTGACAGTAGCGCGTCACTCGGTAGCCCGCACCTACTGCCTCCAGCGGACATCCTTCACCCAGACACCGTTGTCTGCCTCCGAAAATGTGTGCATCCCCTTTCTTCTGTGCCCCTCTTGTTTCGGCCGGGCGCCAGACGTAGGCTAGAAGCTGGGTTTCAAACACTGTCCCGTGAAGGAGAATACTACTGTGCGCAAACTAGCAGTCGTGCTGTTCGCAGGCGTTTTGGTGACCTTCTCCATCGGATGCCAGAAGCGCGAGGACCCCGATGCCCTCCCGCCCTTGCCGAAGATTCCCAAGGAATATGAGTCCAAACCGGGATTCGGCGGAATGGGCGGACCGGCGGCTGACGAAACGAAACCAGCAACTGACGAAACGAAACCAGCAACTGACGAAACGAAACCGGCAACTGACGAAACGAAACCGGCGACCGAACCACCGAAGCCGGATGCGCCTGAGGCCAAAGTCGATGCGCCGGCGGATGCCGGTGCGGCTGCCGGGGCCGGGGATCCCCCCAAGTCGAACCTGTAAGTGCGCGTTTCTGCGACACGGTGGGTGGCGGTGCCCGCCTGCCGCGTCGCTGCACGGAGGGTCTCGGCAAAAATCCGGCGCGCGTACCGGCCGATCAGCGCGTGGGCCCGGCATCAAGACAAGAAGCGATCCGCAGGAATTACGTCGTGAAGAGGATCCTTTCGAGTCGCTTGATGACCGTGTTGCTGCTGGGGACGACGTGCGCTGCGGCCGCGATCCTGGAGTTGGGCTGCGCTCGTCGTGAAAAAGAGAGCGGACCGGTTCCGGTCACCGCCGCCGCTCCCCGCCCATCCCCGCCGGTTGCCCCGGCAGCGACCTGTCCGATCCAGTTTCGCGACGTGACCTCTGAAACCGGCATCACCTTCGTGCATACGGACGGTTCGAGCGGCGCACACTTCATTGTCGAGGCCATGTCGACCGGTTTGGCGACGATCGACTACGACGGCGACGGTCTGCTGGACGTCTATTTTCCCAGCGGAGCGCCGCTGCCGGGCATGAACGCGGACATTCCACCGCGGCACTCGCTCTACCGGAACCTCGGCCAGTGGCGGTTCCAAGAGGTCACCGACGCGGCCGACGTCGTGTGCCACGCGTACGGAATGGGTGTGGTGGTCGGGGACTATGACAACGATGGTTTTCCCGATTTCTATCTGAGTGACTTCGGTCCGAACGTTCTCTACCACAATAACGGAGACGGGACGTTCAGCGACGTGACCGAGGTGGCTGGCGTGGCCCGCCCGGGCGCGATCGTCGGCGCGGGGGCTTGTTTCCTGGATATCGAAGCCGACGGTGATCTCGACCTCTGGGTGGGTAACTATATCGAACTCGATCTCAATAGCCACATCACGCGCTACAACCACGGCGTTCCCGTCTACCCATCGCCGCTCGATTACCCGCCGGTGCCCGACACACTCTACCGCAACAATGGCGACGGCACATTCACGGATATCAGTCTGGAGTCGGGCGCGGGGGCGAAAGCCGGCCGGAGCATGGGGATGACCTGCGCCGATTACGACAACGACGGCGATACCGACGTATTCATCTGCAATGACGTCCAGGAAAATTTCCTGTTCCGCAACGACGGACAAGGAAAATTCGAGGAGGTAGCCTGGCTGATCGCCTTGGCGTTCAATGGCGACGGCGAGATCCTGGCCAACATGGGCGTGGACAGCGGCGACGCGGATCGCGATGGCTATCTGGATTTCTTCACGACCAACTACGAGAATCAGTCCCCGGTCCTGTTCCGCAATCTCCAGGACGGCTTTTTCGAGGACGTGTCCCGCGCGACCAAAGCCGGCCAGGGAGGATTCGAGTACGTCAATTGGGGTTGTGGTTTCGCCGATTTCGACAACGACGGTTACCTGGACCTGTATGTGGCCAACGGTCACACCGAGGACACGCTGGAGCAGCTCGGCTTGGCCGAATCCCGAGCGGCCCGCAACGTCGTGCTGCGCAACAACGGAAAAGGACGCTTCGACAACGTGTCGCAGCAGTGCGGCGATGGGCTCCTGCCTAAGTTCGTCTCCCGCGGAATCGTGCTGGACGACCTGGACAATGACGGCGATGCCGACGTGGGCATGATCAATGCCCGCGATCGTCCCACTCTGCTGCGGAACATGGCGGTGGAATTGGGAACCGCGGGCCATTGGCTGCAGATCCAACTGCGGGGCGTGCAGGCCAATCGCGACGGAGTCGGCGCGAGTGGAGGTGGTGTCAGGCGATCTCCGGATGGTGGACGAGGTACACAGCGGGCGCGGTTACCAGAGCCATTGGGGGTCGACGCTCCACTTCGGGCTGGGCGACCGCGACCGCGTGGATCGGATCACTGTTCGCTGGGTCGGCGGGGGGATCTCCCAATTCGAGAACGTGGACGGCGGGCAGCGCATCATCCTGATCGAGGGAAGTGACGCGGTCGTACGTTCTCCGTCGGAAGGAAGCTGAGAGTTTTTTCTGGGGGACACTTCGGCGTGCGCCCGACGGCGGCGCTTCCCGCGCTGTGATCACGAGCCTCCGGCGGGTTGTTCGGCCGCAGGCGCGTCCTTCTCGGCGGGCGGCTGGGCGGGACCGTCCGTGTCGCGTGTGGCGGCGGGACCGGCCTGTAGTGCCTCGCGGGCACCGGCATGCGTCGGATCGAGCGCGACGGCAGCCATGAACCAGGTGACCGCCAGGTCTTCGCGACCCAGCTGCCGGGCCACGACACCAATTTGATAGCGCAGATCGGCATTGCCCGTATCGACCGAGGCATGCCCGTGCAGATTCGCGAAGCGGGCCCGCAGGTTCCGAATGCGTGCGGCCTCCTCCGACTCCGCCCGCGCGCGTTCGACCTGGCCCAGACGCGAATAGGCCTGCGACAGCTTGAGATGCACGCGCACGTCCATCGGTTGCTGGCCAGCGATTTTTTCGAGCGTGGCGGCGGCCTGGTCGGCAGCCCCTTCCGCGAGTTCGACCGTCCCCTTGAGCAGCAGGGCTTCGAAATGATCCGGCGTGAGGAGGAGCGCTTCCTCGATCAACAGGTTGGCCTCGGCAGCATCCTCTTGCTTCAGCTTGGCCTCGGCCAGAATCGTCAGGAAGTCTGCCGAGCGCGGACTTTCCGCGACGACCTCGGCCAGTTCGTCGTAGCGGGATGTCTTGAGCAGGCAGGTGGCCAGATCCAGCAGAACATTGTCCCGCAGCGGCATCAGCGGGTCGCGCCGCAAGGCTTCCCGATACTCCTCGATGGCCGGCTCGAACGACTCCATATCTTTGTAGATCAGGCCGATCATCTGGTGCGGTCGGGGATCACTCGGGTCCTGCTCGGACACAATCCGCAACTCTTTGACAGCCGCTTCGGTGGACCCGATGTCGTACAGCACGGCTGCCAGCCGACGGTGCGCATCGGTGAGCGAATTGTCCTGCTCGGTGGCGACCGTGAGCGCTTCGATCGCTTCGCGGTACTGTCGGTTACGGTAGAGCGCGTCTCCAGCCAGCATGTTGGCCAGGGGGGCAGTCTCCGGCTGTTCCAAGGCTGGCCGGAACTCGGCGATCGCCCCGAGGAGCCGTCCGCTGCGCAGGTGCACGACACCTTCCAGCACGTGCCGTTGCGCATCGGCGTCCGGCAGTCCAGCCAGCGCTTCGGCCGCCGCCTGCACGGCCGGCAGCTCGCCGCGGTCCATCGCGGCGAGTCCCGCGCGGTAGATCCGCTCGATATCTGACGGAGCCGATAGCCACCCAAGGAGTTTCACACCGATCAGCACGATCGCCAGGCCGAACAGCAAGGCGACCAGCACGACGCGGCCGCGGCCGACCCGGCGCGAAGAGAACTCCTGAGTTTGTTGATTCGTCGACAAGCCAACCTCCGGGTCGATTATAAGCCCGCGGGCGCAAGGGGCCAACACGCCCCCGGCCGGAGATGATCCACGGTCCCCGACGCGGACATGGTCCGCGGGGCGCAGGACGAGAACCATCCACAGGGAATCCCGAACTCCCAGGGGCAAGCGCCGCTAAGTCTCTGCAAGACAATAACGTGCCGAATTGGCTGTAGGACGGATTGCTAATCCGTCCGTGTTTTCCTGGACGGGTTGCTAATCCGTCCGTGTTTTCCTGGACGGGTTGCTAATTCGTCCGTGTTTTCCTGGACGGATTGCTAATCCGTCCGTGTTTTCCTGGACGGATTGGCAATCCGTCCTACGGCGAATCCGGTAACTCGTTTCCTCGCAGGGCCTAAGCGTGAACGCGGATCCTCGCCGCGCCATTGCTGGCCCCGCGCACCACATCTATCATGAAGCAACAGCATGCAGCACCGTGAGCCTACCAGGGCGGGGATTCATCGTGTCCGATTCACTCTCTGAGACGCCGGTCCCTTCGCCGCCGCTGGGCTCCGAGCCAGCGTCCCAGCCGGAAGCAGGCGGTGCGAGTCCTCGGCGCGGCCGCCTGCTGCTCCGCCTGCTGCTGCTGACGGCGCTCACCACCGCGCTGGTCTGGTTCTGGGATCCTCTGATCGTCCAGTATCGGCAGGCACGGGCCCGCATGTCGTTGGACAAACGCCGCGAGGCGGAAACGCTGGACTCTCTGCGCACTGCGCTGCGCCGCGATCTCGACAATCCGCACACGCTCCTCTGGCTGGCTCGCACGCATCGTCGTCTGGGCGACTTGCCTCGGACGTCCTTGCTGCTGGACCGCGCCGAGACCTTGGGAGGCGACGCGCGGCGGATCGAGTTGGAACGGCGGCTGGTCCTGGCCCAATCGGGTCGGCTGGGAGAGGTGGAGCCGCTGCTGCCCGACATGCTGATCGACGCCGGCGCGGATGGCCCGGACGTCTGTGAAGCGTTCGTGCAGGGCTTTTTCGTCAACCTGCGGACCGCGGAAGCCTTACGGCTGCTCGACCTCTGGCAGGAGTCTTTCCCGAAGGATCCGCAACCGTATTTCATGCGTGCCTACCTGATGCGGAGTCTCGACAAGTATACCGAGGCTGAGCAGATCTATCGGCAGGGGCTGGCCCTGGCACCCGACCGGACGGCCATGCGGAGAGAACTGGCCGACATTCTCGTGGTAACCAATCAGCTGGATCAGGCCGAATCCGAATTGACGCAATGCCTGCAGGAGGCCCCGGACGATCCCCAGGTCTACTTTGGGTTAGCGCGCTGCGCCTACCAGCGCGGCAATCTGGCCGAGGTCCCGCCACGGCTGGAGGAGACGCTGCAACGAGCGCCGGATCACTACGAGGCCCGCCGTTTGCGGGGACAGCTCAAGCTCGCCGAGGGACAGGCCGCGGAGGCACTCCCGGATCTCGAAGCGGTGGTCGCCGAGCGGCCGTATGACACGCTGGCCCGCGATGCGCTGGGGAGAACGCTGTCGGCGCTGGGCGCACCGACGAGGCCAAGCCGCACCTGGATTTCGTGGTCCAGGCGGGCGAGCAACTCGGCCGTGTGGATCGCCTCTTTCGCGAATCGCTGGAGCGACCCAACGACGCCGAGCTGCGGTACGAGATCGGGTCCATTTTGCTGGAGTACGGGGCGCCCGACGACGCGGCCCGCTGGATACGTGCCGCCCTGGAGCTGCAGCCCGATCACGCCGGCGCGCATCGGGCACTGGCCAAGTACAACGAAGCACGTGGAGATGCGGCCGGCGCGTCCTTCCACCGCCTGCGTGCCAATGCGGACCAACGCGAGCCATGACCATCCACCGCTCAGCGAGGCGTTTCGGCATCATGCTGGCGGCCGGCGTCAGCCTGGCATTCGCCGTGGCGCTGGCCGGCTGTGACGGCAACGCGTCCCGCCCGACCGGCGGTGGCGCCCCACTCGAACAAAAACCACCCTCTGCCGCCGAGAAACACGCGGCGCCCGGACCGCTCGAACTGGCCGACTGGACCGAACGATCCGGCATCCAGTTCGTGCATACCGACGGCAGCTCGGGCAAGCACTTCATTATGGAAACCGTGTCCTGCGGTTTGGCCCTCTTCGACTACGATGGGGACGGCCTGACGGACATCTATTTCTGCAATGGGGCTCCTCTGTCGGGTCAGGACGTCGATCGTCCGCCGCGCCACGCGCTGTATCGGAATCTCGGTGCGTGGCAGTTTCAGGACGTCAGCCTCTCGGCAGGTATCGACTGCACCGCATTCGGTCTGGGTATCGCGGTAGCCGACTACAATAGCGACGGATATCCAGACATCTACCTGAGCAATTCCGGTCCGAACGTGCAGTATCGCAACAACGGGGATGGCACGTTCACCGACGTGACGACGGCCGAGTTGCGCGCGGCCAACGCGTCGGAGCAGGAACCTGCTATCTGGACATGGAAGGTGATGGAGACCTCGATCTGTTCGTCGCCAACTACGTGCAGTTTTCCGAGGCGACGCACCGCGCACTGCGCAAGCATGGGCCGAACCGTGTACCCCGGCCCACTGGACTATCCGCGGGAAACCAACACGCTGCTGCGCAACGAGGGGGACGAGAGCTGGACGGATGTCAGCCAGTCGTCCGGCATCGGCAGCCGGGAAGGGACCGGGATGGGAACCGTCTGTGGTGATTTCGATGGCGATGGCGACACGGACATCTACGTAGCCAACGACGAAATGGCGAATTTCCTCTTCCAGAACGACGGGCACGGCGCGTTCGCCGAGACCGGAGTGTACAGCGGCGCAGCATTTGACGGCCTGGGAATCTCGCGGGGCAGTATGGGCACCGATTGCGGCGACTTTGACAACGACGGCTGGCTCGATTTGTACGTAACTGCCTACCAGTACGAAATGGCCACGCTGTATCGCAATCTGGGGGACGGGGGATTTCGCGATGTGACGCGCGTCACCGGGGCCGGCGAGGGAACACTGGCCCATGTCACCTGGGGATGTGGGCTCGTGGACCTGGACAACGATGGCGATCGGGACCTGTTCGTGGCCTGCGGTCACTTGGATGACCGGGACGAGAACACGGTCTATCGCGCGCCCAATCTCGTGTTGAAGAATCTGCTCGTGGAAACCGGCCAGGCTCGTTTCGCCGATATCTCCACGCGGTGCGGCGATGGTCCGCTGGTCCGCGCCAGCAGCCGGGGCGCGGCCTTCGACGACCTGGATAACGACGGCGATCTGGACGTCGTGATTCTCAATTCCCGCCAGGCGCCGACCGTCCTGAGAAACAGGCTGCGAGAAAACGGCAGCACGGACCACTGGCTGCAAGTTGAGCTGCGCGGGACCCGCACCAATCGCGACGGAGTGGGGCGCGCGTCCGCGTCGTGGCCGGCGAACTATCGCTCGTGGACGAAGTGCATAGCGGCCGCGGTTACCAGAGTTACTGGGGTGCACGGCTCCACTTCGGACTCGGGTCTCACGCACACATCGATCGCATCGAGGTGCACTGGCTGGGGGGCGGCATCGACGTGCGGCAAGGTGTGGCTGCCGACCAGCGGCTGACCATCCTCGAATCGGGATCCGCTGAGGAGGCTCGATAGCCGACAGCACTCGCCCCTGATCGCGCCGGCCTCGTCCGGCCTCGTCATCCTCCAGTTTTCGGCTTGGTCCCGCGACTGCCGAGAGGCAGAATGAGCCCCAAGGCCACCGCCAGCACGCCCAGGTAGAGGAGCAGTCCTGGCGTGTGTTTCTGCCCGCGCAGCACACCGCCGGGCATCACGAGTTCCGTTTGCAGGTCGGGCATTACAAAAGTACTTGCCACCGGAAACACAAACGCCGCCACGATACCCGCCAGCAGACCTGATACCGCCACGACACTTGCGGTGCGTGCGCCACCCGCGACGAAGCCCAAGGCAGCACCCACACCCAGCCCGAACAGTCCGAACATGCCGGCCTGCACGATGAACGTGCGGACGATCGGTGTGAGCGGTCCCTCGGGAACATGAAGCAAATTGACCAGGAGCTGTCCCACTACGGCGCCGGCACAGCCCATGGCGGTCGCCAGGATGATCCCCGGCACGAGTCGCACGGTGGTACCATCCGCAAAACGCCTGGCCGCCGCCTCGCCCATCCCGAACAGAAGACTCATCACGAAGCCGAGAACGCCGAGTGCCACGGTGGCGTTGAGCATCGCCGTCTGCCGCATGGACGCTTCGCGCACTCGTGCAATCTCCTCGGGAGGAAATTGTATCGTCAACTCGGCGGGCACATGGAAGATGGGGAAACCGATGATCACGACGCCCGCCAGGATGCCGCAGGCGAGGATCGCCAGGATCAGGGACAGAATGGTTGTGATCCTCAACAACCCAGAACTCGCAGTTCGTTGGTTATTCGCAGACAGGGCACCATCGCCATGTAGATCCATCGTCTCATCTCCCGCTTCGGTGTGTTCAGAAGGAAGGTTTTCGCGGTGCTAAGGCTCTCTCCCCAAGAGACAGCAGCACGCATGATAGCCCGCATCGGGCGGCGGAACAAGTTTCCCTGGGACTCCAGAAAACTTCCTCGCTCCAGTTCCTCGCAGGCATCGATGGGGGGAGACCGCCATTCGCCCCCACGGCGCACCGGCCCGCAAGACCGGACGCCGTACAACCGCGTCAAGGCGGCGTCAGCCACAGCGAGGCGTCGCCGGGAAATCGGGACCAATCGGCGTCCTGGTCGGCGCGGAAGACCGGGGGAAAATCCCGCTGAACCTCTCGCTGTATGCGAGGAAACTGGTCCCGATCCTCGGACGACAGGGGACCTTCAAATTGCCGCACGGCCTCCAGGAACGACAGGCGCTGCCCCAACCAGGCCAGCTTGAACAGGTCAAGGTCGCCGACGCTCGGTGTGTCGAAGCGATCCAGATACCGATCGGCCACAAACTGCAGCCAGGCTTCACCCGACAGATACGCACGCCACGCCGGCCGGCTGACTCGATCGCGTCCGGCCGCCAATTCGACGCGCATGTTGGAGAGCGTATTGATCGGCCCACCTCCGTCTTGTGTCGTGCCCAGGTAGAGCATCGCCAGACCTTCCACGTGGCGAGCGAGGGGGTCGCGCACGTCGCTCGAGCCGCGCAGCGCGTCGCAACGGGCGCGGATCGTCGACCAGTCGAGCATGCCATCTCGGAAACCGACGAACGCCAAGACCGGGTACCTGCATTCAAATGTCCCGCGAAACACGTAGGCGCGGCGGAAAAACCCGGCAGAACGTGTCTCGAATCACATCCACATGTGCGGGCGTGAACTGATACGCGGCCAGCCACTGGCAGAACACGCCCCCTTCGCGCAACGAATCGTGCGCGGAGCGAAAGTGTTCGAGGCTGTACAGGCGAGCTTCGCCCGCCGCCCAGGGAAGAAACAGGTCCCCCACCACCACGTCGAACTCGCCGGGCGCAGCCGCCAAATACGTACGAGCGTCTTCCACAACGACCACACCCCGATCGCTACGCGTGATCTCGTGATTGAAGGGACCAAAATACTGGTCGGCGGCCCGCACCACCAGCGGCGAGAGTTCAACCGAGGTTAGCGATTCCACACTCGGATGCTCCAACGCGGCACCCGGCGTGATGCCTGTCGCCAATCCGATGAACATGACGCGCCGCGGATCGGGATGCAAAACCAAAGGCACGTGGGCCAATCGCTCCTGGTCGTAGCGGAGTTCGGTGTTTCCCAGCACGTACTGGTTCGACAAGATGATGCGGCGACCCAGTCTTGGGGATTCCACCACGGCCACCAGCCCTTCCCGACCATTCTGTTCGTCGAGAATGACGATCCCCTGCGAATCCAACTGAGGCAACCAGGACAGCGGCCCACGTGCCAACAGCAGCGCCGCCGCGACGACGACGAGCGCCATGGCGAGCTGCCTCCCTGGACGCGGACGCTGCGACCACGCCCAGCCACCGGCGGCCAGTGCGTAGAACACCGCCACGGCACCCACCGCCTGATACACGCCCGTGGCCGGCAGCAGTAGCCGGTACGTGACTTCGGCCCCGAGCAACCCCCCCAGTCCGTTGGCCGCCAGCAGCCATCCCCACTGACTCCCGTAGCGATCTTCGCCCTTCTGCCCGAACCACGCCAACAAGGCAGGGAAGACCAGGCCGGCCACCAGCAGCGTCGGTCCCAATCCGGCGAGCGTCACGCCACTGAGCACGGCCAGAAACGCCCACAGCGACTCACGCGGACCCAGCTCCGCCCAGTGAGCCAACTGATAGAAACACAGAGGCGAGATCGCCATGAGCAACGCCGTGCCGAGCAGCCCGAGGAATACAAGCCGCCCCGCATCGCCTGTCACGCTCCACAGCCAGGGCACGATCAAGGCGGCCACTCCCAGCAGCAAGATGACCGACGTCAGTACGGCCGCGGGCGCGTAAAAGGAAAGGGGTGCGGAAAGCGCTACCAACTGCAACGCGATCACTTCAAAACCCAAAATGCCGCCGCCAGAAATCGTGGCCACCGCCAACGCCGGTCCAAACACCGCCAAGCCAATCGCTGGCGACGCGTCCGCTCGTCCCCGGTCACCTCGCTTCGTCGCGGCTGGCTCAGGTCCAGCAGCAGACAACCGGCCGCGACCGCCACGTTGATGAGCATGGCCAATTGCATCGAACCGTCCGCGCCGATCCGATGCAACGCGAACAACGACACCAGGACGAGTCCCACCACGCCGCCGAGCGTGTTGACCGCGTACAGCCAGATGCCGTGTCGAGCCAGCTCGAACCGATCCCGCAGCAACGCGCACGGCCGTCAGCGGCAACGCCATCCCCATGCAGAACGCGGGCGGAAACACCACGATCAACGAGAGTGCCAGCTTGACCGCCGCTCCTTGCCAGCCGATCAGCCGTTCGGTACCCAGCGTCGGCCAGATCCAGCCACTCCACACGGGCAGATAGTAGGCCGGCAGGGCCATCAGCGCCACCCCCGCTTCCGCCAGGCCCGCGGCCCGCCACGGCCGTCGCAGCCGACGGATCAGCCGCGGGGTCACCGCCGCACCCATCGCCAACCCAAAGAAGAAACAGCTGAAGACCCGCGTGCTGGACGCGGAACTGGCCCCCAGCAGATCGATCAGCCGACGCGTCCAGAGCAGCTCGTGCGCCAACGCTGCGCAACCTCCGGCCAGCACTAACGTCAGTGCCGCGGGAATAACCTCGAATTCTGGCCAACCTCATCGCCTCCCGGCGGCTTGACTTCCCCCGACCCGCAACCCGGCCTCGTTGGTTTTGGAAAGACGCCCCGGCGAATGAAAGCCGGCCGGTGGAGTCCCGATCCGACATGCCTGCCTGGAACTCGCGCGTCAGGAACGATGCTAGAGAAGTGCCGTCCGGATGGCAATCACGGTGGCTGGACTTTCCGTGGGAAGTTCACAAGACATACGACGATCCCCGCGCCCGGCTGGCACTGGAAGGTGTGACCCGGCAGAATGGGGTGCATTGGTTTGCCGCAGGCCCGCGGTGTCATTCCAGGATTCGTGCATGGCCTCTCCGCGCGTAGCTTCGAACCGCTCGTCGGCTGTCACGCTGCTGATAGCGGGCAGCTGCCTTTTCGTGACGGGCCTCGTGGCACTGGTGTACGAGATCTGTTGGATTCGCAAGGCGTCTTTGGCATTCGGCAGCGCCACCTGGGCCCTCAGCGCCGTACTGGCCGTGTTCTTTGCCGGACTGGCACTGGGCAGTTATGTGGTGGGTGTGTACAGCCCCAGAACGGCCCGCCCGTTACGTGTGTACGCCTGGTTGGAAATGGGTGTGGGTTTGTTGGCCATCCTGAGCCCGACACTGTTTCAGCTGACCGACTGCGATCTACGGGACGATCTATCCGCATGTCCTCCACTCCGCACCGCTCTTGACACTCACTCGGCTGGTCGTGGTCACGATCGTGATCCTGCCGGCGACGACGTTGATGGGAGGAAGCCTGCCGTTGTTTTGCCGGCAGTACGTGCTGCACCGCGGCGCATATCGCGAGGCGTCGGTTTGCTGTACGGGCTCAACACACTGGGTGCAGCGGTCGGGAGCGCCGTCTGCGGATTCTGGTTGATTCCACACATCGGCGTAAACGCCTCGATCTACCTGGCCGGCGGATTGAACCTCGCTGGTCGGCTTGATCGCATTCCGGCTGGCCCAGGGATCGGACTTGGAGATCGAGCAACCTGCCGACGACCTAGGTGAATCACCCGGGGACTTTGAGCCCTCGGCCTCTCAGCAGGCCACACCCGCCATCCTCGCCTGGTTGTTCTTTGGAGTGGGCTTCGTCGCCTTGGCCCACGAAGTTCTTTGGACGAGATACCTGTCGCTGTGGATGCCGAATACGGTCTCCACCTACACGTTGACCTTGACGGTCGTGTTGCTGGGTATCGTGCTCGGCAGTCTGCTGTCGGCGGTGGTGTCCGATCGATTGCGCTGGCGCGCAGGTCTCTTCGGCGCGGCACAGGTTGCCAGCGGACTGGCCGTCATGGTGGTGATGCAACTGCGGCCCGCCTGGTGGGGCGACTGGCTGAGCCCCGTCTCGGTCGGCCAGCAGTTGGGCGTGATCATGCTGGTGATGCTCGTACCGGCGATTCTCTCCGGACTATCGTTTCCGCTGGCCGTCCGCCTGATCGTCCACGACGCTTCCCAGACGGGCTCAGGTGTCGGGAAGATGGCGGCGATCAACATGATCGGCGGCATTGCCGGTTCGCTCGTCGCCGGATTCGCGGCATTGCCCCTGTTGGGGTTGCAGATCACCTTGTTTCTGACCACGGGAATGAGCCTGCTGATTGGCATCGTGGCCTGGTGGACGTTGAAACCGGGAGCCTCCTGGCGATTGCGCACGGGCTGGACTGCCGTCAGCGTTCTGCTTTGGGCGGCCATTCCGTACTACTGCCGGACACAATTGCCGCAGGATTTCCTGGCCACCGAAGGAACGTTGGTCGATTTTCGCGAGGGTATCGGCGCCAACGTCTCCGTGGTGCGCAAGGGGGATCTCTTGCAGCTGGAAATCAACCGGATGTGGCAAGGCCAGAACCGCAAGAATCACCAGGTCATGGCGGCGCATATCCCGGCCCTGCTGCACCGGGATCCCAAGTCGGTGCTGGTGATCGGACTGGGAACCGGCCAGACCGCCCGCAGCTTCCTGCTGCACGACATCGATCGCCTGGATTGTGTGGAGATCGAGGACGGACTCGTGGACCTGGTGAAGCAGTATTTCGACTCGGTCTGGATGAACGATCCACGAGTCCATCTGATTGTGGAAGACGGCCGCAATTACGTGACCCATACCAGCGACCAGTACGACCTGATTTCGATCGAGGTGGGACAGATCTACCGGCCCCGCGTGGCCTCGTTCTACACCGCCGATTTCTACCAGCGGATCCGCAGCCGACTGCGCCCCGAGGGATTGGTGTGCCAGTTCCTGCCGATTGATTTCTTTGGCCCGGAAGAATTCCGTACGATGGTGGCCACGTTTCTGCACGTCTTTCCGCAAAGCGTGCTGTGGTACAACACGTCGGAGCTCCTGCTGATCGGTACGGAAGGTCAACCGATCACCCTGAATCCACAGCAGTTGAAGACACGGATCGCCGATGGTTCACCATTGAAACAGGATCTGGACTACGCCTATTGGGGTGGCCCGTCGTATTATCTGTCTCGCCCGGATGTGTTTCTGGCCGGTTTCTTGTGCGGCCCCGAGCAGCTGCGGAAGTTGAGCGCAGGGAGGGGACATTTATCGTGACGACCGACCGTATCTCGAATACGTGACGCTGCTCGGGCCCTCCGACGCGCGGGATGCCGTGTCGCTGGTGCGCCGTCACCTGTCCTCCTTTTCGACGGTGGTGGAGGGAAGCAGTGACGAATGGCTGGCCGCCGCCCGCAGAATTCGTGAACAGAACCTGCGGGAGATCGTGGCCCACATGGCCGTCAGCCGCGGACAGCTTCTGGAAGCGGAGGGCCGGCTGCGCAGACGCGGTGCTGGAGTACCAGCAGGCTTTGAAAGAGATGCCGGACCATCCCAAGGCGAATCTCGAGCATGGCGGCTCTGCTGCAATCGCAAGGGCGGCATCGCAGATGCGATTCCGTTCTACCGCCGGGCCTTGGCCACCAAGCCCAACGACGTCCGGCGCGTCACAAGTTGGCCATCGCCCTGGCCACTGCGGGAGAACCGGCGCAGGCCGAGCAGGAATTTCGCCAGGTGCTCGCCGTGCAACCTGACCATGCCGCGGCCAACTACCAGCTGGGCGTTTTGCTGCAAGCGGACGGACGTCTGCCGGAGGCCGCGGAATACTATCAGACGTCGCTGCGCAGCGACCCCGAGCAGGCGGATGCACATGTGAGTCTGGCCGGAATCCTGCTCGTCCAGCAACGGCCGGAGGAAGCCATTCTGCATTACCAGGAGGCTTTGCAGCAGGATCGCCGGCAATGCCGACGTCCACGTCCGGCTGGGATGGGCCTTGGCGATGGTGGGTCGTCCTGAGCAGGCGCACGGCTTGTTTTCAGCAGGCCTTGCAGCTGCAACCCGGCTTGGCGCGAGCCCATCTGGGCTTGGCAACGTGTTGATGTCATCCGGGCATCCGGACCAGGCAGCGGAGGCGTATCAGCGGGCGGCCGCCCTCGATCCGAATCTGGTCGAAGCCCATCTCAGCCTGGCCTACTTGATGCAGAACTCAAAACGATGGAACCAGGCGTTGGAACGTTTTCGGAAGGCCCTGCAGCTGGCACCGCACGACCCGACATCACTCAGCGGAGCGGCCTGGATACTGGCAACGCACCCGGAGGCGACGCAGCGCGACCCCCAGCAGGCGGTCGCCTGGGCGGAACTTGCCTGGCAGGTGACCCGCCAGCAAGATCCCCAAGTCGCCGACGTGCTGGCCGCTGCCTATGCCGCCGCAGGACAATTCGAGCGCGCCGTGCCCATTGCTGAGCAGGCGCTGCAGCTGGCCAACTCGCGAAAGCTGGACGAGCTCGCCGCTCAGGTCCGACAGCATCTCGCACTCTATCGGCAAGGACAAGCGTTCGTGCAGTGAGTTGTCCAAGAAGCCCTGGTGCGACAGGTACGCGATGATGTCCGCGTCGAGCGGTGGGGACCATTCGAGTCCCGCCACTCACTTTCCGTCATCAAGTACGCCGTAGATGTTCTGAGCCACCGGATCGGGCAGGATGAACATACCGCCGTAGTTGCCGCTCGTGGAATTGTGTGTGTCGGGAAAACACATGTCGAATCTCCCCGCGCGATACGCTTCGAGCGTCTGGGGAATGTTGTGGGGACGCCAGTCGTCACGGCGGTGATCGCTCAACCAGCGGATGGCTGCCACCGTGATGCCGCGGTGAAACCGCTGCCAGTCGATCTCAGGATCGACTTCGTGCCACCTGATACCTTGGGCCGTCGAATCGTTGAACACCGACAGCACTTCCCACTGCACGTGATCGCGGACCCAGTTGGCGAAGTACCAGTCGCTGGAGCAGAGACAGGGCTTGGTGTTGTACAGCATGGGGACATTCGCCGGGTTCCAGAGATGAGTGAAGGGCAGGATCGAACGCAGCCAGTAGACCGCTTTCTCTTTGTACCGTGGGTCGCCGAACAACTCGTAACCGAGGTAATACGCGATGGCGGCATGTCCGGCCGCGAGCAGATTGGGCGCGTGGAGCGGAGTTTCCCAGAAGTCACCCGCTTCGGGGCGCTGGAGGGGCATGCAGTGCTCGAGCGCCCTGCGTGCGCCGGCGCGGAGTGAGGGATCGTCCGTCTGTTGAGCCAGGCGCAACAGCTCGCGGGCGGGGCCCATCGTGATGTCCAGCGCGGTGTCGCCCGCATGTCCCATCGGTTCGATGAAGGAGCGGGCCACCACGAAATCATCCTTGGCGTAGTGCCGTCCGTCGGGATCAAAGGTGAACGAGCCGTCCGGCTGCTGCAGGGCCAGCAACTCGCGCCCCCGGTCCAGGAGCGCTTCGCGTGTGGGAGCCTCGCGATTCTCATCCGCCGCTTGCCCGCGGCACCACGCGACTTTCGCCTGCAGCTGTTGGGCCAGCGGCGTACCCGCGTTCTCCTGAAGGTAACGGTGCAGGAACGACGGCGGATGCGGGCCGATCTGGTTCGCTTGCGGAATGCCAAAACCTTGTCCTGCATGCCACAGGTTCGTGTTATACGCCTCCGCGATCTTGTGCAGTGTCTCGTCCAGCGGCCAGCGGGGTGCCGGCGGCTCGGGCAGAGCGTGACGTTTCACGTAGTCCACGACCACTTGCAGACTGTTCCCCTGGCTCAGCCAGATCTCCGCATCGAATTCGACGCGCTGTTCATTCTTCAGCTCCAGGGGCGGTTCCGCATAAACCTGGTTCTCGTGCGACTCGCCGGACGCGTCCGGCACCATGAGGCCCAGCAGGTTGTTGTTGAGGCGATCGATGAAGTTCGGGCAAGCGAACACCGGTTGCGGGACATGACCGCGAAGGTTGAACCAGCGCGTCGCGACCTGGTGCGGGTCCCACGCCAGGCCAATTCCGATTCCGTCGTGGCTGATCGCCATGAGCGGAATGGCGACTTTATTCGGATGTGGCACGCGCGCATCGCCCACGGGTCTTTGAACCAGTCGGTACCACTCGACCACTCGTCGCCGATTACCCACTCGACTCCGGGAAAGATCGCATCGGTTTTCGCCGCCCCGAACGACCCTTCTCCCACGCGCAGCCAGGGACCGCGAATGTAGCGGGCGCAGAAATTGCCGGTGGCACGCAGCCGGTACTGTAAGAAGATGATGGGTCGGTCGGACGGCATCGTGACGCTGACTTGCCCGACCAGGCAAGGTTGCTCCAAGGGGTAGCGCATCCACTCGTCGAACGATGTCCCCTGCAGCTTCTCCCGCACGACCAGGGACCTGACATCGAACACCAGACGTTCACCTTCGGCTGTCGACTCTCTGCTGGGAAATTTCTCCGCCTCCAGACGCATGGGGATGTCCTGATCTCGCAGCATCACCTCGCCCAAGTGGTCCAGCACCGCCACGTGCGTGCCGGTGGGTGTGCGGATCTCACCCCACCCCCAACCACTCAGTCGTTTGAACATCAGCAGGCGGATGTGCTGGTTCTCGAGCGTCTCCGCTTCGTGTCCGTAGCTCGTGCGCTGATAGCGAGGCTGCGGCGTTGTTTCCTGCACCTCGTCGGCCCGCAACACGGAGGTGACGATGACGGTCGAGAGGGACAGTCCCCCGGCAAAGCAGAACGCCGTCAAGGCGATGTGGATCCGTTTCGAACAGTTCATCGACAGGTTCTCCCTTCATCAATGTTCGATTCCCCTCGGCCGCGGTACCGATCGTGACCCAGCGACGACATTATAGACTCTGTCGCGGCCCAAGGCCTCTTGACCTGTCAAGGGAGTTACGAGGCGGCGTACGGGAGCAGGCTCTCATGGCGCGAGCGGGAAGTGACGCGTGCTTGGTTCCCATTGATGGGCCAATTCGCATTGACTGCCCATCTCTTTACCGTGACAGCGGTTATATCGCGCAGTTGGCCGAAGGCCATAATCACCGTAGCCTGGGGCAACGCCCATGACGAGGCAAACCTTTGGCCGAAGGCCTATTTCACCGTAGCCTGGGGCAACGCCCATGACGAGGCAAACCTTTGGCCGAAGGCCTATTTCACCGTAGCCTGGGGCAACGCCCCTGGTGCAGGGCCGCCAACCTCGCACAGGGGTCGCGGTGAAGAAGTGAACCGTCGATGCGAAGAGGCTCACCGATGGAACAGATTTCAAAACCACCACCAGGGCTGTTTCTCCCGGCCTTTCACCACTCCACCAGCGTGGTATGCTGCGGGGTCAAGACCTCGAACCTCGATGGTTCCCTGTTCATCCATCTACGGTTCCCACGAATCCAGAGTTGCATGCCTATGAATCGGTACATGTCCTGTTATCTGTGTGTGGGGATCGCGGTTCTCGCGGCGGGCTGGATCGCGCGAGCGTCGGCCGAGGAGATCGACTTCTTTCCGGCGGTCACGCAGTTTTCACCGGTGCCGGCCGGGCCGGGCTGGCACGGCGAGGAAGGTCCGCTGAGCGAGGAGATCTTGCGGGCTACCGTGGACAACCTGTGGGAACACGGTTTCCGGGGCATCCAGGTGCCCACGCATCGTCCGGCCGAGGAGGAGGCGGTGATCCTGGCCTATGCCCGGTCGAAGGGGATGATCTTCACGTACGAGGTGGGTGCGCTCGAGCTGTTTGGACGCTCGGAGCCGCCGCAGCCGTGTGTCTACTCTCCCGACCGCGCGCGACGCCGTCCGCGCCGCCGCCCAGCAGGCGCTGGCGCCGCTGCGGAACCTGACCGGTGTCTACAACGCCCTGATTTACCAGGACGAGCCCTTTCATGCCGGTCCGCAATCGTTTGGCTACAACGCGGAGGTGAAGGCGGAATTCGCACGGCGGTATGGCTATGCCTTGCCGCCCGATTTGGAGAGCATTCGGGACGATGCACGCAAGTGGGCCGACGTGCTTAATTTCCGTTCGAGCTATTTCCCCGACGGCTGGCGGCAGGTGTACGGTGTTGTCCAGGAGATCGCCCCGGGGCTCCGCACAACGTTGACGCACGACAGTCACAACACGTTTGGCGGCGGATGCACATCGAATGCGGAACTCGCTATCGACGATGTGTTCCACTGGGGCGGCGATTTCGCGGACCTGTTCATCTACGACATTTATCCGTACATGATGTTTGATTTCCGGTTCGGGCGCACTGGGCCAGGTGGCCAAACCGCGCATGAGCCAGACTCATTACTCCTTCGCGGAGATGCGCGGCTTGACGACCGCCTGCCACAAGGACGTGGGGTTCTGGGTCGGCACGTACCATCCGGCCTGGTTCGCCGATTTCCTCTCTCCGTCGCTCGAGGCCATGCACTGGGTGGAGAGCGAAACCAGCATGACGGCCGTGGCGCAGGGCGCGAACTACCTGTTGACCGGCTACAACGTCCCGGTGAGCGCGGGACATTGGGAGTCCTTGGGGAAAGGACTGAACCTCTTGCAGAAGACTGGTGCGCGGCTGCTCGATGCGCCCAAGGTCCGGGCCAAAGCGTGCATGCTCTTTCCGCGAACGCAATATCTCCAGCTGCAACAGGAGTACTTCAATGTCGGGTTGTCGTTCGAGCTGTTCCTGCGCCACTTCGGCGAACTGGACATGCTCCACGAGGATCAGATCACGGACGACACGCTGCTCGGCTACGACGTGCTCGTGTTGTTCGATGTGGAACTGCTGCCGGAGGCGGTTGCCAGACATATTGTCGGATTCGTGCGCAATGGCGGAACCGTGATCGCCGACTGTGTGCCGCACCGCAACGAACTCCGCCAGCCGATGACTGTGTGTGAGGAGCTGTTCGGGGTCCGAGACACGCAGACGGGCCGCATCGCGCGGGCCGGGCATTGGGTACCCTCTGTCACGCGGCCGCCCAGCTGGGCCCTACGGCCGGACCCGGCACCGGATGAGACTGTCGTCGAGTCGGTTCGACTGGAGGGCAAGGCCCTGGGTGTGGACCTGGCCCTCACGCTTGTCAGCCCGCGCTCCTGTACGGCGGTTGACGGACAGGTGTTGGCCACGGCTGCTTCCGGGCGCGGCGCTGGTGCGCAAACAGACCGGCAGCGGCCAGGCATTTTTGCTCGGCTTCTGTCTGCAGGACACGTACTTCGCTGCGTGGGACAAGGACGACCCGGCGGCCCGCGCCCAGCTGCGCCCATTGCTCGCGGCCATCACGCGTGCGGCGGGGATCCGCTCCCACGTGTATTCCTCGAATCCAGACCTTGAGGCGGCAGTGCGTGCCAACGAGCGGGAAGGATTCCTGTTCGTCATCAACCACGAAGCACGGGAACCGTCGACGACGGTGCGGATCGCGGAGCTTCCGTTCCGCGTCGGCGAGGTCATCAATCTCGAGAACGGCCAGCCGATGGCATTTGCCCGGGACGGCGCGGAGGCGATCCGGCTTTCCGTTTCCGTGCCGATCGGCGGGACGATACTGGCAGAACTCAAGCCGGCGGGCCTACGCGACTCGTGCACCTTGTGGCAGTTGCCGAACCAGACGTCGACGCAGATGATGTCCTATGTGCTGCAAACCGCCGGTGGCAAGGTCGTCGTCATTGACGGAGGTAACGCCGGCGATGCGCCGTATCTGGCGGAGTTCCTCCAGGGCTTGGGAGGCCAGATCGAAGCATGGTTCATCACTCATGCGCACAGCGACCATTTTGGGGCGTTGGCCGAGATGCTCCAGGCACCGGGCACGCGGGAGATCAAGGCCATTTACGGCTCCCTCCCTGACGAATCCTGGGTCGCACAGCATGCCGCCGAAATCGAACTCAACGCCTACCGCAACTTCACTCGCGTGCTCGCGACTTCTCAACGCACGGTCGGCGAACTCACACTCGGCGATGTGATCGACATCGACGGCCTACGGATCGAAATCCTGGGGGTGAAGAACCCCGAGATCACCAGCAACGCGATCAACAATTCGAGTGTGGTTCTGCGCGTTTCAGACCGGAAGAAATCGGTGCTGTTTCTGGCCGATCTGGGAGTGGAGGGTGGCGACAAGTTGCTCGCCGGACCCTCGGTCGGCAAACTGCCCTGCGACTACGTGCAAATGGCCCACCACGGTCAGAATGGGGTCCGCGAAAACGTCTATCAGGCTGTCCACCCGACGTACTGTCTGTGGCCCACGCCAAAGTGGCTCTGGGACAACGACCGTGGCGGCCGGTCCCCACACAGGATCGTGGCGGACACTCGAGGTACGGGGGTGGATGGAGAAGCTCCCCATCCGGGCCCACTATCTCGGCTGGGAGGGACTGCAGATGATTCCGTAAGAGAAGCAGGACACTGTGCCGCGTGGCGATTCATGACCCGCGGCGCTGCTCAATCACGAGATTCCGCTGGAAACGCAGGACGGACTGCCAATCCGTCCATAGTCCCTGGAGGCATTGGCAATCCGTCCTGCGAGGATTCGGCAACTGGCTCCCGGGCGGCTCCGATCCTTGGCCGCGCCTCGAGACCCCACGACACGCTACGAGAAATAACGAGCGTCAGTCCAAGTCGAACTTGAAGTCGTTAGTCGCGGCGTCCGTCTTCACCTCGATGACAATCTGCGACGTTTTCAAATCGGAGTATTTCGCGGGGACCTCGTCCTTCGGCGCGGCAGCCTTCTTGCCGCCGATCCCCATCATGGATTCATAGTCTTTCATGTTCGCCGGGTAACCAGCCTTCATCGCCTGCTTGGGATCGACTTTCATCTGTGGCAGGTCGATCTTCGAAATCGTGACTTTGTGTTTGCCGACAATAGCACCGTCGTTGACACCGTAGGTGGACATCTTGAATTTTCCCTCGGCATCCGTGACGCCGTAGCTGAACTCGGCGTCGGCATCAGCCAGATGAAAGGCGACCCTCGCGTTTTCCAGCGGCTTGCCCTTAAATGTCACAACACCCGTGGCCGTGGCCAAAGTTCGTCCTCTGGTCTTCTTTCCGCAGCCGCCCACCAAACAAACGATGACGACCGCTGCAACCCCAACCCAAGCACCCCTCATGGCATTCTCCTCTTAATGCAAAAACGGCCACGTGCGAACGAACCAAGTCGCTCGCACGTGGCGAGTGGACCTGACCAAGGTAATACAGACTCAAGTCGGTTTAGTAGGGTCCGACTGGCATGCCGTCTCGACGGTCGCCAAGCCGTTGGTAGGTCAGATACTCAATCGTCTCGCCCAGGAACTGCACGGACCCGTCACAAAGCACGAACATCGCCCCAGCCGGATGGCGCAGACTTGAAGCCCATCGACACGTTCCATGCCCGGAAATGCTTGCAGTCCTGAGTGCCACCGGTCGTGTCGTCCTTGCCACCTTTTTCGCCACGGCACGTCGGCCAGTTGATGGGTGCGGTCGTGGCAGCCCAAATTGAGTTCCAGTGCGACCACGGGTTGTACTGCATATGATCGCCACACAACGGACGAATCTCACCCATGAGGATGGTGTTCGACGTGCCGTCGGGAACATCATTCATGCGGGCGGAAACCCAGAAACGAGAGGCAACTCCCGAAATGTCACTCAGCTTGCCGTCTCCGTGAGGGGCAGGGCCAGTCAAGAAGTTGTTACCGTCCATACCCAAACCACCGCAGCCGGTGCCCGCTCCGCCCATGTACTGGTTGCCCATGGACATCGCGTAGTTGCTGTAAGAAATGTCGGGGAGGTTCCGGAAATCGTCCGACGGGCAGCGCCAATTGGGCAGCTCTCTCTGTTCGGGAAGATTTGAGGCAACGCCACGGTGCCCATATCCAAGCATGGAAATCTGGACCGAGACGCCGGTCCATTGCGCGTCGACTCCCGTGTACTTGCCTCGAAAGTCAATCTGGTCCCACAACCCTGTCTGTTCGATGAAGGGCAACAACTTCAGGATATTGCTTCCCTTACTGTATTCAGTCATCCAACCTGGCTGAATGTGCGGATTCGTTCCATACGGGAACGTCTTGTACACGTCGTGGTAATTGTGCATCGCCAAACCGAACTGTTTCAGATGGTTGCTGCACTGCATGCGGCGAGCTGCCTCGCGCACGGCTTGCACCGCAGGGAGCAACAAAGCCACCAGAACACCAATAATTGCGATTACCACCAACAATTCCACGAGCGTGAACCCACCTGACCTATTTCGACATCTCAACTTCCTCATACTCCACCTCCCAACAAGACTACATCAAAAAATGACGAACAATTCCCACGATGGAAACGGCAGACTCCACGGCGCTAAGGATGTGTATTGAACCCCCCGCGGGAGCCTATGGTACCGCAACGGCCCGAAAGAATAAACAACCATTTTTCGCAAAGATCCGGAATTCACTGAGACACACGAACTGCCATCCTCCGCGCCATTCCCGAAAAGCATAGACAGCGCATGGCATTTCAGTGCCGTGGCGCGCGTGTTGGCACGAGAAAATCTGGAAGTGACTGATGGAAACTGGGAAGGTGAAAGCACTGGGTAGGTCTGAGCCGCTTGCAGTTGCGAAATCTGTTCCGTTGAGGGGCCGATTCGCATTGACTGCTCATCTCTTTTCTTTACCGCGAAGCGGTTACATCCCGCAGCCCAGGGTAAGCGGCCCAGCCGCGCCGCCCTGGGAAGCGGGCGACAGCCGGCCGCGATACCCCGAAGGGGTTTGACAGCTGACCACGACGAGGATCCGTTTGCGCCGAGCCCTTGTGAAAGGGTACCCTTGTGAAACGCCTTCGGCGTATCGGATGGATGGGAACCGGTAACCCAGGGTGCGCCGCGAAGCGCGTCGACCCTGGGCTGCGGGATGTAACCGCTTCGCGGTAAAGAGGTGAACCGTCGATGCGAAGAGGCTCACCGATGGAACAGATATCAAAACGATCACCAGGGCCGTTTCTCCCGGCTTTCACCACCCCAGGTGGAAACGACAAGCGTACCGACTGCCCCGCTTGGGGCATATTTCCTGTCGGATCGGTGCTCCGGCGGCGGCAAGTGGTGGGCAGAGCTCGCCGGCGCAGGCGGCTTCCAGACCCAACCTGATCGGAACAACTCCTTGCTGCGCACTGGAATTGGCTGCATCTGTTCTGCGCCACGCCGATCGGCTACAAGAGGGGCAATGGCGTCGGTCGCCTCAAGTGCGATCGGATCCGAGCCACGCGCCGTCCGGTGGTGAACCCCTGGGCCAAGTCGAGCGGAGTAGTCGATCATGTGTGAACATTGCCTGACCCGTCGTGCATTTCACGCCGTGACGGCCGCGGGGTTCGCCGGCGGCATGCTGGGCCTGCCTGCGGCCGCCGCGGCGGCACGCATGGAGATCGAACCGTGGGATCCCGACCAGCCGCCGCGCACGACAGGTCGTCCCCTGCGCGTGCAGCCGATCCTCGCGCACGCGGTGATGATGCCGCGTGAGAAGACGTCGTGGCGATCGTGGAGCGAGATCGTCAATGAACCGGCGGCCGAGCAGGAAGTGCAACGCATCGCGGGCGAGCTGAAGACGCTGGCGACCCGCGCCGACTTTCCGTTGGAGATCTTGCCGCTGGCGAAAGTCACCACCACCGAACAGGCAGCCGCATGTGCAGCAGGGTGACTTCGACGTCGTGCTGCTCTATGCGGCCTCCAATGCGACCCTCTTCCAGCCGTGCAGCGCGGCCGATCCGCGTCGTGACACGATCGTCTTCGTGCGGCACCGGTCCGGTCCGACGTATTATGGTTACGAATGCCTGGGTGTGCGTCATTTCCAGGTTCCCTCCGCCGACTGGGTGCGGCAGAACAGCGCCGACCAGCACGGTGGCGTCACGCTGGATGACGTGGTGGTCGACGACTACGACGAGGTACTGTGGCGACTCCGCGCGCTGTACGGCTTGAACAACTTCGTGGGACAGCGCATCGTCGCATTGGGTGGACCCGGCGGGAAATGGGACGCGACGGCACCCGAAGTGGCTCGCCAGCGCTACAAGCTCGACATCGTCGAGGTCACTTACGATGACCTCACCGCCCGCCTGAAGGCAGTGGCCGGCGACGACGCGACTGCAGCAGCAGTGCGCGGCCTGGACCGAGCGGTACCTGAACCTGCCCGGCTACGAAACTGGAAACCGACAAGCAGTTCGTGCAGCGCGCCTTCGCCCTCTACATGGTGTTTCGCCAGTGGCTGAGCGAGCACGACGCGCCGGCCATCACCATCAACCAGTGCATGGGGACGATCCTCTCCGCCTCCAACACCACGGCCTGCATGCCGTTGAGCTGGCTCAACGACGAAGGCTACCTGGCGTTCTGCGAATCGGACTTCGTGGTCGTGCCGCCCGGGATGCTGTTGCACTACATCTCCGGCAAACCGGTCGTCATGCACAACTCGACGTTTCCGCACCAGGGAATGGTCACGTGTGCCCATTGCACGGCGCCGCGGCGCATGAACGGCAAACGCTACGAGCCGGTGCGGATCATGACGCACTACGAATCCGACTTCGGCGCGGCACCGAAAGTGGAGGTGCCGATCGGTCAGCGGATGTGCGCGATCAGTCCGGAATATGCCACCGGCCGCTGGGTCGGCATCCAGTGCGTGGTGCGCGACAATCCCTGCTTTGCCATCTGCCGCAGTCAGCAGGATGTGGAGATCCAGGGTGATTGGCGGCGACTGATTCGCGAAGCGCGCGATTCCCATTGGATGATGGTCTACGGCGATTACCTGCGTGAAATCGGCTATGCCGTCCGCAAGATCGGCCTGACCTGGGACAATATCTCCGCCTCTCCGACGTGATTCCAGGAACGAAAACGGAACGCGGAATGGGCCAACCGAACGCCCAACATCGAGCACCGGACGAACATCGAACATCGAACATTGAACATCGAACATCCAACGCTCAATGCCGGGCGAACATCGAACATCCAACATCGAACGTCCGACGCTGAATGCCGGACGAACATCCAACATCGAACATCGAACATCCAACGCTGAATGCCGGACGAACATTCAACATCGAACATCCAATGCTGAATGCCGGACGAACATCGAACATCGAACATCCAACGTGGGGAGGTGAAAGGACAGGAGAGGCCTCCTTGGTCACGGTTGCGATATTTGTTCCATGGGTGGACCGTTTCGCATGGCCTGTCGCCTATTGCGAAGCCGTTGTGCACGAAAGCCCGGAGGCGTTCGGAGCCGCAACGCGGCGGCTTCATCGTAGCCCGGGGTAAGCCGCGCTTCGCGGCGCCACCCCGGGTCAGCCAACGCCCCGCGCACCGCGGGCGAGCCCACGACCATGAGTACGACCGGCAGTCTCCGAGCCCGCCACGAGCCGCACTCTGCTTCGTGGCTACCGGGCCGGGCCATGCCTCGGTGTGAATAGCGCCGTCGAAAGCTCGCGAGGCTGTGCGCGGCCTGTGTCGGGCTCGGAGACCGCCGGTTTGGCACGCTGTCGTGGGCTCGCCCGTCATGTTCTCGGGTACGTGTACCCGGGGTGGCGCCGCGAAGCGCGGCTTACCCCGGGCTACGGTGAGACCGCCGCGTTGCGGCTCAGGAGGAAAACGCGCGTGTCACGAATACGAGAATTCAAATGGGACGGGACACATTCTGCATATTAAGAGGCTCAGCTACGGAACAGAAACCAAAATCATCACCACCGCGTTCCGTCCTGGCCTTTCACCTTCCCACATCGAACGCCCAATGCTCAATGCCGGGCGAACATCCAACATCGAACATCGAACATCCAATGCTGAATGCCGGACGAACATCGAACATTCAACATCGAACATCCAACGCTGAATGCCGGACGAACATCGAATATCGAACGCCCAATGCTCAATGCCGGACGAACGTTCAACATCGAACATCCCACATCCAACGCTGAATGCCGGGCGAACATTCAACATCGAACATCGAACGTCCGACGCTGAATGTTCGATGTTCGTCTGGTGCTCGACGTTGCGCGTTTCGATGTTCAATGTTCGATGTTCGTCCGGTGCTCGATGTTGCGCGTTCGATGTTCAATGTTCGATGTTCGTCCGGACTGTTCGACGTTGGACGTTCGATGTTCAATGTTCGATGTTCGTCGGCTGCTCGACGTTGCGGCGTTCGATGTTCAATGTTCGATGTTCGTCCGCTGTTCGACGTTGCGTTCGATGTTCAATGTTCGATGTTCGATTGACGTTCGAATGTTCGATGTTCGTCCGCTGTTCGACGTTGGGCGTTCGATGTTCAATGTTCGATGTTCGCCGAATTCGACGTTGGACGTTCAATGTTCGATGTTCGATGTTCGTCCGGAATTCGACGTTGGACGTTCGATGTTCAATGTTCGATGTTCGTCCGCTGTTCGACGTTGGACGTTCAATGTTCAATGTTCGATGTTCGTCCGCTGTTCGACGTTGGACGTTCGATGTTCAATGTTCAATGTTCGATGTTCTCATTGATCGCTTGGCACGGTTCCGGGATATCGATCACGGCGAGCGGGACGGGACCCGAATCGGTGATGGCTTGGCGACCGGCCCGGCGTGGAGCAATGCGCGCAGTTCGGCCACCGTCGCCGCCTGAGACGGATCCGCAGCCAGGTTGTTCTGTTCCCGCGGATCTGCCTGCAGATCGTAGAGTTCCACGCCGCGGCGGCCCTCATCCCATTCGGTGTAGCACCAGCGTTCAGTGCGCACGGACCGCGCCAGCCAGTCTTCGCGGGCCACGATCGTGAAGGCGGGGTGGTCCCACTGCGCAGCGGGATTTTCGAGCAGCGGCACGAGACTCCGGCCTTCCAGGCCGGGCGGTGCCGACAGTCCGCAGAGTTCGACGAGCGTGGGATAGAGGTCGACAAACTCCACCGTCCGCGGACAGCTCCGGCCGGCCGTCTTTTGGCGAGGATCGACAATCAACAGCGGCGCGCGGGCGGACACGTCGAACAGAGTTCCCTTGGCCCACATGCCTTTTTCGCCCAGATGCCAGCCGTGGTCACCCCACAACACGACGATTGTGTTGTCGATGAGTTGCAGTCGCTCCAGGGCCTCCAGCACAGCACCCAGCTTCTCGTCCATGAAACTGATGCACGCATAGTAGGCGGCGATGGCCTGTCTGGCTTCCTCGGGTGTCACAGACCGCTCGAAGAACAGGTCCAGGTTGTACCGCAGCGCGTAGCGCGGCACGGCGTCACCGGCCGTGGGCATCGGCGCGAAGTCGACGGGCAACGGCATTTCCTCTGGCGGATACAGGTCGAAGAAGCGTTGGGGCACGACCAACGGCACATGTGGCTTGTAGAACCCCACACCGAGAAAGAACGGTGTACCGGATGACGCGTAGCCGGCCAACAACTCGACCGCGTCCCGGGCGTTCTTCGCATCCGCCGTCCATTCGTAAGCTCGTGGTTGCTGTTCCGCGCCCAGTTCTGCAGCGTTGGGCACGGGACCGAACACATTGGCAGACGTGCGCAAGTTATTGACCCAGTTGTTCGGTGGTGGGGTCAGCGTGCGGTAGGGCTCCCAGCGGGTCAATTCGGCGAGCATCCGCTGGTGCACTTCCTGGCTCTTGTGAACCCATTTCTCACCGGCACTCCAGTCCGGCGGATATTCATCGCCCGGAACCGGCTCGGGAAACCAGTCCTTCATCAGGTCTTTGTCGAAATGAAAGATCTTGCCCAGCAAACGCACGTCGTAACCTTGGTTGCGAAAGTGCTGTGGGAGGGTCACCCAATCCGGACCGAGCAATGCCGGATACGCAAAGTCGATGGTCTGGGTCGTGGTCGGGTAGCGGCCCAACAACAGGGACACGCGCGACGGATTGCAGATCGGAAACTGGCAGAAGGCTCGCTCAAACCGCACTCCCCGTTGCGCTAATCGGTCTAGATTGGGGGTATTGGCAATCGGATCGCCATAACAGCCGATCCGCGTGTTGAGGTCATCCACGGCAATGAACAGCACGTTGGGCCGGCAAACCGGATCATCGGCTGATGCGTGGGCCCCGGGGATCGCAGCCACCAAGAGCAGCGCGACCCAGGAACTTGCCGTCGTTCGCTTCATGAGCACTCTCCCCGCACGTGTATTCACTCGCCGGTGCTTGGACGCCGGTGAAACCGCGCATCGTGAACCGTTATTTTAGCCGCAGAGCGAGCGTTTCGCTGGTTCCCGCACAACCGGGACGGTTATGCTACGGGCCCGCACAACCGGGACGGTTATGCGACGGGAGTCCCCGCATCGACGCCGCGAGGCGGGGACGCTACGATTTGCCTGTCCTGGCCAGGATCGGCGCGAGGCGCGGGCGGGCCGGTCGCCGGTCGCGCGCCCTGGAGCGGGCAGGCGTACGGCACGTTTCGGCACCCGCAACACGAAAGTCGTCACCCGCAACACGAAAGGACCCGAGGCCATGGAACACGGTACCCCGCGCAGTTCCTCCTACGCTCTGGCTCTGGCGGCCATCAGTTTGCTGGTCGTGGTCTACGCGGCGAGCTTGGCGGCGGGGCTGCCTCAGCGTGGAACGGCGGCGGTAATCGGTCACGGCGCGGAGGCGGACCAGGGCCCGGCGGCGGGGGAGGCCGTACCCGGATCGACGAACGGACAGCTCCAACCGCCTCCGCGCGGCATGAACCTGCCCTTTGCGTTGCTGCTCGGGGCGATCGCCGTATTTCCCCTGGTCCCCCGCCTCGCGCACTGGTGGGAACACAATCTGAACAAGTTCTGTATCGCGGCCGGGCTCGCCGTGTTGACACTCGGCTACTATCTGTTCTGGCACGAGTGGGAGATCGCCGGACATTTTCCTGCCCATCATGCGGTCCTGCCCAGCGCGACCGGCCCGAACTTCGCGACGGCGGCCGCGGTGCTGGCCAACGCCCTGCTGGCCGAATTCGTCCCCTTTATCGTGCTGTTGTTCAGCCTCTACACGATCAGTGGCGGCATCCGCCTGGAAGGCGACCTGCCGGCGCACTCCTTGACCAATACCGCGTTCCTAACGATCGGCGGGTTGCTGGCCAGCGTGGTCGGCACGACCGGCGCCGCGATGCTGTTGGTGCGGCCCCTGCTCGAGACCAATCGCGAGCGCAAGTACGTGAAGCACACGGTGGTCTTTTTCATCTTCGTCGTCTGCAACTGCGGTGGCCTGTTGCTGCCCACGGGCGACCCGCCGCTGTTTCTCGGGGTACCTGTTGGGGGTCCCCTTCCTGTGGACGCTCGGACTGTGGAAGCCGTGGTTGTTCGTCAACGTCAGTCTGTTGGTGATTTATTTCGTGTGGGACCATTTTCTGTGCTATCCCCACGAGGCGAAGTCCGACATTCTGCGGGACGAGACGGAGGTTCGGCCGTTGCGGATCCGAGGTCTGTGGCCCAACGCCTGGTTGTTGCTGGGCGTGGTGGCGGCGGTCGGCCTGCTCGATCCCTCCAAACCTGTGCTCGGCACGACGTGGCACCCTTGGATGTACCTGCGGGAGATCGTGCAGCTGGTGATGGTCGCCATCTCCCTGGCCTTGGGAAACCGTGACGTACGGCAGGCGAACAACTTCAACTTCGGCGCCATCCTGGAGGTGGCCGCCTTGTTCTTCGGGATCTTCATCTGCATGCAGCCGCCGCTGCAGATCCTCGAGATCAGCGGGCCGCGACTGGGACTGACCGAACCCTGGCATTTCTTCTGGGCGACCGGTAGCTTGTCGTCGTTCCTGGACAATGCGCCGACCTACGTGGTGTTCTTCGAGGCGGCCAAGTCCGTCACGGCCAGTGGCAGCCTGTCGCCCACGGTGGCTGCCACAGGCGTCTACTTGCCGTATCTGATCGCGATCAGCCTGGGGGCGGTGTTCATGGGCGCCAATACGTACATCGGCAATGGACCGAATTTCATGGTCAAGACGATCGCGGAAAGCGCGGGGGTCAAGATGCCCAGCTTCTTCGGATACATGGCCTACAGTATCTGTATCCTCATTCCGCTGTTCGTGTTGACCGGGATCCTGTTCACCTAGGAAGATCAGCCCGTCCCTTGGAGAGTGCGGAGTCGCCCATGGAATTGCTGAAGTCCTTCGTCGACCTGTTTCTGCATCTCGACAAGCATCTGGACGTCGTCATCCAGAATTACGGCGCCTGGACGTACTTGATTCTGCTCGTGATCATCTTCTGCGAGACCGGGCTGGTGGTCACTCCTTTTCTGCCGGGCGACTCGCTGCTGTTTGCGGCCGGCACGTTTGCCGCGCGCGGTTCGCTGGACGTGCACCTGCTGTTTGTGCTCTTGTCCGCCGCGGCGATTGCCGGTGACACGGCCAACTACTGGATCGGTGCCGTGATCGGGCCGCGCGCCTTTCGCGGCAAGTACCGATTGTTGAACCAGCGGCACTTGCAGCGGACGCACGAGTTCTACGAGCGTCATGGCGGCAAGACGATCGTGCTGGCCCGCTTCATCCCGATCATCCGCACATTTGCCCCCTTTGTGGCTGGCATCGGGGCCATGAACTACTCGAAGTTCATCGTGTACAACGTGGTGGGCGGAATCGTTTGGGTGGGTGCCTTTGTGTACGGCGGGTATTTTTTTGGCGGGCTGGAGATCGTGCGGCGGAACTTCACCCTGGTGATTCTGGCCATCATCTTGATCTCGGTGCTGCCGATCGTCGTGGAATTCTGTCGAGCGCGGTGGGGGCGTACGCCGGTAGACCCGGAATAAGGGATCTCGGATCCCCGTTGAAGTTGGCCGGCCGTGTGGAACCCCGGCGCGGCCGCACGGGCCTGGTCGGGCGTGGCGGAAGTGCACACGAGGAGAATTCCAGACGCGGGTCGCTTCGCGGGCGGGCGGGCCCCGATGTGAGGGCCCGTCGGCCGGCCGAGCGGCACCTTGACGAAAGGGCGACCCACCGCTAAACAAGCTCTACGCTGCCCATTCCATTTGAGGCCAGTTTTGGCCGTAGGTATCCCCGTCTTTTTCCGAGTGTGCTGAGGAAAACATGATCCAACGATTACGAGCGAGTTGGAGGCAGGGCAAAGTCAAGACTGCCTGTCTGGTGTTTCTGGCCGCGTTTTTCGCCGTGGCGTATCTGGCCCTGCCGTTGTTCTCGGCCGAAAGAGCCGTGTCAACCTCGAGCGCCGCGGCGGTTTCGCCGGGACTCGAGCACACTTTCGAATGGTTCTCGCCGTTCAAGTCCGACCAGTACAACACGACCGAGCGGGTGCCCTGCTGGTGGTGCTGGGGATTGCCATCGCGGGATTGCTGTACGCGTTGATGCTGGTGCGGCAGGTGAAGATCGGCCGACCAGGGCACGCCACAGATGCAGGAGATTGCGGCGGCCGTGCGGGAGGGAGCCAACGCTTACCTGGGCGCTCAGTTCCGCAAGATCGGTCCGCTGATCATCATCATCACGGTGATCTTGTTCCTGACCAAGTGGGGACACTGGGAGTTCGCGTTTGGCCGAGCCGGGGCCTTTCTGCTCGGTTCGCTGTTCAGCTGGACGGTCGGCTTCGTCGGCATGCGGCTGGCCACCACGGGCAACCTGCGTGTGGCGGCGGCCGCCAAGAGACAGCTATGGCGAGGCCATGCAGCTGGGCTATCGCACGGGCACGATCACGGGCATGTTGACCGACGGCCTGGGCCTGTTGGGCGGCACCTGCATCTTCCTGATGTACGGCGAGCAGGCCTACGAGGCCCTGCTGGGATTCGGCTTCGGCGGCACGTTGCTGGCCTTGTTCATGCGAGTCGGCGGCGGTATCTACACCAAGGCGGCCGACGTCGGTGCGGACCTGGTCGGCAAGGTCGAAGCAGGCATTCCGGAAGACGATCCGCGCAACGCGGCGACGATCGCCGACAACGTGGGCGACAACGTCGGTGACTGTGCCGGTATGGCGGCCGACATTTTCGAGAGCTACGAAGTGACGATCGTGGCGGCGATGATTCTGGGTCTGGCCAGCTTTGGTCACAAGGGCGTGATCTTCCCGTTGCTGGTCCGCGGCATCGGCGTGCTGGGCTCGATCATCAGCACCTACACGGTCAAGGCCGGACCGAACGACACGTCCGATACGGCCCTCAAGAGCGTGCATCGCGGTTTCTGGATCGGCTCGATGATTTCCGTCGCCGGCTTCTTCCTCCTGGGCTTGTTGTACCTGCATTTTCCACCGGCGTACTTGACCCAGTACCCGATGGCGGCCGCCGGTTTCCCCGATGGCATCGCGGCGAACCTGCCGTTCTGGGCGAACTTCTTCATCCCCGACCTGGACATGCGTCCCGCTTGGACCTGCTTGATCGGCGTGTTCCTGGCGATCGCCTTGAACAAGGTCACCAGCTACTACACGCACACGTCGCACACGCCGGTGAAGACGCTGGCGCGGGCCTGCCAGACCGGTCATGCCACGAACATCATCCAGGGCTTCGCCGTGGGTTATGAAAGCACGGTCGCTGCCGTTCTGGTGATTGCCGTGGCGATCATCCTGTCCGTGCTCTGCTATGCCGGCACACCTCCGGTGTTCGTTGCCTACGGCGTGGCCATGACCGGTATCGGCATGCTGACGCTGACCGGCAACACGATCTCGATGGACGTGTTCGGACCGGTGGCTGACAATGCCAACGGCATCGGCGAAATGGGTTACGACCGGGAAGAGATGGATCGCGATCAGCCAGGCAGCTACAAGCGGGCCCGCCAGATCCTGGCCGACCTCGACGCGGTGGGCAACACCACCAAGGCCGAGACGAAGGGTATCGCGATCGGCTCGGCCGTGATCGCGGCCGTGTCGCTGTTCGCCAGCTTCATCGCCGTGATCGCGGTGGGAAGCGAAGACAAGTCTGAGCGAGATGACGCAGACCCAGTACGACACGTATGCCGGCAAGTTGACCGTGGCCGATCCGCTGGTGCTGATCGGCTTCCTGATCGGCGGCGCCGTGCCGTTCCTGTTCAGCTCGATGCTGATCCGTGCGGTCGGTCGGGCGGCGTTCTTCATTGTCAAGGAAGTCCGCATCCAGTTCCGGGACCCGGGCATCATGGAGGGGACCAAGAAGCCGGATTACGGCCGCGTGGTGGACATTTGCACCAGCAGTGCCCAGCAAGAGCTGATCGGCCCGGCGCTGCTGGCGATTCTGGCTCCGGCCTTCGTCGGCTTCCTGCTCGGCCCGTACGCGCTGGGCGGTTTCCTGGCCGGCATGATTCTGGTCGGCCAGTTGTTGGCCGTGTTCATGGCCAACGCCGGCGGCGCCTGGGACAATGCCAAGAAGATGATCGAGGACGGCGATCGTACGGCGGCAAGGGTTCGGAAGCCCACAAGGCGTCCGTGACCGGCGACACCGTGGGCGATCCGCTGAAGGACACGGCCGGCCCCGCCATCAACCCGCTGGTCAAGGTGATGAACATGGTCAGCCTGCTGGGCCTGGGCCTGGTGTTGTCCTACAACGTGATGGGCATCAATTCCACTCCCAATGTTGCCGTGCCGCTGTTCAACCGGTTTGTCGGCCTGCTTGTCACACTGCTGGCGGTGGCCGGCATCGCGTGGGCCGTCTGGCGCAGCAAGCACGAGTCGGCCGAGATGAAGGAGATCGTGGGCGGCTTGGACGACGTCTAATCGCGAGAACAGAACCATGCTGGCGTTGGTGTTCGTGTCGTGTGCCGTCGTGTTTTGTGTGGCGTTCTTCACGTACGGCCGGTTTCTCGAACGACGGTTCGACATCGACGACAGCCGGCCGACGCCCAGCCACACGGACTACGACGGTGTCGACCGAGTGCCGGCGCACCCAGCCGTTCTGTTCGGACATCATTTCTCGTCGATCGCCGGCGCGGGACCGATCGTGGGACCGATCGTCGCCGCGCTGGCGTTCGGCTGGGCCGTGCCGTTGGCCTGGGTCTTGCTCGGCGCAATCTTCATCGGCGGAGTCCACGATTTCTCCGCCTTGATCGCTTCCGTTCGCAACCGGGCGCGGTCGATCGCGGACATCGCCCGCGAGTCGCTCTCGCCGCTGGCCTATCGCCTGCTCATGCTCTTCATGTGGCTGGCGTTGGTCTACGTGCTGACCGTGTTCACGGACCTGACGGCGACCACGTTTGTCCAGGACGGTGGCGTGGCCACGTCGTCGTGGCTGTTTCTCGGCTTGGCGCTGGCCTTCGGAATCAGCGTGTATCGGTGGCGGATATCCGTGTCGTGGCATCCCTGGTGTTTGTGCCGCTGGTGTTTCTCTGCACGTGGCTCGGCCAGCTCATCCCGATTCCTGCCGATTGGCTCGCCCAGACCGTGGGTTGGGAACCGGTGAAGATCTGGTCCATCGTTCTCATCTTCTACTGCCTGGTTGCCTCGGTCACGCCGGTCTGGATCCTGCTGCAGCCACGCGACTACCTGTCGTCGTTTCTGTTGTACGCTTCGGTACTGGCCGGCCTGCTGGGGATCGTGTTGGGCGGGTTTGCGGTGCAGTTTCCCGCGTTCATCACCTGGAATGCGGAGGGGGTCGGGCCTCTCTTTCCCATCCTGTTCATCACGGTGGCCTGCGGAGCATGTTCCGGCTTCCATTCGCTGGTGGCTTCCGGCACGTCCTCCAAGCAGATCGACAAGGAGAGTCATGCGCGGACGGTCGGTTATGGCGCGATGCTGGTCGAAGGGCTGGTGGCCGTCATCGCCTTGGCGACGGTGATGATGGTCGCCAGCAGCGATTCGTTACGTGGCACGTCGCCGACCGTCGTGTACGCCAACGGTATGAGTCGTTTCGCAGGTGTGCTGGGCATTCCCGAGAAGATCGGTTTTTCCTTCGGTCTGCTCGCGCTGTCCACGTTCATTCTCACCACGCTCGACACGGCCACGCGGCTCGGCCGGTACATTTTCGAGGAGTTTTTCCAGCTCCGCGGCGGCTGGTCGCGGTATCGCCGCGACGGTCGCCACGTTGGCGTTGCCGCTGGTGTTCGCGCTGGTGGAACTCAAGGATGCCCAGGGCAATCCGCTACCGGCCTGGAAGGCGATCTGGCCCGTGTTCGGCGCCACCAATCAGTTGCTGGCCGGACTGACGCTGCTGGTGCTGGCCGTGTGGGTGCGCAAGCTGGGCAAACCGATCGGTTTTCTCATCCTGCCATTGGTCTTCATGACCACCGCGACGCTCTACGCTCTGGTGTTGCTCGTGGGACAGTACGGACTGTCCCTGATCGGCGTGATCGCGCTGGTGCTGCTGTTGCTCGCGGTCCTGCTGATCATCGAGTCCGCACGCACGTTGAAGTACCCGGCCCGATGACTGCGTTGTTCCGATTCCATCGCTGTTGGCTGGCCTGCACGGTTCTGTGGCTGGCCGTGTCGAGTGCGTTTTGCGAGGGAGAATTACGTGCATCGAGTCACATGTCACGTGTGCGTCGTGATCAGCCTGTTCCTGCACATCCTCGCGACGGCCGGTGTCCGGGCCGTTGCCGACGAGAGGCCGGCAAGTTTCGATGTTCCGCAACTGCCGGATGCCGAGTTGGTCGAAACCTACCGGCACGCGGCAACCGATAGTGTGCTGGCGGCAGTCAATCCCGCTGTATTCCCGGGTTACTTCTCCGTCTGTGCGGACGGACAAGGGTTCGGGTACGGCAATTCCTATCCGTCACTCGACGGTCATCAGATGACGGACGCCCTGCTGTGGTTGGGGCGCGTGGAGGTGGTCAAACAGAATTGGGATTACGTCCGTTCGTTCCAGCAACCGAACGGTCGATTGCCGCTGGCGATCTTACCGTCGCTCGCAGGGCAGAAGATCGGAGTGGGGCAGGCGCAGGGAACGGTCGACACCAACGGTGGCCTCTACGAGCATTGGGTTCCTGGCAATCCGCTCGCGGCGTTGGCCAGTCCGACGTTCATTCAGAATGCCGACGTCATCTACCGTCATACGCGCGATCGTGACTGGCTCGCTGCGCAGATCGACTCGGTGAACCTGGCGGCCGACTATCTGGCATCGCTGACCACGCCCGAGGGTATGGTGCAAGGTGGCGGATATTACGTGGAACGTCCCACGCGATTGGCCTCCGATGGTGTCGCGCAGTGTCACGCCGTCGACGCTTTTCGTCGTATCGCGGCGCTCAACCGCGTGCTCGGCCACGAAACGACGGCCCGTCGTTACGACGAATTGGCGGCGAGGATCCAAGCCCGCTTCACGCAGGATTTCTGGGCGGAGACGCACTTCGCCGAGTACCGGCACCCGGTGCGAGGTTTCGTCACATGGCACGGCCTGACCGACGTGGACTGGGCCGCGCTCGCCACAGACACCGCGACACCGCCGCAGCGTGACGTGCTGTGGCCTCAGTTGCGATCGGCCACCGCTTTCTATTACGGAGGAATCCCGACGGCGATCAGTACGCGCCCCGAGCTGTACGAGGATTGGGAGTTCGCACATCCCGATCGCCACGATCTGGCCGCCATGGGACGCGTGTGGTACCTGGAATGCTGGGCCCGCAGCCGGCAACACGACGCCAGCGGATTGCTCGACACGCTGTGGCGAGTAGCCCGCGAGGGACACGCCAACGGCTATTCCTGGCGCGAACGCTACTATCCGAGTTCCACAGGTGCGCCGGTGCCGGCCGGTGCCGAAAAATACTGCGAATATCCGGCCAACTTCCTGCGGATCGTGAATCAGTTCCTGCTGGGGATCGACCTGCGCCGGGATGGTTCTGTGGTGCTGGCCCCCACCGTGACCGACGAGTTCTGGGACCGCGGATTCGGACACGTCCTGCGACGACAAGGGGCCCTCATCACGTACCGGCTGCAGCGCCATCAGATCGACATCACCTACGAGGGACTGGCCGCGCAGAGACTGGGAGTGCGATTCCCCGACAGCAGCGAGAACAGACCTTGGAAGTTTGTGGATCCAGCGACAACGTGCACCATGCGTGAGGAGGACGGACTGCTCTGGATCACACTGCCGCCGGCACCTGCGGCATCCCCCGGCCAAATCGAAGTGGTGCGCAGGGCAGCCCAATAGCGATTGGTCAGGGCTCAGATTCCGCCGATTCAAGGAGACGGGTGGCGGTGGCGGGGCCGGATGAACGCGGGAAAAAACACCCTATGAGCCAACAAGCAGCGTCTATTTTGGCTACTGAACGCCAGCTGACACGTGCGCCACACGGTCACATTCTCACGAATGTCGGTGTCTGGTCGGCGGACGGCCGCTGGATCGTGTACGACGTACGCAGCGACCCGGCGGGCAGCCTGTTCGATGGTGATCGAATCGAACGCGTCAACGTGGAGACCGGCGAAGTGCAACGGCTCTACACCTCGCGCAATGGCGCCTGTTGTGGTGTGGTCACGACATCACCCATCGACGATCGAGTCGTGTTCATTCACGGTCCGGAAGATCCAACTCCCGACTGGTCGTACGCCGCCTGCCACCGTCGCGGCGTGGTGGTGCATGCCGACCATCCGGACCGACCGGCCAATCTGGACGCGCGCGATCTGACGCCCCCCTTCACGCGAGGTGCACTGCGAGGCGGCACGCACGTCCACACGTTCTCCGGAGATGGACAGTGGGTGGCCTTCACCTATGAGGACCACGTGCTGGCTGCTTTGGGTGATGCGGGAGGTCACGACCACAACCAGCGCAACGTCGGCGTCTCGGTTCCCCAGGGGCCGGTTCGCGTCTGCCGCGACCACCCCCGCAACCACAACGGATCTCATTTCACCGTCTTGGTGACGCGCACCGTCAACCATCCTCGGCCAGGTTCCGATGAGATCAGTCGAGCCTTTGAGGACGCGTGGGTGGGAGCACGGGGCTACCTGAAACCTGACGGCACTCGCCAGAGTCGAGCGATTGCTTTCCAGGGACACGTTGCGGCGAGTGAGGGGCGAACCAGCAGCGAAGTGTTCCTGGTCGATTTGCCGGACGACCTCACGCGTCCCGGCGAGGCACCGCTGGAAGGGACCGCGTCCACGCGCCCGGCGCCTCCCTGGGGAGTCGACCAGCGGCGTCTCACATGGACAACCGACCGCAAGTATCCTGGCCTCCAGGGACCGCGGCACTGGCTGCGCAGCGCACCCGACGGGTCACGGATCGGATTTCTCCTGAAGGACGACACGGGCATCGTCCAATTGTGGACCATTTCGCCCGGCGGTGGTGAAGCGAGTCAACTCACGCACAACTCGCACGACATCGCCTCGGCATTCACGTGGAGTCCCGACGGACGGCGGATCGCGCACGTGATGGACGAATGCGTGTGCATCACCGATGCGGCCTCCGGCACGACCCACCGCTTGACACAGCGGACCAGCTCCCTGAATGCTCCGCAACCGGAAGCATGTGTCTTCTCACCCGACGGACATCAGCTCGCGTATGTCCGACCGGTCACATCGCAGGGTCAGACCTGGAATCAGATCTTCGTGCTGCGGACCCCGTCCCGGCCCTGAAAGGCCGGTTACCGGCGGATGCGGCTGCGCCGTAACGAATCGCGCCAGCAGGGGTACCCGCAGCGCGCAGTGCACTCCGCCGATGAACCGCAGGGCCCGAGTCATTGGCCCGCCGCTCCAAACACTTCGCGAATCACCTCCAGCTTCATGGACTGGTCACCTTGCGTCGGCGCCACCATGCCGCCTTCGCCAAACTCGTTCCAGCAGTAGATCGTGACGGCCGGTTGCCGTCGCTGGTCGGGCAATGGAAAGCCGAACTTGCCGGAATCGAGATCGACTCGGACCTTCTCGAGTGCCGCTTTCCACTGCCGGCGATCCGGCAGCTGGAAGGCCGGGCGCGGGTCGCCCCACGGACGCGGGTTCCATCCCGCTCCGATGAACGGCACGGAAGGGATGGCATCCTCGGTGTGCCCTGACCGCCATTGCGCGTGGAACTCGGCCAGCTTCTCATACGGATACTCGGCCTCTTGATTCGGCCACGGCGGCACATCCATGTACTCGTTCGTGAAGTCGAACAGTGGCACCATCCAGTGACCGGGCGGGATCTGGCTCGGCCCCACCGCTCCGCTGCCAATCAACAGCTCGCCCAACCCGGCGGCCCGGGCTGCGGCCCGCAACGCTTCCAGAAATCGCTGGGCACGCGCCGTGTCACCACCGCACTGTTCGAGGAAAGCGCCGCTGCCGTGGATCTTGAACACCCGTCGTCCGCCGACCTGCAGATAGGACGGGTGCCGCATGCATTCGATCCAGAAATCCACACACTCCTGCCACCGAGTGGCGTCGGAAATGCCGAAGGGCCGATGGTTGCAGAACTCGACGACGAACTTCATCCGATGCGCCTGTGGCGAGTTCATGAACTGTCCCACGGCGACGTTCACTCGCGGCGTGTGTGGCGGCAATTTGACTCCCGGATCCGCCGCGTACCAGAGAATCTGGAAGAAATCGACGCCGTGATCGGCCGCCGCGGCAATCTCCCGGTCCATCGTGGCCTGTTCGTTGTATTCGCCCAACAGCGGCACGCGGTCCGGATACCGCGGCCTCCAGTCCACTTGATCCGGTCCTTGCCATTTGTTGGGTGTCGGCTCCCACCAGCCGGCAAAGTAGTTCACACCCACGAGCACGTCTGGCCCAGGCTCGCCCGCCGAGGCACACACTCCGACCGATACGATGAGAACGCCGATGATCGTCCAACGCAGGGACGTGCGACGTGACATGTTTCCACTCCGCTCCACCCGCACCAAGAACCCGTCTCTGCAAGCCCGCGCACGGTCGGAACATCTCAGGCAGGCGCGACCCAACCTCAGGGTGGTTTCTCGCGGCTATCGTTTCACGCGGGCGTTACCTTTCCAGATGTCCCAGATCTGTTCTTCATCGGTCGGCTGCGCGTAGTCGGTCAGGAACGTGGTGGCCAACGCACCGCTGGCCCAACCGAACTGGACCCACTGCTCCGGCGGCCAGCCCTTGAGAATCGCATAGAGCAGGCCGCCCACGAAGCCATCACCGCCTCCGATGCGGTCCAGCACGGTGATCTCACGTGGCGGCTCGACATACCAGTTGCGAACCGACGGACAGGATGGCGCCCCAGTTGTGGCAATTGGCGTGGAAGACTTCGCGCAGCGTCGTGGCAAAGACGGTCACGTGTGGAAACGCCTGCTGCGTGCGATGGATCATGCCCTTGAAGCTGTCGATTTTCGCCGCCAGGTTCTCACCGCCCGCCTCCGGTCCTGGGATCCCCAGACAGAGCTGAAAATCTTCCTCGTTCCCGACCAGGATGTCGGATATGCCGGCGATTTCCCGAAAGATGTCGCGCAGCTCCTGTTCGCGGTTCTTCCAGAACGAGTCCCGGTAGTTGAGATCGAAGGAAATCCGCGTGCCATGGGCCCGGGCGGCGCGGGCCAGTTCCAGGCAGAACGTGCCGGTGTCAGGCGAGAGCGCGGCGATGAGTCCCGACAGGTGGACGATCTGGACTCCTTCGTGACCGAAGATCCTTGCCAGGTCAAAATCTTTCACGTTCAAGGCCCGGCCGACCTCGCCGGCTCGATCGTTGTGCACGACCGGGCCTCGCGTCCCGTAACCGCTGTCTGCCAGGTTGAACTGGTGCCGATAGCCCCACGGCCCGCCCTGGGCGACCTCGGGTCCTTCGTAGTCCATGTGCCGGCTGGCCAGATCATCCTGAATGAAGCGTGCAATCGGACTGTGCTTGACGAAGGTGGTCAGCACCTTCACGCGCAGTCCGAGATAGGAACAGACACTGGCCACATTCGTCTCCGCACTGGTGGCCTGCATCGTCAAGGTGGTGCTGCAATGCAGCGGCTGCCCATCCGCCGGCGTAAGCCGCACTCCCATGCTGGTGGGCACCAGCAGGGCATAGGCACAGTTCTCGCGAAATTCAAGGCTCATGAGCATCTCCCGGACATCCTGTCGCTGGTCCCTTCAGGTAAAGATTCCCTGCGCAGTGTCAACGTGGTTGTCTCTGGCCCGCAGCAAGGTACTGTCGAATGGCTTGAACCGAGAGCTGGCACCGCCGAGCCTGTCTGCCGCGCATTACGACAGAGGAGCAGCGTGTCGTGTCAAGCAACGTGAATTGGCTGCTGGGACTTCTGTCGACGTTGGCCACGCTGAACGCGACCGGCGGTCCGACCAGCATGGCACAGGAACCGGCCGCGACATCCGTGGCCGTCCGCGAATCCGCAGCGACGCGAAGCCGCCGGCGCACGCTGCCCGACCGCGTCGATCTGCGCCCGGTCTTCGAGACCCGGGGCCTCCGCACACGCGTGCAAGGCAAACGCGGCACGTGCTCCGCGTTCGTGTTGACCGGAGCCATCGAATACGCGGTGGCCGGCAAACAAGGCGGCGTCGCCGCAGCTTGAGCGTCGAGTTCCTGAACTGGGCCTCCAACCAGGCGACCAAGGACACCGAGGATGGCGGTTTCTTCTCCGACTTGTGGAAGGGATTCGCGCAGTACGGACTGTGCCTCGAAGCGGACATGCCTTACCAGGATCATTTCGATCCGCAGACGCAGCCCATCGAGCAAGCGCTTGGAACAGGCCAAGCGCGCTGCAGGCGCGCAGGCTGCAACTGCACTGGATCAAGGAATGGAATCCGCATCACGGGCTCACCGACGAGCAGTTCGTCGAGATCAAACAGACACTTCAGCGACAGTATCCGGTCTGCGGCGGCTTTCTGTGGCCAAAGCAGCAGCAATGGAAGGACGGCGTGCTGCAGATGTGCCCGCAGGAACGCCGTGCGCGACGGACACAGTATTCTGATCGTCGGTTTTCGCGACGACGCTGTCGCAACCGGGCGGCGGGTTGTTTCTGATCCGCAATACGTCGGGTGAGAGCCGCGATGGCTGCCTGACCTACGAGTATGTGCGCACGTACATGAACGATGCCGTGTGGGTCGACGTCGCCGGGCGGCGGAACACGGTTCGTCACGGCAGTCGCAGTCTGCCGGGGAACTGCCGTCGAGTCCGATCACGACAGCCACCGCTGCGGGCGATGTCCCGCGCCGATCGCGACCGCCAGGATGGGCAGGCAAGGCGAGGACGTGGCCTTCGCGCCCTTCCTGTTTCACGATGCGTTGGGGCGCTGGTCGCACCGCCGGTGGGCCGCAACCGCCGCATCTCCAGCAACGAACAGCCGACGTGGAACGATGCGAACCTGGACATGAACTGGCTCCAGCCGGGACAGGTGCTGGAACTGCCCGTGCTCAAGGGCCCGGGCGTGATCAATCACATGTGGTTCACCAGCCACGCCGGGTGGGCCAACGAACTGAACGCGCTTGAGCATTCGCATCTATTGGGACGGCCGCACCGAGCCGGGCGTGGAAGCGCCGCTGGGCGATTTCTTCGCCGTGGGACAGGGCAAGCCGGCGCCGGTCGAGAGCGTGCCGGTCCAGGTGTCGCCCACCGGTTCGCTGACCTGTTACTGGCGCATGCCGTTCGCCGAGTCCGCGCGGATCGTCATCACCAACGACAATCCGGACCGCGGAGCCGGCCTGTACTGGCAGGTCGACTGGGTGCAGCTCGACCAGCTTCCGGCGGACACCCCGTACTTCCATGCCCAGTATCGCCAGGAGTATCCGGCCACGGCCGGACAGGACTACACGATCGCCGACCTGACGGGCTGTGGCCAGTTCGTGGGAACGGTGATGTCGGTCACGCTGGCTCAGGACGGCTGGTTTGGCGAAGGGGATGATTTCTTCTACATCGACGGCGAGGAAGTTCCCAGCCTGCAGGGGACGGGGAGCGAAGACTACTTCAACGACGCCTGGGGCTTTCGACCGCGCACCGGCCCCTGGTTCGGCCAGCCGCGCTGGCAGGGTGACCGGGCCGGGGACAGCGGTGTCTGTTATCGCTGGCACGTGCTGGATCCGGTCGGATTCACGAAGTCGCTGCGCGTGACGATCGAGCACAAGGGCAACTACGACGATGACCTGGCGGGCTTCTACGTCGAGCGTCCGGAATTCGTCAGCAGCGTGGCGTTCTGGTACCAGACCGGCGAGCCCAAGCGATTTGCGGAGTTGCCCCCGTGGCAGCAGCGGCGCGTGCCGTGGCAGCAGCAACACCTGGTGCGGACTTTCTCGCAGGCGAAGTCGACCGGCGCGGCCAAGGTCGCGGTGCAGACGCAGGGGTTCTTTGGCGCACGTCCGTTGCTGTCCTGGCCGAATGCAGAAATCGCGGCCCGCTTGACTCTGCCGTTCACCGTGGACGAGGACGGGAACTACGCGGTGCGACTGACAGCCCTGCAGGGCCCGCAGTATGGGAGGTACGACATCCTGATCGACGACCAACGCGTGGGAGATGGGGACTTCCGGGCGACGGCCGAAGCCGAACTGGATCTGCCGGTCTGCGTCTGCCCACTGTCCAAGGGATCCCACCCGCTGACTTTCCAGGCTCTGGATGTGGCAGCCACCGGCGAGCAGCCCACGGCCAGACCGCTGGCTGTCGAGATGTTGCGTCTGCTGAAACTGCCGCCGCCTGCCCGCCGCGAAGTCAAGACGCATAACGAAGCCCACTTCGTGCGGCTGGGAATCGGCCGCGCCCTGTACGCCTATCGACTGGCCTATGGGAAGCTGCCCGATTCGCTCGAGACACTGGTCGAAGTCGGCATCATGCCTGCGCGGTATCTCAAGGACGAGAACGAACTGCCGCTCAAGTACCGGCGCGAAGGGGACTTCATGGTCGTCGAAAGTCCGGCTCCCAACGGCTGGAAACACCGCTGGCAAGGACTCGATCCACGACGTTGATCACTGATCGAGGCACGGACTTTCGTCCGTTTTCGAGAGTTTTCGCTGACCAGGAAAGGATCACCAGCCATGTTGATTGTTCATGTGCACGTGCACGTCAAACCGGACTGTGTGAAGGCGTTTCGTCAGGCGACCATCGACAATGCTCGGCACAGTATCCAGGAGGCGGGCATCGTTCGCTTTGACGTGATTCAGCAGACTGATGATCCGACTCGATTCGTGCTGATCGAAATCTACCGCACCGAACAGGATCCGGCACGGCACAAAGAGACGACTCACTACGCCACCTGGCGCGACACGGTGGCCGACATGATGGCCGAGCCGCGTTCGAGCGTGAAGTATGCGGAGGTCTTTCCGGAAGCGCCGCGCTGGGAGATGGCCGATGCGGTTTGAATTCGCCACCGCGACGCGGATCGTGTTCGGCGCAGGGACGCTTCCCCAGGCAGCGGCGGCGGCGGCCGAGTGGGGCCGCCGCATCTTGCTGGTGGCTGCGGACCGGTCCGACCGGGCGGGTTCCTTCAGGTCGCTGCTGGAGGCTCACAGCGAGTGGTCGTCGACCTTCCGGTCACCGGGGAACCCACGATCGAATCGGTGTCGCAGGGTGTGCAAGTCGCGCGCGAGGCTCGCTGCGATGTGGTCATCGGGATCGGCGGCGGCAGTGTGCTGGACACGGGCAAGGCGATCGCGGTGCTGTTGACCAATGGCGGCGAGGCACTCGACTACCTGGAATTGATCGGACGTGGCCAGTCGATCACGCGACCTGCCGCTCCCTATATCGCGATTCCCACGACGGCGGGTACCGGCGCCGAAGTCACGCGCAACGCCGTCTTGGGCTCCACCGAACATCGCGTGAAGGTCAGCCTGCGCAGTCCGCTGATGCTGCCGCGTCTGGCGATCGTCGACCCGGAACTGACCTATAGCCTGCCCCCGGATATCACGGCCTCTACGGGACTCGATGCGTTGACTCAGGTGTTCGAGCCCTTCGTATCGCATGCGAACAATCCGCTGACCGATGCACTTTGTCGGGAGGGCATGCTGCGCGCGGCACGTTCGCTGCGCGGTCTGCGAGAATGGCAGTGACGTCGCCGGACGCGAAGACATGGCGCTGGTCAGTCTCTTTGGTGGACTGGCGCTGGCCAACGCCAAACTGGGCGCCGTGCACGGCCTGGCCGGGCCGCTGGGCGGCATGTTCCCGGCACCGCACGGCGCCACCTGCGCGGCGCTGCTGCCTCACGTCATGGCGGTCAATATCGCGGCCCTGCAGTGTCGGCAGGCCGACTCGGGGGCGTTACGACGCTACGACGAAGTGGCGAGAATCCTGACCGGTAACATGCAGGCCCGAGCGGACGAAGGCGCCGCGTGGGTCGAGCAATTGTGCCGCGATCTGCAGATTCCCGGACTTCGCACCTACGGCGTGACCGAGGCCGATTTCCCGGCCCTGATTGACCAGGCGGCTCGTGCCAGCAGCATGCAGGGGAATCCGATTCGACTCGAAGCCGACGAACTGACCGAGATCCTGCGCCGCGCAGGGTGATCGCGCCGTAGAGCAAGCGTCCCGCTTGCTCAGGCACAACCGAGACGGTTGTGCTACAACACCTGGACAACCGAAACGGTTGTGCTACAACACCTGCACAACCGAGACGGTTGTGTTGCGGGAAGGCGGTTGTGCTCCGCGGCTATCGCCACGTGCCGTGATCAGTACGGATTGGCGGGCATCATCTCCCACGCCTTGACGCTGGAACACGTCGCCTTGCCGCCCCGGGCAAACAAGGCCACGCCCAGACTGTCGCCGCGTAGAAACAGCCGTTAGGATCCCCTGGCATCCCATTATCTTCCGGCACGCAGAAATGGTATCGCGGGCGATAGGGATCTTCGAGCAACTTCTTGTGCAGCACGCGAGCGGATTGCACAGCGGATTCGGGAACCGCATCGGTCTTGGACCAAGTGGGTGGGAATCGCGACGGCGCCGGCCAGATTGTCCTGCCCGATCGTGGCCAGCATGAGCGGCCCTCGCTACGAGCACGAGACATCCGTCTTCGATGCAGGCACCACCGGAGAGTTTCACTTCATTAAATCGTCCTGCTCGATCGTAGGTTCCAGTCCGGGAAAAATCCCACCAGGCCCAAGGTTCGAACTGTTCCACCGGCACCCCCGGCTGCATCCTGGCTATCGTCGCCTGATCGAGCGGCTGAGCGTAAACCCGAGCTGTCACGAATCCGTCCAAACAAATAATCGACACCCTTCACAAGATGTCGTTGGCCAAATACCACCGCCGTGTTCCCGCCGTAGGCATGCGGCTGGCCTTCGGTGACATACGATGCATACAGCTCGCCATTGCGGTAGAGCGTGATGTTCTGTTGCTGATAGACGATCGCCATCTGGACGAACGTGTCGGGACCGGCAGTCTCCTTGGGCCATTGTAACTGCTGCGTGTCGGTGCGGCTGTGGCCATTGCTTCCCGGCATCCAGACGAACGGGTCCAAGTTCCGCAAACACGACGCCATCGAACTGGTCCATCGTCGTGTCATTGACCGTCAACGCCCGTCACACCTTTCTGCGTGAGGTTCGCGGGGGGCAAAAACCCACACGACGAGCGTCTTGTCGGTAAGTGGTGGATCGTCGGCGGCCCAACAGGTTACGGCGGGTACAACGACTACAGCGTAGACCATGGATGCCAAGAACAGCTTCAGTTTCATGGGGTGGCTCCAGAGGTTGAACATAGGTTGATGCACGCAATTTTAGCCATCCACGCCACGCTCGTCGCCACCTGCCGACCCAATTGCCTGGTTGTTCCCAACCGGCCACCCTCTTGCTTCTACAATCGCGGGACAGCCGCTCAGCAACGCGGCTCCCCCGCTCAGGTGATCTGCTCCAATAACACACGAGGACCATCCCAATGCAATCTGCCAGGCTGCCGTTCCACGGTTCGACATGGTGTCTGGCACTGTTGTGCGCAGGCGGTTTCTCGAGTTCACCACTGATTGCGGGTGAGCAATCCGTCCAGGTGGGAAGTCGCTATCCGGCCTGCGACACATTGGCCTGTGGCGATGATGTCTGACGACGCCGTGCCAGTGCCTCGCCGGGCTCCGGTGGGAACCGGCACCGTTCGAAGTTTGCTGCGAGGAACCGAAACGCGGACTCGGAGAATTTCTGGTGCGGTTTCCTTCGCCTGTCACGACCGGCAACCCAGTCAACGATCGGGTGGCCATGGAATGGATCCGGCTGGTGATGATCTGTGGACGGCAACTCGCTGTGCGGCACCGGCCATGGTCGTCGTCCACGAATCGGGCCGTAACATGCCCTGTGGACGCCTGATCGCGCGTGGGCTGCAATCGCAGAGGATCCATGCGTTTCTGATCCAACTGCCCGGTTATGGGTGCTGCGGAGTTCTCTGGACGAACCATCACAGCTCGACAAAACGCTCACTGTCTTACGGCAGGCGGTCGCCGACGTACGTCGAGGCCGCTGATGCCGTCGCTGCCTTGCCATCCGTGGATGGAACGACGATCGGCTTACAAGGAACGAGCCTGGGGCGGCTTTGTGACAGCGACCGTCGCGGGTCTCGACCGAGGCTACAATCGCACGTTCATTCTCTTGGCCGGGAGGTAATCTGCACGAAGTCATCGAACAAGGAGTCCGCGATTCCGCGTCTTTCCGCGAGAAACTGAAAGCTGGTATTGAGGGCGAGAAACTGCGTGAACTGACACGACGTCATCGAGCCGATGCGGCTCGCACATCGCATGAACCCCAGCACCACGTGGCTGTACAGCGGCAAGTTCGACGACGTTGTGCCGCCGGCGTGTTCGCAATGCTGGCCGAGGCAGCCCACTTGCCGCCAGGCCATCACATCGTCCTGCCAGTCGATCACTACTCGGAATCGTACTCCTGCCGAAGATCCGTACTCCGAGATGCGCGCGTCCAGACGCTGATCAGTTCCAGCGATCAGGCTGATGCACCGACTGCGGACTAAGGTCCAGGTGATCGGCTGGGTACGTAGGCGGACTTCCAAGTCCGCCAATGTCCTGTCGAAGTCAATGTTTTGGCCATGCAAGAAGAAAGGGCGGACTGGGAAGTCCGCCCTGCGTCATCTACTTGTGCACGTCGTGGCAGGCCTTGCAATTGGATGCGGCTTTCAATTCATCCGCGGCCCCGTCTCGCCCAACCGCCCGCGCGCGGCGGCCAGAATCAGCAGGCCGGAGTTCATCATCCACTTGTCGGACTCACCCTTGGGAGGCTTGTTGTCGAACAACGAGATGTAGAGATCCAGCAACTGGTCCTTTTCCTCTTTGGATGCCGAACCATCGATGACCTTGTTAACCAACTTCGCTCCGTGCGCCTGCTTCATGACTTCCTTGATGGTGTGCTTCGGTGGCGGACCCTGTTTCGATTCCTGACCCACAACCCAGGACGCCACAACCATGCCCAGAATCAATGCAATTGCCGGCAGAACAATACGTCTCATCACCAACCCTCCAGTCTCTCGGAAAAACGATGTCTCAGCGAAATAGCGAAGTGCCAAGAGAACGTCTCCTCCCGGCGACGTGCATCATGGCACATTGCGGCTACCAAATCAACCGTATTGAAACAGCACTACTTCCGGCGGATTCCAAGAATCGCGGGGATGGGACGCAGGCCGCTCTTGTCGGACGGGCGATTCATGACTTGCAGTTGGTCGGGCATTGCACCCAGCAACATGATCGTACTGCCGCCCCCGTCCAAATTCAGCGCGTCGCTGCAACCCGCCTGTTGCATGAGTTCGGCCAGTTCCTGCAAGCTGACTCCCTCGCTGTAGCCCGGCTGCCGACCATCAACAACCAGCAGGGTGAGCAAGCGACCCGCGCGGTCCACGCCCAGGGCCGTGCGCGGATGAAGCACGTCGTTGGATTGGGGAAGTACCTGGCCGTCCCGCAACAGGCCGCCAAAACCAGAAATCGCACAACGTGTCTCCGCAGCCTGTGTGACCTCACCGACATGTCCCCGTCGCTGCGCGTCGATCCAGAACGACCAATGTCCTGATTGCGGCGGGCTACAGGTCGCTGCGTCAGTTTTCACCCAACCCGACATATCGGAGTCGGCGCCGGCCACATACTGCGGACCTTCTCCGGCACGCGGCGGTGGTACCATGGTCCACGGATTGGTGTTCACCGCGGCCAGGAACCGTTCCCGCTGTGCCAACGCAACAGGGGATGTCAGTTTTGCTTCGACCGGTCCATCGCCGTCGGGATCCTCGCCCGCCGCGGCTGCCAGTTCAATATCGTCGCTCTGCAGATCGATCGTCAGTCGCAGAATGGCCAGAGGCCGTGGAGTGCTGCGAGACTCTTCGGAAAATTGGATCGACTCCACAGGCGACGTGCGCTGCGATCGCGCCTCAACCAACGGGGCCGGGGCGGGTGCCGGCTCTGCCGACCAAGTTGTCCCCGCACGCGACCAGGAGACACACTGCCGTAATCACTGCTTGGTACATCGGGAAACTCCTCAGAATCCGCGCAAGTCGGTGCTTTGACGTCGAGGCAACCCGTCCTTGGGCAGTCGTTTCAAAACGCGATAGTCGATGCCATGGGCCCGGCAGTACTCCCGCTTCTCAGGCCGGTCACCGTCTTCATTCACCGCGTAGATGTCGGGCTGGATCCGCTGGATCTCGGGTTCCGCATCCAGCCAACCGTCACCCGTTGCGATGCAGGCCTCCTGCACGCAACGAATCGCCCCCACCATGTAACGCCGTTCATCCTGTCCGTACAGCGGATGGCCGGCGCCTTTGAGCACTTGGATGTTCGCATCGTGCCCGACCACCACATACAGTGCGCCCAGTTCTGATACCTCCTCGAAGAACCGCACGTGCCCGGTGTGAAACCAGTCGTAGCAGCCGGTCACAATGACTTTCTTTCTGCCGGCCAGAGATGCCGCGGATCGCACGGACGCTTCGAGCGGAAAACCGGCGAGGCTGTCTTCCTGGATCACGACGTATGCCAATCCGTGGGCAGCACAAAAGGCACGCCGGTCGGCATGATCCTCGGCCTGCTCGACGGCCCACGTTGCGGGACCGTGGGCGACAGCATTCCGGCAGCGCTTCCCGTCCCTCCACGTGCTGCACCAACGTCAGCCGGTCCACATAGCGCACGGCCTGCACGAAGTACCGGCGTTCCTCCAGGGGAAATGCCGGCCGTCTGCCGTCGCAGTTCTTCTACCGCCTGGTCGGACAGCAACAGCACGTGCACCGGGCCGAGCCGGGCGGCCTCCTGGAGCAACCGCACGTGACGTGACTTCAAGTTGTCAAAACTGCCCAAGATGCGAATCTCGTTCACGGAGGTCGTGCTCCCTTCCTGAAAGCACTCATTGGAAAGTGTCACTCTCATCAAGCAGAGCGTGGAGCCAGCGTGACGCTGGCTCTACGCAATCCGGACCGTTGCATGCAACGCACCAGGTACAGGTTGTTCGGACACGACGAACAGGTATCCACCGCCGCAGCCGGAATACATGGCCCCGGCGAATTGGCTCTGATAATGATGCAGCAGCCCCAGCAGGTCCACGGTCACCGCCGGATGACGAACGGTGTGGGGCAGCAGGGATTCCCAGCAAGCCATGCATTCGTTCAGCGAGTCACCCAGCGCCCGGGCATCGCGTCGCAGGATCGCATCATAACAGTTCTGGCCTGTCTTCCCCAAACGCTGAATCCACTGCGGATCGAGGTTCTTCACGCCGAGCGGATTATACCCCTCCGGACGCGGCGCCACAGGCAGGATGTGGAGCACCTGCTCCAACCACTGCGCGACCTGCGGATCCTGGTTCGATTCGATGTGACAGGGAAACACGCCGCCGGCATGACGGAAGTCGTAGTCCAGCCGTGAGAGCCCTGGATAAATCAAACCGATCATGTCCTGTGAGCCGGACGGTTCGCTCTTGCCGCGGTTCTCCGCTTCGTACAGCTCCCGCACCAGTTCCGCGGGAGGCCGATCGGGCAGACGCCCCTGCCACAGACGCGTGGCAATGTTTCTCGTTCCTGTGGCGATCCCGGCTCGTTCCATGAACCAGCACGTCGGTTCGATCGATACGACGACCATGGATCCCGGCGCCGTCCGGGTTCAGACGCGAAACAAACGGCTGATCGATCCAGCCGCCTGCCAGCGCCAAGCGATAGGGAATCGCACCAAGGATGGTTGTCATCTCGCTGTTCGTTCGCATAGCCACCACTCGCGCCTGGTGGCATCAGCTCACCGTACGTTTGCCCGCCTTGCGATCAGCGCACTGCTGAGCGATCCAGGCATAGGTCTTGGCCAGTCCTTCGCGCAGCGGCGTCTGGGGTTCCCAGCCGAGAATCTGCTGGATCAGCGTGTTGTCGCTGTTGCGACCTGCGACGCCTTGCGGCGCATCCAGCTGGTACGCACGCTCCAGTTTCACGCCACCGATTTCTTCCGCCATGGACACCAGCGTGTTGATCGACACCAGTTCACTCGATCCCAGATTAATGGGCGTCGCAATCAGGTCCTCGCAGTGCATGATCTTGTCGATGCCCAGGGTGCAGTCGTCGATGTACATGAAACTGCGCGTCTGCACGCCGTTGCCCCAGATGTCGATCTTGTGGACGCCGCTGTCCTTGGCTTCGATGACTTTGCGGCAGATGGCCGCCGGAGCTTTTTCGCGTCCGCCATCCCAGGTGCCACATGGGTCCGTACACGTTGTGAAAACGAGCGATGAACGTCTTGAGACCCCGTTCGTGCCAATACTCCTGACAGAACATCTCGGACATCAGTTTTTCCCAGCCGTAGCCTCGTTCGGCCATCGCCGGATAGGCGTCGGATTCCTTCAAGCGCGCGGACCTGCGGATCCTTCTGCAGGTCCGTGTTGTAGGCACACGCCGACGACGAGAAGAAGTAGCGCTGCGCGCCGGCCCGATAAGCGGCCTCGATCATGTGCGTGTTGACCAGAATGCTCCGCAAGCACTCGACGCGAAACCGCTCGATGAACCCCATGCCGCCCATGTCGGCCGCCAGGTTGTAGACTTCGACGGCCCCTTCGCAGACGCGGCGGCAATTCTCCTCGCGACTGCAGTCGAGATTCAGGCACTCCACGCCTGGCACCCGCTGATACCACTCGGGCAGCGGCTTCTTGTCGACCGCTCGAATCCGTGTGAAACCATGTTCGCGAAAGTATCGCGTCAGGGCTCCGCCAATGAATCCGCCCGCGCCGGCGATCACAATCAGGTCGTCCTTGTTCCGCTGTTCGACTGCTGGTATTCGCACGCCTGGCTCCTTTGTTCAGTTCACTTGTCCGCGATCAACCTGCCATAACTTGTCCGACACGCCGCTCACATGGCATGCAGGATACCATTTGATTCTGGCAAGGAGAATGGCTAAGCTTGGCTCGTGGATGGAAATGTTTTGACCTACCAAGGCAGGATAGCCATGAATGATATTTCGCGACTATCCTTCGACGCGGTACCTCACTCGTTCCAGCGCCAGGCGTACGGCGTGCCGTACGTGCAGCTGGACGACCCGAACGGAGGCCGCCTGTGGGTCACGCGTGCCGGTTGGCAGAGTACTGGATCACGTGGATCCCGCTAAATGGTACGCCGACGAACAATACCAGCGGCGCGGACAGCGGTTGGCAGGCGGTTCGGGATTCGTGTTTCGCGTTCCAACCGAGGGATCGGTGGCGCGACCGATCGATCTCGTCGTGAAGTTCTCGCGGATGGCGCAGGACGTACCGGTCCACGTCTCGTCGCAGTTTCCGGCCGGACGTGCCGCGGCACGTGATCGACGAAGCGTCCTTCAATGACCCGTTCCAGGAGTTCGGGCTGCTCGAGGAACTGCGCAGCAGCCAACAGGGGCCGCCGGGCTTACGTATCCTCACCAAACGACCGCTCGCCATCTATGCTCCTGGCAGGTCGTTCGCATCGTGGCAACTGGGACGTTCGGACGACCGATTCCGTCGGCACTACCGCCGACTTCAGGCGGATCATCGCCGGCACGCCGATGGCACGCAGGCAATCGACATGTCGATCGATCGACGCTACATCTACCTGTTTCACTGGGTGAGTGGGGAGAGCGCTCAGGGGCTACGGCAACAGGGTCTCCTCTCCGAACGTCAGGCGGCGGACCTGATGCATCGCGTGATTGGCGAGTTAGCGGCCAAGGGCTTCCGCGTATTGGACAACAAACCGAGCCACGTCATCTTGCGGCGCCGACGCGACGGAACGCTGCTGCGGAGGCACGATGCATTGGCGTATGTGCTGGTCGACTTCGAGTTGTTGCAGCGCAATCACCACTGGTAAACCCAGGTGTTCGTGGCCACGTCGAAGTTCGTGCCGCAGGGCTCAGGTCCGTCGTTGTGGCGGTGAGACGAGAGCGGTGGCGCGGCAATTTCCGCTGATCGCGCGACTCGCTACAATGCACGCGTCGCACGGATGCTGAGAGGCGCGAGCAGGAATTGAGGAATCAGCTCGTGATCGAACAGAACCCACTTGTGCCGCGGCGATTTCATGGGATCATTCCGCCCCTGGTGACGCCCTTGACCGACCGCGACACGCTGGATGAACCCGGCTCTGCAGCGACTGGTGGAACATGTGATCGCCGGCGGCGTGCAGGGCATCTTCATTCTCGGCAGCACGGGCGAGGCGCCGAGTCTGAGTTATCGGCTGCGTGGCCGAGATGATCGAGACGACGTGCCAGCTGGTCCATCGCCGCGTGCCGGTGCTCGTCGGGATTACCGACACGGCGTTTGTCGAGTCGCTGAACGTGGCGCGGGCCGCTGCCGACGCCGGGGCGGAGGCCGTGGTCCTGGCGACTCCCTATTACTTTCCTGCCGGCCAGACCGAGCTGATCGCGCTACGTGCAGCATCTGACGCAGGAACTGCCGCTGCCGCGTGATGCTCTACAACATGCCCAGCCTGACGAAGGTCTGGTTTGAGATCGACACGTTGCGGCAGCTGTCCGAGATCGACTCGATCCTGGGCGTGAAGGACAGCAGTGGCGATCTCGACTACTTTCGCAGCTCGTGTCGTTGCGCGCACTGCGGCCGGACTGGTCGATTCTGATCGGCCCCGAACACCTGCTCTGCGAGGCCATGGAACTGGGCGGCGACGGTGGCGTCTGCGGAGGTGCCAATGTGCTGCCTCAGCTGTTCGTCGGCTGCTATGAGGCCGCCGCGCGCGGCGATCGGGTGCAGGCCGCAGCGCTGATCGCAGCAGATCGTCGACTTCCAGGAGATCTACACGATCGGCAAGTATGCCTCGCGGTTCATCAAAGCCACCAAGAGCGCGCTGTCGCTGCTGGGCATCTGCAGCGACTGTCATGGCCGAGCCATTCAATCACTTCCTGCCACCGCAGCGGCGGCAGGTGCGCGAGGTGCTGCGGCGCTTCGTGGCCGACGAAGCGCTGGGCTCGTGAGCAACAGGCGGTTGTCAGACGTTCTGTCCGGCCAGCCAGCCGGTGCTGAAGGCGGCCTGGAAGTTGTAGCCGCCGATCGGGCCATCGAGGTCCAGGATTTCGCCGGCGAAGTACAGATCGCGGAACGAGCTTGCTCTGCATCGTGCTCGAGTCGACTTCCTTCGAGCGTCACGCCGCCGGCCGTGACTTCGGCTTTCTCGAATCCCAGGGTGCCGGTGATCGGGAAGCGCGTCGACTTGATCGCCGGCACGATGCCGCATGCGTTCCGCGCGGCTGAGTTCCGCGCACGACGCGCGATGCGGGCACTCGCCGGCCTCGCCAGCAGCGCGTCGACTCAGTCGTCGCGGCAGCCATTCGGCGAAGAATCGCGGCGACCTGCTTCTTGCCCTGTCGCGACGCCGCGTCCTGCATCTGCTTCTCGAGCACTTCGTCGCGCACGTCGGGCAGGAAATCGCATTCCAGCGACAGGCGGCCGGGAGACGCGTGCGACGAGACGACACGGCTCACGTCCAGCACGACCGGTCCGGAGAGTCCGAAGTGCGCGAACAGCAGCGAGCCCCGCCGCTCGGCCCGCAAGGCGTCGGTCACCTCGCTGTTGGACACGAGCTTGTCCCCTTCCAGCACACGCACTTGCACATCGGGAATGGTCACGCCGCTCAGCGACTTGGCCCACTCGCTGCGGATCGTCACCGGCACCAGCGACGGGCGCGGCGGCACGATGGTGTGCCCGAACCCGGCCGCCCAGGCGTAACCGTCACCCGTCGTGCCGCAGCCTGGATAGGATTGACCGCCGGTGGTGAGCACCAACTTGGCGGCGGTCAGTGTGGCGTTGCGGCGTGTGACGATCGAGAAGCCCCGGTCGTCGCCGGTCCGCCGCACCTCGACGACCGGTTCCCGCAAGACCAGCATCGCGCCGCTTCGCTCCAGTCGGCGCCGCAGGGCGGCCAGCACATCGAACGCCCGGTCGCTGGCCGGAAAGACCTTGCCCCCGGGTTCGACCTTCGTGGCGACTCCTTCGGCTTCGAACAGGGCCACGACGTCGTCGGGCGACAAGGCCGCCAGGGCCGAATGCAGAAACGATCCCTGCCGCCCGAACGCCGCGACAATCCCCCGCGCGTCGACGGCGTGCGTGAGATTGCAGCGTGTGCCGCCGGACATCAGGATCTTGACGCCCGGCTTGGTGTTCTTCTCCAGCACCAGCACGCGTCGCCCGCGCTCGGCTGCCCGGGCCGCCGCCAGCAATCCGGCGGCACCGGCGCCGATCACGACAACGTCCCAGAATGTCGACATCAGATTTGCGAGCAGGGAGCCGGCTTGAGGATCAGATTCGTGATGTTGCTGAGGATCTTCTTGTCGCGAATACTCGTCCATCGCCTTCAGCCGCTCCCAGCCGGGATCCTTGACGAACTTCTGCCAGTTCTCCTCCATCTGCTGCGCGCTTTCAAACGACAGCATGTAGGTCAGGTTCGGCATCTTCGAACCGATCACGGTTTCGCCAAAGAACACCGGATGCAGCCCGACACGTGCGAAAGATCGCGATCTCACCGGCATCGTTGAACATCTCGATCTTCTTCTGGCCCGTCATTTCGCTCGGGACTCTCGTAGATCCGCAGCTGGAAGATCCGCTCGCCGACTTGATCGGGCGTTTCGACGTGCGGCATGCCCTGGAAGGCGACCATCAGCGAGCTTTCCATGCGTTTGTAGGCCGGCGCGGTCGCCGGGTGCCTCCAGGAACGCCGCGCCGCGGCTGAGGAACTCGCTGTCCTGGCCCAGTCGCTGGACCAGCGTGCGTGACCGACTCCAGGTGACTTGTGCGGCAGCAGCACGTAGATGGGGCTCAAGTTCTTCCGCCGGGATAGAACACGCCGACCGGCGCAGATGCCGAGGCGATTGAGTGCCGGAATGGCGGCCTCCCGCGCAGAACGACTCGAAACCGTCTCGCTGCTGCTGGTTGTCCACGTGGTAGATGCGCAGTTCCAGGTAGTCGCGATCGCTCGACTGATTGCCCTCGCACCGCGGCAGCCAGCGGCAACAGCCCCAAAGCACCCGAGGCGGCCAAAAACTCTCGTCGCTTCATCATCAGTGTCCTCGCATGTTGGCAGGTGTGAATGCAACACATCGGAGCCGGACAGTCTACCAACCTGAAGTCCGCGACGCGAGCCTGGAGTGCAGGGTGGCCCTGCCCGCGCAACTTCCGGAAGTGGCACTGGTCGGCGGAACGACGGCAGTGTATGACCAGAGCTTGTTTCTTGCGGCTCCCGATTCTGGACTCGGTACGTTTGGCAGGGCACGAGGTATGTTTTGCCGATGCCGTGGTTCGCTTCCTGCGGTGAGGAACGCGCGGGCGGGTTGCTCGCGGGTGTCGGACCCAGCGGCGTTGGCCACCGCCCATGTCCCGTCCACAGGCACGGATATTTTCCCCATCTTGCGCTGCGTGCGGCGTCGCTCCGGTCGGGGTCGCCCGGACTATCCTTCTGCGGAGTTATGCTCAGCATCAGCCATCGCCTGCCGAGTACACGCTGCAGACCCGTACTATCGATGGAGGAGCGGGCGGAGCAGCAGGCACGAGTCCGTCCTCGGCGCGTCGGTCCCGCTTTCGGCTCGGCAAGTTTTTCCAGGAAACTATTCGGCCGCCGCAGGTCCACTTGGTAAGATTAGACTGGCGTGTGTGAGTCGTCCGATGGATGGCAAGACCAGGGACGGTGTGGCGGAGCCTGTGCGGCTCAGCAGGACGTGATACGGCACATCGGATGCGGTCGAGTGGACAGGCTGCTTGTTCCGACGAGGAGGTGGTATCATGGCTCTGATTCAACCGAGAACACCGCGAGACTCATCGCGCATCGTCGAACAACGCATGCGCGAGTGGGCGATCCATATGGACGCGGAGCGCCGTCGACACGAGGAAGCGTCGAAGAAAGGGCTGCCCGGACACATTCACCCGTACGTGGCCCTTTCTCGTGAAACGGGGACGGGTGCCGTGTTGGTCGCGCAGCGTGTGGCCGAGTTGTTGAACTGGGAGGTGCTGAACCGCGAGATACTCGACGAAATGGCCGAGAAGTACCGGATGCATCGGGCGATGGTCGGGCTGGCTGACGAGACCGCTTCCAACTGGATTGTCGAGATCTTCGGCAAATGGCTCGATCCCCGGATCGTCACGCATTCCGAGTACATCGTGCATCTCGGTCAGCTTGTGTTGTTGGCAGCTCAGCACACCAGCAAAGTCTTTGTGGGTCGCGGAGCACAGTTCTTCTTGCCGTCAGACCGCGGCATGTCTGTCTATATCGTGGCGCCACTCGCCATGCGCGTGGCGAGAATCCGGGAAACGCACAACTTCTCCGATGCGGAAGCGCGGCGGTACATTCGTGACACCGACAAGGGTCGCCGCGAACTGATCGAGAACCATTTCAACCACGAGATCGGCGACCCGCATCTCTATGATCTGGTCATCAACTTGAAGCATACAAGTCGCGAGGCTGCCGCCGAATCGATCGTGGCCCATTGCCGGCAGCGCTTCAACATCAGCTGAGGAGCCCGGGGGGCAACGCTCCGGGAGCGAGACATTTGGCCGAACATCCCGTTGTGCTCCATTCGTGGGGCGTTGCCCTCGTTGTTCCACACAAGTCGGCCTCCCGCTGGAGTCGTTCGGCATCCAATCGAAATCACGAGTCGCTGTCGCGTAGCGACAAGCATTCCTGGGGCGTTGCCCCAGGCTGCGGTGATGCATGGCCTTCGGCCAGTGCACTCGCTGTTCAGATCCAGTTGCGACGGCGGAACATATAGAGCATGCCGCTCGCCGCGGTGATACAGAACACCCAGAACAAAGGATAGAACCAGGCCTTCTCGTTCTCCGGAATCGGCATGTTCATTCCATAGACGCCCGCCAGAAACGTCAGCGGCACGAAGATCGTGGAGACGATCGTCAGCGTTTTCATGATGTCGTTCATGCGATTCGAAACCAGCGACGTGTAGGTCTGGGTCAACGAATCGGCGAATTCGCGGTACGTCTCCAGGAGATCCTGCACCTGAACGAGGTGGTCATACACATCGCGCAGGTAGGTGGCCGTCGTGTCCGACAGGCACACGTGGGATTCCCGGTGCAGTTTGAAAATCAACTCGCGCATCGGCCAGGCCACTCGCCGCAACAAGGACAAGTCACGCCGGAACCGATAGATGTCCGGTAACACGTTGGTGTCGCTGTTTTCGAGCACGGCCGTCTCGATGCGGTCGAGATTGACCGAGATCTCCTCCAGGATCGGAAAGAAACTGTCCACCAGGTGGTCCAGCATGCAATACAGCAGGAAACTCACGTCGTGTTGCCGCAATCGGGAACCCCGGTCACGGATCCGGCTCTCGACGGCCAGCAGCAGATCAGGTTCTTTTTCTTCCAAGGAAACCAGCGTTTTTCGACCGAGGAAGAAACTGACTTGTTCCGTCTCGACATGTTCGTCTTTGCGGGCCACGGCCCGGGCGATAATGAACAGGCGACCGGGATGTTCTTCCGAGAACGGGAAATCTTCCGCCTTCGGACGCTGGTCCAGACTCAACACGTCTTCGATGGCCAACGGGTGCAATTCGTATTTGTCGGCGAACGCCCGGGCCAGAGCGGGATCGCACGGCCCGGCAATATGAATCCAGCGCACCTCAGACCAAGGGGGCCGATGGTGGGCCAGGAACTCGTGGATGTCCGACACCTCCGTGAAATTGCATCGGTCCGGAGAGTAATCGACACACACAATCCGCACAGCTGCGACGGGTGCGGGTTCGCCAGCCCGGGGCCGCGGAGCCATGTCAAAATCCGTGGCCTCGCGGTCGGGCGGTTGTGTCAGGTCGAGGACCTGTCCCCAACGACTCTTCGCCTTGTCTTCCGACCGTTCGGACTCGCTGCTGCTGTCGCTCACACGAGGGCCTCGCATGTCAGGTCACGATCTTGGTGTCCATTGCGTAGGGCCCATCTTACCACAAAGGCGATCTCGCGAGATGTCCGGACTCGTAGTCTCCCGTCCGAGGGCAGGGTACAATCGGGTCTTTGACGCGGGAGCCACGCCATGCTGCAGAGCGAAGACAAGTCGGAACTGCTCTTGGAAATGCAGGGGATCGACAAGTCGTTTCCCGGCGTGCAGGCCTTGCGCGACGTCTCGCTCTCGCTGTACCCCGGGGAGGTGTTGGGGATCGTCGGCGAGAATGGGGCGGGCAAGAGCACGCTGATCAAGATCCTGGGCGGCGCTCACCGGCCCGACCGCGGCCGGATCGTGCTGGAGGGACGGGAAGTGTCCTTTCGCAGCCCCAGCGCGGCTCAACAGGCGGGAATCTCGATTATCTACCAGGAGTTCAACCTCGTCCCCGACCTGACGGTGCGTGAGAACATATTCCTGGGCGCGAGCGAACTCGCAGCGGTTTCATTCGGGCGGCCGGGGAGCAGCAGGCGGCTCGGCAGCTCTTCCAGAAACTCGGCCTGGCGATCGATCCGGCAGCGCGCTGCCGCGAGCTGACGGTAGCCCAGCAGCAGACCGTGGAGATTGCCAAGGCCCTGTCCGTAAACGCGCGGATTGTCGTGATGGATGAGCCCACCGCCGCTTTGACCGCCCAGGAGGTCCAACATCTGTTCGTCGTCATCGCAGAGCTGAAGAAACAGGGATTGGGCATCATTTACATCAGTCATCGTCTGGACGAGATTTTCTCCGTGGCCGACCGCGTGATGATCTTGCGCGACGGGCAACATGTGGGCACCGACCCGGTGTCTCGGTTGTCTCGCCCGCGCCTGATCGAGATGATGGTCGGCCGTTCTCTCGAATCGGAGTTTCCCAAGCAGGTGACGCCTCGTGGCCGCGAACGGCTGCGCGTTGAGGACCTGTCGCGCGGAAACTTCGTCCGCCAGATCAGCTTCTCCGCGTATGCCGGGGAGGTCCTGGGGTTCGCCGGGCTGGCCGGAGCCGGCCGCACCGAGACCATGCGGCTCGTGTTCGGCGCCGACCGGCCCGATGCCGGTCGAATCTTCGTGGACGGCCGGCACGTCGTGATCCGCCATCCGCAGGATGCGATCCGGCACCGCATCTGCCTGCTGACCGAAGATCGAAAAGCTCAAGGACTGATTCTCAAACACTCCGTGCGACACAATTTCGCCCTGCCGAATCTGGGTCGTCTGGCGCGCGGACCATTTCTCGACCAACGTCAGGAACGATTGGAACTGTCCCGCTACATCGATGAACTGAAGATACGTGTCACCAGCCAGGAACAGCTGGCGATCACCTTGTCGGGGGGCAACCAGCAGAAGGTGGTCCTGGCCAAGTGGCTGGCCAAGAACGCGGACATCATTATTTTCGACGAACCGACACGCGGGATTGACGTCGGAGCGAAGTACGAACTGTACCTGCTGATGAACCGACTGGCTGCCGCGGGGAAGGCGATCATCATGGTCAGCAGTGAGCTGCCGGAAGTGCTGGGCATGAGCGATCGGATTCTCGTGATGCACGAAGGGCGGATCAAGGGCGAAGTCACCGACGTGGCGTCGGCGTCCCAGGAAGATCTTTTGTCGCTGGCGTATGCCTCCGCAGCTGGGGAGTGATCAACCGTGCAGAGACTGCTCACCGACTACGGAATGATCCTGGTGCTGCTCGCTCTGTGCGTATTTTTCAGCGTGCTGACGCTCAAGCAGCAGGTTCCCGACGGCAAAGCGGCCGTGACGGAACTGGCCCGTGAGGTGCGGGATCGCGCGGCACAGACCGACGTCATTCTCGTGGTCGGCGCGGTGCGGCAGGACACGGCCAAACTGGCGGAGGACACGGGGCAGGCGTTGCTGGACAGCGGTTACTCCCACACGCGCGTTGTGGTCGGAACGCCGCGCGATCTGAAGCTGGCGCTGGACGACATCACACAACAGGGGCAGAGCTGTGCCGCCATCGTGACCGGCGGCAAAGTAGCCGGCTGGCGCGTGATCGAACAGATACCGGTCAAGTACCCGGGCCTGGCCAACTTCCAACTGATCACGCCGCGGCAGCGTCTGTGGCCGGACTTCCTCAAGCGCACCAACCTGCTGGCCATCGTCGACCGGATTGTCGTGATCGCCGTGATTGCGGTTGGCATGACGATGGTGATTATCACGGGCGGCATCGACTTATCTGTCGGCAGTCTGATTGCGTTGTCCGCCGTGATCGCCACGATGGTCATGAGGCAGTTGGGCGGACTGGCAGCGCCGGCGTGGGCCGTGGGGGCGGGATTCCTTATCGGCACGCTGGCCTGCGGTGCGGTGGGTGGACTCGGCGGACTGATTGTGGCGAGGTTCCAGGTCGCGCCCTTCATCACGACGCTCGCCGTCATGATGATGGCCCGCGGACTGGCGTTCCTGCTCACCGGCGGATTCTCGATCTACCAGGTTCCGGCCGCCTTGCCCTGGCTGGGGCAAGGGCGGTCCCTGGGAGTGCCCAACACCGTGATTCTGCTCGTGGGCCTGTACGTCATCGCGCACATTTTCATGTCCCATACGCGACTGGGACGCTACATCTACGCGGTGGGGGGAAACGAGGAAGCGGCGCGGCTGTCCGGCGTGCCGGTGGGACGAGTGATCGTGTTCGTGTACGTGGTCAGCGCCCTGTGCGCCGGGCTGGGTGGCTGCATCCAAGCCTCGCAAATCAACACCGGCACACCCAACATGGGCACGATGTACGAGCTGTACGTGATCGCCGCCGTCGTGGTGGGAGGCACCAGTCTGGCGGGCGGATCTGGCCGGGTCCTGGGGACGCTCATCGGCGCGTTCATCATCTCCGTGATTCAGAACGGCATGAATCTGTTGGGAATGGAGAGTTACACGCAACAAGTCGTCCTGGGTGGAGTGATTCTCGGAGCCGTGTTGCTCGACAAGGTCCGCAGTGGCGAGAGCCTGGCTGGCTTGTTGAAGAGCCGCGGCTGAGCGGCTCGGCCAGCGAAGACGCGGCGGGATACGCGGATCGATCGCCGGCGTGGTCCGGGACAAGCCGCGAATGAGGGGAGATTGTCGTCATGGTGACTAGGCTGCGACGCGTACTGGTGGTGTGCCTGGCTGCCCTGCCGCTGCTGGTGACTTCCTGCGGCGAGAACTCGCCCGATTCCCAGCAGGTTGCCTCCAAGGGGAAGATCGGCATGACCTGCATGGATCTGACCAACCCGTTCTTCAAGCTCATCGCCAACATAATGGAACTTGAGGCCGGCAAGTACGGATACGAATTGGTGGCTCTCAGCGGTGAACTCGACCCGGCCAAGCAGAACAATCAACTCGCCGACTTCGCCGCCCAGGGGTGCGACGCGATTTTTCTCAACCCGGTCGATTCCAAGTCGGCCGGTGAGGGAGTCAAGAAAGCGCATGATGCCGGTATCCCGGTGTTCACCTTCGATGTCGAAGTCACCGATGCCGAAGCCAAAGACCTCATCGTGTCCCATATCGGCAGCGACAACTACCAAGGCGGCCTTCTCGCCGGCGAGAGCATCATGAAGGTCACCGGTGACAAGGGGCAGATTGCGATCATTACCTACCCGGAAGTTACGTCGTGCATTCATCGTCGTGACGGATTCATGGATTACTTGAAGGAACATAACAGCAAACTGGAGGTCGTGACGGAGCTGACCGGCAAAGGGAACCGCAACGACGGCTATGCCGTCGCCACCGACATCCTGCAGTCGTATCCCAACCTGGTCGGTATCTTCGCCATCAATGATCCGTCGGCCCTGGGCGCCTATGCGGCGATCGCCAAGGCCGGCAAACTGGACCAGGTCCAAATCGTCGGATTCGATGCCTCGCCGGCCGGAAAACAGGCCGTGTTTGAGAAGAAGCTGTATGACACTCCCCAGCAGTTTCCGCGCAAGATGGCCCAGGGAACCGTGGACGCGTTCGTCAAGTATCTGGAAGGGGAAGAGGTTCCCAAGGTGACGTTCATCCCCTGTGCTCATTACCTGTACGACGATTCCGTGAACGACGCGAGCCGGGAGGCGGAACAGTGGTAGGCACGACGGCGAAGGGGACGGGGACACCGCCGATCCCGTATCGACGGCCGGTCGGAGTTTGTAGAATTGCGGCCAGGCTCTGACTATTCCGTGGTGCAACTTTCTGGGAGCTTGTCATCCATGCGTCGTAACCTGCTTGCGTTGCTGGTCGTTCTGGTCTTCTCCGCCGCGGCGACTCAGGCTGAGGATTGGCCGCAATGGGAGGGACCGAATCGCGACAGCGTGTGGTCGGAGGAGGGCATTGTGGACCGTTTCCCCGACCAAGGGCTGCCGATCGCGTGGCGGGCGGAGGTCGGCTTGGGTTATGCCGGCCCGGCCGTCGCGGATGGCCGCATCTACCTGATGGACTATCTGCGCGAGTCGGGTGAGATGACGAACAATCCGGGCAAACGCGACAAACTGACCGGCAAGGAACGGGTGCTGTGCCTGGATGCCAAGACCGGCACGCCGATCTGGAAGCACGAATACGCGCGCGAATACAACCTTTCCTATCCGGGCGGGCCGCGCTGCACACCCACCGTCGTCGGCGGCAAAGTCTACGCCTTGGGCGCGGAGGGGAACCTGTGGTGTCTCGATGCCAAGGACGGGAAAGTGATCTGGAGCGTGGATTTCGTCAAGGACTATCAGGCGACGATCCCGATCTGGGGTGTGGCCGCCCATCCGCTGGTGGACGGCGAGCTGGTCTACTGCGTTGTCGGGGGCGAAGGCTCGGTGGCCGTGGCGTTTGACAAGAACTCGGGCCGCGAAGTCTGGCGCGCCCTGTCCGTGCGCGAACCTGGCTACTGTCCGCCGACGATCATTGAGCAGGCCGGTGTCCAACAGCTGCTGATCTGGCACGCCGAGTCACTCAACAGCCTGAATCCGCGGACGGGTGAGGTTTATTGGACACTCCCGCTGGAGCCGCGGTACGGCATGGCCATTGCCGCGCCCCGCAAATTGGGCTCCCAGCTGTTGGCATCCAATTACGGGGTTGCCGCACTCTGTTCACTCGGCAGTGACAAACCTGCGGCCGAGATCGTATGGCAGGGGGAAGCGAAGAATGCCGTCTATTCGGCCAACTGCACGCCGTTCCTGGAAGAGGGCATCGTTTACGGCTGCGATATCGATACGGGTGCGCTGATGGGCGTGAATCTCGCGAGTCGCGACCGGCTCTGGCAGACCTTGGAGCCCACCAGTGGTGGCGAACGACGTGCGGCCTACGGCACGGCATTTCTCGTGAAACATCGCGATCGGTTCTTCCTGTTCAACGAGCAGGGAGACCTGATCCTCGCGAAGCTTTCGCCCCAAGGCTATCAGGAAATCAGTCGCTTCCACGTGCTCGAACCGACGAATCAGTCATTCGGCCGGCCGGTGGTGTGGAGTCATCCGGCATTCGCCAACCGCTGCGTCTACGCCCGCAACGACAAGGAGCTGGTCTGCGTGGACCTCGCTGCCGCGCCGAAATAGGGGAACCGTGCATTTTCCATGGATCAACGCGGCCGCGTTGATAAAATCGCGAAACAGATGACCAACGGACGCTGGACGGCTATGCGGCGAGTCGCTGGTATAGATGCAACAGTTCTTCACAACTGCGCTCGTTGGAAAATGCCGTGCCAATCCGGCTAAGGGCGGACGTGCCATACTGCCGCAACAACGAACGGTCTGCATGCAATCGGCGTATGGCTTCGACCAGTTCATCGACATTGCCTGGCCGGATGACGAGGCCATCAATGCCGTTTCGGACGACTTCGGGCATTCCACCCACGTTAGTGACTACCGGACACACGCCGTGGGACATGGACTCCAACAACGCTCGACACAGGCCCTCCATCCGTGAGGTCATGACGAATACATCGAATGCGCCCGCAAGCGTCGATGCCTGTTGCTGATATCCGAGCGAAAAGACTCGTCCCTTGAGGCTGGGGGATTTGAGAAGTCTTGATACGTGCCGATCGCGAATCGAGCCGATCAGAACCCAGCACACATCCTCCAGGTCCAAGCAAGCAAGAGCGGCCCTCAATATCAGGTCGGCTCGCTTGACGGGGCGAATTGTGCCAACCGTCCCCACTACAAAGGCCTCTTCGGGAACTTGCCACGGTGATAACAGTGATCGAACATTCGGAGGCGCCTGGACGACTGTCTGCCCGTCGTAGATTGTCATGCACCTGTCCGCCGGCACGCCACTGGCGATCATCGAGTGGCGCACGGCATTCGACGCGCACACTGTGGCGCTGAGACGTTGGTGAAAGTAAGTAACCCAGTTACTTGGATCAAATCTTGAAAGCTGCCTTGTAACACCCCGGTAGGCTACGATCTTGGGAGGGTGTGGCAACCACTCGGTGGCAAGGAGTGCATGCGCCAACGGACGACTGGAGAACGTCTGGACGATGTCCGGCCGGATGAATCGGATCGTGGCACGAACCTGCCTGACGGCGTGCAAGTTTATTTTGGCTCCAGGTGCGTACGGTAGAATCTGATTGGCAGCCAGAAATGGAGCCACGGCATCTGCGACGGCCGGTTCCGCCATGACCAAGTATTCGATCTCGTCAGATCTCCCCAGTCGGCGGTGAATCTCAGGATTGCCATTGATGGCCAGCACACGGATCTTGGGTTGTTGCATGTCGGTCACCGATGCGCCAAGAACGCGAGAGAATACCCAAAAACCGGACAACGACTGGAATCAGCGTCAGCGACGCGTTACATATCGAATCGCCACAGGTGTGGCAATACGGATTTGGCCCTTCCGGAAGATTTTGGGGTGCAGATTTTCTTTCCGGATCGGCCTGGGCGGATCTCGTCTGTCACGAAATGCCGGAATCAGGCCAGGAAGCCGCCAGTTGATATCCTCGGTCACCCCATTACCGTGGACGAGCACGACCGGCTCGCCGGCACCGTACACGGCGTAGTGGATCCGGACTCCCTCGGAATCGAAATACCCCTCCCGGTCGGCTGTCGATTTCGGCCGTCCTGCCGCAAACGCACCGATCCGAAGCATGCCGCGCAGCCAGCTAGTCATGTTACGATCCACTGACGAAGAACACGGATGTCACCGGAGCCAACTGTAACGGCACGGTCGTACGACCGTCCGACGCGGTCGCCGGGCAGGGTTCCATGCGACCGGTGTGTGGGTCCCAGCGTTCGAGTACATATTCGCCGCGCAAATCCACCGTCGTGTTCACCGATGTATCGGACGAGTTGGTGAAGAACCACACGTGTTGCCCATCGATGACCTTGTGAAGGTAGCTCACGTGTCCTCCCGTCACGACGGGCGGATCTCTCCAGATAACATCCGCCATCGGCAACGCCTCGTCGATCACCTGTCGCAAAGCCGCAGCGGTCGGATTCTCCACGAACCACGCGGTACCGCCCGCCGCGTGGCGATGAACAGTGGTGCGTGGACCGCGAGGGGATGCCGCAGACCGATCACTGGCCTCCGATCCGAAGATGTCGCGGATACTCGACCGCACTTCATCATTCTTGCCAATTTCCGCCGATCGGTCCGGCAGCAGCGTGGTGGCGATGATCCGGCCACCCTGCTCGTAGTACGCCTGGATCTTAGCCAGATTCGTCATCGAGATAGCTTCCATGCCCGGCAGAATCAACACGCGATACTGCTGCGGGCACTCCGGCTGCTGCATTTCCAGCCGCTCCTGGACGACCTGACAACGCGCATCGAGCGTCTCGGGATGCAGGTAAGTGAAGTCGTGGCGCAGATCGAGCGACAGGCGTTCACCAACCTCCATGTAGTCGGCCCAGGGCGGGATGACACCACCTTTGTAAGGCTCGCCCGGACCAAAATAGTAGGCGGCTTGAAGTCCGTGAATGGGGTAGAGCACCGCGATGTCGACGACTGGCCGCCCCTGCTGGAGCACGCGTTGCAGGCGTCCAATGTACTGGTTGTAACGCGGCAACTCGGATGCATACGGCTCCGTGCGATAGGACAGCTCGGGGGGAAATGTGATCGGCTTGGTGCGATACCACACCGCATGCGGTACCATCAGGTTGACCCCCTTGACGAACTGGTCCATCGCCTCTCGATAGAGATTGGGCACCGGCAAGTCCATCGCTCCATAGCACTCCGTCATCACGATGCGGTGTCCGTAGTTCACCGCCGCCGAACTGACCACTTTGTACATGCTTGACCCGCGATCGTAGGCGAAGATCTGATCCAGTCCGGGCATCGTCTGATGCTCGAACACCTTGATCAAGTCGCCGCACAGCCCCACCGGATTGACCACTTCCTCTTGATCCACGTGACCGGTCAACTGGATACCGTGGGCGCGGCACCAGTCGGCCAGCGTCTTCACAAAGCCGTCGGCGAACAATTCGGCACGCAGCCCGAACAGCCGATTGCGAGCCGCCGCCGTGTCGGGGCCGATGTCATGCCACAGGGCAGGGTAGTCGAGTGCCGGACTGCAGCCGTATTTCGCCGTGAATCGCTCGTTGAATCCGGGCGTCCAGGCGCGTCCGCCGGCGACCCAATGAAACGTGGGTTCGTCATAAAACGCGCTGTCGATCGTCTTGCCGAAATGGTCCGGAAAGGCCTCGTAGTACTTGTCGTACGTGAGCGACGCGAACTTCTGCACGGCCACTGGATCGAGATAATCGACCAAGCCCCCGGCTCCATCCGGCACGCACAGAAACAGCATCACCTGCCAGTTGCCCGCCGGTGCCTGCCACGCCAGCCGACCGCTCTGGACGTGCACCGCCAGATCCACGCGCTCTTTCGTGTCGCTCTGCATCGCGACGGCAGCCATCAGTGTGCCGGCAGGAACCTCCAGATCCACCCTCGCCGGTCCGGCCACATTCATCTCCACCTGATCCAGCCGCTTGCTCAGCGCCTCCGGGAAACGTTCCTTGAGCAGTCCGCCCGCGCTGCCACTGGGAAACCAGAACTCGTCGTACAGACACATCTTCATCCCGAGCCGCGCGGCGGTTTCGATGGCGTGCCGGTAGTGGTTGAGAAACTCCGGACTCATGAACGGTACGCCCATGTCCGCGGTCGGCAGAATCCCGAAGCCGAAGTAACCGCTGGCGACCGACGCTTCCATGATCTGCGTGGTGATGGCCTGGTCGAGCGGTCCGTTCCAAAACCACAACGGGCGCGACTTCCACCGGGCGGGCGGGTCGGCAAACTCCTGCCGGAGGCTGCCGGCAGGCACGGGATCGGCCGCGCACACGGCTGCCGCCAGGCAGGCACTCACAGCCACAGCCGCCCATACACTCAAGGTTCGCCGTCGTTTGCCACGACTGTCGGTCAAGCAGGAGTTCATCAGAGAGGTCCTCGCTGGCAAGCTAATCCGTATTTTTCCTGACGCGTGTAGGCCGGCACAAGCAACCGCCGGCACATCGGTCGCTTCAGCGGTTGCGCCGCTCCAGCACGGATTTGTGCGACCTCGTTCCGGCCTCCGGGAATAGTCGGTCTCAGATCTTCACGAAGAATTTGTGCCGATACATCCAGAACAGAATCAACCAGTACACCAGCAACAAGCATCCGCCGCTCAGCAATGTCTCGTAGGCGGGTCCGAGGATCTTGAAGAAGTCCGGACCCAGATGCGTGTCGAACGATGATCGCAGGAAACCCTCGAACAGATGCGCGATACAGTAGGCCACGATCGAATTCAGGCCGATAACGACCAGGGGAAACACCCAGGCTCGCCAGCCCCAGATGTCGATGACCGTGTAGAAGCCGGCGAGCAGCAAGAGACACCAACCACCGCTAAACAGCGTCCAACTCGGCGTCCAAATGCGTTTGACCACCGGGCACCATCCGAGATAGCCGATGATCCAGCCCGCCGCCAGCGTCGCGAGGCCGGCTGCCACCAGCCAAGCGACTTTCCGAACTCGCGTCCGATCGCTGCGGAGGACGCCGCCCGCGATCAGTCCAAGGATCATTGTGGCGAGTGTGGGGATGAAACTGAGTGTCGCGTAACCGCCAGCCATTGTTCGTGAAGGGACTTTCGCGTGGAAACAGGTTCAGGAACCACGTGTCGAACGCCCAGGCGGCGTTGGTGTTCTTGTTCCAGTGCGCCGCGAAGCCCTGCAGATGATCCGGCCAGTCCGCGGCGACACCTGCCTGCGCCCAATCGAATTCCGGTCCCGGCAGCGGATAGAGGGCAAACGCCGCCCAATAACCAATCAGACAGGACGCCCAGCGCCAGCCATTGATCCCGCTGCGAACGGAATCCCAGCAGGTAGAGGAATCCGTACCCAGCCCGATCTGCGTGAGCGTATCTTCGAACGTGAAGTAGGTCTGGCTCTGCCCGATCGAACGCAGAAAAATCCCCAGCGCCACCAGCAGAAACGCGCGCCAGAAAGCGTGCCAGGTCATGGTCCAGCGAGACTGCCCGCGCGCCAGGCGACTGGCAATCGAGAAGGGCAGCGCCACACCGACGATGAACGAAAACGACGGCTGGATCATGTCGTGCAGCGAGCAGCCCACCCAAGGCACATGATCCTGATGATGGGCCAGAAATTGCCAGAAGCGGCTCCCCGGCAGCGCGGCTGCGACGCGGGCCAGGTGCAACACCTCGGCCATCATCAGGAACATGACGAGTCCACGGTAGGCGTCCAGCGAAACCAGACGCTGAGCCAGCGACGGTTTCGCGGCGTCCGAAGCACTGACCGCGGGAGAAACGGACTGCGTCGTCATGCCCTCAGTTCCTCGAAGTTCGCCCTGCTCGCGTGTGCGGCCCAGAACTCACGGCGGCCACCCATGATCACTCGCTGACGATGGCGATCTCGGCCCAGTAGGCTGCTTCGTAGGACCAGCCACTCGGCTGATTCACCAATTCCAGTGCGACTTCGCTCCCGGCCAGCGGGGTCGAGATCGACATCCTGCTTGAGCCAGTGCCCCTCGGTACACGTGGTGGGGCTCGACCGGCTTGCGCAGCAGTTGCTTGCCATTCGCGCGGACAATCAGTTCGAAGTCTCCCTGCGGATCGTGGCCAACGATCAGCCGCAGGCGGGTCTTCTTGCCACTGGGGACGGTGATCGTGCGTGTCAGCATGCAACCGGTCTGCTGATCCAACGGGTGCGTGCACAACACCTTCTGGCGTCCATCCCACTCGGCGCGCAGACCGGGGTTCATATCCGGACCGCAGTCCTTGATCTGCCATCCGGGGGCCACCGCGGTCACGGATTCCTGGATTCCTTGCGGCTGACTGTCGAACTTGATCTGCGCCGCTTCCTCGGGTGTGAATCGACTGTTAGCAATCGGGCCCGGCCGCCCAGCTCAGCTCCAGCTGGCTGGGCGTGGGCTTCTTCACTGGGATGACAAAGCACTCGTCCCCACTGGCCGTGCGTTCGACTGCGCCCGCCCTGCTGAGCCAGGAGAGTCGCGCGTCAGTTTCTCGCACACATCGAGTAAGCTGCGGGAAGTTGTAGGCGGTGTGGCTGAACTCGCGTTGCTCGTCCAGGCCGGTATTGAACCGCGCGGGCAGCTTCGGAAGCCCATCGTCGTGAACAACACGCCCGCTGAGCTGGACGGATTGCAGTCGGAATCCATGCCGCAGCGGCAGGAAATCAGGATGGTCTGGTCCGGATCCCGCTGGCCATACAGCAGGCCCATGAGCACATAGGCGCCGTTGATCTTGCAGTCGATGCCGCCGTTGGAGGCCTTCTGATACGCGGGTTCGCGGCGGTATTTCTCCTGGCACTTCTCCCAAGTCGCTTCCCAATGATCCGGGTCGGCCCGATACCACGCCACCAGGTCGCGGACCATCTCGGCGTACTGGCTGTCGCGCGGGATCGCCTCGCAGCGCCGTTTCGATGATCTTGACCGGATCGCTCTCGAAGAACGCGGCCGCGTACATGGCACCGACGAACTGGCCCGGCATACATGCCGTCGCCGTAGTTCATCAGGCGTCCGAACCGCTCGCCCAGATCCACGGCCACCTGCGGCAGGCCGGGAGCGATCAGGCCCGAGTAGTCTGCCTCGATCTGATAGTCGATGTCGTTCGGGCACTTGTTGAACTGCGGATGACCGGAGTCCGGTGGCGCGATTCCGCGGCGGAGGTTCGTCCGACCCGCGTTGTTGGCGCACCAGAGCGGATAGCCGCTGTTGGCAAAGTCGATGCCGGCTTGCCGGATCGAGACGTCGATACCGTATTGCTCGAGCGCTGCGCAGGAACGTCATCTCCACGTACAGGTCGTCCTGACCAAAGGCGTCGTTGATCATCTCCGGCCGCCAGGCGGGCATCTTGTCGGCCGGAATGATCTCATCCTGCCACTGGAACTCGGTCGGAGCACCCCACGACACGCCGGCGATCTGCCCGATCCAGCCCGCCTTCATCTTGTCGCGATACTCGTTCACCGACACACGCCAAAGCCATCTTCGGCGAGACACTGGCAACACATGCCAACGACAACCAACAGTCCCAGCAACTTGATGCGCGATTTCATTACTCGTCTTGCTCAGAACTTGATGTTCGGATCGGAGAAACGGACCGCCTTGCCATCGTGATAGGTCGCGATTTCCGTCAGGATGACAACCTTCGGGACCAGCCATCTGCCAATGTTTGTCCCCGGCCTTGGCCACTCCCGTGGACTCGCCTGGCTTGAGCTGCTGTTCGTGACAGCACCGTGACGCAGTCTTTCTGGCACTCCGGGATCTTCACGGCGATCGGATCGGTGGCGTCACCGGCACCGTAGGTGAACGTCGTGCCGTAACGAACGACCCAGGACTCGAGTTTCTCTTTGATCGCGTCATCCGGCAGGCCGACATGCCAGTGTTCAGGAATCATCTGGTTCGGCAACAGGAAGACTTCCAGGGCGGCATAGTTCGACTGCTTCTCATTGATCAGGACGACGGCAGCGAGCCCCACTTCGGTGAATTTGCCCAGCCCCATGTCGCTCACGAAAATATTCTTGCGAATCGTTTCGTTCACCGGGTAATTGAATCGTTGCATCATGTCGAAGTAGGCCTTCTTGGCCGCCTCTTCGTTGAACTTGCCGTCCGCCGTATAGAAGTCGGCGTTGCTGTAGATCGGCTCGTCGCGGTCGACCGTGACGACTTTCCCCGCGGCGACTTTCGGTCGTCCTTCCTGGGCGGACGCCTGGCCAACCGCCAACACCAGCAGCACCAATCCACACACCCATGCACACACGGCCACGCGTACCAATTTTCTTGCGATACTCATCTTGCGCTCCTTTGGGATCCAGGGTCGTCCCAGGGAAAATCCACAACTGACAACCTTTGGCCGGTTCCCGACTCGTGGAAACGGAACCCTTTTCGATTCGGCCACCTGCGACGTCCAACATCTTACCAAGCTGCCCTGTCCGCGTGTGGCGAGCCGGCGAAATTTCACAGAAACGAAATCTGCCCGCGGTCAGCCCGCCTTCCCGGTGGTTTGTCCCATTGCTTGAGCATCGAAAACCGCGATCTTCTTCTGCACGAAGTTGTCGAGGCCGTGACGGCCGGCTGGCCCGCCCACTTCCGCCCCAGAAGGACAGCGCCGACAATGGGAACTATCGCGGGCGAGTTCCCCGCCACACGCATCTTGCGACGGAGTGTCTTGGAGTGTGCCAGAATTGATCGGCATCGGTGAATGGGCGGCGTTGGGGACGGCCCTGGCGTGGACGTTGTCGGCGATGGCCTGGACGGCGGCCGGCCAGCGGATTGGGGCCGTGGCGACCAGTTTCATCCGCCTGCTGATCGCCGGCCTGATGCTGGCCCTTTACGGTCGCTTGGTACGGGGCTTGTGGTTGCCGACGGATGCCGACTCGAATGCCTGGCTGTATCTGGGTTTGTCAGGCTTTTTTGGCTTTTTCGTGTCCGATCTGCTGACGTTCCGGGCGCTGGTGCTGATCGGCCCGCGGCTGGCGCTGTTGGTGCAATCGCTGGGCCCCCCGATGACGGCCGTGATCTCCTGGTTCGTGCTGGGGGACCGGATCGGGTGGCTCGGCTGGCTCGGGATGCTGCTGACCTTGGCGGGGATTAGTTGGGTCGTCGTCGGGCGCACGCCCGCGCGAGGGATGTGGGCCAGTCGCAAGCAACTCCGAGAGGGCCTGCTGTTGGCGCTGGCGGGGACGGCCGCCCAGGCGATTGGATTCGTCTTCTCCAAGCAGGGCATCGGCGACTACGATGCCGTGGCCGGCACATTCATTCGCCTGCTGGCGGCCATGGTGGGTTTTTCGGTCCTGCTCACCGTGACACGCCGGTGGACCTCGATCTGGACGGCAGCCCGCAACCGGCAAGCGATGGGGATCGTCACCTATGGTTCTTTTGTCGGACCGTTTCTGGGCGTGGCCCTGTCGTTGGTGGCCATCCGTCACTGCCATGCGGGCGTCGCGGCCACGCTGATCAGCACGTCCCCCGTGATCATCTTGCCGTTTGCGGTGATTGTGTACGGCGAGCGACTCTCGCTGCAGGCGATCTGCGGGGCGGTGTTGTCGGTGATCGGCGTGGCGCTGCTGGTCCTGTGAGTCAGCCACCGACGAAGGCGGTCCGGCGCGAACCATTGGCCGCTGCCGAAAAGAATGTGTTGTGGATTTCTTCGCCGACCTGGTTGATCTTGATCTGCAGCCCGTCGAGAAACTCGTGCAGACCGACCGAGATCATCTCGTCGACGTTCAGGTAGGCCAGTTCGCTCCGCAGTTGGCCCAGATGTTTTTCGGCGGAGTTCCAGAAAGTGCCTTCGGGTGATCCCGAAATGGCGTGCAGGCCTTCGTTCGCGCGCGTCGATGCAATGCATGATCGCCCGGGGGAAGAACCGGTCCAGCACCAGGAATCCGACGACGCGTTCGGGTGTGATCTGCCCATGTCGTCTTGCGGAACATCTCGAATCCGCTCACCGACCGCAGCACGGCCGACCACTGCAGATCATCGGTCGGTGTGCCGACGTCGTGCAATTGCGGCAGCAGGAAGAAGTACTTGACGTCCAGCAGGCGTGAGGTCTTGTCGGCCCGTTCGAGCGTGCGGCCGAGCCGGGCAAACTGCCAGCCTTCGCCGTGGGACATGGTTCCGTCCGTGATTCCATTGAAGAGGTGACTGGCCAGCTTGACGTCCTGAAAGAACTCCTGCGGAGCGCGCTGGACTTCCCGCGAACCGGCGGCGGCCTTGACCATGTGGTAGAAGTTGTTGAGTTGCTCCCACATCTCCGAGGAGATCGTCTCACGGATCGTCCGGGCATTCTCGCGCGCAGCGCGCACGCAGGAGAGAATCGAGTGCGGGTAGTTCGTGTCGAACGACAGGAAGCGGATGACGTTGTCCCGCGTGGCCTGGCCGTAGTGTTCGACGAAATACTCGTTGTCCCCCGTCGTGTGCACCAGCGGCATCCACTGTTCCTGGCCGCCGCTGGGCAGATCCAACTGGAGATTGAACGTGACATCGACGAATCGAGCCAGATTCTCGGCCCGTTCCACGTATCGGCACATCCAGTGAATGGAGTCGGCAACGCGACTGAGCATGGAATTCGTTCCGTTATTGTTCCGAGACCTGACGGAGAGCGGGGCGCGGGGGAGCCGCCTGGCCCGGACCCGCCAGCACCCAGGTGTCTTTGCTCCCGCCACCCTGGGACGAGTTAACCACCAGCGAACCCTTCCGCAACGCCACGCGGGTCAGGCCGCCCGGCAACACGTAGATGCTCTTCCCGTAGAGAATATAGGGACGGAGGTCGACGTGTCGGCCTTCGAAATGGTCCTCCACGATGGTCGGGACGCGGGACAGCGTCAGCGTGGGCTGAGCGATGTAATTGCGCGGGTTGTCGCGAATCAACGCCGCGAACTGTCTCCCGCTCGACCGGTGACGCGTGCGGGCCGATCAGCATCCCGTAACCACCCGACTCGTTGGCCGCCTTGACGACCAACTCATCCAGATGCTCCAGCACGTAACGACGCTGATCCTCCTCCACGCAGACGTACGTCGGCACGTTCGGGATGATGGCATCCTCCGCCAAGTAGTACCGGATCATCTTCTCGACATAGGCGTAGATCACCTTGTCATCGGCCACACCGGTGCCGGGCGCGTTGGCCAGCGCCACACGCCCCTTGCGGTAGACGTCGATCACGCCGGGGATTCCCAGCATCGAGTCGGCTCGGAACGCCTGCGGGTCGAGGAAGTCGTCGTCGATGCGACGGTAAATCACGTCGACGCGTTCCGGGCCGGCCGTCGTCTTCATGCAGACGAAACCTTCGTGGACCATCAAGTCCCGGCCTTCCACCAGCTCGACACCCATCTGCTGCGCCAGGAAGGAATGTTCGAAATAGGCCGAGTTGTAGATTCCCGGCGTCAACACGACGACGGTCGGGGACGAGATCTGCTCCGGCGCGAGATGCTCGAGCGTGGCCAGCAGATGGCTGGCATAGTCGATCACCGGGCGCACGCCCGACGCCTCGAAAATCTGCGGAAAGCTCCGCTTCATCACCTGGCGATTCTGCAGCACGTACGAGACGCCGGATGGACAGCGCAGATTGTCTTCCAAGCACGTAGATCTGACCGTCGCGGTTTCGCACCAGATCGGTCCCGGTGATGTGGCACCAGATGCCGCGGGGCGGATTGAGTCCCTGACAGACCTGGCGATAGCTCTCGGGCACCCAGCACGATCTCCCGCGGAATGATGCCGTCGCGGAGTATCTTCTGCTCGTGATAGACGTCATCGATGAACAGATTCAGCGCGCAGATCCGCTGCTTCAGACCGCGCTCGACGCGATCCCACTCCTGGGCCCCAACAATCCGCGGCACGATGTCGAACGGGAAGATCTTCTCCGTGCCCTGCGTGTCGCCGTACACGCTGAACGTGATGCCCATCCGGAACAACATGCGCTCGGCCGCCAGTCTGTCGTCGCCGCAACTCGCCGGGTTCCAGCGAATTGATCTTGCGAATCAGCAACTCGGCCGCCGGGCGCGGCGATCCGTGTTCGTCAATCAGCTCGTCGTACATGCCTTCCGTGTCATACGCGTCAAAGACCAGCCCATCGGTCCTGTCCGGCTTGTCATGCATGTGCGCTTCGCGCCTCAATCGCCTGCGTCGCCCCTCACACCTGGTAGCCAGAAGGAAAAGAGACTCTCTGCACTACCAACTCCGCCATCGCGGAACTCGGTCGACTCGCTCACCGCGTCTGCCACGGCCAGCTCCTTTCACGTCCTTGTGTCGTGGAACTGCATGGAATGCCGAATTCTAAGCGCTGCCACGAGAGGTCAACAAGATCATTCGCACGCGGCGTGCGGCCGACATTTTTGTCACCGGCGTGTCTCTGCCTCGTGTGGCGCTGCTCGATCCGTACGCGCTGGCCGCGCACAACGAGCGACCGGGTGATGGGCCAGCCGGTGAGCGGTCTGCTTGCTCGTAGGTACTCACCGGCTGGTCTTCTGTTGGCGAACGCGTCGCCCCGTCTGTTTAACCGCTATCCCAGAGCCGCGTCCGGGAAATCCATCTGCCAACTCGCGCACCTCCGCCACCGGACGCGGCGGCGGGATGCGCGCGGGCCAACCTCCCCGTTGGATGGCTCCCGCCGTACTTCGAGCATCACTGCCACAGTGCGCATCCCGGCGCACCGATCGGTGGTGGCTCTCTTGGTGTATCCAGAATGCGTGTGACGTCGCACTTGGCGAGCTAGACCGGCGCCTCGTAGGGAACCACATCGACGGCCACGGTCATGTGGTGTTGTCCGCCACCGACGAACATGCCGCGAATCGGCGCCACGTCGCTGTAGTCGCGCCCCCACGCCACGGTGATGTGATCGGTGCTCGGCAGCAGGTTGTTCGTCGGGTCCAGGTCGATCCAGCCCAGCGCGCCGCAATGGACGGAGAACCACGCGTGCGAGGCATCGGCCCCCACGAGGCGCGGTTTGCCGGCAGGTGGAATGGTGCGCAGATAACCGCTCACGTAGCGGGCGGGAAGCCCGAGCGAGCGGAAACATCCGATCGCCACATGGGCCAGGTCCTGACAGACACCGCGGCGCTGCCGGAACACGTCCAGACACGGCGTCTGGACGTCGGTCGCCTGGGGGTCATAGGTGAAGTCGGCGTGAATGCGCTGATTCAGCTCCAGCGCCGCCTCCAACACGGGCCGACCGGCCGGGAATGACGGGCGCGCGTAGTCGGCCAATTCCCGTTCGGGCGACACGTGTGGCGATCCGAAGCAGAACTGGTAGGCCTGGAGTTCCGCCGCGGTGCGGGCGATCCTGACCCGTTCCCGCACCGCTTCCCAGGCCGGGGATTTCGCCGCGGCAGGTCGTTCGACGGGTGTCACCTGCACCTTGCTGATCGCCGTCACGCGCAAGGCGCGGTGACTTTGATGGATCGAGAAATCCTGGACGAGGTTGCCGAAGAAATCGGTGCGCCGACTGATCTCGCCGGGCAACGGCCGGACGTTGAGTCGATGGTAGAGACACTTCTGGCCGGGCGTCGTGCGCGGAGTCAGATGCACGACGTTCTGGCAGACCGGAACGACGTCCGTGTACTCATAGGTCGTGACATGGCTGATCTTGTACTTCATCGTCGGTCACCCACTCACCACTCGCCCAGCTGGCGCGGACTGCCGGAGTGCACGAAATACTTGTGCGAGACCAACTCGGACAAGCGTGGCAGCTGCTCGGCCAGCCGCGCCAACAGCCGGTCCAGACGATTGCGATCCCCGGTGCGGCGTGGCTCATCGAGCATCTCCGCATCGACCTGGCGGATGCTGTTGCACAGGTTCAGGGCCAGGCGGCGATCGGCGCTCAGCAGCGCTTCGGAGCGATCGTGCGGCAATTGCGACACGTGTTCTTCGATGGCAGCCAACTGGAACGCCACGGCTCGCGGATTGGTGTCATCGGTCAGCAGCAAATCGAGCACCAGGGCCAGGCGAAGATTCGCCAGGTACCGCGAGCGGTAGGTCATCAAACTCTCACCCACCTCCAGCAAAGCCTCCTGGAGCGACGCCAGTTCCCCGGCGCCGCAGGCGAGGAAATCCTGCACCAAAGTGATCGTATGCATGGAGCGTTCCAATCGTCGCCCCAGGTCGAGGAATCGCCAGCCCTGGGAACGCGTCATGCTCTCGGCCGCCATCCCGGAAAAGGCCGCCAGTCCCGTAATGGCCTGCCCGGAGAGTCCGAGCAGATCGCTGAGCGTTTCAAAACCGGCCCCGATCGCCGATTGAAGATCCTCGCGGAGGCCGTTGAGGATCTTCCAGTTCTCGACCGACAGTCGGTCGCGCACCAGGTCGGCGGTCCGCGTCAGCGATTCAAAGGTCCGAAAGAAGCCGCATGTGGGCAGCTGGTACTGCGCCAGGATTTCGACGGCGAGCACTCCTTCCCGGTCGGTGCGCAGTTGCTGGCCGTCATCGGTCAGGAATTCGCGTGGCAGGACTTCCTCAGCCACCAGCGTGCGGACCAGCGGAGTCAGTTCCGCGGCCACCGTAATCTGTGATTCATCCGCCAATCGAACGACGACCGTGCGCATCATGCGTGCGGCGGCGTCCGCGCGTTCCACATAGCGTCCCAGCCAGAACAGGTTGTCGGCCACGCGGCTCGGCAATTCCGCTCCACCGCGACGCAGTCGCGCCGGTTCGTTCGGAGACTGCAGCAGGCTGACATCCGCCACATCGGCATCCGCGATGACCCAGGCATCCTTGCTCGCTTCCCGGAGGGAGATCGAGGCATCCGGCAGCGGTTTCTCGACCACGACTCGGACCAGCCCGCCGGGCAAGACGTGATACTCTTCCCCCGACCGTACGGCGAACACGCGCAGCGAAATGGGGGCGGGGCGCACCGCACCCGGACTGCGCACGGGGGCGGTGGAACGCACGGGTGGCATCTGGGCCACCAGCCCGTACGGGTCGATCGCGAGTCGCTCGGCGACCGGTTCCTGCTCCGACGGTTCCCACGCTGCCGGGGACATCACCACCGACGAGCTCTCCGGAAAGGTCGTTTGAAACGTCAGGTCCTCGAATCCGGCGAGCATCCGCTGGCGGCCTTCCGGCGTGCCGGACCACCACGTTTCCACCGACGGCAACCGCAATTCCTCCTGCAGCAGCCGCCGACACAGGTCGGGCAGAAACGGCAGCAGCGCAGGCGTCTCGACGGCGGAGCTGCCCAGCGCATTGACCACCGCCACATGGCCGGCGCGCACGGCCTGCAGCAAACCGGGCACCCCCAGCGCCGCGTCTCCCTGGAACTCCAAGGGATCGCACAACGTATCGGACAGTCGCCGAAACACGACATCGACCGGCAACAGGCCGCCCAGCGTCTTGAGCATGACGTAGCCATGTGCGCACCGCGAGATCACCGACCTCGGCCAGTGTGTAGTTCAGGTACCGGGCCAGGTAGGCGTCTTCGAAATGGCGACTGCTCTGGGACCCCTCGCTCAACAGCACGACCCGCGGGTTGTCGCGATGTTGCGGCGCGAAATCCCGCAGCATCTTCTGCAAGGCGATAAAGAACGGCGCCAGGCGTTCGATGCGGCAATCGCGGATCATGCCGGGAAACATCCGCGCGAACACGATGCGATTTTCCAGGGCGTAACCGACTCCCGAGGGCGCGTTCGTACGATCGGCCACGACGCGCCACGCCCCGTCGCTCGTGCGAATCAAGTCGGCCGCGTACAGGTGCAAGTAGCAGTCGCCGGGCACCCGTTGTCCCGCGCACGGCCGCAGGAAGCCGGGATTGGCATACAGCAGTTCCGGGGGCAGAGCTCGCCGCGTCAGCAGGCTGTTCGACGTATACACGTCCCGGATGACCGCGTCCAGCAGCCGGGCGCGCTGGGCCACGCCCGCCGACAGTTCCCGCCATTGCTGCGCGTCGAACAGCAGCGGAAACAGATCGACGTCCCAAGGGCGGGCATCTCCGGGATCTTCCCGCGTCGTGTACGTGATGCCGTTTTCCCGCAACAGCCGGCGCGCATCGGTCAGACGCCGGTCCAGCTCTTCGACTCCCAGCTCGGTCAGCCCGGCGGCCAGCGGCCGCCAGTGTTCGCGGACCCGTCCGGAGGCGTCCACCAGTTCGTCATACGCATCGGTCCGAGGCACGTAGCCCGTCGAAGATCGAGGGCCCGGCGGACGATGCCTGTGAGGGAATCCGGAATGCTCATGCCGTCGATCTGCCTCGTCGTAGGTCCAGCGTCAGCGGGAAACAAGGGTTCGGTTCGTCAGCCGGGATCGGCAGCGGGCCGCCGGTGTGTCCCGAAGGGAAGGAACCTCGCCGCTCGTCGCGCCTCGGCCTCAAATGCGTTGACGGGAAACGTGGTGTAGTTGCGGCCAGCCGGATGCGCCACGTGATAGGTGCACCCGCCCACACTGCGCCCGTTCCAGGTGTCCACGACATCGAAGACCAGCGGCGCGTCGACCGGGATCGTCGGATGCAGACAACTCGGTGGTTGCCAGGCTCGATACCGCACCCCCGCCACGTATTCGCCCTGCCGTTCCGGTGGATGCGAGCGGCACTTTGCGCCCATTGCAGGTCACGACGTGCCGCGATCCAGTCAGACCACGCACCTTCACCTGCAAACGCTCGACCGATGAGTCGACAAACCGAACCGTGCCGCCCCCGCCGGGTTCCTCACCCAGCACGTACCAAGGCTCCATCGCCTGCGTCAATTCTACCTCAATCCCGCTGCACACGACGCGGCCGACGAAGGGAAATCGGAACGCGAGGTGCGGTGCGAACCAGGCTGCCTCCAGGGGAAAGCCGGCGCGACGTGTCTGGTCAATGACGTCCTGGAAATCCTCCCACACGAAATGGGGCAAGAGAAACCGATCGTGCAACGTGGTGCCCCAATGGCACGAGTTTCTCGCGGTATGGGTGCTGCCAGAAGCGGGCGACCAGGGCCCGCAGCAGCAACTGCTGGGTGATGCTCATCCGCGCATGCGGAGGCATTTCGAAGGCTCGAAACTCCACCAGTCCCAGTCTTCCCGAGGCACTGTCCGGCGAATACAGCTTGTCGATACAGAATTCCGCGCGATGCGTGTTGCCGGTCACATCCACCAGCAGATGCCGAAACACGCGGTCGACCAGCCAGGGGGGCATCGACGTCGCGTGCGGCGGCAGCGGGGTCCGGAATCTGTTCGAAGGCGATTTCCAGTTCGTACCAGTGCGTCGCGACGTCCTTCGTCGACCCGCGGCGCCTGACTCGTCGGCCCGATGAACGTGCCGGAAAACAGATAGGACAGCGACGGGTGGTTATTCCAGCAGGCGATCAGACTGCGCAGCAGATCCGGGCGGCGGAGAAATGGGCTGTCGAGCGGAGTCGGTCCGCCGAGCACGACGTGGTTCCCACCGCCGGTTCCCGTGTGCCGCCCGTCGAGGTCGAATTTCTCCGTGCCCAGCCGCGCCAGACGCGCGTGCTTCGTAGAGCTGTGTGGTCGTCGCGACCAGATCCTGCCACGAATGCGACGGATGAATGTTGACTTCGATGACGCCGGGGTCGGGTGTGATCTTGATGTGATTCAGGCGATGATCCGCGGGAGGCAGATACCCTTCCAGTGCGACGGGCATGTCCAGGTCACCCGCCGTCCGCTCGACCGCCGCCACCAGATCGAGATAATCCTCCAGGCACGGGACCGGCGGCAGAAAGACCTTCAGTTGTCCGTCACGGGGCTCGACACACAAGGCCGTGTGAATGATGCCGGAGGGATCGGCCGAGTCACCTGCCAGCGATTGCGGGGCAACGCGTTGTGCGGTGGTGGCCGTGGCTGGCGTGCGGACCAGGTTTGGCTGGGCCAGGCGGCCCGCTCGGAGCGGCAGTGCCGGGCGCGGTGCCGTGGGATCCCATTGAGCCATGATCGGTACCTGGTCGGCGGGGCGCCAGGGGAGGGAATCCAGCGGCAGGCGCAACCCGATCGGCGAATCGCCCGGCAGCAGAAACAGCGCGGCGGGTCTCAGCGGCCACGGGCCACTCTGCCACACCGCCCGGGCCTGCCACCACTGGCGTTCCAGCGGCAGCACGTAGCCGCGCGGTGTGCCCAATCCCCGCTCGAAGACGCCGACCAGCCGCGCCCGCTCTTCCGGATCCTTCAGTCGCGGATCCTCGGGCGTGACGTTGAGGGGCAAGCGCCGTTCTTCAGCCAGGTAGTGCCAAGGTTCTTCATAGGCCGGCATGGCCCACTGAGGTTCGACCTGCAATTCCTCGGCCAACCGCTGCACGAACTTCTGGGCGTGCTCCGCGCGAGCAACCGTAATCCCGGCCTTCTTCGGCGATCAGGTCGTCGCGTTGCTGGATCGGCACGCCGTCGCGGCGCCAATAGCAGCTCAACGCCCACCTCGGCAGGGACTCACCCGGATACCACTTTCCCTGGCCGAAATGGAGCAGCGAGCCCGGCGCGAAGGTCCGCCGCAGGCGATGGAGCAGGTCGGCGGCCAGCTGGCGTTTCCGCGGTCCCAGCGCCGCCGTGTTCCACTCCTCACCATCCATGTCATCGATCGAAATGAACGTCGGCTCGCCCCCCATCGTCAGCCGCACGTCCCCCGCGACCAGCGACCGGTCGACGGCCGCTCCCACTTCCACGATGCGGGCCCACTGCTCGTCGCTGTAGGGCTTCGTCACGCGTGGCTCTTCCCGCACGCGCGTGATGTTCATGGCAAACGAGAACTCGCTCTCGCACTGCTCCACGCCACCGGTGACCGGTGCCGCTCCGGCCGGATCCGGCGTGCAAGCCAGCGGAATGTGCCCCTCGCCGGCCATCAACCCGGACGTCGGATCCAACCCGATCCAGCCCGCACCAGGAATGTAGGCCTCGGTCCAGGCGTGGAGATCGGTGAAGTCGTGTTCCGGGCCGGACGGGCCATCGAGCGATTTGATGTCGGGCGTGAGTTGAATGAGATACCCGGACACGAATCGCGCGGCCAATCCCAAGTTGCGCAGGATGTGCACCAGCAGCCAGGCCGTGTCGCGGCACGATCCCGAGCCTGACGCCAAGGTTTCCTCAGGCGTCTGCACCCCCGGTTCCATGCGAATGACGTACTGGATGTCCTTCTGCAACTGGCCATTGAGTCTCACCAGGAAATCGACCGTGTTCTGCGGGCTCGTGTCGATCGCAGCGAGATACGACTGCAACAGCGGGCTGGCAGGCGGCACTTCCAGGTAGGGGAGCACTTCGCGAGCCAACCACGGTTCGTAGGCAAACGGATACGTCTCGGCGTATTCCTCCACGAAGAAATCAAACGGGTTGATGACGACCATCTCCGCGATCAGGTCGACTTCGATCGAGAACTCGCGGACCTTCTCCGGAAACACGGCCCGCAGCAGGAAATTGCCGTGGGGATCCTGCTGCCAATTCTCGAAATGCCCTTCCGGCAGCACCCGGATCGAATAGCTGTGGATCGGTGTCCGACTGTGCACGCACGGTCGCAGCCGAATGATCTGGGGCGAGAGGGAAATGAGCCGATCGTATCGGTAAGTCGTTCGATGATTGAGCCCTACGTGGATTCCCATGGAGTGACTCCGAAACCGTGAACCACCGACCAGGATCAGCCGATCCATGTTCCGCCAGATCATTGTGCAGAATGGGGGCCGGAGGGGATAGGGAGGGCCGAGGGCGCGGAACCGGGGGTTGGACCGAACGAATTTTGGCGGAAAAATCGTGCAGGTCCCTTTCCAGCCGCGTGGAAACGGATCAGAATCGTGGGTTCCCGTCGGGACGGGGGCCCGCGTGAGGCGGCGCGTCCCCTCGGTATGCGACCCGCCGATCTTCGTCTAGAATTTCACGCGATCGGCTCGCCATGCTGAACGCGCTGGTGCGGGTCGTTCTCATCCAGTGGATTTCGACCGCTCGTTTACCTTGGTGCACGTAGACATTCGATTGCCTGGCGACGCAGGATGATTGGAACAAAACTTCCGGAATGGCTCGACCGCGTGAAGCCCTTGGCCGGGGTCGGTCTGGTAGCCACAGCCGTGTATGTGGTGGCCATGCTCTATTACGGCGGTTCGCCAGAAACGTGGCGGGTGGGTTACTCTCCGAAGCAACCCGTTCCGTTCAGCCATGCGCTGCATGCCGGCCAGTTGGGCATGGACTGTCGCTATTGCCACACCACGGTCGAGGGGGCCGCTTTCGCCGCTGTTCCTCCCTCGGCGACATGCATGAATTGCCACAAGCAGATCGCCCCGACCAGCCGCAAGTTGCTGGTCGTTCGCGAAACGTTCGCGCAGGAAGCACCGGTCCCCTGGATTAAAGTGCATGCCCTTCCCGACTACGTGTACTTCAATCACAGTGCCCACGTGACGCGCGGCGTGAGTTGCGTTTCCTGCCACGGCCGCGTGGATCAGATGGAACAGGTGCACGTCGTGAAGCCCCTGAGCATGTCCTGGTGCCTGGATTGCCATCGCAATCCGGAGCCGCATCTTCGTCCGCCCGAGTTTGTCACCGATCTGAACTGGGTGCCGGAAGACGGCGCTCTGAAGACCGGCAAGCGGGTGCGGGAACAACTTCATATTCATCCGTCGACAAGCTGCTCGACATGTCATCGATAGATACCAACACAGCATCGAAGAAACACTGGCGCAGTCTGGCCGAACTGGACAACGCACCGGAGTTCCGTGCATTTCTGGAAGCTGAATTTCCGGAAACGGCGGACCCCGGCGGTCTCAATCGTCGGCGCTGGCTGCAGATCATGGGCGCTTCGTTCGCACTGGCGGGCGTGGCAGGTTGCGAAGCGAAGAAGCAGGAATTGCTCCCCTTCGCCCTGCGACCGGAAGGGCGCGTGCCCGGCAAACCGCAGCGGTATGCCACCGCCATGGATCTGAGCGGTCATGCGATCGGACTCCTGGTGACCTGCGTGGACGGGCGGCCGATCAAGATCGAAGGAAATCCGCTCCATCCGCAGAGCCTGGGAGCCAGCCACGCTTGGGCACAGGCCTCGCTGCTGGCGCTCTACGATCCGGATCGCAGCCAGCATCTGGTCGAGCGAACTGGTCAGGGTTCGATCGTCCACGCGGGGGACGCCGAGCACGACAAATGGGAGAAATTCGACGAGACGCTGGGCCAGCACTTCGCCCGCTTGAAGGAGCGCCGCGGGGCTTCTTTCTATGTGCTGAGCGAAGCGAACAGCTCTCCGACGCTCGCGCGCCTGCGTCGGCAACTGCTCGAACAGATGCCCGAAGCCCAGTGGCTGGAGTACGAGCCGCTGACGGACGATCACGTGCTCGCCGGGGCCCGAGCGGCGTTTGGCAAGCCGGTGTTGACCCAGTTGGCGTTGGAAAAGGCCCAGGTCATCCTGTGCCTCGACGCGGATCTGCTGGCGGCGCATCCGGCTTCGCTGCAGTACACCCGCGCCTTTGCCCAGGGACGGGAAGTCGTCAACGGCACCATGAATCGACTGTACGTGGTGGAGAGCACCTTTTCGGTGACGGGTGCCGCGGCCGACCATCGCTTGCCGCTGCGACCCAGCCAGCTGCCGGCGTTTGTCGGACGACTGCAGCAGGCCGTCGAGCGTCTGGCCGCTCCCGATGCCGGCCAGGGCGGCGGGCCGGGCGATACCTACTTGGACAAGTTCGTATCGGCGTTGGCCCGGGATCTGCATGCTCATCGCGGCACGAGTGTCGTGGCCGTGGGGCCGCAACAGCCTCCGGAAGTCCACGCCGCGGTGCACCGCCTGAATGCCCAACTCGGCAATGTCGGACAGACCGTGCGCTACATGCCCGTGCCCGCACCGGAACGGCGGCCGCACGTCGAGGCGATCGCGGCGATCGCCACGGCCATGCACGCGGGCAGCGTCGACACGCTGCTGATCCTCGGCGGCAACCCCGTCTACGACGCGCCCGCCGATGTCGATTTCGCCGGCGGACTGGCCAAAGTCCCCACTGTCGATCCACGTCGGTCTCTATCGCGACGAGACCGCCGCACTCTGCCAGTGGCACGTGCCTCACAGCCATTTCCTCGAGAATTGGGGGGATGCGCGTTCGTTTGACGGAACGTACAGCGTCGTACAGCCGACCATCGCACCGTTGCACGGTGGTCGATCGTGCGCCGAGATTCTGGCTCGCATGTTGGGCGAGGCGCTGCCCAAGTCTGAAGAATTGATCAAGGCAACGTTCCAGGCGCTGGTGGGGGACAAGTTCAGCGAGAAGTCCTGGCGCCGGACGATCCACGACGGACTGCTGGCCGACAGTGCCTGGCCGGACGAAGCGGTGCCGGACGCATCCGGTGGCGGATTGCCGACGGATCTTTCGGCCGGGATGCCGCCGAACGGGCAGTTCGAATTGGTGTTTCTCCGGGACCCCTCGGTTTACGACGGCCGGTTCGCCAACAACGCCTGGCTGCAGGAGTGTCCCGACCCGCTCACCAAGCTGACGTGGGACAATGCCGCGGTGATGAGCCCGGCCACGGCCAAGGCACTCGGATGTCTCCGACGAATCGGTCGTGAAGCTGCAGGTGGGTGCACCAGAGCCTGGAAGTGGCGGTCTACAAGATGCCGGGGTGGGCCGACGGGGTGATTGGCCTGGCACTCGGATATGGTCGCACGGCGGCTGGCAGCGTGGGTGGCCTGTCGGAAGCATCGGTTGCCCCGGTGGGTGTGAATGCCTACCCGCTGCGTACTTCCCAAGCCCTGTTTTTCGCTCCGGGGCTCACGCGCGACACGGCACCACGGGACGTTATCCGCTCTCGGTCACGCAGGACCATCATGCCATCGATGCGGTGGGCCTGCGGGAACGTGCCCGGCGCGTTCCGATCCTGGTGCGCGAAGCGGCGTTGGCCGAATACGTGGCGCATCCCGATTTCGCCCAGCACGTGGGCCATGCGGCGGAGTCGCTCGAATCGATGTGGCAGGAGTTGCCCTACGAGGGACATCGCTGGGGCATGTCGATCGATTTGTCCAAGTGCATCGGCTGTAACGCGTGCGTGGTGGCGTGCCAGGCGGAGAACAATGTGCCGGTCGTCGGCAAGACACAGGTCAAGCGCGGTCGCGAGATGCACTGGATTCGGGTCGATCGCTACTTCCAGGGCGATGCCGAGAAGCCGGAGGAGATCGAAGTCGCCATGCAGCCGGTGGCCTGCCATCAATGCGAGCTGGCACCGTGCGAGCAGGTCTGCCCCGTGGCGGCCACTGTCCACAGCAGCGAAGGGCTCAACGACATGGTCTACAACCGCTGCATCGGCACGCGGTATTGTGGCAACAACTGCCCCTACAAGGTGCGGCGGTTCAACTATTTCAACTACCACAAGGATCTCAAGGACCCGAGTCGGGAAATCACCAAGATGGTCTACAATCCCGACGTGACCGTGCGGTCACGCGGTGTGATGGAGAAGTGCACGTACTGCGTGCAGCGCATTCAGGCGACGAAGATCGACGCCAGGAATGCGGGCAATGCGATTGCCGACGGGACGATTCAGACGGCCTGCCAGCAGGTCTGCCCGGCCCAGGCGATCGTGTTTGGCGACCTGGCCGACCAGCAGTCGCAGGTCCGGCAGCGCCGGCAGGATTCCCGTTCCTACGGCATGCTGGCCGAATTGAATATCAAGCCGCGGACCACGTACATGGCGAAAATCCGCAACCCCCATCCCGACTTGGCCACGTCCACGCCGACGCCCGAGTCGGAGCACGCGTGAGGGGGCGGTTGTTTTCCATCGACGACGGCGGCTGGCGATTGTGCAGACGATGACAGGACGAACCATGACGGCTGTAGACAACACGCTGAACATACCAAGTCAACGAGCACCGTTGGTCACGGGCGCGGCGGACTATGCGTCGATCACCAATGACGTTTGCCGGATTGCCGAGCAGTATCGGCCGCCGCGCAGCTGGTACATCGCGTTTGCGATTTCGATTTCTGTACTGGGCGTGCTCGGCCTGGCGATCGTCTATCTGATCGCCACGGGCGTTGGCGTGTGGGGCAACAACAGCCCGGCGTTCTGGGGTTTTGACATTGTGAATTTCGTGTTCTGGGTGGGCATCGGCCACGCAGGCACGTTGATTTCCGCGATTCTGTTCTCTGTTCCGCCAGCAGTGGCGGACCAGCATCAACCGCATGGCGGAAGCCATGACGATTTTTGCGGTGACTTGTGCGGGGATGTTCCCCGCCATTCACGTCGGTCGCGTCTGGCTGGCGTACTGGTTGGCTCCCTATCCGAACTACCTGGCGATGTGGCCGAACTTCCGCAGCCCGCTGCTGTGGGACGTGTTTGCGGTCAGCACGTATGCCACCGTGTCGGCGTTGTTCTGGTATCTGGGCATGATTCCGGACCTGGCCACGCTGCGCGATCGCGCGACGACCCCGATCCGCAAGTTCGCCTATGGAGTGGCTTCCCTGGGCTGGACCGGTTCGGCGCGGGCCTGGCATCGCTACGAGCGTGCGTACCTGCTGCTGGCCGCCTTAGCCACACCGCTGGTGTTGAGCGTGCACTCGGTGGTGAGCTTCGACTTCGCCGTGGCACAGCTGCCCGGCTGGCACACCACGATTTTCCCACCCTATTTCGTGGCGGGGGCGATTTTCAGCGGGTTCGCCATGGTCGTGACGCTGGCGGTGCCGGCGCGGGCCTATTTCGGACTCAAGAACCTGATCACCATGCGGCACCTGGAGAACATCAACAAGATCATCCTGGTGACGAGCCTGATGGTTGGCTATGCCTACAGCATTGAGCTGTTCACGGCCTGGTACAGCCAGAACCCGTACGAGAGTTTCGTGTTTCTGGGCAATCGCCCGTTTGGTCCGTACGGCGTCTTCTATGCGATCATGGTCACCTGCAACGTCCTGATTCCTCAGCTGTTCTGGTTCAAGAAGTGCCGCACCACGCCCTGGATCATGGTGATCATCGCGGTGCTGGTGAATGTGGGCATGTGGATGGAGCGATTCGTGATCATGATGTCGCTCACGCGGGATTTTCTCCCGTCGAGCTGGGGCCTGTTCATTCCGACGCCGATTGACATCGTGATGTTGATCGGCAGTTTTGGACTGTTCTTCACGCTGTTTCTGTTGTTCTGCCGTTATCTGCCCGTGGTGGCGATGGCGGAAGTGAAGACCGTTTTGCCTCATGGACACAAGCCGTGACCGCACACGAACAATCACCAACCGATTCGTCCCAGGTACTGCGCGGGATCTTGGCCGAGTTTGCCGACCCGGACACGTTGGTCAGCGCTGCCCGCTCCGTCCGCGAGGCCGGCCTCAAGCGGTGGGACAGCCATTCGCCGTTTCCGGTACACGGCATTGACGGGGCGATGGGTATTCGCCCGACGATTTTGCCGTGGCTGGTGCTGGGTGCCGGGATAACGGGTGCCCTCGTCGCGCTGTTGATGCAGTGGTGGACGAACACCGTCGACTATCCGATGAACATCAGCGGCAAACCTCTGTTCAGCCTGCCGGCCAACATTCCGGTGACGTTCGAGCTGATCATCTTGTTCAGCGCTTTGACGGCCTTCTTTGGCGTGCTGGTGTTGAACGGGTTGCCACGTTTCAATCAATCCGCTGCTGGAGAAGGAGCGATTCCTGCGTGCCACGACCGATCGCTTCTTCATCGCCGTTGACGCCAGCGATCCGGAGTTCGAAGCGCACCGCGTGCGCGAGCTGTTGCAGGCGGCCGGCGCCACGTCGCGTCGAAGAGGTGCACGGCCCCAGCCGACCTGCGCCGATTCCGCTGGCGTTCCACCTGATCGGCATCGTGGTCGCGTGCCTGGCGCTGATTCCCCCGCTGTGGGTCGCCAAGGATCGGCGGACAAAATCGGACACGCCGCGCATGCACCCGGTGCGGGACATGGACTTCCAGCCCAAGTTCAAGCCGCAGGCCGCCACGCCGTTGTTCCCCAACGGCCAGACCATGCGACCGCCGGTCCCCGGAACCGTCGCCTACGGCGATCTGCGGGACGACGATCATTTGTACCAGGGCCTGATGGGCCAGGAGTTCGCCACCGACGTTGCCCGCGGAACTCCAGCCGGTGACGATGGCCTTCATGACGCGCGGGCGCGAACGCTTCAAGATTTATTGTGCGCCGTGCCACGGGTTGGCCGGCGAGGGGGACGGCATCACATCCGAGCGCGCTTTGGCCCGCGAAGACTCGCCCGGCTGGGTGAAACCTCTTTCGTTGCACAGCCAGGGCGTGCGCGAGCAGCCGGTGGGAAAGATCTTCAACTCGATCACCAACGGCATCCGCACCATGCCCGCGTATGCGTCGCAGATTCCGCCGCGGGATCGTTGGGCGATTATCGTCTATGTCCTGGCGCTGCAACGCAGTCAGAACGCGTTACTCGACGACTTGCCGCCGGACGAGCGTCAGCAGCTGGAAATGCGCGATTTCAAGAATTGACACAAGATCCGCCACAGTCCGCTTGGCCGGGACGTTGGTATCACGACTCGGTGCGGTGCTTAGCAGAGCGAACAGCCATGCATCTCAGACAGCAAAATCACCTGGGCGAACAAGAGAGCAAGGCACTTTCCGGCGTCGGTCGCGCCGGTGAGCCGGATCCTGATCGTGGTGGGGGTGGTCCTGCTGGCGCTGGCGTTGGTGTTCGGATTCATGCGCGGTGACGGTCTGACCTACTTCTTCCACGCCTACCTCGTGAGTTTCTGCTTCTACTTGAGCATTTCGCTGGGCGGCCTGTTCTTCGTGGCACTTCAGCACGCCAGTCGCGCCGGGTGGAGCGTGGCGGTGCGGCGCGTCGCAGAGATCATCGCGGCCAATACGCTGCGTGATGGCCGTCCTGTTCCTGCCGATCTTGTTGCCCCTGTTGTGGGGCAATACCGCACTGTACGAATGGCTCAATCCTCAGCTGGTCGCCGAGGACCACGTGTTGTCCGCCAAGAGCGGCGTACCTGAATCTCCCCTTTTTCGTGCTGCGAGCGGTCGTCTTCTTTGCGGTGTGGGGAGTGCTGGTGTGGTACTTCTGGCGGAGATCGCTCGAACAGGACGACTCGGGGGACGCCAACCTGACGTTGCGGATGGAGCGGGTCAGCTATCCCGCGTTGATCCTGTTCGCCGTGACGATCACTTTCGCCGCGTTCGACTGGATCATGTCCCTGACGCCCCATTGGTACAGCACGATTTTCGGCGTGTACTATTTCTCCGGGGCCGTGGTCGGGTTACTGGCCACCGTGATTCTGATCTTGTACGGACTGCAGAAAACGGGCCATCTGACCTCGACGATCACCTTGGATCACTATCACGAACTTGGCAAGCTGCTCTTCGCTTTTATAGTCTTCTGGGGTTACATCGCTTTCTCCCAATACATGCTGATCTGGTACGCCAACATACCGGAAGAGACGGTCTGGTATCTGCCGCGCCAGCAGTCCTGGTGGATCGCCGTGTCGCTGATCCTGCTGTTCGGACACCTGCTGATCCCGTTCTTCGGGTTGATGTCGCGGAGTGCCAAGCGGCGTCCGGCCGTCCTCGCGTTCTGGGCCGCGTGGCTGTTGGTGGTTCACTGGCTCGATGTGCACTACCTGATCATGCCGCATGTGGTCAAGGAGACGTTTCCGGTGGGGCCGATCGACATCGGTTGCGTGCTGGGTATCGGCTCGATCTTTGTCGCGGGATTGCTGTTGTTTGCCGGGCACCGACCGCTGACTCCGACCAAGGATCCCAGGCTTGGCGAATCGCTCGGTTTTGAGAATATGTAAGTAGCGGAAGTTGACACTGCTCACTCCAAGATTTGCTGGTGCGACATGGCCTATGACGACGGTGTGAAATCGGCTCCCATCGCCTATATCGGACTGGTCAGCGTCATCGTCACGTTCATCGTCGTGATGTTGCTGCAGGTCCTGTTTTTCGGCGAACAAGACGACATGGTGGCAGCGGATCAGGCGCGCAGGGCGCGCCGGCGGCGTTGGCCGACCTGACTGCCAAGCAGCTGACCGTGTTGACCAGGCGGGAGTTGGTCGATCGAGATCGGGGCGTGGTGAGCGATCGGAATTTCGCGGGCCATGGAGTTGGTCGTCAAGGAACTCGCGGCAGGCAAAGCGCCTGCGGCCGTGGTAGGGCCGCCGCTGCCGGCAGCCAGCCCTGCGGCCGTCCCGCCGCCGGCAGGCAGTGAAACCCAGGCCCCTGGAGAGGTCCAGACGCCCGTCCCGGCGGACGCCCAGCCTCCGGCGGTCGAGTCCCTCAACCGAGCCCGCACCGGCTCAGGAGAAGAAAGATGCCGTCAAATCTTGACATCCTGAATCACTCGTGCGGCAGACTGGTGCGTGGACGAGCGGTCCGCTCGGATTCGCCGCGGATTGGCTCGCCCGGCGGCGTGGTCGTGCTGTTTACTCTTGGCCGCGCTCGCGTGCCCGCTGCCGACGGTCCACGCGCAGCGGAAAGAGGCTCCGCCCGCGATTTGCTGGAGGTCGGCGTCACGGAACATCTGAACGACCAGATTCCGTTGGATCTTGAATTCGTCGACCACAAGGGACAGCCGGTCAAGCTGTCGGAGTACTTTGACGGCCAGCGCCCGGTGATCCTGACGCTCAACTACTCGAACTGCCCGATGCTCTGCAGCCTGCAACTCGACGGGTTGTTTGACGGCCTGAAGAAGGTGACGTGGAATCTGGGCGACCAGTACCGCATGGTGACGGTCAGTATCGATCCGAAGGAGTCCCCCGAGCGGGCGGCGATGACGCGGGACAAGTACCTACGAGATTACGGTCGTGAGGGTGTGGGTGCAGGATACGCGATGCTGACCGGCAAGAATCCGGAGATCAAGAAGCTGGCCGATACGGTCGGATTCCACTATCGGTTTGTGCCGGAGACGGGCGAGTTCGCGCACGCGGCCGTGACGATGATCTGCACACCCGACGGGCGGTTGTCGCGGTATCTGGACGGCGTCGAGTACGACCCGCAGACGCTGCGGATGTCCTTACTGGAGGCGTCCGAGGGCAAGATTGGCAGCCCGGTGGATCACCTGTTTTTGTTCTGTTTCCAGTATGACTCGAGTTCTGGGAAGTACGGCCCCTCCGCCTTCAAGCTGATGCGACTGGGTGCCGCGGCGATGGTCCTGATCGTGGGAGGCGTGTTGTTTGTCTACTGGCGACGCGAATCGACCCGGAACAGACAAGGCACGACGGTGGAGGCCTCATGAGCAGCTTAATGACACGGGCAAGTACGGTCCCCGCAGTGCTGCTGGGTGACGGATCATTCTGGCTTCCGCCGCCGGACAGCTCGACGGCTCCGGCCATGGACCGCGTGTTCTATCTGATTCTGTTTGTCTGCGCCTTGTTCTTCTTCCTGGTCGTCGCGTGCATGACGTACTTCGCGATCGTCTATCGGCGGCGGCCTGGGCACGTGTCACAGAAGACGGCCACGCACAGCAACGTGTTGGAGATTACCTGGACGGTGATCCCGCTGATCATTGTGACCTACATCTTCTTCGCCGGTTTCAATGCGTATATGCAGATGAAGACCGCGCCGCAGAACGCCTATGAAATCCTCGTCAAGGCCAGAAAATGGGACTGGTTCTTCACCTATCCCAATGGGCACGTCGACAGTGACTTGCATGTGCCGATCAATGAGCCGGTCAAGCTCATCATGTCGTCCGAAGACGTGATTCACAGCCTGTCGATTCCCGCCTTTCGCGTGAAGATGGACTGTGTTCCCGGCCGGTACACCTACGCCTGGTTCCAGGGCACGAAGCCGGGCACGTACGGACTATTCTGCACGGAGTACTGCGGCGACAGCCACTACAACATGCTGGCGAATGTCGTGGTGCACCCGTCGGGCGAGTTTGATGCCTGGTTGGAGAAGGCGGCCAACTTCTTCATGACGTTGCCACCCGCGGAGGCCGGCAAGATCCTGTTCACGCGGCGCTGTAACCAGTGCCACTCCGACGACGGAACGGCGAAGACCGGACCAACTTTCAAGGGAGCTTTCGGTGCAGACCCACAAGATGCGGGACGGCAGCTCCGTGGTGGTCGACGAAGATTACATCCGCGAGTCGATCATGGACCCGCAGGCCAAGGTTCGGGACGGCTTTCCGCCCGCCATGCCGACGTTCAAAGGGATGCTGGATGACGACAAGATCACCTTCTTGATCGAGTACATCAAGACGCTCAAGTAACGCCCGCCGATTAGTTCCAGACAACTCCTCACTCAGCGAGTTCGCATAGTACCAATGGCAACGACAACAAAAACATGGGGATCGGCCGACGTACCGGCCGCGGCCGGGGACAACTACCTGACCCACACCCGAGGGTTCGCGTCGTGGGCATTTACGCTCGACCACAAACGCGTCGGCATCATGTTCCTCGTGTCGGTCGTGGCGTGCCTGTTCCTGGGTGCCACGTTTGCGCTGTTGGTTCGCCTGGAATTGGCGCAGCCCGGCCCCACGATCATGAATGAAACGACGGCCAAGATCGTGTCGGCCCTGAGTGTGACGGAAACGCAGATCACTCCGCAGCAGATGTACAATCGAGCGTTCACGCTCCACGGCGCGATCATGATCTTTCTGTTCGTGATCCCCGCGGTTCCGTCAGCGTTGGGGAACTTCATCTTGCCGCTCCAGCTGGGTGCCAAGGACGTGGCATTTCCGCGACTGAATCTGTTCAGTTATCACTTGTTCTTTTTTGGCACGCTGTTCTTTGTCCTGACGCTGCTCTTGGGCGGCATCGACACGGGCTGGACCTTCTACGCCCCGTACAGCGTGCAGACCGGCACGGCCGTCGCGACGGCGGTGATGGGTGCGTTTCTTGTTGGGGTTTGGTTCCATCTTCACCGGTCTGAATTTCCTGGTCACGGTGCACACTCTGCGTCGTCCAGGTTTGACCTGGTTCAAGATGCCCTTGATGGTCTGGTCGCTGTATGCGACGGCCATCATCCAGTTGCTGGCCACGCCCGTGCTGGCCATTACGTTGGTGTTGCTGTTCGTGGAGCGATTGTTCGGCGTGGGGATTTTTGATCCGGCGTTGGGCGGGGACCCGGTCCTGTTCCAGCATTTCTTCTGGTTCTATTCGCACCCCGCCGTGTACATCATGATTTTGCCGGCGATGGGGATCATCAGCGAAGTGATTTCGGTCCACAGCCACAAGCATATTTTTGGTTACCGGTTCATCGCCTACAGCAGTGTCGCCATCGCGTTGCTGGGATTTCTGGTGTGGGGACACCACATGTTCGTCAGCGGTCAGTCGGCGCTGGCGGGCATGATCTTCAGCGCCTTGACGTTTACCGTGGCGATCCCCTCCGCGATCAAGGTGTTCAACTGGGTCGCCACGATGTACAAGGGATCAGTGTCGTGGAACACTCCGATGTTGTATGCGATGATGTTCATCGTCTTGTTCGGTCTCGGTGGGCTGACTGGTCTCTTTCTCGGTGCGTTGGCCACCGACGTGCACGTTCACGACACGTCCTTCGTCGTCGCCCATTTCCATTACCAGATGGTCGGCGGCGTGTTGATTGGATTCATCTGCGGCGTCCATCACTGGTGGCCGAAGATGACGGGCAAGATGTACAACGAGACGATCGGACGCATTGTGGCCGGTATCGTGTTCGTCGGTTTCAACATGACCTATTTCCCGCAGTTCATCATCGGCAGTCGTGGCATGCCGCGGCGGTACTTTGACTACTCGGGCTTGCTGGACAAGATTCCCGGGCTTACCTTCTACCAGATGATTTCCACGATCGGTGGATTCCTGTTTGTATCCGGCCTGGTGGCGATCCCCATCTACCTGATCCACTCGTTGAAGAAGGGTCGTCCCGCACCGGCGAATCCTTGGGGCGGAGCGACGATGGAGTGGGAAACCAGTTCTCCCCCACCGTGGGACAACTTCAAGAAGCTGCCGGAAGTAACCGATCCTTACGATTTCGACCACCTGGTATACGACGAAAAGTCGCAGGGATATGTGACTGCCCCATGATTGCTCAGACACCCGCCCAGCCAGACCCGACCGACCACGCGGAACATCCGGCGTGGCTTGCTCACCACTTTGACACACCCGAGCAGCAGTTCTCGTCTGCCAAGCTGGGCATGTGGGTCTTCCTGCTGACGGAAGTGCTCTTCTTCAGTGGGCTGTTCTGCGCCTATGCCGTCTTTCGCCGCAATCACCCGGAACTCTTTGTCGACGGGCACCATTTCCTGAACACGATTCTCGGGGCAGTCAACACCGCCGTGCTGCTGCTGAGCAGCTTCACGATGGCGTGGGGTGTGCGGTGTGCCCAGTTGGGAAAGATGCGCGGACTGATCAGCTGCCTCGTCGTCACTTTGCTGTGTGCCGTTGCGTTCCTCGGCATCAAGTACACCGAATACAAGGTGAAGTGGGATCATCACATGTTCCCGGGACAGGCGCGCATCGCTGCGGTGTTTGGCGCCGAACAGGAGCCGTCCGAGTCGGCGGTGCCCGGCGAACCGCCACCACGCGGTTTCCATCCGCACAAGGAATACGTGGAAGACAAACTCCGCGAGGCCGATCGAGAAGCCGGCGTGCGCGTGTTGTCGGAAACGCTCTACAAGACACAACTCGAGGAACGCATCAAGCGGCTGGGGACTTTCTTCGGGATCTACTTCTGCCTGACCGGCCTGCACGCCATCCACGTGATCTGCGGGATTATCGCCATCACCTGGTTGCTGGTGCGGACCCTCAAGGGACACTTCAGCGCTCAACACTACAGCGCGGTCGACTGCGTCGGACTCTACTGGCATCTGGTCGACCTGATCTGGATTTACCTGTTTCCGTTGTTGTATCTCATTCATTAACCGCACGTGCAACCATCTTCGCCGAAAGCATGACATGGAACACTCGCCAGTCTCCGCTCCGGACATCCATGCCGCCTCCGCTGCCCACGAAGGTTCGGCCCATGTCGTTTCATTTCGCATCCTGCTGACCGTCTTCATCACTCTGCTGGTGCTGACCTACATCACGGTGGCCGTCCGATACATCAACCTGGGCGGACTCAACATCTGGATCGCTCTGGGGATCGCCACGATCAAGGCCGCTCTGGTCGTCCTGTACTTCATGCACTTGCGGTACGACAGCCCGTTCAACTCGATCGTGTTCGTGACCGCCCTCGCGTTCATGTTCCTGTTCCTGGGAATCACGATTCTCGACACGATCCAGTATCAACCGGCCATCGAGGAAATGACCCTGATGCAGGGCCCGTAGGGCGGAGTTCATTGCGTGCTACGGACGAACGGCACTTAGCAGGAGTGCGACGAGCACGATGGGCAGATAAAGAAACGAGGCCCACAGCATCTGGCGGGCATGCCGGTCCGATCGCTCACGCCAGAACCGCACTGCCAGGAACAGATATACCAGTCCACACACCGTGGCGACCGCCCCAAACCACACCATGGTCTGCTGCTCAACGACTGGCAAGACGCTGACCGGGAGCAATGCGGCCGCACCCGCACTAGCCAGAAACCCGCCGAGACGCCCGGACGGGTCATGGACCGAGGCGACGCGCAGCCCCGCACGGGCATACTGATGCCGATAGATCCAGGCAATCGCGATCGCATGCGGGAACTGCCAGAAGTAGACCAGCCCAAACAACGTCCAGGACAGGGCGTTCAGCGGGGCTCCCGCCACGGCGCCGCCGATCAGCATCGGCATGGCCCCCGCCACGGCCCCCACCGGTAACTGCCATACGCTCAGCGCTTTGAGGGGCGTGTAACAGGCCACATAGAACACCCAGTTGGCCAACGCCATCAGCGTCACCCAACGATCTGCCACGATCGACAGCAGAATCAACCCGGATACGGACAAGACGACGCCAAACAGCAAGGCCCGCCCGGAGGGAACGCGGCCCGACGGGATCGGGCGGCCCTGCGTGCGTGCCATCAACGCATCCGACCGCTGCTCGTACCATTGATTCAGAGCCACGGAGCCGGCGGTAATC
>CAVWHV010000030.1:0-169615 GCA_963754725.1 uncultured Planctomycetaceae bacterium
AGCGCCATGCCCGCCAGCGCGTTGACGATCTGCTGCCAGGCAGGCGAACGCTCGCCACTCGTCCACGCGGCCACCGCCAGTGCAAATAGCACCATCGCCACGATGCGTGGGCGAGTCAGTTGGATGTATTTGCCCATCAGTGGTCAGCTCGACGGTGAACCCGGAAAAATCCCGACAAAACGCCATGCTCCCGCTACATCGGCATCTTAGTCCATCCCGACCCGGCAAGGAACCGAACCCCGAGCGGGACGCGCGTGGCAAATCGAGCCACGTAGAGCGAGCGTCTCGGTTGCTCCTGCACAACCGGGACGGTTCTGCTACGCGCACAACCGGGACGGTTGTGCGACGGCCAGGCCTCACCACACTTCGGCTGGAAGCGGTCCGGCGTCCGAGAGGATCTTCACGGGCGTCGCGGGACGCGCGTGGCTGGCTCGCAGGCAAGCCAGAGCGACCGACCGCTTCTCGCCGGGAACACCCGCCGCGGAGGTGATCTCGCCGACCACCTGCGCCTCGACGCTCTCGACCGGCGTCCCAGGTTCTGGAATTGTCTCCGAAGCGATGCGCACGCGACACAGTTCACGATTGACGTGTCCGAGCGCATCGATGCGGGCAATTGGCTCCTGTCCCAGGTAACAGCCCTTGTGGAACGAGATGGCCTGCTGGGTACGAGCCGCTTCCTGGGCCAGGTTCTCCTCGGTGAGGTCCAATCCGTGCAGGGGAAATCCTGCTGCGATGCGACAGGCCTGGAAGACTTCGGCGCCACAGGCCGTGACACCGCTGCGCAGCAAGGCGGCCCACACATCCACGAGACTGGCACGACTGACCGACAGCTGGAAACCTGGTTGCCCGATCAGGTCGGTGCGTCGCACCACCGCCGCTTGTCCCGCCAGATTGCCCGTGGTGTGCTGCAGCACGGCGAGTGAGTCCAAGCCGGGACAGATGCCTGCGAGGACTTTCGGGCTCGCGGGCCCGGACAGCAGCAACTCGCCGTAATCGGCGGTTCGCGCACGCAGTTGCACGTCCTCGTGGAACAGGTAACGCGCGAAGTGGGCGATCAACGACTGTTCGTCACGCGGGCTGGTCTCGATCCAGACCGATTGCTCTGTGGTAAAGATGAACACGTGCGCGAGGATGCGGCCCTTGGCGTTGGTCACGAACGACTCACACCCGTCGCCGGCAGCCAGCCGCTTAATATCATTGGTGCAGAAGTTGTGGAGGAAGGAACGAGCATCCTTGCCGGTCAGTTCGATTTGCAGGCGATCGCTGACGTCGAACACGGCGACGCCCGTCGTCGCAGCGGCGTACTCCGACTGCACGTCGCCGAAATGCAGGACGGCGGGACAACAGAAAGCGCAGGTGCGGGAAGCGCGGGTCGTGCCGTTGACCAGCACACCGCCCGCGGCCTGTTGCGCGGCGAGCAGGCTTGGCGAATCCATGATCGATCCCTTCTCATGTCTCCACACGGGGAGCACTCTGCCCGGCCGGGGACAGAATCGACAACAGCTGGCGGAGAAACTGCCCCCGCGCGAGCACGTGGTCGCAGCCCGCCTTCCGCGCCGCGCTCAACCCTTCGCCATCGACATGCGGAGCAAAGGCGACAATCGAAATCGTCGTGGGGCTGATCGCTCGCAGCTGCTGCACGAGATCCGGCGTGTCGATGCCCGGTGTGGCGAGATCCAGCAGCACCAGGCTGGCCGGCTCTGCTGCGGCTCGGCGGAGTAACTCGACACGGTCGGTAACCTGTGCCAGCTCGAGTCCACATTGTCGCGCGGCGCTGGCAACGCGCAACGCACACATTAGATCTCGGGTGAACAACAGGGGGGTCATGGCGAGTCCGGGGGTGGGATGTCCTTGTCTTCGTCTTTGTCGTCGTTCTTGTCCTTCAGTTTGTCACGAAACATGCGATTGAACTTCTTGATCTTGGGGCTGATCTGCTGTCGGCAATATGGCTGGCGGCCATTGAGTTCGAAGTAATCCTGGTGATAGTTCTCGGCCTGGTAGAAATTGGAGTACTCCGTGATTTCCGTGACAATCGGACGCTTGAAAGTCTTCGACTCATCCAGCTGTTGCTTGTACGCCTCCGCCGTCTTCTTCTGTTCTTCGTTGTGATAGAACACGGCGGACCGATACTGGGTTCCGAAATCGGGCCCCTGCTGGTTGAGCGTCGTGGGGTCGTGTGTCTTCCAGAAGATCTCCAGCAGATCGGCGTAGGTCACCCGGTCTGGATCGAAGGTCATCTGGACTGCCTCGGCATGTCCCGTTTGTCCGGTGCACACCTGTTTGTAAGTCGGGTTCTCGACCGTTCCGCCCGAGTACCCGGAAACGACTTTCTCGACGCCCTTCACGCGCTCGAACACCGCTTCGGTGCACCAGAAGCAGCCGTTGGCAAACGTGGCGACTTCCAGCTTTTCGGACTTGGACACTTCGTCTCCCTCGCCGGCTGGCTTGGCTTGACCGGCCGCGAACCGTACCGCGGCGGTCGCGCCCACCAGACAGGCCAGGACCAGCGCCAGCGGCCACATCCGCCTGGCTAGGCGGACTGATCGGACAGCGTGCATGATGACTCCCCCGTCACGTAGAGCTTGAGCTGACCCACAAGCGAATGGTCTGTATCTCATTTCTAGCCAGAAATCGCCACTTGGCAAGCGCCGAAAAGGTGGTGCGCACTGGGATGCATGGGTTCACCACCTCTGCTGCCGGCCTTCAGCCGGCCGTCGCGCAGCGTGCCGCTGCTTGTCACGTGCACACTACATGATTGTCCCATTCCTCGTCTCTGGTCTGCGTATCAGGTGGTGCGCACTGGGATGCATGGGTTCACCACCTCTGCTGCCGGCCGAAGCCGGCATCCTGTCAGACCCCAGCTTCAGCTGGGGGTGGGCGAGGCAGCGCAAGACGCAAGCCCGCTTCAGCGGGCTTAGCATGCCGCCTTCAGGCATCGCGCACTGGACTCAACTGCCTGAAGGCGCTTCGAGAAGCCTCGCTGAAGCGAGCTGAGCGCAGCATCGCTACCCCGAAACCCCCAACTGAAGTTGGGGGCAGACAAAGTGCCGGCTGAAGCCGGCCGTCGCGCAGCGTGCCGCTGCTTGTCACGTGCACACTACATGATTGCCCCATTCCTCGTCTCTGGTCTGCGTATCAGGTGGTGCGCACTGGGATGCATGGGTTCACCACCTCTGCTGCCGGCCTTCAGCCGGCATCCTGTCAGACCCCAGCTTCAGCTGGGGGTGAGCGAGGCAGCGCAAGACGCAAGTCCGCTTCAGCGGGCTTAGCATGCCGCCTTCAGGCATCGCGCGCTGGACTCAACTGCCTGAAGGCGGTTCGAGAAGCCTCGCTGAAGCGAGCTGAGCGCAGCATCGCTACCCCGAAACCCCCAACTGAAGTTGGGGGCAGACAAAGTGCCGGCTGAAGCCGGCCGTCGCGCAGCGTGCCGCTGCTTGTCACGTGCACACTACATGATTGCCCCATTCCTCGTCTCTGGTCTGCGTATCAGGTGGTGCGCACTGGGATGCATGGGTTCACCACCTCTGCTGCCGGCCTTCAGCCGGCATCCTGTCAGACCCCAGCTTCAGCTGGGGGTGAGCGAGGCAGCGCAAGACGCAAGTCCGCTTCAGCGGGCTTAGCATGCCGCCTTCAGGCATCGCGCGCTGGACTCAACTGCCTGAAGGCGGTTCGAGAAGCCTCGCTGAAGCGAGCTGAGCGCAGCATCGCTACCCCGAAACCCCCAACTGAAGTTGGGGGCAGACAAAGTGCCGGCTGAAGCCGGCCGTCGCGCAGCGTGCCGCTGCTTGTCACGACGGCCGATCCTGGCGTGGCGAAGGACGTAGCCTGCCGCGCCTTGGTCACGCGATCAACTCGCATGGCGCGGCGTCCAGCCACAGATGCGGGACCCCTGCCGGACCAGCCGGCGGAACTCGCGCGCCAGCCGCTCGGGAGTGGAACGTCGAGGTGTGCGACGAGATCCTGTGGGGGACGGATGTACCGAAGGCAGGTTATACTGAATCGGGCCCTCGCCGAGGCAGAGCACCTTCGCCATGAAACTCACCGCCTCGGCAATATTCGTGATTCCCCACCGGTCGGCGCGCACATTGAGCATGAATCCGTCGTTTCCGTAGGCAGTCGGCTGCGGAGTCCACCGCGTGGCGGGAGCCGGGTCCGGCTGCGCGTCCAGCCAGGCCTGCAAGGGCCCGTCATCGTCGAGAGTATTCCGCACTTTCTCCCGGGCCAATCGCCGCTCCACCGGTGTCGTAGCCACCTCCGACCGCAGGATCTCTTCGATCATCTGGCGACGATCCATCACCAACCGCCGGTCGTCGGAGAACAGGGCCCGCTTGGCTGACAGAAAACTGTCAGCGATGGCCACCGCGTTGCTCGTCAGATCCGGCACCCAGGAATGGATCCGGATCTTGTCGGCGTCGTTGAGCCGGTAGAAATCGTCCGCCACGGAGTTCTTCCCGTTGAGGACCTGATTGGCCACGCCATTGCTGTGCCCGGAGAGCCCGGCAACGTTGAACGGGACGGTGACGCTCAGGAAAGCCTTGTCAAGGTACGCAAACGCGAATCCGGTATAGACGTCGGGACTGGTCGACGGAAAGACCCGCCCCACCTTGCTCCGCAACTCGTCGATGAGATCACGGCGAATGACCGAGTTGTAGATCATGGGCAGCGTGTCGAAGCCGGCCTTGAAGTGGGCCACCCGCCGAATCTGTTCGCGCCCGTCGCACCATTCGAGGTCGCGCACGGTCGGAAATCGCAGCACATTCGCGTCTTCCCGGATCGGGTAGCATGGCCAGCTGTACATGCCGCGATCCCAACGAATCGCGCGCACCTCGTGGCGTCCCAAGAGATCGTCCAGGGCGGGGAACGCGTAGGGCATCAACCCGTCGTCGTCGCCCAGCACGGTGACGAACTCCCCCCGCGCTTGCTCGACCGCCAGTTCCCAGTTCACGCTCATCGCCAACGGTCGCGACGTGCGCAGGTACACGATCCGTTCGGATGCACACTCGTCCACTACCTGGCGAGTCTCCGGCGCACTGAAATTGTCGCAGACAACGATTTCATAGTCGTCGTAGTCTTGTGCCAGACACGTTTGCAGCGTGTGTCGCAGCGTATTGGCCCGCTGTCGGGTTGGGATCACAACGCTGAATCGCGGTGTGGCCATACCAGCTCTCCATTCTCTGACTCGCTCCGTGAGCAACCGCCTTGATCCAAATCTCGAAAGGTGTTAATAGAGAATTTCTCAAACCGTGTCAATCCAAACAGGACAGGCGGGTTGACGGACGCGGGGGCTTTGGGATTTTTGCGACAGGGGGCTGGGATGCGCATCGCTCTGACCGGTGCCACAGGATTCATCGGCAGGCATGTACTCGACAGGTTTGACAAGTTGTCGATGCCCGTCGTGGCCACGACACGCCGGATCGCCTCGAACCTGCCGACTCTCCGCCACATCCGCTGGGTCGAGCTGGATGTTCATTCGCCAGGCGCGGACGCCTATGCGAGGCTGGGAGAACCTGAGGTTCTCATTCATCTCGCCTGGTCCGGACTGCCGAACTATCGTTCGCCGCATCACCTGGAAACGGAACTTCCGAGCCACTATCGTCTTCTCAGTCAATTAGTGGCGGAGGGCTTGCCGGCCATGGTCGTGGCAGGCACGTGCTTCGAGTATGGCCTGCAGCAGGGGGAACTCTCGGAGACGTCACCGGCGAGCCCCGCGAATCCGTATGCCCTCGCGAAAGACGCTCTGCGGAGGCAACTCGAGCAACTCAAGCAGCACCAGGCCTTTCAATTGACCTGGCTCAGGTTCTTCTATCTCTATGGTGCTGGACAGTCGGAGAAGTCTCTCTTTTCGCAACTCCAGCGCACGATCGACGAAAAGCAGTCGTCTTTTGACATGTCGGGTGGCGAACAACTGCGGGATTACTTGCCCATTCAGGAGGCAGCCACGTACGTCTGCCAACTCGCGTTGCTCGGCAAGGACGCCGGGATCGTGAACGTATGCTCCGGTCGTCCCGTGAAACTGCGAACACTCGTCGAAGCGTGGCTGCTCCGCAGCAATTCCCTCATGCGTCTGAACCTGGGTCGATACCCCTATCCCGACTACGAGCCGATGGAGTTCTGGGGGGACGCCCAGAAACTTCGTTCCGTGCTCGGCGTATCCTGAGCGTGTCCATGGGGCGTCGCTGTGCGGCAAGATTGCCGCTCCGTACCCGGGCCCAGGTCTTTGGCAGAGGATCCGTTCAATCTCGAATGCACTTCAGCCATCCATCGGGAGCGCAGGTGATCTGCAGTTTGTCCTGCATCTCACGGTCGATTTCGAAGCGATCATTCGACTTGAGAAACTCCCACACTGCCGTCTTGGGGTTGTTGCCGCGATCCCACGGCCGATCGGGGTACGATCCAGGGGGCATGTCCTCCACCACTGTGTCCATCACGATCAGGTAGCTGCCTTTCCGTACGAGCGGAGAGTAGAGCTCGAGTTCGCGCAGCACATGCTCGTGCGTGTGGTTGGAATCGAGTACCACCAGGACGCGTGATGCGTCGGCAGCCCAGGCGCGAACCTGGTGCAACATTTCATCGGCGATGGACGAACCTTGCAGCATGGTGATCCGCTTCGAAAGCGGATGCACCTCGATGTTGCTGCGATTGTGCATTCGAATGTCGATGTCGATCCCCAGCACTCGACCGTTGCCGCCGATCAGTTGCAGGATGGAGGCATGCAGAATCAGCGAACCGCCGCGCGCAATGCCGGTCTCGATAATCAGGTCCGGCTGCACCGACCAGATCACTTCCTGCAAGGCGACGATGTCCTGCGGATACTGAATGATCGGCAGTCCGAGCCACCGGAAGTGATACGAGTACTCTTGCTCGGCCGCCTGCGCCAGCCATTTGCGACTGGCCTGCTGCAGTTCGTCATCCGTCCCCATGCGCCGGATGAACCCGCGGTTTCGCTCGTCAAAGTTGTCCACGCGCTAGTTCCTTAGGTGCGGCCGGCTTTGGAAACGGCCAGCGCCGGTAGCTCGCGATCGCGTTCGGAGATGGACCTGACCGGCAACGGCCAGTCGATGTTAAGCGTGGCATCGTCCCACCGAATGCCACGCGCCGCACCAGGCACATACGGAACGGACATCTGATACAGCACTTCCGTTTCGTCGACCAGAGTTTGAAGGCCGTGGGCACAACCGGCGGACAGGAACAGGGCGAGTCGATTGTCGGCGGTGAGTTCAACACTCACCCACTGGCCAAAGGTCGGCGACTCCCAGCGAATGTCGACGGCCACGTCAAAGGCCGCGCCGCGTGTCACTCGCACCAGTTTGCTTTCCTCGTACGGCGCGACTTGATAGTGCATCCCGCGCACCGTGCCGCGGACACGACTGAACGAGAGGCTGCACTGCGCCAACTGCGCCTCCAATCCGTGCCTCGCGAATTCCTCGGCGCACCACGTTCGCGCAAAGCAACCGCGCTCGTCTTCCACGGGCTCGAGCGACACGACAAACACGCCGTCAATCCCGGTGGGTGTGAACATCATGCCACGCGCACCTCCGGAATGGGTACGATGAACCTGCCTCCGCGGTGGCGAAATTCAGCCTGTTGTGCCAGGATCTCCTCCGCGAAGTTCCAGGTCAGCAGCAGCACGAAGTCAGGTTGGTCTTCCAACAGCTTGTCCGGATGGAAGATCTTCAGGTGAGTCCCCGGCGTGTAGCGGCCTTGTTTGGCGCTGCTGCGGTCGACGACGTAGTCGATCACGGCCGAACCGAGTCCAAAGTAGTTCAGCAGCGTGCTCCCCTTGGCCGAATGCGCCATAAGCGGCAATGCGACACCGATCACTCTTGAGTTGAGTCACCAGCGCGACCAGATGTTCCTTCAACTGGGCCACGCGCTCGCGCAAACCGGAGTAGTACTCCAGGCGGTCCATGCCGGCCGCTCGTTCCGCCGCCAGAAGCCTGGCTACGTTGTGCGACACGTCTGCCGCGCTCTCCCGCCTCGCGAACGTCACGCGCAGCGAGCCGCCGTGGATCGGGACCCAGGACACGTCGACGGTCTTCAAATCGTGCCGCCGGGCAAGCTGATCGAGGGCTGTCAGCGAGTAATAGCACAAATGCTCGTGATAGATCGTGTCGAATTCGACCTGTTCGACCAGGTCCTTGACGTACGGCGTTTCGACCACCACGACCCCGTCGTCCTTGAGCAGTGTCCGAAACCCCTGCACGACTCCGTGGAGATCGGCCACGTGTGCCAGGACATTGTTCGCATGAATCACGTCGGCCCGCTGGCCAGCGTCAGCCAGGCGTTGGGCGATGGCTGCCTCAAAGAACTCGCAGACAGTCGGCACACCCTTCTGCTCCGCGACCCGCGCGATGTTGCGAGCTGGTTCCACACCCAATACGGAAACGCCGGCCCCCACGTAGTTCTGCAACAGGTAGCCGTCGTTGCTGGCAATTTCCACAACCAGACTGTGTGGTCCCAACTGCCGCTGCCGGATCAGGTGCGCAGTGAGCTCGCGCGCGTGACGCAGCATGGTGTCGGAGAACGACGAGAAATACGCATATTCACGAAACAGCTGCTCGGGTGGTACGGTCTCGGTGATCTGGACGAGCGAACAGTGCGCAGAAGGCGAGGTCGAGCGGATAGACGGGCTCGGCGCCGTCAGCTGGTCGGCCTTCAGGAGCGCGTTCGCCAGGGGAGTGCGGCCGAGCGACAGGACCGACTCTAGGCCGCCCGCTCCGCAGACCCGGCAGACAGGCCGGGGCAGACGGCCGGTGTGCCGTCCGCGGCGTTGCTCAAGTGATTCCTGTACCATGACACCGTCCTGATGAGCCCTTCGTCCAGAGTAAAGAGCGGCTGCCAGGCCAGCATCCGGCGGGCTTTGGCGGCGCTCAAATGTTGCTGACGGATCTCATGACTGGCCTGACCAAGCACCACCGGCTGCAGATCCGACTGCATGCTGGCCAGGATTCGGCGCACGAGTTCCAGCACCGTCACCTGGTTCTCGTTCGAGAAGTTGAAGGCGTGTCCGGCCAGTTCGGGCCGAACTGCCAACTGCTCGGCCAGGTGCATGTACGCGGCCGCCCCATCTTCGACGTAGAAGTAGTCCCGCACAAACTGGCCATCCGAACGGATCAGGGGGGCCTCACCCCGCACGATGGCGCGAATGGTGCCAGGCACAATGCGGTTCCAGTTCAGGTCGCCTCCGCCGTAAAAGTTGCCGCAGCGCGTGATGGCCACCGGAAGCCCGTAGGTCGTATGGTACGACTGGGCGATCAGGTCCGCACAGGATTTGCTGACGTCGTATGGATGCTGACCGCGGAGCGGCGTCTCTTCGGTATAGGGCAACTCGGGCGCGGCGCCGTACGCCTTGTCGGACGAAGCCAGGACCACCTGCCGCACTCGCGGACTGCGACGGCAAGCCTCCAGCAGTCGCCACGTTCCGGCGATATTGGTCTCGAAAGTCGAGATCGGATTGGCATTGGCGATTCCGACGATGGCCTGTGCCGCCAGGTGCAAGACCGTCTCGACTTCAAACTCCCCCAACACGCGTTCCAGCAACTCCTGATCGCGCACGTCGCCGCGCACGACGCACACCCGGTCGAGCATGCCGCTCTGAACCAGTTCGGCCTGCGGCACCCAGTCGCGCACAATGCATACGACACTGGTACCGGCCGCCAACAGACGCCTTACGAGCCAGCCGCCCACGAGTCCCGTGGCGCCGGTCACCAGCACCGATCGGTCACGCCAGAAAGTTCGCGGGAGAACGGGACTCACAAGGTACCTCCGACTTCTTAGTTCTAGTCTTAGTCTTAGGACTTAGTTCTTAGGACTTAGTTCTTAGGACTTAGTTCTTAGGACTTAGTTCTTAGGACTTACGGACTTAGACTTCTTGGCTCTAAGTCCTAAGTCCTAAGTCCTAAGTCCTAAGTTCTAGGTTCTAACCTCAGGCCGATTTTCTGTGGTCCTGTGGCCACGCCGCCGGGCAAGCGGCGGCCGGTAACGTGTCCCAGGTCTTCCAGGGGGCATGGCCGGCGTGCCACAGCCCTTCCAAGTAATGTTTGTCTCGTAACGTATCCATACACTGCCAGAAATCACCGTGCTGGAAGGCGGCCAACTGACCCTCGGCCGCCAACCGCTCCAACGTATGAGCTTCTAAACTCGACTGATCATCTCCCAGGTAGTGGAAGATCTCCGGTTCCAACACCAGGTAACCACCGTTAATCCAACCTTCGCCGGCCGACGGCTTCTCCGTGAAGCTCGCGACCATGTCGCCGTCCAGCACCAGGCCGCCGAAACGCGCGGGTGGCCGCACGGCCGTGACCGTGGCCAGCCGCTTGTGGCGGCGATGGAAACGGATCAGCGCGCGCACGTCCACGTTGCTCAGGCCGTCACCATACGTGACGATGAACGTCTCGCCAGAGAGCCACGATTGCAGGCGCTTGACGCGTCCGCCGGTGTGCGTGTGGAGCCCGGTGTCGACGAGGTGCACACGCCAGTCTTCTTGGATCAGCTCTTCGCGGTCGACCTGGCCCGAGCCAAAATCGATCGACAGGTGGCCGCTGAGGTTGTAGCGGTCCAGGAAGAAGTGTTTGATGAAGTCGCCCATGTATCCCAAGGCAATCACGAAGTCCTGAATCCCGTGACTATGGAAGTGCTTCATGATGTGCCACAAGATCGGCATGCCGCCGATCTCGACCATCGGCTTAGGCCTGGCCGCCGTTTCTTCTTGCAGTCGCGTACCCATGCCACCCGCCAAGATCACAACGCGCATAGCCCGACCTGAATCGAGAGGACAAGGACCTTGTTACGTAGCCGCGTGCTGACAGTTCGAACCACCGGAATTCTTCTGCCGGCGGCGAGTTTAACTCGCCGCCAGCCGAACCTGCAATGCCGGTTTTCTGGAGATCTACTTGGCTACTTGGTGATGACCACCAACCCGCCGCTTCGCTGCACGTTGTCGAAGAGTCTGCGGTGCAGATTGCGAACGTCCCGCAGCTTCCGCAGGAAGCGTTTACGCAGTGAGAGTCGGCGACGGGCCACCGCGGCCGTGACACATCCGTAAGCATACTCGACAATGTCCTCAGGAAACGGATAGCAGCAGCCATTGCTGAATCCAATTCCCGTCGCCAGCCTGATGATGTGGTGTGGCGGCATGTCCTTTTCGGTCACGTTGAACTTCTGGACCACCATCCGCGACACTTCCGCAACGGCGTGCCCTTCACCCGGTTCGTGCGTGATGCAGATGCCGCCGGGACGCAGAGCGCGAAAGACCATCTCCAGCGCCAACCGTTCGTTCTCCGCATGGTGCAATGAGTCAAAGAAGATGGCGCCATCGAACTCGTTCACAAACCCCATATCCTCGTAGTCGCAGACCACGAACCGCACATTGGCCGTCTGGTAATGCTGTTTGTTGACGTTGGCATGGTAGATCATGTCGGGAGCGATGTCCTGGCCCACGACTTCATAGCCCATCTTCGCCAGCAGGCAGCTGGTCCAGCCCGTCCCGCACCCCAGGTCGAGCAGCCGGGCCGGTGGAGGAGGGAGGAGTGTGCGCATCGCCCCCAGGGCGATCAGATACTGACCACAACGCGGGTCGGAGAAAGGCTTGTTCAGGGCATGCTGCACCGACTCTTCACCGACCATCTGCAAGTAAGCGATTTCTCCGGCCTTGGGCATACCTTGGGACTCCCTTCCACCAAACAGACGGCACCCGCACGGACCGCCGTGATATCACAATGGGTGACTCACTGCAAGAGCATCCCGCGGCACCCCCCCGGGGCCCCGGGGCGGTGACCAGCGTCGCGAGGTACTGGAGAAGCGGCGTGCGTGCCGTTTCGGCGCTCGTCGGCGTGCGTGCCGCGTCCGGCCGGTCAACGTCGTTTGCGCCGGGCCGCACGATAAGTTCAGGTCGACGGCGAATCATGATATAGTGAGGTCCGCAGGGGACCGGGCAGAACTCCGATGTTGCGACCCGGAAAGCGCGATCTCCAATCACGTTTCACTTCGAGGGTATCACCCATGAATCACCCCACTGATGAGTCAGCTTCTGTGCCCGAGCCTGCGGGGACTCCCCTCTGGCTGTTACCCCTGAAAGCGATCGCCTGGCCGTTCGTCGCCATCTCCCGTTATCTCTATGCGCACTGGATTTCCTTCCTCGTGGGGCGTGTGCTCCGCGACGAGGATCGAGTCTACAGTATCAAGTTCATCTGGTACGGGGATTCGGTGTATCTGCATCCGATGGTGTGGGGGAGCCTGGTGCTCTTTTTCGTAACCAAGAGCGAAGTGTTCAGTGCGGGCTGGCCGCTGCTCGTGTGGTTCATCGCGCTGACCGTCTGTTTCCTGACGGTGATGTACAACTTCGACATCGTGAAGGCCGCCATTCTGCTCGTCTGTATCGTGGCGGTATTCAGCCTGGCCTACATCTCGAGTGTGGAATGGAAGTGGAATTTCTTGCGGGCCTTGGCGCGGCACATCGAATGGCTGCAGGCCGAAGTGTCACCGGGCTTTTACGTGGTTGCCGCGTACACGTTCGCCGTGCTGATCGCCGCAGAGGTGCTGTGGGCCTGGTTCTTCAACCGAGTCGAGATTGACGAGTCCTACGTGTACGAGCACCGGTTCCTGCAGAGCACGTCGCGGGAGCCGATTTTCGCGCACGGACTGAAACGCGAGACCAAGGATCTGCTGGAACTGCTGATTCTCGGTGCGGCCGACATCAAGCATCGCACCAGGACGGGATACCGAACGTTCGAGAATGTGCCGGGCGCTTCGCTGGGTTTGGGCGCCGCGATCGATTCGATGCTGGATTTCCGCCGGCCGGGTGAAATCGAACTGGATCGGAGACTGCGGGGCGAGTCCCAGTCGTCTTCTGACGAACACGAAGCAGACTCGGCTCCGATCGACGAAGCGGAAGGCAACCCCGGCAGCGAGTGAGAGGCTGCGAGGAACCGCAGGAATCGGAGGAATCGGAGGTCCGGAGCATTGACGAAGGAGGAGCCGAAGAGGGGCCAGCACGCAACCGCAGATTGACGAACCACAGACGGAACCGCAGAACGCCCAAGTTCGGAGCGTTGCTGTTTGCTCCTCCGTACTTCCGAAGTTCTGCGGTTTCTTGTTCGTCAATCTGCGGTTGCGTGTTGCTCACTCCACCGTTCCGCCTTGGTCAATCTGCGGTTCTCCGGCACAGTGAACCCGATTCCCGTGAACGCTTACCCGACCGGGAATTCCCGGTCACCAGGCCGACTACTCATGTCCGAGACCCTGCGTGGAACCGTGGAACGCGTGACGTACTTCAACCCGGACAACGGGTTCGCCGTGCTCAAAGTCATCGTTCCGCACAAACGCGACCTGGTGACCGTCGTGGGCAACATCAGCCTGGTAACCGCCGGCGAGTACATTGAGGCGTCGGGACAGTGGATTGTGGATCGCGACCATGGCCAGCAGTTCAAAGCCACCGAACTGCAAGCCACGCATCCGTCGTCCGCCGAAGGCATCGAGCGGTATCTGGGCTCCGGTGCGATCCGCGGGATCGGTCCGCATTTGGCCGCCAAGATTGTCGGCCTCTACAAGGACCGAGCACTGGACATCATTGACCAGTATCCCGACATGCTGTTGCACATTCGGGGGATCGGCCAACAGCGTCTGGCCCGCGCCCGCGACAGCTGGCAAGAACAGAAAGAGATCCGCCAGATCATGCTGTTTCTGCACGAGATCGGGATCGGGTCGGGGAGTCGTGCCGTCAAGATCTACAAGACGTACGGGCGGGATGCCGTGGCGAAGATCCGCGCCAATCCGTACCAACTGGCGGACGATGTGCGGGGCATCGGGTTCAAGACCGCCGACCAGCTGGCCAGCCGCCTGGGAATCGACCCGCAGTCGCCCGATCGCGCTCGAGCGGCGGTGCGTTACGCCTTGCAGCAATTGAGCCAGGAAGGACACTGCGGGTTTCCCGAACAGGGTGTGCTGGACAAAACCGAACAGCTCGTGGGGGTCGCGCCGGCGCTGTTGCAGGCAGCGGTCGAGACCGAACTGGCGACGGGCAATCTGATGCGTGAACCGGTCGACGGCACCGCCTGGCTGTTCCTCACCAGCCTGCATCGAGCCGAGACCGGGCTGGCCCACCACATTCGGCGACTGGCCCAGGAGCACACCCACCCGCTGCCCAGCATTGACTTCGACAAAGCGCTCGACTGGGTCCAGCAGCGGCTGGACATTGAGCTGGCCACGGGCCAACGCGAAGCTGTGAACCTGGTGTGCCACCACCCGGTGGTCGTGATTACCGGCGGTCCCGGCGTCGGCAAGACGACCCTGGTCAAGAGCATTCTGGAAATCTTCACCGCCAAGAAACTCAAATGCGTGCTGGCCGCTCCCACCGGTCGGGCCGCGAAACGCCTGGCCGAAACAACCGGCCGCACGGCCAAGACCGTGCACCGGCTCCTCGAGTTCGATCCCGCCACCGGTGACTTCAAACGCAACCAGAAACAGCCGCTCAAGGGAGACTTGTTCGTGCTGGACGAGACGTCGATGGTTGACGTGTATCTGGCGTACCAGTTTCTGCGGGCGGTTCCCGACCACGCCTGCGTGGTCCTGGTGGGCGACGTGGATCAACTCCCCTCCGTGGGACCGGGCAAGGTGCTGACCGATCTGATCGCATCCCGCGTCGTACCGGTGGCGAGGTTGACCGAGATCTTCCGCCAGGCCGCTCAGAGCCGCATTGTCACTTCCGCCTACAGCATCAATGCCGGGCAACTCCCGCGGTTGGCGCACTCGGAGAAGCTCGAGGACTTCTACTTCATCGAATCCGAGGAGCCGGAGTCGATCCAGGCGACGATCGTTCGCCTGGTTCAGCACCGGATCCCCGATCGATTCGGATTCGATCCGTTTGCTGACATCCAGGTGCTGGCTCCCATGAATCGGTCTCCTCTGGGTGCCCGGCATTTGAACCAGGTGCTGCAAGAGGTTCTCAACCCGCTGGAGGACAAGCCGGAAGTCCAACGATATGGTTGGACTTTTCGCCAGGGCGATCGCGTCATTCAGACCGAAAACAACTACAACCGCGACGTGTTCAACGGCGATCTGGGGATCATCGCCAAGATCAACCGCATCGATCAGGAATTGACCGTCGATTTCGAAGGCACGAAGGTCGTCTACGACTTCTCCGATCTGGACGAACTGGCTCTGGCCTACGTGCTGTCGATCCACAAGAGCCAGGGTTCCGAGTATCCGTGCGTGGTGATCCCGTTGCACACCCAGCATTACATGATGCTGCAACGCAACCTGTTGTACACGGCCGTGACCCGCGGCAAGCGACTGGTCATCATCGTCGGGTCCAAGCGCGCCCTGCGGATGGCGGTGTCACGCAAAGACACGCAACTGCGCTGCACGCTGCTGGATCGCCGCCTCCGCCAAGCGTGGGGCCGGGAGGCAATGACGAATGACGAATGACGAAGCTCGCAGGAGTTGTGATGTCGACTCGTCATTCGTCATTCGTCATTGCTTCCCACCGTTTTCTGCCGCAGGCGGTCGATGAGCCGTTGCACCCGCTGCTCGATCGTTTCTGTGAGCTGTGGAATGGCCGTCTTACGGTTCGTGCTCCGCTCGACCGCAATCGGCTCACCGAACAGAACGGTGGCACGTCGCGTTCCGCGCACGGTGGCCGAGAACCGGTTCAGCACATCCTCTTCCAATTTGTCGAGAGTCTCGGCCATGCGTTCGATCGTCGGTTCCTCGGCCACGTAATCGCCCGGGTAACTGTACAGTTGGACGGTCAGGAACAGATCATCCAGATCATCCCGGCAGCGTCGGCGGGGCTCTTCGTCAAGATGCTCCTTCTCCAGGGCCAGAATCGTGCGGTGTCGCAATTCCTTGACGCGTTCCGGCACTTTGCCCGACTGCGGTGCGATCCCGTGACGGGTTTCGATGTTGCCGATGATTTTGTCCGCCAGGGTGGCAATGCGTGCGGGGAGCGGTCCGGCGCCGGCCCGGCCGAGAAACTCCAGTTCCTTGATCACCAAGGGAACTTCGGCAAAACGGTAGATTCTCTCGTGCAGTGGCAGATCCGGCCGCGGACGCCAGAACATTTCCTGTTCCAAATGGTCCATCAGCTGGAGCAGGGCCGGCTCGGGACTGTCGATGTATTCGTACCAGATGCCACACGGGACGCAGGTCACCGGGCGTTGGCTCCGTTTGATGGCCGACATGGCAATGGCCGCCGCGCCGTCCCGAAACGGTCGGACCCGCGCGTTGCAGTGATACACTTCCCCTTCCGGAAAGACGACCAGCGGCTCGCGGCGCGTCTCCATGATTTCGACCGCTTGCCGGAAGGCACGCAGGTCCGTCGCCTCGCGATCGACGCTGAAGCACCCGTGCCACCGCAGCACCTGCCTGCCGAGCAGGGACTTGTCGGCGAACACCTGCCAGGCGGTCATCATGTACAGCGGGACGCCGATTTCATCCGCCGCCGCATAGATGGAGTAAGCGTCCGCGTGTGTGGAGTGATTGGGCGTGATGAGCACCGCGTGGTTATCCGCCAAGAGTTGTCGGACCCGTTCGGCGCCGATGACCTGAACCTCCAACAGTCCTTCGTCGCGTTTCTGCTTCCGAAGGCGAGTTCCACGCAGCAGTCGGACCATGCGGGCGTTGAGTTGGGGAGACCACCAACCGGTCGCAGATTGCATGCGGTAACGATTCATCGGAGCCGCTCCAGGGTTCCCCGCGCGGCGCATTTCGCTCGGGCATTGAATTGCCAGATCGCAGAACGTCGCCTAGCCCCGACGGGATATCTTACCAGGAAGGTCGGAAGGACACTCGCACTTACGGGGCCCGTTGCAGGACCTGACCGACGGCTCGCGGGCCGGGGAAACAGGCCAGCAGATACGTGTTGCGGCCGTTGGCGATCTCAACCCAGCCGGTCGGGCCGGCGATTTCCCGCCCGCTGGTCAGGTTGGGAGTGAGCTGGATCGGATGTTTCCCGGCGGGCAGTTCCACGCGCACCACCTGGATTTCGCGCGGAAGCAGCGCCCAGCACCGAGTGTCCGCGGCTTCGGTCGCCTCCCAGGCAACGCCCACGGCGCTGAGTGCGATGTCGGCCAGGGGCTGATCGGCCTCGACAATGTCCTTGGTGGCATAGATGGCCGCTTTCTTGACCACACGCCGCGCGATCGCGCGGGCCATAATATGGGGGAACTCGATTTCCTCCTGGCGCATTGCCAGCTCCGCGACGTCGCAGATCGTCTCGGTGCGGCCCACCAGTTGCTGATCGACCACGACACTGACGTTGTCCACGTCGCGCGGCGGCACGAAGACACGCGGCACCTTGAGTGGCGCCAGCGTGGGAGGCACGTCGTACTCGCCGACGGCCGACAGAATCCGGTCGGCGATCAGCAGGGCCGCGGTCGTCGGAATCTCCACCGTCTCTTCTTTCGCCGGCCCTCGATTGACCAAGGCGAAGACGTACAGCACGCCATTTCCCGGCCGGCTGTGAGCACCGCTTTGGGCCCGCGCAGATCCGCCTGAGCGGCCTGGAATCCTGGCTGCCAGCTGACCACCTGGTGGTAGGCTCGCGAAGCATCATCGTAGTTACCAAACGTCGCTTCTCGAATCACGCCGCGCAGGTAGGGCGCGACGGCCAAGGGTGTGTAGACGCGGGCGGCCTGCTCCTTCTCCTCGGCAGCGGTTTTCTGCAGGAATTCGTCCTGCTTGGCGTTGACCTGCAGGCTATAGGCCTCCGCATCCTGTCCGTCGTCCAGGAGATTGGTCAGCGCCAGAAAGACGCGCGTCAAGACCTTTTCGTAATTCTGTCCCGAGTAGGCCAAACGCTGGTCGTCCGTCAGCATGCTGAGGCCCGATTCCAGCGCGTCGGATTGCTCCAGTGCATCGAAGTTGTCGCGCACGCCACGCAACGTCCGCTCCGCCTCGTCCGGTCTTCCACTCACCAATTGGACCATGGCCAGGTCCAAGGACGCGGCGTCCGCATCGCGCGGATAGCGTTGGATGTACTCGGTGAGCGTTTCGGCAGCCGGTTCCAGGTCGCCCGTGTAGAACTGCGTGTGAGCCAGGCGAATCCGATCGGCATACGTGGAACAACCGGGCGTCACCAGGCTGCTCAACAAGCAGAGTCCCAACGCGAAACACGATAACTTGGATGCGGAGCGTTTCATGCGTCAGTCGGCCATACTTCCCACGAATACTAGCCCGCACTCTTGAGCGGATTGTAGTGCCAGAACTTCCCGGCCCGCGTCTTGTGGTAGCCTTTGCTGATCTCCGCAGACTGCTTGTCGTACGCGCCGGTCTGCACGTTGACCATCTCCAGGGTGAGCAGGTAATCGCGCTGCTGAGACTCGTTCCGCTTCGTGGTACCGGACGTGATCGTCGCGTACAGCAGATAGTGCAGAGGCTGCCCCTGCTGCTCGAGCAACCCAGCGAATACACGCATGTTGTCCGGGATCAACAGCGAGTCAGGTCGCAGACGAGTCTCTTGCAGGGCCGCGTCCACCACGCGCTTGCTGACCGGCTGAAATACCTGGGACTGCACCAGCATCGTGTCGATCTGCTGGTAAATCTGGTCCTTGAAATCGCCGAGCTCTTCGATGCTCTTGTTCTCCACACCCACAAAACAGATCGACTTGGGAGTTGGCAGGACCTCGGCACCCTGGTAGGTGACCTCCTGGACGACCGTGCTCTGGCGTTCGAGCAGTTTGGCGACGGCCTCTTCGACCAACGGGTTGAACACCTCGGCCCCGGCCGCATGGCTTCCGACCAGGTCGGGCTGATCGCCTTTGATGACGTGCCCGTACTGATGTCCTCGGCAGCCAGCCAGCGTTCCGACACAGGTTGAACCAGCCAAACTTCCCACGAAAGCGAGAAAGGTGCGTCGATCCATCGTTGACCTACCGTTTTGACTAATCCTTATAACAGCTACAAATCCACCCTTCGGACATCGGCCAGACGAATCGCTGCAAATTAGCCAATTCCTGGTATAATACGCGGCGGTTTTCCGGACCCTCCGCCAGAGTGGCTGCACCTCGGGATGGTCCCACGGCGATTGCGGGCCGCGGGCACCATGTCGCTGGCTCGCTCCCAATCCCAGAATCCCCGTCGAGAGAACAACCGTCATGCGTAAATTCGTGCTGCCGACGTGCCTGATGCCGGTGTTGGCGATGGGACTCTTGTTTGCCTCCCAGGGTGCCGCTGAGCCTCCAGATTGGGAGAACGAACAGGTGTTCGGCGCAACAAGGAAGCACCGAGCATCGCGGCGCCGGTTTACCCCCACGCGGAAGCGGCTGTGGCTGGCCAGCGTGCCACCAACCCGTGGTTCCAGTCGCTCAACGGTCCCTGGGAGTTTCATTGGTCCCCTGATCCCGACCATCGACCAGCCGATTTCTATCGCGACGACTTCGACGTGACCGGCTGGCATGAAGTGGCCGTTCCGGGCAACTGGCAGAGGCAGGGCTACGACATTCCCCTGTACTCGAACATCCCTTATCCGTTCCAGAAAGACCCGCCGCGCGTCATGGGTGAACCGCCACGCAACTACACGACTTTTGCGCAGCGCAACCCCGTGGGAAGTTACCGCCGCACGTTCGAACTGCCGCCCCTCTGGCAGGATCGCCAGGTGTTTCTGCAGTTTGACGGTGTCGATTCGGCATACTACGTGTGGGTCAACGGCCAACAGGTTGGATACAGCGAAGACAGCCGCACACCGGCGCTGTTTCATATCACGAAGTACGTGCGGCCTGGCGTCAACGATGTCGCTGTGGAGGTGTACCGTTACAGCGACGGCAGCTATCTCGAGGACCAGGACTACTGGCGTTTGAGCGGCATTTTCCGCGACGTATTTCTCTGGTCGACCGCCGACCAGCACGTGCGAGATTTCTTCGTGCATACCGCTCTCGACGGCGAGTATCGGCACGCGTCCCTCCAGGTGGACGTCGACGCCGTCAACTACTCGACTGCGGCAGCTAACTGCAGCGTCGACGTGAAACTGTTGGGACGACGGCGTGAAGTCGTGGCGGAGACAACCATCCCGGCGTTCCAACTGGACGCGAACAGCCAGCGACACCTGCAGAGCGCTGTGGTCCGCGTGGATAATCCGGCGAAATGGACGGCAGAGACTCCGAACTTGTACGTGATCGTTCTGATCCTCAAGAACAGCCAGGGACAGGTGCTCGAGGCCCGCAGCCACCTGATCGGATTCCGGAAGGTCGAGATCCGGGACGGTCTGCTGAGGGTCAACGGACAGGCCGTCTATATGAAGGGCGTCAACCGCCACGAACACGATCCGCTGACCGGGCACACTCTCTCGACCGAGTCGATGGTCCGCGATATTCGCCTGATGAAACAGTTCAACATCAACGCCGTACGGACCGCGCACTATCCGAACGACTCGCGGTGGTACGACTTGTGTGACGAGTACGGTCTGTACGTGATTGACGAGGCGAACATCGAGTCCCACGGCATGGGATATGGACCCGAGTCCCTGGCGAAAGCTCCGACGTGGAAGGGGGCGCATCTGGACCGCGTGCAGCGGCTGGTCGAACGGGACAAGAACCATCCTTCCGTGATCATCTGGTCGATGGGTAACGAAGCCGGTAACGGCGAAAATTTCCAGGCGTGTTACGATTGGATCAAACAGCGTGACCCATCGCGACCCGTGCATTATGAGCGGGCCGAACTGGACGACAACACGGACATCTACTGTCCGATGTATGCCCGCATTGAGCAACTCGTCGCCTACGCCAGCCAGCCGCAACGCCGCCCGCTGATTCTCTGTGAATACGCCCATGCCATGGGCAACAGCGTGGGAAATCTCCAGGACTATTGGGATGCTATCGAGCGCCACCCGCAACTGCAGGGTGGGTTCATCTGGGACTGGGTGGACCAGGGCCTTCTGACAAATGTGCCTCAAGGCTTTCAAGTACCCGATGCGGCTCATCCGTCCCGTCGCGGTACGGTCTGGGGGAAGTTTGCCGCAGGGGGGCGTGATCGGTCCGGTGACGCTCGGCGATGACCAGGGACTGAACCTGGACGGCGAGCTCACGCTGGAAGCGGTCGTCAAGGGTTATCAGCACAGCTCCTATTGTCCCTTGATTTCCAAGGGGGACCACCAGTACCTGCTGCGGTTCAACAATCAAGGCATCGATTTCGTGCTTTACCAGGACCAGTGGGTCGGACTGCGGATCGGCTTCGACAAGCTGAACCTGTCCGACGCGTGGAACCGCATCACGGCAGTGTACGATGGTCAACACATGCTGGTGTACGTCAACGGGAAAGAGGTCGGCCGCCGCGCAGCACAAGGGGCTATCAGCACCAGCCCATTTCCCGTCAATGTCGGACGCAACTCGGAAATGACGGATCGTGTCTGTCAACTTCCTGTCAGCGAGGCGCGCATCTACTCGCGCGCCTTGACTCCCCAGGAAGTGGCCGACCCGCAGTCGCGCGGCCAAGACGGCCTGCAGATGCAGCTCGACCTGGCGAACGCACCGGCCGAGCGCGTTTCGCTGGGCCGTGGCGATACGTACTTCGCCTATGGCGGCGACTTCGGCGACCAGCCCAATGATGGCAACTTCTGTGTGAACGGCCTGGTCCAGCCGAACCGCCGTCCCAACCCGCATGCGTACGAAGTGAAGAAAGTCTACCAGTCGATCAAAGTGGAACCGGTCGATCTGGCGGCGGGCAAGATCCGTGTTCACAACAAGTACTTCTTTATCAATCTCCAGCAGTTTGACGCGTCGTGGGTGCTGCGGTGCGACGGACAAGAGGTGGCTGCCGGGCAACTCGGGCGATTGGATGTTGCCCCACGCACAAGCCAGGAATTAACGATTCCGGTGATGCCTCCGACAGCGCCCGGCGAGTATCTGCTGACCGTCTCCTTCACGCTGCCGGAAGACACGGCTTGGGCCGAGCAAGGGCACTGCGCTGCCTGGGATCAAATGGTGATGACCGTCGTGCCGGCTGTCGGCGACTCTCACGCGGTGGCCAACGGCCCTCTGGAGCTGATCGAACAGGAACAACAGTACGTCGTGGAGGGAGAGGGATTCCGCGTGGCCGTCAATCGACGCACCGGAGCGTTGGACTCCTATCGCATCCAGGATCAAGATTTGCTCGCGGCGCCTCTGGAACCGAACTTCTGGAAGGTTCCGAACGACAATCAGTACCGCAGCCAGTACCTTAACAGCACGCGCCCGTGGCATGACGCCGCCCGTAACCGTCAGGTGAAGCAGGTGGTCGCCGCGAAGTCGGACGACTGTATCAATATTCGGGCCGAGATGGTGCTGCCGGTCGGCATAGCGGACTATGCCGTCACCTACGTGATTCGCGGTGATGGCAGTGTCGAGGTCGCATGTCGCTATCGACCTCAGCAGCCCAATCTGCCGCTGATCCCGAAGTTTGGCATGACCTCGGTCCTCCCGGGTACGCTGAAGAACGTCACCTGGTACGGTCGCGGTCCGCAAGAAACCTACTGGGATCGGAAGACGGGGGGCGAGATCGCCGTCCATCGCTTGACGGTCGAGGAGATGATTCACCCGTATGTAAGACCGCAGGATAACGCCAATCGGACGGATGTGCGCTGGTTTACATTGACAGACGGTACTGGCCGTGGCTTGCGCGTCGTGAGCGGGGCCGCACCGCTCTGTTTCGCCACATGGCCGTACACCATGAAGGACCTCGAACAAGCGACGCACGATTACGATCTGCCTCGCCGCGACAAGATCGTGTTGAACATCGATCACTTGCTTCACGGCGTGGGAGGAGATGACAGCTGGGGAGCGCTGACGCACCCTGAATACACGCTGCCGGGAGACAAGCCCTACGAGTACTCTTTCACGCTATCTCCTGTGAAGCCCTGAACGTGTTGTTTTGGGCCATGATCAGCACTACCTTACATCCTGGCGTGTGACGCCCGGGGAGCGCGCAGGCCGATGGGTCGGATCGATATCGCGGTCACCGTCATCTATCTGGTCGGAATCGTCACGCTCGGTTGCCTGGCAGGCCAAATCAGTCGCCGGCGTGGGGGAGGCGAGGCCAAGGAGTACTTCCTGGCCGGCGGCACGCTGCGCTGGCCGGTGATCGGCATGGCGCTCTTCGCCACCAACATCTCCTGCGTACACCTCGTGTCGCTGGCTCAATCCGGCTACGACTCCGGTCTGCTCAACGGCAACTTCGAGTGGATGGCGGCTCTGACGCTGATCATGCTCGGCCTGTTCTTCGCCCCGTTCTACATTCGTTCGCGTGTCGCCACGCTGCCCGACTTCCTGGAACGGCGCTACTGCCGAGCCTGCCGCGACTGGCTGGCGGTCTTGTCGATGCTCTCGGCGATCACCATCCACATTGGTTTTTCGTTCCTCACGGGCGGCATCGTCCTGAAGACCTTGTTCAACGTCGACATGTATACGAGCATCCTGGTCGTGGCTGCCTTGACAGGCCTCTACACGATTGTCGGCGGCCTGATGGCCGTGGTGCTGACCGAAGCGATCCAGACCGTCGTGCTGATTGTGGGTGCCGCTCTGATCACGTGGTTTGCCTGGGACAAGATGGGCGGGTGGGACGCCATGACTTCCGTGCTGGAAGTCGAGAATGCCCTGGGAGAGGATCATCTGCGGAAGATCTCCATGCTGCGCCCGGTTGGTGATGTGGATGGCATGCCGTGGTACTCCGTGTTTCTGGGCTATCCCGTGTTGGGCATCTGGTATTGGTGTGCCGAGCAGACGATTGTCCAGCGCGTGCTGGGTGCTCGCAGCGAAGATCATGCCCGCGTCGGTCCGCTGTTTGCCGGTGTGATCAAGATCCTGCCCGTCTTCATCTTCGTCATGCCCGGCATGTTCGCCTTCACCTTGGCGAAGTCCGGAAGACTCGATATCAGCGCACTCGAACTGAGCGAATCGTACAACGTCACCGCCCCGTTGAAGAATGGAGTGTTCCAGCTGGATGAGGCTGCCTTGGTGCGCACCAAGTCGTTCGACGCAGCCACCGGGACAGTGAATCTGAATCGCGCCCAAGACGCAGGGTTGCTCGATGACTCGATGATCGAGAGCATCCGCCAGCACGGCGAAAAGGTCTCGGACGAGATGCGGGACGTGCGGGTGGCATTGCGACTGGGTGAACTCACGCTCGACGAAGTCAAATTGGCCGACGCGGGCGTGCTGCAGAAAACAGAACTCGACACAAGGTTGAACATCACGCAGGCGTCGGCACAGGGACTGATCGATGAGGCGACGGTCCGGCAAGTGCGAGCCCAGGGTGAGATGGTCCACAATTCCAAAGGCATCTACGGCGTGATGATCACTCAGCTCATGCCGACGGGACTGGTCGGCGTGATGGTGGCCGCGCTGCTGGCGGCCCTGATGTCGACCGTCTCCGGAGCACTCAACTCCATCTCCACGCTGTTCAGCTATGACTTGTACAAACGCTTCAAGCCCGACACGTCCGATCACACGCTGGTCTTCGTCGGACGCGTGTCGGCTTTCTGCGCCCTGCTGATCGCCATCGGCATGATCCCGCTGCTGGACAACTACGAAAGTATCTTCAATGGACTCAACGAGATCATCGCCCACATGGCTCCCCCGGTGACGTGCGTGTTCATGCTGGGCGTGTTCTGGCCGCGGGCGTCGGCCAAGTCGGCCAAGCTGACCTTGTGGTACGGATCCGCCCTGGGTGCCCTGGTGTTCCTCCTGGTCAAGATCGGCGACGTGACTCCGGCCGCCGCCTGGCTCACAAGAGTCTCGGAAAACTCCACCTTCCTGAAGGCGTTTTACCTGCTCTGCGCGTGTGTCGCGATGCAGGTCGTGTTCTCCCTCGTCTGGCCCGCTGGGGAATCTGAACGAGCGAGCCACTTGTATTGGGACCATCCCCTCAAGCCGCTCGAAGACAAGGGCTGGCCAGGACTGGGCAACTACAAGCTGCTCACCGTCCTGCTGCTCATCGCCATGAGCATCCTGTACTACTTGTTCCGCTGATGGCTTGGTGGGAGGGTGCCTGAGCAAGCGGGACGCTTGCTCTACGAGGCTGGGGTATAAGGGGTTCGGTGGCGCCTGAGCAAGCGGGACGCTGGCTCTACGAGGCTGGGGTATAGGGGGTTCGGTGGCGCCTGAGCAAGCGGGACGCTTGCTCTACAGGTTTACTTCGTACATGTCGTAGTGGGACTCATCCATGCCGAGGCTTTTGTAGGTCGCCTGGGCAATGTGATTGTGCTGCTCGACATACAGCCGCAAGCCACACACGTCCTCGCGCGCCGCAGCCCTGGCGTGGACTCCCTCGTATAACCGCGTGAAGATGCCGCGACGCCGGTGTGCAGGCTGCACGTAGACACTCTGGATCCACCAGAAACACTTGTTGCGCCAGTCACTCCATTCAAAGGTGACCAGCAGTGCTCCGACGACACACCCTTGCTGCTCGGCAACCAGATAGAATCCGAACGGCGGGTTCTCCAGCAAACTGGTCACACCCGCGGTCACGGTCTCCACGTCCAGCCGGCGGTCCTCCGTCTCCAGGGCCATGGCCACATTGAACGCGGCCAGAACGGCTAGGTCTTGCTTCTCGGCCAGTCGAATCTGCATCTCACGATTCACGATGGGCTCCTGTCATCCTATCAGTGGCAGAGCTATGGGGCGACCAGATTGGTAACACTGCTGCGCGGCAAACACCACTTCGTGGGTCAGGATGGCGTCGTCGAGATTGCAGTGAGATTCCACATTGTCGATCACGCAACGCGCAAAATGATCGATTTCCGCCTGGAAAGGATGGTGCTTCACGTCACTGGAATCGGGCGCGATCGACGGCAACGTGATCCAGTCGGTCTGGCCGGGGAACTTGTGCGACCACAATCGATTGTCAAACACCGAACCGCGATCGCCAAAAATGCGGATCGGAAATCGATACGGCATGATGCAATCGGCGTTCACCGTGACTTTCCCCACCGCACCGTTCGCGAATTTCACCAGCACGACTTCCAGGCCATCGTACTCCATGGGCGGCGCGTCCTCCGTCCACGCATTGGTCAGCGGATTGTACTCGCGCGTCATTCCTTTCCGGTAACCTCCCGTGACCGCGAATACCTCGACAGGTCGAGCGGCTTCGAATTCGCCCGCTGCGGCAAACCAGCGCAGGGCGTCCACCGCATGGCAACCACCGACCAGCAGCGCACTGACACCCTGCTTCAAGGTGCGAGCCGCATTCCAGCCGGACCACCAACTGCCATTGTGGCTCAAGTAGTCCGCCTCCACATAGAACGGGCGGCCCAACGCTCCGTCCTGCAACAGCGTCTTGATCGTGCGAAACAGCGGGTTCCACCTCAGCACGAAACTGACCACGGTTTTCACGCCGGCTGCCCGGACCGCATCGCGCATCCTCCGCAGTTCCTCCAACGAAATGCCCACCGGCTTTTCGATGATCAGGTGCTTTCCCGCCTTGGCCGCCAGGCACACGTTGTCGCAATGCAGATGCTGCGGAGTGCAGACAGACACAACATCCACTTCGGGTTGCTCGAGCGCCTTGGCCAGGTCGTCGTACAGGGCGATGTCCTTGAGCCCGAACTCCAGAGCGCGGTGTCGCGCTTCGTCGATGGACTTGCTGCAAATCCCCACGACCTCCGTCTCGGGATTGCGCAGTAACGCCGCAATGTGCTGCGTCGATACCCAACCGGCCCCGTGGACAAGTACACCTAACGTCTTCGACATCGTATTCTCTCCTCGGAATGAACACCGTCCAGCGACTCTCGCAGTCCTTCACAGGAATCGGACTGAGGATCCAGCGGCGGTTTCCCGGCACAAGTCAACTGCCCACTCCCCGAACGCTCTCAGCCGCACGCAACATGGCCTCCAGGTTTTCCGCGGGGGTTTCTGTCGCCAGCGTGCACCCGGAACTAAGCACAAACCGCCGGCGGCCGTGATCGTGCACGGCCTGGATCAGCCGCTGTGCGGACCGAGTCACCTCTTCGACCGTGCCACGCGCCAGCACCGCGACAGGATCCAGGTTGCCCCAAATGGTTACGTGGGGATCGAGAACCTGGCAGGCCCGCTCGAGATCCACCTGGTGGTCCAACTCCAGGACATCGGCTCCCGACGCGGCCATATCGGCCAAGATCGGCGTGGCATTCCCGCAGATGTGCAACGAAACCGGCACCGACGTGTGCCTGCGAATACCGCTCACGACTCGTCGCTCGGCGGGCAGCGCGACTTCCCGATACAGGGGCGGCCCGATCAGGCCGGCCGGCGAATCCCCACCGCTCAACATGTCGGCTCCGGCCGCGGCTAACGCCACCGCATAGGCCTCCGCGTACTCGCCGCAGCGGTCCATCAGAGCGCCAACCAGCGACCGGTCCTCCAAGATGCCCGTCATCACCTGCTGCATGCCCATCAGGGCACAGGCCAGCGAAAACGGATACTGGTCAAAACAAGCCACGACGAAGGCACGGCCCCGCAACGCATCCACGACGCGTCTCAAGGCCTCGATCATCAGCGGCCAACGCCCCTGGCTGCCCACGTCGGGTGGAGAGATCCGGTCGAGATCCCCGATCGTGCGCACCATCGGCTCGCCAACTCCACCCATCGGCTGATCGTCATTGGGAAACCCGACCTGCAGCGCCCATGGCCTGGGCGGTCACCCACGTGTCGGCAGACACCCAGACCGCGTCCGGCTGAAAACGCTCGTAGTAACGCACGACGCACTCTGCCAACGTTCGGGCGTCGGTGGTGTAACTGCGCAGCGACACGCCACACAGGTGCGCACAGTAGTGGACGGCCAGCGGGCCCGTGGCTGTGCGGGAGTTTGATTCGCCCGCGAGCGCTCGCTGGACGACCTGTCGAGAATCGGTCACGTGATGGGGCATCGGTTTCGTGTCTCTGCAGACCTTGTTCGTCTGTCGGCGGGTCCCAATCTCCCGCCTGCTCGCAGCCGGTAATCGGTTACCCGATTTGCTGCTCGGGATTATCCCAGATTCCTCACCGCTGCACATCGACCGACGGCCGTCAACTTGCCGTTCGCACCGCCGGCACATCCGCGACCACCCCCGCATGCGGGGGAAAGATGGGTGGTTTGCCGTTCGTCGGTCGATTAGGTTGGAGTCTGCCGAGCCACGTTGGGTGAGTGCCCGGCACACATGTATCAGCGGTCACCGCGTTAGTATGTTTTAAACACCATCCGAACAGAGCCTGCCAAAATGATAAAGCTTTCTCGCCGTTGTTTGCCATGGTTGTTGGTCACAGTGTCCGGCCTGGCCACCGCCTTTCCGGCCTGGGGTGAGGACCAGCCGCAATGGGGCCAACGCCACACGCGCAACATGGTGTCGGACGAGAAGGGCCTGCCAGGCAGTTTCGATCCGGCCTCGGGCAAGAACGTCCAGTGGTCGGTGGATTTGGGAAGTCAAGCTTACGCATCACCGGTTGTCGCACAGGGGCGCGTGCTGATTGGCACCAACAACGGGACGCCTCAGGATCCCCGTCACCAGGGCGATCGAGGGGTACTGCTTTGTCTCAACGAGGCCGACGGCAGTCTGCAGTGGCAGCTGGTCGTACCGCGACTGATTGGGGAAGACGGTTATCTGGACCAGCCAAACATCGGTTTCTGTTCGCCTCCGACCGTGGAGGGAAATCGTGCCTACCTGGTCACCAACCGTTCCGAAGTGATTTGCCTGGACTTGAACGGTCAGGCTGATGGCAACGATGGCCCTTACCAGGAGGAAGGCCAGCACATGGTCCAGCCAGGTGAAACAGCGATGGATGTGACGGCGCACGACGCGGACATCATCTGGCTGTACGACATGATTTCTGCTTCCGGCGTTCATCCTCACGATTCCGCTCACAGCTCGCTACTCCTGGACGGCCGATTTCTCTACCTGAATACGGGAAACGGAGTGGACCATCGCGACCATACTCGTACGTTCATTCCGAAACCGGATGCGCCCAGCTTGATTGTGCTGGACAAGACCACGGGCCGTGTCGTCGCACAGGACGACGAGCGGATTGGTCCGAACGTTTTCCACTGCACCTGGTCATCTCCGGCGTTGGGCGAGGTCAACGGTCGGCGGCTGGTCTTTTTTTGTGGTGGCGACGGTGTCGTCTACGCCTTCGACGCGCTGCCTCAAGATGCCAGCGCACAGGAAGTCCACAAGTTGAAGCGCGTGTGGCGATACGACTGCGACCCAACCGCTCCAAAAGAGAACGTCCACAGTTACTTCCTGAACAAGACAGAGAGTCCCAGCAACATCATGGGCGGCTCCGGTCCTCTACAAGAACCGGATCTACGTGACGGGCGGTGGGGATTTCTGGTGGGGCAAGACTTCCGCCTGGGCTCAGTGCATCGACGCCACTTTGACAGGCGATATCACTCAGACCGGCCGTCTCTGGTCACAGAAACTGTTGCAGCATTCGTGCACGACGCCGGCGATTGTTGACGACCTGGTATTCGTGGGCGATCTGGGGCGAAAGATCTACTGTTTTGACGCCAACACGGGCGAAGAGTACTGGTCGCACGCGATGAAAGGCGACGTCTGGTCTTCGATTCTGGTAGCGGACGGCAAAGTCTACGCGGGCTCTCACGGCCGAGACTTCTGCATCTTCGAAGCCAGCCGTCAGAAGCGAGTCCTCGCCACCGTCAAACTCGACAGCCCGATGTCGACGACTCCCACGGCAGCCAACGGCGTGCTGTACATCAACACACTGACCAGACTCTATGCGATTCGTCAAGGGAACTGACTGTGGACTTCTCCCGTCGAGCGAGCGTCCCGCTTGCTCAGATCTCATCAAGGCGTTTCCAAACGACAGCCCGCCGCACTTGCCGTCTGCTGGCCGGCTTCATCGTCTGCCTGTGTTCCGTGCCGCTTCGCGTGGCGGCTCTGCCCGCAGAACCATCCGAAGCCGTGTTGGAGAACTCACAGGTGAGGCTGGTCTTCGAAACGGCCCACGGCGGTCTGCAATCGCTCGAGGACCAATCGGTCGGCCACGATCATCGCGACTCACAGCCCGCCGGCGCTTTGTGGACACTGGTGCTGGGCGACGGCCGGACGCTGGATCCGACGCGGGCGGGAAGAGTTGCTTTTCCACCGACGACGACCACCGGACAGCTGGAGATTCGCTGGACGGATTTCCACGAATCGCAAGCGCCAGACCTGACCGTCACAGCGCGGATCACCTTGGATCCGGCAGCGCCGGTCAGCCGGTGGCGCATAGCGGTCCTTGGCACGGGCGGCCTGGAAGTGCGATCGCTGCACTACCCTCGTCTGACCGGGATCGCTCGTCAGGATCGCGAGGTGTTGGCGGTGCCGGTGTGGATGGGAGAGCGGACGCATCGGGCGCGACAACTGCTCAACGGACCCGCCGGTGGGAGACGCCACGAATGGTCGTATCCCGGAGAGTTGTCTCTGCAGTGCCTGACTCTCTATTCGGACCGCGGACCCGGACTGATGCTGTCGACGGACGACACAGCCACACTGCGTAAGCAATTCGCCCTGTTTGGTGACGGGCGCGATGGACTGAATGCCGAGGTCGTACATGTGCCGTCCGCGTTGCGTGGATCGACGTCGTTCGAACCGCCTTACGCGGTGGTCGTACGCTTGTTTCGTGGCGACTGGTACTCGGCCGCCGAGCACTACAGGTCCTGGGCCCGGCAGCAGTGGTGGGTGGAGCAGAGTCGCTTGCGCCGTGGTGGAATACCGGCCTGGGTGATGGACACCGGTCTGTGGCAGTGGAATCGGGGCCGGTCGGCGGGGGTTCTGGACCCCGCGATTGCGCTGCAGGAGGCGGCAGAAGTGCCCGTATCGGTGTTCTGGCACTGGTGGCACGGCTGTCCCTACGACGCCGGTTTTCCCGAGTACCTGCCGCCGCGCGAAGGTGCCCATGCGTTTCGTGAAGCGGTGGCCGCGGCACACAAGCGGGGCCTGCATAGTATTGTTTACATGAACCAGCGGCTGTGGGGCATGACCACGCGCAGCTGGCAGGCCGAGGGTGCGGAACGGTTCGCCGTCAAGAACCCGGACGGATCGGTCACCCCGGAAGTGTACAACACGTTCATGAAGGTTCCCTGCGCGTCGATGTGCATGGGCACGGAGTTCTGGAGAACCCGGTACGCTGGTTTGGCCAGCGAGGCCGTGTGTGAGCTGGGAGTGGACGGCATCTACATGGACCAGGCCTGTTCCAGCCTCGCCTGCTACGACGCGACTCATGGACACCCGCTGGGCGGCGGCGCCTGGTGGATGCAGGGTTTCCAGGCGTTGGAGAGCGACATCCGTCGGAGGTGCGAGGCCAGCAGGCAAGTCGCGCTCGCCGGCGAAGGTTGTGGCGAAGCCTGGCTGCCTCACCTGGACATGATGCTCAGCTTGCAGGTGAGCATGGAGCGTTACGCGGCCCCGCGCGATTGGGAACCCATCCCCTTTTTCCAGGCGGTTTACCACGATTGCGCCGTGCTGTTCGGCAACTATTCGTCGTTGACCCGACCTCCCTATGACGACCTCTGGCCGTCTGAATACGCCCCCGCAGAGCCGCTGAAGCTGCTGGATGAGAAATTCGCTCGGCAATTTCGCCTGGAGCAGGGGAGGGCGTTTGTGTGGGGGCAACAGACCACGATCGCCAACTTTCGACCTGAGCATCTCGCGTCCCGCCCGTCGGAGATGGACTTCGTGATCCGCATCGCCCGCCTGCGCCGCAGCGCTCAGAAGTACCTGCGCGATGGTGTGTTCTTGATGCCACCCGACACCGGCACGGGGGAAGCCACGATTCCCATCTCGCGATTGTCCATCTATGCCGGCCAGCACGAGGCGGTGCAGGAGTACGCCAAAGCGGCACCGATCGTGCTGAGCAGTGCCTGGCAGTCCGCGGACGGCTCTGTGGCCGTCGCGCTGGCGAATCTCGCGGAGGAAACGGTTCCCGTGCGACTCACACTCACGGCTCCTGATTATCCCCTCGCGGCGCAGGGCGTCATCCGGCGCATTCTCGAGGGGGAGGGGGAACGGGAGTCCGTGGAGGCCGGGACGTATCAGGACGGCAGAGCATTGCTGGACATCACGCTCGACCCGACCGACGTGCGTGTGTACGAGTTTGTGGCTAATCGAGCGAGTGACGGTTAGCGCGCGGGAACCATTGTGTTTTCACCGAGGGTGACCATGAACCGGCCGATGTGGTATGATTGTCAGCATGAGCGATCGATCGAGAATGCGTGTACAGGTTCGGTCTCTGGCCGATCAGGGTCGCGAAGACAGCCTATTCAACATGACTGCGGAAGAACGTATTGCCATGATGTGGCAACTGGCTTTGGATGCCTGGGCTTTTAGAGGGGAGCCGGTTCTTGAATCCCGACTTCCGAGACATGTTGTCCGCGTTGAACGACGCGGGCACTGAGTATCTCGTTGTGGGTGCCTACGCTCTTGCGGCATACGGCATGCCGCGTGCCACGGGCGACATTGACATTTGGATTCGCCCGACGCCAGAGAACGCACAGCGCGTCTGGCGGGCGCTGCAGACCTTTGGTGCTCCGCTGTCGCGTATCTCCGTGGAGGACTTCACTACCCCCGACCTTGTTTTCCAGATTGGAATCGCGCCACGCCGGATTGATATTTTGACTTCGATATCGGGAGTAGATTTTTCAGAGGCCTGGAACGCGCGAAAGAGCCTGGAAGTCGCCAGCCAATTTCTGAACATCCTGAGTCGACACCACCTCATTATGAACAAGCGTGCGGCGGGGCGCCCGAAAGACCTGGCCGATCTTGCTTGGCTTGAATCAGAGGAAGCATGAGGAGAGCTGCAACACCCTTCTGAGCAACCATCGGCGGTAACTCACTTCACTGCCCCTACACTGTGTGCCCAAGCGTGATGGGATAAGGAGACTGGTACGAATCGTACTGTTCCTGTTCGATTTGCGACATTGACATGTGGATTCGCCCTACTCCTCCAACACACCAATCTCCACCCCCGACGGTAACTCCGCGGTCCGGTAGACCCGGTGCGTGGCTTTCACGAAGTCCTCGGGCTTGGCCAGAAAGATGTTGTCGACGTACTTCTGCGGGTTGCGGTCCACCAGCGGAAACCATGTGCTCTGCACCTGGATCATGATGCGGTGCCCTTTGGCGAACGTGTGCAACACGTCCTGCAGCGGCAAGGTCACTTTCGTGGGCTCGTTCGCCACAAACGGCTTGGGCTGAGCAGGATCGTCGCGAAAGCGGCCGCGCATCACTTCGCTGCGTACCATCATCTGGTAGCCTCCCATGTGCTGTCCCGGCTGCACGAATCGACTGTCCTTGGCATCATGCGGGAACACGTCGATCAGCTTGACGATCCAATCCGCGTCCGACTGCGAGGTCGACACGTGCAGGTTGGCCACCAGTGGCCCGCAGAGCGTCGTATCTTTGTCCAGCACGCCGGTCTGATAGACCAGCACGTCTGGTCGTCGTGCGGCAAACCGCTGATCGTCCGTCATGTACGAGTAGTCCATGCCGATGTCGATATCTTCCATGAACGGCACCGGCTTGCCTGGATCGCTGACGAACTCATCGCACACGGTTCCCGTCTCAGCCGGCACGTCGAAGGCGAGCGATTCAGTCGGCCGAAAGTAGAGGGTGCGTCGTTTCATGTCGGACGGCGGCCATTGATCAAACTGCCGCCAGCGGTTGGCCCCCGTTTCGAACACCGTCGCTTCGGGCAGCGTCGGCGAGCTGTTGTTCTTCAAGTGGGCCTGGAAAAACACCGTCTCGATCCGCTTGCGGAAATACTCCCCCGTATTCGATTCGAAATCGATGTTGCCCAGGTGATCGCCGCGACCGCGGGACCAGCCGCCGTGCGGCCAGGGACCCATGACCAGGTTATTGGCAACACCGGAATTCTCAGCTTCGATGCGTCGGTAGATCTGCAGCGGTCCGTAGAGGTCCTCGGCATCAAACCAACCTCCCACGATCAACACGGCGGGAGCAACTCGTTTGAGGTGCGGCAACAGATTTCTGCTCTGCCAGTACTGATCGTAGTTCGGGTGTTCTACCAGGTTGTTCCACATCGCCACGCGATCGCGCATGTACTTCTGATTCGCATTCGACAGCGGTCCCAGATCCATGAAAAACTGGTAACCGTCGGGGGTGTCGTGTTCGAACTGTGCGGCGGAGTAGGCCGTGGGTTTGGGACGCGGCTGGCCGAATCGCACGATGAAGTTGAACGAGTGGGGAAGAAAGAGCGCACCATGGTGATGAAAGTCATCGAACCACCAGTCCGCGATCGGTGCCTGTGGAGAGACCGCCTTCAGCGCCGGATGCGCGTCGATCATCCCTGCCGCGGCATAGAATCCCGGATACGAGATGCCCCACTGTCCGACGCGACCGTTGTGGTGCTGCAGGTTGGCCAACAGCCATTCAATCGTGTCGTACGTGTCCGTACTCTCGTCCACATCCTGCGGCCCTTTCTTCTCTGCCACATGAGGCGTCATGTCCTGGAACGTCCCTTCCGACATGTAACATCCGCGCACATCCTGGTAGACGAAAATGAAACCCTCCCGCTGCAACTCGCCGTTCGGCCCCAGACTGCCGCGAAATGCCTCCGCGCCGTAGGGACCGACCGAGTAACAGGTGCGCATCATGAGAATCGGATAGGTCTTCTCCGGCCCCGCGTCCACCGGCGTGTAGACGGCCGTGAAGAGATGAACGCCGTCACGCATCGGGATCCGATGTTCGACCTTCGTGTAACTTTCGCGTAACGACTCGCCGCGCTGGGCCGATGCCTCTCGACAACAAATCGACAAGAGAATTCCACCGAGGACCCACCGGATGATCGACAAACAGAAGGGGTCAGGTAACATACGCGGATAGAGGTGCATACTCATCGATGAATTCGCCTTGGTTCATGGCCTCGGAAGCCCGCTCTCTCCCATGCCGGTGAAGGGCACAGGCCTCTCCTATCGTAGTCAGGAGACGCCCTTTTGCGACGGGTACGACTTACGAATTCGCGTGAATCGTTCGGTTTGTTCGCGAATGGCCCGTTCGGTCGGCAGCCGCTCCATGGAACTGGCCCCGTAGAAACCGTCCACGGAGGGGCAGTGCTGAAGGATGAAGGCCGCGTCGTCCGGTTCGGCAATCGGACCCCCGTGGCAGAGTATCAGGACATCCTGGCGAACCCGCTTGGCGGCATTCGCAATCGCCTCGATCAAGCGGAACACACTGGTCGAGCGTCTTGGCAGTCTGCGCACCGATCGAGCCGGCCGTGGTGAGTCCCATGTGGGCGACCAGAATATCCGCCCCGGCCTCGGTCATGAGGACCGCATCTTCGGTCGAGAACACGTAAGGCGTCGTCAACAGATCCATCGACCGCGCCAGCCGGATCATGTCCACCTCGCGCGGGTAGCCCATATTGGTTTCCTCCAGGTTGGCGCGGAAGGTTCCGTCAATCAGACCGACCGTGGGAAAATTCTGGACACCGGCGAAGCCAGTCTGTTTGATGTCTGCCAGGAACCGCTCCATGATGCGCATCGGATCCGTGCCGCACACGCCGGCCAGCACGGGCGTTCGCCGGACGACTGGCAGCACTTCGGATGCCATCTCCAACACGATGGCGTTGGCATCTCCAAACGGCATCAAGCCTGCCAGCGAACCGTGTCCCGCCATGCGGAAGCGACCGGAGTTGTAGATCACGATCAGGTCGATGCCGCCGGCCTCTTCGAATTTCGCCGAGATACCGGTGCCCGCGCCGCCGCCAATGATCGGCAGTCCCTGTGAAATCTTGCCGCGAAAGCGAGTCAGGATGTCCGTTCGAGTTTCAGCCACGTCGTCATCTCCTCCAAACAGAACACGTTAAGGCCGGGCCGCCACCTGATGTGCGGCGGTGGTCGATATGAGTTCCAGCAGCGTCTCGGCCGCACAACGAGAGAAACGGGGATCGTTCACGTTGACAGGCAATTCAATGACCCGCACATCGCCGCGGAGCCGCTGCTTGAGTGTCTGGTGCAGCGCAGCGTCGGCTTCGGGCCACCAGAAGGGACCGTCCGGAGCGTCAATCATGCTCCATCCCTGCAGTGGCAGGAGCACGGCCACCGGACCGGTACTGAGGTTGATCTTCTCCGCCAGAATTCCGCCCAACTGCTGACATTCCTCGGGCGTCGTACGCATCAGCGTGACATTCGGATTGTGCGGATAGAACTTGCGCTGGCGGAATTTGTCCGGGATTGTCTCCGGCGCCCAGAAATTTACCATGTCCAGGCAAGCGGGCGTCACCACGGCGGGAACTCCATGCCGTGCCGCGGCCTCCAGTCGCTCGGGGCCGCCAGCCAGCACGCCGCCCACCAACTGATCCGCCCATTCCGTGGTGGTGATGTCCAGCACGCCGGCAATCCGACCGGCTGCAATCAAACTCTCCATCGTGCGGCCGCCGGTGCCCGTCGCATGGAACACTAACACCTCGTAGCCCGCTTGCTCCAGGATCGACTTGGCGGCGTCCACGCACACGCTGGTGTTGCCGAACATGCTGGCGGCGATCAAGCGGCCGATCGTCGCCCGCGGGCACCGATGTTTCCACCATGCCGCAGATGGCACCCGCCGCGCGCGAGAATACTTCCCGACTGATTCGATTGATCCCCGCCACGTCCACGATGCTGGGGACCATCACGATGTCACTGACGCCCACATAGCCCGAGACATCGCCGCCAGCCACGGTGGAGACCATGAGTTTCGGCACGCCCATCGGCAAGGCCCGCATCGCCGCGCAGGCGACCGATGTGCCACCCGATCCCCCCAGGGCCATGATGCCATCCAGTCGACCCGCCGCGAACAGACGCGGCACGAGCGTGGCTGCCCCACGACTCATGACGGCCACAGCGCGTCCGCGGTCCTTTTCCGTCACCATCCGCTGCAGATCCGCGTCTGCCGCGGCTGCCACTTCGTCGCGCGAAATATCCGGAGCAATCACCGGTGGCCCGAGCACGCCCACATCAATCAACAGCGTGTCGTGACCGCGCTGATGCAGACACTCTCGCACGAACGCGTACTCGGCCCCCTTCGTGTCGAGCGTCCCCAGCAGTGCAATCGTGCTCATTCGGAACCCTCCCTCGCAAGAGCGATCTGCCGAGGTCATCGGCGGCTACGGCCGCTCACACGCGCAACGACCGCGCCCCGAACGGCTCGGACAGACCTGGCCCATGGACCCATTCTGCCACCTTGTTCATGGACTGCAACCCCGCACCTATTGGCCGCTGGTCAAGTGTCGACTGAGTCGTCCGGTTTCCCAGGCAAACCCCAGACGAATCGCCGCCAACGTGATGCGTTCACTCGGCGGCACGGCTCCGTCGTGGCCGAGCACCGCGGCAGGCACAAACATGGGCACCGCGCACGCTGCGGTCGTGCGTCGCAAGAAGTCGCGTCGCGAGTATTTTCCAGTCATGAGTCTCGCCTTCTTCGCGGTCATCGATCCCGGACAGCGGGCCGAGAAAGAAACTCGTGAACACTCATTCCTGCCTGACCAGGCCCGCCACCCAGAGGCCCTGATCTGGAGCGGCAATCGAGACGAGACCTCCCCCACGCACAACCTCCACTCGATCCCATTCTCCCGTCGCGATGTTGATCCACTTCAGCTGGAATGTGATCGGGTGTTGGCGCAGGTCGAGACGGACGGCTCCGCCACGGGTGAAATAGAGGACGTATCGCTGCCCCGGCTGAGCTGCCAGGTAGGCTTCATTGTCCTCGCGATCACTCAGCAGTTCATTCGCTGCTTTCACATCCCAGAGGCGTATCAACGATTCGAGCTTGCGTGCGGCGCGGATCGATGCGACCGCAGGTTCCGAAAGTCCCAAACCGGAATCGGGACGATGAAACCGGGCCGCAGCCACTCCACCGATGACGTGCCGCCACCATCGTTCGATGCCGTCCTGGTTGTCCCCAAAGCGTCCCCCGTCGGCCCCATAGGTCTTCACGGTATTGAGTGGGCGGGGCCGGTCGGCAAGGTGCTGGCGGACCCATTGGAAATTGTCCCAGTGGACTTGCCCCTTCTTCTGATTGTTCTGCGAGACATCCGCGAAATCGTACCGCTCGGGATGATCCAGAGTGCGCCGATGCCGCTCGGCGGTGAGATCCCAATCGTCCCACATTTCGGTCAAGCACACCTGCTTACCCGCTTCCTGAGCCCGGTGTCGAATGTACGAAGACCAGTAACTCGCCCACTCCTCGTCCCCCGAGGTCTCGTTGTCCATGCAATACAAGACGTGATTGTACGGGAGTGCATGTGACAACATCTTGTCAACAAATTGCTGCTGATACGGCAGCACGACCTGGTTATTGCGCTGGTCGGGGGTCGTGAAGAAGAACGCCTGTTCATTCTGGCCAGGATGCTGGGGGTATCGCTGCGCAAAACCCGATTCTGCATACGTGTAATTGACGTTGTTGGCGGGATTGAAGGGGTGTTTCTGCCAACGGTCGCTGTTGCCACTGTCGGTGAAATCGAAGCGGTCCCAGACTTCGATCTGTACGATGATGTCCAGTTCGCTTGTCCACCGCAGCAGGTTCTCGAACCGTTGCCAGTACTCATCGTGCCACCGGGTGAGATCGTATTTCCCGTCCGCCAGCCGTTGAAAGGCGTAGATTTCGAATCCCCGGTCCGGGCGGTCGCTCATGGTGTTGCGGATGTAGTTTCCGCCGGCCGCGTGGATCGCTTCCAGATGCGCGCGCAAGTCCGGGATTTGGAACAGATTGTCGTCCTTGCTGCCGCCCAGCAGCAGGACAGGTTCACCCTTGTACTGCCAGTAAGCAGGATTCTTATCCCACGGCCTGATTCGTCCTTCGTCAAGGTCGGCCGCCCCGGCGGAAACGGCGGAGTTGACGAACACCACAACCATCACAAGATGTTTCCACATGTTGGTAGCAATCCACTTTCTCTCGACTGCCCGCGAGTTGCTGTGCACCCGATTGTCGTTTCGGTCGGTTGTCGGCCAACGGGCCGCGAACGGTTGCCACGGACCGGACGTCGTGGTGATTGTCCCATAGTCCGCCGGCCACCCGCAACCAGTGTCTCCCCGACCGCAAAACGGCAAAACGCTTCCGCATCGTGCGGCCGGGGTCTGTACGACTCGTGCGCGATCGCTGAGAATGTGGCGTGTGGCCGACAGCGAACCCCCGGGAGGATCTTCGATGGCCAAGCAGCGCCGTACGCCTGCGGAAAAAGACTACGCAATCAGCAAGAAAACGCCGGAGAAGAGACTACCCGCTCCGCGTCTTCCGTATCAACCCGCGCGGACGCGCGGCTACAGACCGCGGATTGGAGTGATTGGCTGCGGCGGCATCATCTCGACACATCTCAAGGCGTACCGCAAAGCGCGATATCAGGTGGTGGCACTGGCCGATCCGCAGGTGCAGCGGGCAGAGCAGGTGCGGGACGAGTTCTATCCGCGGGCCAAGGTGTTCGAGTCGGCCACGGAACTGCTCGCGCAGACCGATATCGACGTGGTGGACATTGCGACGCATCCGGAGGTGCGGGAGCCGTTGTTGCTGGCGGCCATTCGCGCGGGAAAACACATCCTCAGCCAGAAACCGTTTGTGACCGACCTGGCCGTTGGTCGGCGCATTGTCGCGGCAGCGCATCGCAGAGGAGTCCACCTGGCCGTCAACCAGAACGGACGCTGGGCAGCTCACGTCAGCTATGCCCGCCAGGCCATCGCGGCCGGCTTGCTGGGGGACGTTACGAGCGTCGACATGGAAGTGTGCTGGGACCACAACTGGGTCACCGGCACGCCGTTCGAAGACATCCACCATCTGCTGCTGTTCGACTTCGGAATTCACTGGTTCGACATGGCCCACTGCTACCTCGGCGGTCAACGTCCCAAGTCGGTGTTTGCCAGCGTCTGCCGCACGAGCTCGCAGCGGGCCAAGCCGCCTCTGTCTGCCCAGGCGGTGATCGAGTACCCTCACGCGCAAGCGTCGATCGTCTTGCGCGGCGACACGCGGTGCGGCGCCCAGGATCGCACCGTCATTGTTGGCACGCAAGGGACCCTGGTCAGCAGCGGTCCCAACATCAACGAACAGACCGTGGTACTGTCCACGGAACAGGGCACGATGGTTCCTCGATTGAAGACCTGTTGGTTTCCCGATGGCTTTGACGGGACCATGTCGGAACTGCTGTGTTCGATCGAGGATCACCGCGAACCGTCCAATTCCGGGCGCGATAACCTCGAATCCTTGGCCCTGTGTTTTGCCGCGCTCCAGAGCGCCGACACGGAACAGCCGGTTCACCTGTAGCACCTCGCGAGGCACGCTTATGCCCAACGCCGTTGAACTGAGGCAAGTCACCAAACGATTCGGCAGTCACGTCGCCGTCGACCAGCTGAACCTGGATGTGCCGGAAGGCACGGTCTACGGGTTCATCGGTCCCAACGGATCTGGCAAGACGACGACGTTGCGTATGATCCTGCGGATCTTCTATCCCGATGCAGGGCAGATTACCGTGCTGGGCCTCGATCACGGGAGCGGCGCCGACGACCGTGTCGGATATCTACCCGGAGGAGCGCGGCTTGTACAAGAAGATGAAGGTGCGGGACATCCTGACCTTCTATGCGCAGCTCAAGGGTATGCGAGATTGCCGCCGCGATATCGACGATTGGCTTCAGCGACTCGACCTCGCCAAGTGGGCGAATCACAAAGTGGAAACGCTGTCGAAGGGCATGTCGCAGAAGGTACAGTTCATTGCCACCATCGTTGCGCAGCCCAAACTGGTCGTGCTGGACGAACCCTTCAGCGGCCTGGACCCGGTGAACATGGAGGTGCTCAAGGACGCGGTCGTGTCCTTGCGAGACCGCGGGTCGACCGTGATCTTCTCGACGCACGACATGGATGTCGCCGAACGCATGTGCGACACGATCTTCATGATCTTCCGTGGCCAGAAAGTGCTCGACGGCAGTCTGGAATCGATTCAAGCTCAGTACGGCAACGACACGATCCGAGTGCGCATCCATGCCGTCAACGGCGGCCTGGCCAACCTGGCGGGTGTCGCGCGCGTGAACGACTACGGACCGTACAAGGAACTGCGGATGGCTCCCGGAGCCGATCCGCAGCAGATCCTCCGACAATTGCTGGCGCTCGGCTCACTGGAACATTTTGAACTGGCCCGGCCCTCCCTGCACGACATCTTCGTGCGCATTGCCGCGACCCGAACCCGCAGAGATGAAGGATCCCGTCCATGCATAAGGCCTACGTCATTGCCCGCCGCGAATACCTGGCGATGGTCGGTTCCAAGGCCTTCCTGTTCAGCCTGGCGATCATGCCCGTCTTCATGCTCGGTGGAGCGGTGATTCCCCAACTGCTCCGCAACCGTGTGGACGTCAAGGACAAACAGATCGTGGTCCTGGATCAAAGCAATCAAGTTCTCGATGCGATCCAGGAGGCGGTCCAGATTCGCAATCAGCAGGTGACTCGCAACCCGGAATCGGGCAAACAGATCGCGCCCGAGTATCGCATCGAGACGGCACCCAGCGAGCCGGTGACCGACGAACTGCGTCTGAAGCTGTCCGATCGCGTGCGAAATGGCGAGTTGTACGCGTTCGTCGAAATACCGGCCAACGTGCTCGATCCTCCACGAATGCGAAACCGACCATGGTGAGTTTCTACGCCGAAAACACCACGCTGTCAGAAGAAAAACGCTGGTTTGAGGGTATGCTCAGCGAACTCGTGCAGAGCAGGCGTCTGAAGGCCGCCGGGATTGACCCGGCCGTCGTGGCCCAGTCGCGCGCCATCGCCGTGGAAGGACGAGGACTCTTTCAGCGCGAGGTCGGTGGCGGTATCAAGAAGGCCAAAGAGAACCAGAGAACTGCTCTCCATCTTCCTGCCGATGGGCGTCATGATGTTCATGTTCATGATCATCATGATGTCGGCCCAACCGATGCTGGAAAGCGTGTTGGAGGAGAAGACGAATCGGATCGCGGAGGTCTTGCTCGGATCGGCCACGCCTCTGGAGATCATGACGGGAAAACTGTTCGGCAACGTGGCCGGTTCGCTGACGGTGGCCATCATCTACCTGGCGGGCGGATACTGCCTGGCCAGGTACAACGACGTCTTGGATGTCGTGCCGTTCCAGATTCTCCCCTGGTTCGTCGTGTTCCAGGTCCTGGCGGTCATCATGTACAGTTCGCTGTTCATGTCGATTGGTGCCGCGGTGAATCAGCTGAAGGAAGCGCAGAGCCTGCTGCTGCCGGTGTGGATCCTGATTGTCATTCCGATGTTCGTCTGGATCAACATCGTCCGCGAACCCAACGGCAGTTTCGCCACCTGGTTCTCGCTGATCCCGCCATTCATCCCGATGCTGATGTGCTTGCGAATGGCCTCCACCAGCGCGATTCCCCTGTGGCAGCCGATCCTCGGCCTGCTGCTGATGGTGGTCACGACGGCCGTCTGTGTGTTTGCCGCCAGTCGTGTGTTCCGCATCGGGATGCTTACCCAGGGACGCGCACCGAAACTCAACGAGATTATCCGCTGGGCAATCACCGGGTAGAACTGCGAGGACAGGTCGGTGCCATCCAGGGACGGCATTCGGCCGACGAAGGCTAGTTCTTGCGACGTGCCCGGACGGCGTCGCCAAGACGCATGTAACCTTCCGCGGCCCACGCGTCCTTGAGCGGCACGGACGCTCCGCTCGGAAGTGTCACGGGCTTGTCCAGGTACGGGATCAACGGAGTCCAGGGATCGCGACGTTGACCCGCGGCCGGGTCCATCGATTTCGCCAGATCCGGATACTGCTGCTCCACCAATTTCCGGAGCGTGTCTCGGGGGATCGTCCGCAACTTGGCGACCAGTTCGACCAGGTTCGCGGGGGGGTCCTTGTGGCCGTCGCTCCACGCCGCGATCAGCGGTACCACCGATCCTGCCGATCGGTCGGCCCTCAAGTCACAGGCGGCACCGCCAAAGCCCGGACTGTTGTCGTTCGCGAAGGCGGCCAGGTACACGGAGCCGTCCGGCATGTCTCGGAATGTGGTGCGGCCCTGCGGCATGCGATTGGCTGCCACCATGCCCGGCATGAACGCTCCCGACCAGGCGGCGAAGCCCAAGATCGGATCGGCCGCCAGCGGCCGGCGACTGACCACCAGGAGCGTGTCGTCGTTGCCCGGCAGTGGATCGGCCGTGACGTCGAGCATCGCAGTGCCGCACGGCCGCAGCGTGACTTGGCGGGCTTCCTCCGATGGCACCACCACTCGCTCGGCCAGGCCCCGCAGTCGCACGACCCGTCCGTTGACTTCCAGTGACTTGGTCGCGGGGCGGGAGGCATCGTCCCAGGATTGGGCCAGCAACCGGTACGTACCGGGCTGGGCGTCAGGAAAGGAAAAACGGCCGTCGACGTCGCTCGCCACACATGCGATCTCTCGCACATCCTTGCCGTGGGCGAAGGGCGCGAAGTCCCGCCCGACCGGCATGCCCGTGTTGCTGTCACACACGATCACGAGGGCTCCAGCCACCGGCGCCCCCTCGCGATCCAGGATCGTGCCCGCAATCGTCTCGGCCTCCCTGGCCAATAACCGGGCACAGCAGCATGCGACGACCACGAGGGAAAGTGATGCGTGGCGCATAGTCAGGCTGTCCTTTCTCTTCTTCGAGCGGGCCAAGACCTCTGCATGATATCAGACTCCAGGCGGCCGCTGATTCGAGCCGGCCGGTCGCCCTTCCGGTGTGACAGTCACCGGAATCCGGACCTCCGACCCATGCGCGGGGTGTACCGAATTGCGGGTCGATGGAGCTGGCAGTTTGCCGAACGCCGCGTTGGCCACCGGCCGCGGTCGCTCCGCCTCGCACGACCACCGGCAAGCCAATCCAGCGCAGAACGAAATGGCCGGCCGCTTTCCGACAAATCCCAAGCTTTTTGTTCCTCCCCTTCGTACAATTCAGCGCAGGGGGCGAAGAGAAGGAGGCATTACGATGAAGCGCGACAAGCGTGAGAGCAGGGTCTTTCTGCCCACGTCGCACGACATCCGTCAGGCGTGCGACAAGATCCAGGAGAATTGGAGTGAGCGGGAGCGGCGGAAACGAGCGGGTTGGATTGAAGGGCGACACTGGTTGCCACCGCTGGTGGAAGTTGAATCGCTGCCGTACGACATCTCCCGGGCGACCGATCCGCAGCCGTATTAGTCCGTATTGGGACCCTTATCGAGGGGGAACACCGGACGTGCTTGCACTCGTGTGAACACGGAACTTTGCTGAGTTGCAGGAATGTCCACTGAACACCACTCACGAGTGGAAGGTGTTCCCGGTTAAATGGTGCTCAGCTGGCCGCGTTTCGCTCCGCGCACGGCTGACGGTTGCGAGGGTCCCTTGAAGACGCGTTGCGAATCCCCTGTAAGTCGGGGAACAAGGCCTACCGTGCTGCTTCGTCGCCGTAGCTCATGGACAGCTGCAGGCCACTTCCGTTGGCTGTGTAGAACAAGCGTCCGTTGGATACCTGCGCGCCGACACACTGCAGGACGTCGACAGCCGGGCCGGTCGAAATCAGCTGGTTGTCCTGCGCGGTGTCGATCAGGTCCATGTTCGAGCCAAGCAGCAAGGATCCGTCCATGGTGAATCGCGTGCAGCGATAGCCGTGGGTCAGCTCGCAGATCTTGGCGCCATTTTCGGCATCCAGCAGATAGCCCTGTCGATACTGAGCGTGCGTGAAGAGCTGGCCATCGCCGATCGTGACAACGTGGATAGCCCGTTCGATCGGGTCGGATTTCCAGATCAGGTTCCCGTTCGCGGCATTCAGGCAGAAGACGCGGTTGATGTCGCCTTCCACGGCATTGTAGCCGCCCAGGTAGAGTCGTCCTCGGTCGATGGACGGCGCACACCCCGCGTGCACAGAGTACTCGGTGGTAACCCATTTGACGCGCCCCGTGTCGGGTTCCAGCGCCGCCGTCACGCCCGACATCGGCTTGTTGCCAAAGTAGCACGAGTAGTAGAGCGTTCCGTCTGCGAGGCACATGCCGGCGTCGTCGCCGCCATGCCCGTACTCCGAGAACTCGCGCGACCAGACTTCGGCGCCCGTCTCCAGATTCCAGGCCTTGACGAGCGGCCGTTGATCGTCCGAAAACCCGAACGTGCTCTGATGTTCGAACAGCCAGTTGCGGCCGGTGTACGTACCGCTGCTGAACTGGTAGAAGATCAAGCCGTTGTGAATGAGCGGTGGGAGTTGCCGGTTCCAACTGGGCGAGCCGGTGAACGGTACTTCCCAAATCAGCTCGTCCGGTCGCCGCGTCCAAGCAGCGCAGGCGACTGGCGTCCAGCCCCGCCTGCGGCAGGTACAGCCGCTCGCGATGGTAGGCCGGCGTCGTAAACGAAACGTGCACGCCCGGGTAAAAGACCCGCCACAGCAGCCGTCCCGTCTCTTGTTCCACGGCCATGATCTGTCCTTCGGCCGTGTGCGTGTACAGGCGACCGCCGCCGATCGTGGACAGATGCTTGATGGTTCCCTCACACCGCCGAATCCAGCGCATGGCGAGGGGCGTCCGGAGTCCCTGTTGCGTGCGGTTCGTATTGGCCTGGTTCGCGAAATGCGTCGACCAGTCGAACTGTGCGTCCGGCGAGCGGACTGGTAAGCGGACTGCGGACGCGCGTCAGATCGAGTTGCTCGGTGGGAAGTGCAGCATGCACCGCCCGGTCCCAGAATGTACAGGTAGCCATCTTCGCCTCCAAACACGATCTGACCGTTAGCCACGGCAGGCGGCGCCGTGATCGGCCGTCCGAACGGTGTCGCGAACACGTAGGGTGCTCGACCGGTTTCCAGCGGCACCACGGCCAAGCGTCCGTCCAAGCCGGCGACCAGCACGCGGTCGCCCGCCATGATCGGCGGAGCAATCGACGGATAGTCGCCCAGCGGAATTGTCTGGCCGCCCTCGTGCCGGCACAGGCCGACTCCCGTTTCGGGCCGGCAGCGATAAACGGCATCGCCGCGAATGCTGACCGACGAGAAACTCATGCTCGGGTCACTCTGGTAGTCGGTCTCCGTGCCCGCCACAAAACCGGCCTCGACTTTGCCGTCCACGATCCGCAGCACTTCCACGCGGCCACCATTGTCGCGGCGAAACCACTGCCGATAGACGGTTCCCTGGGCGTCCAGACTCAGCCCCAACGTCGCCGGACTTTCGTTCGGCGCGAAACCGCCCAGCATCTGCGCCTGATCGCCACGATCGGCCAGCCAGACGATCGAACCTCCTGCCGGGATCACGAGCGTCTTGCCGTGCACGGCCATGTCGCGCGAACAGAGAAACTGCTCACGCCACGTCACGCGCTGCCTTCTTGTGCTCCAGCCAGTCCTGACCGCTCCAGCGATCGCCCGGGAACTTCAGCACCTCGCGGACGTAGTCCCACGTCCACCGGACCTCTCCCTGGGGAGACAGCGCGATAGACCCGGGACCCAGCGTCGCGAAGTAGACACCGTCCGGGACCGACGACCGGACAGCTGAACATCGGTTCGCCACAGTCGATCTGCCGCACAACGCTGTCCGTCGCGCGCATCGAGCACGAAGTACTCGCCGGCCATCGTCCCGAAGTGCACGTACTCCTCGACAACCGCCGGCGAGGAATAGTTGTTGCAGTTCCGGGCCCCGCCAGGACTGCGGAACTGCCACACGATGTCCCGCGTCGTGGCATCTACGCAGAACAGCACGCCCGCACCGTCCAGCACATAGACGCGGCCATCGGCGAGGGCCGGCGCCGTGAAGATGGCATCGGTCAGCGGGATCGCAGCCTGCAGACCGATGTCGTCCGCAATGTGCACGGCCGGCGCATTGCCCGAATGCTCGCTGTCGTACTTGTACTGCGTCCAATCCGCCGCTCGCAGTAACCCAAGGCTGCCAGCCACCAGCCATGCACTGCATATTCCTCGAAGGCAGACCATCGTGCTTCGTCCTCCCGTGGAGAGTCCCGAGGAAATCGGGACCGCTGTGGCACTCGGCAACATCGAAACCAGTATGGCACAACCGTCCGCAGGCGGGAGGACGCCCACGAGGTTTTTTCCGGAGAAGGGCGTTGGTGGGGAGGAGGCGGCAACCTGACGGGATGGCCGTCGGCAGGCGTATGGCGTTGCCGGATGCCTGCCGCCTGCACGTTACCGGGCCAGAACTTCCCGTTGTCGCATCGAGCCCTGGCTCGCCAGATCGCCAGGTCGATCGAGTCCTGAAAGAAGTGCGTCGATCCGTCGGCGAAGGCGCCGTTCACGCCGGCCGGGTGATAGCTGCTGAAGGCGGACTCGCGTTGCTGCTCGTCCGGGCCCTGCAGATTGATCGGATAGAAGGTGGACCCGAGCGCTTCGGAGAAATCCATCGCCGTCCCCGCTGTCCGCGTTCGGATGGTACAGATAGAAACGGTCGCAGATCCAGCAGCCTTCTTCCTCATTCACGATGAAGGACGATTCGCTGATCATCAGCGTCTGGGACGTGCCATCCGCCACGCTCTGCAGGCGCGTCGGCGGCTGTGGATTCCGATTGAACAGAGCCGCGCGAAACATGCCATTCGATTGTTCCATCCCGCCGGGACCCAGGTTGTCGTGGGTCGCGTCGCCGCCGGCACAGGCCAGGTAGTTGGTCACGTACCGATCGGACATCTGGTTGAGGTCCGACGTGAAAGGATCACCCTGCGACGGACAGCGGAACAGGGGGATCTGCCTGCGGACCAGCTGTTGAAGCATCCGGCTGTTGCGATCGGTGCCGCGCCACCATCCGGTTTCACTCCACGGTACCAGGTCGGCCACCGCCGTTTGTTCCACAAAGGGCAGCACGTGGGCCGACCACGAATGTCCCCAGCCTGCGTTGACTCCGTAGGGGAAGCTCCGACAGGACTCGTGATAGTTGTGCAAGGCCAACGCGATCTGCCGCAGATGCTGCTGGCACTGCAGACGGCGACCCGCCTCTCGCACGGCCTGCACGGCCGGCAGGAGCAGGGCCATCAGCGCGCCGATGATCGCCATCACGACGACCAGCTCCACCAGCGTTAATGCGCGCCGGGAACATCTGACACAGGGATCGCGACCCATGTTCGTCCTCACACTCGGCGGTGATCTCTGGGCCGCTCTCCCGGCCAACAGGCGCCGTCCAACAAGCCACTGGCGGCCTCACGGTCCCTCCTCGATCAGTACCGGCTCCCCGGCCGGATCACCCCGCACCTCCCTCGTCGGCTCGACACTGCGGGGTATCGGGCTTGCGCGGTGCGCACAACCGCCGGCGCCACCCCACAGGCTGGCCAGACACAGCATCCCCACCAGTATGTGACTGCGCTGAAACATCGCGGCACCCCCTCGCCATGATCTTCGCTGCGGCGCGGGGCGAGTGTGTCCCGCGTGCGCACGGCGGGCCCGCTCCCCGTCGCCGGACCGGTCGACGTGCCGGTTCCCGGCAATCCGATCCAGCAACCATTCACGCTGGCCGGTCGGCGCACGGAGGGAAGCCCGGGAGTTAATCACGAACGAGGTCGCTGACCCCTCACGAATTCCGGGAGAATTTTCCGACCGTCATCGAGCGCGTCGAGCGCGAAACCCGGGCACACCGCATCAGGCGGTCCGGGATTGCCGCCGGCGATCAGACTCCCGGAGCAGCATCTTGCGCAGTCGAATCTGCTTGGGAGTGATTTCGACCAGCTCGTCGTCCTCGATGTACTCCAGAGCCGTCTCGAGGGACATCATGCGCGGCGGTTTCAGCAGGATGTTTTCGTCGCTGCCCGCGGCACGAATGTTCGTCAGTTTCTTCTCCTTGGCGGGGTTGACCGTCAGGTCGTTTTCGCGGCTGTTCTCGCCCACGATCATGCCCTCGTAGATATCGTCCCCGGGCGAAACGAACATGTCGGCCCGTTCCTGCAGTCCGGCCAGAGCGTAAGCCACGGCCCGCCCCGCTCACGTTGGACACCAGGACTCCGTTGGGACGCCGCGGCAATTCACCTTCCACCAGGTCGTAGTCGGCAAACCGGTGATGGAGCAGGGCCGTGCCCTGGGTCGCGTTCAAGGCCTGGGTGCGCAGCCCGATCAGTCCCCGGGCGGGAATCCGAAACGTGGTGCACGTGTAGTCGCCGCGCGGCTGCATGTGCTCCAGCTTCCCGCGTCGCTGCCCCACCAGTTCCATGATCCGCCCCAGGTGCTCGGCGGGCACTTCGACATTCAGCGTCTCGAACGGTTCGTGCCGGACACCGCCGACCAGCGCGATAGATCACGCTGCGGCTTGCCGACCGAGAACTCATATCCTTCGCGACGCATCGTTTCGATCAAGCACCGACAGGTGCAACACGCCGCGGCCCGCCACGGCAAATCCGTCCGTGCCCTCCAGCGGCCGGACGCGCAACGCCACGTTCTTCTCCAGTTCCCGATACAGACGCTCCCGCACCTGCCGGCTGGTGACGTACTTGCCGTCGCGGCCAGACAGCGGCGACGAGTTGATCGTGAAGATCATCTCGAGCGTCGGCTCGTCCACCGACCAGGCGCGGCAGAGGCACCGGCCGCTCCAGGTCGCAAATCGTGTCGCCGATCTCCACGTCGTCCAGCCCCACCAGCGCCACGATGTCTCCCGCCTTGGCCGGCTCGACTTCCACACGATTCCAGATTCTGAAACACCATCAACGACGCGATCTGCGACGGTTCCACGGATCCGTCCTTGTGCGACAGCCCCACGCGATGACCGCTGCGGATCGTCCCGGCGGCAATCCGGCCAATGGCGATGCGCCCGACATACTGCGACCAGTCGATCGTGGTCACGAGCATCTGCAGGGGGGCGTCTGGTTTCACTTCCGGCCCGGGGACTTGCTTCGAGCACCAGGTCCAGCAGCAACTGCATCGACGTCGTGGGCACGTCCGGATCGGACGTCGCATAGCCATCCTTGGCCGTCGTGAACACGAACGGGAACGTCGCTGCAGGTGATCGTCGCCCGCCAGCTCCATGATCAACTCGAACGTCTCGTCCAGCACTTCGTGGGCCCGCGCATCCGGACGGTCGATCTTGTTGACGACGATGATCGGCTGCAGGCCGCAGGCCAGGGCTTTGGAGAGCACGAACCGCGTCTGCGGCATCGGTCCTTCCGCGGCATCGACCAGCAACAGCGCGCCGTCCGCCATGCTGACCACCCGTTCGACTTCGCCACCGAAATCCGCGTGGCCGGGCGTGTCAATGATGTTGATCTTGACGCCCTTGTGCGGCAAGGCGATGTTCTTCGCGACAATCGTGATCCCGCGCTCGCGCTCCAGATCATTCGTGTCGAGGATCCGTTCACCCTGCAACTGCGATTCGCGGAACTGCCCGCACTGGCGCAGCAGGCAATCCACCAGCGTGGTCTTGCCGTGGTCCACGTGGGCAATGATCACCAGATTGCGGATGTCGTCGCGTCGCACCGATGTACCTCTTCTCTCGAAACAATGGCCCATGAACCTGATCAGACTAGAGACGAACCCGCGGGAGGGCAAGCCGCCAAAGTCCACGCCCGAGTCAGACGCCAGTCAGACCCGCCCTGTGCGGCGCCGCCGATCAGGCTGCCGGCGCGGCAGCGATCGTGCGGATCGTCGGCTCAAACGCGACCCATCGGCCGGGAACCGTTAGTCCAAGAAATGGCTCGTTGGCCTACTGCGTCGGCAGGCCCGCGCGGAGCAAAGCGTACAGGATCTCGTACCGCCGCGACTGCACCTCGTCCGGCTCCTGCAGCCAGTGGTACCCCATGCTGGCGTCGTTAAACAGCGAACCGAATCCGATGGCTGTCACCGACCCCTCACCGAAACGCACGCGCGCCGCAATCGGAACCGGTCCCCACTTCGCGAGCGGTTCACCTCCTTGGATCTCGCACGACGCTTGGAGCGGCGTGTCCAGTGAACCGTCCGCCAGTCGCAACGGCTCGTCCTTCTGCGGCGGAGCGTCGTGCACGGACGTCAGGCCAAACAGCATCAACAGGCTGTTGGCCGTCGACTCTTCCACATCCGGCGTATCGAAGACAACCAGACGGCCACCGGAACGGACCCATGCGACGAGCCGCTCGCGATACAGAGGGCTGGGAAGCAGGGTAGGGCAGATCACCACCAGGCCGTCACCCTCCAACGCACTCGCGCCGCGCGCCGCGACGTGTAGTTTCCGATGCGGGGCACCCACTGTTCCAGTAACCCGTAACCGCCACCGGCGAGATCATCGGCAAAGGCCCCGGTGAAGAGCGGCACTGTCGAAACCGTGCGATCGATCACCACGTGCGGCATCGCCTGTTGTGTGACCGGCCGCGGCATGGCCGAGCGCTGCAGGTCCACCACCAGATAAGCGGCGACCGCCCAGGCACACCACGCGACGGCCAGCGACACCATCCACCGTCCGGGACTTCTACGGACTGTCCCGATACCCAGCGCCACGCCAGGCACCCGGCGACCCCCACAAACAGACGCCGCAACCACTGGGCGCTCGGGAGTCCCATCGGCTGGCATGATTCAACCACTCCAACATGCCCAGGAACAGTTCGGTCTTGCCCGGCTGGTACACGCAAAAATTCGAGAACAGCGTGGAATCGGCGAACGCCAGGACGCGGCCGCTCCCAAAAGTCATCGACCAGAGCTGGCACCAGGCACCGTACTGCATGTACGGTCGATACTCCGCCTGCGGATGGTAATTGGACTCCTGATAGGCGGGAGGAAGATTCCACAGGCCCACGTTGCGAATCACCATCGACCCCACGTGCCATCCCGGATCGATCGAACAGGACACGGCGAAACACATCGGTGGGACGTGCTGCAGCAGCGGATGGGCGATGGCCGGCGGTTGGTAGGTCTGCTTGTAGGGACTGCCAACGCGAAACAACAGGTCATTGCGGAAGGTGAACCCGAAGCGCCGCGCCATGTCGTTCAAGTAAGTATTCATATTGAAGACATTGGTGTGATCGCCGATCATCAGGAGCGAACCACCTCGTTGAACAAACTCCACGACCGCTTCGACTTCCTCCGGCGCGTAGCGAGATGTCGGTGTCTTGATGATCAGGATGTCGCATTGAGCCAGCGCGGTGGCATTGATGGGTTGATCCGCCAGCAGTCGCGACATGTCGTAGAACTGGTCGCAGTATTCATACACCGCGGCGTAGTTGTACGATCCTGCCTCGCCGTAGACCTTGGTCCGATACGGTTCCGTAGTCGGTTCCCACGTCGAATGGCGTTCGACGAACATCACGCGTCCTGCCTTGCGCTCCCCGACCGGCGTCCAGAAGTGCGCGAACGTCGCCGAAAACACTGCCAAGGCAAGTGCCGTGGCGAGCATCGCTCGGCGCCCGGCGTGAGAGGGGCGCTCGTTCGGCCGCATGGACACGGCCCGCTCACCGGCCACTGGGCGACGGGAGACCGGCACAAACCGGCTGAGGATAACGGCCAGCACACACACCAAGCCGGCATGCACCCACGTGCTGACCAAGATCTCACCAACATTCGGAAACAACGTGACGTCCGCCCGCAATTGTTGCTGTACCACCAGCGACACCAGCAGCGCTAATCGCAACGGGACCCACGCGCAAGTCACCAACAACAGGACCGTACAACTGCGGACGAAAGCCGTCCCGGGCCGGGAAACCGCACGCGCGCGATACGCCCGATAGGCCAGCAGTGCCGCGCCACCCACCACCAGACACAACGTGGCTGGATCCAACAGCAGCTCCCAAGTCGCCGCAATCCGATCGGTCGTGGCCGTGTCGCACATGACCAGCGTGGCGCGATCCACGACCGCCTCAACACCCAGCCAGCGCAAAGCGAGGGCCAGCGGCCCCGCCAGCCAGTGCGGCAGCTCGTGCGAGCGGGCCGTCAGGCTCTGGTACCACCAGAGAACCAGCGACTGAGGGAGCAGCATCATGCTCGCCAAGACCGATCCTCGGGCCAGAATTCGTGTGCTGGCGTGCGGCACGGGCAAGAGGGACAGGGCCAGCCCCGCGAACAGCAGCACGGGCATGCTCTTGTACGGTAGCGGAGTCATCCCGACGGCGGGCACCAACAGGAGCAATGCCAGGCCGCGGTCCACGCGCCGCGGAAAACGTACCGATGTGACACCCAGCAACAGGACGGCTGCCGCCAAGGCGCAGACCCACGCAACCCAGCTGACCGGATCGAAGTAACCCAGTCCGAACAGCCAGGAACAGGCAAGCAATGCCGTGGCGAGCCAGATGCGCACTACGATTCCTCCTCCACCGATTCCGGATCGTCCGCTGCCTGGACGTGCGGCACGCGCTCGGGTGGCCGTGGCGGTACCCACAGCGGCTCGTCCCGCAGCTGCGTCAACAGCCAACGCCAGAAATGGGCATTCTCGTGGCCGCCATAGAACGGTTCGCCACCGATGTACTCCAGGTTCTTGTTCATCGCAAAGGCCGTGTCCCCAATCAACACGACCCGACCACGCCCCACCCCGCGCATCAGGATCACCGGCAACTCCGCTTCGCTCTCCACCACCGGCAACGTGTTGCGACCGTATGCCAAGACCTCGGTGTCCGCTTCGGACGGTTCGATCGTTTCCACCGGCCAGGCCGCGTGGAAGCGAACCGCCGCCCGGTAGGGTGGTCGCGACTCCTCTTCGACCTCCAGATAGTCGGCCTCCGTGCGACCAAACGGTTCCGGTTCCAGCCCGTCCCCCGTTGTGGGAACCGGAGATGGCGGCACGCGCAGACCGAACTCGGCCAACAGCGGCTCACTACCGGCCGACTCTTCCGCACCCACGGTGCTGATCAGGACACCTCCCTGTTCCACAAACTGCCGGACCTGCTGTCGTTCCCCAGGCGTGAAGCGACGCGCCGGACCGATGGAGACCAGCAGACCCGCCCGCTCAAGTCGAGCGCCCAGGGAATCACGCAGCATCAGCGGCAAGTAGCCATTGCGCTGGAGGTTCAACACCAGACCGTTGAGCGCGTCGAATCCCCAGGCGTGTGGCGTGTAAGGCTCCAGATGGGTCGCGTCGATGTACGCCAGACCATTGGACGAAGGACTGCGCGGCAACGAAGTGATTCTTGCGCCATCGGGTACGACGGGCGATGCAGCATCACTCCAGCGCTGGCAACAGGCCAGTGAAATCGCGATCAGGATGCAGCTGGCCGAGAGCCGCACAGCACTCATACCGCACGCCAGTAGAGTCAACAAAGCTGCCAGGCTGAGCGCCAGCGCCCCTTGACGCCAGGCGACCTGCGGCCCTGCCGAAGGTGCGGCCAGATACGATAACAAGTGGCCGGCGAAACGATAGCCGTCCACCAATCCCTCGTTCGTCAGACACGCGTTGTCCCCCAGGACCATCACGCGCCCGGCTCCTACGCGTTGCTCCGCCGCCAATACGAGATCGCCAAGCTGCGACCCTTCTTGAAACTCCTGGCTGTCTTCCCACGTGGCTTGCTGCTCGGGAGCACTCCATCCCCACACGCCGATCAGCAGCGGATAAGCCGGCCAGCCGACCTGTAACGAAGCGCCTTGGTCGGAGACGATGCGTGCTGCGAGCGGGTATGCGGAGGTCGTGGCGGGATGCTCCATCGGTCGCATCGTTCCCCACCAGTCACGCGTCGGCGCAAGGGCTGCGTCGTGATGGACGGAGATGGCGGTCGTCTGGAGCAGTTCGTCGACCCGCCGCTGCAACCCGTTCTCGGCTGAAAACCCTTCGGTCACCACCAGCAGCGAACCGCCCTCGCGAACGTATTGCCAGATTCGCTGCTGCTGCTCAGACGACAGAGACGCATCGGGTTGGAGCACCAGGAGCAGATCCGCCGATTCCAGGTCGGCGACACTCAGCTCGGACGAAGTGGTGAGCTTTCCTCCCAGACTTTCCACCAGCGCCGGCAGCATTCCGTACATGCCGGCCGAGTCGATCCCGTAGCGATCATGCTGCGGCCGCTCCCAGTCCAACTGGCCCAGTGCGTTGGCGACGATCGTCTTCCCATCCAAACCGCCCACCGTGCGGTGCGTGCCCAGCCAGGGCCCGACCACCGCCAGACATCCCAGCGCGACAACCCCAGCTCGCGCACGACGCCCGGCTACCAACAATCCACTCCCAGCCTCCTCGTCCCCACACGGGCGGTACGATCCAGAGCGCACGAGCATGACAGCCAGCGCCGTCTGGAACAGCGCCGCCAGCGCGGGCAGATTCCAGGGAAGCAGCTGCCGCACGATCATCGGCCAGCTGAACGGAGGTGGCACATACGGATTGCTCGCGGTGGGCGCCGCCGCGAGCGGCAAGCTGCGCGCGATGTCGTGGGTCAGCGCCAAGATGATCAGGTAGACGACGTGCGCCGTGAGCACGGCAGCCGCGGCGAACACCATCGCAGACCATCGAGGTCCCCGCAGCATCGTCACCCAACCGACGCAGAAGACGAACATTACGACCAGGATATCGAGTCCGGCAAAAGTGGCTCCGACCGCCAAGGGCCTGCCCACGCCGGTGGCGGCCAGGCGTCCGAGTCCACCGCCAGTCACATCGCTCAGCATCCACACGGCCGGTATCGACTGCTGTGCAAGTCGATACACGACGAGGGTCAGAACACTCAGACCGCCAATCAACATCAGCCGTCGTTCTGCACCCGCGAGGCCCGTGGCGAGCCAGCTCAGCGCCGCCGCCACGGTCAAGGTCAACCCCACACGCACCGGCGCCATCGCGAGTGGCAACACGGCCATGCCGGCCAGCAGTGTCGCCAGCACCAGCCAGGCAGCCGGCGAAAACTGCGGTCGCACACACAGCACGACCACCGCCAACACCAGCCAGACCAGTGTTGCCTGCAGCGAGACCGCCAAAATGCCGAGCGAACCAGCCGCGAGCCAGCCGGCCAGCATTCCCAGCGCTACACCCCAGGCGGTGCCACGGGAGACCGTGATGGAAAGCCGCGAGTTCATAACAGCGATCGACAACGTCGTGATCCAACCTTTCTTGATACCCCGGTACTATGGTAACCAGTAGCCAGACGCGTGGCGCGTCGGGCCGCCCGATTCGTGCGTCGGCGGCGAGCGGTCTGCCACCAAAGAAAAACAGCCCAGGTCCAACGCAAGGCGGCCTGGGCTGTTTGGGCAACAGAGCAGTCTCTTCTACTACGGTACCAGCGTGCACGGCAGTGGACTCGGCCATGCCGTGCTTCGCAAACACACCGCGTCCCGTCGACAGACGTTATTTGGGGGCGTCTGCCGGGGGAGCGTCAGCGGGGAGCCGGATCCGCAACGGGAGCCGGTTCGTCAACCGGTGCGGCTTCCTGAGGCGGTGCAGCCTCTGTCGGCGCCACTTCGGGAGCGGGCTCTTCCATCACTTGGACTGGAGCGCCGGTCGTCGCCGGGGCACTCGTGGTAGCCGGCGCCGAGGTGGTGGCGGGAGCCGAGGTGGTGGCCGGGGCACAAGTCGTGGCCGGCGCACAGGTGGTCTTCGGGGCGCAGGTCTTCGCCGTCCGGCGACTGAACAGACTGCAACGCTTTTTCGGAGCGCAGGTGGTCTTCGGAGCACAGGTCGTCGCCGGCTCGCAGATCACCTCCGGAGCGCACGTCGTCTTGGGGGCACACGTGGTGGCTGGTGCACAGCTGCGCACCCGCATTGCACGGCACCGTTTCGGAGCACAGGTCGTCTTCGGTGCACAGGTCGTAGCCGGTGCGCACGTGGCGGCCGGCGCCGAGGTCGTGGCCGGTGCCGAGGTCGTGGCAGCCCATCCGTACGCCACATCCGCAGATGCCTGCGTGGCCGGGCCCAGACCGAACAGCAAAAATGCTAATCCAACAATCGATACGATCGTAGCCATCAACACAACTCGTCGTCTCATGGTAACTTCAACCTCCAGAAGCTCGAGCGAAACTCGAAAGATACAAAACAACACAAACAACACCCAGGAACAGCACCACACGAGGCCCTGTTGATGTCCCGACGGCGGCTTGGTCGCCTATCGCTCTCTCGGCACATCTCCTTGCTGGCACATTCCTGGTGCCTCGACCGCACGCGGACAAAGGCTGGAACCGCAGAACCGTTTCTCCCGGCCGTCTGCGGTCTTGGGGGTATGGTCGACCTGCGTACCGCGATCGTGCACGCAGACCCAATCTAGCGTAGCTTTTCTTCCGCAACTGACGTGCCCGAACCCACATTCTGCCCGAATTAATACGGCAATTGTGCCGATCACCACGATTGGGGCTCGCCTGCGGGTGGGATCGGCCCGTCGCCGATCAACCGAAACCCATTGCTAGCAGCATCTTCCGTCCTCGGTCTGCGTGGCGGCAGGCGGACCGGCCGTGTACCGGCCAGCCGGCCACAAACTGAGCGGAGATGCCCGCCACGGATTCTGCCGATTGCTTTGTCTGGGGTAATTGGGCGATTTAGTGCGCCCAAGTGCCCGGCATCGCACATATTTGCGCTGATCCCCACCACTTGGGAATGGGTGGGTTGCGACCCGGTCGGACCGCGGCTCGCGCCCCACACCGCGAATGTCGCGTCGATGTTTCCCACGCGGGACCCGCGACATTGCATCTCCGTCACGTCCAGCCTCCGCAATGCGGCCCGTCAGTAGTCCTGCGGCAGCAGGATGGTCGTGCTCATGCGCTGGCCATCGTCACACGCCGCTTCGGTGATGATCCAGACTCGCACTCCGAGGTGGGTGTCGTATGCCGAGAGGATTCGCGACCCACCCTCGACGGCGGCGTCGTTGAGGCGCCGGTCGTCCGGAGAAACGCAACCCCAATCCCGCCGTGCATGTCGGCTCAGGAAGTCGGCCGGTGACTGGCCGCTGTCCTCGATGGCTCGCAGCGCGCCGGGAGTGGCGAAGATTCGACCCAGTGAGAAACCGCATTCCGGGTGCCCATCCGACGTCATCGGCAGTCCCCTGTCGTTGGGAATCCTGAACCTGTGGGGGCGACCGTTGTGCCCCTCGCGAACACGATGCCACAGTCCTTGATCGCGATCGGCGAATGATTCCCCTCACGGCATGGGGGGTCATTACGCACATTTTGTGCGGAGTTCAGCAATGCATCCGGCGACCGTAGCGGTCACCAAGGACGTGGAGCCATCCTGTGTAGGGATGCCCGCCCGGAGGGCACAGAGCGTGGTTGACCAGCGAGGTTGCCGTGGTTTATCGTCGAGTACGGCACCGGAGCGCAACGACCGTTTCGCTCGGCAAGATCCCAGAAAATTAACTGAGGTGGGACACGTCATGAAACCGATTCTCGTGCTTCTTCCGGTGGCTTTGCTGTGGATCGACTCTGCGTCGCTGGCGGCCCAGGAATTGCCGGCACCTGCCTCGCCGCCCGTAGCTGCCGAGAAGATGGTTTGGACACCGCTGTTCGACGGCAAGTCGCTCCAAGGATGGGACGTCGCGAAGGGATACGACTACGAGGAGCAGGGCAAGGTCGAGGTCCAGGATGGTTGCCTCGTCCTCGGAAGCGGCCAACCTGCCACCGGCGTGCGTTGGACAGGCAAGTTCCCACGCGTGAATTACGAGGTGGAATTGGAGGGCAAGCGGGTCGCGGGGAATGACTTCTTCTGTGGCATGTCCTTTCCCGTGGGTGACGGGTCCTTGACATTGATCCTCGGCGGCTGGGGTGGCTGGGTTGTGGGCCTGTCCTGCATCGATGGCTATCGGGCGGTCGACAACGAGAGCTGTACATCGTGGGAGTTCAAGAGCGACCAGTGGTATCGCATTCGGGTTATGGTGACCGGTCAGCAAGTGACTGCCTATCTCGACGACAAGCGCCTGTGTGGAATCGAGACGTCCCAGCGGAAACTGAATGTGACCAGCGAGATGGAACCCTGTCTGCCCTTCGGATTCGCCACGTGGAACACGACCGGCGCACTGCGCAACATCCGGTATCGCGAGCTGAATTCAGCGGGTGCTGGCGGCGAGACCGTTGCATTTCAAGCGGCGAAGCCCGTCTGGCCAGCCGGTCGGGAAACGGAGATGAACCTGACCACGGGCTTTCGCGCGTTGTTCACGAGTCCGGCGTCCTCACGTGTCGCATTGAAGATCGCCGCTTCGACGGTCTACCGGGTCTGGCTCAACGGATCGTTTGTGGCGATCGGGCCTGCGCGGGGCCCGCACGGATACTACCGCGTGGACGAACTGGATCTGTCGCGCGCACGTCGAGAGCGGGACAGAACGTACTGGCCGTCGAAGTCGCCGGCTACAACGTCAACAGTTACGACATGCTGGACCAGCCGTCGTTTCTGCAGGCGGAAGTAGTGGCGGATCGCCGATCTGGTGCTGGCGGCCACCGGCAGCCGAGGAAGCGAGTTTCGACGCGCTCATCCCCGCGGCTCGCCTGCAGAAAGTCCAGCGGTACAGCTTCCAGCGGCCGTTCATCGAAGTGTATCGGCTGACGCCGACGTCGGACGCGTGGCGATCGAGCATCACGGCCATCCCGGGCCGGGTCGCACTGGCCGAGGTAGCCCGCCAAGCAGTTGCTGCCGCGCCGTGTGCTGCTGCCGCAGTTCGAAGTTCGCCATCCTCAGCGACACGTGGCCCAGGGCCGCCTGGCCAAACGAGACCAGGTCGAGAACCTGTGGAAAGACCGTTCGCTGGTCAACATTGGACCGCAGTTCAAGGGCTATCCGGAAGACCAGCTGGAAGTCATCCCTTCGTTGGAGATCCAGACGTTCAGCTCGCAACAGCCGCAGGCGTTGTCGGCCGTGTATGAACCTGGCGCACCGCTGGCCTTGGCCGCGGGGGACTATCGCATTCTGGACCTCGGGACGAACCTGACAGGCCTCGTCGGCGCCACGCTCGAGTGCTCGGGCAAATCCCGTTGCTGGTTCGTCTTCGACGAAATCCTGTCGGACGGCGACGTCGACTTCAAACGCTTGGGCTGCGTGAACCTGGTCAGCTACGAACTGGAGCCAGGCCGCTACGAGGTCGAGTCGATCGAACCGTACACGCTGCGGTATCTCAAGCTGATCTGCGTGGAAGGGGCGTGTGCCGTGCAGCAACGTGCACCTGCGGGAGTACAAGCATCCGAACCCCGACGAGGCGGCATTCGAGTGCAGCGATCCGCAGCTGAACGAGCTGTTACCGAGCCGGCATCGAGACATTCCGGCAGAACGCGCTGGACGTCTTCATGGACTGTCCGTCGCGGGAGCGTGCCGGCTGGCTGTGCGACAGCTACTTCACGTCGCGCGTCGCCCGAGACCTGACCGGCACCACGCTGGTGGAACAGAACTTCTTCGAGAATTTCCTGCTTGCCGGAGCGCTTCGAGCATCTGCCGCCCGGCATGCTGCCGATGTGCTATCCGGCCGACCACAACGACGGCGTGTTCATCCCCAACTGGTCGTTGTGGTTCGTCGTGCAGCTGGAGGAGTATCTCGCGCGCAGCGGCGATCGGCCAGATGGTGGATGCGCTGCGCGACAGGGTGCTGCAGTTATTCGAGTACTTTGACCCCCTGCGAGAACAGCGACGGGTTGCTGGAGAAACTTCCGGGATGGGTGTTTGTCGAATGGTCCGCCGCCAACGATTTCGTGCAGGATGTGAACTATCCGAGCAACATGCTGTACGCCGGAGCCTTGGCCGCGGCCGGGCGCATGTACAACCTGCCGCAACTGCGCGACAAGGCCGACAAGATCCGCGAGGTCATTCGCCAGCAGTCGTTTGACGGCCACTTCTTCGTCGACAACGCCGTGCGCACCGACGGCAAGCTGCAGGTGACGAAGAACCACAGCGAGGTCTGCCAGTACTTCGCGTTCCACTTCGATGTGGCCACGCCCGAGACGCACCCCGACCTGTGGAAGGTCCTGCGTGACGAGTTCGGCCCGAATCGCAAGCAGACCAAGGCCTACTGGGACGAAGTCCGCGTCGCCAATTCGTTCATCGGCAACATGCTGCGATTCGAATTGCTGTCCACGGTACGGCGGCCAGCAGCAGATCCTGGACGAGTCGACGGCCTACCTGCTGTACATGGCCCGAGCGAACCGGCACGTTGTGGGAAAACGACGGCGCCTACGCCAGCTGCAATCACGGCTTCGCTTCGCACATCGTCCACACGCTCTATCGCGACGTGCTGGGAGTTGCTCGGATTGACATCCCGCAGAAGTCGATCCACCTGCGACTGACCGACGTCCGTCTCGGCTGGTGTCGTGGCAGCCTGCCGACTCCCACCGGACAGGTGCGGATCCGCTGGGAACGCAAGGGGGACGAACTGCGGTACAGCGTGCAGGCGCCCGACGGATACCAGGTGCACGTGGAGAACGCTACCGGCAGGCAGATCACGGCCACGGACTGGAACGATTAGTGCGGCGTTGCCACGTTAAAGACATCGCGACTTGCATGCATGGCAAATGACAAATCAGCTCGGCGAATGCCGGTTTCGGATACGGCTCATTCGCATGGCCCTTCGTCATTCGTCGATGTCTGCCACTCCGTAGGCTTGACGTTCGAAGGGATTGTCGCGATAGGGGCGGCGTCCCTGCGTCCAGAGGACCAACGAACAGAGCAGGTACGCGGGCCCCAGCAGGGCCCCCCACCACTCATACTGTCGCACATGCACCATCTCGTGGTCGTGGCTGATATCCAGTGCCGCTTCCGTCTGTCCCAGCACGACATGCCCCAGCGTAATGGCCAGCGTCAGTGGACCGTTGGGCAAATGTGTCACGAACCAGCGGGTGGCACCGCCGGAAAACTCGAGCACGCCATCGCGCAGCCGGACGCGCCCGCCGGTGCACAGCCCGAGCAGGCCCACAGCCAGCCCGACGAGCGTATACGGCGAGGCCCAGACGATGGCCGCGGTTTGCAGCAGGAAGTGCATGGCAGGCCGCATCGCGGGTCCCGCGCTTTCGCGGAACCCCGCCCATGGAGTTCTCGATCGGAGTGATGTCCCGTGACGCCGTCGACGATTCCTACGCGTCTCGCAAGCGGCGTCGACACTCTTCCAACATGTCGACCGTGCGCGTGGCTCCCGCGCGAGTTACGCCGGCCGCCCGCGCCTCGAGCAAGGCATCGAGCGTGCGGATTCCGCCGGCGGCCTTGACCTGGACTGGTGCCGGAGAATGCCGACGCATCAACTTCAGGTCTTCGATGGTGGCGCCACCCGTTCCATATCCCGTGGACGTCTTCACCCAATCCACACCTAACTCGCCGCAAATCTCGCACAACCTGATCTTGTGCGGATCCTGCAGGAAACAGTTTTCGAAGATCACCTTGATCTTCGCGCCGCCCTCGTGCGCACTCTTGGTCACCGCCTGGATGTCGCGCCGCACGTAGTCCCAGTCGGCACTGAGCACCTTGCCGATGTTCACGACGCAGTCCAGCTCCTTACCGCCGTCGGCCAGTGCCTGAAGCGCTTCCGCCACTTTCATGCTGGTCGTGTGCCCGCCGTGGGGAAAACCGATCACCGTGCTCGGCTGGACAGTTGTTCCCGCCAGCCGCTCCGCACAACGCTTCAAGTAGTACGGCTTGATACAGACCGAGGCCACATTGTATTCCCTGGCCACCTGCAAACCACTCTCGAGCTCCTCATCCGGCAGGGCGGGCCCCAGCAGCGAGTGGTCGATCATCTTGGCAATATCTTCGTAGCGATAGTCCATGCGTATCTCTTCTCGATCGTTGGGGATTCCCAACACGGTAGCCGGGGATGACAATCACGAATCGGCCAAAGGCGTGATTGTAATGGTCCGTCCGAGAGGTCGCAAGAATGAGGGGTCGCAAGAATAGCCTCCACAAGGTGCCCGCCATGCGCATTGTCGTGCTCGATGGATACACACTGAACCCCGGCGATAATCCCTGGACGACGGTCGCATCCTTGGGGGAGCTGGTGGTCTACCAGCGAACGGCGCTCGACCAGATCGTGCCGCGGGCCGCTGAGGCGGACATGGTGTTGACCAACAAGACTCCCTTGTCGGCCGCCACGCTCGCCCAGCTGCCGCGACTCCGTTTCATTTCCGTCTTGGCCACGGGCTACCACATTGTCGATACGGCCGCGGCACGGGCGCGCGGCATCGCCGTCTCCCATGTTCCCGAGTACGGCACGGACAGTGTCGCGCAGCATGTGCTGGCCGTGCTGCTGCATTTCTGCCACCAGCCGGCTCTGCACGACCGCTTGATTCGCGAAGGCCAATGGCAACAGTGCGGCGACTTCTGTTTCTGGGAAACCCGGTTGATCGAACTGACGGGAAAGCGGCTCGGCATCGTCGGGTTCGGCCGCATCGGCAGACGAGTCGGTGAATTGGCCCACGCCCTGGGCCTGGAGGTGCTGGCCTACGATATCCGTCCGGCCAACCCGCCTGCGTACCAGCCGTTCAGCTGGCAATCGATCGAAGTCATCTTCGAGGAATCCGACGTCGTGACACTGCACTGTCCACAGACCCCTGACAACGCCGGGATGGTCAACCGCGCCTTGTTGTCGCGCATGAAGCCGACCGCGCTCTTGATCAACGCCGCGCGGGGTGGATTGGTGCACGAACAGGACCTGGCCGACGCGCTCAATCAGGGCACCTTGGCGGGAGCCGCACTCGACGTGCTGTCGCGCGAGCCACCCTCGGCGGATCAGCCCTTGCTGCGGGCGAAGAACTGCTTGCTCACGCCGCACATCGCTTGGGCCACGCTCGAAGCCCGCCGGCGGATGATGGCCATCACCGCCGAGAACGTCGCCGCGTTCCTGCAGGGAAAACCGCAGAACGTGGTCCCTGAAGAGCGCTGCTGAGCTTATCGACGTGCGGGTGACGACAGGTTACCTTGGATGTCACGGAGTAGCTTGGATCTCTGCACTGTGCCGCAGGTCAGCGTCATGGATGGACTCTTCGACAACCCGCGTCTTGCCGCCGCCCCGTTTGCGGGATTTGGCCGACCCGCATGGACACCTCGAGCTGGCGCAACCGAGATGCTCGAACTAGCGAACGACCCGGCACTCGTTCGCCAGACGCTGCGAGCGCGTTGTCCAGGCCTGCCGGGCGTCTATGGCATGATCGACGACCAGGCACAGCTCCTGTACGTCGGCATGTCCGCGCGACTACGCGACCGACTGTTGACGTACTTCACGAAAGGCCGACCGGAAGCGAAGGAACAACGCATTGCCCGTCGAGCGGCCCGACTGGTTTGGGAAGTCGGCGACCACGAGTTCACTGCTCAACTGCGTGAGCTGGAATTGATTCGGCAGTGGCGGCCACGATTCAACGCGCGCCATCGTCCCGGTCGCCAGGAGATCGGCTATGTCTACTTCTCCACCGGCGCGGCTCCCCAGCTGCGTGCCGGCCAACGCGTTCCCGCGTCAACGCGATATTGCTGGGGACCGTTGCCACTGAGTCGCCGGATCCGCGCAGCTGTCCATCGGCTTAACCATCTCTTTCAGCTCCACCAGAATATTTCCGCAGCCCGAGCCCTGCTGGACGGCTGCGATGACACGCTGCTTGCCCGCTGCGAGACAGCCATGCATGACGCGGCAAGTCGGCGCGAATTCGAGCTGGCGGCAACCTATCGCGACACGTGGCAACAACTGACTCTGCTCAGCGATCAACTCAAACTGCTGCGCAGCGCGCAGCGCGACTTCTGGTTCGTCTATCCGATTCAGAAAGTCCGCGGCGGTGGCACGTGCGCCACGGCGAAGTGGATCGTGATTGCCGGCGGGAAGGTGGTCGCGGTGCGCTCTGAACCCCGTTCGCCCGCGGCCGCGCGACGTGGCCTGCATCTGCTGACAGCGACATTCGACCACCGCACCCCTCCGCCCGCGCCCGAGGACATTCACCAGATCCGGTTGGTGGCAGCCTGGTTTCGACAGCATCCGGGCGAGCGGGAACGAGTCTTGAGTCCAGATCAGGCCCAGGCTATCTGCCGAACGCGAGCCGGCTGACGGCGAGCCGTCCAGGCAGCTCAGGATCCCTCGCTCGACTTCTTGGCCGCTTTCGGCTTCCCCGACTTCTCCGGCTTGTCCGACTTGTCCTGCTTCTTGCCGTCCCGCGTTTCTGCATCGGAGGACTTCTGATCCGGTTCCTCCTTCTTCGAGTCGGCCGGAATGAATTTCAGCGATACGGAGTTGATGCAGAACCGCTGCCCGGTGGGGGTCTGCGGCGCATCGTCGAAGATGTGGCCGAGATGGGAACCGCAGCGGGCACACGTGACTTCCGTGCGCACCATGCCCTGCGACAGGTCCTGAGTCATGACCACCCGGTCCCCGGCCTTGGCCGCATAGAAGGCGGGCCAGCCGCAGCCCGAATTGAACTTCGTGTCCGAAGCGAACAGTTCTTGCCCGCAGGCCGCACAAGCATAGGTTCCTATCGCAAAGTGCCGGTCGAACTTGTTGGTAAATGGTCGCTCGGTCCCTTTCATCCTCAACACGCGAAACTGTTCTTTGGTCAGGATCTTCCGCCATTCCTTTTCGGAGCGGACAACCTTGTCGGACTGTTCCTCGTCGTCCGATCGCGGCGATGCGGGACTGGCGTCCCGTTTTTCGGAGGCGGCGGAAGGTTGGCCCGCAGGCTTGTCATCCGACGCCGACTGTCCCCAGGCCGTGGCCGCAGCGAAGGCCACCCACATCACGATCGAGATTCTCAGCATGCCCGTCACTCCCAGTGTCTTCAGCGACCTCGCTCCCGGCATTTCTTCACTTTTGCGGCGGCGCGGCCGGAATGAACTTCAGCGAAACGGAGTTGATGCAGTAGCGTTGTCCCGTGGGAGTCTGGGGCGCATCATCGAAGATGTGTCCCAGGTGCGATCCACAACGGGCACACGTCACCTCGGTGCGGACCATCCCATGGCTGTGATCGGACGTCAGCGTGACGCGATCGCCCGCTGCGGCGGCGTAGAAGGCCGGCCACCCGCAGCCGGAATCGAACTTGGCCTGCGAACTGAACAACTCCTGCCCGCACGCGGCACACGCGTACGTACCAGGCGCGAAATGGTGGTCGAATTCGTTCTGAAAAGGTCGCTCGGTCCCTTTCTCCCGCAGTACGCGATACTGCTCCGGGGTCAGTATCTTCTTCCACTCGACCTCGCTGCGCACGATCTCACCCGACTTGTCCGACATGGCTACAGACTCCCGAGGTGATCTGTCCGAATCCAAGACGGTTGTGTGTGAGGACGGCGGCAGGGACGAAGGGGACCTGCCGCAACCGGCGACCAACATCAGTCCGATCCAACATATCCTGCGCGTCATAGCCAAATATCTCACCCGGGCCGGCTCCGGTCATCGCACCGTCTATCGTAAACGTTAGCGGCAACGGCAGAAAAAAACAGCCACGAATTGGGGGCGGGTCGCGAGACGGGGGCAGGCGGCACCTATGCGGAGAAGCGGGGTTGAACCAGCCTTGCGGAGATCGAGCGGAGCTGACGCCTCGTCGGGGTGGCTCGTCCGGCCGCTCTCCGCGGATCGAAGAGCGGCCGGAGATGTCGGGATTGGGAGACGCAAAGCAAGCGAGACGCTTGCTCTACCTGGGGCAGCCCCGCCTAAAACTGGATCGTGATGCCGGGCATGGCGACCGGGTAGTCTCCGTTCGCGTCCGGTTTCACCGGTGGCTCGGACTTCAGCGTGTAGTCGTCCAGGCCGGGGGCCAGTTCCAGGTTGGAAGCCAAGGCCTCGTCCCACGTGATGAGCTGACCGGTCTCGGCCGCCATACGCCCCAAGATGCCGGTCATCGCTGCATAGGCGCAGCGTTGCGATTCGTTGTAGGGCAGGTCCTTGCGAATGGCATGGAACAGCAGATCGTGCTCGGTCTGGTAATGATCCCCCTTGTCTCCCTGGAACTGCCAGGTGACGGCCGCCGGATCCGGCTTGAAGCCCTTGTAGATTTTGGGATCGGTAATGCCTTCTCCGAGCACGGCACAACCCTTCGAGCCGTGAATCACATCGCCGAAGAACCCCCAGCAATTGGCGATGTGCCGGCCCTGTGCAAACAGTCGGGTCCCGTCGGGAAACTCGTATTCGACTGCATATTGATCAAACAGCTGATCTTTATGTCCCAGGGTATCGCGCACCTGTCGTCCACCCTGGCCCTGGGCCTGCACGGGCCAGGCATCCTTGACCCAGCAGCAGACGTCGAGGTTATGGATCAGCCAATCCAGGAGGAAGCTACCGTTGACCCAGGTATAGCACGAGTAGTTGCGAATCTGGTGCTCCATCTCGCTCCACCCGGGCGCCTTGGGCTGATAACCCACGGGACCATGCACGCGGTAGGCCCAGCACGTAATGACGTCGCCGATCGCTCCCTGATGGATTTGTTCGACGATTTGCTCGAGCGGTTTATAGTGTCGGCTCATCAGACCGCCAGCGACCTTCAGATTCCGCTTGGTGGCTTCCTCTCCGGTCTTCAACACACGCCGCACGCCGGGCGCGTCGACGGCAAACGATTTTTCCATGAAGACGTGGCAGTCGGCAGCCACCGCGTGTTCGAAGTGGAGCGGGCGAAAGGCGGGAGGGGTCGTCAGCAAGGCCACGCCGCCCGGTGCAATTTCGGCGAGGGCCTTTTGGTACGCGTCCATGCCCAGAAACTGTCGCTCTTTGGGCACGTCCACCTTGTCGCCAAAACTCGACGCGAGATTTTTCAGACTGGATTCCAGTCGGTCGGGAAATACGTCGGCCATCGCCACCAACTTGACCGGCCCTTGGGTCGCCAACGCATTGGCGGCCGCGCCGGTGCCGCGCCCACCACAGCCGATCAGGGCGATCTTGATGGTGTTATCTTCCGCAGCGTAGCTGCGCACGTTCATGGCATTGAGCAGCGCGGCGCCCGCCAATGCACTGCCGGTGTGCTTCAAGAAGTCCCGGCGGGAAGTGGAGGCTCGACGATTCTCGTGGGAGGTGTTCATGCACTGGCCCTTTCTCAGCGTGTGGAGTGATAACATGTGGCGAGCGCTCGGATGCGGCCTTCCTGGAGGGCAGGACAACACGCGTCCTGAAGAAAGCCCCGGCAGTTGCCAAGTCCAACCACCATCTTGATCAATCTCCGCGTCGATTCACAGCCGGGGAGGCAGAATCGCAGGTTTCTCCCTCGAGCGAGGCGGTCGCGAGACGTGATCCCCTTTACGCTTCGACGACCAGCGGCAGCGACTGGATCTGGTTCGCACCGCTCTTGGGAAACGGCCGCGGCATCGGCTGGGCCACGTCCTGAGCATCGATCGTCCGGCATCGCAGCAGATGTTTGCCCGGCGGTATCTCGGTCAGCAGGACGGCCCAATGCGCCAGCGTGTCTCGCAGCGGCCAGCTCCACGGTTTGCCCGTGGCCGGGTCGACCTGGCGCGGGACCGGCGGCAGTTTCCCGTCGGGCAGACCTCCACCCCAGTTCCCGGGCGGCGGCAGGATCTGCGCATCCTGCCAGGGAGCCTGGCTGAAATGTGGATCATCCGCGGCCAGCGGCTGACCTTCCCGCTGCAGCCAGACCTGCACTTTCGACAGCCCGGACATGCCGACTTGAGCGACGCCCGTGATCGGAACGGGCTGTCCTGCCCGGACCGGCGACGGCACGTGAATGAACCTCGCGTAGGTCTTGGCGTGACTGTCCGTGTCGTTGTTCCACTCGGCATACGTGTCGTTGGACCGGAAACTGTTGGTCAGCACAATCCGCTGCAGCCACTTGACCGACTTGTTTCCATACGCGTCGGGAACGACGACGCGCACCGGCGCGCCGCTTTCCGGAGTCAGCCAGCGATCGTTCAATTTGTAGCACAGGATGACCGGGTGTTCGCCCGGCGGATCTTCCAGGACGCGTCCGATCGGCAGCGAGCTTTGGAACCGTTGAGCGGGATCGTCATTGTGGTAACCGTAATAGAAGACGCGGCGCACGTTTTCGACCGGACGCGCCAGCCAGATGACGTCCCGCAGTGGAACGCCTTCCCAGAGTCCCATGCCCAGCGGTTGACCGACGTTGGTGCAGGTCATGGCCTTCAAGAACCGCACGGCCCGGCCTTCGGCCAGCTTCATCAGTCGGGCCCAATCGAGAGCTGTGCCGCGCGCCTGCGTCAGCGGGTTGTCGATGCGCGCGTCGCTTTCCGGATCGGCCACGACCTCGAGTTTCCAGGTCCGCGGATCGAGCCCGACTGCCAATCGTTTCTCCTCCGGAAGCTGATCTGGCCGGGGATCACCCCGACTGACGATCTGGAAGTCCTCCGGGCGCGTCAGATACTCCAGGCTGGCAACCGCCTCGGCCAACACGTCGCGGCTTTCTTCGGTGGCAGCCCACGCCGACCCGCCGCCCAGCGCGGCAACTCCCACAGCTCCCAGTTGCAGGAAAAACCGTCGTGAGACTTCCACGTGGTCACGGGCCACCGACAACACCGTTGGACTTGGCATGGTCAACTCGCTGAAATCAGATTTCCGGCGCGGCCCCTGATGTGAGACCTCATGGAGTGAGACCCACCAGACGCAACAACTCGTGCCGACACCGATAATCCCCGATGATGATGTCCGCACCGGCGCGAATCAGGCGATTCCGCTTCCAGTCGTTCACGCCGCTCCTCGTCTCTTCGTTACTGGCCACACCGATGGCCAGCCCCTGGACTTTCTTGACCTCTTCGATTTCGACGAAACCGTCCCCCATTCCCAGAATCTGGTTTCCGCGCACCCCGGTGTCGGCAATGATCTGAGCGATGATCATGGCCTTGGAGAACTTCCGGTAATCGTCGAGAGCCCCGTACACGTGCGAGCCGAAGAACCGCTCCAGGCCCAGTACGTGCAGTTCATCTCGGACGTACTTGAGATCCGTTCCCGAAGCCAGATACAGTTCCAGTCCCAGGTCGGACAGCGCCTGCAGCATTTCTTCCGCGCCGGGAACGGTCATGATTTCCGGTGCCAGGCGCCGCTGCGCACTGCTTCCACCCGGTCTCCCACCTGCTGCCACAGCAAGTCGTGGTACTGATGTTTGTACTCCAGCGGTTCCCGCGGGACACCGCCCCGTGCGCGGATCTCCTCGGCCAGCTGGATCATCTGGTAGATCGTCTGCTTGCCGTTGAGTCGCATCACGTACTCTTCCACGTGCTGCCACAGCGTCTGGCGGCTTTCCGGCGTGCCGGTGGACTGCAGGATGTCCACCATCATGGGGATCATGACGTCCTGCCAGTTACGGCGGAGCAACGACAGCGTGCCGTCAAAGTCAAAGATAGCGGCGCGAAATCCTCCCCGCGGGAACGACGCGGACACGATTTCGACCGGGTTCGTGGGATTGGACAGCGAGGGAGATGCATCGATCATGAGCAGGAGTTCGCCAGCACCGAACGCGGGGTAGCCCTATCCGCCGGGGAGTGGCCCGGGCCTTGCAGGGCGCCCACGATTCAGCAGGGAAAGTAGGTCAGCCCAGCCACACGTCCAGCTTATCGACTCGCGCACCGGAAGGCTACGGAGCCGCGCGGCTAACGATACGGGCGCCACGTGGGGCGACGAGCTTGCTTGGGCGCGGTGTTCGGACTGGAGGCACTGGGCAACGGACCGCCCGGGGCGCTGTCGCCGGCCGGCCCGGCGGCGGAAGATCCCGCGGTCGTGGAGCTCGCGCCGAGCGGATCCGCGACATGGAACCGTGTGGGCGGCGGGTCGGGTCGACGCACGGACCGCGGCGTCCACCGCGAAGCCAGTTTTGCCGGGGGGGCGCTCGGGGGCGCGACCTGCGGGTCCGCAGGCGGCGGGGCAGCCGGCGCCGCCGGAGCGGTGGGCTCGGCACCTTCTTCTTCCGGCAGCTCCAGTTTCGGCGGCTCCAGATCATCCATGTCTTCCAGTTCGCGCGGGCTCGGCTCGGGTGAGGTCGTCCCTTGGTCGGGAGTCGACTTCACGTTGCCGGGCGTGGTTCTCTCCGCGTCGGGTGTGCCCGTCTCGACCGTCGGTGGCTTGAGTTCGGGAATATTCGGAAACAGGTCGCCACCGGGCGCTATCGGCGCTTTGGACTTGGCCGCGCCACCGGTCGTGGAGCCGCCGGTGCTGGTGCCCTTCAGTCGGGCCACTTCGCCTTGCAGTCTCTCGACCTCCCTCAGTTTGGTCTCGTAGTCGTACTGGAGGTCGTAGAGCGTATCTTCGAGCATGCGCTTTTCCGCGTTGACGTTCTCGATGTAGACCTGCATGCGCGGATCCCGATGGCATCCACACAGCAGCGACAGGGTCAGGCCTGCGGTCAGGAGGAAACGAACGCTCATGGCAGTCACCGGCACTTCCTTGTTGCCGCCGGACTCGTCGGAGAGAGTCTCGCGGACAATCCCGGTCACGGGGCCGAGCCACCCGTACCGGAATGAGTTCTTCCTTGAACCAATCCTTCCGCACGCAGTCCCTCACGAGAACCCACTCAGGGGGACGGCGCTTTTTCCATTTGCGTGACCACTTTATCGATCAGGTGATATTCACACGCTTCGTCAGCGGACATGAAGCAATCACGATCGGTATCCTTCTCGATCTTGTCCAACGGGTGCCCGGTATGCCGGATCAGGATCTCGTTCATGCGATCCTTGATGCGCCGGAACTCCTTGGCGTGAATCATGATTTCTTCGGCGGTGCCCTGCATGCCGGCCAGGGGCTGGTGGATCATGATGCGGGCGTTGGGCAAGGCGAAGCGTTTGCCCGCGCGCCGGCCGTCAGCAGCACGGCGCCCATGGAAGCCGCCTGCCCGATGCAATAGGTGGCCACATCGCAGTTCACGAACTGCATCGTATCGTAGATCGCCAGTCCGGCGCTGACACTGCCGCCGGGGGAATTGATGTAGAAGTGGATGTCCGACTTCGAGTCCTCGGACTGGAGGTACAGCATCTGAGCCACAATGGAATTCGCCACCTCGTCAGACACGCCGGATCCCAGGAAAACGATGCGGTCTTTCAGCAGACGACTGTAGATGTCGTAGACCCGCTCTTCGCGACCGCTTTTCTCAACAACGTAAGGAATGAGTGGCATTGCTGACTAACGCTCCCTGGTACATGCGTCGAGGATCACTTCTTCTTGTCGTCCGATCCTTCAGCTTCGACGAGCGGCTTTTTGAGGATCTCATCGACCAGACCGTAAGCCTGCGCTTCTTCGGCGCTGAGGAAGAAATCACGATCGGTATCTTTGGCAATCCGCTCAATGGCCTGGCCCGAGTGGAACGCCAGGATTTCGTTGAGCATCTGGCGATTCCGCAAGATCTCGTTGGCCTGGATCTCGATGTCGCTCACCTGACCTCCCACGCCGCCGTACGGCTGATGCAGCATGACGCGGGCGTGCGGCAGGGCATACCGCTTGCCTTTCGTGCCGCCGGTCAGCAACACCGCCGCGCCGCTGGCGGCCTGGCCCACGCAGTAGGTCGCCACGGGACAACTCAGGATCTGCATCGTGTCGTAGATGGCCAACGTCGACACGACGTCCCCGCCGGGCGAGTTCAGGTAGAAGTGAATGTCCTTGCGACGATTTTCGCTTTGCAGGTACAGCAACTTCATCACGACGTCGTTCGCGTTCGCCGTGTAGATTTCCCCCTGGAGGAACACGATCCGGTTCTCCAGCAACAAGTCCCCCAGCGTCAACTGCCGCTGACGCTGATACGACTGGTAGGAATATGAATTCAAGATCGGAGCAGGGAAGGGTTGGCTCATGCCCGCGGATCCTTTGGCACTCGATGCTCAGGCGACTATCGGGCGACTCCGCGTCATCTTCCACGGAGTCTTTCTCTACGGACCAGACACCACGCGGCAACTTGGGCCGCCGCGGTGTTGGCAAATTATGGACACTCAGGCGGTTTGCGTCCAGACGGGCTTTGGGCGCCCGAGAGCGCGCAACAGCTCGCACGCTTGCAGGTCCACGGAGTCCTGCCATCAAGGACGTTCGATGGGCTCACGCAATTCCTCGGCTTCACCTCCATGTTTTGCCTCGGGGATTTCGGAAGAGTCATGGGCACTGGCGAGTGCCAGGTCAAGGCCACACACGTCGTCCGGACGTTCCTCCAGCGGCGTGTCGGTGAAGTGGGCTTGAGAGCAGATCAGTTCGACGACCTTCCGTTCGATAATCTGGTTCCGCAGGGCGTCCATCTGTCCCCGCTTCTCCAGCCGAGCTCGAACGCGCCGCACGGAGTCACCCGACTGGTCGGCGATCAATCCGATTTCCGTCTCGTAATCTGCCGGATCGGCCTCGATCTTCTGGTCTTCGGCGATCCGCTCGAAAATGAAATGCTCCTTCAACGCCGCTTCGGTGGAACGCAGACTGTTCTGCCGGATCTGATTGGCGTAGTTCTGGATCAAATCGGCGCTGAATCCACTCGACTGCAGCTCGAGAACCATACGTTCGAGCTCGCGTTTGGCCTGCCGACGAACCAGGTCCGGCGGCAACTCCCAGTCGGCACCCTGGATCAGGTTGGCGGTGATCTGTTCCCGCAGCCGCCGTTGCTGGGCGAATTTCGCCTGCCGCTCCAACTCGCCGCGCACCGCTTCGCGCAGGTCGTCCTCGTCCTCGAAACCACCGATGGAATCGAGGAACGCCTGATTCAACTTGGGCAATTCCAGATGCCGAATCTCGTTCACCGTGAAGCGGACGGCAACTTCCTGCCCGCGCATGGCTTCATTCTCGGCTCCGCTACTGATCGTGACGGTGGTATCGCGCGTGTCGCCGACCACCGCTCCGACCATCAACTTGTCGAAGTCCGAAATCGTCACGTCCCGGAAACTCAGATTGGGCAACAGCGTGACCCGCACGCTTTCATACTCGGCGATCAGCTTGCCGTGATGGGTCACCTGCACGCTGACATCCAGCACATCCTCCGGCTCCGCGTTACCCTCGCGATCGATCAGCTTGGCATACCGCTTGAGCAATTTCGCCAGGTGCCGCTCAACATCCTCATCCGTGTACTCCCGCACCGGCCGCTCCAAACGCAGCCCGCCCCAGACCGGGACGGCGAACTCCGGACGCACTTCAATATCGAACTCGAACGTGAACGGTCCCTCTTCGGGCAGCGACACGGCATCGAGATCAAAGTTCGGCTCGCTGATCGCGGAGAACTCGTACTCCTCGCTGACCTGGCTCAAGGAATCCATCAAGAGGGAACCCTTGACCTGGTCGCTGACTTGATCTTTGAATCGAGTTTCGACCAGCTTTCGCGGAGCGCGCCCGGGCCGAAAGCCCGGCACTTCGGCTTTCGGCTTGAGTTCGTCGAACGCCTCGCTCAAATAACGATCCACGTCAGCACGCGCCACGGTGACCGTAATATGACGCTGGCAGGCGCCCGGCTTGTCAATTTTGACTTCCAGTGTCAGCTTCGGCTTCTCAGTCGCCTCGGCGGGTTCTTGACCGTCATGGGGATCAGTGTCTGTGGAACTCATCAATGTGCGCCGTTTGATCCATCGGACTGAGATTCGGAACAACCTCGCCCAGAAACATCAGAAAGAGCGGGTGATGGGATTCGAACCCACGACAACAACGTTGGCAACGTTGTGCTCTGCCAACTGAGCTACACCCGCAATCCATACCGCTGGTCTGCCGCCCGACATGAGCGCAAAGTTACGGAAAACCGGATTATAGAGCCCTCGTTCGAGCTTGCAAGGGCAATTGCGCCCTCGGCGAAGGACTCCGGAACCCCCGGGAACGGCCCCCAACGACCGCTCGCCCGCCCGACGCAAGATGAAATTGGCTCACAACTTGTGAATCCGTCTCACCCCCAGGCGGGGCCACCGCCCTGAGTGCGGGTGAGGTTATCGTCGGCAGGGGTCCCGTATTCTCAAGTTCTGATTGCCTGACGGCGGGCAGGTAAATAAACTGTACTGCAGTGCCAAACGGCCCAGGGCAGCGTCAGATTGCCTGTCGTAAGGAGCTGCAGCTGCGATGAAGATACGACTGGTAGCGGTGGGCGGGGAGACGAAGGCCACCGAGATTCCTCTGCAGCTGCCGGCGATCGTGGGCCGAGGCCGAGGTGCGGCCCTTACACTGCCGCATCCGCTGGTCAGCCGCCGACATTGCGAGCTGTTTGAGGTCCGCGGAAGGCTCTTTGTTCGCGACCTGGGATCACTCAATGGTTCCTACGTGGGAAATCAAAGGGTCACGGAGGCAGAAGTACCGACGGGGGAATTGTTGACCGTCGCAACGGTCACTTTCCGCGTGGTCTACGGCGACATCGCCCAGGATGACGACACCGAGTCGCCGCTGCTGGTCGGCAACGACGAAAGCACGCGTGGTCCGGGGAGAATTCCCGCGTCGACCGCCAACCGATCGACTCCGTCGGCCGACAAGGCAACTGCGGCGACACCGCGCCCGCCGGTGGGACCGGTGGAACGGGACACGGAGTGGCAAGTCGGAACCCTCCCTCCGCGCAAGACTCCCGGCGATGACGAAGATTTGAGTTCTCTGCTCAACGGCCGCTAGGCAAACGTGCGCACGTTCAACGTCGCAACATCTCGTCGAGCCCCTGTACGACCGTGGCAGGATCGCTGACCATACGGTAGGTCAAGAGGCAGATCAGCAGGATCCCGCCCGCGAGCATGCCGAAACCGAAGGGATTGGGCGAGGCCGCGGTCTGGTGCAGCACCTTGGCCAAGGCGATTTCCAGTCGCTTCCAGCCCGGGAAGCTCTGGCGTTGGCCGGCCGCCACCAGTTGTACATTTCGCGTGACGCGCGACAGTTCGACATGCAGCTGCACACCCATTTTCGGCAATACCAGGCTGTCGCCGGCCCAGCGCGCGTCGGCATCGAGTTCGGTGACGACTTCCGCCAGCACGGCGCGGAGTTGATCGGGGTTGACGTTGTAGATAACCAGGCGCGGCCGCAACAGGAGCACGAGCAGCGTCAGGCACAATCCATAGAAGGCCAGCAACAACAACCACACGTAGCCACCAAACCGATGCGTGGCCGCCTCGGGCAGGAACAATTCCATGGGGCCGGCCACGATCAGGCCGGCAATCGCCAGTCCCAGCGCGCCGACATCGCGGGCGCCGGTCGTGACAAACGGACGCGTGGAGAGATTGATGAAGCCCAGCAGGAGCAAGTAGACGGCCAGCGGGCCCAGCGCAATGCTCAAGTGTAGTGCGTCGACGTTCAGCATGTCGTGTGCGGGTGGCCCGGACCTGTGGGAGAAGGCGGTCGACTGCATCTTAGTCCCGGTGTCGCCGAGCAACAATCCCCAGCCGCGCTGCGTGCTCCGCGGCCCCCTCGACTCGGTCGGCTGCGGCGGCCGGAGAGCAGGTTACCGGCGCTGGCGAGTTCCCTGCCGGCGAGGCCAACGTCCCCTCCGCGCGCACGACTCCCTGGCAGGCCCTGGGGGTCCATGCTAGTGTGGTAGATTCCCGCTGACTATTCGAGATCCCGCTGGAGCACTGGTCGCCGTGAATGGTCCCGACTTCGAGAAGTGTGAACTTGTGCCCGTCATCGCCCAGGATTACGAGACGGGCGACGTACTGATGCTGGCCTACATGAACCGCGTCGCTTTCGACGAAACGCTCCGGACCGGACGCGTGTGCTATTACAGCCGCAGTCGCGGCAAGTTGTGGCGGAAGGGAGAAGAAAGCGGCAACGTGCAGGAGGTCCGCGAAATCTTTTTTGACTGCGACGCGGACACCCTGCTGATCAAGGTCCGGCAACTCGGCGGTGCTGCCTGCCACGAAGGGTATCGAAGCTGCTTCTTTCGCCAGCTCCTGCCCGCGACCGGCGACGTCGTGACGATCGGACAACGCGTGTTCGATCCCGCTCAGGTGTATCACAAGAAGTGACAAGTGTACGACATGTCCGAGAACACGCTGAAGTTCGGCATCCCGGCCGGTAGTCTGCAGAACGCCACGATCGAGTTGTTCGAGCGAGCCGGCTACCACATCAGTATCTCGTCGCGATCCTACTATCCCGCGATCGATGATCCGGAAATCGAGTGCCTGTTAATTCGCGCGCAGGAAATGGCGCGTTACGTCGAGCAGGGGATACTGGATGCCGGGATCACCGGACTCGATTGGGTCCTGGAAAGCAACGCTCGCGTGGTGGAAGTGTGCGAGTTGACGTTCTCCAAAGTGAGTCGTCGCCCCGTGCGGTGGGTGCTGTGTGTTCCAGACGACTCGCCCGTGCAGTGCGTGCAGGATTTGCAGGACAAGCGCATCGCCACCGAAGCCGTGGGGCTCGCCACCCGATTCCTGGCCCAACACGGCGTGACCGCTCGCGTGGAATTCTCGTGGGGCGCGACGGAAGTCAAGCCGCCCCGGCTGGCCGACGCGATTGTGGAGGTCACCGAAACGGGCAGTTCCCTGCGCGCCAACCATCTGCGGATTGTCGCGGAGATCCTGCAGAGCACGCCGAGACTGATCGCCAACGAGCAGGCTCACGCCGATCCCTGGAAGCAAGAGAAGCTCGAAAACGTCGCGCTGATGCTCAAGTCCTGCCTGAACGCCGAAGGGAGGGTGGGGCTGATGATGAACGTGCACCGCGACAATCTGGATCGTGTGCTGGCGCTGCTGCCCGCCCTGCAGAACCCCACCATTTCGTCTCTCTCGGATCCCGACTGGCTGGACGTCAACACCATCGTCCAGGAGTCGCTGGTCCGCGCCGTGGCACCGAAATTGCGCGCCGCCGGCGCGGGGCATTGTCGAGTACGCCATCAACAAGATCATCGACTGATCGGCGATGACCGGTCGGTGCGTGGCGCTGTATCTCGCGACGCGTGGACGATGCAGGACGGTCCCGGCGTTCGGCTGGTACGTAGGGTGGACGTCCAAGTCCGTCCCGGTCCTGTCGAAGGGATGGTTCGGCCCGGCGTAGGAAGACGGGCGGACTCGGAAGTCCGCCCTACGGAGTAAGTCGTGGACGGGGCCTGGGCGGACTTGGAAGTCCGCCCTACGGTCCCGTGATGACACGCGGCGTGGTTAGTGGGTGGCGGGCTCGGCCGGCGGCGTGGGGGGTTCCGGCAAGTCGTCCTTGTCGATGTTGATCTTGATCAGCGACTCGGGCAACTCGACGCCACCGATATCCTTCATGACCTGCAGCATGGGCGGCATGGTATTGGCCAGACTGCTGAGGAAGTTCGCCGTATTCCCTTGTCCGTTCTGGCCGCCGTTCTCCCAGACGATGATCTTGTCGAACTTGATGTTCGAAATGGCTCGCGAGGACGCTTCGGCCAGGCTGTCGAGGTGTTCGAGCAGCAGCATCTGGAAGGCTTCCTTGGATCCGCCGCAGGCATTGACGATTTCCCGCAGACCTTCACCCTTCTTGGCGAGGATTTCGTAGTTGCCGCGGGCTTCCGCGTCGAGTTTGGCGAAGATCGCATCGGCCTGAGCTCGTGCGTCGATCCGTTTGCGTTCGGCTTCCGCTTCGGCCTCGACAATGGTCCGCGCCTTCTCGGCTTTGGCCGGCGCTTCGAGCTGCGCTCGCTTCTCGGCTTCCACGCGTTCGGCTTCGGCGAGTGCGGCTTTGGCCATCGCGCGGTTTTGAACCTCCAGCACGGCGGCTTCCGCCGCGCGCTTGCGGCTTTCGCCCAGTTGATAGGCCTCGGCGCGTTTCACCGCCAGTTCGGCCTGGGACGCGGCGACCGTGGCCTGGGCGAGGTTCTCGCCCTCGATGGCCGAGGCGTCCGCGCCAGCCACCTGCACGCGCATGTCGCGTTCGGCCGCCTTGACCTGCGCTTCCCGGGCAAACGAGGCCGCCTTCTCGCCGACCTGCTGTTCCTTCTCCAGTTCGGCGACGCGGATCGCCTGGTCGCGGCCCGCCTTGCGAATACCGATCGCCTGTTCTTTCTGGGCATCGGCGACCTGCACCGTCTTCTCGCGTTCGGCCGTGGCGACACGGACTTCGCCCATCTTTTCGTTGTCGGCCACGTCGCCGCGCGCCTTCTGGATCGCTTCCGACGCCGCTTTCTGGCCGATCGCGTCGATATAGCCCGACTCGTCCGTGATGTCGGTGATATTCACGTTGATCAGCTGCAGATCCGAGCTTGGCCAACTCCGGCTCGAGCGAACTCTGGATGTGTTCCAGGAACTTGTCGCGATTGCGGTTGATGTCCTCGATGCCCATCGAGGCAATCACCTGTCGCAGCTGGCCGAAGATCATCTCCTCGGCCTGCTTGCGAATCTCGCCCACGGACAGACCCAACAGGCGAATGGCGGCCTGCTGCATCAAGGCCGGTTCCGTGCCGATCGCGACTGTGAACACGCTCGGCACATTCACGCGAATGTTTTCGAACGACAGCGCGCCGCGCAACGGGATCTCGATTTGCACCGGTTCGAGGCTCAGATAGGCATAGTCCTCCAACAGCGGGACCACGAACTGGGCCCCGGCGTGAATCGTCTTGCTCGCCTGGCCAACCGGTTTGCCGCGACCCCAGATGACGAGAATGCGGTTGCTCGGACACCGCTTGTACTGCTTGATCAGCACCAGCAGCATGCTGAAGAACGCTATCGCCACGAAGAACACAATCACAACCAACCACCCCATCAGTCCTCCGGGGAAACCTTGCGCAAACAACGTGGGACTCAACATGGGCTTTCTCTCCGTCTGGCAATCAGTGGTTCAAAATCAACGGAGACATCGCGATTGGCGATCTCCGAGTGCTCTCTCATCAACGGCTACACGGCGGGGGACAGCGAACGGCCAGACCGTGCGGGTTCCGTCGCGCGCGCTCGGCGCGGATGCGTTCCCACCGCCTCACAACGCGTCGCGCTCGACGACGTCGCCCGCGGCGGCGAGGGTGTCTTCATCGACCGGTCGCACCTCCACGGTCATGGGGCTCAATACGTCCACGACTTCGACGGTCGTGCCCGTCTTGAGCTTCGCAGGACCGCGAGTCTGCGCGGCGTACTCCATGATCCGCCCTTGCGTTCGAATCTGAATCTTGCCCAGCCCCTCGCGATGCGGTGGGATGGGCACGTACACCGTGCCCCGCTCGCCGATCGTGCGTTGGATCCGGGCGGTTCCGTCGTGCCGCAGGCCGTACAGCGCCCGCATGAGGTAATGTACGCCGTACATTGCCGCCGCGCCGGCCCCCATCGCAATCAGCAGAGTCACCGGGCCACGGAGCGGCACCGACAGCGAAGCCAGCCCGGCCAGCCCGAAAAACGTCAAAGCCGCGACAACCGTGCGAAACGAAATCACTCCAAACATCCACGTCGAACCGTGGCCATGCGCGTGGCCCGTCACATCGCCCGAATGGCCGGAAAAATCGTGCGGCACGTCGTGGGGAATGTCGTGTGCAAAGTCCAGGTCGTCCGCACCGGCCCCCACGATCGACAGCACAAACTGCAAAATGAAGATCGTGCCTCCGACCAGTGCACAGATCAGAAATAGCGTATACATGGCGGATACTCCCCGGATGCTGGCCTCGTCGAACTACGAAACTATTCGCCCAGGCGACCTCGATCTTGGCCCATGTCGCTTCCGACGCGACACCATCTTACACGACGAGTGGGGGGTACGAGACGGCTCGTCGGTCGCGGATCAGGCACGATTGCGGAACAAGCGGATCAGCGTTCGCAGCAGGCATCCCGTCCCTCCGGCATCGAGCCATGGTTTGGGTTTTTCGGCAAAAGCGGGTCCCGCCACATCGGCGTGGACCCACGGCCGCTGGCCGACAAAATGCTCCAGGAATTTCGCCGCCGTGATCGCTCCCCCCCACCGATCTTCCCCGATGTTCTTGATGTCGGCCACATCGCTGGTGACCTGCTCGCCAAACTCCGGAAACATCGGCAGCTGCCAGGCCGGTTCGCCACACAGTCGGGCGGCCTCCAGCAGCTCGTCACACCAGGCCTGATCGTTCGTCATCAGGCCCGTCACATCGGTGCCCAGGGCGACGACGCAGGCCCCGGTCAGCGTCGCCAGATCGATCAGCCGGTCGGCGCCCTGTTCCACGGCCACGTCCAGGACGTCGGCCAGCACCAGGCGGCCTTCCGCATCGGTGTTCAAGACCTCGATGGTTTTGCCTTGGCGCGAGGTGAGCACATCGCCCAGTTTGAACGCGTCGCCGCTGACCATGTTCTCGACCATCCCCATGTAGCCGGTGACATTGACCGGGAGTTTGAGTCGCGCGACGGCGAGGAGGGTACCGAGCACGGTGGCCGCGCCCGCCATATCGCACTTCATGGTCTTCATCGAGTCCGTCGGCTTGAGAGAGTAGCCACCGGAGTCGAACGTGACGCCCTTTCCGACCAGCGCGATGGGCGGATCGCTGGGGTCGGAACCGCGGTACCTGATCGTCACCAGCCGTGGCGGATGCACCGAACCTCGCGCGACGGCCAGGAGCGCACCACACCGCTCCTCCTGTAGCCGAGCCTCATCCCAAACGTCAATTTCCAGTCCGAAAGTCGCGGCCAGTCCGGTGGCTTCCTCGGCGAATCGTGCCGGTGTCATTCCACTGGGAGGTTCGTTGACCAGCCGGCGGGTCAAGTTCACACACTCACCGAGAACCACTCCTTCCGCCACGGCTCGGGACGACGCGCCGCACCACAGCACTTCGCGAAAGACATGCAGTTTTCGTTCGCTCCGGTAAAGATCCTGGCCATGGCACCCGGTCATCACTCCGCAGATCGCTGCGCTCACCGTCGCGTCATCCCAATCGCCGTCAAAACAGAAGACGACGCCGTTCCGCTGCCGCGCGGCCAGCTGCTTGGCAGCCGCCCCGGCGGCGTGCAGCGCCTGCGCCTGGCCGAACGTGGCGCGGTCCCCCAGACCGACGACAAGGACTTCGCCGGTCTGCAGCCCTGGCGGTTCCAGCAATCGCACCACTTCCGCGACCTTGCCCGAGATCTCCTTGCGTGCGATCAGCCGTTTGATCATCCCGTCCGTGGCCGCATTCAGGTCGGCCAGCGCGGGACCGAGAATGCCATCCGAGAAGATCCCTGCTACCATGGCATCAGATTCCAGCTCGGTCGCCGACGCCGTCGTGGTTTGCACGTTCATGGCACAGCCTCACAGGGCAAGACAGACTGGGGAACACGATCGAACTGACGTATTCTACGACAACTGCTCCGTGAGATGACAGGGGAGCCGCCATTTGATGATTCATCGCACACTTGCACAATGCGTTGCGGACCTGGAGCGCGCGGGGCACCTGGTCCGGCTCCCCGAAGCAGTCAGCGCCACGCTCGAAGCCGCGGAGATTCAGCGCCGCGTCTATCGGTCGGCGGGACCGGCCGTGCTGTTTGAAAACGTCGCCGGCTGTCGCTTTCCAATGGTTTCGAACTTGTTTGGAACCAGTCAGCGGGCGCATTACATCTTTCGCAACACGCTCGACCGCGTCCGCCACCTGATTGCCCTCAAGACCGACCCCAGCCGGCTGGGCCAAGCCCCTCTCCAATCCCTGCGGGCCTTGCCCGCGGTGTGGCACATGCGTCCCCGGCGGCGTGCGCGGGGAGCGGTGTTGGCCCACGAGGTGACGATCGATCAGCTGCCACAGCTCAAGTCCTGGCCCGACGACGGTGGAGCCTTCATTACCTTGCCCCAGGTGTATACCGAGGACGTTGGTCACCCGGGTCTGTCGCACGCCAATCTGGGCATGTATCGCGTCCAGCTCTCGGGCGGCCAATATGTGCCGAATCAACAGGTCGGCCTGCACTACCAGCTGCATCGCGGCATTGGTGTCCATCACGCCGCCGCGCTCCAGCGCGGCCAATCGCTGCGCGTGAACATCTTCGTGGGAGGCACTCCCGCCATGATGGTGGCCGCCGTCATGCCGCTGCCGGAAGGCATGTCCGAACTGACGTTTGCCGGAGCGCTGGCGGGACACCGGATTCCGCTGGTCTGCCGGACCGGGCACTTGCCGGTCTATGCCGAGGCCGATTTCTGCATTCAGGGATCGATCGATCCGGCCCAACTGCTTCCCGAAGGTCCCTTCGGCGACCACCTCGGTTACTACAGTCGGAAACACGACTTCCCATTTGTGCGTGTGGAACGTGTCACCTGCCGTGACGGCGCCATCTGGCCGTTTACCGTGGTGGGTCGACCGCCGCAGGAAGACACGGTCTTTGGGCAACTCATCCACGACCTGACGGCACCCGTGGTCCCGACCGTCGTTCCCGGCGTGCAGGCGGTCCATGCGGTCGATGCGGCGGGCGTCCATCCGCTGATGCTGGCGATCGGCAGCGAGCGGTACGTGCCCTACGAGTCGGTGCGATTCCCGCGAGAGTTGCTGACGCAGGCCAATGCCATCCTGGGCCAGGGCCAGATGTCGTTGTCCAAGTACTTGTGGATCGTGGACCGCCGCGACGATCCCGATCTTGAGATCCACGATGTGGGGGCGTTCTCTGCGGCACGCGTTGCAGCGGGTGGACTGGACACGCGACCTGCATTTCCAGACCTGCACGACGATCGACACTCTGGATTATTCCGGTACGGCGCTGAACGAAGGTTCTAAGGTCATTATCGCGGCGGCGGGCCCGCCGATCCGCACGCTCCCGGACCAGGTTCCCGGCGACCTGCGGTTGCCGGCCGGTTTCACCGCCCCGCGAGTCTGCCTGCCGGGCGTGCTGGCGGTGCAGGGCCCCGAGTATGAGATCGAGGGGGAGGGGGCGATTGGTCGTTTCTGTCGGGAACAGGCCGTACCGGCTCCGATCAATCAGTTTCCCTGGATTGTGGTCGTGGATGACAGCGAATTCACGGCACGGAACTGGGAGAATTTCCTCTGGGTCACGTTTACGCGCAGCGATCCCGCCTCGGACATCGATGGCATCGCGGCCTTCGTCGACCGGAAGCACTGGGGTTGTCGCGGAGCCCTGGTCACCGACGCCCGGATCAAACCCAAGCACGCCCCACCGCTGGTCGAAGATCCGGCAGTCACGCGTCGTGTGGACGCCCTGGCCGCGCGAGGCGGTCCCCTGGCCAGGTACCTGTAAGGGACTGGATGCCCGACTAGGATAGAGCTGGGAGAACAGCGTCAGACGCGCTGTCCAGCTCACCGCGCCCGATATCGCGCCCGATATGACGTGTAATGCCACTCGTGTTTTCCGCTGTCAACCTGTATCTGCTTCTGCCCGACATCATGCTGGTGTTCCTGGCAGTCTGGCTGTTCGCGGTGGGTGCCTGCGTCGGAAGCTTCATCAACGTGGTGGCCTTGCGCATGCCAGCGGGTGTTGGTATTGCGCGCAGCGGTTCGCGGTGTCCCAAGTGCCTGCATCCCATCCGCTGGCACGACAACATCCCGCTCGTCAGTTGGTTGGCACTGCGCGGTCGTTGCCGCGATTGCGGCACGTGGATCTCGGCACGCTATCCGCTGATCGAACTGTTGGTCGCGTTGCTGTTCCTGGCGGTGGCTCTGGGTGAAGGACTAGTCGCAGGCCGTAATCTTCCGCTGCCCCCGGACGCCGCTCGCTACTACTATCTGACTCCGCCGCAGTACTGGTCGCTGTACGCCTACCACAGCGTCTTGCTAACCACTTTGTTCACGGTGGCGCTGATCCAGGCGAACGGCGACAGGGTACCCCGGCGGGTCTTCTGGCCGGCGTTGGCGATCGGACTGGGTGCCGCGCCGTGGCTGGCCGGGTTGCACCCGGTCCATTTCCGCTACCTGGTTGGCGCTCCCGGCTGGCTGTTGGGAACCGCGGACGCGGTCATCGGTGGGTTGTCCGGCCTCGTCATGGGTTGCTGTGTCTGGCCGTGCCGGGCGCGTCGCGCGGGCCCCTGGCCGGGGGACGGCACCGAGTTGTTGGCCTGCGCGCTGTGCGGAATCTACCTCGGTTGGCAAGCCGCCGTCGCCGTGGCGCTCCTGGCGGCGAGCGGACACTTGATCGCCACCCTGATGACGCTGGTCTATCCGCGCTGGGGAACCGGTCCCTGGTGCGGCTACTTGACGGTTGCCGCGCTGCTGTACATCGTCCAATGGAGGAACGCTCTCGAGCTGTGCCCCGCGCTCGGTCCGGGTGGCAGCCTCGGGCCCGTCTGTATCTTGGCGCTGGCCACCTACGGCGTTTCGTTGCTCACGCCATACCTGACACAATACCAACCCTCCGCGCCACCTGCGCACAGCGTACGAGGAGATGCCATGACTGGTGTGGACCCCCGCGAGAAGCTCAAGGCGATCTTGGATTCACCGAGCTATCTGCCGGTCGAGTACGACGCCAAGTTTCTTCAGCAGCCGGAACTGCGGTCGGTACGTGTCCAGCTGGAGTTGCTCAAGCCCGAACTGGGCTTCTCCGAGGAAGGGGTGAATTCGACGGTCGTCGTCTTCGGTGGCACACAGGTCGTCGAAGAGGGCGCGGCGCGGCAGGAATTCGAGCGGGCCAAGGCCGCCCTGGCCGAAGCGCCGCATGATCCCCGGCGACAACGGCACGTCCAGCGCTGTGAACGCATCGTGGCCAAGTCGATCTACTACGAGGCCGCCCGCCAGTTCGCACAGCTGGTTTCCCAGACCTGTCAGATCGATGGCCAGTGCAACTATGTGATCATCACCGGGGGTGGACCCGGCGTCATGGAAGCGGCGAACCGCGGGGCGCACGACGTGGGGGCGAAGTCGATCGGTCTGAACATCACACTGCCCGCCGAACAGATACCCAATCCCTATATCACACCGAACCTGTGCTTCCAGTTCCACTATTTCGCACTCCGCAAAATGCACTTCCTGATGCGTGCCAAGGCCCTGGTCGTGTTTCCGGGTGGATTCGGCACGCTCGACGAGCTGTTCGACGCGCTGACCTTGCGACAGACTCAGCGCATGCAGCAGATTCCGATCATCCTGTTCGGACGCGATTACTGGAGTCGGGTGATCGACTTCCAGTTCCTCGCGGACGAAGGCGTGATCGCCGACGAACACTTGAACTTGATCTCGTACGCCGAGACGCCGGAAGAGGCCTGGAGTATCATCTGCCAGTTCCACCACTAAGGGTGTCGCCAGCGACTGGGGCTGCCCGGTCTGCAGTGATCATTTACAATGGGCGGACCCGCAGTGTGGCACGGCCTACTTGTTGGCCGTGCCGTCCCACGGCTCGCAAACAAGCCGTGCCACACAGGCTGCAGATGGACAGAAGCAGTGAGCCGCAGATTGCAGAACCCTTGTCCTCTCCGGAGAAATGCGATGCTGATCGATGCGTGGCGAGGAGTGTCCTCGATGGGTTGGTGGTGGAGAGCGTGCGCGGTGTGCCTGGTAATCGTCGCCGGAGGATGCAGCAAATCCGATCCCGGTACGGGCGCAGCGGCGAAACCCAAATTCGAAGTGGCGGACGAGGGCACGAACCGCAACGTCGCCTCGCCCGACTTGTCGCCCGCCCGCGCGACGGATGGGGTCCCGACCGGGAAGGCGGACACCGCGTCAGGCAGCGCGTTGATGCCCGGCGGAGCTCCCCAGCAGCCCCCGTCGATTCCGGGTGAGCAACTCGACACCATCACCGTCCCGTCAGGGACACCCGAAGAGCTCGTGGCGTTCATCAATCAAATGGGCGAGAGAGTCGTCGGCCTCCAGCGGCAGATCCAAAGCGGCAACGCGAATCCGGCGGCCATGCAGCCGATGTTTGAGGCGGTGCTGGAGGCCAGCAATAAGTTGCTGGCGGCCGAGGTCGACCTGGAAACCCGCAAGCGCGAATCAGCTACAAGGCAGGCGCCTTGACCATGCTTAGTCGGTTAGCACCTGATCGTCCGTGGGCCGAGCAGATTCGCGAGTTTGCCAACTCCTTGGCCGCCGACAAGGATGCTTCGGTTTCCATCGAGGGTCGTTCGATCTTGCTGGGTCTCCTGGTGGGGGAGATTTCCCAGAAAAAAAGTCAGGATGTGGACGGTCTGATGGCGCAGTTGAAGTCCATATTGGTCGACGCAGCCCGCAACGATTCGGTCCTCAGTACGACACAACAGGCGGTCATGGCTTTGCGCGCCGTGGGCCGCGACACGGAGGCCTTCGAGGCTTTCAAGTTGATTGCCGACGCGTTCAAGGACCACCCGAATCCCGAACTCGCCGCGGAGGCGGACAACATGCAGGAACAGCTCATCTTGCTGGACCTGAAACTGGACACCAAGTTGAACGAGGTCGTGCTCAAACGGGAGGGAGCCGAAGCGGCGTTCGTCGACAGCGTGAAGCAGCTCTTGCAGCGACCCAAGAGCGGGGTTGTGGCTCTGGAAAAAGCGCTGGACTGTGTCCCCGTCCTGGAACAGTCCGGCAACTACGCGTTGGCGAACCAGGTGTGCGAGTTGATTCAGACCGCCTACAAGGACAGCCCGACGGCGGATCTCCGCCAGTACGCCCAGCAACGCACGGACTTGGTCGTCCGCCGCCTGAATCTGTTGGGGAAGCCGCTGTCGGTCGAAGGCACGCTGCTCGGCGGCGCGCCGCTGGATTTCGCTCCCTACCAAGGCAAGGTCGTGTTGCTGGCCTTCTGGTCCTCGATCTCGCCTCCCTGCCGACCGGAACTGCTGGCCGTCAAGTCGGTGTACGAGAAGTACCACGCGAAGGGATTCGAAGTCATCGGCGTCTGCCTGGACCAGGATGCCGCGGCCACCAGCCGGTTCCTGGACGAGACGAAGCTTCCCTGGGTGACGATCATCAACAACCAGCTGGCCGAGCAATTTGGTGTGGAGGTGATTCCTTACATGGTGCTGACCGACGCGCAGGGGAACATCGCGGAGTTGTTCGTGCGTGGTTCCGCGCTGGAAGCCAAACTGGCCGCCATGCTTGGCGAGCCCGTTCCCACCTCACCCCCCGCACCAACGACCAACAACCCGTCCGGCAGCTGACCACCGCGTCGCTCAAGAAAACGAACCGGGCCGCGCTGAGAACACGCGGCCCGGTCTATTGCAGCGAATTGGTTTTCGTGGTCGTATGCTGAACGACAGTCATGGACTGTCGAATTCCCAAACACCTCGCCGCCTCAATTAGGGAGGCGGGAAGTCAAGGACGGAGAACGCGGGATCCTACGCGGATTGACGGTGCGGGTTGTGTCCTGGAAGAACACGCATCAGCCCTCGGCGACGCGGCCTTCATGTTTCCACTGGCGGGGAAGCTTCCGCCGGACATGCTTCACCAACTTCACTGAGCGGTGAAGGCACGACCTGCAGAAAACGTCCGCCGTTCTCGTACCACCCGTGACGCATCGAACGGCACCAACGCAGATCCAACATCAGCGCCAGCCAGCTGCCATCGCGGCACTCCCAGGAAGTGATCACGCGACGGTACGGCAACGGCGCCTCATAGTAAAAGTCTAGGCCACGTTCCGACAGATGCTTGCCCAAAACGACGATTGTCTCCTCTTTCAATATCGAACCATCGTCCGCCAACGGCGTGACGTGGATGGGATAAGGAAAGGGTTCGCGACGGTCGCACCGCCTGTCACCACCTGCCGGACGGGGGCGATGCTGTCGGACGATTTCCCGCACGTGCTCGTGCACCTGCTGATCCACCCCCGGGCGAAGCGAAAACGACACCGCGCATGGCGATGGGTCTGCCACGATGCTCATGGCCAACAGTCCTCTGTGAATTCGGGTGCGTAGATAAGTCGATCCGCACGCGTGGGAAGTGCGGCCGCGTTCCACGAGTGGCCCACGGACTGGAACCGAGTCCCCAAGCAGGCGAGGCCCTCTTCCAAGCCAACCCATAGACGAGACGGGTGACTTGAAACGTGAAACCGCAAACGAACTCTACGTCACCAATCGCGGCGCGTCAAATTGGGCCCGGACGTAGTCAGCCTGCGGCTGAGAAGGGTGGTCAGTCCAACGGGATCTGGTGGCCAAGCTTGTCCCGCTTGGTGGCCAGGTAATGGGCGTTGTACTTGTTCGGAGGGGGCAGAATCGGAACCTGATCGACAACCTCCAGATCATAACTCCGCAAGCTGAAGGCTTCGGTCTTCTTGGGGTTGTTCGTCAACAGGCGGATCTTCCGCAAGCCGAGATCCTTCAGGATCTGGATACCAATTCCGTAGTCCCGCATGTCGGCCTTGTGGCCGAGCGCGTGATTGGCTTCCACCGTATCGAGCCCCTGGTCCTGCAGAGCATAGGCTTTGATTTTCTCGGCCAAACCGATCCCGCGTCCTTCTTGGGGCAGGTAGACCAACACGCCCTGGCCTTCCTGTCCGATCATATCCAGCGCCATGCGGAGCTGATCGCCGCAATCGCAGCGCAACGAATTGATCAAGTCGCCCGTAAAACAGCTGGAGTGCATGCGGACCAACGGGATTCGCTCGGTGTCGGTGCCGTCTCCGTGCGCGACGTCGCCGAGCACCAAGGCCACCGGCACGTCTTCCTCGTACTTGACGCCGTAAATGACGATCCTGAATTTGCCGTAGCGTGTGGGCAAGGCGGCTTCAGTGACGCGGGTGACCAGTTTTTCGCTCAGCCGCCGGTGTGCGATCAACTCCTCGATGGAGATGATCTCCAGGTTGTGCCGATCGGCAATCTCCAGCAACTGCTCGCGACTCGCCCGGTCACCCTGCTCGTCCAGTATTTCACACAATACTCCGGCGGGGGTCAGGCCTGCCATGCGGGCCAAGTCGACGGCCGCTTCTGTGTGGCCCGCACGTCGCAGCACGCCACCCTCTTTGGCCAGCAGCAAGTGAACGTGTCCTGGGCGCACGAAGTCCTGGGGGCCGGTCTTGGGATCCACAATCGCCCGCACCGTCACCGAGCGTTCTTCGGCCGTAATCCCGGTCCGGACGGTGGCGTGGTCCAAGGGCGTCATGAACGCCGTCCGCAGCGGCGCGGTATTGGTTTCGACCAGCGGCCACACCTGAAGCCGCCGACAGATATCCGGCAGCACTGGCACGCAGAACTCGCCCCGGCCGCCCATCACGAAATTGACGACGTCCGGGGTCGCCTTTTCGGCGGCACAAATGAAGTCTCCCTCGTTCTCCCGGTCTTCGGCGTCGACCACGATCACGACTTCCCCGCGCGCGATGGCGTCAACGGCCGCCTGGACAGACGAAAACTTGCGTGCCACAGTAACCCTCAGCCTACTCCGCACAAGGTGGGCAGGCATGACTACCTGCCGCAGACCAACGGCCGTATTATAGTGCGACGGGAGCCGCATTCGCCAGGGACCCCCGCGACCGGCTACTGGACTACCTGAGACGAGACGCGTGGAAAATGCCTCTGCTGGACCGCGACGAATACATCGAACAGGCCTATTTCTTCCGCACGGTGGGTGAGCGTCTCCCGCAGAACATGCCGTTGCAGGAGCTGCTGGCGCAACTGCGCGATGAAGTGCTCTCCACCACCAAACTGCCCATGGCCCTGGATTTTCTGCTGGGGGAGCTCAAACATCGGGGTGAAATCAGTTCCGGCATGCGGAAGCTGGCGCATTATTTCACGGGCTTTCAGACGTACGTGGTCAGCGAAGGGGAGGACGAGCGGGGCCGCTTCGACCTGCGCGTGGCCTTCGAGATACTCCGCTACGAGGTCGAGTACCGGGCCGCCGGAGCCAGCCGCCCGGGTGCGTTCCTGTACCAGTTCGAGGCCCTCTGCCGGAATCGGCTGCGGTATGAGAAGGGTCTGGATGCGATGGCCCAGGATCCGATTTACGACGAGGCCTGGCAAAAGTGGCTGGAAACGGTCCGCCGACAGGTGGGCATCATCGACTTGGCGGACCTGGTCTATGTGCGAAGCCAGCACTACGCCAATGACCGGATCCGCCGCTTCGGCGAACTCGACACGAACGAGCCGATCCTGTTCGGCGAGAAGGAGGGGAAAATCGCCCTGGCCAATCGCCGCAAGGACCCGCTCTACCTGTTTGCCGCCTTACAGCGCCACTTGGGATACCCGCACGTCCCGCGTCCGCAGCCGATCGATGAGACTCCGCACCTCATTCCTCAGCTGCTGCGGCGGATGGAACGGCTCGAAACACGGACGAAACTGCTCGAGGATGAACAGCGGGGCGGTATCGATCTCACGCGATTCTACACACCGCCCGGACCACTGCTCGACGGCCCGTCGCCCGACGATTGACGATTGGCGACCGCGGGTGGCGGGCGTCCGCGCGGTTCGACCGGCGGGAGTCAGGACGGTCGCTGGTGGACGCGGTGACGCAGTGGCGAAATGCTGGGGGTTTGTCACTGGACGAACCGGCCGGAGCGGCTATCAAGTCAGAGGCGGATTTGCGCGCAGCGAGGTGTAAACCATCGAATTCCGCGGACACGGCGGTTCTACTTCCACCGCGCGGATGGTACATTCTCGGGTAGGTCATGCCTCTTCGGGTGACAGGACGTCGAAGTGGTGCCAGGTGCGACAGAGACAGAGGGGCCCGTTTTTCCGCGCTTGGAAAGCAAATCGGACACGCCGAATGTGAGGAACTCTTGGATGTCCCTCAGGTCAGGAATGCCGCCGTGGATTTTCAGCTGAATCTCAATTCGGAGCCGGTCACGCAGGCGCACCCGCGGAACCCTTGACGGTACCTCCGCACAGCCCGCTGCGGAAAGTGCTCGAACTGATGAAGTCGGGCGGCCGCGGCTCGGTGTTGATTTGCGATCCGGGCGGTGCCTTGGTGGGGATCCTCACAGAACGGGATATTGTCCGGTTGCTGGTGGAGAAGGTCAGCTTGGATGTGCCGATCGAGCAAGTGATGGTGCATGATCCGGTGACACTCACGCTCGGCGACACGGTGGGCAAGGCGATTTCCGTGATGGCTCGGGGCGGGTATCGAGGCCTGCCGATCCTGGATGAGGCCGGCCACCCGATCGGCATGCTGGGAGCGTCGGGGATCCTCGAGTATCTGGTCGAACATTTTCCGAATGTCGTGTATACGCTGCCGCCCAAGCCACACCATTCGGCGCAAGAGCGGGAGGGCGCCTGCTTTCTCCCCGTCCACATAACATGTCTGGAGAAGTCCAGGAGACGACGAGCGGACCATGTCAACAACTACCGATGGCGTGCCAAACCCCGCCACCCATAAGAAAACGATCACCCTCGATGGCGCCACCGTTCGGTTGGCCGGCGATTCCGGCGACGGCATGCAGTTGCTGGGAACGCAGTTGACCAACACGTCGGCCCTGCTAGGCAACGACGTGGCCACCTTTCCCGACTTCCCGGCCGAGATCCGAGCGCCCGCGGAACCCGCGCGGGCGTGAGCGGCTTTCAGGTCCAGTTCTCCTCGCACGATATCTTCACGCCCGGAGATCGCCTCGACGCTCTGGTGGTCATGAATCCCGCCGCGCTGGTCACCAATATCGACGATCTGGAGCCGGGCGGCATCTTGATCGTCAACGAAGACAGTTTCGAGCCGAAAGAACTGCGGCTGGCGAATCTCGACCAGAACCCGCTCGACGGCACCTCGCTGGACAAGTTCCATGTGCTGCGCGTGCCGATGACGATGCTCACGAGAAAAGCGGTGGAAGACCTGGGCTTGGGTGTGAAGTTCGCGGATCGCTGCCGCAACTTCTTCGCCATGGGACTCGTGTACTGGCTGTATGGCCGGGACCTGAGTGCCACGTTGCGGTTCATCCACGACAAATTCGGCAATAGGCCCGACATCGCCCAGGCGAACGAAAAGGCCCTGCGCGCCGGATGGAATTACGGCGAGACGACGGAAGCCTTCGCCAGCAGTTACCGTGTGGATCCGGCCAAGCTCCCGCCGGGAACGTACAACAACGTCATGGGCAATCAGGCGCTGGCTTGGGGCCTGGTGGCGGCCGCGGAACTGAGCGGCAAGGAACTGTTCCTGGGCAGCTACCCGATCACTCCGGCCAGTGACATCCTGCACGAACTGAGCAAGTTCAAGCAGTTCGGTGTCCGCACGTTCCAGGCCGAAGACGAAATCGCGGCCATGTGTGCCGCAATCGGAGCATCCTTTGGCGGCGCCATGGCCATCACGACGACCAGCGGCCCGGGCGTGGCGCTCAAGGGCGAGGGGATTGGTCTGGCCGTAATGCTGGAACTCCCCCTGATCATCATCAACGTGCAGCGCGGCGGACCGAGCACCGGACTGCCGACCAAGACGGAACAGTCGGACCTCTTTCAGGCCCTGTACGGCCGCAACGGCGAATGCCCCTTGCCGGTGATCGCGGCCGCCAGTCCCGCCGACTGCTTCGACATCGCGCAGGAAGCCTGGCGGATCGCCGTGCGCTTCATGACACCGGTGATGTTGTTGTCCGACGGTTATATTGCCAACGGGTCGGAACCGTGGCGCATTCCCGCGATCGAAGAGTTGCCGCGGATGGAGATCAAGCATCCCGTGGCCAATGAGGACGGCTCGAAGTTTCTGCCGTACGAGCGGGACGAGCGGCTGGGACGACCGTGGGCGTTGCCGGGAACTCCGGATCTCATGCATCGCATCGGGGGACTGGAAAAGCAGAATCGGACGGGGAACGTCAGCTATGACCCGGACAATCACGACGCGATGGTGCGGTTGCGGGCGCAGAAGGTCGCCAACGTCGCCCTCGACATTCCCCTCCAGAAAGTCGACGGGCCGGAGCGCGGCGATCTGCTGGTGGTCAGTTGGGGTGGAACGTTCGGGGCCTGCACGACAGCCGTGCACCGCTGCCAGAGCCAGGGTCTGTCGGTCGGCCACGTGCACCTGCGGTACCTGAACCCGTTCCCTCGCAACTTGGGCGACGTGCTGCGGAACTACAAACGCGTGTTGATCCCCGAACTCAACCTCGGCCAGCTCCGCATGCTGCTTCGTAGTACGTACCTGGTGGACGCCGTCGGCTACAACAAGATCAAGGGTAAGCCATTCGCAGTGGGCGAACTGGTGGAACAGATCCGGAAAGAACTCGCAATCGTCAGCGGAAAGCCATGAGCATTGAACTCCCCGTATTGAAACCGACCGACTACGCCAGCGACCAGGACGTGCGGTGGTGCCCCGGTTGCGGCGACTACTCCATTCTCGCGCAGATGAAGAAGGTGATGGCCGCGCTGCAGATGCCCCGCGAGAAACTGGTCTTCATTTCCGGCATCGGCTGCTCCAGCCGCTTTCCGTACTACATGAAGTCGTACGGCATCCACAGCATCCACGGCCGCGCTCCGCATTCGCTACGGGCCTGAAATCGACCCGCCCCGACCTCCAGGTGTGGGTCATCACCGGCGACGGAGACGGCCTGAGTATCGGCGGCAATCATTTCATGCACTGCGTCCGCCGCAATATCGACCTGAACATCGTCCTGTTCAATAACCGCATTTACGGTCTGACCAAGGGCCAGTATTCTCCCACGTCGTGCCTGGGCGCCGTGACCAAGAGTTCGCCCATGGGATCGATCGACAATCCGCTCCATCCCCTGTCGATCGCCATCGGTTGTGAAGCGACCTTCGTGGCACGTTCGATCGACACCAACATCAAGCACCTGGGGGACGTGCTGCAGCGAGCCGCCGAGCACAAGGGGACGTCGTTTATCGAGGTCTACCAGAACTGCATCGTGTTCAACGACGGCGCGTTTGACTACGCCACCGAGCGGGACCGGAGGGCCGATACGACGATCGAACTCGAGCATGGCAAACCCTTGATCTTCGGCAAGAACCGGGACAAGGGCATTCGCCTGAACGGCATGGAACCGGAAATCGTCGAACTGGGCCACGGAGTCACCGAGGACGACTTGCTGTTCCACGACGAGAAGTCGCCGGAACCGAGCCTGGCCTACCTGCTGAGCCGCATGCGTTACCCGGACTTTCCCGAACCGATCGGCGTGTTCCGCGCGGTCGATCGTCCGCTCTATGATGTGGAACTGAACAACCAGATTGAAGAGGCACGTGCCAAGAAAGGCCGGGGCAGTCTCGAGAAACTCTTCCATTCCGGCGACACATGGACTGTGGAATGATCATCTGTCCTTATTGCGACTCCGAAAACATCACTGGCGCGGACGACTGCCAGCAGTGTGGCCAGGCCCTGAGCGATCACAATCTCCCGACGCCCGCCACGTACGTCGAACGCTGCATGTTGCGCGATCGCCTGAGCGCCCTGAATCCGTCCCGGCCGGTCGCCGCGGTGGCTCCGGCGACCAAGATCCGCGACGTCCTCGCGCTGCTCGCTCAACGATCGATTGGATGCGTGCTGGTCACCGAGGACGACCAGATCCTGGGGATCTTCAGCGAACGGGACGTGGTGCTCAAGCTCAACACGCAAGCGGTGAAGTTCATGGACCGCCCGGTCTCCGAGTTCATGACTCGCGATCCCCAGTCGCTCGACAGCGAAGCCAAGGTGGCCTTCGCCATCCATCGGATGCGTATCGGCGGATATCGCCATCTGCCGGTCACCGACGCGCACGGAAGTCCGGTCTCCATGGTGTCGGTGCGCGACGTGCTCCGGTACCTGACCGAGAAGATGCGTGAGAACGCCCCCGCCGATCCGGCGCGCTCGTAGCGGACCCGCGCGTTAGCACACAGTGGCACGATTTCTCACACCATCGGATCACGTGGACCGAAGAAATCGCGACACAACAGATCGGGCGAGAACAACCACTGCTGCCCGTGCCATCGGTGGGGACCCGGTCGACAACCACCGAGCAGGGCCACGCTCCCCAGCGTCCGGAAACACGTCGTGGTCGTGTCAGCAGAACTCCTGCACCGTCGGCTTGATCACCATTTCCGACACGTGAGCTCGCGGATGCAGGCAGGCGATGGCCACCACCAGTTCGCCAAAGTCCTCCGGCTGCAACATGGCCGCCTTCCGCTCGTCGGTCACCGGCACCGGGCGGTTCTCCAGGATGGGTGTATTGACTTCACCCGGATAGATGTTGGTCACGCGCACGCCATCGGCGGCACACTCGTTTCCCACGCTCGTCCCCAGCGCCGTCATCGCGAATTTGGAAGCGCAGTAGGCGATCCCGCCGAGCGTCAACGCGCGTTTGCCCGCCACCGACGAGACGTTGATGATCAGCCCGCTCCGGCGGGCCCGCATCTGCGGTAGCACCATGTACAGACAGTTGAAGGCGCCGGTCGCATTGATGGCGAGCACCTCATCCCACTGCTGCGGCTGCATGGTGGCCATGGTCCGGTTGGGAATATTGATGCCGGCCGAGTTGACGAGTATGTCCAGCGGGCCGAGGGATTCCTCCGCCCATCGAAACAGCTCTTGCACGCTGGTTCGGTCGGCCACGTCCACCGGATGCCACAGGATCGCCGGCTCCCGTCCCCACGTCGCCGCGGCTTGACGCAGCTTGTCGGCGCGCCGCCCGGCAATCGCCACACGGCAACCTTCCCGCGCCAACGCTTGCGCGATCCCCCATCCAATACCGGTGGCGCCCCCCGTGACCAACGCTGTTTTGCCCTGTAACTTCATCGCTCCCAAATCCTCCTCAAGCGGCGGAAATGACCCAGACAGTGACTGGCCCCAGTATGCACGATTTCGCGGCTATTCGCAGCCACCGTCTGCCCGCGACGGCGAGCGGCAGGAAATAGCGCACCTGCGTTGGGTGTGGCACGGCTTACTTGTTAGCCGTGCAAGAGGCGGACAAAAGACGAACAATACAAGTGTGGCCTATTCGGCCGCGATCCAGCCTTGCTGATGGCCCTGGTTGCGGACTTTGCCGCTGAGCACGGCTTGGGCCAGCAGGCGGGATGCGAACGAGCCCTGGCGGCCGAGGTGTGCGCACACATCGCGGAAATAGACCACGTCTCCCCGCTGCCAAATGAAATCGACCGCTTTGCGCCAGCGGCCGGGACTGGGAAGGTCGTCGTCGGTTAACGGGATGACACCCGTAACGCCCAAGTCGTCACGCAGTTCGATTGCGCCGTCCCACAGCGTGATCCGGTGCTTCCGATCGCCACGACGCTCCCGCCGCAGCGTAATCCGCTTGACGGTCTGCCGAATGGCAAATGACAACTTTTCGCGATCGGCTTCCTGCAGTCGCCCCAAGAGATCGTCGAGCCGGCCCAGGATTGCCAACGCCTCGGGCAACGGAGCGTGGTCCCCGCGAGCCCGCTGCAGTTGCTCCTTCAGTTGCGTTTCCTGTTCGCGCCAAGCGGCGAGCAAACGCGATATTCCTGGCAGGTCCTCGCGACTGGCCAGGGCCAGGTTTTCGGTGCCGCGCTCGATCTTGGCCCGCAGGTCCGCCAACTGCAGTTCATACCGTCCGACGTGCGTTTCTTGCTTCTTCGTACGGCGATTAATCTCGCTGCCGATAGCGCGCTTGGTCCGTTCGTTTGACATGAATTGCTGGAGCTTGGCCAGTACCGCCTGTTCGATAGGAAGCAAGGCGTGGGCGACGAGAAACGGGGACCGACCTACGGTCCCGCCGCAGAACGAGGCCCAAGACGGAGCCTCGTGGGCGAAAGAGGGACCTTGGTGGCCGTGGAGGCTACCGGCGGGAGGCCAGGGCGAACTGGCCGCGTTCGACCTTCTCGAACCGCGCCACATTGCCCTTGGTGTTGATCTCCCGCAGGATCGAGGCGCAGAGCGTCGCGTCTGACGGCAGATCAAACGCGGCTGGACAAAATTCTGATGGCATCGTCCCGCAACAACCAGTCTGGCGGGGGTAAATGAGGTAGCAAACCCGATTACGTGGTACAATCACCAGCGGGCGGTTTCTCTCTTGCGAGCATGGGCCATGAGCGACGTTACACGCATCCTCGGCAAGATCGAAGCGGGCGATCCCCTGGCCGCCGAGCAGTTACTGCCGCTGGTCTACGAAGAACTTCGCAAACTGGCCTCTGCGAAAATGGCCCAGGAAAAACCTAACCAGACCTTGCAGGCCACCGCCCTGGTGCATGAGGCCTACATCCGACTGGTGGACACGGAGAAGGTCGCGCATTGGAACAGTCGTGCCCATTTCTATGCGGCGGCTGCCGAGGCCATGCGGCGAATTCTGGTTGAAGCAGCACGACGCAAGAAAACGCAGCGAGCGGGTGGGGATGCCGAACGTGTTGAATTGAGCCATGTCGAACCACGGATCGACAGTCCCCGCGTGGACCTGATTGCGCTCAACGAGGCACTGGCACGACTGGAACAGGAAGACCCGCGCAAAGCAAATCTGGTGAAACTACGGTACTTCGCTGGCTTTACCATTCCCGCGAGTGCCGAGATCCTGGGGATCGCCGTCGCAACCGCCATCACCGACTGGGCTTACGCCAAGGCTTGGCTGCGCCTGGAATTGGCAGACCAGGACTGAACCTTCCTTCGGAATGGTTCTCCGAGGATTCTTCTGATTTTCCACCAGTCGATTTTGTGCGAAATCTCGCACTTACTTATAGAGGCCGTGTTGAGCAACCGCTCGTTGAGGGCAATGCGATGGTCAAGTTATCAGGCGCCGACGCCATATTCCGGATCGCCTTTAGCATTGAGTCTGCCGAGATCCGCGACGAGTACTTGAAACAGGCGTGCGGTGAAAATCAATCGCTGTACGACCGCATTGTCGCCCTACTGCGTGCTCACGACGAGGAGCCGCAGTTTCTCGAAACGCCACCCGCGAACGTCAGTGCCACGATTGACTTACCCCCCATTGCCGAACGTCTCGGCACCCAGATCGGCCCCTACAAGCTCCACCAGGAAATTGGTGAAGGCGGCATGGGTGTCGTTTACATGGCTATCCAGAAGGAGCCAGTCCGTCGCAAAGTCGCGTTGAAGATCATCAAGCCGGGAATGGATACCCGCGAAGTGATCTCGCGATTTGCCGCCGAGGAACAAGCCCTGGCGATGATGGATCATCCGAATATTGCCAAAGTTCACGATGCGGGCACCACGGAAACGGGCAGGCCGTATTTCGTGATGGAGTTGGTCAGCGGAGTGCCGATCACGCAGTATTGTGATGACAATAACTCCACCACAGGGCAGCGGTTGGAACTCTTCACGCTGGTCTGCCACGCCGTCCAGCATGCCCACCAAAAAGGCATCATCCACCGCGATATCAAGCCCTCCAATATTCTCGTGACGTTGCACGACGGGGTCCCCGTCCCCAAGGTCATCGACTTCGGGATCGCCAAAGCGATCAACCAGGAGCTGACCAGCAAGACGATAGCCACGGGCGTTGGTCACATGATCGGCACGCCGCTCTATATGAGCCCGGAACAGGCAGAACGCAGCGGTCTGGACATCGACACGCGCAGCGACATCTATTCGTTGGGCGTCTTGCTGTACGAATTGCTGACCGGCAGCACGCCGTTTGACAGCGACCAGTTCAAGGACGTTGGGCTCGATGAAGTCCGTCGTCTGATTCGCGAGCAGGACCCCCCGCGTCCGAGCACCCGCATCAGCGCGATGGGCAAAGCGGCCACCACCGTGTCCGAGCATCGCAAGACCAATCCGGTGGAGTTGAGCAACTCGTTGCGTCACGAACTGGACTGGATCGTGATGAAGGCACTGGAGAAAGACCGGGCACGACGTTACGAAACGGCCAATGACTTCGCACGCGACATCCAGCGATATTTGCATGACGAAGCGGTGGAAGCCTGTCCACCATCGACGGCGTACCGAGTGAAGAAGTTCGTGCGCCGCAATCGGACGGCGGTGCTGTCCACAGCAGCCATTGGTCTGGCTTTGATCCTGGGTGCCGGTGTGGCCGCCGGTCAGGCGTATCGGGCCACGAAGGCCGAGATATACGCGGAAGAACAGTTGCAGATCGCCCAGGACCAGGAACGTCTGGCGAAGAAGCAGACGCAGTTGGCGAAGAAGCAAAAGAAGTTGGCCGAAGAATCTGCCCAGCGTGAAGGGAACTTGCGCGGAGGCTGAGCAACAACGCGACCTGGCGCAGAAGGCGACCGAGCAAGCCGAGGCAGCGCGCAAGCAGTCCGAAGCGGTGACCAGCTTCCTGGTCGATATCTTCCGCAGCCCCGATCCCGAACGCGACGGCCGCACAATCACCGTGGCCGAGATGCTGGAAAGAGCCAAGATGCGGGTGGAGACGGAGTTCAAAGAAGACAAGCCGCTCCAGGCCAAGCTTCTGGGGGCAATTGGCGAAACCTACCTGGGTCTCGGGCTGATCCAGGAAGCCACTCAGTTCTCCCAGAAATCGTACGACATCCTTTTGGAAGCTCTTGGCCCCCAGCACATCGACACACTTTGCGCGATGCACGGTCTGGCGAGGGCGTACAACAGTGCCGGTCGCTGGGAAGAGGCTGCCAAATGTATGGAGGAAAACGTCCGACTTTGCAAGGAGAACCTGGGACCGGAAGACCCCCACACACTGACCGCGATCAGCGAGTTAGCCACAAGCTATTGGAATCTAAAGAAGCTGGACCAATCGATTCCTCTGTTCGAAGAGACACTCAGGCTCCGCAAGCGGGTCTTCGGCTACGACAATCCAAAAACGTTAGAGGAGATGTCTAATCTAGGCACGAATTACGCGTCGGCTGATCGGTTGGACGAGGGAATCGCACTGCTCGAAGAGACAGTCACACTGTGTAAGGTAAAGCTGAGTCTCGAGCACCCTTTTACGCTGAGGGCGATGAGCAACTTGGCAGGAGCATACGAAAAAGCCGGACGCTGTGACGAGGCCCTCCCAATTCGGGAAGAGACCCTCAGATTGAACAGGGACAAGCTGGGTCCCGAGCACCCTGATACCCTAACGTCGATGAACAACTTGGCGGGCACTTATCGGAGGTTGGGCAAGCTGGACCAGTCGATTCCTCTGTTCGAAGAGACAATTGAACTCAGCAAGCAAGTCCGCGGCGCAGATCATCCTTACACACTCATGACGATGGCCAGTGTGGGACAGAACTACATGGACGCCGGTCGGTTGGACGAGGCCATCACAGTGCTCGAAGAGACACTCACACGGTGTAAGGAGCAGCTGGGCCCCGAGCGCCCAGAGACGCACCTGTCGCTGATGAACTTGGCAGGGGCCTATATAAAGGCGGACGACCAGGACAAGGCCCTGTCCCTGTTGTTGGCCGGTCATTCTGGCGAGCAGGCTTATTACAAACTTGGCAACTTGCTTGGGAATGTGGGAAAACGCCGAGAGGCCATCGCCGCGTATCGCGAGGCCATTCGCATCAAGCCGGACTACTTCGAAGCGCACAACAATTTGGGGATTGTACTGGCGTCGGAGGGAAACGACGAGGCCGTGGCTGAGTTCCGTGAGGTGCTTCGAATTCGGGATTCATTCATGCCCCATACCAATCTGGCCATGGTGCTGGAAGGTCAGGGAAAGTACCAGGAAGCCGTAGCTGAATACCAACAGGCGCTGCGGCAAGCGCCAACCGATGTAGGGATTCTCACCCTCCTGGCTCATCTGCTGTGTACAGCCACCGACCCGGCATTTCGGGACTACAAACAAGCCCTCGAGCTTGCCCAGAAGGCGATGGCAGCGAAGTCCCATCCAGCTGACGCCCATCGTGCCTTGGGAATGGCCCAAAATCGCCTCGGCGACTGGGCAGCCGCGCTCGAATCGTTGCAGCAGTCCATAAAGTTGCGTCGTGAAAACGATGCCACCGATTGGTTCTTCCTCGCCATGACGCACTGGCAACTGGGAGATCAGGAACAAGCTCGCGAATGGTTCAAGAAGGCCGTTGCCTGGACCCAAGAGCATCAGCCTCAGGAATGGCGGCTGCGCAAATACTGGACCGAAGCCGCCGCCTTGCTGGGCGAAGAGACACCAGCCGCCGAACCGGAGAATCGCAAAGACACACCCGCCAACGACAGCGGGACGAATGAGCAATAGGGGAGCTGTAGGGTGTGCCAAGCTCGCCTCGACAACGTTTCCTGACAACGTTGCGTGGACAGCGAGCGCGGGCACACCAGAACCATGAGCGGCCAGGCGGGTGCTGGTGTGTCATCGCTCGCCCTCATCGCGACGGATGAGTTGACGTTGAAACGGGGCGAGCTCGACACACCCTACAAGGAAAAACAAAACCAGCCGGTGAGCACCTACAACCACGCAGACCGCTCACCGGCTGGCCCATCACCCGCGCCGCTCGTTGTGCGCGCCGGGGGCGACTTGTTCGTTGATTGTAGCACAGGAGGAAAGCCGAATCCAAACATATGAATGGGCTGCCTTGAATCCAGTGGAATTGAGTGTCCAAGCTTTTTGCATCACCCAATATCGTAGGAGTTGCGACCCATGCCACGCACTATGCGAACTATCAATGTTGGCCTGTCTGCGATTGTCCTCGTTTCTCTCATGCAAGGAGTGACGGCTGCCGCTCCCCCTGCTTACCGAATCCTGCTAGTGGAACCGCTCACTCCTCCGGGAGCGATGAGTGGGGGAATTTACCTTGCAGATGTGAACGACAAGGTCATCGCTGTCGGTTCGACCAGCTGGGTGGACGCGGCGGGCGTCTCCCACAGCAAAGCTGTGGTGGTTAACGTGAATCCGCTCGCTCCCGAGACGTTTGAGACGCGGTACCTGAATGACCTCGTCGCAAGACCGCTCGAGTGGGACCTCAGGAGCGCGACGTGCATCACGCAATCGGGGTTGATTTGCGGAACCTTCTGTCGAACGACGGGTGGACCCGGCGGCGGATATGTCTGCAGTACGGCGGGCGACCCACCCTATCCCATCCAGGAATTGCCGGCCGAATTCACAGCGACTGGCCGCATGAGCGAACAGGGGCACATGCTGGGGGCAGTCGGCTCCTCCTACGCGGTTGCAGTCGTCAAGTCCGACTCGCCTCCCAACGCCGTTTACGAAGTCCGGTTGCTTCCAGCGAAACTACTCAACGCGACGGATATCAACGACCAGTTGCAGGTGGTGGGGGAACTTGAAAAAGTGGGAAGAGAGGATGCCCACCGCACAGCCTGCGTGTACCAGTGGATTGGAAATTCGTTTTCGCAAACGCACACCTTCGACACCGCGAGGAGTTGGACGCGCAAGAGAATTAACGCTTCCGGCGTGGTGGGACATTCGGTAGTCAAAAAAGGCGGAACGACCCTGGCCGCCTACTTTGATACAAACGTTGGTAAATCGACGCCGTTTGCCTCGGAATGGAGCGCGTCACAAGACATCAACTCGGTGGGCCAGGCATGCGGCATGTATGCAACAAAGGGGAACCAGAGGCCCCGTGTCGGTTTCGTCTACGACCCTGTTCAGGGGTTCTGGGCGCTTTCCGACCTGGCATATAGTCCCGATCCGGCAGTCGAAGCCATCTTTCTCGAACAGGCTGGGTCCGTGTACGAGAGGTTTTCTCTGAGCGATCCCGTGCTGGCCTCGGGCACAGCGTTCCCCGCCATAATCAACGACGCATGGCCTGATGCGATCGCCTTCATCTTAGTTCCCGAACGGTAGGAAGGCTGCGGCAGTTGTAGGGTGTGCCAAGCTCGCCGCGCAGAGCGTTTTGTGAATCGAACAGCGTGCCGGCGAGCGCGGGCACACCAGGAGTTGGGTCGGTTCCTGGTGCTGGTGTGCCAGCGCTCGCCTGTGCGGTATGGAATGGGGCTGCATTGCGGATTGGCGAGCTCGGCACACCCTACCTGCTACCTGCTGGCCCATCACCCAGGCACTCGTTGTGTGCGCCCAAAGCAACTTGTTGTTGATTGTAGCACAGGAGGAATTCCAGATCCCACGCACCAGACCAACTTCCCTGGACTTCCGTCCCTTACCTGCCGAGCCCCCGGCGCTCGGCCCACTACCCAACACTTGTAGGAGATCCGACCCATGTCACGCACGATGAGATTGTTCACATGTTTTCTGCTCGCCGTTCCAATTGCACTCGATTTCACCAGGCTGGCAAACGCAGGGAAAACGCCACCATCGCCACCGCCGACCGCGCCCGTCGAATATCACCTCGTCTGGCTGCCACAACTTGGGGGTGTCGATAGTAGGCCCTTCGCCATCAATGATTCGGCAGAAATCGTGGCCTGGGCGATCGACGCAACAGGCAAGAAGGTCGCAGTCCGCTGGAACAACAACTTGGAAATCGAGGATCTGAATCTGTTGAATTACGATTGGTTCGACGCCGCGACTGGGGCGGGTGCATCTGGGTGGACAGCGGAGTGGTGCTACGATATCAACAATGCTGGGCAAATAGTCGGTTTGGCTACTCAAGGTGGGCAGCAGAGAGTCTTTGTGTTGGATCGGGAAGAGGGCTTCATTCTGCTGCCAGATGTCGTCGGCAACAGCGGCTACTCCTCGCTCAAGCTCAATGCGTTGGGCGAAGTGGCAGGCCGCACGCCCAGTTCCTTCGTCTTCCTGTGGACGCCTCGCTATCCCGCCAATGTCTATACATTGATGACTGGGACTCCCACCGGATTCAATTCCTCGCAGATTCTGGTTGACACCGGCTCAGCGACCGTCAGGTACGGATTCGTAATTGACGGAAATGGATCGATCTCATACGGGCCTCAGGTCGCACAGACCGGCATGTCGACTGGAGGCAGCGCGGGTCAACAACTCAACGATGCGGGCATGTTCTGCGGAAGCGCGACCGCTCGCAAGGGTGACTACGCCGCCCGGTACACAGATGCGTTGGGGCTGCAGAAGATATATGACGGTAGCAGAGATTACGTGTTAGGCATGAACGCTGAAGGGGATGTTACTCTTCTTGGAAACTCGGATGGGGAAGTGCTCCTCTATCGCAACCGCGAAAACACAACTTTCGCGTTTTACAATCTGTTGGACCCAGCCTCACGAGCACAACTGTACGCGAACGGTCAGCCGGTCTATATGGGTTATGTTGGCATGACAAACAACAGTAACATCGGGGTCTTGCCAACGATTGACCCGTTTGACCACATCGTCGGGTGGGTCTACTGGCAAACCAGTCCTACGCTGAAGCGCGCACCGTTCTTGTTGATTCCCGTCCCGAAGTTATGAGCTTGGCTTGCCGCATCTCCACGGTAGCTCGGATCGATCCAAACGCTTCGCACGCGATGCGCAAAGACAAGAGGTTGCGGCTGGGACTCAGTACAACATGGAGACCGAGGGTCGACGTGGACCACCGCTTATGTCGAGATTTCGCCCTGGCGTGGACGAGTGCCGACGCCGAGGCGTCTTCGTTCGCGCACCATGCGGCGTCGCGTCCACGGCAGGAAGGGAGCGATGGTTGGCTGGGATTAAGTCTGCGAGCTACCAGCCGATCGTCCGCATCACGTCCCGATTGGCCCGTGACCACCACCGCCACACGAAAGTGGACGACCTGTTCGCCCAGCGGGACTCCGACCCGCTCGGCCTGTTGAGTCTGCCAGACCTCGGAATATAGATTCGGACCGCACGATTTCGCGGTCGCGGACATTGTTCAAGCCGTTGGGTCATCTCGCAGCAGGCCCGCGATAGGCGCGAGCGGGTGTGCCTCCGCTCCGACGGGTATCTCTATGATCTCTGCCCCCGCTGCCACCCGGCTGTCAATCAGCTGACGAAGCTTCTCGAGCGCCTCGTCCCGTGTCGTTGCTTCCACTTCCAGACGTAGGGGTTCACCGGTGATCGCCCGAAAATGATCCCCGGAAATCTGTTACCAAGACGGGAATAACCATCGCGGGAGTCCCTGTGAAAACGTTACTCGCCTGGCCGGTAACACGCTGCATCCGCAGCATACCACCTTCCGTGTTCGCGGACCAGTAATGCGCCGGCCGCCGCGTTGGCGCCATCGTCCGAAATCACCGCGAATTGCCGCCATCAAACTTGCCGCATCTGCTTCTCGAGCCGGTCGCGACGCTTGGCCAATTCGTCGTGCGACTTCTCGACACGCTGGGCGTCCCGCCTGCGGGCTGCAGCGTCCTTTTCGAGCTGCGCCGCCTTCTCGCGGTACTGCCGCGCGTACCCCGGGTCCAGCTGCCGCTCTGCGCGGTCCTGCTCCGCCAGGGCCTGCTTTTCCAGGTAGCTGGCCTGATCGAGCAGGTCGCGTTGGTCCGTGCTGAGGCAAACCAGCTCGGCATCCACATCCTCCAGTTCGCGCCGCAGCTCAGGGTCCTCACACTCGGTGACCAGCTTGGCCTCCGCATCGTTTGCTTCGCGGATCGCTCGATCTACTTCGCTACGACGCTCGTACAGTGGTCGCGTCGCGTACTCATGTCTCAACTCCTTGGGGTGGCAGATACAACTGGTGATGACGCTTGACGTCGTCCTGCCAGAGCGCGGTGAACGCCGCCGGCGGTTCGATGGTGAGTATCTCCTGGAACTTCAAATGGCGCAGCTGCGCGGGCTCATCGCCCAGGGCACGCTGATAGGACGTCGCGGGATACAGGCCGTACCCGCGACCCGCGCAGAACACGTTGGGGCAGATGGCGACGCCCGCCTGCTGGGCGCGATAGGCCAGGTGCAGGCAGGTGCAGATGAAGACCTGGTCGTGACCGTGATAGGCCGGGACGTCGACGGGCCAAGGCTGGCGCGTGGCGTGGGCGATCGTGAGCGCGTCGAACTTGATCCGCATAGAATCCACGTCGGCGGTCCGCTCCGCGTAATGCGTGGGCCGCTCCAGGATGTGGGCCAGCTCGTGCAATACCGTGGCCAAGATGATGTACTCGACGTCATTGGGATGGCTGCATTCCCGAATGGCACCTTCATTGATCACCATCGCCGGTCCGCCGCCCCGATAATCGTCCGCGTACTCGCGCACGTACCGGTCCAAGCTCGGGCAGGTGACGCCATGCAGGTCGTCGGCGAATCCCAAATCGGCCACGCGAGACTGCGGGACGATGTAGAGCGGCAGGTTGGCCAGATCGCGGATGTTGTGCGGCGTGCCGCGTCTCTCAAGGCGAGTGAACGGGCCGCTATTTGTTTACTACACAGTTTCGCGGCAAGTTGACGGCGAAAACGCAGAAAGAATCCTCCCAGGCAGCGCCGAACATCGCCCCCGACTGGTTGACCTACTCGGCGGACACGCGGAAAATCGGGAGTCGCGAGGGCAGATTCGCCAGCGGGACACGGACCTGGCCCGGAAGCGGACTGTTATCCCAAAGCCCGCCTCTTGAACGTCGTGCTTGTTAGCCGTGTGGCACGGTTTGCAAGCAAGCAGTGCCGCACGCGCTCGAAGCTGGGCAGACCATTTCCGGCCGCCCGCCTGAGCACCCCGGCCGGCAGCGGTTGCGGGCCGCCAACCGAGCGCCGATAATGAAGCGGCGTCCGTTGTCGGTACCGCCAGACCCTGGCAGCCCCGCGTCCCTTCGGGTAACCCCCGCTCATCCTGAAGCGTTGTCGTTATGTCCTCAGCCTCCTCTCCGATCGACACGACCGTCGACATCGTGACGCCGGAGAACATTGCTTTCCACTACCGGGTCGCCGGGCCCTTTCGTCGCTTTCCCGCGTACTTGATCGACGTCTGCATCCGGATTGCCATGCTGTTCGGCCTGGCCATCGTGGCATCCCTGCTGTCGCTCGGCCTCGGGGCTGCCTCGCTGGCCGTCTGGATTCTGGCCGAGTTCACCTTGAGCTGGTTTTACGGCGGCCTGTTCGAAACCTACTGGAATGGGCAGACGCCGGGCAAACGCATCCTGGGCATTCGTGTGCTCACCGCGCAGGGTCGCCCCGTCAACGGGTATCAGGCCGTGCTGCGGAACATCATGCGCACGGTCGATATGGGCCCGTTGATTTCGGCCGAACTGTTCGGGGGCCCCGCCGTGCCGTTGATTCCGACCTACGCCCTGGGCCTGGTGGTGATGGCTACGAACCGTCGTTTCCAGCGATTGGGCGACATCGTTTGCCGGACGATGGTCGTGGTTGAGGATCGCCCGTGGCTCTCGGGCGTGGCGAAGATTGAGGATCCGCGGCGCCTTCGAGTTGGCATCGCACCTGCCTGCCGATCTGCAGGTCAGCCGGAGCATGGCGAGGGCGTTGGCGCACTATGCGGAGCGGCGGAAGTACTTTTCGCCGCCACGCCGCCGGGAAGTTGCCAAGCATCTGGCCCAGCCCCTGCTGCGGCAGTTTGGCTTGCCAGACAATACGAGTTACGACCTGCTGCTGTGTGCGATGTATTACCGGCTGTTCATCGCCGATCGCGGCGCCGACGAATCGCATGCGGCGCGGCGCGGGCGGCCGTCGCACAGAAGGTGGGGGGATCATGAAAGTCGCGGCATTGCTCGAGCAGCGCCAGCAGCACTGGCTGGAGCTGGATCGCCTGTGTGGCCAGACGCGGCGCAAGATGGACGCTGCCTCGGTGACCCGGTTCGCCGCACTGTATCGGGCCGCCTGTGCGGATCTCGCCCTGGCGGATGCCTACCAACTGCCTCCCAACACGGTGCAGTACCTGCACCAGCTGGTGGGCCGGGCGCACAATCAGTTGTATCGCAGTCGGCATCTGGATGTCGCCGCCTGGGGCACGATGCTGCTGAGAGACGTTCCGCAACGGATCTTTGCCGACCGCTGTGTCCAATTGGTGTTTGTGGTGTTCTGGGCCACCTTTCTCATCTCGGCCGCCCTGGCCTATCAGCGGACCGACTGGGCCGATCAGGTCCTGCCCGAAGGCATGCGGGCGTCGCTGGAGGAGAACTTCAAGGAGCCGATTGGAGATCGCGATCCGCAGGCGAATTACGCGATGGCGGCCTTTTATATTCGCCACAACACGGGCATCGGCCTGCGCTGTTTCGCCTGGGGCATTCTGATCATTCCCGGCCTGCGCGAGACGCTGTCCAACGCCTTGATTCTCGGCGCCGCGTTTGGCTACATGGGTCGCCCCGACGTAGCCGAAGGCGCGAATTTCTTCAACTTCGTCACCGCCCACGGCCCGTTTGAACTGACCGCCATTGTGCTCGCGGCCGGGGCCGGGTTGCGGCTGGGGATGGGCTGGCTGACGACAAACGGCCTCACGCGTTCCGCATCGCTGCAGAAGACGGCCGCCGAGACCATGCCGATGATGGGAGCCTCGATGGTCATGTTCTTCCTGGCGGCTCTGATCGAGGGATTCCTTTCGCCGACCTCCCTGGACTATGCGATCAAGGCCGCGGTGGCGATCCTGTCGAGCGGGATGTTGATGTTCTACTTCATCTTTCTCGGATTTCCCTGGAAGGCCCGGTAAGTGCAGCTGGACAAGACACTGATTGTGATTCGCGAGCGGGGCATGTTCGACACGCTCGATCTCGCCTTGCAGGTGTGTCGCATCTACGTGTGGCCCTTGACCCTCGCGCTGTGCCTCGGCGCGATCCCGTGCGCCGTGGTTAATCACTGGCTGGCCGGGTGGATGGTCCAGACCGATCCCGACGCGCCGCAGTGGGAAGAGCAGGTGCCCGGCCTGGTCCGCTACGTGTGGACCATGGTGACCATGATCGTGATCGAGGCGCCTCTGGCGTCGGCCTTCGTGACCGCCTATTTAGGGAAGGCCGTGTTTCTCGAGTCCCCGTCGATGCGCGCAGTGGTGCGCGACGTCCTCCCGCAATTGCCACAGGTCGCCTGGTGCCACCTGCTGCTGCGCGGCGTGCTGCCGGCGCTGCTTCTGCTGGCTGTCGCGGACCGAGATCAAGCGTACTCGTTGGCCGAAGTTCTGTTGACACTGCTGCTGCTGGCGGTACTCTTGCGGCGCGTGACGGCACCGTTTCTGAACGAAATCGTGCTGCTGGAGAGGAACCCGCTGCGCGCCCGTGATCCGCAGGCGATGACGGCTCGCAAGCGCAGCCACATGTTGCACGCGTCCCAACCCGGCAACCTGATCAACTTCGGCCTGATCACCTCCTGCGTCGCGATCCTGCTGACGACGGCGATGTTCGGCACCTTGTTGTGTGTGAAGGGCATTTTCCTGGATGATTGGACACTGGGCCCCGGCATGTTCGTGGTCGGGGCCCCGTTGTCCCTGTGGACGACGGCGGGATTTCTGGCGGTCGTGCGTTTTCTGGCCTACCTCGATCTCCGGATCAGCAACGAAGGCTGGGAGGTCGAACTCCGAATGCGGGCGGAGGGCAATCGCCTGACGGGACACACGACATGAACGGACGATGCATGGCACTCGGCGGTTTCCTGCTGTGCTGCCTGGCACCCGGCGCTGACGACCTGGACGTCGCGTCCTCGGTGCTCGTAGCGCGGAATGCCTTGCGGGCGAAGTCCGATCTGCCCTGGTACGACCCGGACACGGATTCGCTGCGCCGGATTGAGGTCACGCCCGACGCCGACGATCCGCACCGGCACTCGCCGTGGGCCGCGGACCAGGCACCCAACACCTCGACCACCAGGTCCAGCGCGTCGGAGATGTTCTGGCAGGTCATGCAGGTGCTGGCCTGGATCGTTCTCGCGGGCTTGCTGGTGGCCATGATCTGGCTGCTGGTGTGGGCGGCACAGCGCATCGATGCCGGGAATGCCGCCGAGGGGCCGTGGTTGATCGAACCGCGTCGAATGCGCAGCGGATGGAGGACCTGCCAATCGGTGTTCCGCCCTCCGACCATGACCTGCTGGCCGCGGCCCGGGCCTGCTACGAGGCCGGCGATTACGAAAAGGCGATCATCTACGCCTACGCTTATCAGCTGGTCGAACTCGACCAACGTCATCTGGTTCAACTTGCGAAGGGCAAGACCAATCGGCAGTACCTGCGCGAGTTGCGCAGTCCGACCGGGTCTGCAGGGATGTTGCGCGAGACGATGCTTGCCTTCGAGGACGTCTTCTTCGGGCATCACTCGCTGTCGAAGCCGCGTTTCCAGCACTGCTGGGACAACCTGGACGAATTCCATCGGCAACTGGAGCAACCGACATGAGGAGCGACAGGTATGCCCCGCGACGGGAAACAGGTGCCGAGGCGGATGGCCAGCGGACCTCAGCGATTCGGCGCGCGACAGGTCTGGCTCTGCTTGGGCTGAGTCTGATCGGCTGTGGGTCTCCCGCCGAACTGGAAGTGACCTATGGTCAACGGCGTGCGGAAGCTGGCCGAAGCGTCAATGGGACCAGCGTGCTGGCCGACATGTTTGACGAGGCGGGCTGCAAGGTGTATTCGTGGAAGAACCTCTCGCCCCAGTTGCAGCGGTACGACGTGATTGTCTGGGCGCCCGACGATTTTGGCTTGCCGAAGTCGGAGGCCGTCGAGTTCTTCGAGGAGTGGCTCGCGTCGGCGGACGGCAAGACGCTGGTCTACATCGGACGCGACTACGATGCGGCGGCCCCGTACTGGGAGAGTGTGATGTCGTCCGCGCCGGCCGAACAGAGGGTCGAGTTGTGGCGGCGCCGGGCGCGGGCCGCGGCCCAACACGACGTGCAGCGACTGAAGATGCCGGCCGACGCTACGCTGGAGTGGTTCACCATGCGGCGAGACGAACCGCGCAACGTGACGGAGGAACTCGTGGGACCTTGGAGCCAGGGCATGGATGTGGCGGGAACCGACATCCGCATCCAGGGTCTCCTCGCGACGCCGACCCGCACCGAGCTGCTGAAAGTCTGGAATAACATCGAACCCGCCATCACCGAACATTCGCAGTACGAGGTCTTGCTGGGCAACGGCCAGACCACGCTGGTCAGTCGCGTGACGAAACCTGCCTGGGGCGACTCTCAGGTCATTGTGGTCGCCAACGGTTCGTTCCTGTTGAATCTGCCGCTGGTGAATCACGAGCACCGGAAGCTCGCCGGCCATCTGATTCGCGAGTGTTCCCTGGGGCCCAAAGTGGCCTTTCTGGAAAGCGGGCCCGGGGGGCCGTTCGTGTCGGACTCCACGCGCGACCCGGCCACGCCGGAATCCACGCGACGACGCGTGCTGTTGGCCGCGCACTGGTTCGTGCTGGGTCTGGTGTATTGCTTCTGCATCTTCCCGATTTTTGGCCGACCCAAGCCGCTCCCGGACGACACCCCGTCGGAGTTCGGCCAGCATGTGGAGGCGCTCGGGGAATTGCTGGAGCACACGCAGGATGAGTCGTTCGCCAAAAGACAGATCGAACATTACTCCCCGATCCATCGACGCGACGCGGGAGTACATCGCGACCCACACACCGTACCGACGGCACGGGGCTCGTCAGACCAATTGGAACAAGCACCTTCACCGAAGTCGGATACCCATTCATGAACAGCGCACCTGCGGATCGTTTCGGAGAAGGCAAGGCGATTGAAGTCGTCTGCCGCGACTGCCATCACGCCTCGTCAGTGACCCGTGGCTCGTTCGCTCGTACATTTCGCTGTCCGCGATGCGGAAGCGAACAGCCGATCTCCGAGCCGGAGTCCCGGGCCAAGGACATGCCGCCCCGCGTGACGCCGCCACCCGTGGGCCCCGCCGGGCGTGGGAGCGGCGAAGGACCGGAGGATATCGTGCTGCTCGACGATGTCGCGGCGGGACCGTGGTCCATTCCCCCGGTCGCCACGACCGCGGCGGGCGATCCGGCCACGGACACGATGTCGGTGCAGCGCAGCCTGGCCGCCGGGACGCAAGATACGCGAGCGCGGCAGGTCTTCGATCGCATGGTGCGCGAGATCGGCAAGATCTTCGTCGGCCAGGACGAGCTGGTGCTGGGCTCGCTGGTGGCGTTGTTCTCCAGCGGCCACGTGCTGATCGAAAGCGTGCCCGGGACTGGGCAAGACGCTGTTCGTGCGCACGCTGGGCCGCGTGCTCGGCTGCCAGTTCGGCCGCATCCAGTTCACGGCCGACCTGATGCCGTCCGACATCACCGGGGCACCGATCTTCGACATGAAGACGCAGGAGTTCCGCTTCCGCCCCGGACCGGTCTTCACGCAAATTCTGTTGGCCGACGAAATCAACCGCTCGCCCGCCAAGACCCACGCCGCGCTGCTGGAGATCATGCAGGAGTATCGCGTGACGGTGGACGGCACGAGCCACCAGATCGAACGCCCGTTCCTGGTGCTGGCCACGCAGAACCCGATCGAGTCGGAAGGCACCTACAACCTGCCCGAAGCGCAGCTGGACCGCTTCATGTTCAAGCTGGTGGCCGACTATCCGCGGGCGGAGGAGGAGGCCAGCGATCCTGAAGCTGCACAGCCCGCAGGTCGACATCAACCAGCGGCTGGAGGCAGGAAGTGGCGACCGTCACCTCGCCCGGCGGAGATCATGGAGATCACGCGGGAGAACGGCGCGGTGCGCGTCGACGATCGGCTGCTCGACTACATCAACAAGCTCGTGCGGCTGACGCGCCAGTGGCCGCAGTTCCACATGGGCGCCTCGCCGCGGGCCGGGCATCGCCCTGATGCAGGCGATCCGCACGCTGGCCGCCTTCGACGGCCGCGACTACGCGTTCCCGACGACGTGGTGCGAGCTGGCGCTGCCCGCCCTGCGGCACCGCGTGATCCTGACGGCCGAAGCGGAAGTGGAAGGGCATCGCGTCGACGACTGCTGCGGCGAGCTGATTCGGACCGTGGAGGTACCTCGGCTGTGATCCGCGAAGCTGTTCGAACAGATCGCACTGCATCATGCTGCTGCTCGGCCGTGCTGCCGGCGATCGTGCCGCTGGTCCTGTTGGCGCGGCAACGCGTCTATCCGCACACGGTCGCTGCTGGCCATGCTGCTGGCTCCCGTGCCTGCTGTCGCTGCTGCTGGTGTCCGTGCCCGAGTCGCTGCTCGTGGTCATGCTGGTCGATGCGGCCGTGCTCGTGCTGGCCGTCGGCCGACTTGTGCTCGCTGCCGCGGGCCGCGCGTTTTCGGCCCAGCGCGAACTCGAACGGGTCGCCTCGCTGGGAAGTCCGCACAAGGTTCGAGCTGACCGTCGTGCAACCACCGTCCGCGGGCGTGCCACGCTGTGGATCCGCGACGACCTGCCGGCGTCGTTCGAGGCCACACCCGACGAGTTCGCGCTGTCTCTGCCGGGCCGCAGCCGCACGCAGCTTGCAGTACCGGCTCAGGCCGACGCGGCGCGGCGCATTCTCGCTGGACTGCGTCCACCTGCGCGTGCGGAGTCCGCTGGGGATTCTGGAAGCGGTACGTCTCGCTGTCCGGTCGCGTCCGCGATGCACGTCTACCCGAACATGGAGCAGCTGTCCGAATACGCCATGCTGGCGCGCACGAACCGCCTGAGCCTGATGGGCGTGCGCCGCAGCCGCAAGATCGGGCAGGACCACGATTTCGAACGGCTGCGCGACTACACGCTGGACGACAACTACAAGCACATCGACTGGCGGGCCACGGCCCGCCGGAACAAGCTGACGGTCAAGGAGTACCAGACCAGCCAGAGCCAGCGGATCGTCTTCCTGCTCGATTGCGGCCGCATGATGAACACCAAGTCGGCGGGCCTGAGCCTGCTCGACCATGCCCTGAACGCCATGCTGATGCTCGGGCTACGTCGCCCTGCGGCAGGGCGATTCGGTGGGCCTGGTCTGCTTCTCCGATCGCATCCACAAGTCGGTTCCGGCCCGCGGCGGCATGAGCCAGATGAACCACCTGCTGCACGCGTCCTTCGACCGCTTTCCGCAACTGGTGGAATCGCGGTACGACCTGGCGTTTCTGCATCTGGCCACGCAGTTCCGCAAACGGGCGCTGGTCGTGCTGGTCACGCAACCTGATCGACGAGGTGAACAGCTTCCAGGTGAAGCGATACCTGCGAGCACAGGTCGGGCGCCACTTGCCGCTGTGCGTCCTGCTCCGCGACCGCCAGCTGTTCGAGGCGGCGGAACCGGCCATCGCTGGCCGGGCGCGAGCTGTATCGCGCGGCGGCCGCCGCCGAGATCCTGAGCTGGCGCCAGGAAGTGCTCACCGATCTGCAGCACCAGGGCGTGCTGGTGCTGGACGTGTTTCCCGAAGAACTGACCGCTCCCCTGGTCAATCGCTACCTGGACATCAAGGCCCGGCACCTGCTGTGAGGCGCTTCGTCAGCGGGCGATGGAGGTACCCGGCGCTCGAGTCAAAGTACTTGCGGCGGCGCACGACGATCGACTCGTTGCGATTCCGCCTGCCGTCGCCGCAGGTCTTCCAGGTTCGCGTGGCACACGCGGCAGGCGACGACTTCCAGGTGGAAGCGCATGTAGTCCGCCTGCGTCATCGTCCAGCACTCCCAGCAGGAAACTGCCCATCTGTTCGCGAGTCGGGCAGCTGATGCGATGCCGTCGCCAGATCTCGCCCAGCGAATGCACGCCCGCGTCGCGCCGGCTGTGGATCCTGGCCAGTTGCTTGAGCAGCTTGGGCGACTTGCGCAGTTCCACTTCGATGGCAGCCATCTCCGGCGGCGTCAGTGCCTCGTCGAGGTAGGCTTCCAGTTCCGCATCGGTCAGCTGGTGCGTCATGGGTACTGCAGGCTCCTCACGCTGCGTGTCGGATGCACACGAGACGTCAACCGTCTCGGCCGCTGGACCGGACTACTCTTCTTCTTCGTACAACTCGGGAAACACGTCTTCCGACAGTCCTTGTCGGCGAATCAGCGACCGCAGGCGGGCCACGAAATCGAATTTGAAATTGGCCACCTGCTGCTCGGTGATGTCCAGCTTGCTCGGCCACCGTCTTGTTGGCCCAGCCGCGCACGAACAGCAGCTCCGTGCACTTGAGCTTCGTCCAGTCGCCGCGTTTCTGCCACCGCGCGACCTGTTCGCGCAGAGCCGTAACGATCGCTTTCTCTTCCAGTCCGTGGCGTTCGCCGCTGCGGGCGATGCTGCTGGCCGCGCGCCCCTTGCCGGGCACCTGCCAGTCACCGCCGGAATCGGAACCGGACGACAGCGGGACACTTGGTCGGCGTCCTTCGCGCCGAAGATGGTCGGTCAGCTTGTAGGCGCAGATCGAAAACAGATAGCTTTCGAGCGGACGACGACCGTCGTAGTTGGGCAGGCTGTTGAGAAAACCGATGAACGCCTCTTGAACGATATCTTCGCTGGCACCGCGATGCCCAATCCGACTCTCGACAAAGGCCAGCAACCGCCCTTCGTAGCGGGAAATCAGATCGCTCCAGGCATCTGGGTCACCATCCCGGATGCGTTCAATCAACAGGGCGTCGGTATCAGTTGCGCCGGACATAGACATCGCGGAGGGGAACCGCGTGAAATGGTCAGCTTGCCAGCCGTCACAGGTCACGGCCAGAGCCACGGTATCGATCGTGCCAGCAACACGCCAGACGCGATCAAACCTAGTATCGCCACTGCCGTGACAAACTTCAAGCGGCCGGAATAGAAGCCCCTGCGTGGCCGTGTCGGCCTGGAAGTAGCTGAACAGCAGCACCAGCGTCCCCAGAACGGCCGCGGCGCCCAAACGCCATCTTGACCAGTTGCGCTCGGGCCACGATCTGACGCCACGCCTGCTCGACGTCCCGATGAAATTCCGGCCCGAATTCCAGCAAGGCATGCGACTGGTACATCACCCCAAAGGACGGCGAAATCACCTTCTCGTCGATAGTGATTCCGGGCAGCAACCAGCGTCTCGGCGAATGCGAGCCTCATCGTAGCGCAATCCAGCGGGCGGCCGAACCCTGCCCAGAAACTCGTTGATGTACTCGTCGGTGACCCGCTTGCAGCTGCCGCTCCAGCTCTTTCCGCGCCTCGCGCTGTCGAAGGATAGGGACCCGCGAACAGACCGAGACCTGGTGGACCGGACCCCTCGTCGCGGTCTTCGCGATCGACCCAGTCGGGTCGGGCGGCATAGTCGATCTCGACCTGGGGCGTGAGTTCCTCGAGCGCGGCGTCGATTCCCACCGTCGTCTGGCGCGTGTCGAGTTCCGCCGGTTGTTCCGCCGGTTGTTCCGCGCCGGGGATGTCGGCCGCGGCATCTGCACTCGGTGGCGCAGGCGTGTTTTCGACGTCTGCGACCGGAGTGCGCGGCATCGTCAGCGCCCGGCAGCACATCCGCACCTGCGTCGTCGGCAGGCAGGACTCGCCCATCGCTGTCGACCAGCAGTCGTACCAGCGAACCGGACGGATCGGACTCCGCGATCGACCATTGCCAGCCGATGCGACACCACGGCGCCACGGTGGCACCACGAGAAGAGGGCCAGCAAGCCCACGCCCAGGCAGCCGAGGCCGCACAGGTTCAGAGCGACAGCTCGCAAGCGATGGTGGGCTCGTGGCCGACCGCTCGGCCGACAGGCGCGCATGACCACAACGCCACACACAACAGCGACTATCAGGATCGCGATCATTTCTCTGCCTCCCTACTCCTCGCATTCGCCCATGCCGCAACCGGTTCCGCTCGCTGCGAGTTCATCCAGGGAGCCGACAGTTGCACGGCCACCGAGATCGTGATCGCCAGCAGGAACCCCCACGGAATCTGCCAGGGGATCAGCATCGCCACGAAGGCGACGACGATCGTCGCCCACAAGCTGAACCGCGTCTTCCGCATGGGATCGACCTGACGCCACCACCGGAGCACGACGAACAACGTGGCGAAGTAGGCCAGGAACGGTGTCAGTCCGGACGTCCCGTCGCTGGCATAGATGCTTCGGGGAATGACGTCGCGCGGGCAGATCGAGCACGTTGAACATCTCGTTGGTCGACAAGCGGATCATCAGCATGTCGCACGCCGCGAAGGCCGCCACGCCGATCCGCCAGACCCGCCACCATCATGACGAATCGGCGCAGAATGTCGTCCCCCTCGTGACCTTCCCAGAACTTGGCCAGGCCCAGCATGAGCCAGGCACCGGCGGTGCTCGAGATCGTCAGCCACGTGAAGAAGGTCCAGGTATCGACCGAGGCGTCGAGCCGCCGGCCGCCGGCCACGAGGATGATCAGGCACAGGACGGCCGACACGATGGCGGCCATCAGGAACGAACCGGTCAGTTCGGTCAATCGTTGTCCCACCGGCTTGTGCCGCAGAGCTTCGCGCGCCTGCTCGCGCCAGTGCCACGCGTGGCCGCGCGGTCGACGTCGTTCGCGGCTCGGTCGGGGTCGTCAGCCAAGGGCCGTCCGTCGCCACCGGCGGCGGCTCGCGCCGCGGACTGTGCGAACCGACCACCACGCTGCGCACCCCGAAGTACACCAGATAGACCGCACCCAGGACCAGGGCCATGGGCACGAGCCATTGGCGAATTGAGGATCAGCAGCAGGATGGCGCCGGCCACCAGCACCGACCTTGATCGGAGTGCTGAGATTGGCAGTGTTCCACCATGGTTGAATCGCTGGTAACCGACACCGACCGCCGCGGCAATCGGTTCCGGAGCCGCGGCTGCGACCGCACATAACCGGGCGGTTTCTCCACTGTCGGAGGTGACGACCTGGACCACCGGACCAAACACGATCTCGTCGGTGGCGAGCCCTTCGTCGTTGATGTAGAGCGGTCTGCGCCTGATCGATGACCGGCGCCTCCACGGCCACTCGCCGGAATCGACCGGCGGAATATCCACGGCCTCGGCCAGCGGCACGGTCGGGTGCGGTTCCGTCCAGCTGCATTGCCGCAGCATTTCGCCGACACTTGCGATATCGCTTGGCCGGGTCTTTGAACAACGCCCGCTCAATGACCCGGCGGAAACGCGCCGGAACCTGCCGCAGATCGGGATCCGCCGTGAGGTGCTTCATGATGATTTCCTGGCTGCTTTCGCCTTCGAAGGGCACGTGACCGGTCAGCATCTCGCACAGGATGATGCCCAGCGCGTAGATGTCGATCTCCTTGCCGTAGACCCCTTTGCCGATTTCGGGCGCCATGTAGTGGAACGTGCCCGACACTTTCGGTCTGACCGCTGCGGCGACTGCAGGAGATGAACTTCGACAGTCCGTAGTCGCCGATCTTGACGACGCCTTCGTCGCGGAAGATGTTGCCCGGCTTCAGGTCGCGATGCACGATGCCGTGGTCGTGCAGGTAGGCCACGCCGGCGGCGATGCCGCCGAACCAGAATTTGACTTCCTCCAGCGGCACTCCGTTCGGGATTGCGATCGATCACGTCCTTCAGGCTTTCGCCCGCCACGTACTCCATGACGATCCAGCCTTCGCCCAGCTCGTCGTACCGGATGTCGTAGATGGCGATCAGGTTCGGGTGCTTCAGATTCAGGCACTGCGTGACGCCGCGGATCTCGACGTCCAGGTTCCGCTGGATGCGTTTGAGGGCGACTTCCTTGCCGGCGTCGCTGGTCGCGAAATAGACTTCGCCAAAACCACCGATCCCCACACCCCGCTTGATCGTGTATCCCTCCAAGGGACGCGCACCTGAGGCGTAGATGAATTTCATCGGACCGGTCCCCGGCGAAAAGGAGGTGACTGTTTGGCGGCCGTCTGCTGCAAGTGCTGGCCGCCTTGTTCTAGGGTAGCGGCTCGTTCGTGCATTTGTCCAGTTTCTCCCGGCTTGCGCCTGCCGTTAGTCGTTCACGACAGTTCCTCGAGACTCATGGAAAAGTCGCTGCCGCTCACGTGTGAGTTACGGTGGAGCTGCCCCCGGCCGTCGCACAAGCGACCGTCGATCTCAATGGCATCCATCGCCCGACAGAACAGTTCACCGTCGCGGCGATACAGGACCACGTCACCCTGCCAGTCCCGGCAAACCACGTGGTTCTGCCATTTGGGACCCAACACGCACGATTCGGCCATCAACAGCACACCGTCCGCCTTGGGCTGCGTGCGGTGGTGGCTCAGAAAGTCCAGTCGAGCCGACGCACTGAGCGCATGCGGTTGTCGGAATCGCAGGCGGACACCCTGGGCCAGTTCGATCTCGTCCCCATCGCTCAGCAGAGTCTTGCCTCGGATGACCTGTCCGTTGAGGCGCGTCATCTGCAACGGCTCGATCACGTACCCGTCCCCCCGCCGCGTGATTCGGGCATGCCGTCGCGACAAATCGGCCTGGATCGGGATGTCGAGCGAGTACTCGGGTGAGGACTGTCCGAGCATGACCTCGTCTCCCAGGCACACCAGATAGCCGCCCACGCCGTCGATCCACAGCAGGAATCGCCGGCCGGCCGGCGGCTCGGCCACGGTGACTCCGGGAGCCAGGCGGATTTCCATGTCGCTGGCCAGGGGCCGCGGTCGCTGGCGTGGGCCGCGCGCGTGACGCGGGGGCCCGCCAACGAGTCGTTCAGGGGGGTGCCTACTTTCGCCCAGGCCTTGCGACGCGCCCCTTGAGCCAGGCGGCTTTCCGGCGCCATTTCCAGCACCTGGTCGGCCAGACTCACCACGTCCGTCCACTGCTCGCCGGCCAGCGCCCGATGCAGCGACTCGGTCAGCTGCCGGAACGGTTCGATCCGGTCGTGATACTCGCACACCTTGCTCGTGACGTAGTCCAGCTTGGGGCGGATCGCGTCGGCCGCCTTGGCCTGAGCCTCGGCCTCGGCGAACTTGCCGTGCAGGGCCAGGTGCCGGGCCGACTCCAGTCGCCGGGCCACTTCCTTCATCCACCGCAGCGGCTCGTCCTGCACGCGGAGTCGCTCGAGCGTCTCCAGCAGTGCGATGGCCCGAGCTGGATCACCCGTTCTCGATGTGGCTTTCCGCCTCACCCAGCGCCAGGGCAATGATCTCCTGGCGAGCCGCCAACACGGCGGCGATGTCGCCCGCCAACGACTGGGCGGCCTGCAGGTCGCGCCAGCCGGCGGACAGGTCACCCTGTATGACACGCCGACGGGCTCGCTGGGCCAGGTCGCCAGCCACCCGCGTGCTCAGCCGCTTGCCGGGCAGGTACTGCCGCAGATCACTCTGCAGCAGCAGCTGGCAGGCTTCGTCCAGTTGGCCCTGGTCCGCCGCCTCTTCGGCTTCGCGCAGTTTGAATCGCCAGCTTTGGAACATGGCTCTCGCCCAAACCTGTCCGAAGGATCGTTGCTGCGACGATCGGCACAAAAAAGGGGCCCAGACTCGTCGTCTGAGCCCCGGCCTTGGTCATACGCTCAATGCGTCTCCGATTCCGCCAGCTCGGCCACTTCCGGCTGGTCCGCTGAAGTGCTGAGTCACCGCGTCCAGTACGTTCTCGCGTATCCGTCTCCTCCTCCTCCAACGGAATCCGATCGCTCAGCTGCACCTGCTGACTCATCATCTTCTCGGTCACGTCCAGACGCGTGCCGATGTCGTTGATCAGGTCGCGGGTCCGGGCCAACTGGCTGTCGTCGAAGTTGAACTGGCTGGTCGTCTGAGCCACTTCCACCATCTTCAGCCGAGCTTCCAGGTTCTCGATTTCCACCGCCAGCTGACGCTTGGCCGCCAACATGCCTTCCAGTTTCTCGCGGGCGGCCTTCAGGCCGTTCTCGCGAGCCCGCAGGATCTTCTCCAGTTGATCGACGGTCGCCTCGGCCGTCTTGTGGTGCTGGAAGCGATTCGCCAGATCGGCCTTCACCTCGAAGGACGAATAGCTGCGTCCGGCATACACAAATTGGCTGTTACCCGATTCCAGGTCACCCTTGAGCCGCAGGATCTCGTCCCGCGACTTGGCCAATTGCTTCTCGTTCTGCTGCAGTTCGCGCTGCAGCTTGGCAATCTCGACTTCCTCGCGGGCAATCAAGTGCATGTTCCGTTCGACTTCGGGCTCCAGATCCCGGATCATGCCCCGCGCCCGGTCGATCTCGAACTTGACCGGCACGTTGCCCTTCACCTGATCCTGCACCCGGTCGACGGCCGTCGTCACGTAACTGACGGCCCCCCGACCAAAGAACAGAACGGCCAGCAACAGCGCAGCAGCCCCCAAAAACAGCGTCTTCTTCACCATGTCCTTCACCCTCCTCGTATCTTGCAAACCGGTCCGCGAATGAGCGTTTTCGACTCGTGAGTTTCCTTCCAGCCTAGCGACGCGGCCAATGCGTTGCTCACACGGGAGATATTCGCGACATTTGGGGAATTATTTGTGTTCGCGCAAATCTTTTTGCACAAATCGGGAACGTGATCCGACATCCGCCAGAAGCGGCGCAAACTCTAACAGCGCACCGGAAAACTCCCCGAACTCCGCAGCGTCCGAACCGATGATGACCATAGCCGCAGTGCTGTTCGGTTTGGCAACGTTCGCGCTGTCAAAAGGCGACACAATGGCCGGGATGGCCGCGCACGGTGCCTCTGGAAGGGACTCCAGAAAAAATCGCAAATGAATTGCCAAGGGCATTTACGACAGTCACTGCAACATTCCTCGAGCCGCTGGCACGCGGAATGCTCCTGTTACCTCCCACCGCCGCTGCCGATCCAGGGCGTCTGCCCCGTGTGTTGAGGAGGTACGCGACCAATGAGAACCTACAAACCATTGTCGCATCTGTCGTCGACCACCGCTCTGGTCGAAGAGCTGGACGACACCACCCTCATGAGTGGTCACGCCCTGCTCGATCAGACGCGGGCCGAGGAGTTCTGCCAGTGGATCGACGTGCAGCTCGAAGGGCTGGAAACCACGTTCCGCGAGTTCAGCACCTCCCGCTCGCTCCGAAAATCCCTGGGGCGCTAACCTTACGCCAAGCGGCCCCCGCCGGCTGCCAGGGACGCCTCATCATCTCTGAGCCGGCTCGCGCCGCTCCGACAGCGTCGCCCGCTCCAGACCGAGCTCACCGCGTTGGATAGAGCTGCCGGCTGCGAGAGTCGGTTTCCGCGCTGCATCAGGAGCAGTCCGACCACCGTCAGCGCAACGCCGAACCAGAGGGCCGGAGACGATCGTTCGGCAAAGAGCAGGACCCCCGCCACCGCCGCCATCGTGGCCTGCGTGGCATTGAGCGCATTGACGTAGACCACCGGCACCAGCTGCAGCGACTTCGTGAGCGCCAGAAAGGCCACGGCATTGAAGAACCCGGCCAAGCATCATTCGGAAATCCCTGGGCACGGTAGCCAACATTCCGGAAATGCCGATGCGGCCCAACGCCACCCCCCCCAATGTGACCACACCCGTGAGCGTCACCGACACCAAGGTCAGCAGGATCGAAATCTGTCGGTGACCGCATAGCGGATCACGACACCCAGCAGGGCATAGGCGATGCCCGACACGCAGGCGGCACCGACGCCGGCCGCCACCAGCCAGAACGGGGGAGCACCGCGTTCGTGAGCCATCGTCTGCGAGGCCTCATTCGCCCCCAACGACAGCACGAACATGGCTCCGATCAGCACCACAGTGGAGATGGCCATCGGGATCGTCACCGACTCGTGCAGCAGGACCCGCCCCATGATCGCGCCGGCGACGATCATCATTCCCAGCGTCAACGGGACCGCCAGGGCCATGCCGACGATCCCCAGCGACCACTGAAAAACGACGTTGCCGAACAACTGGCAAATAACCGAAGCGATCACCAGCGCGCCATCTGCCGCGCGGGGGGCAGGGCGTCGTGACCCCGCGCCAACCGATACAGCAAGATCGGCCCGAAGATGGCCACCGTCGGAAACGCCTTGACGCACGACACCCACACCGCGTCGCAGTCGCTCACCGCTCTCAGACAGGCATTGGCTGCCGTGTAACCGAGCGCGGAAGCCAGTCCGCAGAGCGGACCGAAAACGAACGGATCATGCAGCCATTGCGAAGGCCTGGAACGCTGTGAAGGGAACGACTTGGGAGCTTGCACCCAGACAGTATAGTGAGCAGGAGCAGACCCGACCAGCGATCCACATTGCTGAGATTCGACGGAAACCCTATACTCATAGCCGTTTCGATTCGTCCACCTTTCCCCCCCAGATTTCCAGCATGCGACCGGTTACCCCCCTTAAGCAATCCAGACGTCCCTATTTCGTTGGCATCGATGTGGGGGGAACGAATACCAAGATTGGAATCGTGGACGACCTGGGGCAGACGCTGAGCTTCGAGTCCATTGCGACGAACGAGGAAGAGGGGCCTGCGGATTTGTTTCGTCGCACGGCGGCGGCGGTCGACGGAATGATCCGATCGGCGGGAATCTCGGTGGCGGACCTGAAGGCTGCCGGTCTCGGTACACCGGGTCCGATGGACATCCCCAAGGGGATGATCCTCGATCCGACGAACATGCCGCACTGGCGGTTCTTTCCAGTCCGCGACGAGCTGTCGAAAATTCTCCGTCTGCCGGTGGCATTTAACAACGATGCGAACGCCGCGGCGTACGGTGAGTTTTGGGTCGGGAGTGGGAGCCAGCACGACGGTCTGATTCTGCTGACATTGGGCACGGGCGTAGGTGGTGGCATCATCGTCAACGGCGTGGTGATCGAAGGGGTCAACAGCTTTGGTGCCGAATGCGGGCACGTCATTGTCGATTCGCGGCCGGATGCGCGGCTCTGTGTGTGGGGTGGTGGTCGCGGGGAATTGGAGGCCTACGCCAGCGCCAGTGCGATCGCGAACCGTGCCGAGGAGTTGCTGGCCGAGGGGCGTTCCAGCTCGTTGACGCGGCGGGTGGCGGCAGGCGAAACGCTCTCGACGCTCCTGTTGGCAGAGGAAGCGGAAGCGGGTGATGCGTTGTCGCTGGAGGTCATTCTCGAGGCGGCCACCTACTTGGGGATTGGCTTGGTCTCGCTCGTGCATACGATTGATCCTGGCGCAGTGATACTCGGCGGTGCCATGAATTTCGGAGGTCATCAGACCCAGGTCGGGCGGCAGTTTATCGCGCGCGTCCGCGAGGAGTTTTGCAGTCGCGCCTTCGATGTCGTGGCCAAGGGTACGCTCATTGACTACGCCAGTCTGGGAGGGGATGCAGGCTACATTGGCGCCGCAGGCATCGCGCCGCGAAGATCGCTTGAAGCAGCCCCGGGCCGCATCGCCGCCGCACTCGATTTGCCGAGTTGGTTTCTGCATCGAACAGACCCCTATGTCCAAGATTGACTGCCAACACATCCGAAATTTCTGCATCATCGCCCACATCGACCACGGCAAGAGCACGCTGGCCGATCGGTTGCTGGAACTCACCGGAACGGTCGAGCACCGGCAGATGAAGGAGCAGCTGCTGGACGACATGGCGTTGGAGCGCGCACGGGGCATTACGATCAAGGCACGCGCGGTCGCCATGCACCATCGGTTTCAGGACGAGCTGTTCGAGCTGAACCTGATCGATACACCAGGCCACGTGGATTTTCAGTACGAAGTCTCCCGGTCGCTGGCCTGCTGTGAAGGCGCCTGCTGCTGGTCGACGCGTTTCAAGGCGTCGAGGCCCAGACGGTCGCCAATGCTTATGCCGCGATGGAGCACGACCTGAAGATTATTCCGGTCATCAACAAGATCGACCTGAAGCATGCCCGAGTCGACGAGGTAATGGAGGAGATGGAACATTCGCTGGGGATCGACCCCGGCGAGATTGTGCGCGTCAGCGCCAAGACCGGATTCGGTGTGGCGGACCTCCTGACGGCCATCCGCGACCGCGTGCCGCCGCCGCAAGGCACGCCCGGTGAGACGCTCCAGGCGATGGTGTTCGACTCGCACTATGACGAGTACCGCGGGGCAATTACCTACACGCGGATCATGAATGGCCACGTGACCAAGGGGCAGAAGATCCGCTTCCTGCGCGGCGGCACCACGCACGAGGTGCTCGAAGTGGGCCAGTTCACGCCGCAGAAACGCCCCTGCAAACAGCTCCAGGCCGGCCAGGTAGGTTACTTGATCTGCAACATCAAGTCGCTCGATTTCGTGCACATCGGCGACACGGTCAGCGTTCCGGGCGAGACGGCCGCCAAGCCGCTGACGGGCTACAAAAACCCCCAGCGGATGGTCTACTGCGGCCTGTATCCCTCCGACGGTCAGGACTTCACCGAGCTGCGCGAGGCGCTGGAACGACTCTCCATCAATGACCCCAGCTTTGACTTCGAGCCGGAGACCAGCGACGCCCTGGGATTCGGATTCCGCTGCGGTTTCCTGGGACTGCTGCACATGGAGATCATTCAGCAGCGGCTGGAGCAGGAAGCCGACGTCGATCTGGTCCAGACCGCACCCAACGTGACATACCAGGTCACAACCAAGAACGGTGAGAAACTCGAAATCCACCGGCCGCAGGAAGTGCCCGACGCGGGGGATATTGACGAGTTCCGTCAGCCGATTGTGCGGGTCAATTTCATTGTGCCCACTGAGACGATCGGCACACTCATGAAGTTGTGCCAGGATCGGCGAGGTACGCATCGGTCCACCGAGTACATTTCAGCCTCCCGGGCCATGCTCACCTATGACCTGCCGCTGGCCGAAGTCATCTATGACTTGCACGACAAACTTAAGAGTGCCACCCGCGGCTACGGGACCATGAACTACGAACTGGTCGGCTATTTCCCCGCCGATCTGGTGCGGCTCGATATCCTGGTCAATGGAGCCCGTATTGATGCGCTGGCCATTATCTGCGAGAAAGCGGATGCCGATCGGCGAGGACGTGCGGTCGTCAAGAAACTGAAAACGGAGATCGATCGGCACATGTTCGAGATCGCCGTGCAGGCTGCCATTGGCTCGCGGGTGATCGCCCGGGAAACCGTCCCCGCCATGCGCAAGAACGTCACGGCGAAATGTTACGGCGGTGACATCACCCGCAAACGCAAACTGTGGGCCAAACAGCGGGAAGGCAAGAAACGCATGAAATCGATCGGGCGGGTCGATATTCCCCAGAAGGCCTTTATGGCCGTGCTCGAGACGGGCAACGACAAACGCTAAACGGCGTTGCGGCATCGCGCAGCGCGCCCTGTGCGACCGTGGGTGGGAACACCGCTCGACCCCGACTCGTTGTTCGATATGGCTGACCGCGCGTTCACTCATAGTCGCTCGTCGCTTCGAGATGGACACACGACCTGAATCGTTCTCCCCACAGCCGTCGCGCCGGTCGTGCATCGGGTGGATTGCGTGCACCGCACTCTCCCTGTTGCTCGTGCCACTCGCCCTGCGCCTGGCGCTGATCCAAGGCTGGTCGCGGACGGTGCGGATCGCCGGTGGTTCGATGGCCGAAGCGTTTTACGGACCCCATCTTCCCGTCGCGTGCCAGGAGTGCGGGTTTCGTTTTCGCTGCGGTCTGGAGTATCCTCCGGCCCAGGATCTTGCCGTGTGCCCCAACTGCGGGAACCGCGACAACCCGGTCGATACGACACAGATCGTTCCGGGTCAGCGCGTCTGCATCGACCGGTGGACCCAACTGGTGCACAGAGTTGGCACCTGGCAGGCGGTGGCCTTTCACGAGCCATCCAATGCGGGCGAGCTGACCGTCAAGCGGACCGTGGCGACCGGGCCCGGTCGCGTGGCAATTCAGGACGGCGACGTCTACCTGAACGGACGCATCCAGCAGAAGAACCTGGCCCAACTCCGCGAACTTCGCGTCCACGTGCACGACGATCACTTCCGTTCACCGCTGGCCAATCGCTGGCAACCGGCCCAATCCACCTCGCGCTGGAAACCATGCAGCACCGGCTATGCCACGGACCCCATGTCCGAACCGGCTCCGTCCCAGGACTGGCTCCACTACGTGCAATGGACCTGTTGGCCCAACAGTTCGCCAGCCGTCCACCGCACCGAACAGGTACCCATCTTCGACCACGATCCTTACAACCAGAGCCTGTCCCGCGGGAATCTGCATCCCGTTCCGGACATCATGCTGGTCTGCCAGCTGCAGGTCGACCGCGGAGCAACGTGTGTCTTACGCGTCACGAGTCGCGCCGACGAATTCGCATGGGAGTTCCATCCGGCGGAATCTGCCAGCCAACTCCGATGGAACGGATCGCTCGTCGCACAGGCTGCTTACGCCGGATACGCCGCACCGGTGGCAGTCGAGATGGCCGTGTGCGATCACCGACTGCTGGCCGCCATCGGCGGGTCCATCGTGTTCGAGTTCGACTATCGACCCTCCAGCGGTCCTTCCGCCGACGATCAGCCGCGACTGTCGGTGGGCGCATCGGGTGGTTCCGTGCGATTGGAATCACCCCAGGTGTACCGCGATATCTACTACTTGGGACCCGGTGGGGCGACGCACTGGGAAGCACCCCAGGCCGTCGCGGCCTCCCAGTGGTTCGTGCTCGGGGACAACGTGCCGGTGTCTCTCGATAGTCGGCTCTGGGCGGCCATCGATGCCGAGACGATTCTCGGTACCGTGCGGCCGTGGAGTCGCTGAACGCGCGTGCCTCAGAGCGGTTTGCCCCACGCCATGGGCTATGTGCCGAGCGATGGGCCAGGCAGCAGCCTGCGTTGCGGGGCAACATCGATGTTCTGGGAACGCTCGCCCTCTGGACGCGTCGCCCCCCTCTGAAGGATGGGTGACAATTTGGGCTATATCCTGCGGGCGCTCAGCGAATACAATCACGACTCTTGCATCGAACGGCCCTCCTGAATCCCTGAACTATTCGTCATGAGCAAATCGAAACCTTCGGCAGCCACCCCGCGGGAATTCGCGCCTCACGCCGGGCGGCGGAGGCCCAGGCACCGGCCGGTCAAGCGACTCGCGAGACGATCGAATCGATCGCGTTGGCCGTGATTCTCGCGTTTCTGTTTCGCGCCTTCGTGGCCGAAGCGTTTGTGATCCCGACCGGTTCGATGGCTCCCACGCTGATGGGACAACACAAGGACGTGCAGTGTCCCGAATGCGGCTATTGGTATCAGGCGGGGGCCAGCATTGAGATCGACGACGAGGTCAACGATCAGCGGTCGCTGGAGGCCGGCCGCACACCGCGCAGGAGTGCGGTGGTCGCGACGACCTGCCCGCTGTGCCGATACCGCAGATTCTGGACTTGTTGTCGAACGCCAACCAGAAGACGTTTTCCGGGCGATCGGATTCTGGTCAGCAAGTTTGTCTACGACTTTACGCCTCCCGAGCGTTGGGACGTGATCGTCTTCAAGTATCCGTTCAACGCCAAACAGAACTTCATCAAGCGATCTGGTCGGGCTGCCGAACGAGGAGATCCTGATCAAGCACGGCGACGTGTTCGTCAAGCAACCGGACGAGGATAACTTTGCGATCGCCCGCAAGCCGGACCACAAGCTGAAGGCCATGTTGCAGCTCGTGGACGATACACAGGCACATTGCCAAGCGACCTGACGGAGATCGGTTGGCCGTTGCGTTGGCAGGCCTGGACCGCAGCGGGGCAGGACACGTCGAACGCCTGGTCAACCGACGATCAGGGACACACCTATTCGACTGCGGGGCTCGCCGAGGAGGACGTCTGGCTGCGGTATCGCCACATCATTCCTACCGACTACGACTGGGAGTTGATCGAGGACGGCCGGACGCCGCCGATGGTCGCGGACCGCCAGGGTGAATTGATCACGGATTTCTACGCTTACAACGCCTTCACGTCGGTCGATCGCGAGCACCTGGCGAGCTATGACCCGCACAAGAAGCCGGACGAATACGCGCGGCGCGATGTTCGGCAGTGCCTCGCTCAGCCCGTTCGGCACGCTGGGGCTGCACTGGGTCAGCGATCTGGCGCTGGAAGGCGGACGTGGAAGTGAAGGGCGATCAGGGCGAGTTGTTGTTGCTGCTGGTGAAAGGGGGCGTCAACTATACCTGCCGCATCGACATCGCCTCCGGCAAAGCCACGCTCTCGATCGACGACGGGGCCGTGTCCTTTGTCGGGCCGGACGGGACATCGGTGACGGCGCCGGTCGGGCAGACCAAGCATCCAGGGACAGGGCACTTATCGCGTGCGGTATTCGAACGTCGATGCCGAAATCCGACTGTGGGTGAACGAACAGCGCGTGGAGTTTGACGGAGCCGACGACGTACGTGCCGCGCGACGTCGCTTCGTCCGATCACCAGCGCGACGGATCCAGGCGATCTGGCACCGGTGGGGATCGGTACGCGTGGTGCCGCGTTGCACGTCCAGCGTCTGCGCGTGCTGCGCGACGTGTACTATGTGGCCACGACGGGGCATCCTGGCCCACGAGTACGAGGATCCCCTCCGGGAACAGGAGATCCTGCGAAATCCTGCAGGATCCCCGGACCTGGCCGGACACGGAGTTGTTCGACGTCGCAGGACCAGTTCCGAATGACTCTGAAGGACGACCAGTTGTTTCCGCTGGGCGACAACAGCCCGCAGAGTTCGGATGCGCGGATGTGGCAGGAGCACTTTCGTGCGAGCGCGACTCTGCTGATCGGCAAGGCCCTGTTGATTTACTGGCCACATCCCTGGTATCGCCCCATTCCCTATTTGCCCAATTTCAAACGCATGCGGCTCATTCACTGAGTCGCAAGTGCACAGCGATCGTCACGGAGGACGAGCATGAACATTCTGGAAGCCGACGGACTGGTCAAGTCGTTTGGACGACGGCGCGTCGTGGACGGCGTGCAGTTGCACGTCGGGCAGAAGCGAGATCGTCGGACTGCTCGGCCCCAACGGCGCCGGCAAGACGACCTCCTTCCGCATGATCTGCGGCATGCTGGAACCGGACGCGCGGATCGGTGTTTCTGTCCGGGATCGACGTCACTTCCTGGCCCATGTATCGCCGCGCGCGGGAAGGAGGCATGGGATATCTGGCGCAGGAAAAGAGCGTCTTCGGCAAGCTGACCGACGGAGCAGAACCTGCTCTGCATGCTGGAACTGCTGGGCATCTCACGCGGTCGCGCCGGCAGCGGTGCGACGAGTTGTTGCGGCAGTTCAACATCGAGCACATTCGCAAATCCGGGCGTCGAAGCTCTCCGGCGGCGAACGACGTCGACTGGAAATCGCCCGTTGCCTGATCTCCGAACCCGAGATCATCATGCTGGACGAACCCTTTGCCGGCATCGACCCGATCACGGTCCAGAGCATTCAGGCGATCATCTGCGACCTGCAGCAGCAGGGCATCTCGATCCTGATCACCGATCACGCGGCCCGGGAGATCCTGCAGATCGTCGATCGCTGCTACGTCATCGACGAAGGCAAGGTGCTGTGCAACGGCACGCCCGAGGAGATCAAGGAGCACGAGGAAGTCCGACGCCGCTACCTGGGGGACATCGACGGTCCGGTCACCGGACCGCCGGCACCACATATGCTGCTCCCACGGGCCGGCGCAGGATCGTCACGTGCCGGTCGATCGCTGAGAACCCGATCGCAGGCATCTGACTGACGTACCGGCGTCACGGCCCGCTAAAATGCGACGAACGCGATGCATGGACCTCTGGTCGCGGATAGGACATCCTGATCTCGTGAATCTGCGTGCCGTTTGTCTGCACTCATGTTCTCCACAGTTTCTCCACTCGACTACGGTCTGGTTGCATGCTGCCTGTGGTGCTGATCGGGATCGGCGTGTACTTCCGCCGGGAGCCAGCACACCCGTGATTCCTTCTTCGCTGGCGGACCGTTCGATGGGCTGGTTCCCGATCGGGCTGTCGGCCGATGCTGACCCTCCTGGCGGTCGTGCACTGCACGGCGTGTCGGACGAAGCCTACTTCGTCGGCCACAAGTTGCTGGTCATGCCGCTGGTCGTCTGGTGTTGCTTGCCGTTGCTGACTCGCGTCGTGCTGCCGCTGTACTATCGACTGGGCCTGTCCAGCATTTACGAGTATCTGGAATTGCGGTACGACCCGCGCGTACGGGTGGCAGGCACGCGCGATCTGCGTGCTGTGGCGATTCGCTGTGGTTAGCAGGCATGCTCTCCGCGACCGGCCAAGGTGCTGGGTCGGCGGCGACCGGACTGCAGATCGAGGTGCCTGGTGGCTACTGGTCCTGGTGGGTACGGTCACACGTTGTACCGCTGTGCTGGGCGGCATGCGGGCTGTGATCTGGATCGGTGTCCTTCAGGCGTCCGTCGTGGCGACGGCCGTGGTGCTGATCATCGTCACCATTTGGAAGCAACTCGATGGAGGTGCCGCCTCGCGTGGCCGAAGTGGCGCCGGGCGATGGGACGTACGGAGATTCCCGATCTGTCGTCGATCGCAACCGGGCCAGGGACGTGGTGGGGTGTGATTCCGCGTTTCCTCCTGGTCATGCTGTGCGTTGCACGTGGCGGACCAGGTGACCATGCAGCGATTACCTGACGGCCCGCAGTCTGGCGGAGGCCAAAAGGTCGTGTGTCTGGAGCTGCCGTGGGCGTGACCGATCGCGGTCTTCGCCGCCGTGTACGTCGGGCTGGCCCTGCTGGCCTATCTACCACGATCATCCGCAGGCCATGCGACCGATCTGGGTGGCCAACGTGGACCCGCGGACGCGTCAATCGGTGCGAGATGCCCGCGGCGTCCCGTTGATGGCCTGGAGCCCACGGGCGATCACGCCGGACAATCTCGACCGAACTGGTGGCACGAGCGCCGACTCCTGCGACCGAACACGAATCAGCCCTTCGACGACGGCAGACGACTTGCTCTTCGTCGAAGACGGCCAGCGAGCAGGTCAGACATTCCGGAACTGGCCAAGCGCAAACCACCTCCCGACGGCCTGAAGCAGGGCGAAGTCATCCTGAACGAACGGGCTCAGGACGAGCTCCTTCCGCATTTCATCAGCAGCCAGTACGCCGGTCTGGCGTGACCGGTTGGCTGTTGGCCGCGCTGCTGGTCGCATCGATGTTCTCTTTCGAGGCAGGGCTGGCGTCGATTGGAACATTGCTGGTCACCGATTTTCATGGGCGGTTGGGAATCGGTCGGAAATGGCTCGCGCGACGTTCGCACAAGCCGGTCGCTGAACTGAACACAGCCGACGAGCTGCGTGTGGGGCGGTGGGTCGTGATGGTCGTTGGCGTCGCCGTGACCGCATCTGCTCTGGGCATGGCGGACGACAGCACGATCGCGATCTGGGTGGTGCATGTACCAGCACGCTGGGCGGTCCCTTGCTGGCCGTCTTTCTGCTGGGCATGTTTACTCGCCGCACGACCGCGCAGCCGGCCGCCTTGACCGCGCTGTTGCCGGCACCGCCTGTCTCGACCTGGTTGCTGGCCACGAATCACTCGGCGCGTTCTGCCGGTCTGTGGCCCTGGCAGCGAAACTGCCTGGCGGCTGGTCACTCACGCTCGGTTTCCTGTTTTCCCTGGCTGTGGGGTTATCTGGGCGAGTCTGGGTGCTGGGCGAAAGGAAATCGCATGACCAGCTGCGCGGGCCTGGTGACGGGGATCGGCAGCCTGGGGCATCCGCCGACCGGACAGCGTCCATCGCCATTCCCCGATTCGTTCGAGATCGTCGAGGAAGACACGTTGAGACGTGACAGGGCCCCTTGACCATTCCGCGGCATTTGGGTTCACCTGTCAGGGCACGCGCAGTCGCCACGGAGTCCCAGGATTTCTGTCACGAGGCACGTTCATGAGCATCCCCTATTTTCAGGACCTGTTTGCCGACCGGATTGGTGGCATCCCGCTATGGGATGGGGACGGAGATCTACAAGTTCGAGAAGATCAAGCGGGCCAAGCGGCAGGCGTTGGCCGATTTTCCCGATCGGCAGCTGCTCGATTTCGGGATCGGCGAGAACGACGCGATGGCGCCCGAGACCGTCCGCCGACGGATGGCGGAGGAGATCAACCAGCCGGAGAACCGCGGTTACGCCGACAACGGGATTCTCGAATTCAAACAGGCGGTGGCCCGTTTCATGCGCCGCATGTTCGGCGTGGAACTGGACGCGGCCACGCGAAGTGAATCACTGCATCGGCTCCAAGACGGCTCTGGCGATGTTGCCCGCCTGCTTCATCAATCCGGGCGACATCACGCTGATGACCGTGCCCGGCTATCCGGTGGCCGGCACGCACACGCGCTACTACGGCGGAGCGGTGTACGAACTGCCGCTGCTGCCCGAAAACGACTTCTCCCCGACTTGAAGGCGATTCCGCGCGACATCTCGCCAGAAGGCCAAGCTGCTGGTTCTGAACTACCCCAACAGTCCGACGGGCAAGGTCGCCACGCGAGCGTTCTACGAGCAGGTGATCGACTTCGCGCAGGAGAACCAGATCGTGGTCGTGCAGGACGCGGCCCACATCCTGTTGACCTATGACGGCCGACCGCTGAGTTTCCTGTCGATCCCAGGCGCCAAGGACGTGGGTGTCGAAGTGCATTCGCTGTCCAAGGGATTCGACATGATCGGCTGGCGCATCGGCTGGGTGTGCGGCAACGCAAGATCGTGCAGGCCTTCGGCGACGTCAAGGACAACTGCGACTCCGGTCAGTTCATCGCCATCCAGAAGGCGGCCGTGACGGCGCTGGACGATCCGTCGATTCCCGCAGCGCACGAACGCCAAGTATCGCCGCCGACTCGAGAAACTGGTCGATACGCTGTCCGGCGTCGGATTCGACTGCCAGATGCCGGGCGGCAGTTACTTCCTGTACACGCGGGCACCGCGCGGCGTGCCAGGCGGGCCGTTGTTTGAGACAGCGGAGCAAGCCAGCCAGTACCTGATCCGGGAAATGTCGATGGTCACGGTGCCCTGGCAGGAAGGGGGCCCTTCCTGCGGTTCTCGGCCACCTATCGTGGCCGACGACGAAGCGGCCGAAGATGCGCTGATGCAGGAAACGCGGCGGCGTTTGACGCGCGTCAAGCTGCTGTTCTGACGAACGACCTCAGAACCGATCGTTGCCGGTCAGCACGTGCTCCACGTCGTCGGCCCACTGCGCGATGTCCTGGATGCCGTGTCGGATCTCCAGCGGGTCGCAGGTGGCCCGCAGGTAGCTGTGCAGCATCACGAAGTGGTCGACACCCTCCAGACTGCTCGATGGCCAGTGATCCGTGCGGAACTTCGGCGTTGAGTTCGCAGGGCCCGTCGATAGTACGATTCCTCGGCGGGACCACAGATGCTGTACACCCGCACGATCTGGCCGACCAGGCGGCCGACTCGGCCTCTTCGACATAGACGGTCTGCGTGCGACCACCGGCCAGCGACACGGTCACCGCCAGACGTCCTGGCTGCGGCTGCAACCCGGACGTCCAGGCCGGCCACCGCCTCCTCGACGATCGACGGCACCGTCCGCAGTTGCGTGAACACCTGCTGCAGTTCGGCGTGCAGTTCCGTCGCCGTCGCGATGGCGGTCCTCCGGCCGCTTGGCCAGCGCGCGCCGAATCGTGGCCACGGCCGCTTCCGGGATGTCGGGACGTGCGACGCGCGGATCGGGAACCGCCTGCTGGGCGTGCAGCTGTTCCAACTGCAGAAGATTGCGACTGGTGAACGGAAACGTGCCGGTCAGCAGGTAGTAGTAGGAGACACCGACGGCGTACACGTCACTGGCCGGAGTGCCCGGGGACGCCTTGAAACAACTCCGGGGCCATGAAGTAGGGCGTACCCGACAGTCCTTGTTCCTCCGCCGACGGGTCGGAACGATGCGTTTGGCCAGTCCGAAGTCCGCCAGCTTGGCGACGCCATCTTGGCGCACCAGGATATTGGCCGGCTTGAAATCGCGATGCACCATGCCCTGCTGATGCGCGGCCGCCAGGGCACTGCAGCTCTGCATCAAGTATCCGGTTGCCTCGATGGGCGTCATCACCGGCTGGTTGGCCCGCAGGCTCTGCAGGGATTGGCCGGGAATGTACTCCAGTTCGATGAAGTGGTCGTTCCCGGCCTCACCCACGTTGTGGACGGTCACGACGTGCGGGTGCACCAGCGAGGCGGCGGCGCGGGCTTCGGACAGGAACATGCGTCGACCGCCCGCGGCTGCCGGCGAACCAGTTCCGGGCTGAGCACCTTGACCGCGCAGGGTCGGTGCAGCATGTCGTGCTGGGCCAGGAAGACCCAGGCCATGCCGCCGCGCCCGAGAAACTGCTCGATGTGGTAGAACGACAACTGCGTACCGACCAGTTGCCGCGCCAGGTCGCCACTGCCGGCACGCATCGCCGACGGCACGGCATCGCCGACAGGCACGGCCAGCGTCACACCCCAGTTGACGGTCGGTTGATCCGATGCAACCGTCAGTTCCTCGCCGCACTGCGGACAGCAATCCGAGTCGGTGGCCACGAAGGTCTGATTGCAGCCGCGGCAGTGACCGGTGTATCGACCCACGTCATGTCCCCACACGCTGAACGCACCCTGGGTGCGCGGACGTGGCTGCCCAGCCGGTCGCCGCACGGGCCACCGCCCCCTAAGAGTCGCCGTCAACTCGCGGGACTCCGTGCCGGCGGCGACACACCGGGCAACGGTTCTAGGGATTCGTCGGCGGCGACGGGCCACTCTCCCCGCCCGGCGCACCCGGCGCCGCATCTCCCGGCGCCGCATCTCCCGGCGCACCCGTGCCCGCATCTCCCGGCGCATCCGGCGCCGCATCTCCCGGCGCATCCGGCGCCGCATCTCCCGGCGCATCACCCGGGGCTGCGCCTCCCGGCGGGCCACTCGGAGGTCCGTCCGACGGTCTGGCCTCCTCTTCCATCTGCTGCACCAGCACCTGCAACTTGAAGTCCTGCGGGAACTCTTCATCCAGCTGATCGAGCACGAGCTTATAGCGGGTAATGACTTCCTTCAGATCGTCCGCCATCTCATCCTCGATCAACTGTGGATACTGCTCGAAAATCTTCGCCCATTCGTTCCACGCCAGTTCGTATTGCTCTCTTGGCGCCTTCCGGATCGCCCTTCTCACCCGCTCTGATCGCCCAGCCTCATGTAGCGGCGGGCATCGGCTCGGTGATTTTCGACGATTCCACTTCGCAGCGAGTCTTCCAGTAGTCGTAGTTGACGATCGTCGCGTAGGAAGAGGTGCGTTCGGCGAGCAGGTTGACCTGCGACGACTGCATGCGCATAGTAGCGGGCCTTCGCTCGCAGTTCCTCGGGCATCGCTTCGGCCACATCCGTATCCGTGATCGTCAATTTCTCGTAGACGCGGGTGAGGAGCGCCATATCGACGTCCTCGATCTTCTCGCCCATTTTCGGCGGCTTCACTTCCAAGCACGGCACGTTCATCCGGTGACAGGGTCGGCCAGCTTCTCTTCGCGATCTTCTCGCGGAGACCTGGGGACAGCGCATCGAGTTTCTCCCGCATGCGTTGACCCTCTTCACGCATCTGCGCGACGGTGCTGAGGCGGACCGTGTGGCCGAACGTCGTGGGAATATCCATCAATCCGAACTTGTCCCAATCCCGTCCCGCCCGTTTCCAGGCATTGCGGGTCTTCTCGCCGGGCATGATCTCGTCCGTAATGGCCTCCGAATGAGAATCAGTGCCATGGAAGGGTCGGAGTAGAAGATCACCGAACTGCGACGCTTGTCGGTGTAGCCTTCTTGATTCATGTCCAGATCGCATCCAGGTGACGGGCACGCCCTTGTCCACCACCGCATGCGATCTGCAGGTACCACAGGTAGCCGACCAACCAGTTGTCGGGATCCCCTTCCGGGCCGCGGGCATTGTTCATGTTGATGTAGTCCATCAACGTGTTGTGGAAGTCCGTTGTCCTGGCGGAACAGCTGCCGAAACTGCACGCTGCTCGTCGGACACGCCCGATCTTGTGGCCGGTGAACCAGCCGAGATTCCAGAACAGACGCGGGTTCCGCTGGTTGTACTTGGTCCCCTCCAGCAGGAACTCGAGTCCCTTGCATCACCCAGTGGTAGCGGAGCCGGTAGTCGTCGAACTCGGCCGACACGTTGTACGACAGGTTATGAGCCTGGAATTCCCACACGGTGATGTAGTTCGGCTGCAGATCGCGCGATCTGATTCAGCGTGGCCGAGAGCTTGTCCCAACTCTCGGTCTTCTTGTACGCGTTGGCCTTCGTCCAGAGCAGGTTCGTGGCCACGCCCGCAGCCCGAGCGTCGCCATCTTCATTGTCTCGCTGGCAGGGTCGATCTGTCCCAACTCCGCCTGCGATAACCCGAAGCTGCTGCGCATCCGTGCCAGCACGCCGCCGCTCGATCCCCCGCCACCATCTTCCGTCGCGCTTCCCGACGAACTGGTGGCCGGCTGCCCCAGCAGAAACAGCGGGAAACAGCAGCACAACGATCGCACAACCGTAGATGATCTTCCGAATGAAGGAGGCGTTCTGGGTCATGCGGCAATTTCTCGCGTTCTCAAGAAGAAGTATCCGACAATCGCAATGGCGGTCACGTAGATGAACGTCGTCAGGCACTGACGCGCCAGCAGCTGATCGTAGAAATTGAAATTATACGCCACGTACTCGCTCGCCCGACCCAACCCGGAGAAATCGGGCAGGACGGCGGACAGAACGTGCATGATCGTCAACAGAATGTTGTCCAGGAACTGGACGATCCTGCACGCCCATGTCACCCGTCCCGAACTCCAGCGGCTTGACGATGTTGTCCTGATTCACCAGTCGAATGAGGGCTTCGATCGGACCACCCCCGAACGCCTCCCCCGTCCACAGCTCGTCGAACGAATCTTCCGAAGAAGCCCAGCAGGACCGCGGACATGGTGGCGAGAATCGCCACCGGCGTGCTGAGGAACGTGCTGAACGTGACGCCCAGACAGATCACGATGACCATCTGCAGCCAGATGGAGATGTAGGCCTTCGCGAAGTTCCACGCAAATGACGCGTTCGGTGCCTCGATGTACACGTCCGCTTGGGCCATCCCGAAATACTGGGCCGGATCGTCGCACCGCACGATGACTTCCAGCTCCCCTCGTTCACCAGATCGTCGAACAGGTCGATCTCGCGTTCCGAAGACCCGTCCTCGCTCACCGGCCGCAGCTTGCGAGGAATCTTCAATTGCTGAATAGCGAACTCCTTCGATACGAACCCGATCGGTTCGCACTGAATCGGATTGCGCGGGTTCGGTGCTCTTCAGGATGATGATGCCCCGCACACCCGTCACAATGTCGCCCTTTGAACGTGCGAAACACACTCAACGTCAGCGCCAGCGGCAGATCGTCGCCGAAGTCCTTTTCGGACACGCCGCGGAACGTCCAGATCGCCGAGGCCAGCGTTCGTCCTTCGATGTAACTGCGATACTCCCATTCCTGCACCGACGTTGATCCCTTTGAGCGCCGGATTCCCCTCGCGGTCCAGAAACCGCAGCTTGCCGTAGATCGGGACGCGGGCCACCAGCGCCCCTGCGACGGGCCGATCGCGTAGGCCTGCGGATCCGCAGAGGCACTCGGCCGCCGTGCAGGGTCACCACATGCTCGTGCCCCATGACCCTGTCCGTGACACCCCCACCCTCCGCATCACCGTCCAGGTGTGCCGGTGGTGGGAGTTCAGCGTCGTCGACCCTTCCCAGCCCGGCGATGCCTCCCCTTCGGCCGCGGCGCCATCGCCGCCACGCTGTCCGGCAATACCTGCGTGTTCGTGCTGCAGTCCGCGGACCACAAACAGGTAGCTGATCACTCCCATCAGCGACCAGCAACAGGGTGACCACGGTCACGAAACCGAAAATGCGCCCCAGCACCAACTCGCCGGACCGCACCGGCTTGGTGACGATCGTGTAGATCGTCTTGCTCTTGATGTCCGCCGGAATGCTGACCGTCGCCAGAAACAGCCCCAGCACAATCACCAGGTAGTTGGTCGTGGTCAGCACGAAACTCAGGTACAAGTGCGCCGGATCGTCGCTCTTGACGTCCAGAAACCAGCCGGCAAACAGAAAGATCAACGACGAAAATCACGAAGCCGACGATCACGCGGCGGCGCATCGCCTCCTTGATCGTCAGGCGCGTGATCGGCCAGGATCCGGCGCAGGCGAGGTCGGCAGGCAGATCTTTGCCCAGCGCCGTGGCAATCACGCCGGCCACCGCGTAGAAGGCCTCCACCGGCCCGCGCCGCACGGCCGAGATCAGAGAAGCAGATGAAAATGGCCAGCAGGATCAGCAAGGGAACGGCGATCACGAAGAACTTGATCGCCGAGCCAAACCAATCGGCAAATGACAGGAATTCGTCCGGTCGGATTTCCATGGCGGTGCGCGAATGCCTTTGGGTGCTGCAATAGATGGTGTCTGGACAGCAACTCGAACCGCGGACGGCCACGGCTCAGCGCGAGCGGCGGCAGTACGCCTACCGCGGGTCTCTTTGCGTTCCAGGGCGCGACGGCCGGGGTGCGCTTCGCTCTCCCGGACAATCGACAAGAACAACTCCTCGAGGGTCGTCGTGGGATGATCCATCCCCACCAGGTTGCCACCGTGCCGCTCGATGACCTGCCGAATCTCCTCCTCCGCCGCGTGCGACAACCCCTTGGCGCGAATCTGGGTCTCGTCCTGCACCGTCAACAACGTGTCGATCCGCCCCAACTCCTTCAGCTCGCCCTGGTGCAGGATCGCGATGCGGTCGCACACGTCCTGAATGTCCGGCAACAGGTGACTGCACAACAGCACCGTCTTGCCCTCCTCCCGCAGCCGAATGATCAGGTCCTTCATCTCCCGCGTGCCGATCGGGTCCAGCCCGGTCGTCGGTTCGTCCAACACGATCAACTCCGGGATCGTTGATCAGCGCCTGGGCCAGACCGATCCGCCGCGTCATGCCCTTCGAATACTCCTTGAGCTGTCGGCGCCGGGCCCAATCCAACTTGACGTCGGAGATCAGCCGATTGATCCGCTCCCGCCGCTCCGCCGCCGGCATGTTGAACAAACGGCCGTAGAAGTCCAACGTCTCCTCGGCGTTCAGGAACTTGTACAGGTACGATTCCTCCGGCAGGTACCCGATCCGTTCGTTCTTGCCGACGTCGGTGGCGTCCTTGCCGAACACCAGCGCCCGGCCACTGGTCGGAAACAGCAGTCCCAGCAGCAGCTTGATGGTCGTCGTCTTGCCCGACCCGTTGGGGCCCAGCAGGCCGAAAATTTCGCCCCGCCGCACCTCCAGGTCCAGCGCCTTGAGTGCCCGCACCTTCTGCCGACCCCAGAAGTCTCGGTAGACCTTGGTCAGATTGTGCGTCTCGATCACGACTTCGGGCTGCGGATGCGACCGCGGGTTGGGGGCTCGTTCACAGCAACGACATCACTACTCATGGGTGGTTTCCGTGGGCAAAAAAGAATCGCGGTCCAGGACGGCAGAGGCAGACCGCAGCGTTTCTCCAGTAATCCTCCGAACCGCCTTTGGACGGTGCGCGACCGGTCGTCTATAGTGTACGCTCACCATGACCGATAGTTCGGGGGATTTGCCGACAGGCACACGATCGCCGAGACGCACGCCAGCGAATCGTCCATGCCGGGGCAGGTCTCTTAGTATAGACCGGTGACCTATTCCTACAAGAAGTAGGCCACCGCAGGCGTGGCCCCGGCGCGGGCAGGTGCCCACGGCGACGGGCGGCCGAAGCGGCTCGACGACCTTGCTCGGGCGGCGCCTGACAAGCGACTCGACCGCTGCGGGCGCATCCGCGGCCGCCGACCACTGCCGGAACGGGCTTCCAGTGACAGCGTCTTCCTCGCCAATCCGAGACTACCAGTCGGCCGCCGACTTTCTGTTCGGACGGATCAACTACGAGCGGACCCGCGGCGTGCCGTATCGTTCCCGCACGTTCAAGTTGCACCGCATGCGGCAGTTCGCGGCCCGGTTCGGGCACCCCGAGCAGTCCTTTCCGGCCGTCCATATCGCGGGCACCAAGGGCAAGGGTTCGACGGCGGCGATGATCGCCAGCGTCCTGCAGGCAGGCCGGCTATCGCATCGGGCTCTACACCTCGCCCCACCTGCACCGCCTGGAAGAGCGGTTTGTCGTGGACGGACAGCCCTGTGACGCACAGACGCTGGTCGACCTGCTGGCCTGCCTGCACCCCGACGATTCTGGAGTTGGACGAGCAGGCACGCCAGGATGGTGACCGCAGGGCCCCACCTATTTCGAGATCACCACGGCCGCCGCCCTGGTCCATTTCCGGAACCAGCAGGTCGATGTCGCCGTGCTGGAAGTCGGCTTGGGAGGCCGCCTCGACTCGACCAACATCTGCCAGCCGATGGTCACCGCCATCACCAGCATCAGCTTGGACCACACGCGGCAGCTCGGCACGACGCTGGCCGCCATCGCTGGCGAGAAGGCTGGCATCATCAAGCCGGGCGTTCCGCTCGTCACCGGCGTCACGCAGCCGGAGCCGTTCCGCGTGATTGAACAGACGGCGCGCGACCACGATGCCCCCCTGTTGGCGCTGGGACGCGACTTCGACTTCAACTATATCCCCAACCTGTCGGACGCCGACATCTGCCCGGACTCCGCCGCCGACGGACTGTGCGGCCTGGATTATCGGGAAGAAGTCCGCGGCGTGCGGCGGCAATTCGACCGAGTCGCCATCCGACTGCTCGGACAGCATCAGGCGGCGAACGCGTCCGTGGCGATCGCCACCTGCGGCGAGCTGAATCGTCAGGGCTGGCGTCTGGACGAAGGCGCCGTGCGGTCGGGCCTGGCTCGGGCCCACTGTCCGGCGCGCATCGAGATTCTCGCGAAGTCACCGACGGTGATCCTGGACACCGCGCACAACCCAGCGTCCATCTCCGCCCTGATCGCATCGATCACGGAACGGTTCGGGACCGGTCCGCGGTTGCTGATGTTTGCCACGAGCCTGGACAAGGATGCGACCGCGATGTTGGAACAATTGCTGCCGCATTTCGAGCACGTCGTCCTGACTCGCTATCTGAACAATCCCCGCGCCACGGATCCTGTCAGGCTACGGGTCAGCGCCGAGGCGATCCAGCAATCCCGCCAATTGTCGCCACTGACACTCCACGTGCGGCCCGATCCAGGATCGGCGTGGCAGCTGATCGAGTCGCTCATGTCGCCGGCGCATCTGGTGTGCATCACAGGTTCGTTCTTCCTGGCCGGAGAGGCCCGGCAGCACGTGGAAGCGTCCCCGCGTGTCACGCGGTAGGGTTCCTGGCCCGCGCGTCGACCTGCGCGGGGCTCAGGCCGGTTTGGCGAGCTTCGTCCGCAGATATTCCAGGGCCCGCTCAAGTTGCGCGTCGTGGAAGGGGACCGCCGGCGGGGCAGGTTCTACCTTCGCCGCCTCCGCATCGTTGCTGAGCACGTCACGAGCGCGGCGCCATTCGTACAGTGCCCGACACTGCTCATCCGTCAACACCACTTCCATTCCGGTGGAAGGCCGAACGCCCCAGTCGTCCTCTTCCGTGGCGTTTCGGCTCCGGTGGATGTTCTTGCCGCTGGGGCACCAGTAGCTGGCCGTGGTCAGCTTGATCGCACTGGTGCCACGTTCCAGCGGAATGACGTTCTGAACCGTGCCTTTGCCCCACGTCCGCTGTCCCACGACCACCGCGCGATGGTGATCTTTCAGACATGCGGCGACAATCTCCGAAGCACTGGCCGAATAGCGGTCAGCCAACACGACCATCGTGATCGCGGGATCCAGAATCGTGCCATCCGCAGTTGCGCTGTAGATCCTTTCGTCGTCTGCGTGCCGACCGCGCGTACTGACGATGACACCCTCGTCGATAAACATGTCGCACGTTTCGACCGCCGCTTCCAGCAAGCCACCGACGTTGCCGCGCAGGTCCAGGATCAGCGCGTCGAGGGGATGGTCCTTGAACTGCAATACCTCCCGCAACTCACTCGCCGTTTGCTCGCCGAATGTCGTGACCCGGACGTAGCCGATACGGGGCTCGCTCGCCAGGAAGTAGTTCCACTGGCCATCCTTTCGAATCGTGTCCCCCAATACCGATTTCGTGTGAATCAATTCCCGTTGGACGACCAGGCGAATCGGCTGCTCCTCGCCGACGTGGCGAATCAGCAAAGTCACACGCGTGCCAGGCAGGCCCTTCATCCGTTTGACCGCCGCGTTGATGTCTATCGTCTTGGTCGACACACCATCGATTTCCAAAATCACGTCCCCGGCCCGCATCCCCGCCCGGAAGGCCGGGCTGCCGTAGACCGGGCTGACCACGCGCAACTCCTCCACAGCCGGCGGGCCTTCCACCTCGACTCCAATCCCGACGAACTCCTGGTCCATCGCCTGCTGAAACTGCTGGTAGTATTCCGGGCCGATGTAGTCGGAATACTCGTCGAGCTCGTGCACCATGCCTTGCATCGCATGCTCGAACAACTCACGCGATGCGACTTCCTCGACGTAGTTGTTCTCGATGATCTCCATGGCGTGCGAGACCGTCGACGCGTAACGGTTGTGCGTGGCCTTCTGGTAGCAGACCAGTGATAGGACCGACACGATGACGATCGTAAGCGTATTGCGAAATGGCATGCTGATTCCCCAGCCTCGGACCTGGCCTCGGACCTGGCCTCGGACCTGGCCTCGGACCTGGCCTCGGACCTGGCCTCCGACCTGGCCTCTGACCTGGCCTCTGACCTGGCCTCGGACCTGGCCTCGGACCCGGCGGGCTCCTCGTTGATCCTCGACAGGACACGACTCGGCCGCGCGGCTCAGCCGGTCCCCACCTGAAACGTTGCTTCCTCGTAGGGCTGAATGACCACAAATCCGTCCCCGTTGAATTCCATCTGGATCGATTCCCCGCTGCCGCGACCGAAAAATGTCTTGAGGGACACTTCCGTGCGGAATTCCGGTTGCAGGGTGCCTGCCCAGGCGATCGTGGCGTTGGGATCGGTACGCACCGGATGACCGGGACGCACCATCAGCGTCAGCGGTTCGAAGTGCGAAGTGATGGCGACCAACCCGGTACCCTCCAGCCGCACGTTGAACAGTCCGCCGGCGGCGATGGCCGTCAGCTTGCGCATCATCCGGATGTCCCACTCGATGGTCGGCTCGAACGCCATCAAGTCGCTGCCGTTGACAAACATCGTCTCCTTTTCGAGTCGCAGAATCTGGACGCTCTTGCCCTTGTCCGCCAGGTACATGCGACCTGCGCCGCGGGCCTTGGTCAGGCGGGTTCCCTCACCGGTGACCGCCTTCTTCAGCATCTTCCCGACACCTTTCTCCAAGATCCCCTCACGCTCAAACTTGATGTTACCAAGGTAAGCCACCATAGCCCCCGTCTTGATCCAGATCATGCCGTCGAGATTGACTTCCAGCATCCGCGAACTTTCCAGCTCGAACAGACCTTGGCCACGATCCTGCTGCTGCGTAGCCTGCACGAATTCATCGAGTGAATAACGAGCCATGTGCGAGATCCTCCCCTGCATCACGGAATCGAAGAACTGCCCCACCGTGTCAATGCACGCCGCCGTCCGCATAACGTAGCAGATTTCCCCGCTTCGTTCGATGGGAATACGGAACGCCAGTGCCTTTTCCGGTTCCTTCCGGCACCCGATGCGCCCGGTTGTCGTTCGTAGCCTAAACGTCCCGCTTGTGCAGATCCTGCCGCAAGACGCCGCGCTGCCACCCGTGACCTGAGCAAGCGGGACGCTTGCTCTACGTGGCACAGCCGCTCGGCGAAGAGACGCCTTCCATGATCCGGGACAGCTTGTGCGGATCGATCGGTTTGGAGATGTAGTCGTCCATGCCGGCCTCCAGGCATTTCTGCTGGAACCCGGTGACCGCGTGCGCGGTCATGGCCACGATGGGCGTCCGGCGCCCGGTGTCGACTTCCATGTCTCGGATCAGACGGGTCGCCTCCAGACCATCGAGTTCGGGCATCTCGACGTCCATCAAGACGACGTCGAAGTACTGCTGGCGAGCAGCTTCGACCGCCTCGCGACCGTTGTTGACGACCCGCACGGTATGCCCCAACAGTTCCAGCAGGCCGACGGCGACCTCCTGGTTGACCAGACAGTCTTCGGCCAGCAACACCGATCGCGCACGTTGCACACGGGCATCGGTGGCGAGTGGTCGACCGGTCGCAGGATCGTCTTGGATGCCCAACACGTCCGTCAGCACCGAGTGAAGTTCTTGCGGCTTCACCGGCTTGATCAGAAACTGCGCGACATGGAACCTGGCCATCCGCGTGCTGCAGTCGTGCTGCTCGGTCGGCAGCAGCAGCACGAGCGGATAACCGAGCGACTCGGCGACTCGCGAAACTTGCTCGACATCCTCCCACACCGCCTCCGTTGGCGCGATGCGGCCGACAACGACGATCACATGCCGAACGGACGAGTCGAACGTCTCTTGTGCAAGGTGTTGGAGCAGCGCGCCGGCAGCGGACCAGTCCGTGGTACGCCAACCGAGACTCTCCAGCAGCTCCCGGTGCACCGCCCGGCTGCGGTCCTCCGCGTCGATCAGGAACACGTTTCCACAGAAGGGTGCAACCCTCTGGCAAGTCAGCCGGGATATAGGTTGACGCGGCGGCAACGCGAATTGAGTCGTGAAGTGGAACGTGCTTCCTTGCCCTTCCTGGCTGTCGACCCAGATGCGTCCGCCCATCAGGTTGACCAACTGCGAGGAGATGGCCAGGCCCAGTCCCGTGCCGCCAAAGCGGCGGGTCGTGGAGGCATCCGCCTGGCTGAACGACTCGAATATCCGTTCCTGCTTGTCGGCCGGGATACCGATCCCCGTATCCTCGACGGAGAAGTGCAGTCTCGCGCTGCCGCTCGACAGCTGTTCTACCGACACGTCGACAACGATCCCACCCTGTGCAGTGAACTTGGTGGCGTTTCCCACCAGGTTGATGACGATCTGGCGCAAACGTCCGGCGTCACCGACCAGTTCAGCTGGCACATTCGGGGCCACGCGGCAGATGATCTCCAAGCCCTTCTTTGCGGCCGGGACGACCATGACTCGCGTGGCATCCAGCACAACATCGCGGATGTCGAACCGAGTGCACTCCAGCTCCATCTTGCCGGCTTCAATCTTGGAAATGTCCAGGATGTCGTTCAACAGGTGCATGAGCGAGTCCGCCGACTGGCTGAGCGTCGTCAGATAGTATCGCTGCTGGGCGTTCAGGGCGGTTTGCAGCGCGAGCTCGGTCATGCCAATCACTCCGTTCATCGGCGTGCGGATCTCGTGGCTCATGGTGGCCAGAAATCGGCTCTTGGCGAGGTTGGCGGCCTCGGCCGCCTGCATGGCTTCCCGCAGATGTTCTTCGGTCAGCAGCAACTCGTGAGCGATCCGTTCCAGTTCGGCATTCGCCTCGGCCAGTTGCTGAGTCCGCATCTCCGCCGCCGCGGTTCGGTCCGCCACGCGCTGTTCCAACGTTTCGTTGAGTTTTTGCAGTTGCTGGAAACCTTCGGCGTTTTCCAGGGCGGCCCCCGCGATGGTCGCAATGAAATTGGCCAGTCGCTCCTCGTCCGGACCGAACAATCCTCGCACGTGCCGATGGGTGACGTAGACGCAGGCCACCGGGCACCGCGCTGGAAAATCGGCACGCAGATGGACGAGCCTTCCTGGACAGCCGTACCGTGGCGCAGACCGGTCTGGCCGGGTGCCTCCGAGAACGCGAGGGACCTGCCTTCCTGCACGGCCCGTCTCACCATCGCGAGTTGGTACGGCGACTCGTCTTCTTCCATGGGCGTGATCACCAGGTCATCTGGGTCCTGGTTGACGCGGAGCAGTTGGCAATGTTCGCCGCGCAGCAGGTGGAGGGATGCTGAGCGGACTTCGGAGTAGACGACGTGGGGTGAGAGGGCGGCCGCGATCTTGCGTCCCGAATCCAGCACGGTCCCGAATCGGTCGACGAGCGACAGGGTGGCCGACTCCTTGCCGGTGTACCCTCCGCGCTGGTCGCGGGGCACGTCGATCTTGAACTCCTCCAACCGCGCGGTGGCCTCGGCCATCTGTTGCTCGGCCTGGGGCCACCCGACTTCGCGACCGATGCGGCCGCGAGCCAGCAGAGACTGAGCGTACTCGCACGGTGCTTCCTGTCGTTCCGCCAGACGCAGGCTCTTGTCGATCAGGCGGCGCGCCTGGCGGGGTCGCCCGCGCATGGCCTGAAGATAGGCGCATTCGCGCAGCACGTGGGGCAGATCGCAGGGAAATTTCCGGGCGGATCGCAGTGCTTTGCGCTGCACTTCTTCGGCCGTGACCAGCAGTTCCTGCGCACGACTCGGTGTCCGCGTCTCGGAATCCTCGAGTTGTCGGCGGAGGCAGGTCATCCACCAGGCCAGGCATGATTGCGTGTAGGCGTTTTGCACGCGCGTGTAGACCACCACCTGGCTGGCCTGGGCAAAACAGTCGGTTGCCTCGGCGATCCGACCTGCGTAGTACAACTGCACGCCTTTGGCGCACAGGACCTGGATCATGCCCTGCGAGTCCGACCGTTCGCGCTGCAACTCGGCCTCGAGGATCTGCTTCGGAATCGCGCCGCAGGAGGACCGGGCCCATATGTCGAGACTGACACCCGAAGCCTGCTCATCACCCACCTCGATTCCCGAATCGTGCTGGAGCCTGGCCTGCTCACAGGCCCCCGCCATGTCGCCGAGCCGATACAAGGCGCAGGACAGCTGGAAGCGGGCGATGTGTACTTGCCAATAATCACCGGTGCGTTCCAGCAAGCGGATCGCTTCGCGGCACGCGTCAGCACACTCACGGAATCGAGATGCGGCGTAGAGCACCAGGCTGTAGTAGGCGAGCGACTGGCCTTGGCCCCCGACGTCACCGAGCGATTGGCGAATGGCGAGCGACCGGCGGGCGTACGCGATACCGCGCGAGAACCATGAGACAAGGGTCATGACCGGCGCGTGTTCGGAATACGTGCGGGCCAATTCCAAGGTCGGCGCGAAGCGCTCCCCCAGATTCATCCCCCGCAGGTGCGCCCACAGCGTGGTCACCCGCGGCCGTGTGAACCAGTAGCCGTGTGCCAGGCGACCGAAGAGCAACACACCCAGCCGATCGACATCACTCGGAATTCTGCGCTGTCGGCGCGCCAGCAGAACCGGCAGGGCGGAGTGCCCGCACTGGACAAGGATTTCCCAGATCGCTCGCAGGACGAAGGCGGCCGCTGCACGCGGCACTCGGTATCCCAGCGTCGTGAGCGCCTTCTCGAATCGCTGCACGGCCTGCCCCATGTCGCCGCGTTGCCGCGACAGCTCTCCCAACATGCCGAGAACCTGCGATTCGGCCACGCGCCCCTCGGCCAGCGTCGCCGCCTGCTCGAAGAGCGCTTCCGCGGCGTCGTATTGGCCGCGCAGCATCATGACGTTTCCCAGCCCCTCGGCAATCCGATATTGGACTGGCCGGGGCGCCCGTGCAGCGCCGCGTTGGGCAATGCGATACTGCTGCTCGGCGACGTCCAAAGCACTCTGGGACCTGGCACGCTCCGCCGCATCCAGGGCGTACGTCGAGCGCCTGCGGGCTGTCGCCGGCGGCATCGAAGTGATAAGCCAAGTCGGACACACGATCCGGCTCGTGCTGCGTGAGGTACCGGGCTGCCGACAAGTGGGCCTGGCGGCGTTGCTCGTCCGACAGACGGTCGAGTGCCACGCGGCGGATCTTATCGTGCACGAACACGACGTGGTAGCCGTCCCGGCGGACCCACACCAACTGCCGGCGGCGAGCTTCTTCCAGGACGGTCAAGGCCGCGGGAAGAGTTCGCCGCGTCAGCGCGGCCGCCATCCCCAGGTCGAACTCCTTGCCCAACACGGCGCCGACCCCGAGCAATTCGATGGTCTGCGCGGGCAGCAGTTCGATTCGCCGCGCAAGAACGACGCCGCCTGATCGGAAGATTGCAGATCGGCCGTCGCCGACGTCTCGACGCGCCACCCGTGCGGCGTCAGCCACCATCGCTCCGCTTTCGACAAGCCCGCGCAGGACCGCCGACGCCAGGAACGGATTCCCCCCCGACAATCGGCGCACGACCGCGACCGCCTCGTCCGGCAGCGGTCCGGCCATCGACTCTGCCAACTGCCGAATGTCGTGCGGTTCGAGCGGCTGCAGCTTCACCTGTGCGGAAGCGGGTAATCGCCGGATCCGATGGTCCGCCGACACCTCATCCGATCGAAAGGCCAACACCAGCAGCACGTGGCTCGCGTCGGCAGGCAACTCGTCGTCGGTCGTCCACCAGCGTTCCAACAGCATGATCGTGGCCTCATCACACCATTGGCAGTCGTCCAGGATGACCATGGCTGGCCGTTCGGGAGTCCCCAGTCCGCGCAGGAAATGCACCAGGCCCTGGACTTGCCGCAGCTCACGGAACGAATTCGGAACAGGACTCGGCGAATCGTGCCAGGAGAGTTCCGCCGCCAGACGCGGAAACGTGGCCATGACGCCCTGGTCGTGGCTGGCCAGCCGCGCTCGCATCTGACCCGCCAGGTCGGGAAGAGCGCGGATCGCGGCGATCAGATCGTTGACGACGCCGTCGAGCGCCTGCAAGGGTCGACATCCTGTCTCACTGCTCGCCGCCCCGCGCAACACCCACAGACCTGCCCGCATCGCCTGACGTGCGGTCTCGGCCAGCAGACGCGTCTTGCCACTCCCCGATTCGCCTTCCACCAGCACCAACCGCGCACCGTGGGCGCGCGTGGCCTCGATCTCCAACTGGAGCAATTCGCATTCGTCCGTCCTGGCGACGAACGCCGGTTCGGTCAAGCTGCGCCGATGGTCCGATGCGCCGAGGGCCAGCAGCGGCTGCCGGTCGCCACGTTCGAGCGCGGATAACAGGAGCAGCAAGTCGTGCAACACACCTTCCGCCGACTGGTATCGGTCCCGCGGGTCCTTGCGGAGGAGGCGTTGCAGGATTTCCTCGAGAGCGTTGGGAACTTCGATCGCGCGGGTCGAGAGCTCGGCCACCGGAGCTGTCATATGCTGGAACAGGATTTCGCCGGCCGTTTCCCCGCGAAAGGGCGGATGACCTGTCAGGCATTCATACAAGACCACTCCCGCCGAGTACAGGTCCGACGCTTCGCCGACGTCCACATCAACGGCCCCGGCCTGTTCCGGGGACATGTACTGGGCCGACTCGGGAGATTGCTGTTCCGACCAGACGTTGAGTAAGTCCCCTCGCGCCAGGCCGATGTCCACCAGGACCGCGCGGGAGATCCGACCGGCCGCGTTGACGACGACGTTTGAAGGCTTGATGTTGCGATGCAATACCTGGCAGGCGTGCAAATCCCGGAGCGACTGGAACAGGCAGACAGCCAGGTGCAGCGTCTCGGCCAGATCGAGCCGACGATAGTGCATGCGCCATTGCAGCGTCTCGCCGGACACAAAGGGCATGACGACGAAGAAATAGTCCCGCTCCGTGCCGACTTCCAGCAGCGGCCGCGGCGTGAGCCGCCGCAGTTCGCACAGCCGGCGGCATTCCTGCTCCAGACGCACGCGGCTGGTCGGTGTCAGGTAGCGGGATTCGAGCGTCTTGATGACCACGGTCTCGCTGCGCTCCCGATCGAGCGCCAGCAGCGTGCGAATCCCCGCCTTCTCGCTCAGCAACCTCAGCGCGCGGTATCGTCCGCCGATTACGAGATCATCGCGAAGCACAACGCCTTGCGGCTGCGTGCTGCCAGAAGCGTTTGACTGCACCGGTCCGTCCGCCGTCAATGGGAGATGGTGACCGCCGACTGCTTGTTCCCACGGCGCCCGAAGAGCGCCGGCCGCGCCGCACTTCACTTCCTCGTGTCGCCAGATAACTCTAGCTCGTCACTGGCTCGGAGCATCTTCAGCAGGATCGCGGCCTGCCGGTCGTAAGGGTTGTTACAACTGGCATGGTTCTACCGAGGAGCGGCGAGCGGTGGTGGGGCGATCTGCGGCATTCCGGACAGACCTTGATGCCTGAGACGGACGAGTTGGCACTTCCCCGCACCTTCCCCGCCCGACTCACACATCACACACGGAGACGGCCTGCACCAGACCGCGCATGGACTCGCGCGTGGGAATGAACTCGTGTCCCACGTACCCTTGGTACCCCGTTCTTAGCAGGGCCTGCATGCAGGCCGCGAAGTTGATTTCCTGCTGGTCGTCCAGTTCCCCGCGGCCCGGATTCCCCGCCGTGTGGACGTGCCCAATCCACTCGCCGTACTGCTGGATCCTCCGCAGCAGGTCGCCGTCCATCACTTGCACGTGGTAGATATCAAACAGCAGTTTGACGCGCGGGGAACCGACGCGCTGGACGATCGAAGCCACGTAGTCCAGGTGATCGCCCTGATAGCCCGGATGGCCTTTCATCGGATGCGTGTTGTCGCGCGTGTTGAGCATTTCGATGCACAGAGTCACGCCACGACTCTCCGCGTAGCCGGCGATGCTCTTGAGCCCGGTGACACAATTATCGGCCCCTTCTGCCAGGGAAATCTCACCGCTGTTCACGTCGTCGGCATCGCGCCACTTGTAGCCCGTGAACCCGATCACGTTCGGGAATCCCGCCGCCGCCGTGGCGTCGATCGCCTCTTTCGTGCGCGCCGCGACTTCGGCGTGATACTTCGGATTGTTCCATCCCTTGGCAAACGGAGCATCCGGCATGCCGTTGGGAGTCAGCGCGCAGATCAGGCCGTGCTTCTGCAAGACGGAGAAATCCCGCGGTTCGACCAGCTCCACACTCCGGCAGCCCAGCAGTTTTGCCACCCGCGCCTGTTGCTCGATATTCCACTTGTCACCGGCCGAACTAAAACACCAATAGGCCATCGACTGCTTGATCCGACCATTCACGACGACGGTCTTCTCCTGAGCACTCGCCGTTTGTGGAACCGCCGCGGACTCCACACGGCCAGCAGGGGTCCCAGCCAGGCCGACAGCCGCCACGCCGGCCGCACACTGGATCAGTTGGCGACGGCTCATTCCGGTCTTCAAGGCATCCGATGTCTGGCTCATGTGAGTGCTCTCTGTATCGAAACCATGCGTGGCGGGTCCTGGCCGAAGTGAGCCCCACGTCTCGTCAGCGCTCACCCACGTCGATCATCGTACGGCTCTCGCCGCCGGACAGCAAGTTGCTTCCCCCCGGACGATTTGCGGATACACTGTCGATGTCCGTCGTGGCGTCACCCACGGTTTCCCCGCCGCCGCAAGTCCGGAATCCCGGCCACGGAGACACCGCCGCTGGGGGCGGACGGTCCGGACGCGACGGCCAGGCCCCACAGGTCCCAGCACGAGAGGCTCTCCATGAGCGACCGCGAACGCATTTCGGCACTGATCGACCGATTGAAATTGCTGCCGCGCCTCGACGAAGGCACGTACCAGCGCCTGCTGCGGCAACTGGAAGAGAGCCGCGATCGGACCGGTTACGATGGCGAAGGCCACGTGCGCGTCACGGTGTTTGACGCTCAGAAGCGGGATGTCGAGTCCTTGGACGCGGCCAATCGCGGCCGGTTCCTGCTGCACTACGTGCGAGCCGGCTTGAGCGCGGATACGGCCCGCGCTGCGGAAGGCTCCAAGGTCGCTTGCGTGTTCGTCAACGACAACTGCGACGCCGACGTCTTGGAGCGTCTGGCGGCGTTCGGAGTGGAACTGCTGGCGCTGCGGTGCGCAGGATTCAACCATGTCGACATGCAGACCTGCGAGAGACTTCACCTCCATGTCGTCCGGGTGCCGGCCTACTCTCCGTACGCCGTCGCCGAATTCACCGTCGCCCTGATGATGGTGCTCAATCGCCGGATCCATCACGCCTACGCGCGCAATCGGACAGGCAATTTCGTGCTGGAGGGCCTCACCGGTTTCGACATGCACGGCAAGACCGCGGGCGTCATCGGCACGGGGAAGATCGGACAATGCACCATCGACATCCTGCTCGGCTTCGGATGTCGAGTCCTGGCCTACGACAAGCACCCGAATCCGCACCTGCAGGACCGTCCCCGCGTGGAGTACGTCGAGCTGGATCGTCTGTTCTGCGAATCCGATATCATTACCTTGCACGTGCCGCTCTTCCCGGACACGCATCACCTGATCAATCGGACCTCGATCGAACGCATGAAACCAGGTGTCATGCTCATCAACACAAGTCGCGGCGGGCTGCTCGACGCGCGAGCGCTGATCGAAGGGCTCAAGTCGGGCAAGATCGGGTCCGCGGGACTCGACGTCTATGAAGAGGAAGCCGGGATCTTCTTCCACGACATGTCGGACAAAGTCATGACCGATGATGTACTCGCTCGCCTGATGACCTTCAACAACGTCATCGTCACCGCGCACCAGGCGTTCCTGACGCGCGAAGCCCTCGCCAATATCGCCGAGACGACGCTCGCCAATATCGCCGAGTATGTGGCGGGAAAACGTGGCGCCGAGCTGACCCACTCGGTGCGATCCTCCCCGCCGTAAAACGGCATTCCATCCCGGCGGTGGCAGCCCCTCCTTGTGGACGGTGCCGCAGGGCCGTGCACGGAAATAATTCCGTACCGAGCGCGCGCTTCGTGCTGGGGCGTCGTTAGATAGGTGAGCCCGTCGCCTTCGCCGGCCCCCCCGGCGAAGGGTTTCCGTGCGATGGCGATGGGCCACCTGGTTTGCCGTAGGCTCCTTATTGATTTCGCTTGGGAGGAATGGCTCGTGAGTGCCGCGGACAGCCATCTGATGAGCCGTGTGACGTTGGACCAGCTCCTGGCGCTCAACGACGAAATGGCGGCGTTGGTGCGGGCCGGGATTCCCTTGGAACAAGGTTTGACCGCTCTGGGCCAGGATACGCCGGGGAAATTGGGCGTGTTCGCCACGCGCCTGGCCGACCGGTTGCGGAGCGGCGAGAGCCTGGCAGAGATTCTGCAGAAGGACGAACTGTCCTTTCCACCGGTTTGGCGCAGCGTAGTCCTGGCTGGCCTGCGTTCGGGGCACTTGCCGGCCGCCCTGGAGGGCCTGTCGCAGACGGTGCGGCGGGCGGCCGAAGTACGACGCTCGATTGCCGTGTCGTTGATTTATCCGATGGTCGTCGTCGCGATTGCCTTTGGGTTCTTGATATTCTCGTTGACGTTTCTGGCGCCGATCCTGGCGAAGTTCTATCGCGATCTGGTGTCCCGTCCCGATCCCGTTATGAACACGATCGGGCAGATTGGTGCTTCGGTGCACATTTGGGCGCCCTGGGTGCCCATCGTATTGGCCCTGGTGTTCCTCGCCTGGTGGTTCCGGTCCGGTCGGGCCGTTCGATCGTTGACGGGACCGGGACGAGCTCGCGCCCGACGGTTTCTGTTTGGCCGCACGCGTCCCCGCCGTTGGCCCTCGGTCGGTCAGGCCCTGCGCGATGGCCGGATGGCGACGTTTGCCGAACTGTTGCGGTTGATGAACGATCATCAGGTACCCATGCCGGAAGCGGTGGTGTTAGCGGCGGATGCGAGTGGCGATCGGGCGTTGGGTGTGGGCGCTCGGCAGATTGCCAAACGTCTGGAGGGAGGCGAGGTCTTACGGGGGCGAGGTGACTTGCCGGTCGAGTTTCCGCCGCTGTTGGGCTGGTCGATTGTTTCGGGGGCCGGGCAGGCGGCGCTGGGTCGGGCGTTGTCGGCGTCCGCCGAGATGTACCGACAGCGCGCTGCGCGGGCGGTCCGCTGGGCGTCGGTGTATCTCCCCATCGTGTTGACGGTCGTGATCGGTGGCAGTGCCGTCCTGCTGCACGGGTTGATTGTGTTTTGGCCATTCACTCGAATGCTCTATCAACTGGGGTTGCCGCAATAGGCAAAGCTGGCCATGGCCAAGTTCCGTTACACTGCCAAGACTGTCGGGGGCGCAGAGACCGCCGGTGTGATCGACGGGGCAAGCCTGGAAGAGGCTCTGGACGCGTTGCTGGATCGTGAGCTCCACGACGTGCAAGTGACGCGCTTGCGGGACGACCTGGAGGGCGTTGAGCGGGTGTCCAGAGTGCCGGCGGACCCGATCATGGTGGCCACCGAAGTGGAACAGCCGCCCGTGGCGTTGTCGGGTGGGGAGGCCGACGAGCTGACGCGGCAGGTCGCTCAGGTCTGTACCGCGAAAGTCCCGTTGGCGGCGGGTCTGCGGGCGGCCGCCGACGAAACGGACAATCGGCGCGTCTCCCGAGCGTTGCGGTGGATTGCGGACCAGATCGACCAGGGCCGCTCCCTGGACGATACGCTGCTCCACTCCGGAAAACTCCTGCCGGCGTACGTCAGCGGTCTGATCTTGGCCGCCTCACGCACCGGTACGTTGGGTGAAGCACTGATGGATCTGGTCGAACAGCAGCAGTCCGTTCGCTCCCTGCGAAGGGACATCCTCGGTGGACTGTTGTACCCGCTGATCGTGGTGGTGTTGGCCATGGCTGTGCTGTTGTACGTGATCTACTTCGTCACCGGGCCAATCAGCCAGATGTTCGAAGAATTCGCGTTGCGGTTACCCGCGGCCACGCAGCTGGTCTTCTGGTGGCGTGACACGGGCTGGCGGATTCTCGGGGCGGCAATTCTGGGATTCCTGACACTGGTCATTCTGTACCGGTTGCTCGCCGGTCGTGCCCGCTGGCAGCGGTTGATTTCGACGATGCCGTTGTTCGGCGGGTTGTCGCAGGCGACAGCCATCGCCGAATGGACGGGACTGCTCAACGTGTTGCTCAAGCACGAAGTGCCGCTCCCCGATGCGCTGCGCCTGGCAGGGCACGGGATGCGCAATGCATACATTGGCGGCGTCTCGTTGCGGCTGGCCGACGGAGTGGCGCGCGGCCGATCGCTTTCTCAGATGATGTTTTCATTCCGCGCGCTGCCGTCCTCGTTGATTCCGTTATTGGAGTGGGGCGAGCAATCCGGGACGCTGAGCGAGTCGTTCGGCGTGGGGCGCGAGATGTTCGAGAAGCGGGCTGGGATGCGCGCCGGGCTCATTCAGTTCATCATTCCGCCCCTGTTGTTCATCTGGGTCGGTTGTACGGTGTCGTTCGTGGTGGCCGTGACGTTTCTCCCTCTGGTCAATCTCATCTCCATGCTCAGTTGATGGTGGCCAATACGATGACGATTTTGGATGTACTTCTGGCCTTGGGGCCGCCGGCCTTGATACTGACCGGTTTCGGCCTGCTGTGGGGCGTGAACTGGTTTCGCCAGCGGAGCGTGGCGAGCGGCAGTTCGGCCCCGCTGGAAGCGGTCACGCTGTTCGGGTGGGTGGTTCTGATCGGCGGCGTGGGCACGTTGGCCTTCGTCACAGATCCGGTCTTTTCGCCTTTGATTTGGTGCGTAGTACTTGTGGTGTGGATTTCGGGGGTCGTTCGTTTTCGGCGCAGCGAGGTGAACTTTCTCATCTGGAGTCTGGCCGAGGCGGCCCAGCGGGGGATTCCGCTGGAAACAGTGGCCCGTGCTTTCGCGAACGAACGGGGCGGCCGGCTGGCCATACGGGCCCGCAACCTGGCCGACTATCTGGATGCCGCCATGCCTTTGTCGCTGGCGCTGTCCCGGTCCAGGCTGTCCGTGTCCCCGGAAGTCCGCCTGGCCGCCGACGTGGGAGAGAAGACGGGAACGCTCAGCCAATCACTGAAGAAGGCCCTCCAGCAAGTGGGCGATTTCGAGCGGCTGTTGGGCTCGCTGTTCGCCAAGGTCTCGTACCTCAGCGTGATCTTCTTCGTGATGTTCATGATCCTCACCTTCATGATGCTCAAAATTGTTCCCGTTTTCGAGCATATGTTCCGGGAGTTCGATATGCAGTTGCCGCCGATGACACTGCTCTTGATCTCTGTCAGCAGTTGGTTCGTGCAATACTGGTTCATCTTGCTGCCCGTCTTGTTGGTGATTGGCTTCGCGGCTGTAGTTCTGCTCCTCTCGTATCTGGGAATTTCTGTTCGCGGTCTGCCGTTTGTGGGCCGTTTCTTCTCCACCATCGACAATGCGTCGGTGCTGCAGCTGCTGGCGGTGGCTGTCCGGGAAAAGCGTCCTCTGGTCGGCAGCCTGGAGCTATTCGCGGCCTATTCCCGCTCGCCACGGGCGCGGCACCGCTTGCACGCGGCGATTCGCCAGATCGCCGACGGGAGCCATTGGTGCGAGGCGCTGCAGCATGCCGGATTCGTTACGCGTGCACAGTCCGGAGTCTTCAAGTCGGCCGAACGGGCTGGCAACCTGGCCTGGGCACTGGAAGAGATGGCCGACGGCACGGTACGTCGGACTTCTTACCGCATGCAGGCGGCGCTGAATTTCCTGTTTCCGCTGCTGATCCTGGGATGCGGATTATGTGCGTCTTGTTCGTCGCCGTGGCGATGTTACTGCCACTGTTCACACTCATAAGTGGTTTGGCATGATTCCGATGCTTTCCTGCAAACGGTACCGTCGTTGCGGCGTTTCCATGGCGGAGATGATCGTCACCGTCGCCATCACGATGCTCGTCCTGGTCAGTGGAATGCAGTTGATTACGCTGGCCGGCCGTCAGGGCACCGCGATCGAGAACCGCCGCCTGGCCGCTCTGGAAGCCGGCAACATCATGGAGCAAGTCATGTGTCGGCCGTGGGAGGAAGTGACCACGGAGAGTCTGTCGTCCCTGCCGTTGTCGGAGACCTGCCGTCAGGCTTTGCCCGCTGCCAGCCTGCACGTGGCGGTCGACCCTGACGGCACAGATCAGGACCTGCGACGCATCACCGTTCAGTTGGACTGGGCCGTGAATTCGGTACACCGCGGCCAGCCGGTTCACCTGGTGGCCTGGCGGTATCGCAATCGGGAGGTCCAGCCATGAGATCGATTCGCAGAGGTTTCACTTTGGTCGAAATGCTGGCCGTGATGGCCGTCTTTTCCGTGACCATGAGTACCATCGTCCTGACATTGCACGCATTGCAGAAAGCCGGCGACCGCGCACATGCCAACGTGAGTGCCGGCGTCGAACTGGATCGCTTCGCCACACAACTTCGCGCGGATGCCCATGCGGCGCGGACGTTCGCCCTGAGCCCGACCGAACCGCCCAGAGTCGCAGCCAGCGTTCTCACACTGACGTTACCCGACCAACAGATTGTCGAGTACCAATTGTCTTCGGATCAGATTCAGCGCCGTGTCCGTTCTGGCGACGTGGACCAACACCACGAGTCCTACCGCGTGCGGCCGGTGCTGGAAAAGGGCTGGACGGTGACTGTAACAAGAACGCTTCCGCGCCGCTCATTACGATCAACCTGCAGCCGAGCCGGAGTCGTGGCAACCACCCGCGTGGCCTGGCGCCGCTGAGTGTGCATGCCGCCGTGGGACTGATATCGCCCGAACCCGCGGCCCCGAACAAGTAATGAGGTCTGCCATGATGCTCCGCCATACACATAACACTTTGCCAGATGCCGTCGCGCGGCGTCACACGCGAACGGCCAGTCGCTCGGGCGTGGTTCTGGCCGCCACGCTGATCTGCGTCGTCATCGCCGTCATGCTGGCCGCTGCCTTGGCCAAGGCGACGTTGCTGCAGCATCGACAAGTCCAAGTGGAAGACTGCCAGCAGCAGTCGTTTTGGCTGGCGGAGTCCGGCGTGCAACGGGCCGTGTACCAACTGCACGCGTCGGCGGACTACGTCGGTGAAACGTGGGAAGTGCCTGCCGAGGTGCTCGGGTCCGACGGGGCGGGAGTGGTAGCCATCCAGGTGCAGCCGACGTCCCAGCCGCAAGCTGGTTGGGACGTGCGCGTTGAATCGCGGTATCCGGCCCAGGCCCTGCCCCGGGCCATGTACGTACGTTCGGTGTTCGTCCAGAAGAGTTCATGATTCTTAGTTTGTAGTTCTTAGTTCTTAGTTCTTAGGACTTAGGACTTAGGACTTAGGACTTAGGAAATAGGAGCTAGAAACTAAAATCTAAGAACTAAAATCTAAGAACTAAGAACTAGCACTAAGAACTAAGTCCTAAAAACTAAGTCCTAAAAACTAAGTCCTCACGCTCAAGGAGATCCCCCATGCGAACCAGGAATCGAAGCGGCTTCACACTGGTCGAGTTACTGGTCGTGATCGCCATCATCGGCGTTCTCGTCGCCTTGCTCCTGCCGGCCGTCCAGGCGGCTCGGGAGGCGGCCCGCCGAATGAGTTGCACGAACAATCTGTGCCAGATGATCCTGGCCGTGCAGAACTACGAGATGTCGTTCCGCGTCTATCCTCCCGGAACGATCAACGACACCGGGCCGATCCAGAACCTGCCCCAAGGCTACCATCACAACTGGATCAGCCAGCTGCTGCCGTTCTTCGAGGAACAGAACATCTACAACCACATTGACTTCCAGGTGGGTGTCTATGACGACAAAAACCTGCCGGTGCGTCAAGCACCCGTCGCGATTCTGTCCTGCCCGTCGTCAGCCATCCGAGGTGAAGACATCTTGCTTGACCAATTATGCCGGTTGTCACAACGACGAGGAGGCGCCGATCGACAAGGACAACCACGGCGTCTTCTTCCTCAACAGTGCCATCCGCCCGCTGGATGTCACGGATGGCGTGTCCCACACGTTGTTCATCAGCGAAAAGGTCTGGATCCGAAGACCGATCTGGGATGGATGTCGGGTACGCGGGCGACACTCCGCAACGTCGGAACCCCGCTCAACGCCGAAATTGATGAAACTCCGCCGCAGGCCAGTCAGGCCTACGGCCAGATTCCGCTGGACGAGGACAACGCAGAAGCCGCGGGGCCGGTCGATCCGGCGTTGTTCGTCGGCGGGTTCAGCAGTTACCATCCGGGCGGAGTCAATGCCGCATTCGGTGACTCCAGCGTGCGATTTCTGAGCGCGCAACATCTCGCCGGAAGTGCTCAAGCAACTGGCGAACCGCGCGGACGGGAAGCTGCCCAGCAAGGATGATCTACTATTGAGCCTCACAGGTTGCTGCGGGCGACGCGAAATCCAATCGTCGGCCCGTGGCGACCGGGTTGCCGTTGATCGCGTGCCGCTGAGCGCACGTCGCTCAGCGGCATCCCCGGCCGAACCACCGCGAATGACCTTGCCCACTTGCTCATCGACCACCACATTCCGGCCCGCTCCCGACGGTCTCGCCGTGGGGGCCAGTTGATAAGTGTCCTGGCACCATTCGGCCACGTTGCCCAGCATATCGAAGAGTCCGAAGTCGTTCGGCTTGCGGGTGCCCACCGGCAGCAGTTCGACCGGCTGCGGTTGCGCGAAACACGGCATAGCGGTCCAGCCACGACAGGCTGTCCCCGTAGTAGCGACTCGTCGCAGTATCCCGCGCGACAGGCGAACTCCCATTCGGCCTCCGTGGGCAGCCGGTAGCCACGGCGATCCAGGAAGTCCGTCGGCAATCCGCATGCCCGGCCCATACTTGCCCTCGGCATTGGGCAGCGTAACACCATTGGTCCTCAGGGAGTCCTTCTCGCTCGCTGAGCCAATTGCAGTACGCGGCGGCGGCGTACCAGCTCACATTCGCTCGCGGGCTGTCCCCCGGCGCGTCAGCGGTCTCGACAGGTTCGATCCAGCGACCCACCGCGGTCTCGCAAGAATCTGTCGAACTGCTCGACCGTCGTCTCGCAGCTGGCCAGGCAGAAACTGCGGCGGATCCGCTGGCTGTGCCACGGTTCGTTCGCCGCCCGATCGGCAGCCGAGGCCGGCGACCCCATCATGAACTGAGTCGGTCCCGGGATCACGACGAACGTGTGACCTTGCGCAGTTGACGTACCACTGTCGTTCCCCGACGGGCGAGGTCGAGGCCAGTTCGCGATTGGATCTGTGCCATCTCGGCGTCCTGCTTGATAGTACTGCAGTGTCCACTCGACCGCCGCGTGGACACCCGGGTCCGGATCGTCGCGAAACAGCTGCAACAGCGCGATCGCCTGCGGGTCATTCTTGCGCAGCGCCGTGGATCGCGCCGACTGGTCTTCCAGCGGCCCGACCAGTTCCCCCGCCACCAGCATCATGGCTCGGCGAATCCCCACATCTTCCTGTGTTTGCGACTCGCGCGATGACTTCGGCCGGACTGGTCACCATCGGTGACAAGCCATGGATCACGGCGGTGCGCAGCGACGGGTCACTGCTCGGTCGCAGCAACGACCAGACCGCGTTGTCCATCCCCAGTGCCATCGACACGATGGCTGTGCGAGCGCGCAGGCCGATGAAGAGATTGCGTGTGAGCGGCCGTGACTTCCGATCCGGCCACGAGAATCACCAGCAGCAAGCCGGCCACGGCCAGCAACGATCGCAGGTGACGGCGCCGAGGCGGCCCGCATCACGCGGCGTTGGCCAGCCGTCCAGCGCGAGCGGCGCGTCAACAGTGCGGATCGAAACCCACTCCAGCAACGACGGCAGCTGCCGCCCTTCGGGATTGGCATTCCACAGTCGGGATCGTTCCTCCAGCCGCAGTTCCATGCGTCCGCTGCGCGTTGACCGCTGTTTGGCCGTCAGCCATTGTCGCAGCGAGGGCACGAGATAGTCGTGGGTCAGCTGGTAGTAGCGCGACCCGGGCGTGGCCCGCAGGTCCTGGCTGTCGATCGCGTCCAGATCCATCGGCGTGAGCAGCCGCGTCTCGCTGTCGAGAATCCGCATCAGCTCCTTGAATGCGCGCGGTTTCTTGCCATAGCCGGAGATGTCCAGCAGTTCCGCATTCGAGCAGACTCGGCCGCGAATGTCGGTGCCGCGGGCCGGCAGGAGCGCACCCAGGACCGCCCGCACCGCCTCCTCGTGCAAGCGATACCGCGGGTTGGCCGTGCGAGCGCTGAACGTCTCTTCCAGGAACGTCACACCCACGCCTTCGGCGCCGCCCATTTCGCGCAGCGTCTCGGGCGACCAGGGCTTGCCCTTCACCATCTCGGCAAACAAGGCCAATCGCACCGGAACGACCCGATCCTCCTGCACCAGCCCGGCCATCGCCTTCTGCAGGAAGGCCTCCTGGGCGGATTCGAGCTGACTGCAGGTCGTTCGGCAGTCGACCATACGCCCGGCCGAGTTCCGCCAGCACTTTGCGCGCGTGCTGCCGGTCGAACAGATCGACGAGCGCCGCGTTGTGACCCTGGACCAGATCAATTTCGAGATCGGTCATGAATCGTCCGACGGCCAGCCAGAAATCGTCGCGGACCATGAGCAGGCACTGCAGCCGCACGCCATCGCACTGCCGCAGCGCCGCCAGCAATTCGCGACGATCCTTGTCGGTCTTGCCGTGCAGCCACTGCTCGAACTGGTCGATCACCAGCAGCAGTTTCTCGCCGCGTGGCCAGATTCCGCCCGCCGCGCACTTCCGCCAGGTCTTCCGCCAGACTGCCTCCGGGCCCATCCGGGAAAAACTGCTGACGGATGCGATTGTGCAGGTGCGCTTCGGTGTCGTCCGCGGTCGCCTCCAGGTAGATGACCCGCACGTGGGGCGACAGACGCGGGAGCAATCCGGCCCGGACGAGCGACGACTTCCCGCATCCCGACGGACCGTACAGCAGCCCGACCGCAAAAGGCCTCCGTCGCGTCGGCGGTTTCAATCCGCGTCTTCCACTGCCGAATCGACTCGGGCAGACCATGGCGATCCCGCGGGCCCGGCACCAGGCTGAGATAGTAGTCGGCATCCTTGGCATCGAACGAACGCAGTCCCTTCGGGATGACCTTCGGCTGCTGCAGCAACGACTCCACCGGACCGGTCGGCAATTCGCAGCCGCACCGAGTCGCCCGGCGCACCGGTGCTCGATTCCTGTCCGGCACTCTCCACGAAATGCCGCAGATCGTCCACCATCTGCCGGGCGTCCGCGTAGCGATCGGCGGCCCGTTTGGAGAGCGCCTTGAGGCAGATTCGTCCGAGTTCCTCCGGAATCGGACTCATCGGCACGGCGGGGCGGCGGCGGATCCTCCCACAGCACCTGTTCGAGCAGCGCGTCGTACGATTCCGCCTGAAAGGGCTTGCTTGCCCGTGAGCAGTTCGTAGAACACGACACCCAGGCTGAAGATGTCGGAGCGCGCATCGACACGATGAGCTTCGCCCCGCGCCTGTTCGGGACTCATGTAGCCCGGCGTGCCGGCATAGCTGCGTCCGTCGCGCGAGCCGCCCTCGGTCAGCGCCAGTCCGAAGTCGACGACATACGGTCGGCCCAGCGCATCCAGCAGGATGTTGCCCGGCTTGATGTCGCGATGCACCAGTCCTCGCGAGTGCGCTGCGTGCAGCGCATCGGCCACGGTCATCGTGATCTGGACGGCTTCCTCCAGCGGCACCGGCGAACGCTGAATTCTGGCGGACAGGTTCTCGCCGCGAATCAACTTGGACACGACGTAGCAATGTCCATCGCGCGTCCGCCCAATGTCGTAGACGGGCACGATGGCCGGATGATCCAGCGACAGCCACGATGCGGGCCTCGGCCCAATAGGCTTCCATCGCTTCGGGATCCGTGCCGCGTCGCCGATGAGGCACCTTGATCGCCACGTCTCGCCCGAGTTCCTCGTCCGTCGCGTGGTAGACACGCGCGAATCCGCCTTCTCCCAACACGCCGAGCACTCGATAGCGGCCAATCGTCGCCAACATCTCGACCATGTCGTCGCAGTGAGCTTTCGCCCGGACGATAGTCGTCCGGTCTCCGATCCGATCTCCCGCTCGTGCACCGAATCGGCCTCGAGACGCTCCCAAGCCTGCACGTACTCCTGTTCTTCACACTCGCTGCAGGGCATCGCTGAATACAGCCGAGTTTCCGCAACTCGTCCGCCAGCTCGGGCAACAGATCGGCGTGTTCGGCGAGCACCTCCTCGTCCGGTCACGACCACTCCCTCCGCGCGCTGCCGCGCAACGTCGAACACGACCTGGCGAATCCGCGCCGGTCGACTGTCCGCACGGAAGTGGTGGGAGGAAGTGGTCGACATCCCAACAGGTACGATCTCCATGCGAGTTCACTCAGCGGCTGAAATACAGCGACGACTGGCCCATCACGACTGCGCAGATTCTGGCGACCTCGAAAGCAGAGACCTCGGACCGCGCCGCGCGTCCGGCCCGTGGCCTGCGGCGATCTCGTCCAACGACTGGCCCAGCAAGTAGCGCCGCCGCAGCACCTCGCGCTGGTCCTCGGGCAGTCCGGCCAGCGCCGCCTGCAGGTGACGCACGGCCTCGTGCCGCTGCACGCGACCACTGGGTGAGGTCATCGACCCGGGCAACTGGTCCATCGCTTCCGGCGTCGCACCCGTCGGCCGTCTCCGCGCCAGCCACTGGCCGCAGGAACGCCGGGAACCGGCGCTCGCGACGACGACGTTTCTCCGCGTCCCGCACCAGGTTGTCGGCGATCGTCCGCAGCCAGCCGCGAAAAGCATCCGCATGACGCAGCTCGAAGGTCGCCGATGGCCTGGGCCGCCCGCAGAAACGTCTGCTGCAGGATATCGTCGGCCCGCATCAGCCCCTGGAGTCGCGGCGATATGCGGGATTCCACGTGCTGATGCAGGTCGTCAAAATGGAGCAACAGCAGCTGCGACAGGGCCGCCCGATCGCCCGCCACGGCACGGCTGACCAGCGACGACTCCGCATCGGCACCAGACATGGCATCTGCTTTCCGATAAGATGGCACGAAGAGACTGGTTTCATGCTACCGCCGCCGAGGATGATTCGCAATTATAAAGGAAACTCCCATGCTCTCGCTCGCGCGAACACCGCTCGCTTCCCAGGCCGTATTGCGACGGTGACGACTGATGGCGATGGTGCTGGTCGCCTCCGGGGCGTTCGCCCAGGACCGCGGCGCACCAGGACCCGTCGCATCAGGACCGGACACTCTCCAATCCCGTTCTTCGCCTTCGACAACGGCACCGGCCGCGGGCGTGTTGCCCGTGCCGGAACAGGCCCACCTGCTGGCCGATCTCGGTTATGGCGGGATCGGCTATACCGGCTGCCAAGGCATTCCGGACATGCTCCAGGCACTCGACACACACCACCTGAAGATGTTCTCCATCTATGTGGCCGCCCAGGTGGGCGACAACGGTCCCTCGTTCGATGCCGACTTGCCGGCGGCGCTCAAGGCACTCCAGGGACGCGACACGCTCATCTGGCTCACGGTCCAGGGTCAGGTCGACGACCAGGATCAGCAGGCCGTGAAGATTGTCCAGCAGGTCGCCGATCTGGCCCAGGAGGCGGGGCTGCGCGTGGCCCTGTATCCGCACGTGGGCTTCTATGTGGCCAGCACGGACGACGCGCTGCGGATTGTGAAGAAAGCCGAGCGAAAGAACTTGGGCGTCTCCTTCAATTTGTGCCACAGCCTGCAGCTGGGCCACGAGTCGCGGATTCCGGAGATCTTGCGAGAAGCCCTGCCGTACTTGTACGTGGTCAGCATCAACGGCGCCGATCATGAAGGTGGCTGGGACCGGCTCATTCAGACGCTGGACCGCGGCGAGTACGACGTCTTCGCGCTGCTGTCTCTGCTGAAGGAACTCGATTACCAAGGTCCCATCGGGCTGCAGTGCTACAACATCCAGGGCGACATCCGCGAGAACCTGACCCGCTCGATGGGTGCGTGGAAGAAGTTCGTCGCGCAGCACGGAACATCCGCAACGCAACGCTAGTCCGAAACAAGTGTCGTCGATCGTCCGCGAAAGAACGTCGCGGACGAGTGGCGACTACTTCACAGTGATGACCGCGGTCCTCATCGCAGAACGCTTTAACCGGAGAAACCAGTCATGCCGTCACTCGCAGAGAGCCTGGGCAAAGAACTCAAGACGATTCTCATCTTTGTGGGCATCATCTGGGCTGTCTTCCTCGTCAGCTGCCTGCTGCCCGGCCTGACCGATTACGGACTCCAACCACGGTCCGTTATCGGGCTGCTGGGAATCATCACCATGCCGTTTCTGCACGGCAGCCTGGGGCACCTCGTCGCCAACACGATTCCCCTGATCGTCCTGCTCTTTCTCCTGTCGGGCTCGCGGGCCAAGTCCTGGCCGATCGTCCTGGAGATCATGGTGCTGGGAGGCGTCTTGTTGTGGATCTGCGGCCGCGATGCCAATCACGTCGGAGCCAGCGCGCTGATTTCCGGCTTGATCACGTTCCTGATGCTGGGCGGTTTCTTTGAACGACGCCCCGTCCCGATCGTGGTGGCCATCATTACGCTTCGTGCTGTACGGAGGCTCGTTGCTGTGGGGATTCATTCCGCGCGATCACGGCAGTGTCGTGGGACGGTCACTTGTGCGGCGCGATCGCCGGCGGTTTGCTGGCGTTTCAGTTGGCGCGATCGGCCAAGCCGCGTGTGAAGCTCGAAACCGTCGCAAGCCGCTGCTGGTGCTGGTACTGGTGCTCGTGCTGGCTCTCGGGTCTCCCTCGGCGTTGCGCAGGAACCAGCGATGCCGGCCGAGCGACTCGTGCCGAGCGGTGCGATGAACGTGCAGCAATATGGGGCCAAGGGAGATGGCACGACCGACGACACGGGCGCTTTTCAGCAGGCGCTGGACGCGGCCGGCCAGGCTGGCGGAGGCGTCGTCCACGCGCCGCGCGGCAACTATCGGTTCGCGGGACACCTGAACGTTCCGAACAACGTGACCTTGAAGGGCATGTGGGAATCGGTGCCGGCACATAACGGGATCCGCGATCAAGGACTGCCCAAACCGACCGACGATGGCACGACGTTTCTGGTCACCGAGTCGCGCGGCACGGAAGAGGGTCCGCCGTTCCTCACGCTCAATACGAACAGCACGCTCAAGGGAGTTGTGATCTACTATCCAGATCAGCCGGAGGACGAGGTGCCGGCACCCTATCCCTGGGCAATCGCCATGCGGGGCAAGAACCCGGCCGTGCTCGATGTCGAACTGCTGAATCCCTACAACGGGATCGACGCATCGCAGAACGAACGCCACCTGATCCGTAACGTCCACGGACAACCGCTGCGACGAGGCATCCTGGTGGACGCGATCTATGACATCGGACGGATCGAGAACGCGCACTTCAATCCCTGGTGGAGCATGCGGCCGAAATTGGCGGAGTGGCAGCGCACGCACGGCGAAGCGTTCGTGTTCGGACGCAGCGACTGGCAGTACGTGCTGAATACGTTCTGCTTCGGCTACAGCGTGGGTTACAAGTTCATTCAGTCCGAGCACCGGCGTGTGCAACGGGAATTTTCTGGGGATTGGCGCGGATGCGTGCCACACCGCCGTGCTCGTCGAACAGAGTGCGCCCGTATGGCATCCTGATCACCAACGGCCAGTTCGTGTCGTTCCGCGGCGAAGACCCCACGATGATCGTCGTGGATGCCAAGAACAAGGGCAGTGTCCGGTTCGTCAACTGCTCGTTCTGGGGACCGTGTCACCAGATTGCCCGCATTGCGGGGCGCGGCACGGTCGGACTGAGTGACTGCAATTTCTGCGATTGGGATACCAAACGCGAAGGCCGCGCAGCCATCCAGGTCAGCGGCGGAACGGTGCTCGTGCGCGGCTGTGACTTCCAACAGGATAAACCGTGTATTCGTCTGGAGGCGGAAGTGCGCGGAGGAGTCGTGACGGGCAACATCTTCCGCACGGCGACGCCGATCACCGACAACTCGGGCGGGACCGTGGTGATCTCCGGCAACTCGGAAATCGGCCAGACAGCCCGCCAAGTCGCTCGCAGGTCAGCGCTCTTCCGACACGACCACCACCGGCCAAGGGCTCAGGACGCTGAGGCGTTCCGCCTCGTCGCGGGTCGGGACAAACACAAATGCCGCGTCCGACGGGAGCTCGGCGAGGTTCAAGGTGCCCAGGTGGCGCCATTCGCGTTCCACTGACCAGTCGATCGCGTTGTCGCGGCCGCTCCAGCGTCGTTGAAAGTAGGGACGCTGTGGCTCGGCCAGTTGCTTCCACAGAGTCTCGTCACCGTACACAACGGGGCGGGCTCCCCGTTCGATCAGCCAATCCTTGGCGATGCTGATTCCATACGGCTCGAAGTCCCACCGCGTGCGGTGCGCACGGAATGTGCGCAGCTTGCTAATCGCGGCGATCTCAACGGCGGTGAAACAGACAACCGGCGTACCTCCGCGGATGGCCCGACCCGTGGCGAGCAGACACCGTTGTCGCACGATCCGAGCGAGCGTGGCAAGTGCCGAATGGGTCGCGTCCGGACGACCGAGAAGCAGGCTGTCCAGATAGTCCGCACGGTCTCTGATCGGGCCAGGGACCGTCCGCGCCCCGCGTGCAGTGGCTGAGATAATCCGCCAGCTTGACGTCCTCCACGGCCAGGATCTGCGCGTGCTGCTGGAACTGGCTCCGGCGGCTGCATCTCGTTGACCGGAGCTGCGTGGCACAGTGCCGGGAAGTGATTTCGCGCAGCGCCGCACCCTGGGAGGTGAACTCGCGCGCGATGCCCGGCGAAACGAACCCCTCGCCCACCATGATCACGACGGGCGAGCCAGTTCGTGGCCGGGGCTCGGCCAGTCGGCGTTCGAGCAGACGGCTGATGTTGCCGCCGCGCCGCACGTGGCAGGCAATCGATGCGGTCGCTCGCCGCGATCACGATCGCGTCCCGCGCGGGAATCGGCTCCACCGAGATATCGTAGCAGCGGTGGCGAGACGATGGCCGGCCAACACAAGTCGACCGTGCGCAGCGGCGTCACGTCGCGCGCCATGCATTCGGCCAGCCAGCGGGCGGGGGACAGTCCCGGTCGAGCCAGTTCGAACTGCAACAGCGGAGTGCGGTGCAGCTGGGCACAGCGCTCGAGCAACTCCGCGAGCGCCGTTCCTCGTGCGGAGATCAGCACCTGCTGCGCAGTGGTCAGCTCGCTGCAGATCTGCCGCAGTGCCGCAAACCAGTGACTGTCGAGCTTCTCGAGACTGCCCAGCCGCGAACTGACGACCGCCACACGCTCGCGCGGAGGCACACCGCGCGGCCACCAGACCAGTCGCTCGCCCATCCATTCCTGGACTCGCCGTTGAGCCCCGGGAACACTTCGCGTCAGCGCCCCGCCGCCGTGCCGTTCTTGCTCGAGCCAGGTGAGGAGACGGCGTATCCGCCGTTTCCGGCCCGCTTGTCCGCAGTGCTCGAAGGCGGACTGCCACGCCGCGATCAGCAGGGGCAGCAGGTCACCGGCCGGATCGGCAGTGACCGACGGGGATGAACCGGCCGCGTCCGCGGGCAGGATTTCGTGCCGGCTCAGCGACGCAAGAAAACACTTCGAAACGCGTTGCATGGCAACTCAATTCGTGCCCGCGTTTCTGACGAGAATCTTCGGCCGCCGGAACGATCCTACTCCACCCCATCCGACTCCAGTGAGTCCTCCACACCGTCGGCTTTGGCGATCACGACAATCCCGCCCTCGCTGACCGTGAAACCACGTTCGCGATCCTTGTCGAGGTCGTAACCAATCTCGACTCCTGGGGGAATCACGACGCCCTTGTCAATGATGGCTCGTCGCACCTTGGCATGCCGCCCGATATCCACTCCTTGGAACACGATGGAGTCCTGGATGCAGGCGTAGCTGTTCACGCGCACGAGCGGTCCGAGAATACTGCGTTCGACGCGGCCTCCGGAAACCACGCTGCCCTGGCAGACGATGCTGTCGAGCGAACAGCCTTGCCGCTCGCCGGTGCCGATACTGCCAAACACGAACTTCGGTGGTGGCAGGATCGGTTGATAGGTTCGGATCGGCCAGTGCGAATCGTACATGTTCAACTGCGGGTCAATCGACACCAGGTCCATGTTGGCGTCGAAGTAGGCATCCAAGGTCCCGACGTCGCGCCAGTAGGCGTCCCCTTTGCGGTTTTCGTCGCGGAACGGAAAGGCATACACGCGATGGGAATCGATGATCGATGGAATGATATTGCGGCCAAAGTCGTGGGCGCTGTCGGGATCCGTCGCATCGCGACAAAGTTGCTCAAACAGGAAGCGGGCCGTGAACACGTAGATGCCCATGGATGCGTGGCAGTGCCGATCGTCGCCGGGGATCGTCTTGGGATGTCGGGTTTCTCTTCGAAGCCCACAATCCGATCTTTCTCGTCCACCTGCATCACGCCGAACTGTTGAGCGGCCTGGCGGTCGACGCGCAGGGCCCCCACGGTCAAGTCCGCGTTGACGCGCTTGTGGTACTCGACCATCGTACGATAGTTCATCTTGTAGATATGATCGCCGGCCAGGATCACGACGTAGCCGGGGCGTTCCTTCTCCAAGGCGTAGATGTTCTGGTACACGGCGTCCGCGGTACCCTGATACCAGTGCTCGTCGATGCGCTGTTGGGGCGGGACGATGTCGATGAATTCGTCCAATTCACGGCAGAAGAACCGCCGCCAACCCAGGTTGATGTGGCGGTCCAGGCTCATGGCCTTGTACTGCGTCAGCACCAGCATCTTGCGAATGCCGCTGTTGAGGCAATTCGACAGCGAGAAATCGATGATCCGGTACCCGCCACCGAACGGCACGGCGGGTTTGGCGCGGTCGCGAGTCAACGGCTCGAGTCGTGACCCCCTCCCACCTGCCAACACAACCGCCAGTGTATTCAGCATCACGGCGCTCCGTTCTCCAAGGGTCAGCGAGGATCCGGTCGGTTTCTGAGGCCCCTGTATTCTATCGGCTTCCGCGCGCCGACTGAATAGGAGAATCGCACCACTCACGCAGCCAAAG
>CAVWHV010000031.1:0-131893 GCA_963754725.1 uncultured Planctomycetaceae bacterium
GCGCTGAGTGCCGACGAGGTTGCCGCACACCATGCGGCGTCACAGCCACAACCGGAGGCGGCTGTTCAAAACGACTCCGCGGCAATCCCCAAGAAGGACAACGGCGACGCGGCGCCTGGGTCAGGAGGTTCAAGAACCGATCAGCGGGCGGTCTCCCAGGAGAGCATCGAGTACCTGCGAGCATTGCGCAGGAACGAGCCCTTCGGCACAAAGGGGTTCGATCTGGCGGCGCTGCGTGCGGGCATGGGTTCGCGCCGGGAGCCGACGATCGAAGGCATCAAGCTCATCCAAGTGCAGATTGACGATATTCCATGTCAGTGGGTGTTAGCGCCCGACGCAGACCCCGCTGTTCGATTGCTGTACTTACACGGCGGCGGTTTTGTCTCGGGGTCAGGCGGATACTATCTCGCATTGGCGGCTCACCTCTCGGCGGCGGCCAAGTGTGCCGTGCTTTTGCCCGACTACCGGCTGGCGCCGGAGCACCGTTTCCCCGCCGGGCTTGAAGATTGCATCCTCGCTCACCAGTGGCTGATCGCGAATGGACCGGCCGGTCCTGCAGCAGGCACGGCCACATTCATTGCCGGCGATTCCGCCGGCGGTAACCTGACTCTGGCGACGCTGCTGGCGCTGCGCGACCGGGGACGACCGCTGCCGGCGGGCGGAATCGCGATCTCGCCATGTACCGATTTCACACTGGCGAGCGAATCCCTACGGACGGTCAACGATCCGATCATCAGTGCGAGCACCATGCCGGTGTTTCGCGAAAACTATCTCGGCAAGACAGATCCCCGCCACCCACTGGCCTCACCCGTATTTGGCGACTTCCGCGGCCTCCCGCCGTTGCTGATTCAGGTCGGGGAACACGAGATGCTCCGCGACGACAGCGTCCGGGTGGTGGAGAAGGCGCGTGCCGACGGAGTCCCGGTGAAGCTCGAAATCTGGCCGGGCATGTTCCACGTGTTCCAATCCCACGAACCGCTGCTTCCTGAGGGTCGCCAAGCCATTGATCATGCTGCCGACTTTATGCGAGCTTCGATGCCCCGACGATAAGCTACGAAGCAGCAGGGAACGACCCGCTCTGCGCACCATTCGTCAGGCACGTAGTAGGGCGTGGAGATGACAAGTTCGCGGCGGGCCGAGTAAATCAGAGACTCGAACATTTCGGGCATGGCCGAGTAGCGAACTGTCGGCCCCGTGCCGATTACCTGCGCGGGAAAGCCCTGCTGCGGTGCGCAAAGGGGCTGTTGCAGCAAGTCGTCCACCATCGCCCGGCACGTGACACCACGCCGGACCGCGCGGTGGAGCGCCTCGACCACCTTGCAGCCGTTGTTATCCGCCAGCCAAAGGTAGAACAGCAGATGGACATGATCCTCCGCAGCATCGATGTCGGCCAGGATACCGATCACGGGCAGCGCAGTAACGACTGCCACTCACGCAATCCGTGAGGCGGGCTCACGGTACGGTCGGAGCATCACCCGAATGATTACTGCCAGCTCGACAATCGCATGAACCGCCACCGCGATTGTAGTCCCACTCATGAAAAGTCGCCCTCCACTGATCGTTTGGCCAAAGGCCTCATTGTCTGGACGGCGGACGAAAAGCACAAAGGCGGCACATGGCGCGCGGCATCCGCACGCGGAAAAAGGGTTCGCAGAACGGCCCGTCAAAGTGCCGGTAACCGAACGTTGAGTCTTCGTTCAAGCGACATCTCGGCGTACGCCGGCAGCGACATCCCTGGGCAGGCTACAGACGTCCTGCCAACCGTTCGATTGTTGTCGCCTTCTCCACGGCTCCGTGGAAGTAGACGCCCGTACGCCCGTTCACCACCCGGCGACGGCGACCGGACGGTCTTCAACACCGCCGGGCGCAAGCAAGAATGGGTCGGTTGATGACGCTTCCAGAAATCGTTCGAGTTGATGCATATCCAACATCGATATGAGGGAGTGCCTTCGAGCCTATGGGTGGTTTTTCGTGGCGCGTCACGAAACGTCTGAGTAGTTGGGACAGTCGGTCGCCGTAGCGATCGTCGTCACCCGGCGGCGACCAGGTGACCGTCCACGTGATTCTGCCCCGATCCGGCGCTCGGATGGACGCCGCAGTTCGGCGATCAGGTTGTCTCTTCACGCAGGTTCCATTGCCGCGTAGACTCGTCCGTGCTTTGTCAACCATACCACATCTCCGCGTTCAGCGTATTCCCTCACGTCGCGAAGAAACTCAATCGTCTCAGATTCGTAGCAGGGTTCGCTCGGTTCGTCGAGCGGAACAACCATTTCGACCTCAACCGCAACCACATATTTGTCCGTGTGAATCAACCGCGTCCGCTTGATTCGTTCTCCAGGTATGCGCATCACTAGCCTCTGTCGAAGAAATGGACCGTCACCAATTTGGCCACACCACTCTGACGGAGGTGAGACCAAACGGCCTTGAATTCGGTCCCGTCCGGTAACGACTCTCGAACCTCGACGGCTGGGTTAGGGATGGCGTCTAACCGCTCCGCGAGCAGCACGCCATCCTCGAGACCTGCCACCGCCTGCCATTCCATGATACCACGCTCCTCCAATCGCTCGGAAGCGTGCTGCCCAACGACGTACTTGTCCGCTGCAACCAGGGTTCGAATCGTCGTAAAGAGCTGGCCCATGGTTACGATTTGCCGTCATGTATCCAAGTTGTAATGTGCCTCGAACGACCGGGATCACGCGGCGGCGGCCAAACGACTTGCCATCCGTACTCCGCCCCCATCCGCCGTAGGGGTGCACGCTACGGTTGGCGGCCCTCCGGACGCATGCCGCCGATCATAGAAGTGTACGTTCCGTCGCCATCGGACTCCATCCCTGGAATGCATGCGCCGTGAACGATCGGGAAATATCGTCATAGCGCTTTCACTCAGCCGCCGAATGACCGCGCTGACCAAGCTGCGACGAGTCAACGAATCCATCCAGATCGCGGAAGGCATCCGACGTTGGCTGGTCGCGAACACCTGAGCCAAACGGCAGTCCGGGGAAACGTACGGGTTCCTGCTTCACTGTCCCCGGCACTGACGGTCAACGGTGATCATAGCTCGCGCCAGCGGACAGACCGTATCTCCGCACGCTGTTCCGGCGGAATCGAGGACAGGGCTTCGTCAGCCATACTGTCCCAGAGCATTTCCACCGCCCGGAGTCGCTCGGCGACAGGGAGTGCTGTCAATTCGGACAAGGTTTGGTCCAGGTTCATTGCGAAGCCCCGCACTTGCCGGCCGTCGATGTCCAACAACTCGACACGAACCCCAACGGATCGGAGCTGTAATCCCCGGCGGCCCTCGAGGGCAATCATCCGACTGCGAGATCTGGCAACGACGCGGATCTAAATTGCCCAGTTTAGCTACCCGGAAGTCCGGTTCCCGGATATAACTTCCGCGGCACGGGATGCCTTGGCCGGTGCGTCGGATGCGCTGGCCGAGGAGGTGTCGTGGCGGTGCGGCCGCCACGGTTCTCTACCCACTTCTGCACATACATAAGGTGGCCGTCACGGATGACACAACAGAACGATGCCACGCAGTTGCTTCGCGCCTTGGAAGAGCTGGGTTCACCGCGGATTCTGGTGATCGGCGACCTGATTCTGGATCGGTACACCTGGGGGAATGCGGAGCGGATCAGCCAGGAAGCGCCGGTGATCGTGTTGCGTGCGGATCATCGCGAGACGCGACTGGGCGGAGCGTCCAACGTCTGTGCGATGCTGCGGGGGCTCGATGCGCAGGTGGCCTGCGCCGGAGTGGTCGGCGAGGACGAACCGGGAGACACGTTGTGTCGGATTCTGGATGAAGAGGGCATCGATCGCGAGATGGTGATGATCGATCCGCAGCGGCCGACAACGGTCAAGGAACGATTCATGGGTCGCGCAGCAGCCCGGCATCCGAACCAGATTCTGCGGGTCGACAGCGAAACGCGCGAGCCACTGGATCGGCGTTTGGAAGATGAACTGGTGCGTTCGCTGCAGGCTTCGATCGCGCGGTACGACGCGGTGCTGATCTCCGACTACGGCAAGGGCGTGTGCACGACGTCGTGTCTTGCGGGTGACGCTTGAGGCGGCCGCATTGCGGGCGTCCCGGTGCTGGTCGATCCGATGCGGACGGACAATTTCGGGTCATACCGGGGCGCGACGGTCCTGAAGCCGAACCGAGTCGAGACGGAATCGGCGACCGGCTGCCGGATCCATCGACCGGAGGATGCGTTCCGAGCGGGCATGCGATTGTGCGAGCAGCTTGGATCTGGCGACGGCCATCATCACGTTGGATCGGGACGGCATGGCGCTGGTTCCGCGGCGGGGCGAACCCGGGGCTGTACGCCACTCGTCCGCGCGCGGTGTACGACATTACGGGGGCTGGCGACGTCGTGCTGGCCTTGTTGGGCATCTGTTGGGCGCGGGGTGTGGCACCGGAATCGCCGTGCAACTTGGGAACATCGCGGGAGCCCTGGAGGTCGAGCGAACCGGGGTCTCGAAAGTGACGCGCGACGAGATTCGATCGGAACTGATGTCGCAAATGCGGCCGGGGACTGCAAAAGATTCTGACGGTGGACCAACTGGACGCCTACGGACGCCAGCAGCGGCGGGTCGGACGGAAAGTGGTTTTCACCAACGGCTGTTTCGATCTGTTGCACGTGGGACATGTGACCTATCTTGGCGGATGCCGCGGCGATGGGTGATGTGTTGGTGGTGGGAGTCAACAGCGACGCGAGCGTGCGGAGTCTCAAGGGGCCGGGCCGGCCCGTGATTTCGGAAATCGGATCGCGCCGCGATGCTGGCGGCGCTGGCCTGCGTCGATGCGGTCGTCGTGTTCGACGACTGCCACGCCCGCACCGATTGCTCGAAGCGCTGCGCCCGAACGTGCTGGTCAAAGGTGGAACCTATGCACCGCATGAGGTCGTCGGCCGGGAAGTGGTCGAAGCGTACGGTGGCGAGATCCGTGTGACCAGCGTGGTCGACGGCATCTCCACCACGCGGATCGTGGAATCGCTCAGTCCGACGATGCGCCCGCGGCGACGATCGTGCCGCTCGCACCGAACGGCCCGAGCGGTGGCGAGAAGCCGGTTGATGGGAGCGACTGCGGCATGACACAACGGCTGACCGTCATCATTCCCTGCAAGAACGAAGAGGCCAACATCGGCGAGTGCCTGCAGTCGGCCCGCAAGGTGGCCGATGAAGTGCTGGTGGCCGACTCCGGCTCCACCGATCGCACGCTCGATCTGGTGCGCCAGAGCGGACCGTGCCGGATCATCGAGCGCGAATACGTCAACTCGGGTGACTTCAAGAACTGGGCGATTCCGCAGGCCGCTCATGAGTGGGTCCTGATCCTGGACGCCGACGAGCGGATTCCCGATGACCTGGCCGGGGAGATTCGTGGCCTGCTCGGCGAGTGAACCGGATCTGCGATGGCTACTGGATTCGCCGCGCGAACTACTTCATGGGATACCGAGTCCGCTTCAGCGGCTGGGGCAGCGACCGGGTGTTGCGCCTGTTCCGACGGGATCTCGGCGTGTACGACGGCGGCACCGATCACGCGGAAGTCAAGATCGCGACGGGACGCGTGGGTGCGCTGCGACGGCGGATGCTGCACTACAGCTACTGGTCGTACGACGATTACATGCAGCGCCTGCAACGTTACACCAGTTACCAGGCCGAGAAGTGGTATCGCGAGGGACGCCGCGCCAGCGTCGTTGAAGCTGCTCTTCAACATGCCGCTGCGGTTTCTGCACGCCTACATCTTCGCGGCTGGGTTTCTCGATGGATTGGTCGGGTTTCAGGTCTGCGCACTGACGGGCTTCTATTCGTTCATGAAACAGGCCCGCCTGTGGCAGCTGCAGCACGGGCGACACGTGGCCAAGTCGTAGGGTGGACCGGAACTGTTCCGTTTCCGCCCGGCGAAACCGCGGCGCCGGAGTGCAGAGTCTAGGGCGTGCGGAGCCGGAACGTAGTTCCGGCTTACGAGGGACAAGCGGACACGCATATGCGAGTGGGGATCTTTCTTCCGAACTGGGTCGGCGACGTGGTGATGGCTACTCCCGCACTGCGCAGTCTGCGACGACCACCTGGGCAGCCGCGGCACGCTCGTCGGGATCATGCGTCCGTACGTGGCCGATGTGCTCCACGGCACCTCTTGGCTCGACGATCACATTCTGTACGAACGGCAGTTCCTGGTCGGGAATGCGGAGTCTGGTGACGCGGCTGCGTCAGGAGCGATTCGACGCGATCCTGCTGTTGACCAACTCGCTGTCGACCGGCCTCTTCGCCTGGCTGTCGGGCGCACGGCGACGCGTTGGTTTTGCCTTGCACGGCCGACGGTGGCTGCTGACCGATCCGTTGACAGGAGCCACGGATGAACGAGGCCGCGCTGCCGCGCTCGGCCGTCGATCATTATCTGGATGTGGTCCAGGCGTTTGGCTGTGCGCGACGGATCGCCGGACGCTGGAACTGGCGACCACGCCGGAGGAAGAGCGGGCCGCCGACCTGGTCTGGAATCAGTTCGGGTGGCAGCTCGAACGAACCGGTCATTGCGCTCAACACGGGTGGCGCCTACGGCAGTGCCAAGACGTGGCCCGGCGACCGGGCCGCGGATCTGGCCCGCGATCTGGCCGACCGGTACGCGGTGCTGATTTCTGTGCGGCCCGTCCGAACGCGAGTCGGTGCGGACGATGTGTCAGCAGCGCCAATCACCCGCGCGTCCGCAGTCCTGGTGGATCAGCCACTCAGCATCGGGTTGACCAAGGCGTGCCTGCGGCGCTGCCGGCTCATGGTGACGACCGACAGCGGACCGCGTCACATCGCGGCCGCGTTCGGCGTGCCGACCGTGACGCTGTTTGGGCCGACCGATCCGCGCTGGAGCCACAACTACCACACGTCCGGATCGACCTGCAGCTTGACGTTGCCGTGCCGTCCGTGCGGCCAACGCACCTGTCCGCAAAAACACCATCGTTGCATGCGCGACTTGACGGTCGAGCACGTGTTGGCCATTCTGCAAAGGCACTGTTCGATTCGGACATCGGTACCCTGCGCCGCCTGAATCGAGTCCCCATTCGCGGGGGCGGTTTCAGGAATCGAGAAACGGATCGTACGGATCGATCGGTTCGCGGTACTGCACGTCGACCCCGTTGACAACCTGCCAGCCTCTCGCGATCGTCCGCACGACTTCCTGGGCCATCTGCTTGTGATAGAACGAGTCGACACGTCCCGAGATCAGCAGCCGTTCGCCGTCCCACGCGACTTGCAGGTCGCGCAAGGCCTGAATCGGGCTGCTGGCCAGTGCCGTTTGTGCTTGGACCACGACATCCTGTGTCATAACGTCACGATACGTGCGAACTGAATGAGACGAGTTTCGCCACCGCCCTTTGTACGCGCCCGAGGAGCCCGCGTCAAGAAGCAAGCACGCGTTTCCCCGTGGAGCCCGCGGATTTTGCCGTGACGACCCGTTGCACGTTCGTCAATCTGCGGGTTTCCCACAGAGTGAGCGGCATTCTTCCGCAAAAAGCCCGCTTCAGTCGGGCTGACGGACCCAGTCGCCTTTCTCAAACGACCAATCGACGCCAAAGTAACCTGCCAGCAGCACCGAGGCCACGCCGTTCTCCAGGTAGTCCGGTGTCACGATAAGCAGGTCCGGGTATCCGGTGCCGGAGGAGAAGAGTCGGCACACGATTCGTCGCTCGCATCGCCAGCAGATCGGTACCGCCGATGGCGGCGACCGAGGCCGTCGAGCTGCCTGGCCGCGGTCGAATCATCCACAGGGCCACCGAACCTCTCCCGCGGCGGTTCGGTGGGATACCTGCCAGCGACCGCGCTCGACCAGCACCGGGCCGTCGCCCAGCAGTTCCCTCCACGCCGAATTGATCGTGGCATTGCCGTACACGACGACACTGCGATCGGTTTCGGCCACCGACTTCCATTGCGTGTCGGCGATGACGTCCACCGATCCGTTGCCGCGGTACCAGAAGGTTTCGGCGTCGAAACGGGCCCGCGCCAGCATCCAGGCGTTCTCTTCGGGCGTACCTGCCGTCCCGTAGACGAACACAAAGCGATTGCGAAAGGCCTCTTTCAGCGGTCCGCCGCGGTGCGGTCCTTTGTCGAGCCGAACTCGGTTCGCCGCCACCTGCCAGGCGGCATCCGCTCGCTCCAGCCACAGCGTGTCGCTGCTGTTCGAGCGGGATGTCGCCCAAGTGTCGTGCCATCGACGTGCGATCGTGAGCGATGGGAGGCCACCGGCATCCGCTGCTCTTAGCAACGCATCAACTGCAATGCCAAGCGACGTACGTTCTCGGTCGTTCCGGAGATCGTATGCGTGTCGCGCTGGAACTTGCAGATCCACGCGACTGAGTTGACCGTGACTGTTGTTGCGCCACTACCGTGACCCAGAAACAGTGTGGTGAAACGTGGGGCCCGGGCGTGACGAAGTTGACCGCTCGACCTGTTCGCTCCGCGGCATAACATGGTCGCCAAGAACGCGAACAGGGGAGGCCAGTCGCAACACGCATTACCCCACCAGTGCCCGGCGCCCGGCTGTTCCTTGTACACGAAGTCCGGGTGGAATTTCGCCAGCTGCTCGCGCATCGTCCTGGCTTGATCGACCGGTACGTTGTCATCGTGATCACCGTGCAGGATGTAGACCCCCTGCGTCAGTCAGATTCTGGAGGCGGGCCAGTGTGTCGCCGGCCAACAGCGGGCGACGCAGCATCTGTGAGACCGGGTCATCGGCCAGACTCGGACGGGCCCCCGGCATAGCTGCTGAAACTGATCCAACCGGCACTCGGTCCGATCGCCGCAAAGCGATCGGGAAAGAGAGACCCGATATGCCAGGTCCCGTGGCCACCCATGGAGTGCCCGGTCAGATACGTGCGTTGCGGATCGGTCTGAAAACGCGTGCTGGCCTGTTGCAGCACTTCCAGCGCGTCCCACCGTCCCCAGTCCTCCCAGTCGAAACCGAACGCGACGTCGATTGGTGGGCGCGATGACGTAGGCGTTGGGTTTCGCAGCGTACACGGCCGCTTGACCCTCGCCTTCGACACCCGCTCCGTGCAGCGACAGGAACAGGCCGGGAAGCTGAGTGGGTTCGGTCGATCCCGCGAGTGGCGGAACAACCGCGTAGTACTGCACGCTGCCGTCGATATCGCTGACGAAGGTCCGTCGATGGGTTTGCGATGCGTGGCGAACATTCCAGTCGACGGAGAGCTGATCGATGACGTTGCGCGTTGCCGGCGTGTTCGCCTCGCCGCGAAACAGCTCCAGGGTCAGCGGCACTTTGTCGGCTTGCCAGGCGTCCGAGGCTGTCGAGGGATCGGGCTGGACGCGAAACGCGATCTTGCGAAACGACAACGGCAGCAGATTCGGCAGAATGGTTTCCGTGGCCTGGAAGCCCGGTCCGACCGCACAGAGCCGCAACCCGGATTGCAGCTCGTTGGTGGCATTGACCAACAGCAGCGCACCCCATAGCTCGTTTGTTTCACCCCGGATGAGGTGCGGGAACGTCGTGTCCCGGGTGCTCAGGAAGATGTCCTTTTCGGGACGCCGCAGTCGGGCCGAGATGCCGCCGCGCGAGCCCGCGAAGATCAGCGTGTTCGTTCCGGACTCGAGCAGCACGGGAAGCTCCACGGATCCATTCGAGTAAACGTCGCCGCAGCGCGGGGCGTCGTTGATGCGGACCGAACCGTGACCTTGCGCCGCGAGCAGCCAAACTTCATCTTTCGGCACGTCGACGAACGTGGCGAGCCACCCGCCGCTGAGCCCCCGATCGGTGAACGTGCCTTGTTCATCGGCCTGCACGCGCTTCCACGGAGGTAGTTCGGCCGCGCTGGGGGATTCCTCTTGCGTCCGGTCAGGCAGCGACAGCTTCCCCTGCAGCCAGGCCCACTCGAGCCGATCGGTGGGCAGCGACACACGCCCGCGGCCGGCCATGCCAGGTGCCACGAGCCAACCTTCGCGCAGTGCAATCACGTCGGGGACCGAGTCGCCCGGAGCTTGTCGCGTTCCGCTCTCTTGCCCGTGCAGTGGGCAGGCAGGCAGAGCGATCACTAACGACACAAAGCACGTCAGCCAAGGAGCAAGATCAGGCAGCAGGCGAGAAGTCATGCGCAAATTCACATTTGAGAAGGTGGGTTACCCGAGCAGCACGCCGAACAGTCCAACAAGCCGAAAAGCAGACACCCAGATTCTAACCGTTTGTCGAGGGTCATAGGGGGCAGGTACGGATATTTCACCCTCGCCCCGCTGCGGCCCAGTGAGGTGTTGCAGTAGGCCAGAATCCAGCTATTCTGGCCAAGGAGCAGTCTGCGGAAAAAGTGCGCGTGCGGTCATGCGGCAAGTTCCGTGCGACGAGGGGAGTCGGCCAACGGCACGGTGCGAAGTCGCGCCTCGAAGAAGCGGAGGTCATCATGCGGCGACCAGCGCGAACGACGATGTGCATCTGGACGATGCTGGCCGGCGCGACGATCAGCGCGGCCATGGCACAGGACGTGCCCTATGGTGTGGGGGACTGGCCGGAAGCTCTGGGCAACCATCGCGCACGCATCCGCGTGGAGCAGCCCGCCGATGCCGTGTGGGTCCATCTGCCGTGGCGACGGCGCGATGCGGTGCCCGGCCGGATCGACATTATCGTGATCGATGCCGCGACGAACCAACGCATCGAAAATGTCCTGCGAGTGAATATCCAGCGCCAGTCGGGCGATCTGTTGTTTCAGCCCGTCACCGTGCCCGGCGAGTATCTTGTGTACTATCTGCCCTTCAAGACCGAAGGCTCGTGGTACTTCCCGACCACGGTCTACCTGCCGCCGGGCCACACCGCGCAGCCTGCGTGGGTGTCCGCGTGCCAACCGCAGGTCGAACGGTTGCGCAGCGGAAACACGGTGGATTTGCCGGCTGCGCGCGTGGTGGAGTTTCAGGCGCTCAATGCCTTCCACCGTTTTGATCCGATGGAGGTTGTGGCCTCGGGCGAGGAGACCAGCGCGCTCGTAGCCGCTCATTCCGACCGGCCGTATCTGCTCTTTCCGGAGGACCGCCAGTATGCGATCCGCATGACGGACGAACTGCCGCTGCGCTGGGTGCGCAGCGGCCCGAGCACGTCCTTTGTCGGAGAAGCCTGCCGCGGTGAGTTCTACACGTGGCAGATCGGGTTGTTCGCGAGCGCTCAATCGGTGGACGAAATCGCGGTGGAGTTCAGCGATCTGACGCCGGCCGCAGGCGCGAACGGCGGCATCGGTTCCCGCCGCGGCTCTTCGCTGCTTCAATCTGGGTGGCACCGACTGGCTCGGCCGGCCACTGAGCAAAGTCGTGAGCGTGCCGCGCGGGAAGGTCCAAGCCCTCTGGTTCGGCGTGGACGTGCCACGCGACATCGCGCCGGGGACTTATCGGGGCACGGTGACGCTGCGCGGCCAGCGCGCCGCCACGCCGATCGTCTTGACGTTGAGCATCTCCGACAAGCTGCTCGCAGACGCCGGTGACGGGGAGTTGTGGCGGCAATCGCGGCTGCGCTGGCTCGATTCCACCATCGGTTTGGATGACGAAGTGTTTCCGCCCTACACACCGGTCCGTGTGAACGAGAACGAGTTCACGATCCTGGGCCGGGCGGTGCACTTGGCCGAGACGGGCCTGCTGTCGAGTATCACGAGCCGTTTTACGCGCAACGTCGATGGCGCGGATGGCGTGCCGCAGGAACTCCTGGCCGCGCCGATGCGGTTGGTGGTTCAGCCGGAGAGTGGGCCGGCAGTGACGTGGCAGGGGGACGGTCCGCAGGTGGGGCGCCGCACTTCCGGGGCGGTCTCCTGGGAGGCGACCAGCACCGCGGGCGGGCTGGAATTGCAATGCCGCGCCAAGCTGGAATGCGATGGGTACGTCAACTTCCGACTCACGCTCAAGTGCGGCCAGGCCGCACGGCTGGGCGATGTCCGGTTGGAAATTCCGCTGCGGCGCGAGATTGCCACGTACATGTTGGGACTCGGCCACAAAGGCGGCTACCGTCCCGCGCAGTGGCAATGGAAATGGGACGCCGCACGATCCAACAACCAGCTGTGGATCGGGGATGTCCAGGGCGGTCTGAGCTGCAAACTCAAACACGTGGAAGAGCGGTGGGACCTGTTCAACCTGCACGAATCGGGGTTGTATCAGGACTGGAGCAACGACGGTCAGGGCGGTTGCACGGTGGAAGAGGTGGGCGCGGACCAGGTGCTCGTGCGGGCCTACACGGGGCCGCGCGAAGTGTCCGCCGGCCAGGAATTGCACTTCCATTTCGGGCTGCTCGTCACCCCCGTGAAAACGCTCGACAAGAATCACTGGCAGTGGCGCTACTTTCACCGCAGTGCCGCCGCTCCGGTGGCCGAGGCGGCCGCCACGGGCGCGACGCTGATCAACTTGCACCAAGGGGACGGCTTGAACCCGTACATCAACTATCCGTTCCTGACGACCGACAAGCTGGCCGCCTATACGGCCGAAGCCCACGCTCGGCAGATGCGCGTCAAGATCTATTACACGATCCGCGAACTGAGCAACTACGTGGCCGAGTTCTGGGCCTTGCGGAGTCTGGGCGACGAGATCTACACGACCGGTTCCGGCTTTCGACTGGCCGATCAGTTCGCCGAGAAATCGCCAGCCGCGAACGCGCCGACCGGCAGTGCGTGGCTGTGTGAACACGCCGTAACCGGCTACGTTCCCGCCTGGCACCAGCCATTGGGCAACGGCCACTACGATGCGGCGATCGCCACCAAGGGACTGTCGCGCTGGCACAATTACTACTTGGAAGGACTCAACTGGCTGGTTCGCAATGTGGGGATCGACGGACTGTATCTGGACGGCATCGGCTACGACCGCGAGATCATGAAGCGCGTCCGCAAGGTCCTCCAGCGCGCGCGGCCGGACTGCCTGATCGATTTCCATTCCGGGAATCACTTTCATCCCGAGTACGGGTTGAACAACTGCGCCAACTTGTACATGGAGCTGTTCCCGTGCGTCGACAGCTTGTGGTTTGGCGAAGGGTTCGACTACAACGAGCCGCCCGATTACTGGATGGTGGAAATGGCGGGCATCCCGTACGGACTGTTTGGTGAGATGCTGCACGGCGGCGGCAACCCGTGGCGCGGCATGCTCTACGGCATGACCAGCCGACTGGGCTGGAGCGGAGATCCGCGCGGGCTGTGGAAGGTGTGGGATGAGTTTGGCATCGCAGAGGCCCGCATGATCGGCTACTGGGACCCCGCGTGCCCGGTGAAGACCGGACGCAGTGACGTGCTCGCAACGGTCTACCAGCGCGCGGGCCAGACGCTCGTGGCGGTGGCCAGCTGGGCTGCCGCGCCGGTCAGCGTGCCACTGGAGATCGACTTCCAGCAGCTGGGGCTCGATCGGTCCAAGTCGCATCTGTACGCGCCGCGCATCGCCGGTTTCCAGGGCGAGGTCCTGTTCGAACCCGGAGCTGCGATTCCCGTCCCGCCCGGCCGTGGCTGGCTGCTGCTCGTCGATGAGCGGCCGCGCCAGTTGGCACCCGCCGTCGATCTGTGCGCCGGGCGAGCCGTCCTGTTCGAGGATGCGTTCGCCGGCGACCAGTTGGATCCGCAGTGGACGGCGACGTTGTCCCAGCAGCCGGGTACCGCGATTCAGGTTGTCAGTGGCGAGTTGCGGATCACCGGGGCGGCCAACGTCGCGGCGTATGTCGAGCATGCGATTCCTGCCGGTGCTCGACTGATCGTCGGACGCATCGACCAGCGGACTGACGGTGGTGCGTCGTGGGGGCCCGGCCTGACGCTCCTCTGGCCGGACGGCAAGGTGCTGCGGGTCAACTTGCGCGCCGAGGGGCGCTTCGGTGTGGACGACGGCCAGCGCCAGATTCTCGAGGGGGTGAACCTGCCGAACACGTGGACGCAAGTGGCCGTGCAGCTGGAAGACAACGAAGTGGTGGTCCAGGCCGCCCAGGAACTGCAGGCCTGGCAGGAACTGGTTCGCTTCCCCCGCGGCGAATTCGCCGGGGACCCGGTGGCCGTCCGCTTGGGGAAGATGAGTCCCGGGTCGCGGAACGAAGATTTCAGCACGCTCGGCCCCGTCGGCATGTGCGCGATCAAGGAGTTCCGCGTGCTGGGAAAATAGTGGCCCGCCGGGCCCCGGCGGGTTCTAGTCCTGCGGATACTCGAATCCCGCCGGGGCCCGCCGGCCCACTCTGATGGACGGCGATTTCTGTGGCATGAGAGAATCCCGCACGGGACGACTCGCGGCGCTCTACCAATTGCGACTGGCGAGAAACTGTTTCAGAGTGGAGCGCTGGAACACCTGGTCCACGGCCGCCTGGTAGACCGGCGTGGATGGCGGCAGTCGGCGCACGCCGAGAGGCAGCGTCGGGGACATGACCTGGTGCGAATCGCCATGCTCGTGGCCGAGACCTCGCAGGTGGCCGAGTTCGTGGGCCAGCACACTCAACAGATCCACCTGGTCCGCCGCGGGCCCGCGGCGGTGCGCGAGCCAACTGCCATCCACGTCGCGCAGAAACTCTTCATTCTCCTCCGGCGTCGCGTCGACGAACCAACCCGCACCGGCGGCGTCCGCATCCAGCCATAGTCCATCGACCGTGGCCCGGGCGATTTCGTCGGACGGCAGATCGCGGATCTGCAGTTGCGGCTTGCCGCTCCTGTCACGTAGTGACAAGGTGTCGTCAGCGACATCCCAGACCGCCAGGGCGCGTTGCAGCAGCCGCTCGGCTGCGTCGAGCGTCAACTCGGCCGCCGCACCGTTACGAACACGGCTGTCCGCCGCGTCATCCCGGCGCAGGGCCATGTCCTGGAACACCAGATAGCTCAGGCTCTCGGCGGTATGAGCCCGTTCGGAGTCACGCTTCAGATCTTCGTCCACGGCCAGCTTGAGCCGGGCGGAAGTCACGGCGTCGGACCCGTACAGCACGGCCCAGCCGCCGTCGGCGCCGAGCTGCCCGGCCATGCTGGCCACCGCCACGCTGGCCGCCGACAGACCGCTGAGCGGGTATTGGAACGGTGGCGTGTTGTCCATCCCTTGCACCGTCTTCGTGCCGACCCCGGCCGTAAAGGCCAGGCCGTTCGCGGTGCCCGACCCCGCCTCCACGACCAAGTAACCTACCGTCTCGGTGGCACGCGTCTTGACCGCATCCTCCCCCACATGCTTTCCAACCCGTAGCACGCTGCTCGAGGCCGGATCGGACACCAACGCGCCGCGCGACCAGAACACAGAGAAATTCGGGTCGTTGCAGGTCTGCACCTGACCCAACACCACCGGTGCCACATAGCTCTGAGCATAGCTGCGGTTCTCGCCCAGGAAACTGCCGGCACTGTCGGTGACCGTCGAGGCGTACTTAACTGCCTCCAACTTCACGCCGTCCTTGGCCAGCGTGTACACGCCCTCTTCGGCCACCACGTAATGCACCGTCACGCCCGGCACGGCAGCGGCCAGGCCGTCCGTGCGATCGACCCGCAGCTGGAACGAGTTGCCCGTGGCGTTGCGGATCCGCGGTACGACCGGCAGACCGGCGTTCGTGTAGCTGGGAGTGGCCACGACCACCATCGATACGTAACTCTGTGGCAAGGCGACCGTGACCCAACTGTTCGTCACGTTCGTCACCACGCCGTGGACCAGGATGCGTTCATCGTCCGTGACCTTCAGCAGGCCGTTGCCGGCCAGCAAGCCTGCGGCCGACGCCGTGACCGTCACATTCTGAGTCCCGTCGCGGACCGCATCGTCCACCGCGTTGATTGTGAACGTCGCGGCTGCCTGCCCGGCAGCGATCGTAACTGTGGCCGGAGCCGTCGCTTCCGTGGCGTCACTGCTGTGGAGCGTCACCGCCAGCGGTCCGGCCGTACTACCCGAACGAGTCACGGTGGCCAGCGTGCTGCCGCTATTCTCCGGGATGCTGGAGGCCGCCAAGGACACCGTGATCCCAGCGGCACTCACCAGCGACTGGCCGGCCAGCGCCTGGATCTCCGGATCGCGCAACACGCGATTGTAGACCCGCACCTCGTCAATCAGACCGGTCAGGCCATGCGAGTTCATGGTGCCGATACCGGTGTGGAAGCGAGTGTACTCGGCAGAGCGTCCCACGCCGGCGTCGTCGCCGTGCGACCAGACCTGCGAAGCGACTCCGCTCCCGAACAGCGCTCCGTCCAGATAGGCCCTCAGCCCATCGGCTTGGACCGTCGCACCACCGCTCAATACCAAGGCCACGTGATGCCAGCGACCGGCCTGGATCTGAGCGGTGCTCAAGAACGTTCCGGCCCAGCCGCTCTCGGTCGTTTTCACGTTCCAACCGCCCACATGCAAGCGACCGCCATCGAGATAGACGTTCAGTCCGCGATCAGTGCCCCCTTCTTCGAACAGCACTTGCCTGGGCGCACTCAAAGCCGCCGCGTCCACGTGGAACCACAGCGACACGGTTCGCTGGGTGATCGTCATCAGGTTCAGCTCCGCCGAGTCCGGAATGGCCAGGATGTCGGTGTTGCCGCGCAGCTGCAGGCTGCGGCCCAGTCCCATGAGGGACCACGTCGCGTTGCCCCGCAGGCTTGCCACGTCATGGATGCCCTGCGGCGCGGCATCTGCAGCTGTCGTGCCACTGCCTTCGTTCATGCCCAGTAGGCGGCCAGGGTCTGCAGCGAGGGCTCGTCGTCCCACACTTCCAGCGCATCCTGGCTGCCCCCGCACCCGGTCGCCGAAGCCGCGACCACGATCGGCGCGGTCCCATCGGCCAGCGCGTTGTTCTGCGGTGTGAGCTGGAATGTTCCCGAGGCCTGACCCGCAGCGATCGTCACCGTGGAGGATACCGCGAGCCGGCTGGGGTCGCTGCTGGTGAGAGTCACGACCAGCGCGCTGCTCACAGCCCCGCTGCGCGCCACCGTCCCGGAAATCGGCGTCCCGTTTTCCCAGACCGAATCCGCCGACACCGTGACCGTAAGTTGAGTCGGCGAGACCATTGGCTGACGAGCCAGTTCCGCGACGTCCGCCGCGCTCAGAACTCGGTTGTACACGCGCAGGTCGTCCAGCATTCCAGCGAAGGCGTGCCCACCCGAACTCAGGCCGCTGTGGAATCGCACCAGAGCCGCCCCCTGACCGATTCCGGTGGGATCCGAATGGGCCCACAGCTGCGAGCCCGCCCCGCTCCCGAACTCGACGCCATCCAGATAGCCGCGCAGCGCGTTGGCGGTGATCGTGGCACCACCGCTTAAGACCAGCGCCACATGATGCCAGCGTCCCGATTGGATCTGGTCGGTGCTCAGAAACGTGCCGGCCCAGCCGCTCTCAGTCGTCGGCATGTTCCAGCCACCCACGTACAGCCGGCCGTTGTGGATGTAGATGCTCAGCCCTCGCTGGTCGCCACCTTCCTCGAATATCACCTGATTGCGGCTGCTGATCGTCTTGTCCGTTACGTAGAACCAGCCGCTGACCGTCCGAGCGCCTGTCACGCGGTTGTTGACGTCGGTCGTGCTGGGCACTTCGACTCCGTCCGCGTTTCCGTCGAGCGACACTGCGCCATCGGCACCGTATGCGTTCCAGACCGCGTCACCGCGCAGCGTCCCGGAATCGTCGGACCCCGCGGGCGCGATGTCCGCGGTGCGCGGGCCGCTCCCGTCATTGAGATTCCACCAGGCCACCAGGTCGGTGATCAGGGCCAGGTTGCCGACATGGACCGAGATCGACTTGCTGTCGCCCTTCGCGCCGCCGGAACCCGTGTTGCCCAGATCGTTGACCGTCAACGTGATCGCCTCCGTCCCGACGAATCCGGCACTGGGTGTGAACCGGAGCGGTGACAGAGCCGCGTTGAGGTTCGACAGCGTGCCGCGGAACGTCATGACGGCATCCAGCGTTCCATCGCCGGCCGAAAACGTGAGTCCCGTGGTGCGGGCTCAGCGTCAGTTGTCCACGGGCAGCTGCCAGCGAGATTTCCAGCGACCCGCTGCCGGCGTCCGCGTCCGTGATGCCAATCCCGCTGATTTGGAGCGGCGTGTTGGCCGGCGTCACCTGCACGCCCGGCACCGTCAATACCGGTGCGTCATTCACCGCCGCGACGGTGATCGCCATCGACTTGCTGTCCGTCCTGGCGCCTCCGGAACCGGTGTTGCCCAGATCGTCCGAGCTGATACTGAGCGTGTCGGAGCCACTGTAGTTCACGTTGCCCAGGTAGTCGACTCGCGCCAAGGCCGCATTCACATGGGCCAGTGTGCCCGTAAACGTCAGGGCCGCGTCGCTGCTGCCGTCACCCAGCGTGAACGTGAGGCCCGTGGTTTGTGCCAGAGTCAAGCGACCCTGGGCGACTGATATGGTGATCTTCACTGCGCTCGAGGCCGCATCTACGTCCGCCACACTGATCCCGGTGATCGACAGCAACGAGTCTTCACTGACCGTCTTGGCGCTCGGCACACTCAACACAGGCGCGTCGTTGACGGCGGTCACGGTGACGTCGACCGAGGCCGAGTTGGAATAAACGAAACCGTCGAAGGCACGGAAGGTCCACAGATCCGGTCCGTTGTAGTTGGCGGCGGGCCTATAGGTCGCCACGTTGCCGTTGAGCGCGACCGTGCCGTGCGCCGGCGCCGTGACAACCGAGTAGGTCAGCGGATCACCGTCCGGATCGGTGGCCGACAAAGTGATGGTCTTAGGCGAGTCTTCGCTGGCCGTGACGCTCTGGTTGTCCGCGGTCGGCGGCTGGTTGCTGCCCGTTCTGGTCACCGCGATGTAGACCGTGGCGACATTGGATTCCGCGCCACTCGGATCCCAAACTTGGTAAGTGAAACTGTCCGCACCAGTGAAGCCCGCGTGGGGGACATACACCCAGTTCATGCCGCCGATCGACCTGAAGGTGCCGTGGGCTGGTCCGCGCAGGTACGAACTCTGAAGGGACTGTGGGTCGCAGTCCGGATCGGAAGCCGAGAGAGGAATGCCGATCTCGGTGTCCTTGATGCCCGTGACGTGCACATCGAGGGCCACCGGGGCGTCGTTCACGGCGTAGGTCTGCAACGAAACCTTGGCCGCCGCCGACCAATGCTGGCCATCTGAGACGCGATAGGTAAACGAGTCCAGTCCGAAGTAGTTCGCCGTGGGCGTGTACAACGCCGTGCCGTTGCCCAGGCTGATACCGCCATGCGCGACTGGGCTGAGCAGTTCGTAGGTCAGCACCGCGCCCTCGGGGTCGGAAGCGGCCAGTCGGATGGTGGTCGGCGAGTCCTCGTACAGGACTTGCTTCTGGTCGTTGGCGGCCGGCGCGCGATTGCCCGCATTCGTGCCGTTCTGGAACTGGATGCCCATTTCCCGGCCGTTGTAGTAATCCTGAATCGTGACCGAGCCATTGCTGCCGAGCGTCAACTTCAGATCGTTGCCGATCCGCGTCTGCGTGACGGCCGCCACGGCGTAGGCACTCAGATCGAGCGTGTCCTCGGACGTGGCATTGACGATGACGTCCTGGCCCACGCTCCGCCCCGCTGCGTACCCTCGCACTTGATTGACAACGCCGTTCAGGATGATCTCGTCGCTGCTGCTCGAGTTGACGAGATTCTCGATGTCCACGTAGTAAGCGATCTCCGTGCCGTACGAAAACGTGTCATTCGCGGCGCTGTAGGCGGCCTTGTTGGCTAACAGGCCACCCGGACGCAGATCGAGATGATAACCGCCGGCATCGACAGTCAATTGCGCGAAATCGAGCGTGTCGATCCCACCCGTATCCCAGACGAGCTGGCTGGTCTTGCCATAGTACCCGTCGCTGGACAGCTCCCGCCCGTGATCGGCCAACCGATCGATGCGCGAGGGGAACTGATAGGTGTCGTTGCCTGCATTATGAATGCCCGTACCATACAGGTACTGCAGGCCTACCACGTCGTAACGCATGAACGAACCGGGTTCGATGCTGAAGTTATAGGTCATCGCCGAGTTTGTCTGGTTGTCATCCGCCGGCAACAACTTGGGAGTGTCAAACGTGTGCTTCAGGCCGATGGCGTGTCCCAGCTCGTGGATCAACGCCTGATACCCATGTGATCCCGGGCCGTGCTGGAAACCGTTGGTGTCTCCGGCGCGGTCGTGAACTGATGTTCATCCAAATCGAACCGGTGCCAGCCTGCCCGTAGCCGTAGTTGACCGGAGTAATGGTGATGTCGCCTCCGCCGGTCGTCTCCGCAAAGGTGACGTCGATGACTTGCGTGTGGTTGAACCAGCCGAAAATCTCGCGGAAGTTCTCCTTGAAGGCCTCGCTGAAGGGACTCAGTCCGGCCGCTGTCTCGAAGCTATAGGACAACGTCGTCGTGTCGGGATCGAAACCGTAGGGCGAAATCACGCCGTCGACGGCATAGTCGCCCGAGGGATAGGTTACGCCGGAGAGCACGAGGCGATTTTCCAGCCGTTCGAGTTCCAGCCGCCGTGGCCGCGCCGAACATGTCCGCCTGGTCGTGTTCCGCGACATAGCCTGCCCCTTTGATGTGTAGCCCGGGGCGCAGCAAGAGCTGCGCAGAAGAGTGCTCCATCTAAACCCATATCTCAGCCCGCCGAGGTGTCAAATCCGGACGCGCAAGACCCGGCGCCTCGGGACGTTCCCGGCGCCTCAGCCGGTTGGCTCCTAGCGGTAGTCCCGATTGGGGTGGAACAAGGACAGGGACATTTTCCGCCGACAAGTGCACGGTCTCGCTGAGATGTTCTGCGACGGCGAGCGCGCGAACCCGCACCTGTGCCATTCTCATGTCACTGCACACAGGTCGTCCCCATTCGTCTTCCGAAGAGGCACACTACCCGCCTTTCGTAGATTGCCGCCATAAATGTGCGGTTCCCCTTTGTTGCGGGCGAAAGAAACAGTACCTTGGCTGGGTGGGGAGTGCCAAGAAACCGGAGGCACGGCAGAATTGTCTGGAGGCTGTCGTGGAGAGGGTCGGAACCCGCGAGTCGTATCAGGAGGACGAGACCGCCCGCTGCGGCCGGGAGCAGGCCCGTCGGGCGCTGGGCCGGCATTCGTTCTCTCGGACTGTTACCCAGGTTGATCCGTTGGCTCACACGTGGAGGTAACCATTGGCCATGTCACCACAGATTGATCATCGGCATGCTGCGTTACGGGGCGTGTTGCGTGCCGTCGGTCCGGCGGTGGTCTTTGTCGGACTGATCTTCGTCGTCATTGGGTTCGGGAGCTTCTTCGCTACATTTGGCAGTTTCGGGCCGCCGCGTTACTTCTGGTGCGCGTTCGTGGGTCTGCCGCTGCTCGCGGTCGGCATGGCCCTCTGCCGATTCGCCTTTCTGGGCGCGGTGAGTCGCTACGTGGCCAACGAAGTTGCCCCGGTTGGCAAGGATGTTGTGAATTACATGGCGGACGGTACCCAGGAGGCCGTGCGCACGGTGGCTGCGGCGATCGGTCAGGGACTGCGGGCGGGAGCACCCGGGGCGGCGGTGTCGAGGGTGCGTTGTCCCGAGTGCCAGGCCGACAACGAGGTGACGGCGAACTTCTGCAGCCAGTGCGGCGCGGCGATTTCCTCACAGCGCACGTGTCGGGGTTGCGGTGCCGTCCACGATATAGCGGCACGATTTTGTGCGAAATGTGGAGAACCGTTGGCCTGACCAGGAGCAAACGCATGCGCGCCGACATCCAGTCCAAGGGTATGTGGGTCCACCGCCTTGCCATCCGGCTCTTCACGGTGGTGCTGGCTGTCCTCTTCTTCTGGCTGTTGCGGTTCCTGGTCCAGGACATCCAGACGATTCCCGGTCCGGACTTCGCCAGCATCGAAGCGAAGTACGTGCCCCAGGATCTGCTGGAGAAACAGGCGGCGCAGGACAAGCAGATTGCCGACTTCACGCGGCAGATTGAAAACCAGAAAGAAAAACAGCGTATCGTGGGTGACAGCTCGCAGAACCTGCAGCAAACGATCAACCAGCTGCTCGAGCTGCAGAAACTCGGCATCCAGAAGAATCTGCCCTTCTCCGACACGGACCAGGCCAACATTTCCAGCAGTCTGAATCTGTTCTTGGAGAATCAGCGCAAGTACCAGGAACTGAGTCAGACCGAGTCGGAGATGCTGGATCAGAAGCAGCGGATGGTGGAGGAACGTCAGCAGCTGGCCCAGGACATCGACCGGCAACTTCAGCCGGCCAGGGTAGAATTCGGGCAGCTGACCTCCCAACACCGCTGGAAACTCGCGTTCCTGCAGCTGGCCATGTTGTTGCCCATCCTGGCGGTCGCCGTCGTGGCCATTGTTCGCAAGCGTTCCAGCATTTACTTCCCTTTGTTTCTGGCGTTTGGCGCGGCCACGCTGGTCAAAGTGGCCCTCGTGATCCACGAGTATTTCCCTACGCGGTACTTCAAGTACATTCTGATTCTCTCACTCCTGCTGGCCGTGGCGGGGCTCTTGATCTACTTCATTCGCACCATCGCCTATCCGAAGATGCAATGGCTGGTGAAGCAGTACCGCGAGGCCTACGAACGGTTTCTCTGTCCGGTCTGCGAATACCCGATCCGCACCGGCCCGCGGCGTTTTCTCTTCTGGACGCGGCGGACGGTGAACAAGATCGTGGTGCCGATGGAGCGGGGAGACCAGGAGGAGGTGTACACCTGTCCGTCGTGCGGGAGTAACCTGTTCGAGACTTGTCCGGCGTGCCAGAAGGTGCGGCACACGCTGCTTCCTCACTGTGCGCACTGTGGAGCCGAGAAGGCTGTGCCGGAGCGCTGACCGCGCCCGGACTCACGAGAAGATCCTGCCGGTGTGGCGGAGGTACTCGAGCACCTGATCGGCGAGCGTCTCCGGAGCGTGGGTGGCGGAGTCGAGTACGAGTTGCGGATGCTCGGGCGGCTCATACGGATCGTCGATGCCGGTGAAGCCCGTGATCTCGCCGGCCCGCGCTTTGCGGTAGAGTCCCTTGGGATCGCGAGATTCGCAGACTTCGAGCGGCGCATCGACCCAGACCTCGATGAAATCCCCGGCCGCGCCCGGGCGTCGACCTGGCGGCGGGCCGCTTCCCGGTCGCGCCGATAGGGACTGACGAACGCGGTCAAGGTGATCAATCCCGCGGACGCAAACAACTCGGCCACGGCCGCGATGCGGCGAATGTTCTCACGGCGATCGTCGGCGGAAAAGCCGAGTCCGAACCGGCGCGCGAACGACTCGCCATGCTCCGCCAGAAGTTCCGGGCTGGCGTTCAACCCATGGCGGATGTTGTCGCCGTCGAGTAGAAAGCTGTGCACGCCCAACTGGTGGAGCTTGTGGTCCACGACGTTGGCCACGGTGCTCTTCCCACAGCCGCTCAATCCTGTGAACCACACCACGCAGCCGCGGTGCCCGTTCAGAGCTTCCCGCTCTTGTCGACGGACGTGATGCTGATGCCAGGTGACGTGGACGTGGTCACTCATGCGGTCTGTTTCCCCTTCCCGATGCGCACGCCCAGCCAGCCAGTCTCGCCCTCGGTGCTGCGCCCGTCGTCATTCGCCATTCGTCATTCGCCATTCGTCATTCGCCATTCGCCATTCGCCATTCGCCATGCCCGCCCCGGTGATTCCCGCCAGTTCACACAGGCCCGCCTGCAAGACCGGCTGCGGGCAGCTCCAGACCAGGAAGAAGAGCGCCTCGCGGCACCAGCGACCAACGGGATGCCCGACAACATAACCGGCACCTTTGGCCGCCGCCAGCGCCGACTGCGTGGCACGCAAGACCAGGCTGTTGGCGCGGGTGCGGAGTTGCTCGTTCGAACAACTGCCGTGACCGTCGGCCATCTGCAGCAAGTCGTCGCGCAGGCGCATCCATTGATTCCGCAACGAGTCACTCACGCTCGCCAGGTCCGGACGTTGTTGGCTCTCCCGCTCCACAAACCCAATGGCGGCGTCGGCCAGCCCCGTTGCCAAGGTCGACGTCTGGATGCCACCCGATTGCGCTCCAAGACCCGTACTCATGACATTTTCCGCAGGACCGGCCAGAACCCACTGCCGCGGCACAACCGCCTGCTCGAACGTTACCGGACCGGTCTGACTGGCCGACACGCCGACCAGCTTCAGCGGGGCCTCGACCTTAACGCCGGGCAAGTCGCGCGGCACGGCCAACAGCACCTGGCGACCGTCATCGACGGTCGCGCCAATCACAATCCACTCGGCGTACTCCGCACCGGTGACCCAAGGACTGTAACCCTGCAGGACGACGCTGTCGTCGCGGATTTCCGCCGTGAGCACCGGGCGGTGCAGATGGCGGCGACTCGTGCTGAGGTGGGAAACGCCCACGGTGGCAAAATGCCGTCCCTCCACCAAAGACGGCAGACACTCTTGTCGCGCCCACTGGTTGTCCGACAGGGCGATGCGGCGACAGGCCCCCGTTCGCTGGGTGATGATGAACGTGGTCGTCAGGCAGGCGGCGCTCAATCGCAAGTACCCGCGTACCACATCGGCGTCGCTCCAGCCCTGGCCCCCGAGCTCCTGTTCCACGAACCACTCGAACACCCCGTGCCGTCCGCACTGTTCGAGTTGATGAGCGGGCCACGCGTCATCAGCTTCCAGCGACGACGCCAACTCGCTCAACTCGTCACACAAGGCCTCGAGGGCCGGGTGATCCGGACGTAGTATCCGAGAAATGCGTTTTGCCATGGGCCCGTTTCCCGCGACATAATAGGCCGGTCCTGTTCCACGCTGGCGGCCTTCGGCCGACATTGATCATAGCAATTTGCCCCCACACCGGCACGTTTTCCGCAAGGGAGTGTGAGGTGTGTTTGGGGGCTGTGCCGAACAGACGAGAGATGACGCCCCCTGGCAACCGACACATAACCATGTGAGTGTCTCGCGGCTGTCCCGTCGCGAATGACGCCGCCGCACGGATTGCGATTTGTCCGATGTGCCTATTTCCCCTAGACTTACAGACCATGTCGATTGAGCATTCGCCTTCCCTGTCGACGGGCAAATCGTTATAAACAAAGGTCTTGTGAACAGAGTCCTGTCTGATTAGCTGGGGTCCGAAGGAACTATCCATGAGCCAGATCGAATCCGAGATTTCTTGGGACAGACACGAATCGACGGCCAGTTCGGTCAGTGCCGAAGCTCTCTACAACAAGTGTCTGGCGTTGGCCCACAATCTCTGGTGGACATGGCATCCGGACGTCATCAATTTGTTTCGCGACCTGGATCCGATTCGCTGGCGCCAATTGGATCATAACCCGATCGCATTGCTGCGGGAATTCACACCCGAACGGCTGGTTTCGCGGGCCTCGGAAATGGTTCTTTTCAGTCGCATCAACCATGCCTTTCGGCGGCTGAAGGAGTACATGTCGACGGCCACGACGTGGTCATCCACACACACGGGTGTCTTAGGAGCCCGACCGGTGGCGTATTTTTCCGCCGAGTTTGGCATCCACGAATCGATTCCCATCTATTCCGGAGGTCTGGGTGTTCTGTCGGGCGACCACATCAAGAGTGCCAGTGGTCTGGGTGTTCCGTTGGTGGCCATCGGGTTGTTCTACGACCAGGGGTATTTCAAGCAGCATCTGGACAGTTCGGGCTACCAGAACGAGGAATACATCGACACCAAGGTGGGCAATCTGCCCATGAATCCGGCGCTGTCGACCAACAGGGAACCGATCACGGTCAGTATCACGACGCGTGATGGGACGCTCTTGGCCAAGGTCTGGCTGATGCAGGTGGGTCGCGTCAGGCTGTACCTGTTGGACTGCGACGTGGAAGGCAACAGTCCGCAGGACCGCGAGCTGACGTCGCGGCTTTACGGCGGCAACGAGCGGACGCGGATTCGTCAGGAGTTGGTGTTGGGAGTCGGTGGAGTACGGGCCCTCCGCGCGCTGGGGATTACACCCGGGGTTTATCATCTGAATGAGGGTCACAGCGCATTTGCGACGTTGGAGGTCACTCGCCAGCGCATGAAGGAGGACGGTCTGCCGTTTGACGACGCGCTGCGCGAAACGGCTCAACACACGGTCTTCACCACGCACACGCCGGTGCCGGCCGGCCACGACCGTTTCCATGCCGCTTTGGTCGAGGAGCATTTGGGTCCCTTGCGCGACGAGTTGCGGATTTCGCACGAGCAGCTGATGGGGTTGGGACGGGTGGAACCGCAGAACGAATCGGAGTCGTTCTGCATGACGGTCCTGGCGCTGAAGCTGTCGCGACACGCCAATGCGGTCAGTTCTCTGCATGGCCAGGTTTCGCGCCGGATGTGGGCTCATCTGTGGCCCTGGCGGGTGGAAGAGGAAATTCCGATCGGACACATCACCAACGGTGTCCATACACCCAGTTGGCTGGCCTGGCAGATGATGCAGCTGTACGATCGTCACTTCCCCGCCGACTGGCACGAGCGGTTGGGTGAATCGGAAGTCTGGCAGCACGTGGACGAGATTGATCCCGGTGAGTTGTGGGAGTCGCACAACACGCTCAAGAGTTTGTTGTTGGCGTTTGTCCGGCGGCGGATCAGCCGTCAATGCCGGCGCCGTGGGGAAAGCGACGATGTTGTCGAGGCGGCCCGCAATGTCCTGGACCAGAATGTACTGACGATCGGCTTCGCGCGGCGGTTCGCCACGTACAAGCGTGCCGATTTGATCTTCCGCGAACCGGATCGGCTGGCCCGCCTGCTGAACGACCCGGAGCGTCCGATGCAATTGGTGTTTGCCGGCAAGGCGCATCCGAAGGATGAGCCGGGCAAGCAGCTGATCAAGCGTATCGCGAATCTGCAATCCGATCCTCGGTTCGTGAACCGCCTGGTGTTTGTGGAGGACTACGACATCAACGTCTGTCGGCACCTGGTGCAAGGCGTGGACGTGTGGATGAACAATCCGCGGCGGCCGCTGGAGGCCTCGGGCACGAGCGGTGAGAAGGTGGTGCTCAACGGAGGGCTGAACTTGTCGATTCTCGACGGCTGGTGGGCGGAAGCCTACAACGGGCGGAACGGCTTCGCGATCGGCCACGGGACGAGTCATGTGTCGGACGAGATCACCGACGCCCGCGATGCGAAGTCGCTGTATGAAACGCTCGAGCAGGCCGTGATTCCGACCTTCTACGATCGCGACGTGGACGGTCTGCCACGCAAGTGGATCCAGATGATGATGAACTCGATCAAGTCGCTGGCGTGGCGGTTCAGCGCTCACCGCATGGTGATGGACTACACGCTCAGCGCTTACGTCCCGAGTGCGGGCGGATTGAGTTGCGACATGTCGGTCCGCTGAACCGTCATTCCTTCCATTGCCCGTCCTGGTAGCGATTCTGTCGCGGGTTGAATTCGGTCAGGGTCTCGAGCGTCAGTTCCCGGGCGGGCGCGGACTGGGCGAGCTGCACGGCTCGCGACCACGTGGGACGCGGCGGAGGCGCGACGTCCGGCGCTTCGACCGAGCCCGGCAACCACGCCAGCTCCAGCGCCAGGATCCGTTTGAGCAGGGAGGGCGTGAGGGGATTGGATTTGTAGTTTCCCTGACAGACCGCGCAGGGGATTTCTCCTTTGGCGCCGCACGCGGAGCAAGGCACGCGCGACGAGTCACTCCCCGCGACCGACCGGCTTCCACCGCACGCTGCGCACGGCTGACGCCCGCGCGTGCAATGTGGGCACGTGGGCGGCACGCCTTGTCGAACTCTTCGTACGTGATCGTATCGGTCAACAGCGGCAAACGCTCCTTCAGCTTGCATCGCCGGGCCTGCATGAGGGCTTCCTTGCGCTTCCCTTGCCGCAACGCGCGGAGCGATTTCAGGAGGAACTCCGCCTGCTTCTCGTCGAGATCCGAGGACCGCGTGGCGGCTCGCTCCGACACGCTCAGCAGCGCCGGATCGTGGTCCGGGTCCAACAAGTAGGCCATGGCCCGGAACCGCCGCAACTCGGCCGTGTCGCGGGCCAACGGGACCATGCCCAGCAAGCAGCTGCGACCCAGCCGCTGCGGCTCCAGCACGGCGGCCATCTGGAAGAGTCGGAGGCCGGCCACCTGCGCATCGGGGTCCTTGCGTTTCTCCGCGAGCTCCTCGGCGTACTCGCGATAAGCATCCGGTTTCTCCGGACTCAGCGCCGCCAGCCGTTCCTCCGACACCGACCGGATCATGTCGTCGATCTGTGCGCGGGGCACGGTCCGCTCGGCCGTGCTGCCGTTGGGGAGCAGTTCCAGCAGGACCACGGCATGTTCGTTCTCGCGCACGTAGTACCCGCGGATCGGCTGATCCTGATCTTTGAGATACAGAATGACGGCCGTCGCGGGTCGCGCCGTGAGGCACAGCAGGAGGACCAGCAGCCCGCGGACCAAGAACACGTTGCGCATGCGATTCGTCCTTCACACCTCGCTGCTGGCCGGCCGCGGGTCTTCCCCCTCGGGACGATACAGCAGCCACAGTCGCAGCAGCCCTGACTCGAAGTCGTGCATTTCCTCGAACACCCGCGTTTGCGCCGCTTCGCTGGCCCGCGTCTCGGCCACAATCCCGCGCGCGGCCAGCGTCTTTTCCGGAATTCGCTGCACCAGGTACGCGCAGAGTGTCTGTAACCAGATCCGCTGCCGCAGGACCGTGGACTGCAAATCGTTGTCGGCCAGCATGTCGGCCGCCAGAAACTGGTGGGGCAACACGTTCAGCAGTCGTTGCTCGTCGGCGCTGAGTTTGGACTTGTCCAGCTGGCCTGCCACGTGGGTGATCAGGACCGACAGGATCGCCGAGGGATCCTCGGCTCCGGCGTATGCCTCGGCCGGGACGCGCAGCAACTTGGCCTGCACGGTATAGAACGCGAGCATCGCCTGGCGGCCCTGGTCGAAGGCCTTCAGTCGCTTGTCGTCGGTTCCGCCCGTGTCGGTCAACGTCGCGCTGACCATCTGAAACAACTTCCTGCGCACGCGATTTCGATCGTCTTCGCTGCTCAGGCTGACGTCCTCTCCCAGCACAACGCGCAGAACGTCCTGGCGTTGCGAGTCGCGCCCCGACGCGTCAGCCAGCTGGTCGGCCAGGCCGAGCCGCAGCGCATTCCAACGCGCCAACCTGGTCAGGTGCGATAGCAGCTGCCGGTGCTCTTCCTCGTCCGCCTTGAATTGCAGCAAGTACTCGGCCAGCTTCTGGCCGGAAGCGGGATCGATGTCGGGCACCGTATCGGAGGAGTTGGCGATCATCCGCAGCAGCACGATCCGCTCACCGGCCTGGTGGATGCTGGCCAGCCGTTCGATGTGCTGCTGAATGACCGTACCGGATGCGACCGGATAGGGGGTCATGAACGGTTCGGCGGGCTTGGTCAGCCAAGGGCCGCCACCGACTTCCAGCCGCGCGGGGCCGGCCGTTTCGATTTCCTGGAACGTGGCGGCCCCGTCCTCGCCCTGCGCCAGGGCACAGGCCATGGTGGCGAGGTAGGTGAGATCCAGCGTCTCCTGCAGCAGCACATCCGGATTCGTGCCCTCGACATGCCTGCGGCTCAACAGTTCGTCCGCCCGCATCGAGAGCGTGTTCCAACGTTCGAGGTTTTGCTGCCTGGCGGTCACGCCGACCGATTTGCGGATCGCCTCGATCAGCTCTTCTTCGGTCAGCGACCCGGGCTCGGCCCGCAATCGTTCGTAGAAGAAACTTGCCAGGTAACTGCGCAGCACCGGATCGGAGACACCGCGAAATACATCCAGCATCTTCAGCACGACGAAAGCGTCGTCGGTGCGAGTCGTGCGGCGGACGATGTCGCGGAAGTCCTCCCACCGTGGGCCGACTGCGGGGAGGAGCACCGCCAGCAGTTCCGCATCCAGGCGGTGCAGCGTCGCGTCGTCCAGACTGTCTGCGGATTCCGCCGCCAGAGCCCAATACAGGCGCCCCGTCTGAGACGGGTCGTCCGCTGCGGTGCGGGTGAGGGCCGCGTAATAGCGGCGGGCCAGTGCCGCGACGCACAGATCTTCCAGCGGTTTGATCTCGAGGGCGCGGTCCGGGGGCAGCCCGATCGTGGCTTGCAGCAGGCTGGCCAGTTCCGCGGCGCAGCGCGCTGAGTTCGGGTGCTTTCCAGATCCGCGCCGCCGTGCGACAGCCCCAAAACGCGGCCGAAATCGCCGGCGCGTCCGCCGGCAATCCGCGATCCAGCGACTGGGCCGGTTGCAGCAGGCTTTCGGGAATCGGTCGTGCCGCGGTGTCCGATGGCTCCCCGGCGTACCACTGCGTCAACAGCGACTGCATGTCGCGGCGGTCCTGCCGATCTCCCCGATGCTGCAGGTACCAGCTGACGACCTGCTGATAAGCCTTTCCGCGCAGCGTCTCGTCCGCGACTTGAGATTGCTCGAGCGCTGCCTTGAGTTCCGGATGTGCGACGCGGGCGTTGACCGCTGCAATCCGCAGCTCCTCGTCCCACCAGGCTGGGCTGCGGCTGTCGGTTCCCGCCGCTGGCGATGCGGTCTGCGTCTCATTCACCACCTCCGCAGGTTCGGCCGTCACCGGTTCGCGGGCCAGCTGTGGTTGCAGGACGAACAGCCAGAGCAATCCGCCGATCACCAGTGCCGAGGCGCCGGCGGTCAGGGACAGGATCCAGCGGGTCAGCCGTTGTTCGGCCGCGAACTTCTGCCGGACCCGTTCCGTGCGTTGCCGCAGGATTGACTCGACATCCATGGGATCGAGGCCCCACCGCGTCCCCTCCGCATAGATGCGCACGCGCGTCTCGCCGCTGATGAACGCGCCGTTGGCGAGCACGTCCTGGATCAGGGCCGAAACATGCTCGACCGATTGCTCCCGCGAAATGAAACGGGCCCCGATCTCGCCGGCCACTTCGTTGATCGTGGGTTGAATCCACTGCGGTGCCACACCGTGAAAGTGTTCTCCCGCTTCGACCAGGCGCCGATGCGTCTTGAACGTGACAATCCCGTTGGGAAGTTGGGCCAGCGCACGCCGCAGATAACTGCGAAAGGACTCCCGCCGCTCCAATTGCCGTGGATCGTTCTCATCCGTCCCGGGCGCGGATCGTTGCAGAGTGCGCGTCGCGCGATCCAGTTCCTCCTCCGAGAGTCCGAGTTGCTCGGCCACCGCGTTCAGCAGCACCCGACTCTGCGGATTGATGCCACGGTGCTGCGACAGAATGGGTGCCACCTGTTCAAAGAACTCGCGGAGTTTCTGGTCATCGGACGAAGCTTGCGCGGAAGCGCCCACGGTCGAATGGCAGGAGGCCCCGTCCAGGTCGCGCTCCAGACGCATGTCCCGTTCGGTGGCCATGTCGCGGACGATGTGCGTGGCCAGCACCTCCGCCAGGCGGTAGCGGTGCGCACGCCACGCCGATCAGCCCCTGTTCATCGTCAGTGGCCAGCACGACCGAAGGATACCCGGCCAGTTTCTGCTTGACCCACCGCCGGAACGATTCGGCCGGGGAAGGGGACGACGGAAGTTGTGCCCCTTCCTGGGTTGGTGGTGGCTCAGGGGCCCGCGCCGCCGGTGCGGGTATGGGGGGCGGACCTGAACGGACCGGAGACGCCGAGGGCAGGGGAGGTGGGGCGCTGCGCGGCGGGTCCGGCGTCTTCTGGGGCGCCGTTTCCGCCGGCCGTTCGGCGGTTTTTCGGGCCGGGGTCGCCGGGGCCGGCGGCCCGGTCCGCCCCTCGGGCGAGTCCTCCGGAACGTCGAGCCGACTCCACGGGGCGCTGGAGATCACGCCGCGCAGCTCCAGAAATCGCAACTCGCACGACAACTGCTCGCGGGTCAGGCCGATTTCCTCCGCCAGGGCCAGGACCGCCTCAAACCGCTCACCGTCGAGTGTCCGGGTTTCCAGGATGATCGGCGCAGCCCGCTCCAGGAACGTACGCACGGCGCGTTCGTCCGCGAGTTCTCGACTGGGCTCCGCCGAGCGTCCTGGAACCATGCGAGGCCCTTTGGGCATGTGCTGAGGATCGGAAGCATCACCCCCGGTACAGGCGTCCGCGGGCACTTCTATAATGTAGCGGTGTCGCCGCACGAACGCACGGCTTGTCGTGGGCCGACGCGGGCGGCCTGAACTACCAGCTGCCACGCAGGGCGGTGAATTTCTCCCGCCACGCCGTGCCGCCCAGGTCGGGATAGAGCAATTGGAACTGCTGCAGGACTTTCCGCGCCTGGTCCTTGTCGGTGTGGGAGAGGGATTGCAGCTGGAAATACTTGGCTTCCAACCAGTCGTCGGTTCCTTTGGGCAGTCCCAAGAGCAGCGTCCGCCAATGGACGAGGGCCTGTTCGTGTTGGCCGGCGGCCGCGTGAGCCTCGCCGGCACGCCGCAACAGCTGGCGGTCCCGCGGATTGACTTTCAGGAGTTGCTCGAGTCGCTCCGCGGCCTCGGCGGGCTTGCCGAGTCGCGCAGCGTAGTGCGCCAAGCGTGAATAGGCCACCTGCAGGTTCTTGGACTCGCTCAGCGGCGTCGCGGATTTGTCGAGCAACGTGACGACCCGCTGGTACGTGGCATAGGCCCGTTCATTGAGGCCGGCGTCATTCTCGGAGCCGGCCTGGCGGGCATCGCGATCGATCGCGTTGGCCACGGTCAGCAGGGCCGCCAGTTCATAGGGTGAATTGGCGGCCTGATCGGTCAGCCACTGCGCCTGCTGTCGACGTTCAGCCGCGTTGCCTTGGGCCGTGGCCAACTCGAGCAACCGGTAGTGATATTCCGCGACGAGCGGGTCGGCGGTCGGCAATTTCGCGACTCGCGGGGCGGCCTTGTCCAGGATTGCCCGGGCACTGTCCGGCTGCGCCTCGACGTTGTGGAGGGCCGCGTCGGCGACCAGCAAACAGCATTGGACGGCCCGCGCGGGGTCGGTGTCGGCCTGAGCCGTGCGCAAGAACGCGTTGGCGGACTCGCGCAGCGCAGTGAATCGAGTCAGGCCAGCTTGTGGCTCGCTGCGCTGCTGCGACCACAGCCGATGGCGCAACACGCACAGGTCAAAGCGGGATTGTGCATAATTCGCATCGCTCTCGGGAATGGCTTCCAACTGACTCGCCAAGGTCTCCGGGTCGTTCTTGTCGATCAGTCTTGCCAGCTCGTATTCCGCCCGTTTGGCGTACGGATGGTCCGGGAAGCTGCGCTGAATGCGTTTCAGTGCTTCCGCGGCGTTGGTGAGCAGGTGAGGTTGTGACTCGACGAGCTTTCGATAGGACGCGAAGGCCATCCAGGCGGATTCCACGGCCAGCGCGTCGCGGGTGGCTTCCAGGCCGGTGAGGGCGGTCGTGAATTCCCGAGCGGCGGCTTCGAATTCGCCCTGGCGGTAATGACACCAGGCCAGCGTGTAGCGGCAGCGCGAGGCGGGACCGGCCAGCGTGTTGGCTTCCGGCGCCTTCAGTGCCGACTGCAGCTGGTTGGCCGCGGCCTGATAGTCGGCGGGGGCCTTGGACGTCTCGGCGGCCGCGAATTGCTGCTGCCCGGCCGCCCACAGGAGCACGAAGCCTGCTTTCTTGTCGGCCGGGATCTTGTACTTGTCGATCAACGTGGTCACTGCCCCCAACTGGTCCAGACGCGCCAGACCGAGCAGGCCGAGTTGTCCCAGCGCCTGTTGTGTCCGCACGTCTGTCGTGCCGGGCGCCGCAAACCCTTCCCGCACCAGCGCCACGCAGAAGCTGACCTGACCCTGTGTCGCGGGCAGACGCAACTGCTCCACGTGCTGCCGGGCGTAGGTTTCGGCCGCTGTGGATTGGCCGGCCGCCAGCAGCGCGCGGAGACGCCAGTACGGCGCCTGGTCCTTGATTTCCGGCGGGACGCTGGCGTGTTCGATCAGTTCGAAACAGCGGTCGCACGCCGCCTGATCGCCGCAGGCGGCTTCGCTGAGCCCCAGGCCGATCAAGGAGCGCGCAGCGCCAGATGGTCTCCAGACCCAGCCACTGGGCATCGATATCGGACGGAAGGCTGTCGTCGAAGCCGAACAGCCGGCGAAAAATGCTGCGCGCTTTCACATAAGGTTCCGCACTCGTGGCGGCATTCGTCACCATGCCCAGATAATAGTTTGCCCAGGCGGCGAAGTAGCCGGCGCGGGCTGCCATGCCCTGCACACGCTTGACCTCCAGTTCGCGAGTCTGCAGCGCGTCTCCCTCCGGCAGCTCGTCCAGCTGGGCCAGCAGCGTTTCGGCCTGCCTGGTCAGCTCCTCATCGTGCTGTACCAGGAAGGGAGTGATCCGCGTCAGAATCTGCTGCGCCGCGCTGCGCGACGCTTCGGCCTGCGGATCGCTGATCCAGGCGGTCAGCAGGGATTCGGCGCGGTTGTAGTCGGCTTGCAACAGCATGACCTGAAGAGCCGTGGTGTTCGCCTGCGGAAAATCCCGGATCAGGGTCTCGATGCGGTGCAGCGTGTCCGCGTATTTTGCCGGGTCGTCCGCGCAGGCCATCAGTCGTTCCGCGTAGAGATCGGCCAGCCGGCGGGCCATCGGTTGTTGCTCCGCCGCAGGCTGCGTGGATCGCAACGTGCGTTCGAGCAACTGGGTCTGCAGATCGACCAGCCCGAGCCGCGCCAGGAACTGCTCCAGACGCTCGTCACCCTGCACGTCGTCGGCGCGCGCCGGAACGCGGCTGCCGAGCAGAGAGAGCATCAGCGCCGCTGCGAGCAGGCCAACCGCCGCAGGAGACGTGATCCGGTTAGCGATCCGATTCCAGGGGGACATAAGTCACCGACACGAAGCGGGCCGATTTACAGGCTTGGATGGCGGCCGCGGCCATGTCAAAGGGCACGTCATCGGCCACCCGCACGAAGGCCCCCGCCGCCCGGTTGCCGAATTGACGCAGGACGCGGACCAGCTCTTGCTGGGTCTTCATTTCGCGCGAGCCCAGCCGGTACACGAAGCCGGTGTCCGACTTGACGACTTCGACGACGGCGATTTCCAGATCGCTTCGGGCCGCCGCCGCCGAACTGCTCGTGGTCCGGATCCCCGAATCCAACTCGCGCTCGGTCTTCACGAATCCGGACGTCGTCAGGAAGTAGATCAACAACAAGAACACCACATCAATCATGGCCGTCAAACACAGCTCAATGCGTGATCCACGTTGCAGTTTGTGGCTGGATAACTTCATGAGACAACCTGGGCAACTTAGTCGGGCACTTGAACGGGGATTCTCACTTGACGAATGTCCAGGCGCGCGAGGGCGTTGACCGTACGATTGACCATCTGACTCGTGCCCCGCCGATCGGCGCGCAGCACGACGGTCAGCCGGCTCGGATCGTCCCCCAGCCGAGCGACTTCGTCGGCCACCAGCGAAATGAGTTCCGACAAGTGATAGGTCGTGCCCCCGATGATGAGCTCCCCATTCTGGTCAATGTTGATGGTCAGCACCGACGGTACCTGGTCATCGGATCCCTGTTGGCGAGGTAACTCCAGACGCACATTGTTCATTTCCGAGACTTGGGCGACCGTAATGAAGAAAATATTGAGCAAGAACACCACGTCGATCATCGGCGTCATGTTCATGAGTGCGGTCGTCGAGCGACGTCGTTTGGTCAGTCGCATGGCATTTCTCGCAGGTCTGACAGAGGCAGCTTATCGCCGACGTCCCAGCGGCATCATGATCTGTTCCACACGCTTGCCGGTTTCGGCCACGACCGAGTCGATCCTGTTGCGGAAGAAGCTGAACGCAATCATGGCGGGGATCGCCACGAACAGTCCCTCCATCGTCGTCACCAGGGCCTTGCCGATGCCGCCGGCCAGTTCGTCAGGACGAGCGGCACCGCCGGTGGACGCGATCAAGTTGAACGACTCGATCATGCCGATCACCGTTCCCTGCAGGCCCAACATCGGCGCGATCGCGGCCACGACGCCGAGCACCTCGGTCTTCCGGTACAGGCGACCGGTCTGGTCTTCGCCGGCCTCTTCCACCGCCGCCTTGTACTCGGCAAACCCGAACTCGCTCGATTGAAATCGCTGCAAGCCAGCGTACACGACTTCCGCGACCAGCGATTCGTTGGCGGGATCGCGGCAATAGTCCACGGCCTCGTCAATCCGGCCTTCTCGAATCATGATTTCCAGCTCATTGGCAATGCCCTCCGGCACCAACACATCCTTACGAATGGTGATGATGTGCTCGATGATGAACCCCAGCCCGACGACGGACAAAATGCCGATCAGGATTCCGCAGATGCCGCCGTCCTTGAGCGTATCCAGCATGGTGCGCTGTCGGAACTCGCGCCGTGTTGCGGTCTCGCCGTCGAGGGCCGCGTCGGATTCGTCCAGGGTTTCGCTCCCCGGAGAATCCTCCTGAGCTCGGGCGAGCGACGCCTGCGACAGGTGCCAGCCGGCCACGACGATGGCGGCGGTAATCAGCCAGACCCACGCACGCTGGGCTGTCGACGAAGTGCGCAGAACGGGTATCGGCGACAGCGCAGAAAAACAACCTGGCACCTTGTCGGAGATCGATGGCTTCATGTGCTCTACTTCGCTTTCTCGTCTTCAGCCTGGAGTTTCTTGGCGTGCCACGTCGTGGCGTATCGATCGAGCAATTCGCGGCGAACGGCGATACTGCCTTTGGTGTCGCCCAGCGCGGCGAGAGTCCGCATGGCCTCGTACAAGCCGGCGGCGGCCAGTTCCGGTTCCTGTTCGCCGTACAGGGCGGGCAATTCCAGCAGGCACAGCAGGCCTTCGCGGCGCGTCGGCTCATCGGTCTGGGCGGTTTGGGCTCTGCCCAGCCAATATAACGCCACAGGCCGCGCATCGCGGCCGCTCTCGGACAGCTGGGCTGCCAGAGTCTGAGCGGCTTGATCCGGGGCCCCGCGGGCCAGCTGCACCTGCGCGTCGACGATCGCCCGCAGCGTCGCAAGTCCTTGCAGGCCGGCCAGAGCCTGTTCCGCCTTGTCCGGCTCCCCCGCCGCCAGCGCCAGGGTCGCATAGTACACGCGCGCCGCGGGCGGTGGTGGCGGCGCCATGTCGCTGATCGCACTCGCGACGGCCGGGAGGGCCTGCCGGGCAGCTTCGGCATCAAACCAGACCGGCGGTAGTTCGTCTGTCGTCCCGGTCTGCAGGTCCGCCTGCATGCGGCGCTCACCGGGCAACTCGTACGGCTTGCCGGCGGCTGCCGCCTCTCTCAGGCAGTCGAAACACCGCAAGTAGGGGGCCAGTGCCGCCTCGCGACGCCCCACCGCCAGACGCGACCACATCAAAGCCTGAAACACCATGTAGGCCGTTTCACTGCGGCGGCCGGCATAGCGAGCCTCCAGAGCCTCGGCGTGAGGCAACAAGCCGCTCATGTCACCCACCGACAGACGCTGGCGGATGCGATACAAGTCCCCACCCAACTCGCTCAACAACTGATCGAACTGCGGCTGCTGCGACTCCGACACACGGCCCCGCTCAATGCGATCCCAGGTGATCAGCGATCCGTCGTCGAGTCGTACGCCGTCTTCGTCCAGGCCGGTTACGGTCTTCTGATCGATCACATTCAGATTGCGCAACACGATCCGATCCGCATGTGCCAGTGAAGCCAGCCAGAAAGGCAAGGACACCGACCCCACGATCAGAAGAATTTCCGCTCCCAATGCTTGCACTGGACTCGCCACAATTGCTGCGCAGAGAAATGCCTTGCCTCGCGTCCGTTATCCTAGGACGCGTTCCAGAACCCGTCAACTATCACCCTCGCGGCCGCCGCCTGGGCCGGTCAGGGAGACGAGGGCGCGGGGTCCGCTGCGGAAACGGGCGGGCCGTAGCTGCGGGGCCCGAAGACGCGTGCCCGATAGAGAATCAAGCCGTGCGCGGCGTGGTACAGGGCGCCGCATTCCAGCGGAACGTCGCGCGTCGCACGAAACACGTCACACAAGTAGGCGACCGCGCGGCGCAGCCAGGGCTCGTTGAGCTGGCCATCGTCGACAGCGATAGAAAGAAATTCCAGCGTGTGGCCGGTGCTGCCGAGATTCTGCCCCAGGTCGGGCGAACTGCCCGGACTTTCAAAGAATCGCGTGGAAAGCGAGCCGTCGGGATTCTGGTACCGGCGGGCGTTGGCAATCGCCTGCTGCACCACACGCTCGGCGTCGGCCCAACTGCCTTCCAGCGTGCCCCCCTCGGATCGATGACGCTTCAAGGCCAGCGCCAGGGCAATCGCCCGATGCGTTCCGCCGCAGGCACTCGTTCTCAAATCCTGGCCCGCCTCGATCTCCACCAGCCGGGCGATGCTCCAGGTCTGACCGTCCGATGCCGTCCACGTCGCGTCGGTGGGCAAGTACCGGTTCAGGGCAATCAACGTCCAGCTGTATTCCCGCTCCATGTTGCGGGGTACGTCCAACTGCGATTGGTGTACCCAGTCCTGCATCGTAACCGTCTCGCCACCCACGCGGAGTGTCTGATCCAGACTCAAGCCCGCCTGCGCCATATTCGCCAACCACTGATCGGTGTGCCCTTGGCCCGCCTGGCTGCCCAGCTCCAGCAGCGCTCGCAAGCCGCGCCGCCCCGTTGCCGGATCGGTCACCACCTCCACATCCCAACCCCGCATGGAACCGCCTCCCAACAGATAGTCCACGGCGGGAATCTCCTCGCCGTCGCGTTCCACCAGGAATTCGCGCTGATAGGCCAGTACACCATGCATGACTTGCCAGGCCGCGTTATGCTGCACACTCAATTGGCGGCCGCGGTACGTCCAGTCCAGAACCTCATCCAAAGCGGCGCGCAGCTCGTCTGTCGGCAGCTCCGTCTCACCCACCGCGGGCTCGCCCACCGATTCCTCATGCGGACGGCAACCGGCGCAAAGGCTGAGCGCCAGAGCGAGGGACCCGGCCGCGACAAGCCACCGGCCGGAACGTTTCGCCGTCCAGTCTGAGGCAGCGCCGCGCGATGCGTCCGGCCGTGGCTTTCGAATCGCAGCTTGCCCTCTTGCCCTCACCACCTGGTACTCCTTCTTCGCGCGGACGTGATACGATACGGTCTGCATCCCCCACATCATACACGCAATCGCCGATACTCGCTAATCTCCCCAGTCGTCGCAATTCACCAGCCATTCCCCAGGACGTAGCACCGGGGACGTCGGGCTCGGGACATGAGCCTGAAGGCGCGGGCGCGGTATGTCGATGGAGGGGGCGGAGGCGTGCACCTCATGGACGTGCTCGACAACATCTTGCCCTGGGTGATTGTGCCGGCGCTCGCAATCGCCTTGTTCGCCCAGCTTGTGATGCAGACGGTGTACTCCCGGTCGAGCCGGGTGCCGGCCAAGATGAGTGGTTACGCGGTGGCCCGCCAGGTACTGGACGGGTCCGGGCTGTACGACGTGGAGATTGAGCAGGTGCCCGGGCCGCTGAGCAATCACTTCGACGTGCGTCGGAGGGTGCTCCAATTGAGCCCGGACGTGTATCACGGTCGACATCTTATGGCGGCCGGGATTGCGGCGCACGAGGCGGGGCATGCGATCCAGGCCGCCCGCGGCTTCCGGCTGTTGGCGATTCGCGAGGTGGCCGTGCCGGCGGCGGTCTTCGGCAGTGGGGCCGCGATTCTCGTGGCGGTGGTCGGTTTAATCGTGCGATTTCCTCCGTTCATGGCGGTGGGAATCCTGCTCTTCGGTGGCGTGCTGGTGGTGCAGTTGGTGAATCTGCCGGTGGAATTGCATGCCAGCGGTTGCGCGCGTCGCATGCTGGTGCAGTTGCGGATCATCCCGGACGAGGCAGCGGCGCGCGTGGGGCTGGTGTTGCGTGCGGCGGCGTTGACCTACGTGGGCGAGACGCTGCAATCGGTGCTGACGTTGATCCGGTACGTGGTGGCCGGGTGTGGGCCGCGCCGTGAGGACACGTAGCGGATCGGTCGATGACGCGTCGGTGGTAATGGTGTGCATGCATGCCCGGGTCGTACGGTGTGTGCAGACTGCGTGGCGGACGCGATCAGGTTGCAGCAGGGTGAGGGTAGCCTTACAATACGGTCGTCGATGGCAGGGAGCTGGGGCGCTGATTTCAGGAGTGGCAGGCCATGAAGAATGGATGGACGTTGCACACGCGCGGGACTTTGGCGGCGGGGTTTGCGCTGGGTGTGCTGGTGGGTGTCGGGATGTTGATCGGCGCGTGGGCGACGATGTGGGTGCGGCCCGCGGCGTCGTTTGTGTTTCCTGAGACAGCGCTGCACGCCACGGCGACCGACAGTGGCGACACGTTTGCCATCGCCACGGGACTGGTCGCGGACGGCATCGAAGGCGTGTTCTTCCTGGATTTTCTCAGCGGCGACATGCAGTGTTGGGTGATCAACGGCCGCACGGGTCAGACGGGTGGGTACTTCGTGCAGAACGTGGTGGCCGACCTGGGGGTGGAGGCGGGCCGCAAGAATCCCCGTTACCTGATGGTGACGGGTCAGGCGCCGATGCAGCGCGGCACGAGTGCCATGAAGCCGGCGGACAGTCTGGTGTATGTGGCGGATGCGAACACGGGCAATTTTGCGGTCTACGCGCTGCCCTGGAACCGGCAAGCCATCTCCTCGAACCGGGCGCAGCAAGCGCCCATGGCGCTGATCTTCAAAGGTTCGGCGCGGAACCTGGAGATTCGCGGCCAGTAACAGGACTGGGCCGTTGAGCGGACCTCGATGCCGCAGGGGTGATTCAGCTCACGGCCTGCGCCCGGTGCGCAACAGCGAGAGTGTTCTCGATGCGGATTTTCTTCAACGGCCAGCCACACGACATCCAGGAAAACACGACGGTGGCGGCGCTGCTGCACCAGTTCCAGCTTCAGCCGCGGTATGTGGCCGTGGAGGTGAACTTGCAATCTGATTCCGCGGGACCGCCATGCCGAATATGTGTTGCAGTCGGAGGATCGTCTGGAAGTGGTGACATTGGTAGGGGGAGGATAAAGATGGCCAGCGACACGCCGCACGCATCGTCGGCCGAGGCGCTTCAGGGCACGTTCCAGCTGGGAAGCCACACGTTGCGCAGTCGCTTGATCGTGGGGACGGGCAAGTACGCCAGCTACGAGCTGATGCAACGCGCGCTGGAACTGTCTGGTACCGAGTGCATCACGGTGGCCGTGCGGCGGGAACGTCTGCTGGACCAAGAGGGCCGCAATATTCTCGAGTATCTGGATCTTCACCGTTACATTCTGCTGCCGAACACGGCGGGCTGCTTCAATGCGGACGATGCGATTCGGACCGCCCGGTTGGGACGCGAGATCTTGCTGGGGCTGGAGAACCCCGGTGCCGATTGGGTCAAGTTGGAGGTGCTGGGAGACACCCGGACGCTCTTGCCGGATCCGATGGCCACGCTGGAGGCCACGGAGAAGTTGGTGGCCGAGGGCTTTCAGGTCCTCTGTTACACGAGCGATGATCCGGTGGCGGCACGGCGTTTGAAGGAAGCGGGCGCGACGAGTGTCATGCCGGCCGGGAGTCCGATCGGTTCCGGACAGGGCATTCTCAACGCCAACAACTTACGGATCTGTCTGGAGTACCTCAAGGAAGACGACCCGGCCTATCCGGTGATTGTGGATGCGGGAGTGGGGACGGCGAGCGACGTGACGGTGGCCATGGAATTGGGCGTCGACGCGGTGTTGCTCAACACGGGCATCGCTCACGCGCGGGATCCGCTGGGCATGGCCCTGGCGATGAAGGCGGGAGTCGAGGCGGGGCGGCTGGCCTACCTGGCGGGCCGAATCCCCAAGCGGTTGTACGCCACCGCCAGTAGTCCCACGGAAGGCGTGATCGCCGCGCGCTCCCCGTAATGCTCACTCCACGCGACATTCTCGGGCCGGCTGGTCGCATCGCGGCGCGGCTGGAGCACTACGAGCTTCGCGACCAGCAATTGGAGATGGCCGACGCTGTGGCCGCCGCGCTGGCCGACCGCCGACACGCGGTGATCGAAGCGGGTACCGGGGTCGGCAAGAGTTTTGCCTATCTGGTCCCGGCGATCCTGGCCGCCACCGCACCGCGCGACGCGGACGCGCCACCGTTTCGAGTCGTCATCTCCACCCACACGATCAGTTTGCAGGAGCAGTTGATCACGAAGGATCTGCCACTGCTCAACGCGGTGATTCCTTGCGAGTTCACGGCCGTGCTGGTCAAGGGGCGCGGCAACTACATCAGCCTGCGGCGGCTGGAGCTGGCCCGTAAACGAGCTGGCAGCCTGTTTTCCGGCGAAGACGATCTGCAGGGCCTGCAGCGACTGGTCCAGTGGGCGGGGGACTCGTTCGACGGGTCGCGGAGCGATCTGTCGTTTCGGCCCAGCAGCGCCGTCTGGGATGAAGTGGCCAGCGACAGCAGCAATTGCCTGGGGCGGACATGCCCGCAGCACGAAGCGTGTTTCTACTACCGCGCGGCGCCGCGTCCACAATGCGCAAATCCTGATCGTCAACCATGCGTTGTTCTTCAGCGATCTGGCGTTGCGACGCCAGGGGGCGCAGATCCTGCCCGACTATCAGGCCGTGGTCTTCGACGAGGCCCACACGCTCGAAGCGGTCGCGGCCGATCACCTGGGCATCGGCGTCTCGTCCGGCCAGGTCGAATTCGTACTCAACAAACTCTACAACGACCGGACCAACAAAGGATTGCTGGTGCATCACCGGATGGAGAGTGCTCAGCAACAGGTGCTGCGCTGCCACTACAGCAGTGACGAGTTCTTCGAGCAAGTGCGGCAGTGGCAGGACGAGCATCCCGAGGCCCACGGGCGCGTGAGGGATCCAAACCAGTTCGCGAATTCGCTGGGAGACGAGCTGCGGGCACTGGCCAAGACGGTCAAACGCTTGGGCGCCACGCTGGTCGACGAGTCCGATCGGAAGGATTTCGAAGCTACGCGCGGCCGATTGATGGCGTTGCGCGACGCACTGGACCAGTGGAACAGCCAGGGCCTTGCGAATGCCGTCTATTGGATGGACGTGTCGGCCCGCGGTGCGAGGCGCCCGCGCGTGTCGCTCGCCGCCGCGCCGATCGACATCGGTCCGCTCCTGCGGGAGCACCTGTTCGGCGCGGTCCCGACCGTGATCATGACCAGCGCGACGTTGGCGACCGGACGTCCCGCCTCGTTCACTTTCTTCCGCTCGCGGCTGGGCCTGACGCGTGCCGTCGACCTGCAGTTGGGTAGCCCCTTCGACTTTCGCCGCCAGGCTCGGTTGATTCTGGTCGAGGGCATGCCGGAGCCGACGGCCGACCGCCAGGCCTACGAGCGTCGGTGCCGCGAGATGATCTGCCGCTACGTCGAACGCAGTGAGGGGCGGGCGTTCGTACTGTTCACGAGCTATGCCCTGATGCGGCAGATCACGTCCCAACTCACCACCTGGCTCACGCAACAGAACCTGGCGCTGTTCAGCCAGGCCGAAGGGTTGCCACGCAACGTGATGCTCGAACGGTTCAAAACCAATCCGCGATCGGTGCTGTTTGGTACCGACAGTTTCTGGCAGGGGGTGGATGTTCCCGGCGACGCGCTGCAGAACGTGATCATCACGAAACTGCCGTTCAGCGTGCCGGACCAGCCGCTGATCCAGGCCCGCCTGGAAGCCATTCGCGACGCCGGCGGAAACCCTTTTCTGGATTACCAAGTGCCCGAGGCCGTGATCAAACTGCGACAGGGATTCGGACGACTGATTCGCACGCAGCGGGACCAGGGCATGGTCGTGATCTTGGATCCGCGGGTGCACACCAAGCCTTACGGCCGGGTATTCCTGGATTCGCTCCCCGACTGTGAAGTGATTCGCGAACGCTGCTGAATCCGCGCCGCAGCTCGCACGCCCTGCGACTCACCCACTCAGCGGCAACCCCTCCGCATCCCGCACGACGCCGGCGAATACCAGGATCACATCGATCAGCTGCCAGATTCCGCACCCGCCCAGGGTGAACAGGAGCAGGATTCCGAGTCCGATGTGTCCGGTGTACAGCCGGTGGACGCCGTTGAGGCCGACCAGTGGCAGGAGCAAGCCGAGCAGTCCGGCCACGAGCCGCGACCGCTGACTGACCTGCGTCCGGGCCGCGACCAGCGGTCGGCCGGCCGGCGCCTGTCGGGCGTGCGCCGGCTCTGCCAGGTCCGGAAACAGTTCGGCGGCCCACATCCACTGTGCGCTGTCGGCCGGCGACACCTGGCTGTAGGCGTGCACGCGTCCTTCGCGGACCCATTGGGCCAGCTCGGTGCGCGGTACAGGCCCGTAGATCTTGCCCTCGTCGGTGCGCAGCCGCCACAGGGGAGCCGGGCCGGCCGCGGGCGTGTCCGGGACGCGAATGAACCCCTGGCACTGGGGACACCGGACCTGGCGGCCCGCGGTGACCCCCGTAATCTTGAGATGCTGGCTGCAATGCGGACACGCAACCTGCATGTAAGAGGACATGCGTTCACTCCCGTCAGGACAATCTGCTTCGAGGATTCACCGCTGGAACATCGATCCGACCCCGGGGCCGCAGGCCGGGCTGGATGGGGCTGGCCCCGACCGCGGCGCGTCGGGCGACCTCACGATGGGGAGTCTGTCTGTGGCATTGCCCCAGAAGTACGTGTTTATGTTCTGGCGCCGAGTCCGTGATGGGCTGGCGGGATCTATTCGCTGACCGGCGGCAATTCTTGTCGGCGGAACGGACGGTGCATTCGCCGGGTGGTGACGGCGGCGGTGTGCCCGCGCGGTGGCGGCGGGTGAGGGGAGCGGGAATAGGGGGTTCTGCGGCGGTGCGGAGGAAGCGGTTGTGGGACGTCGGCAAACCCTCGACATGGCATAGCCAACTGCTTACAGTAAGAGTTTGCTCTGCCTGGAAACGGGACGAGGCGGTGGTGGCCAACAGGCAGGCGGGTGTCTCTTTCGCAAACTGGTTCGCCGGCTTCGCTTGCGCACCGCGTCACTCATGCTTGCCAATCGTGTGATTCCATGTCTGGATGTCGATCAGGGCCGCGTGGTCAAAGGCACGAACTTCGTCGAACCTGCGCGATGCGGGAGACCCGGTGGAGGTGGCTGCCCGGTACGAAGTCGAAGGGGCCGACGAGCTGGTGTTTCTGGACATCACGGCCAGTCACGAGCGGCGGGACATCATGATCGACGTGGTGCGGCGGACGGCCGAGCAGGTCATGATGCCGCTGACGGTGGGCGGAGGCATCCGGACGCTCGACGACATCCGCGCACTGCTCAATGCCGGGTGCGACAAGGTCTCGATCAATTCGGCGGCGTGTCAGAATCCGGATTTCGTGCGGGATGCGGCGCGGCGGTTTGGCAGTCAGTGCATCGTGGTGAACATTGATCCGAAGCGGGTACAGCGTGACGGCGGGAAGTCTGGGAGGTGCACATCAACGGCGGCCGGATGCCCACGGGACTGGAGGCGGTGAGCTGGGCGCAGCGGGTGGAGGAGCTGGGCGCCGGCGAGATCGTCTTGACGAGCATGGACTGCGACGGCACCAAGGACGGCTACGACCTGGAAATCACGGCGGCGGTCAGTCAGGCGGTGTCGATTCCGGTGGTGGCCAGTGGCGGGGCGGGTTGTCCGGAGCATCTGGCGGATGCGATCCTGATCGGCAAGGCCGACGCGGCGTTGGCCGCCAGCATTTTTCATTTCGGGGAGTACACGATTCGTGCGACCAAGCAGGTCATGCGGGAACGGGGAATTGCAGTTCGGCTGTGAGAGGAGCATGGTATGTCACTCGCTGACTCGGGAGAGTTATTTCACACCAGTGGCCACGAAGACGAAATCAACGTCGGGGACCTGGAGGACCGCTTCCTGGCCAAGGAGAAGGAACTGGAAGTCGACAAGTACTTCCGCGCCCTGGTGAAGCTGCAGGGCAGCGACTTGCACATGAAGGTGGGCCAGCCACCGATCGTGCGTGTCAACGGCAAACTCAAGCAGCTCAATCGCGGGCCGATCGACATGGAGGAGATGTGTCGGCTGTTGTTTCCGATGATGAACAAGCGGCATCGGGCGATCTTCGACAAGCAGGGCGGGACGGACTTCGCCCACACGGTGAACGTGGAGGGGGAGATCTGGCGGTTCCGCGTCAACATGTTGACGCAGATGGGCAAGATCGGCCTGGTGGCGCGGCGCGTCAGCAACTGGATTCCGGACTTCGCCGGGCTGCATCTGCCGCCCGTGATGGAAGAACTCTGCAAGTACGATCAGGGCATGGTGCTGCTGGCGGGCGTGACCGGTTCGGGCAAGACGACCACGATCGCGTCGATGCTGAACTGGGTCAACGCGCACTACAGCAAGCACATCCTGACGTTGGAGGACCCGATCGAGTTCGTGTACACGGGAAGACAAGTGCCTGATCAACCAGCGTGAGGTGGGTGAGGACGTGATCGATTTCGGGGTGGGCATGAAGCACGCGGTGCGCGAGGATCCCGACGTCATGCTGGTCGGCGAAATGCGTGACCAGGAGACGTTCATGACGGCGATTCACGCGGCCGAGACCGGTCACCTGGTGTTCGGCACGATTCACGCATCGACGGCGCCGACGACGATCGGACGCATTCTGGACTTGTTTCCCGAGGAAATGCACGGTGCGATTCGCAGCGCGATCGCCTTCAACATGAAGGCGCATTGTCGCTCAGAAGCTGCTGCCGTCGATCAAGCCGGGCGTGGGTCGCGTACCGACGGTCGAGATCATGATGTTCACGCCGATCGATCCGCAAGCTCGTCTTGGAAGGGCAGGATGCCAAGCTGCCCGATGCCATCCGGATTGGCGTCGAGGAGGGCATGCAGGACTTCACGATGAGCCTGAAGCAACTGGTGGACGAGCAGCTGATCGACCGGCCGACTGCGTTCGAAGTGGCGCCGAACCGCGAGGCGCTCAAAATGGCGCTCAAAGGCATCAATGTTTCGCAACCTGGAATTCTATGATGTTTCGCAAAGCCGTTGTCTTGCTCGGCGGTGTGGGACTGACGCTGCGTCCTGGGCGGGAGTGGTGGCGGCCCAGGAATGGCCGTTCTATCCGACCGCGAAGCTGCTCGATCGCGGGACCGGGCGACTATCTGGCCTGGTACAAGCTGTTGGCCTGCGCGATTCTCGTGTTCTTCTGGGTCCGGACGACCGACTGGATCAATCGCGACACGTTCGAAGTGGGCGACAACGTCGGCATGCCGGCGCAGATCTGGAATCCGATCGTCGTGTTCACGTTCCTGGTCGCCTTCCTGCTGGCCATCTCGATTCCGTTGTTCGTGGTGGGCTACGCGCTGCTGTTGGTGGCCTATGTGGCTCCGCTGGCCACCTACATCGTGATGCGCAACGGCCGCGTGACCGACGAGCAGAAGGTGTTGACGCCGGCCCACATCAAACTCTGGCTGGCCGGCCTGGCCTCGGGCCGGAAGCGGAAGAAGCCGACCGACACGCTGTGGCTGCACGAGCAGGGACCGCCGGTGCAGTTGACGGCCTGCGGCGGCACCGAGACGGAGAACCAGGCCCACCTGATCATGGCGCGGCAGTCGCCCGGTTACGTGCTGGTCAAGGAATTGATTGCCGACGCGCTGGCGCGCCGCGCGACCCGCATCATGCTCGATTACACCAAGGAGTCGGTCGGATGTGCGTTACGATGTGGACGGGCTGTGGCACGCGGTCGATCCGCGTGATCGCGAAGCGGGCGACGTGATGTTGGCCGTCATGAAGAAGATCTCCGCTCTGAACATGGACGAGCGGCGGGCGCACCAGGAAGGCGAGTTCCGCATGAAGTGCGGCAGCGGCAAGTACCGCTGCCAGCTGGTCAGCCAGGGAACCAAGACGGGCGAACGGACGATTCTGGAATTCATTCCCGAGAAGATGCCCTTCAAGACTCTCGACGATCTCGGCATGCGGGAGAAGATGCGCGATGACTTCAAGGCCTGTCTGGCCGAACATCAGGGGCTCGTCGTTGTTCAGCGCGTTGCCGCTGGGAGGGCTGCAGACGTCGTGGAACGTGGGCCTGACCGCGACCGACCGCTACCTGCGCGATTTTGCCGCCGTCGAGGACAAGGCGCATCCGTTCACGCACGTCGAGAATGTGGAAGTGTTCACGTTCGACGGCGCGGCCGGCCAGACGCCGGACTCGGTCCTGCGTCCGATTCTGCTGCGCGAACCCGACGTGGTCGTGATTCCCGATTTCGTGAACGGCACGACGGTCGATACGTTGTGCGATTACGCCCAGACCCAGAAACGGCTGATCTGCGCCGCGATGCGGGCCAAGGACGGCATCGAAGCGTTGCTGCGGATCCTGGCCCTCAAGCCCGAAACAGCCGGAGAAATTCGCGGCCACGGTGACCGCCGTGCTGAATCAGCGCCTGGTGCGCCTGCTGTGCGAGACCTGCCGGCAGGCGTACGAGCCGCCGGAGCAGCTGTTGCAGAAACTGGGGATCCCCAAAGGACGCGTGGAAGTGCTGTTCCGGGAGTTCCAGCCACCGCCGCCCGGGACGAAGAAGAAGAAAGGCGAACCGGAAGTCTGCCCGGATTGCGGAGGACTGGGATACAAAGGTCGCACGGCCGTCTTCGAATTGATCAAGATCTCGGACGAGATGCGGAAGGCGCCTGCTCGAACGACCGCGCCCCGAAGTGCTGCGCGAGTTGTCGCACCAGGCGGGTAACCGCACGTTGCAGGAAGAAGGGGTCTTGCTCGTGGCGCGCGGCGCGACCGCCATTAACGAACTACAGCGAGTACTCAAACAGTAGGATCCGATCCATGTTGAACCTGGTTCTGTTCCTGATTTTCGTCATCTGTGTCGCCGCCCTCTGGTTCCAGGGACTCTGGAGCAATGTCGATCACGTTGATCAACATGCTCCTGGCGATGATGCTGGCGTTCAACTACTTCGAACCGGTGTCGGCCATGCTGGAAGGATCGAGCCGTCGTACACCTACCTGTGGGACTTCCTGACGCTGTGGGGGCTGTTCGCGATCTCCTTCGGCCTGCTGCGGGTGGTGACCGACATGTTGTCGCGCACGCGCGTGGCATTCGACTTCTGGGTCGAGACGGTCGGCCGCTCGCTGCTCGCCGTCTGGATCGCCTGGCTGTTCATCGGCTTCATCTGCGCGACGATGCACACGGCTCCGCTGGGTCCGCATCCGCTGGGATTCCAGCCGACCCCCACGTCGGGGAATTTTCTGGGCATGGCGCCCGGCCGACACTGGCTGGCCTTCATGCAGAGCCGGTCCCGCGGAGCGCTCTCGCGGCCCGAATCGGATCCGGCCAGGCTGTCACGTCGGGAGGAGGACAAGGACCTCAACGTGCGGATCTTCGACCCGGAGAGCAAGTTCATTTTGAAGTACTACCAACGGCGCGTGCAGTTTGAGGCCGAACCAGAATACCGTGTCGCTCGTTAAGCATGCTATGAATACCTCCCAATTCGATGATGTTGTGCCGGCAGAAGTCGCCCAGCTGGTCGAGGCCCGCTCGCCGCACTTTCTGGCCGTGCTTACCTTGGTGTTGGGCCTGTTGAGCTTCCTGGCTTTGTTCCACCCGTCGCTCGTGATCGTACCCTTGGTGACGCTGGCCTTTGGCGTTTCTGCGCTCTGGTCACTGGCCGCCAACCCGGAGAAACTCGGCCGTAAAGCCGTCCTCATCGGCATGACGTTAGCGATGTTCTTTGGAGCCTGGGCTCCGGTCCGTAATCTGGTGCGTCAGCGCTATCTGGACCGCATCGCCCGCACCTACGCCGATGCCTGGGTAGAACTCATCAGGCAGAAGAAGAAGTATGAAGCGCACCAGCTGCACGTCGGTAAGTCCCAAAGACCGCCCCAAGGCGAATCGGTCGAGGAATATTATCGGAAGCTGCCCTATGCTCAGATCGAGCTCGAGAGGTTCTTCGAAAGAGAACCGCTCTGGTCTCTCTTGGCACTCCCGGAGAACGCGCGAATCGAGTTTGACCGGCGCACGGAGTACACGACAGAACGGACTTCCGACTCGATCGTCCTGCGCTATGTCGCCAAGTTTGATGACAAGGGACGGCAGCGTGAACTGCCGTTTCGTGTGTACATGCGGCGGAATCTGGAGCCCAATTCCGGCGACTACTCCTGGCTTGTGGACGGCGTGGCGGAAGGGTAGCTCGCGGCGCACCAGAAAAAAACACGCGGAGCGCTTCGGGCGAGGCGTTCCGCGTGGTGGCTGACTGCGGTGCGATGCACGATTCAAGCGCCTGCCAATCTACGCTTGCCCCGAGCCGTTCGCTTCTTTCGCGGGCTCTTCCTGAGTTGGCGGATTACCGGCGGGCGCCGGTTCGGTGGTGGGTGGCTGCTCCTTGGCCGGCTCAGCGGGCGCCGGTTCGGTGGGGGCCGGTTCGGTGGGGGCCGGTTCGGTGGTGGGTGGCTGCTCCTTGGCCGGCTCGGCGGGCGCCGGTTCGGTGGGCGCCGGTTCGGTGGGCGCGGCTCGGTGGTGGGTGGCTGTTCCTTGGCCGGTTCGGCGGGCGGCTGTTCCTTGGCGGTGTCACCGTCTGGCGAACGCTTCTCGCCGCGCGACTTCTTCTTTGCCGCTTGACCCATTCCCGGACCCACGACCTCGGCTTGCGGCGGCACGAAGTTCTTGATCTGTTCTTCGGACATCCTTGGCGGGACGATCGTGACCGCGGGCAATTGATCTCCCTCCGGTTTGGTATTGACGGTCGCGGAATGGAGCAGGGGCAACTGCTTTCCGGAATAGACGACATACAGGTCGTACGTTCGGTAAGGCAAGCCGCTCCGCCAGCTGTAGACCTCGATGGTGCCATTGGAGAGCGGTTCGACGCGGGACGGCTGCGCGCCGAGCATCAACTGAACTTCGTCGGGGGTCACGGTGTCGTCGTTATTCGGATCCTCGATCGAACCGTCTAGCAGGCCTTGAATCGTCCGGTCTGCTTTCTGAATACTCGGTCGGGCAATGGTGTAGTCGTACAGCAAACCGGCCAGGGCGAGGCCGAACAGGAGCAGCAGCAAGACAAGGCGGACGGGATTGGTGCCTTTTGCTGGGCTGGGCGTGGCTGCCGAGCCACCTCGTTCTTCTTCCTTTGATTGCAGATCACTCATGGTTTCACCTCAGTTGGAATGCGCAAAAAGTGCGGGATGACGTAGCAGATAAACACGCCGCTATCGAGCCAGCTGGGCCCGGGTCAACCCAGTCTAACCCGTCCAGAACGCGCATTCCAGTACCTGGCAGTGTCCGGGACTAGTCACCAGGCAGGCACGGAAGCGTGACCACGATGTCCGCGCCGGAGGGGGAGTCGTCGCTGGCGGCAATGTGTCCGCCGTGGGCTTCGACAATCCGCTGGGCGATGGCCATGCCGAGGCCCGTCCCCTTGGTCTTTGTCGTGTAGAACGGTTCGAATATGTGCTCGCGTTGCTCCGGGTTCAAGCCTGGACCGTTGTCGCGAATCGACATCCGGATCGCGGCATGGGGCCCCAGCTGTGCCGGGCTGCACTTGACCTCGATGCGGACCGGGTCGCGACAGGCCGCCAGGGAATTCTCGAAGAGGATGCGAAACAGTTGGACGAGCCGGAAGTGGTCACCGTAGAAGCCCAGTTCGGTGCCGGTGTTGCGTTCGACCAGTTCCGCAATCCGGCCTTCCCATTGCGGCAAGAGTAGTTCCCAGGCTTCCCGCCATACACTGCCCAGGTGGCAGGCGGAGCGATCGAGATTCACCGGCGCGGCATAACCGCGCACTTCGTCGAACAGCCGATGCATGTGGTCCTGCGCCAATTTGATGCGGCGCACCAGGTCCAAGGCCTCGCCGTTGCCTTCCACTTCCAGTTCCAGCATCTCGGCGCAGGCCTGGATACGCTGCAGCGCGTTGCGGCTTTCATGCGCCAGGCCGGTACTCATTTGTCCGATCCCTGCAAGACGTTCGGCCTGCAGAGCGCGTTGCTGAGCTTGATTCAGTTCGGTGATGTCCTGGCCCACCGACAGCATCGCGATGGTGCGGCCCGCCATGTTCTTGAGCGACTTGTTGGACCAGCTGATGCGCCGCTCTCGTCCCGACTCGGTCAGCAGCGAGCTGACCGTGGCGCTGGTGTCGCTGCGGAACGTCTCCTCGAACACTTCGCGCAGCCGGTCCCGTTCCCGTGCGGGGACGAAGCGGTCGAACCAGTCGAGTCCTTTGACTTCCCGGTGCGGGACACCCGTGATGTCTTCCAGATAGGGGTTGTAGCGAATGATGCAGCCGCGGACGTCGAGCACCAGGATGATCGCCTGGGCGTGCTCCCACAGCCCTTCCGAGAATTCCTTCTCCTGGTGCAGCATGTTTCGCATGCGTGTTCGCTCGGTGACCTTCTGTCGGCGGTCATGCTCGCTCTCGTACGCGTCCTCAATGACGGCCAGGTCCAGATCGAGGAGCTTGTTGAGCGAAGTGGCCGCATCGAGCAGCGCCTCGGCCGAACCTGTCCAGTGCTGGTGCAGGACTTCCAGCATGCGGCCCCGCAGACGCGACAGGGCGGCGTTGGTGTAAGCCTGGCTCAGATCGAGGGCCACGTGGTGCCGACCGATTTGCGAACGGCTCTCCACGTACTCTTCGTCGTATACGCCGGCCAACAACTGGTTCAACCAACCCGCGAGCGATGTCTTGAGGCGGGCAATCTGCGCCTCCCCGCCGGTGATGACGTGAGACGCGGCCGGGTGCTCCTGGAGCAGGTGATAGAAGTCGTCGATCAGGGCCGGAAGGTGCGGCGACAGGATCTTCCCGATGCACGCGATCCGCTCCTCGTCGGCGTGCGACCAGCGCACGTAATCTTGTAGCTCCTGGTATCGTTGGAAAAACTTCTTCAGTTCCATTATTCGCTCTTTGCTGCCGCTTGGCCGGAGGACCGCAATCGTGCGAGCCGATCCCGGATGTCGCGGCGATACTTTGCGAGACTCTCGCGGCCGCTGTCGGACGTCAGTTCGTCCCAGGGGAGTCCTTCCGGGAGGTCAGCCACGTCCGGCAGGAAGGCCGCGACGGTGAATCCCCGGGCCAGTTCATCCAACGTCAAGTCGCGCTGCAGGAGACGTTCGGCAAAGTAGATGCCCGCCAGATCCGCCGTCAGGTCGACGTAGCTGAAGCCGCTGCCGCCTGATTTGGCGTCGTTCAGTTCCTTGGCGATGCCGGCCGTTTCGGCGGCGGCGGATCCCACGACGGCCGTCAGGTATCCCGACAGGAAGAAGTGCTGCGCCAGATCGCGGCGGTTCCGCAGCGTGGGGCTCGCCAGCGCGCGGCAGCGGGTCAACCGCTGCAGCGGTGTCTCGATCGCTTCGCTGAATCCGCGCGTCAAGGGAGTCTGCAGCAGCGTCGCCGAATCGTCCAGGGCGATCCCCAACCCCAAGACGAGCGCGGCCGGCGCCACGTCGGCGGGCAACACCTGTGCTGCCGTGGCGGCCCGCCGCACGTAGTACTCGGTCAGACTATCCTTGGCGAGCGAGGAAGTTGCCTCCCGCGTGCCGGCCATTCGCTCTTGTGCCGCCGTGCGGACTTCATCCACGATGTGTCGCGTGGCTGCGGCCAACGATGTGTCGCCCACCATGCCGAGTTGGAACTGGAATTGCCGAGCCGAATTGTCGTTGGGGACGGCATCGGCCAACTTGCTGTAGATCTGGCCCAGGCGCACACGCGTGCCGGGGGTCATGTCCGCCACCGAGGTGACCGCTCGTTCCCGGATTTCTTCCGCAATCAGGTTGATGATCAGCGTGTTGACCGGATCGAAGCCGATGCGAAAGTCGGTCTGAATCGCCTTGTTGTCGGCCAGGATCGGTCGCATCACCGAGACCGGGTCGGGGCTGTGCACCGCGCCCAGGTAGTGCCCGACCTCGTGCAGCAGCACTTCTTCCCGCTCCGGTTCGCTCATCGAATCGGACCACTCGCGGACCAGGATGTGTGATTGCAGCATGCCCTGGGTTCCGCCCAGATGCAGCGGGCCCTTCGGCCGGGCATAGCGTCCGGTGAATCCGATGGCCAGGCGTCCTGGCGGGGGCTCGACGGTGCGGCGGAACTCGAGCAGCGCCTGTTGGAAGTCGACCGTGCTGCGATCGGCCGTCCATTGATTCACCTCCACGATCTTCAGCCGCAGTCGGCAACAGCGCTGCAGGATGTCGGACACGTTGTCGATGCGCTGCGCAGACGCTTCTCCCAGACTTCCCGCCGCGTCAGTTCCAGATTGTCGACGAGGACCTTGATGGGAATTTCGCCAAGCGCCTGCGCAGGTGTGCGGTCGCCGAGCGCCCGGCCGCCAAACGTCTCCGCGTCGCCACCCAAGTCGATCTTGCTCAGGTCCACTCCGCCGCGCTCGTCGCGTACGAATAGATAGACCGAGTTGGCATCGAGGTCGTATCGTTCTTGCCGCTCCCCGGTGCCGTACGTCAGTTCGCAGGGCCCGCGCAGCGACACGACCGACAGATCTCCGGCCGCGATCTGTACCGGCTGAGTCTGCCCGCCGTCCCGGATCACCTGGCAGGCGATTGCATCGCGAGTGCGGTTCGCCAAGACGATGACGTCGGCCCGGCCCGTGGTTGCCACGATGCAGGTCGGCAGCAGGACCCCCAGCAGGAACCAACCTGCGCGTGGCGCGTGAACGTGTCGCATTTCGCAAACAGACATGGGGGATCACCTGGCCCGGATAAGCCGACGGAGAACCTGTGTGCGCCGCGATTCACCGGCGAATCGCGGCACCGGCGTCAGCCGGCCTGGAGATTCTACCCCTGATCGCGCGAGGGGACCACGAGGAAAAACCAGGCTGGACCTCCGAAACTCGCACGCTCGTCAAGGCGGCGGGATGACCTGGTAGTTCAGGACGCGGGCACCACCGATTTCTTCCACCTGCAGCCACAGGGGTTGCCCCAACAGCTCTTGACCGTTCGGCAGCACGAAGGATCGCGTCGCGCGGCCCGGCGCCATCTCCAGGATCTGCTGGCGCGCACGGCGACGCCCTGGGGCGTACAGGTAGCAGTTCAAGTTCAGCGGATAGGCCGAGTTGTTCGTCAGGTACTGCTCGACCACCAACTGGCCGTCGTCGTCCAGCCAGCTGTCAAAGTCCGCCTGCACGTCACCCGACCCGACCCGTACGTCGCGATAGATGCTGAATTGGTACCGGCGATCTGCCTCGACGTCGAAATCGATTCGCACCCGTTGCGAACCGGCGCAGGCATTCGCCTGGAGCACAACGGCGAGCGTTTCGTCCCGCGGTTCGTTGTCCGACAGGCGGAACGAGAACTTGCTCTCGCGAACATCCCACAAGGCGGGAACGCCGAGCGCAACGGAACCGGTGACATGACGCGGAAAGGTGTTGCGAAACCGCAAACGAGCCACCTGTTCCAGTCCGGACACGCTGGCCAGCTGACCCGGCTCGAGCACGCAGTCCACCTGCCACCGGGCGATGGCCGGGTGGAGGCCGGTCAGGAACGTCGGCAGCGGGCCAGCCGTGATCGTCTGCGGGGCGGTCCCCGGAGAGTCCGATGGGGGCCGAGGGCACTCCCGACCCCACAAGTCAAGTTGCCGGACCTGGTCGCCCAGGCACAACGTTTCGCTGACCGGCTTTTCGTTCCAGACGACCATGACCACTTCTTGCTGGCGGGCGAACACGTAGTTGTGACTGCCATTGGGGAGCTGCATGCTCCCCAGGTACTCGGCACCGCCTACCAGGTCGGCCGTGATACACCAGGGTAAAAACAGCTCGCTGGGAGTGCCGTCGCGATTGACCAACCCCAGCGAGTCGTCGAACGGGTTGCTCACGAAGATCGCCGTGGTTCCCCGGCTCTTGGCGGCCAGCATCCGCAGCACGAGGTCCCGAGCGCCGTCCCACGGCGTACTGCCCACTGGGAAGCGGGCACAGCGTGATCCAGTGCGGGGTGTGGGGTGTCGCCGCCGCGATCGAATAACGGTCCAGTTCCGTATGTGTGAACGGTGGCGACTCCGACAGAGCCAGGAAGTCCCACGGTGCGTCGGCGGTCGTCGCCACTTCGTGCACCCAGGGCCAGGCCAGACCCAAACGCGCGCGATGGCCGGACTGCTCCAGATGCTGATGGACGCTCCGGAAGATCCCTTCCAGTCCCTGAACATCGACCAGACATTCGTTCCTCTCACTACCCAGCTGCCAGTGGTGCACTCGCATCGACAACCGACTCAGCAGTGGATCGATCAGCGACGGCCAGAGTGTCGGTTCCAGGAACAGGTCGGCCACCGAGGGGCATTCTTTGCCCACCAGCTGTTTGCGGGTCTCGGGCGGCACTTCGTCCAGCACGCCGACCAGCTCGATGTCGGACGTGCTCAGCCGATCGGCCAGTTTCGCCAGTTGGTCGAGGGCCGCCTGATCGCTCGGATCGCACAACGCCGGGCACTTCAACCAACTGACGTGGGCGAGTTCCAACAGCTTGAGCATTTCGTCCAAGGCCAAGGGCGGCACGCGGTTCGTCAGCGACCAGCCGAACTCGCTCCGGGAGTGTTGGGTGACGGGACGCGTGACCACGAACGACACGGCGTGTTGCAGGTCCAGGTCGTCGTCCTGCTGCAACGCGGCCCGCACGGTGTAGAACCCGTTGCCGGGAACCGGGGGCCGCCAGGTCAACGACGCGGCGTATCCTGTGGACTGTGACGTCTCCGCATCGTTCTGGGCTGGCGAGTCCAAGGTCGCCGGCGGGTCGGCGGCCACCACGGCAACGTTCATCGGCAGCGTTTCGGACGCGAGACCGCGTCCGGTCTCGTCCAGTAGTTCCAGGCGCACGGTCGGGTTCGGTTGTCGGATCCCCGAGACGGAGCAGGTGAGTGCGACGGTCTTGGCATCGAAGAAGACGTTTTGCGGTCGCGGACTGTGGATCGACATGCGCGGCAGACGTGCGAAGCGGATGTCGTCAAACAGGGCCGCACCGCGCAGGTCCGCTCGCCGCGTCGGCATGAGGTGCAACCCGATCACCGCATACCGGGCTTGGGGATTGGTTGGAGTCAGCGGGCCGATCTGGATCTCCTGCCAAGCCGGGACGTCGGTTACTTCCGGAGAGTTGTACGACTCTTTCTGTTCCCGTTTTGCATCGAAGAACGTCACGCTGTAATACGCCACATCGTGTTGCAGTTGCTGGGTTTTCAGCTTGCCCTGCAGGAGGTAGCTGAACAGCGGGTTGATCTCGATCGGCGCGCTGTAGATCGTGGCGGCGCCGCCGTCCAGTTCGATGCGCAGACAGCGTGACGTCTCACCGGCGGGGTCATCGGCGATGGCGATGCTGAGGTACTGCGGGTAGCCTTCGCTGCGCCGCCGAGTCCACTCGTCGGGCCAGGCGTCGAAGTTCATGTCCGCGTCCTGTTCGAACCCGGTGGTGTAGATCGCTTCCGCGCCGCGGTACTCCATGGGCGCCGCCGCGTGAGCCGATAGAATGAGGACTGTCAGCCAGCAGTACATGGGTGGTCTCCGCCGGTGGCGGGGGAAGTTCTTTTCAGGTGGGTGGGTCGGTCAGTGCAGCACATCCAAATCGGCCTGGAGTTGGCCAGCTTCCGCCAACCCTTCCAACAAGCCTTGCATACGGCTGCGCGGTTGGGGGCCCAGGCGGTGGAAATCGACGCGCGAAATGAGATCTTCTCGGCGGATCTCTCACAAACCGCGCAGCGCCAACTGCGGAAGACTCTGGAAGATCTGAATTTGCGGGTTTGCGCGGTGAGCTTCCGCACGCGCCGCGGCTATGACGTGACCGACGATCTCGACCGGCGCGTGGCGGCCACCAAGAAGGCCCTGCAATTGGCCTATCAGCTGGGCGCCCCGGTCGTCGTGAACCAGGTGGGCACGGTCCCTCACGAGCCCCAAGGCCCATCCTGGGATCTGCTGGTCGAAACGCTTACCGACTTGGGACGCCACGGAGAACGTGTGGGAGCCTTCCTGGCGGCCGAAACCGGCACCGAATCCGGGACCGATCTGAAGCGGCTCGTCGAGGCGATTCCAGCCGGATTCGTCGCCGTGGACCTCAATCCGGGCAAATTGATCGTCAACGGCTTCTCGGCCCGGGAGGCCGCCGCACAGCTCGGACCGCACATCCTGCATGTCCACGCGTCGGACGCGGTGCGTGACTTGGCCCGGGGACGGGGCCTGGAAGTTCCGCTCGGAGAGGGATCCGCGGAGTTCCCCGAATTGCTCGGCGTGCTCGAAAATTACGCGTATCGCGGCTGCTTCACCGTGCCAAGCCGCTCCGGCGAGGATCCGGTGGCGGAGATATCGCAAGCCGTCAAATACCTCCAGCGCCTGGGGTGACCGGCTCATCGGCCCGCTTCGCCAGACTCTCCCCCGTACCCGTCACCGTGTGCAACCAGCGCGGTGAGCACCAGGCAAGCGGTTTCGATCCGCAGAATGCGCGATCCCAGGGCGACGACGTGCCAGCCGGCGGCCCGGGCCCGCGAAAGTTCGTCGCCGGTCCAACCACCTTCGGGGCCAACCGCCAGGAAACTACGGGGCGTGGTTGCTGGTGCCGAGCGGGGCGGCGCGCCCGACGGATCGGCGATCCATTTCAGCGCGGTGGCGGGTACCGCCTGGAGATAGTCGGTCAGCGGCGCGAGCGGTGCCACCTCCATGAGGCGGTTTCGTCCGCACTGCTTGGAGGCCTCCACCACCGTACGATGGAGCTTGGCCAGACTTCGCTGTTCTGGATGCACTACGCTGCGTTGCGTCTGCAGGGGTACGACGCGGGCCACTCCGAGTTCCACCAGCTTCTCGATCAGCCAGCGTTGTCGGTCTGCCTTGGGCAGGGCTACCCCGACCACGATCTCCCGCGGCAACTCGCGATCCACCGTCCGCGATGCGACGATCACGAACTCCACCTGGGAACGCGCCAGGCGCTCGACGCGAGCCGTGAACTCCCGCCCGCTGCCGTCGATCAGGATCACCTCGTCGCCGATGCCGGCCCGCATGACGTGCAGCAAGTGATGTGCTTCCGCGCCGGAAAGCACGGCTCGATCCGAAGTGACTGGCTCGTCGATAAAAAACCGCTGTCCCATTGTGTCTGGTCCAAAGTGTTCGTTCGCCTGGCACCCTGCAAGGTGTTCTCCGCGGCCGCAGTACTACAGGATACAGCCCCGTGCCACATCAAGTCCAAGGACTGGGGTTGCCGCGTTGGATTCTATCCGAGTGGCCCGCCGGGCCCCGGCGGGATGCGGGTATGGGAGGGACAAGAACCCGCCGGGGCCCGGCGGGCCACTCGGAGCTGCCCACATTTCAGATCCCCCGGACGCCGCGGTTTTTCAGGAGTTTCTGTCAAAGTATCTGTAGCGATTCTGTCGATCAGGTAAAGAGTGACGGCTGAAAACCGAGCGGGGACAGACCGTGCACCACCTGGGGCGTGCGCTCGTCGTGCATGGGCCCAGGCGGGATCGTCGGGACTCGGCAAGGATCTACCGGCATGTATGAAACACACTGGGGGCTTCGCGAGTCGCCTTTTCGCGGATTGCATGATCCGCGCTACTTCTATTGCAGCCCGACTCACGACGAGGCGTTGGCCCGTCTGCAATTTCTCGTGGAGAACCAGCGTCGGCTCGGACTGCTGTTGGGGATGCCGGGCAGTGGCAAGACTCTGCTCATGGAGGTCTTTGGTCGGCAATTGAAGGCAGTGGGACACCAGGTGGCCCTGGTGAACCTCCTGTCGCTCGACACGCGCGCGTTTCTGTGGGAGCTGGCCACGCAGTTGCACCGCAATCCCAGCCCGACCGAAACGCCTTTCCAGCTCTGGCGCATCGTGGTCGATCGACTCGAGGAATATCGCTACCAGTGTTTGCCCACGATTCTGTTGTTCGATGATGCCGATGAGATGTCAGCGGAGATCGTGCCGTACGTCATTCGCTTGCTGCGTCAGGATCCATCGGCCCAGTCGATGCTGACGGTTGTGCTCTCGGCCGACCCGCGTCGGGTGGGCCGACTGGCGAGTCGCCTGCTCGAACTGTGCGAACTCCGGATTGAACTGGAGTCGTGGGAGCCGGACGACACGCGGAAGTATCTGCAGCAGAGCCTCACGAGAGCCGGGACGGAGCGGGCCGTGTTCGAAAGCGAGGCCGCGTCCCGTCTGCACGAATTGGCTCACGGGATCCCACGGCAGGTCAGTTACCTGGCGGAGCTGGCGCTGGTCGCCGGGGCCGGCCAGCACCTGTCGCAGATCGACGCGGCGACCGTCGAAGCGGTATTCGCCGAACTGCGTCCGTCGATGTAGGGCGTTGTCCGGACGCGAATTCAGGGTCCCGCCGATCTGGCGATGGTCGGGAAGATCGCTAGAATGAGCGGTTCTATCTGCCTGTGGCTCGCGGAGATTCGTACATCATGCCGACCGAGCGCTCCGTTTCGGGAAGTGACGAGCAATTTGAGATCGACCTGCGGCAACCTGGGTTGGCGGCTTTTTGGGCCTGGCTCTGGCCGGGAGCCGGCCACTTGTACCAGCGCCGCTATGCCAAGGGCATCTTGTTCATGGTCTGCATCCTGTCCACCTATTTTTATGGGCTGGCTATGGCGGGCGGCCATGTCGTCTATGCGTCCTGGAAGGTATCCGACCGACGGTGGCAATACGTGTGCCAGGTGGGGGTCGGCCTGCCGGCCTTGCCCGCACTCGTGCAGGCACGTCGGGTGGCCCAGGGTGGCAAGCCGCTCCTGGGCGGGATCATGGCGCCGCCCACCTTCGACCCGTACGGCAACGTCGATCAGTTGTCCCAATGGCACCGGGATTACAAACTGTATTTCGAGCTGGGGACGCTCTACACGATGATCGCCGGTTTGCTCAACGTGCTGGCCATCTACGACGCGTATGCCGGGCCGGTCCTGGTAGCGAGCGAAGAGAAAGACGACAAGCCGCCCGATGAGGATCTGTCATGAGTCTCTCCATGTTGTTGTCGAGCTGGTCTGACAGCCAGCTGTGGTATTCGATTCCGCTGATCGTGACGATCAGTCTGGTGTACGGAGCGACGCGCCACGAGCTGATGGTCCCGATCCTGCACCACGCCTGGCGGACGGCCAGGTGGATCATGGGATTCATGCTGGTGATTGTGGCCATTTTGACGTTGATTTCGTGGGCCTGTTAACACGCGAGGGATTCTGAGGGAGTCTGGCTGGGCAGGATGCGACGTCGGGACGGGAAAGAGTCGAACATCCGAGCATCTGCCGTGAAGAAACCGCTGGCCCATCTCTGGTGCCTCTGCATCCTGGCGTGCTGTCACCGCGGCACGCTGTCGGCCGCTGAGCCACTCGACCAATTGGAGAGTGCCCTGCCGCGTCGTGTGGACGAGTGCGACGCTCAGCATGTCCAGCAAGTGGTCGCCGCCGCTCAAACGTTGGAGGCCTGGGCCGCCGCACGAACATGGTTTCCCGCGCAATCGCCGGCACACCAGGTCGTGGGGAACATCCAGCAGCTGATCGAGGCCAAGGCACGCGTCGACCGGTGCGAGCAGCGGATCCTGGAATTGCGCACGCAGTTCGCTCCCCTGGAGCCTGCCGCCACGCGGCGCGAACGGATCCGCCCATACCTGTCCATCGCGTCGCACGTGATCCGGATCGCGGGGCAGCTGCGCTATTTCACCCGCGACGCAATCGAGAACGCCACCTACCTGCTGGATGCCAGTCAGCCGCCGTTCAGGCAACTGGTGGACCTGCTGATCCAGCACCGTGTGCAGGTGGGTGCGGACGCCATGGCGTACATGCTGTTTGACCCCGGGCCGGAAGAACCGCTCCAGCCGTTTCCCGACGCGATGAAGAAGAAGGCACTGCAGCTGATCGGCGTGGCTGGAGACATCGGCTCCCTGCACGATCTGGCCGAGTACGTGCGGGAGCCGGGCGTCACCCCGGAACTGATGATCGAAGCCGCGGAGGCGATTCGCCGCCTCGGGCTGCCGCAGGATCCACGGCCCGAGGGGGACGATTCCGATCCCGCGGTCCCGCTCACGGCCCGCCAACTGCTGGACATCGTCAACGAGCTGCCTCTCGGTCGCGGCAGTCCCGCCCTCCAGCAACGACGCGCGGCGCTGTCGCAGTGGCTGGACCAACGTGCCCGACAGGGCGTGCGGGGTGACACCTTTCGAATGGGGACGTGCGAAGTCCGCAGCGGTGATTGGCTGCTGATGCGAAATCCCTCCCCCTACAACCTGTTTACCGATCTGTCGCCAGGCCTGTTCACGCACGTGGGAGTTGTCACCGTCGAAGTCGGCGCCGACGGGATCCGACGGTTCGTGGTGGTGGACCTGCCCGAACGGGGCGATCACATTCCGGCCAGCAACGTCGACAGCTATGTGTCGCGGACGCTGCATTATTTCTTCCTCAGGCACACCGACCCGCAGGTCGGTAGCCGCATGGGTGATGCAGCGCGGGACGTCATCGGCAATGAGTCCCAATTCGATCTGCTGTTTCGCACCAGCGGTGTGGAATCGCTGCGCGGCAAATCGCTCCAGCAGCAACCGATCCACACCTACTGCGCCGGATTGCTGCTGTTGTGCGCTCAGCAGACCGGTCTGCCGCGGGAGGAGTTCTTTCCGATCGTGGAAGTACCTGCCGGCGGTTATTGTGTGGAGAACCTCCAGTCCTTGGGTCTGTCGATCGGCGACCGGTTCGTTTCTCCGACCGGCGCGATCTTTGCTCCCCACATGGCGATCGCCGGACGTTGCGAACCGATGTACGATCCCACCCGCGACATCAAGGAGGCGGTCTACGATCACTTTGCCCAGCGCATGTGCGAGCGCAAGCTCGTTCCCTCGCCCGATCTGAGCCAAATGCTGGTCGAGAAGCTCGCCCGCGTGTCGAAGACCACGCCCTGGCTGGCTCGAGCGCCGGCGCGTGCGAACCGGGTCAGTGAACACATGGACCTGGAAGCCGCTGCGAAAGCGGCTGCGGTGGTCGCGACACTCGATGATATCGCCAACGCGTGTGTCGATGAGTTTCTCCCGGCGCGGGAGGCTGTCATCTCGGCTGACCTGCCCCCAGCCGATCAGGAGGAGCTGACGGCCCAGCAGCAAGCGACCCGGGCCAAATTTCGGCAGCGGCACCAAGACCTGGTCAGCCGCTGGCAACAGCACAAGATCTCACCGCTGGAACTGCGGCGAGAACTCGTGCGGTTCTACACGGCCGGTGGCACCCAACGGCTGGACGAGCGGTTTTTCCCTGGGCCGGCCCAGAAATAGCGGCCGCGGCACCCCACGCGGGTCGGGCGGATGCTGAGCGTTGCCCCGCCCCGGGAGTGGGGCGGACGGACGAGCTCTTGCCCCCGCCGGGGTTTCCAGGTATTTACACGCCACGTGTCGTGCCGTGCCGCGCTCCCTCTACGCGCTCAAGCCCATGGATTGTGACGATTCGAAGACAGAACTTCGCCAGCCGCGTCGCGCGATGTGCGCGGTGACCAGGGGTGTCTCCGCGTTCCTGTCGGTCGCCCTGGGGTGCCTCGCCATCGGTGGCTGTACGACGTGGCCGCACAATACCGTTGACGAAATCCTCAAACCCTCGAACAACCGACATTGGAAGGCCAGCATGGCGGTCTTGCCCTCCGCCCGGATACGCGACGACCGCGTCCAGATTTACAACGTGCGCCATTGCACGTACCTGGACGAGGACTCCTACGTCCTCAACTACGAGGACCGGACCTACGACCTGAAGGACATACAGACCCTGGACTTCATCATCTGTCCGTTCGCGAGCGCACCCAGCCTGGCCCACACCATGATGAGCTTTGGGTTCCGGGACGGTCAGTACCTGGGCGTGTCGGTCGAAGCGCGGCTGGAGGAAGGCGAGTCATTTTCCGCAGCGGGCGGCGCGATCCGGCAGTTCGAGATCATGTACGTGGTAGCGGACGAACGAGACTTGATTCAGCTGCGGACGGAAGTCAGGAAGTCGGATGTTTACGTCTATCGCTGTCGCGTCACCCCGGAAGAGGTGCGGGCGATGTTTGTCGATGTCCTGAAACGGGTCAACACACTCCGGAAGCATCCCGAGTTCTACGACACGCTCGACAGCAACTGCACGACCAACATCATCTCCCACTTCAATCGCGTACGTCCGGGAGCGATTCCCTGGCAACCCGGTTCGCTCTTCACCGGCTACGCCGACTGGGAAGCCTATCGCCTGGGGCTCCTGGTCGATTACGGCTCTTTCGAAGAGACGCGGCGGAGGGCGCGCGTCAACGATCTGGCGGGGCGGCATGCGGAGGATCGGCAATTTTCGGCGTTGATTCGCAGCGACTCGCGCGAGACGCGTACCGTCCGGCGAAAGGACGACACGCTGGCGCGCTGAAGGCTGGCCGGCGCGAGCCCGTCCGGACTCCATCCGGGCCTTCTTTCCAGCTGTTGTGAGGGGGCTCCCTCTCTCCGCAATGGGGGAATTCCGGGCCTCTGCGGGAATTTCTCTTTTTTGGGATTTTTCCGACCCGCTTTTGCACCGAAATGCGATGGAACTAAGTAGAGGAAGTGTGGCGCGGCGAGCGACTCCCGTTATGGGGAGTCTCGCCCCAGCCGGGCTCCGAGCACAGTGATTGGATTCGGCAACTGTGGTGTCCTGGGGCTAATTGTGTTGGGGCAGACGCTCACGCCTATCTTGAGCGACGCGAAACCCAGGGCACCCAGTTACCGTTTCCATTTCGCCGGGCAGTCTGCCAGATCGGCGGCCGAGTCGGCCGTCGCGGCGGAAAGGAGCCGTCTGTGAGCCCTTCTCGCGTCCTGGGACGCCATGCGCGCGTCCTGCAGATTCTACGCCATCTCCAGTCGGGTTGCGGATGCAACGTGGCCCAGCTGGCGGGTCGACTCGATGTGTGTCGCAGGACCATCTTCCGGGACCTGCATTTGTTGCGGGACGCCGGTGTCGAACTGATCTACGACGAAACGCAGGCGACTTACCGGCTCGCGCCGCAAGGGGACCTGTTGGTGACCCCGGAACTGGACCCGGACGAGTTGACGACGCTGGTCACCGCGGTGCACCTGTCGATGCTGCAGGGGATTCCCGCATGTCGCGACGTCTTGCGGCAGACGACTGACAAACTATTGGCACTCTCGCCATTCCACGTGCGGCACAACGTCACGTGTCTGGCGGGTTCCTGCTCCGTCGACACTCCCTCCGACGATTACTCGCCGCGGACGTCACGCATCGTGCACCAGATTCTGCAGGCGCTGCGGCAACGGCGCTCGCTGCAGATCCGCTTGTGCCCGTCGCATCCGGAGGGACCTCTCGGCACCATGTTGGCGACGTATCAAGTAGTGGTGTCCGCCAACGCGTGGCAGGCCACGGGTCGTTCGTCGCACCATCGCGCCGTGCGCACGTTTGACCCGCGGGAGATCGTGCACGCCGAGATAACCGACGAAGTCTATGCCATTCCACGCGACTACCGCAGCTCGCGCTGACGCGCCGCGTGGGAACGCACGGCGCCGGTTGAGCCGCGGCTCAACCGGCGCTGCCCATTCGCTGGTCGCACGGCTACGGTGCCGCCGTTGGCCGTTTCCCCGCGAAAACAGGGGGATGTCACACAATCCGCAACAGAACCGTGTCGGACCTCAGTCCGTCGCGATCAATGGTGTAGGCGTTCACGTACCCGACAATGCCGGACCCCAGAGCAACGATGAGTTCGAAGGTCCCGAAGCGGTCGACGGTGGCGGTCCGTCCCGCCAGCAGCCCGCCAAAATACACCGTCAATCCCGCGGGGTCCTTGTCGTCCGTCACGCTGCCCTGCAACAACCAATAGCCGGACTGGCCTTCGCCTTGGAAATCGACGATGCGTGGCGGCACGAGCGGCGGCGAAGTCACGGGCGGTGGCGGCGTCACGGGCGGTGGCGTCACGGGTGGCGGCGTCACGGGGGGTGGCGGCACGGGCGTCGGTTCGTCTGGATTGGGAGTGTCCCCGTCACCGGTCGGTGCCGCGGCGAGTACCGGTTCACTGCCGCCGGTGTTGAGTACCAGGTTGGAGGCAGCGAGTGTCGCGTCGGATGCCGCCGGCACTGTGAACTCGGATGGCGACGCCGTCTGCGCGAAGAGGGAGTCGACGGCCTGCGCATCGATCGAGGCATCGTCAAGTGACACGGGTTGAGGAGCGATTGACGACGGTTCCGTAGGAATCGTCGGCACTGGCGCCACCGCAACGGAATTCACCGACGCGCTGGCCTCGGCTCCTTCCAACTCGATTTCGGCGGGTGGGAGATCGACCGGAGGTTCGGGAGCGGTCGCCGCCAACTCGGGCAAGCCTGACAGCACGACGCGGGATTCGAGATTCTCCATCTGCAAATTGCGGATGTATCGTCGCCCCGAGAGGGTGGACAAGCGTGATCGTAGAAGCCGGGCAGTGCGCAGGTCGTGTTGTCGGGACATGAGGAAACCCTCGCCATAAGATGAGATGAGTCACTTGCGTACCAGGCGCGCAGAATCTGCGCATGCGTATCCGTCAGACGCGAGGCTGAGCAGCACCAGTTAGCAGCGTTCCAGAACCGCTGCACGGACGGGTCGGGTAGCGAAGTGCTCTGTTGCCACCGAAGTGGAAGCAGAAACCGGCCGCTCTATGTCAAGGATTTCTCGAAATCGGGTCGTTGTCAACTTTCCGGTGAGGAGCGGGGCGTGGAATGTGACGAGTCGTTGGTCCGATGCCGATCGCAACACGTGGCCGGACGCGGAGTGGAGCGAGGTGTGCAGTTGTCCACTAGCGCGGCAGCTCCGGGCCTCTTTCCGCGGACATGACCGAACGCGCCACTACCGCTCCGACAACGGCGGGAAGTCATTTGCGAGAGGAATCCGCAGCTCGTTGTTGGACTCGGCGGTCGGGAACGCTGCGGTCGCGGCCGTCGTCGCCGGTATCGCCTCAGCGAGTATCGGTGGAATTTGCTGGGGATCGAATCCCAGCGTAATCGCTCGCTGGACGTATTCTTCAACGCGTTGCTTCCTGCCCGGTTCCGGGCCAAATTGTTTGTGGATCACGGCCGCGTCCACCAGCAGCCAGCCCGTGATCGACCCGGATGCCATCGCCCGTTCGATATCCTGGATCGCGAGCTGACCGTAGGAAGTGCCTTCCGCACCAACCTTATTCCCGCAGAAGGCATAGGCCAGGGCCCGGTTGTGATACGCCGTCGTGCAATCGGGGTCCAATTGCAGGGCCCGGGTGAGATGATCGATGGCCTTGGCCGGGCGATTGCGCCGATAGGCGTTGTGGCCGCGGTTATTCCAGATGGCCGCCGTTTCAAATCGGAACTGTTCGACGGCCCTCGCGTAGTGGTCCTCCGCCTTGAAGCCCTGGTCCGCGCAGTCGCAGCCATACCCGATCCAAGCGGCGGTAAGCCCCAGCGGGCTGATGGTGTGCGCTTGTTCCAGATCTGCGATGGCGTTCGCATAATCCGCGGCCTGCAGCAACGCCTGCCCGCGGGCAAACAACGGTTGATAGGCCGCGGGGCGGGCGTTGTGCGCGCGGGTGAAATGCTCGACCGCCGGCTGAAATCGACCGGCCTGGAATTCGCGAATGCCCGCGTTGTATTCGCGCTCGGCCAACGGTGCGCGCGTCGAGATCACCGCGAGGGCACTGCCGCCGAGCAATGCGAGAGCCAGGGTCACCGCGCCGAGCAGGAATTTTCGGCGGCTCGCCCACCGCTCGAGCCGGGCGGCCGGTGCGAGTTGCCGGTGCAGCGCGTCGGCCAGCGCCTGGGCCGAGACGGGTCGTTGAGCGGGATCCAGCGCCAGGCACTGGCCGACGATCCCGGAGAGCCTGGCATTGACTCGCGGATTATACTGCCGCACCCCGCGACATCCTTGCTGCTGCCGGGCCAGCAGCTGGGCGGCCGCCTCGGCCGGCGCCGCTCCAGGCGGACGATCGCCAAAAGGGAGACGTCCGGTGAACATTTCATACAGAATGACACCCAATGAAAACAGATCCGAGCGGGGATCGCTGTCGGCATCTTGCACCGCATCCTCGGTGGTCATGGTCCGCAGCTGCTCGGGGGCCATGTAGGGGAGCGTACCTCCGACGTAGATCCGCTCCAACTGGTTGTCGCTCGACAGATTGAAGTCCAGCAACATCGGACATCCGGAGGGCGTGAGCAGCACATTGGACGGCTTCAAGTCCCGGTGGCAGATCCCGGCCTGGTGCGTGTGCTGCAAAGCCTCCGCCAGCTGCGCAGCCAGGTGCACGATGCCGTCGACGTAGGTTCCACGTTGCAGGCGGTGGTCGCCGCCCACATACATTTCCGGGACGGCCTCGGGGATTGACTCCTGGACGGCCGTTTCCTGGATGAAGCGGGCACGTTCGGGCGGCCGATTGTCGGCGAACCCGACATCCAGCACGTCGAGCAGGGTGGCACTGCCCAGATACGGCATGCAGACGGCCGTCACGTGCGTTGCGTGGTCTTCACTCACCGAGTACACGGGGACGATATTGCGATGTGCGAGCCGGCCCAGCATTTCGGCTTCGGCCGCTCCATACTGGGCGACCTTGACGACCACCAGGCGATTCCCCAAGGCCGGCTGCCGAGCCAGGTAGACGTGTGCGAACGCTCCCCGCCCCAATTCCTGCAGCAAGTGAAAGCCGAGGAATTCCGTGCCGATGGTCGGCCACTCGACCTCCTCCAGGTCCAGCGTGGCCCCCAGGTTCGCATCCTCATCCCCGCATTCATGGACCGCCAACAGGCGGCCGAGCGACCGGCGACAGGTGGGAAACCGGTCACAAAAGGACTCGAGGGTCAGCGTTTCTCCCGCTTCCTTGCGCAGGCAATACTCTTCGTAAGCCAGCCCCAACAAGACGCTTTGCCGCTGGCGCAGGTCGGGATAACGCGACAAGAACTCGGCCGTGTCCGGACGATCTCCTGCGCACCAAGTGCTGATCACTTGCGCAAGCAGCGATTCGGTTCTGGATTGCGCCGAGACATCCATCATTCACCTGAGACGCTCGCAGACCTTCTCAACCACTCTCGTCGCGTCGCACCAGCGCGCTAGAAACGAACCAGCCGATCGATGACCTTGCGGGCGGTTCGTTCGTTGATTCCCAGCTGCTGGCTGATCTCCAAGAACGTGGCCCCGCCAATTCGCATCTGGATAATGCTGCGGTCGCGCTCCGGCTGGTCGCGGACGAATTTCTCCCATTGCTCCCGGGCGATGGCGATCTGACTGGGTGACGGCTGTTCCTCGTCGGCCGACTGTTCCACCAGGTCCTCTTCGCTCAAGGAAAGTTCCCGGGTGACACTGTATTTCGTATCTTTTTGGATCCGGCGGCGATATTCGTCGACCACCTTGTTGCGGGCGAGGGCCGCCAGGTAACGGATCAGATCCTCCGGTCGTTTCAAGGAGCAGATGTCGTGGGGGTTTCGGAACACCGAGGCCCAGACCATCTGCACGAAATCCAGCGAGTCGAATTTCGATCGCATCCGCCGATCGAGCCTGCGGCGCACCACGCGCTGGATGTGCGGGCCGTAATCGGCGATCAGTTTCCAAACCGCTTCGGGGGACCCGGCGCGAACCCCTTCGATGGCGGATCGGAATTCAGCTCGCTCGTCGGCCATCTTGGTCCTCGCAATTCGCCTTCCACGCCCTAAGACTACCAGAAATATACTGCGCACCGCCATGTCCTTCGCCAAAAAGCGGCCGCTGCCGCGGTCGCCCGGCATGCCCACTGGCCAATCGCGGTCAGCCCGCCGAGAATACGCGGAAAATGCCGCGCAGCTCGCCTTCGACGGGAGACTCGTCGACGCACCGCCGTGCGGCTCCCGGGCACGATGCATCTCCATCCGGCCGGGCGTTACGGCCACGAGTACAGTCCGCCGGCGGCCGGGCAACCTGCCGAGGGAACATGGGAACGGCATTCATTGCCACCGACGCGCTCACCAAACGATACGGCGACGTGGCGGCGCTGCGCCACTGTACCGTGACCGTGCAGCGCGGGGAAGTGTTCGGTCTGCTGGGGCCGAATGGGGCCGGCAAGACCACGTTGCTGCGACTCCTGCTGGGATTCCTCCACCCGACTTCTGGCTGGGCCCGGATCGATGGCCTGGATTGTTACCGCCAGTCGCTGGCGGTCCGGCAGCGTGTCGCGTATTTGCCCGGCGAGGCCCGCCTGTTCCGCCAGATGCGAGGCCGCGACGCGTTGCGATTCTTCGCCGATATCCGGCGGCGAGGAAATTATCGCACGTCGCTGCAACTGGCCAAACGACTGGAGCTGGATACCTCGCGCCGCGTCAGTTTCATGTCGACCGGCATGCGCCAGAAACTGGCGCTGGCCGTCACGCTGGCCGCCGAAACGCCCCTCCTGATCCTGGACGAACCGACGTCCAATCTCGATCCGACCGTGCGTGGGATCGTGTTGGACCTGGTCCGGGAAGCGCGCGCCCGAGGCCAAACCGTGATGTTCTCGTCCCATGTGCTGTCGGAGGTCGAACAAGCTTGCGACCGTGTCGTCATCCTGCGCTCGGGGGAACTCGTGCATACCCAGGTGATGTCTGAACTGCGTCGACGCCATCGCATTCGCGCGCGGTGCGCGGTCCGCTGCCCACACCGCCCCCCCAGTTCCCTGACGAACTGGTGATCCAAGCGGAACAGAATGGGCACGTGACGATGGAAACGCCGAGCGAGCTGTCATCCTTGTTCGGTTGGCTCAGCACGCTGGCACTCGAGGATGTCCGCATCGAGCCGGTGGGACTGCGCGCCGTGTACGACCAATACCATGCCGACTGAGTCCACTGTCATGAACCGGGCCTTGATCCGCAAGAGCATCAATGAAGCACGGCTGCTGCTCCTCTCGAGCGCGCTCGTGATGTTCGCCTTCTGCTGGGTGCGAGTCTGGATCGTCAGCCTCCTGCCTACCGACCGATTCAAGACGATTGTGGAGCAGTTCCGGGAATTCGAACGATTCTTGCCAGTTCCGTTGGAGCAGTTGTTCACGTATTCGGGACGCATCGCCCTGACCTACGACGAACTGATCGTCGTGATGTGCGTCGTGATCTGGGCCATCGCCCGCGGTTCGGATGCGGTGGCCGGCGAGCTGGGGCGGGGCACGATGGAAGTGCTGCTGGCGCAACCGGTCAGTCGCTTGAAAGTGCTTGGCACGCACGCGGTCGTGACGGTGAGCGGCGTCGCCGTCCTGGCACTCGCCTCTTGGCTGGGCGTGTACGCCGGGATTCATACGACGCACGTGGATGAGCCGGTGGGGCAGCCGAAGCTGGTCTGGCCGCTGCCGGGGATGACCCGTCCGGACCAGCTCTTCGCAGGGGAAACGCACGCCGTGCCGATGGCCTCCAAGGTCGCTGCCGCCGACATGTGGCCGGCCGCCGTCAACTTGTTCGCGCTGGGGTTCTTCCTGGCCGGGCTCAGCACACTCTTCTCGTCGGTCGACCGGTATCGTTGGCGAACGATTGGCGTGGTCGCGGCGATTTACGTGGTCCAGCTGATCATGAAGATTGTGGGGTTGGCATCCGAGTCGTGGCGCTGGCTGCTCAAGCTGACGTTCTTCACGGCCTACGACCCGGAGCGTTTTGTCAGTGTGGGGGTGCATACGCCGCCGGATGCCTGGCGCGTGTGGATGGTCGACGACGCCGGACGCTGGGTCGGGCTGGCGCCGCTCGGTTACGATCTGCTGCTGATCGGGCTGGGCCTCGTCGCCTACCTGGCCGCGGCCTGGATCTTCTGTCACCGCGATCTGCCGGCCCCGGTGTAGCGCACGCTTATTCGAGCATTTGCCGCTGCTTGTCCGACTGCTGACGGTAGTACTTCAGGCCGGGAAAGAAGAAACAGGCGGCCGACACGATGCCGAATACCAGATGCTCGTAGCTGGGCCACACGGTCATCAGGCCGGCTGTGAGGAACAGGGCGGCGGCCTGGATGTAGAAGAGTCCGGACAGGATGCCGGCTTTGACCAGAAACACCATGCCGGCGATCAGGCCCAGGACCGGCGACAGTTTCAAGGGCGGCAGTCCGAGATAGGCTTCCAGGGGGAAGAGGGCGATGATGCTGACCAGCGCCGCCGCCCACACGTGGGCGATCTGCCGTTCCACGAACGTGACCGGTCCCTGTCGGTGCCGCAGGGCCCAGAACACGGCGGCCCAGGTCCCAAACCCGGCGCTCCAGAGATAGAAGTAATACCAGCGATTCTCCACGCCATTCCAGAACAGGAAATTGGTCAGCAGGCAGGCCACCAACAGCGCCAGGCTGTGCCACATCCACAACAGGCCCCAGTTCTCCAGGACGGTGGCGTGATGCGTTTCGCGAAACCAGCGCGAAATGACCTGTGTGAAGCGGCCTTGGCGCGCGGCGATCGGCTCATGGTTCAAGATAGGCCTCCAGATCGGCGGCCAATGCGCCGCGCGCTGTCGTATCGCAGATCGGGCGGTTTCTGCAGGCAACGCACCGCGATCAGTTCCAGGTCGCGGTCCACGCCGCGGTTCAGCTGCCGGGGTGGCACCGGGTCCTGCTCGAGGACTTTCATCACCGCATCGACCGGCGAGGCGGCCTGGAACGGTGGCTGGCCGGTCAACATGTGATACAGAATCGCTCCCAGGCTGTACACGTCGCTGACCGGTCCGACGCTCCGGTTGCCGGCCGCCTGTTCCGGGGACATGTAGGCCGGCGTTCCCACCACGGCTCCCGAATGTGTCATGCTGTGCGGGTCGGTGATCCGCTTGGCCAGTCCGAAATCGGTCACGTGAGGTTCGCCGTCCTCGTCGATCAGGATGTTCGACGGCTTGAGATCGCGATGCAACACGCCGCTCTGATGCGCAAAGTCGATGGCTCGACACACCTTGGCCAGCAGTTGAGCGGCTGTTTGGGGTGGCAGCGGTCCGGCCTGCAGCAGGTCGGACAGCGTGGGGCCCTTGATGTACTTCATGCTGAAGTACATGCGTCCGCCCTCTTCCCCCACCTGATAGACCGGTACGATCCCCACGTGGTCCAGGCGCGCGGCCGCTTGGGCTTCCGCCAGGAATCGCTCGCGGTCACCTTGCGACGCCAGCGGGCCGCGGAGAATCATCTTCACCGCCAGTTGGCGGTTCAGATTCATTTGCCGCGCCAGGTAGACGACCCCCATGCCGCCGCGTCCCAGTTCCTCCAGCAGTTCGTAGTCTCCCACGCGGCGTGGCGTGACGCCGGTTTCGGAGACCTGGTCCGGTCCCGCCTCGTCGCCGCCGGTGCGGGCCAGCGAACCGACCGCGTCAGCCACCAGCACGGCGCCCACAGCTGGCGCAGTTCGCGCGCAGCTCCGGATGCGCGCGGCACTCCGTTTCCAGGTCGACGCTCGCCCCACGCCGCACGCGGTCCGATAGCTCGGACAACAGCCTGGCCAGTTGCTGGTCGTGTTCCGAAGCAGCATCGTCAGGCTGCGGCCAAAGTTCCGAGGCAGTGTTCACGACGTTGGTTCTCAGGACTTGTCGGCATCCGGCGCGGAGGATTCCGCCGACTGGTGGGAGCTGAGCAGCAATTCCCGCAACCGCCGGACCGCGCGGAGATACCGCATGCTGGCGGCCGGTTCGGTCAGGCCCAGCGCCTCGGCGACTTCCATGTTCGACAACTGCTCGTAATGCCGCATCACGATGATTTCGCAGTCCTGTTCGCCGAGACGTCCGAGAGCGCTTTCGACGAGCTGCGCCATCTCCTGCCGCGTGGCGGCGGCGGCCGGGGTCAGCTCCGGATCGTGGAGCTGTCCGATCAAGTCATACGTGGAGCGGTCCGACGCGGCGGGGACCGCCAGCGACTGTTCCCGATCCACGCTGCGTTTGGCCGACACCCGATGCCGCCGATGGGCGTCAATGATCCGGTCCTTGGCGATCTGTCGCACCCACAGGTGAAACGACATCACCGGATTTTCCAGGTACTGGGGCAATCGGCGATTCGCCTCCACCAGGACGTCCTGCACGATATCGCTGACGTCGATCCGACCCTGGATCTTCTGGTCCAGACGCAGCTGCACCATGCGCCGCAGCGCCTGGCGGTGCCGGTCCAGGAGCCGATTCACGGCGCTGTCGTCCCCTTGCCGTGCACCGAGCAGCAGTTCCTGCGTCTTGGTTTGATCAGGCCACATGGCCCGTATTATCGCTTACAACCTGCACGCGTCACAAGTGCTCTCGCAGCGCTTCGACCAGCGTCGCGATGTGGCGTGGCGTGTTGTAGAGGTGGCAGGAAACACGCACATACTGCCTTCCGCCGAAGTCGATGATCGGCACTTCCAGCCCGTGCTGCTGCCAGAGCGTATTCTGCAGCCACTTCGCCTCGACCGCTGGCAACGGGGCCAGGGCCATCGACCCGTACCACTGCGGACTATCGACCACCGGCGGCTCCAGTCCGGTGAGTTCGACCACGGACTGCCGCGCGTACTGGGCCAGGGCATGCGTCCGCTCGCGGAACGCATCTTCTCCCACGCTCTGCAGAAACCGAATGGCATCGGCGATCGCCAGGTACCCGGACGGGTCCCGCGTTCCGCTCCACAGAAACTCGTCGTACCAGCGTGCCGGCACCTGCGGCAACAAGCGACCCCAACTCAGCAGGAGCGGTTCAAAGTGCTCCTGATACTGCGGATGCACGGCCAGGAACCCGCTACCCAGCGGAGCACTCAGCCATTTGTGGCCGCTGGCGGCGTAGAAGTCGCAGCCCAGGGAATCGATGTCGATCGGTATTTGTGCCGGCGCGTGCGGGCCGTCGATACAGACGGCGATTCCCCGCCGACGCGCTTCGGCACAAATCGACTGCACCGGCAGAATCAACGCCGTGGGGGACGTGATGTGACTCACGATCAGCAATCGAGTCCGGGTGGTGACCGCGGCGAAAATCGCGTCGACCACTTCCTCCGGCGACTCGAAACGCTCCGGCAACTGCGCGATGACCGGTTCGTCCGCGCCCGCCCGGCGACAGGCGCGATCCCAGATCCTGCGCACCGCACCATATTCATGATCGTTCAACACCACCTGGTCACCTGCCGCCAGGCGAAAATTCGCCGCCACGATGTTCATCCCCATCGTGGCGTTCTCGACAAACACCAGGTTGTCGGCCTTCGTACCGACGAAGGCGGCCAGTCGGGAACGGGTCGCGAACCAGTGTTCCTCGAACCGCCGCACGTAGAAATCCATCGGCTGGCACTCGAGCCGCAACTGCCACGCCTGCCGCGCAGCGCGCACGACGTTCGGAGCGGGTCCGAAGGAGCCGTGATTCAGATAGATCGTGTCGTCGCGAATCGACCACTCGCTCTGCCAGCGACTCCAGGCCGCATCGTCATCGAAAGAAGGTACGTTCATAGCCGGCTCATGGTCATTGGAAGGTACGTCGCCTGACTCACGTAGATGTTACAGGCCGGGGTGGCCTTGCCAAGGCGATCTTATGCTGTCTGTTTCCCCAGTTCTTTTGTGTGGGCAGACCGGTCCAGACTGCTGCGGTCCCCCACCGTTTGATGCGACCAACCGGATCGAGTCGACCGCGATCTCGATCTTGGCCCCGGGACTCGCGGCAAATATCTCGGTGTAGATTTTCTCGATTGCGGCGCGTCCTTCGCCACGCTGACCCGCATCGTCCACGTATTCGCCATTCAGCCGTGCAACCGAATCGCCAGGATACACCAAGAAAAGAAGACAGATCAGGAGAACAAGGAAATCGCGGAAGTGCGTTGGGTCTCATCCCACGCACGCCCCGGCCTTGCCGGGGCGTGCGTGCAAGAGGTCGGGTCACAACCTGGGATCATCCTGAACGGCGTTGAACCTTACTCCGGCGGTCTTCGCGACGGCGCCGGGGTAAGCAGGCAATCCGTTGGACTCCGCATCGGCTCAAAACTCGACCTGATACTTCTGGGTCATGTCGGTCCGGATTTTTGTCTGCGCCTCACGCATCTGTTCCAGGATCTGCTGCACGGACGAGCCGACCTGGGCCTTGTACTGGGCGGAAACCTGTGCGCGGGCTTCCATGGCCTGTCGCATTTCCGATCGGCCTGCCCAATAGGCGGTGTTCCCCGCTCCTTGGCCGCGCACCAGCCGTACGCCGCGCCGACCCCCACGGGCCGGCCGTACGAACCATTGGCGTAGTAATCCGATACAGACTGGCCGATTACGCCACCAAACGGTTGGGCACTCGCGTCGGCATTGGCGTCCGCGACCCCTTTCTGGATCCCGGCACCCTTGATGGACATGGAGCAGTTGCGCAGTTGTTGCCCTATGTATCGGCCGAACTGCAACATCTCTTCGTCGACGTTGAGGATCGGCAGCCGATCCACCTTGTTGGCATAATTGCCGAACCACATGCCGATCTGGCCAATCGTGCGTGCCTCCCCCTTGTGACCCTTCAAGTCTTTCATGATCCGCTCGATCGATTTGTAATACTGTTGTGTCGTTTCGATTACGAGCTTATTCGGATCGGAGGGGGACTGTGTCGCGGTGTCGGTGCCCGCTGCGGCTGCCTTGGCGGGCGCGTGCAGCGCGTTGGTCGGCAGATTGATCATGCTCGCAATCCGGGCCAGCCCGCTGTCACCCAAATAGCCGCTGAAGAAGATCTGCTTGCCCTTCACTTCGACCTTCCACTGGTCCATTTCCTCCAGCACGGCTCCGTGGTTTGCCAACGAAGCCCGCACGAGCGGGTCGGCGATGCCGGCCAAGGCCGTCACGTCCTGCCCGAAATCGACCTTGAGCCTCGCATAAGGCTGCTTGCCGAACGTGATGCCCAGCATGACTCCCTTGAGCGAACTCACCAGGTCCGCGATTTCTTCCGGGCTCAGCTTGGCCTTCTTCACCGCGTCGTTTTCGCTGTTCGTGATTTTCTCTTCGACAAAGGCAGGCGTGAGTACGTCGGTGGCATCGATCGCCATGATGATCGCTGCTCCAGCCAACTCGTACTTCAGCGCTTCCTGCAAATAGGGAGACAGGCGGGCGTCCTTCCGTTGAATCCAGGACGAGACCAGTTGTCGATTGGCCGGTCCGAACGCGCCCACCAAATTGTCCGACAATTTCGCCACGTAGCTGTCGTCGTCAACGAGCAAGACCGGTGTCTTGGCAATCGTGTCTCCAATACCGCCAAATCGTCGGCCGATATCTTCCAGCGACGGAGCCGTATCGAAGGCCACAATCGCCGCGTCCCACATCGGGCGCATGTACTCCAGGTCGAGCTGAGAGCCGATGGCCACCTGCGTGGCTTTGGCCGGGATGAAGGTCAGGCCGGAATCGAACCGCTGGCCGCGCTGGGCCGCCCAGTCCTCCGCCTTGGCAATCTCACTGCTGAATACTTTCTCGGCATCGACCAGGATCAGCATGTTCGCATGGCCTGGAATATACTTGACCATCTCTTCGAACTGACAGCTTGCTCGGTTCGTAAATGTCCCGCCAACGATCATGACGCCCAGCAATGCGGGCCAAAGCTTGTGCAGAGATCTCATACGTTTTTCCTCGCCATAGCGACACGGTGGAAGTTGTGTTTAGTTGCGATCAAGTACCTTTCACGCCTGCCGTGCAGCGCTTTGCCATCGCTGTATCCGAATGTCGAGCAGCGGTGGGATCACGTTGCTCCACCCCAGCCACGCGACTCGCCGCGATCCGACAGCGCAGCGCGCATCACCGGCTTAGCGCGTGCGGCACTCAACCGATCAACTCCCAGTGTGTGCCAATTCCTGTGGCACCACAACGGGGTGTGCCACTGCCTCGTGGCATTTTTTGGCCGCTGCTGGAGTGTAGGTCGCGATATGCGTAATCGTCGGGACCAAGTCTCTGGGACTTCGCCCCGTCCGCCGCGCAGGAAGTTGGCAGGGCTGCGGACACCCGATATGGTGTCGGCGTGAAAGAGTGGCTGCGACGGTGGTACGCGGCGTGCCAGAATGGACACGACCCAGGTGGCGATGCGGCGGCGGTCGCTGGTCTGCCTTTGCCTACGGTTCCTGGCTGCCGTGAAGACAGTGCGCCGTGGTGAGCACCTGCGCGGCCGGGATATCAACAGCCGTCAGTCCACCGTTCCTTGGTTGGCCAGTCCCGCATGACGTACGGGGGTATACACCTGTCCACCTGGCTAAAGCTGTTCTGCACAGCGTTCGCTACCGCTGCCAAGCTATTCATCAAAGGGTGGAGTGCTGACCTTCTTCAAGATACGAGTTGCTGAAACGGCGGTGGCAGTAACGATCGAGCTCAGCGGCGGCCGGGGCGGTTTGAGCGTTGAAGTTTGGGCAAGCAGCCGAAGCCCCCGCTGGCGGCTGCAGCGTTTGGTTCGCGTCACTGCTTCTCGCGCTCGGCAACGAGGAGGCCCAGAGGCTTGTCCTTGGTATCGAAGCTCTCGGGGGGCTTCGGGGCTTCTATGGGCTTTAGCGTACGCCTACGATCATCTGGAGGAGATTGAAGCCGACTTAGCCGCCGACGACGAATCCACCGTCAAAGCCCAGATCGCCGGGGGCGAGTCCGCCGAATGAATGCTCCGCTCCGCGGTTCTTCACCGACGAAGACGTTTACGCGGCGGTTGCTTCTGCTCTGCGCAAACACGGACTCGATGCCACGAGCACTTCCGAAGTCAACCGGCTCGGCCAGTCGGACGACTTGCAGCTTGACTTTGCAGCAAAGGAAGGGCGCGTCTTGGTCACGTTCAACGTCGCGCACTTCGCTTCACTGCATGCGACTTGGATGGGACACGGTCGACATCACGCTGGCATTGTCGTTTCCAACCAACGCCCGATTGGCGATGTGGTGCGTCGGCTGATCCACTTGGCGGGCACGCTTGACGCGGACTCCCTGAAAGACCGGCTGGAATTCCTCAGCGATTGGTGACTGCACGCATTCCCATGACGCGCCCCTGGCTCCATCCTACTGGCTGCCGTCCCGACGCCACTCATCGATCTCCCGATGCCTGTGCTGGGTTGGGCTGAATCTGATCGAAAAACGGTCCATTGTTTGGACCAATTTGTCTCCAGATTGTCTCCAGATTGTCTCCAGATTAAAACGCGCCGTCTCGCTGCAGACTTCACCCTCCCAGGTGGGAGGGTCGAAGGCGAGGCACGAGCCTTCGGGGAGGGCGTTGGAGGTGCGCTCGGTATTCCATCCCCCGCGGAAGACCCTCCCCGGAAACTCGCCAGGGCTCGTTTCCGACCCTCCCGATTCGGGAGGGTGAAGTCGTTGGGAGCTATCACCATTGTGTGAACTCTTAGTGGCGGTAGCGTCCCGTTGTCAACTAACGGTCGATTAATCGGAACAGCAAAGCCGAGCAATGCTCTGGCGTCCCGAAGGGACAACCCTATCAAAGCCCAGGGCGGAGGCAAGGCGAGCTTTGCGAGCCTTAGCGCAGCCCTGGGTTGCGTACGTTGTCCACACGGAGTCCCAACGAAACGGCCCTAAGGTCAAAGGCGGCGTGAAAAATCCCGAGGATCTCGATGCGGTCTTCCTGCCGAAGAAGGTAAGCGATCCGGTAATGACCGTAAAGCGTCTCGCGAACCTCACGATCGGCGACCGGCTCGTAGCGTTGCCCCAGACGCGGGTGAGTCCGCAACATCTGTACCTTTTCGTAAATACCGGCAGCCACCTTGTGTGCTGCAGCCGGACTGTCGGCCGCGATGTAGCTGTAGATTTCGTCGAGACAGCGAGTTGCCTCGAGCGTCCAGATTACTTCTGCCACGACTCGATCTTTCTGCCCACTTCACCATCGGACAGGGTCCGACCGGCGTCTGCGTCGTCGAGACCACGTTGTACCATTCGGGCAAATGCAAGTTCGCGGAGGATTTCGTCGTAGGTACTGTCATCGGGTTGCCGCCCAATGATGTCGATCATAGCATCCTTAACGGAAGACACGGACTTCTCCTTGATTCACTTTGGCCGCCACGGGACTGACACGTTCAGCATCTGCCACATTTGCTTCTGCCGACTTCACGCCATTCTACACGCCGCCGCCCGAAGACACAATTTCCCGCCTCGCAAGGGCCCCGTGTTGGCAGCGCTTTCATCGCCAAGACGCGCCGACGGTTCCATGGTAGCTCGTTCCCAACCGGTCGCCCAACATCGACCACCGGACGCATCTACGAAGTCACGGTGGGTCGATTCGGAAATCGGTCGATTTTCGGGCCAGTGGCCCGAAATCTAGTATCGGTGAATCAGTTCGTATCGGCAGGCTGCTCTGCAGCGGCAACTTTGGCTTTGCGTGGCCACAATGCTACAGCAGCGACAGCGCCGCCAATGACGAAACAAGTAACGGAAATTGCACCCGAAAAGAGTGCCGGGAGGCGTTCGATCCCGCAAAGCTCGTACTTGGCCACGACTCGATGAGGGATTTCGACGAGTGCGGCTGCAGGCTGTTGCACATTTAGTTGAATCGTATATTCACCGGGTGGGACCGGCGAGAACCGAAAAGCCGGAAACGGCCCTGCTTGTTCTTGGTCCACGCTCCATGTTCGAGAAAACGCTTCATTCGTCAGTTCCCATTCACCGACTACGACTCCCGATGGGCTGACAATACGCAAGCTCGCGTTCAATCCGGAGACAATCTTCTCTGCGTCTTCGTGTGAAAGAACCCGTGAGTCAGGAATCACACAGAGCATTTCTTTGCAGGTGAAGGCGTATTCCGGACAGAATGCGGCTGCATGGTCTCCCATCTTGCCGAAACCATCAGCAAAGGACGCAAGGTCTATCGCCTCTGCCTTGTCGCAACTCGTACTGATTGTGTACCAACTACCACCGAAACAGATGCCGATGACGATAGCCAGGCCAGCGAACGCGACAGCGATTGCTCGACCGAGAACCACTTATTCATCACCTCTTTCATTTGGGGGTAATGGAACGGGGCACGGCTGTCAAATAGTGGTGCCGGGCCGTTTGCAGTGAGTCGATCCCACATTTCCTTCGTTTGTTGTCGCCTTCTCCGTCGCTCCCGGGAAGTAGACGCCCGTTCACCACCCGGAACTGGCTGCCGGCCGGTCTTCGACACACCCAATCGCGAGCAGCGATCGGTCTATTGATGGAAAAGACAATCCTCACTTATCTGATCAACGGATGACGCCAATCCACGTCTTTCCGGCAAAGAGCCCGACCACGGCACCAAGCCATACTTGTTTGGTCAAAGTGAATTCCGGCTTCAACCACAGCAATACGAACAAGGGCAGCCCGGCCATCAGCGAGACCACGCACCCCTCGACCACCGATTCAATCGAGAATACCCCGTAAAGTGCAAAGAGGGTTGCAGTAAGCAGCAGCGGCCAGCCAATCGGCCAGTTGAGCCAGACGCAATTCGCGGCCACCGCCGTTAGATCTCCGAGAATACAACCGGCCACGTATGCGAGAAATCGTGGTTCGGTGTCCTCGTTGACAAATAGGTTCTTCGCACGCATCAGGCTCCTCCGATCACCCCAATTCCTCGCCACGGCGTGAGATTTCAGCTCTTCACACGGTGGTCTAAATGGGACAGACAAACCTCTCCGCCGCGCAAGACAGACAAATCAATAGGGACCACCGCCGCCACTTGCACCACCAACGAGGGTAACTCAACTCCGCGGGAGAGCGATGCCGTGTGCCTTGCTGCACGAGATTCAAATGCCCTGCTCATTCAGGACTCTCTTCCGCTGCATTGATGCTACTCCCCGTTTTCGTCCTGGCTGCGATAATTCACGAGAAGCGGGATAAGGGGCATCGTCTTGACCTGAGGATGCATCGGGGGGCAAGCGTTTAGCCCGATGACGCTTGTCTTCCCCTTCTTCGTATCCTCCAGAATAGTTTCGCTGGGATTCCCCCCTGAGCATGCCGTCATGGTCAGGCAAACGCTGGCGTCCTTGGCGATGACGACCGGCGCAGTGTTGGGTCCACCTTGATAGTAGAGGCCGCCCAGCACCTCCATGCGAGTGCCAACTGCGGCGCTGAAGTGCGTGCCACCGATCTCTGACTTAAACCCCAGCATCCATACGGTCGAACGGCGGAAAGCAAAGTCGATCTCGTAGTGCTCGGTGTTGACCTGGCGACACCAGGCCACCACGTTCTCCACTGCATCTTTTCCTTCGGGTCCTCCCGGGGCGAATCCGACAGCGTTGTTGATGAACACTCTCTTGGGCGCGCCCGCGGGCGTCGTGTTGCGATAAAGCCGCCAGTTGTTGGAACGAAGGTCCGGCATCGCAAGCTTCCATGGAAACATCTGTGGAGACGATGGGTGGCCAAAAACGAAAGGAAAAAAACAAACGGCATCCTCCAGAACCACTGTTCGCTGGGCTTCGTGGTCGAGAAACAAGCCGCCAACATTGATGTTCTGCTGTACCCAGAGAGGATCGGGAGAATCCTCGGCCACGCGAAACATCGCAGTGTCCGCAGCCAGGGCGCGAAGTGTGCAACCGTAGAGACAGGAAATCTGCCTGACGGTTCGCGGTATCGCCACGGTGCCATTGATTGTGTAGGCAACCTTTGGAAAGAGAATGGCCGGCTTGCCGGAGTCCATGGCGCGCTGGATGGCCTCGGTGTCATCGGCCACGCCATCGCCCAGCGCGCCGAACTCGTCGACATTCGCCCAGTTGGCCAAGTTGGACTCGTGCAGGATCCGAGGCGAGTCCTCGACCGGCAGTCGTAGCGAATGCGCCGGTCTGCCCGCCTCCGTCGAAAGTGTGGAACCCGACACATACTCGTCCACCCGGAGTGGCTCGACGACGGTCTGGCCATTTTGTGCCACCGCAGTCCTGTATCCTGCAGCGGTGAGGTCGCGTGCAAAGAGATGGCCGTTGGCGAGTTCGATCGCCGATGACGCGTCAGGTTTTCCCCGGAACGTGCTGTCTATCACCACCGCATGGCTATACGACTCGACGCGCAGCGCGGTCGGCGCGCCGTCCGTCACCACGTCCCTCGCCGCGAGGCGCGAACAGCTTGCCAGACGGATGGCGCTCCGCCGCTGATTCGTGAACGAGGCATGCTCCAGCGTCACCACGGTGGCAGAATCCGCGGTGAGGGACAGACCGTCGTCATAACCGATGATTGTGATGTCCTCGACCAACCCTTGGACATTGCGAACATCGCACATCAGCCCAGCGACTCCGGTCCCATCGGCGGACTGGATGGTCATATTACGCAGGACCCCGGCGTTGGAGGAATTCCACCGCAGTCCGGCGGCCCCGGGATTTCCGCGCCCCGTGTCAATCGTCAGGTTTTCGAGCGCATTGTTGAGGTTAACGTTTGAACCACACTTCAGTCGGCAACAGGCCAACACGGCCCTGGACTGGCCTGCGCCGAAGCCGGGACAGTGGTCGCGCAGCCGGATGATTGTCTCTTCGCGGCTCTGGCCCAGGATGATGATGCTGTCGTTCTGTTCGTTGCTGTAACGACCCACCGGAAATAGGTCCTTGTTGTTGAGTTCTTCGTCTGTCATGACCCAATGCTGGTCGTACTTATCGTAGGGAGGCGCACCCACCAGCACGGGCAGGGAACGGGCCACGGTATCGCTCACGAGATAGATGCCGTTGGGTAGATAGAGGATGAAACTCCCTTCCCTGTAGTTGCGGAAAGTGAAGACTGGAAATCGGCTTCTGGTCACGAAATTGAGCGCCGCGATTAATGCCCCCGTGTCGTCCGTCTTACCATCGCCTTTCGCGCTAAAGGGCGGTTTGGTCACGTCGATCAGACGCCCGCCCTTGCCGGCGTGCCAGAAAGCAGCCTCGGGATATACACAATTGACTGCTGGATGGCGGTCGCCGCGCGCTTCAAGAATGGGGGGCGGCGAACCCTCGCTGATGGGATTGCCGACCGCGTGACTACTTCCCCCAAGCCCACTGCAGAACAAGGCGAGGGAAAACCCCATACAATTCATCAGAAATGGAACTCGATTCATGTCTGGTGTGCCTTCGTTGTCTGCCGGACGAACAAATGAAGATGCGTTGGTTCCGCACAAAGCCTCCATCCTGGTCGTCCACTGCGTCACGCCCGAGGCTCCCCCGGTTCGGCGCCGTACGCTTTGGTTGATGCCACCGGTCCGGAAGCATGATAGTTCGCGTCGGCGGACGATACCATTCCTGCTGCGAACGGGCAGTCTTCACGGTGCGGGAGGGGCGTCTCGGTATCTTGATCTCGGCCCCCTGTCGGCAGATGGCTCACCTCGATGGCGAATGAAACGCAACGCGGCGAGACCAGCGGTCCGCAGTAACCGCCGATGCTGAAAGAAACGGTGTCCTCTTCTGCAGGCCGGGAGTCGACGAAGGATCCCGGGAGGCGGTGGTTGAGAAGAATTCATCAACGGGTCGTTAAACGGTACGTCAGCGAACAGGTGGAGAAATGTGCACCGGCCGCCGATGCGAGCGACGTCTCGCCCGACGATGCGACCACAGCCCGTCAGGATAATCGAAACCGATTCATCGCGGACGATTCCCTCGGAGAGCACAACACGCCCATTCGTTCTGCAAGAAACCATCTCTGCGCTCAAGCGTCATGCCGCGACATATCGTGTCGATTTGGGGAGCGAAAGTCTCCGAAAAAATGACCGGCCATCGCGGAAAGAAATCATCTGCATTACAATCACTGACCAATGTGATTCAGCCTTACCGTGGCAGGAAACCCCCAGCCAAAAAAAGGGAAGTTGAGTTGGCCGACTGGCCGGCGTACGGATATTCGTTGAAGGAAGCTGCGGTGCACATCGGAATCTCGTATAAGCAACACGACGTTCTTGGAAGTTACGACGTCATTGTCATCGGCTCCGGCATCGGAGGGCTGGGCACGGCCGCTCTCCTCGCCAAACACGCTGGCAAGCGTGTCTTGGTTCTTGACCGCCACTACACCGCCGGCGGCTTCACCCACACGTTTCGCCGTCCGGGATACGAATGGGATGTGGGTGTTCACTATGTCGGTCAGGTCATGGACTTGGACTCGCCGATTCGGCAGCTTTTCGACGACGTCACGAATGCCGAACTCGAATGGGCGGACATGGGAGACGTCTATGACCGCATCGTCATCGGCCAAGACGCCTACGATTTCGTCAAAGGCAAGGAGAACTTCCGCCAGCGGCTTCACGACTATTTTCCCGCAGAACGCCGGGCCATCGACCGCTACCTCAAGGAGGTGGATGCCACGGCTCGCAGAGCCAACCTTTATTTCAGTGAGAAAAGCCTCCCGGTCCCCCTGTCATGCCTTGTGGGCGGCTTGTTACGCTGGCCGCTTCTGCAGAAGGCAAAGCGGACAACCCTCGAGACTCTTCAATCGCTCACGGACGACAAGAGGTTGATCGGTGTTCTCGCCGGTCAGTACGGTGACTATGGGCTGCCGCCCTCAAAGAGCAGTTTCTTTATCCATGCTCTCGTAGCCAGCCACTACCTCGGCGGCGGTGCCTATCCGGTGGGCGGTGCTTCCCGTCTCGCGATGACGATCCTTCCCGTGATCGAAAGCGCGGGTGGCGCGGTTTATACGAACGCCGAGGTGAGGCAAATCCTCGTCGAAGACGACCGCGCTGTGGGGGTTCGCCTGGCTGACGGCAACGAGCTTCGGGCTCCCCTCGTGGTCAGCGACGTAGGAGCGTCCAACACCTTCCGAAGACTTCTGCCGAACGAAGTGAGCGCAGTCCACCGTTTCGACGCTATGTTGAATCGACAGACGGATTCCGTCGCCCATCTCTCTCTGTACATCGGGTTGAGGCAAACCGCATCCGAACTTGGTCTGTCCAGGACGAATCTCTGGATCTATGCCCATCACGATCACGATCGGAGTTTTGCACAGTTCATGGCGGACCCCAATGCGGCACTGCCGGCCGCTTATGTTTCTTTTCCTTCCGCAAAAGACCCCGACTTCGAACTACGGTATCCGGGTCGAGCCACCGTGGAAGTAGTAAACTACGCCCCGTACGCATGGTTCGAGAAATGGGAGGAAACGACTTGGCGGAAACGCGGGGACGAATACGAGGCACTCAAGGCTCGGCTTAGCGAACGGCTTCTAGAACCCCTGTATGCTCAGTGCCCTCAAGTCAAGGGGAAGATCGACTACCTGGAGCTCTCGACACCTTTGTCCACGCGCCACTTCACGGGCCACCGCAAGGGGGCCATGTATGGGCTGGCGGCAACGCCTGCCCGGTTTCAGGAGCGGTGGCTACGCCCACAGACCTCGATCCGCAATCTCTACCTTACCGGTACCGACATCTGTACGCCGGGGGTTGCCGGCGCCCTCGTCGGAAGCTGGTTGACGGCATCCGCGATCATGGGTCGCAATATTGGCGGCATCGCTGCGAAAGGTGCCGAGGCGGCAAGGTCCCGGCGAGCCGGCGCCGGGAATGATACGAAGGGACGCTGAGGAAGACCCGCATAGCGCCCGCCCCGGCCGCGATTTGATCCGCCTCGTGATCATGCGGCAACGGGGGACCAGCCGCGTTGGAAATCGTTCGATTCTTGGCAACCTGCCGACGGCTCTATTGTACCCGTTCCCGTCCCGTCACCCTACGTCTCCTGCGGATGCCTCTGGGAAGGCATGCGCCCCGGCGAGCAGCAATGGGTCCATTTACGAGATGATCCTACTGCCTCTGATTACTCGTCGACGGCAATCACGATCTCGTCGACGGCCTCTTTCCATTCAAGCCAGATAGTCGGGTGCTTGTCGCCAACTGCTGTTCTTAGCGCGTCGTGGATGCGTTGAATCTGTGCTGCCTTTTTACTTCATACTCCCGGGCAAATGGATGGTCCTGAGGAAGAAGTGTGCCGGGCGGGTAGTACAACGTGATGTATGCAGCGGCCTCAATCGCTTTGCGGTAGTCCTTTTTCGGAATTGAAATGTGTATCGTGTCGTCCGCAAGCTCTGAGATGGTGATGAGGCAACTGCGTGCGTGCGACTCTTCTGCCTTGTGAACCAACCAGGTACTGACTGCCAGGAACACGCCAACCACCAGCGTAACGATCAGCAGCGTTCGGAGACCAAATCGCAGACGCGTCGAACGCAGGACGGACGGAGACTTCGACTTCAGATTTTCCGTGCTCTCAGAGATGTTGCCTGTGCCGTTCATGAGATTCCGTGTGTCACGCTGCACAGCTGCTGATCTAGTTGCACAAAAGGGTCTATAAATGGGAGTCAAGAGATGGAATGACTCAACCCGACAGCGGCGCGGCACCGAAGCGTATCACGGCAGCGGGTCTCTCTATTGATAATGGCTGTCGAAATTCGACCAAAGCTCCTTGGACGATAGCTTTATCCGCTTCGTCTTCCACCACTCCAGCCACTCGGGTTTCGACTTCGGCAAGACGGGTGGGTTGTGCTTTGTCCCGAGGGAGTGGTGTATCTCTCCCAGGATGGCCTCTGCACGCTTGGCTAGGTGGTGATCCTTGGAATCAAGGGTCTCGATCAAGGCAAGCACGACACCTTCGGCGCTGAGCATCTCTGCTACATTGGGAAAGTACTCGCCCTGGTGCTCCTCGATTCGGCGGAGATAAAAAGCCACCCTGGCTTTCGAGTACTCGCTTGGCGATTCGTGAATCCCTTGTGTTCGGAATGTGGCGACCGGAACGATACGAAATCTCGTTGCGGGCGAAGCGAAGCGGCCTTTCAGGATCTTCTCGTTCTGCGTCCCCGTTGTGTCCAATATGACCGCCAGGGTGTACTCGCCAGGCTCGGTCAACGAATAGAACGACCCAGGACCCGTCAGCGAGAAAGGAACCGAGAGGGTCTCCTTCGGTTGAAGCTCAATGGTCGGGAATGGCCGAGGCTTTTCGGGACGCGTCTGCAAACCTTCGTTGATCGATACGGGGGTAGTGCCGCGCACGACTTGCATCTTCAGAACACGCTCTTGGAGATAGAACGCGATCTCCGGATCCTCTTCCTTGATGTTCAGGAAGCGGAAACTCGGCAGTGTGACCGGCCTGGAACTCTGATTGGTGATTTTGAGCACGTGCCGCGTACGCTCATGAACCTCCCACTGGGGTTGTGTGACCTCGACACATAGCCTGAGCGGTGGCTCCTCGGCCGATGCCGAAAGCAAGGCGACCGACAGTAGCATCGGAGCCAAGAAAATGGCGTTCATCTTGCCCGCCCTTTGCGCCGTCGTCTCCTGCTACCTAAGAAGCAGTCCGTTCTCGGAAACACTGTATACTCGCGGTTTCGTTCAATCTGGCGAGTCCCCGCACGCTGCCAACAACCATTGCTTTGATCGGACGCTCTCGACACCCCGATTGTACCTACCTCCGCCCGGCCATCCAACCTCGACCGTCGGATGCCTCTGGGGAGGCATACCTTCGGCGAGCAGAAATGGGTGGTTTCGCGCGACACATTACTCAGCCCACTGCAGTTACTATGGAGCGTTGTATCACGACGACCACGTTCAGGATCACGCCGAACGCAATCCGCCTGTAACCGCGAAAGTACGCCGCGCGTCGCCGCTTTGGGATGTGCGTCGAGCCAAATGAATTGAATACGTGATGACGCCACAGCGGTTGCTTGGCGTAAATGAGGTCACAAAGCCCGCACAAGTACAGGCCTCCCATGATCATTGCGTTCAATGGCCACGACAGCAACACGAAGATGCCGAGTGCCAGGATTATTGGCGAAGCCAGAATCAGATTCGCTGTGAGTTCATATTTCCTCATTACCAGCCTCCCCAGCGCGTTCCGCATGCGGCTCAATCACAGCTTTTCATGTCATTTCACTTGTCGCCCAAAAAGGCGGTATTCCGGGACGCGTCGACGTATCTGTTCGGCAGGGGCGGCACCGTCCCGCATTGCCTGGAGGCGTGGCTTGTCGATGTTTGCTGTGTGCACCAAGCACCCAGGATGGACCAAGTCAGCAATCCTTCGATTGATCGGACGCTCCTTACGCCTTGATTGTACCTGGCTCCGTCCGGTCATCCAACATCGACCTCCCAATGCGTCTGCTGAGTCAGCCTGACGGCCGAGTGAATACGGTGGGTTTCCGGCGAGTCCCAAGAACTTCGATGCGTTGACGGATTGATGAGATAGCTCGCAACTGCGCAGGGGGCGGCGAAGTCCGGCACTCGGTGCTGTGGTCGCACTGTGTGGACGGTCAGTCCGGCTTCAATCGCCTCTTCCAATACCCCGGTTTTCGCCTGCCATGTGCGACTGCCACAACTTCAATCCGCTCCTTGGCCACACGGTAGACGATGACGAAGGGAAAACGCTTCATGAGGTAACGACGCGTGCCAAACAAGTAGCGTGTCCACAGTCTTGGGGAATGCTCGATAGCACGTCCGGCATCCTGCAACTCTTTCTGAAACGCGTCGGCGGCTTGCTGGCTGCGCTGGGAGTACCAGTCATACGCTTCGAGCGCATCCACGCGGGCGTCTGGATGGACAAAGAGCGGCAGACTAGCCATGCCGACGCTCACGCATATCGCGCATGACGTCATCCCAGGGGATGAGTTGAACTTCGCCTCGGTCGATCGACTCGATGCGTCGCTGGACTTCTGCAGCCCACGCCTCGTCCACACCCTCGTCGGTTTCCGTGTCGAGGCTGTGAATCAACGATGCCGCGATTTCCGCACGCTCAGACTCAGGCAAAGCCAGGGCAGATCGTAAGATATGTTCAGATTGCGTGTTCATGCCCACTATTCTCGCCCAGAGCCGGAAATAACGCAACCCGAACCCGCTCAAGCTGCCACCTCCTCCGGTCCACAAGGGTGGCACATCGCTGCGCGGATTTCTCGACCGCGTTCGAAAACCGGTGATTTGTCGGTGTGTTCGGAATACGTATGGGTAGATGAAATAGCCCAGGCCGTACGTCAGCCGTAACCGGGCGGTGGTCAGATGACTCTAATTTCACAACACGCGCTGTCGGCCGCTCCGGTTCACGGCCTTGTTCGGCCCTACCGCTTACGGAACTCCAAGTCTTTCGGCTCAATAACCACAAGAGCGATGAAGTACGGACGCCACTGCCACAACTTCGGACTCATGGGTACTTCCTCCCATCCTTGTTCTTGTGCTGCTGCCGAGACAGCCGGTGGAACACCGATCATTTCTCCCGACTCGAATCCCTTGAGTTTGCAGCGCTGCTTTTCTGGAAGGCTGAGGCCGGCTGGCTGGAGGTTATGATCGACAACGACAGCGCCACGGATCACGAGCGGTATCGGCTTGTCGAGTTTCTTGCCATCGACTGTGTCCACGAGGAGCGTCCCGGTCTCGTCCTTGCTGCCCTCAGACCTAAAGCCCTCAATGGTCCGATACACTCCGAGCTGATCACTGAGAATGCCACCAGGCTGGCGTGGTCTGACTGACTCAGTGTTCGGGCCACCCGGGAGAACTGGGAGTTGACCGAGGGCAGGGGGAACGGTCATCGCGGCAAACGCGGTCCCCGCACAGACGATTCCGACGTAGACGACGTTCCTCATCGATCATTTCTCCTTGGCCTAACTTGTATTTATTCGGCTTGATTTGTACGAGTCCTTGGCGCATTTTACTTTCCAGACAGCACTTACAATATCTCGAAGGGCAGACTCTTGCCGAGACTACCAGCGTACATCCGCATCAGCCTGAAAATTCGCGGTGGGCCGACGCACCGTATTGAACTCGTGCGGCAGCCGACGGGAAGACGGTATTGGGTTCGTCGGGACGGCAAGCACTCGACCAAGGTGCCAGAGGCAACGGCGACCCAGATCGCGGAACGCATCCGACGTTGGCTGGTTGCGAACAGCTAAGCCACATGGCAGTCCCAGCAATCGTTCCTTTGTTGCCGGGCGTTACCTAACCTCCAGTCTCGCCATAACTTCCAGTGCAAGCGATTCAAATTGCCGTCTCGTACATCAAAGTGCCATCAAGTCGTGGCGCAAGAGGTTTACGAACAACCAAACCGTCCGCGACGGCCAGCCGACACAACTGTCCAAAAGAGGTGTGTCCGTGAAGCAGTCCCGATCTCCGCCACTTGTGGCAGAACCGGCCGTCCCGCGACCTGGGTTACGACCTCCGAGTCGTCGGCACTCATCCGCGTGCGTCCTGGAGCTGGCCGCGGCGTTCAACGGCCTGTCGAGCAGATCGCTGCTTGCCGTGAGGTTCTGAAAACGGTGCGCACGGCGGGGCTGAGGTAGCGACACCGCAGTATCACAAGTCCGTCGAGCTTCTATGGACCGGCTTGCACGGCCGCAAAGGGGAGGCGCACACGATCGGACAGATTGGCCAATGGTGCGGGAACTACAAAAAAAGTCGACTATCTGCCGATTCTCAACGTCGATCCGCAAATGCGGCAGTGTGGTCAGTATGTCGCCCAGCAACTGCGCAATGCCTCCATGGCCATCAAGAGCTACGGCATCAACAAACGCGTCGCCGCGGTGAATGCGGACAACCGTGCCGCACCGTATGGCGGCGTTGTGGGCCAATCGTTGTCGGACTATTATGTCAAGGGCTCTGAGTCAAAGATTCGTGTGACCATGACGCAGAAGTATCAAGTTGAATTCTGACGTGCGTATGGACAATCTCGTTGGTTGGCTGCTGATCTTGGCTGCCGGCTCGTGGGCCGGCAGCCTGTCCTGTGCTGCGCGCGCTGAATCGCCAGCCCCCGTCCCCACCGGGGGCGAGCTGCCCTCGTTCTCTGCCGCGTCGGAATCCAGTCTGCTGACCGAGTTTCGCCAGGGCCCGATGGCGGGCGTGGATGAAATCGTCTTCGCCGTGCGACAGCTCGGGGAAGATCCGCACTGGTACGCCAATTTCGGCAGCACGCTCGACCACTCCCGGTGGCGAACGTATCTCGATGGCGGACGTCTCTGCCGCTTGAATCTCCACACACATGTCGTGACGGTGCTGCTGGACGAACCCGCCGGCGGTGTTCGTGATCCGCAGGTGGACTACGCGGGCGAGAGGATACTCTTTTCGCGTCGCGAGGGAGGCAGCCCGTATTTCCACCTGTACGAAATGCATCTCGATGGCTCCGCCATCCGTCAACTGACCGACGGTCCGTATCACGATGTCGAGCCGACCTATCTGCCCGACGGTGGCATCCTGTTCGTCTCCACACGCTGCAATCGGCGTGTCAACTGCCACACGACCGAAGTCGCCGTGCTCTACCGCTGCGACCAGGATGGGAAGAACCTGCGCATGCTCTCGAGCAACAATGAACACGACAATACACCGTGGGTGCTGCCCAGCGGTCAAATCGTGTACACCCGCTGGGAGTACGTGGACCGTAACCAGATGGCTTTCCATCACCTGTGGATCACCAGTCCCGACGGCGAACGCCAATCGATCCTGTTCGGCAATCTGCATCCGAACATCACCATGATTGACGCCAAGCCGGTTCCCGGGTCGCGGAAAATCGTGGCGTCGTTCTCGCCCGGTCACGGCCTGCGCGAGCACGATGGCGTCATCACCCTCGTCGATCCGCGCACGGGTCCCGACAACCAGGCGGCCGCCGTCTCGATCAGTACCACGGCGGACTATCGCGATCCCTGGGCGTTTTCTCCGCAGGCTTTCCTGGCCGCGTCGGGCGGAGACATCGTGTTGCTCAATGACGTGGGGCTTGCGCAGGCCATCTACCGGCTTCCCGCTGCCGATCTGGCGGCCGGGTTCCAGTGTCATGAACCGCGCCCGGTGATTCCTCGCTTGCGCGAGCCGATCGTCGCCGCCAGCAGCCAGAGGAAGTTGGACACGGGGGCTCTGGTGTTGGCGGATGTCTATCGCGGCCGAAACATGGCGGGCGTCGAACGCGGCAGCATCAAGAGTCTGCTGGTCTTGGAGACGCTGCCGAAACCCATGAACTACACCGGCGGCATGGAACCGCTCTCGTACGGCGGCACATTCACGCTCGAACGTGTGTTGGGCACGATCCCCGTCGAGCCGGACGGTTCCGCGTACGCGGTCGTTCCTGCCCTGCGCAGCCTGTTCTTCGTGGCTCTGGACGAGAACGATCTGTCGGTCAAGCGCATGCAGAGTTTCTTGACCGTGATGCCTGGTGAAACGGTCACCTGCGTGGGCTGCCACGAGCAGCGGACGGAGGCGCCGCCGCAGGTACCGTCCCACCTTCAAGCGTTGCGACGGGAACCGAGTCCGATCGAGCCGATCTCGGACGTGCCCGACGTGTTGGACTTCCCCCGCGACATCCAACCCATCCTCGACCGGCATTGTGTCGCGTGTCACGATGCTCATCGGCGTGATGGAAATATCATCCTGGCTGGCGACCACGGGCCCGTCTTCTCGCTCAGCTACTATGCACTCGTCGCACGCAACTTGATCTCGGACGGGCGCAACGGCCTGGGCAATCGTCCGCCACGATCGATCGGCAGTTCGGCCAGCCGGCTGCTGGAGCTCATGAACGGCAGCCACTACGGGGCCACCGCGTCCGAGCACGAACGAAGGATGGTGCGGCTGTGGATCGAGAGCGGAGCGACCTATCCGGGCACGTACGCGGCGTTGGGCACCGGCATGATCGGAGGGTTCGAAATCGTCGACCGGTCGATTCGCCTGGATCGCTGCGACTTGGAGTGGCCCAGCGTCAAGGCGGCCGGGGAGGCCCTGCAGCGGCGCTGCCTGACTTGCCACGATGCACAAAAACCGCTGCCGTTGTCGCCGTCGCACCTGGTGGGCCCCGGCGGCTGGGGCACCGCATTCGACGGCGCGCCACCCTGGGTCGACCTGACTCCCGACGACGTGCGCCGCCGCTGGTCCCGCGACCTGTTCTACAATCTGAGCTACCCGGAAAAGTCGGTGCTCCTGCTGGCTCCGCTGGCCAAGCAGGCCGGTGGATTCGCGTCCTGCGGCGAGACCGTCTTTGCCGACCGGTCCGATCCCGACTACCAGCAGATCCTGGCGGCCATTCGGGACGCCAAGGACAAACTGGAGCAAGTGCGACGGTTCGACATGCCGGGCTTCCATCCGCGCGCGGAGTATGTCCGCGATATGAAACGGTACGGCATCCTGCCTGCGGACCAGTCCGAGGAGGCACCCGTGGACGTCTACGCCACGGATCGTGCCTACTGGCGGTCGCTGTGGTTTCGCCCCGACACGATCGAGTAGCGATATTCACTTCTCGGGGAGTGGCGCGAACCGGTAGAGGATGCCGCCGCCGAGCAGGGTGGTCACGTAGACTTCGCCCTCCTCGTCCTCGCCAAAAGTGATGACCGGCAAGCCGCTGCTCTGGATCGACCGATTCTCGGTGACCTGGCCTTGTTGCGGATCGTAACGGAGCGCCCACAACGCTCCCGTGACATAGTCGCCGTAGAGATAAGCACCGTCGAGTTGCGGCAGGCGCGGTCCGCGGTAGACGCAGCCGCCGATGATCGACAGTCCCACGCGGTGATGGTATTCCCAGATCGGTTCGATCAAGTCGGGCCGCGCCTCCGAGCCGTGCAACGCGAACTTGTGCCGTCCTTCGCGCAAGTTCCAGCCATAATTGCCACCGCGCGTAATGAGATCGATTTCCTCCCACAGATCTTCGCCGTTATCGGCGGCCCACAACGTACCGGTCTTGCGATCGAATGCCATCCGCCAGACATTGCGCAGGCCGTAGGCCCAGATTTCGGGCCGAGCACCGGGCGATCGACAAACGGATTGTCGTGCGGGATAGCGTATTTCAGGTCACCCGACGTGCGGTCGACGTCGATCCGCAGGATCGAACCGAGCAGAGTTCCCAGGTTCTGCCCGTGACCTTGCGGGTCGCGCGTTCCGCCGCCATCTCCCAGGCCGATGTACAGGTAACCGTCCGGGCCGAAGGCGAGCGTCCCCCCGTTGTGATTCCAGAACGGCTGAGCAATGCGCAGGATCTCCTCTTCCGACTGAGGATCGGCCCGGTCCGGCTCGGCCGGCGACACGCGAAAGCGCGAGATCACCGAGGTGTGTGGTGCCGCGGTCGTCGTGTAGTACACGAAGAACTGACCGTTCTCCTTGAACTGGGGGTGAAAGGCCAGTCCCAGCAGGCCCTCTTCGTCCTCGATCTCCTGGAACACCACCTTCGATCGCAGGTCGAGGAAGACCTCGGTGTCCTCCGTCTGGGTGTCCTGGGGGAAGACGCGGATTTCACCCAACTGACTGCCGACGAAAATCCTCCGGCTGCCGTCGCCGGCGTGAGTCAGCACGACGGGGCGAGGAATTCGCACTTCGGGAAACGCATCTTCCACGCCGATCGGCAGCGGCCGCTGATCGACCTCGGCGGCCTGCAAGCTGCCAAGGACCAACAGTCCGATCAACCACAAGGGCACGATCCCATGATTCATGGCCAGTTCCATCCGCGACCCGCTCAAGGTCGAAACGTCTTGGCAGCCTGCGTGTCGCCCATTTCGGTAAGCAGTTTCTTGAGACCATCAAGATTCTCGCGCAGACTCAGCTCCGCATCGATCTCGGGCCGATGGTCCAGGATGCCGAGCGGGCCGCAATATCCGGAATCCCGGATCATTTCCAGCACGCGGCGGTCTTCCTGGCCGCGGCCCAGGGGCAGGATCTTCTCGCCGCCGATCGTCATGCCATTGAGATTGACGCAGGTCAGGTAGGGCAGCATCTGCTGGAACGCGGCGGGAAACTGGCCGAAGTGTTCGTGGCCGTGGTGAAAGTTGTAGACGATACCCACGGACTTGGTGTCGGCCTGTTTTCGGAGCCACTGGGCCATGGCGATCATGTTGGCCGGTTCGCCCGACCAACCGCCGTGATTGTAAAGGGCGAACGTGCAACCCAGACGCTGGGCATCCTTCACATACGGGAGCAGCGCCTGAGCATTGACCTCCACACGCTTCTCGGGCGATTCCGCTTCCGCCGCGGGTGCGATCATCCAGATCTGAGGATGAAGCTGGTACTTCTCGATCAGCGCCATCATGGAGCGGTAAGCAGGGCTGTCCGAGCTCGGGCACCAGAAGGCGAAGAACTCGATGTCCTGCTTCTGCAGACACTGGATCTCCTGTTCGAACGTGGGGATGTGCTCGTCACGCCAGTCATAGGCGAGCTTGGTGAATCCCAGCTTCTTGAGCATCTCCGCGCGCTCCACAGGTCCGCGACGACTGGCATCGAACGGCACAACACACCAGGCCGCCAGATTGGTCTTGGCGAAGACGCTGCTTTGCTCAGGAGGATCCGCCGCCGCGGCCGACACGCCCAGCCGGGCAGCGAGGCAGAGGCCGAGCGACAGATAACCAGCGATTCGATGGCGGGATGTTCGGACCATGGGGCGAGGCTCCGGGGAGAGGTGAAGACGACCGCGCCGCCCGACGAGCGGCTATCGGTACCTGCGGTCATTGTGCCACGGAATCACAACTCGCGAAAGGACGCCGGCCCGTGTTCACGGAGCATACAAATCCGCCAGCAACCTGGCCGCCGCGTCGACGAGCTTCTCGCCCGAACCGGCCGCACATCGCGCGCTCTCCGGCTCGTAGTTCCCTTCCGCGTAGCTGCGGCGATCGGGAATGTAGCCAATACACTCATTGGCCAGCTCCACCACGCAGGTCACGGGAAACGGAGAACGTTTCTTGATCGCCAGACCAAGTTCGACGAAGACCTCACCGGGGAGTCCGACCCAGGCCACGTCTTTGCCCACGGCGATTACCTGGACTTCCACGTGATGCGGTGCTCCCTCGCGACCAGCTACATCGAGCGCGCGGTAGGCGCGGACCAGCTGCATGAAATTCGCGCCGTGATCGTCCGGGGTCTCGGCCACGATCTTCCGGGCGGCCTCGATTTCCGCCGGCGCGATCTCAGGCAGGGCGAGTTCCACGATCTCGGTGCGGGCCTGCACGGGGCCGTCCGCCACAGGTCGCAGGTCCTTGTAAGCCTGGAACACCGCGGCACCCAGGATCGCGCCAATCCGGTTCTGTTCTCCGGGACCATTGTTCGGCCATTTCCAGAAGAAGTCGTAATTGTTGATGTTGCCGCACGTGCCGTTGCCGACGATCGTGCAATGCTGCGGGCCGTGATAGCCAGCCAGTACGCGGCTCAACGCGCCGGGCCAGTCGGCACTGAACCGGTTCCCGCCGGTCGTGTCGGGGTGCATCGCAAAGTTGATGTACGTGGCCATGGCCTGGGTGGGACCCGCCGCATCCGGCTTCTCCGCGTAGACGATGCTGACCTCGGGATCGATCGGTCCGGCCGGCATGACAATGTCCGGATTCAGCTTGCCGGGATTCCAGCCGACGCTGCCATCGCGCATGAAGTAGCGGCGGTTGTACGCCAGATTCTCGCAGTGTCCGGTCGCGGTCAGCAGCCGTGCGCTCTCCAGATGTTCGGTGGCCAGACGCACACAGGCGACGATCTTGCCCGGCAAGCTCTCGGTGTAATCGACGGCGAGTTGCGTGGCGCCACCCATGTCGGTGCTCCGCAGTCCCCGATTGGCCAGCTCCGGACCGGTGTGGGCATGGGTCGCGCTGATCATCACGCGGTCGCCGGGAATTCCCGTGGCTTGTGCGACGGCGGTGCGCGCCGCGTCGGTCAGAGATCGCGTGATGCTGATGATGTCCAACGCGACGAGCGCGGCCCGCTGTCCGTCCCGCTCCATGACCAGCGCTTTGCAGAACAGAGGATCGAGAATCCCCTCGGCACCGCGTTCGTGATAATAGCCCGCCATGGGAATGCCCAAGGGAGGCGTGATGTCCACACGCGCGACTCCCACGCGCGTTTCGGCAGCCACCGTGCAGGTCGCCAGAAGCATCAGGGCACACAGACTGGTGGCAAGCGACAGGTAGTTCTCGTGCATCGGCGGGTCCCCGGAGGTGAATCGATTGTGCGAGCAGGCAGACGGGGGGCCGGCTTAGATTCCCGGCCCGGCGTCAGATTACCACGGCGATCCGAGGATCGCAAACTGCGTCACCGTCCCGGAGCTGCCGTGTTTCGGCCGAGCGGCCTCGATCTCCCGCGAACGCGTTCTCATTGACGCCGACGAACGACCGTCGGTAAATTGATGGTACGCCGTCATCGAGAAAGGGGCTCCGCATGTCACCACGCCTGCTTGCCTGGACGGGATTGCTGATGTTGCCCAGTGCTTCGGTAGCACACGGGCAGGTCATCCAACTCCCCACGTTCCACTATTTCTCCGTGCAGACGTCGGTTCTGGCACCGGACAGTGGCGGGGCATACCTGGGCGGTGTGGGGCGGGCATCCAGTCGCAACACGTCCTATGGTCTGCCGGGGGGAGGACGCTTGTTCGGCAATCGGTCGTTCGAGCACTCGGCCGGCGCCAGTCTGACTTCCGTGCACGCGACCGTCATCGATCACGAGGCACTCGATCGAGCGGTGCTGGCTGAGGCCGCACGTCTTCGGCCCGCGCGTTTGCCTCAAGAAGTGCACGCCGACGCGGTGGCGCAGAGAATGGATGCGGCATCCGGCGGAAGTTTGGCCGCGGAAACGCCGCTGGTGAGTGTGGCGGAGACGCGCCGTCAGAATGCGGCGCGGCACGCGGCGGGGCGCGCCGAAGTTGCCAGCCTGATCGCGCAAGGGGAAAAGGCGGAAGCCAGCGGCCAATTCGGGACCGTGCGCATCTACTACCAGATGGCGCGGAAACGGGCCGACGGCTCACTTCAACCGCAGATTGCCGCACGGCTCGCCGGGCTGCCACCCCGCGTTCGATAAACGCCGGACGCGGACGTAAGTGACCTTCCGCTTCACGGGGCACAAGTGACCTTCCCCGCGGTGGCGAGCCTTCCCGCCGGGCTGCCGCGTCATTGATGCGAACGCGTAGCGATGGAGCGGTGCCCACCTGTCAGACCACACCGGTCAGACGGTGTAGTGTTCCTCGTAGCCCTGGAACATCAAATCGGTGACCAACTCGATCGCTTCCTGCCACTGGCGGCGGAGTTCGTCGTCCCAGTCGGGCCCGTGAAAGTCTGCCAGGGTTTCGAGCATGGCATCACACCACGGGGCAAAGAGATGTTTGGGAATCTGGCGATCGTGATGTTTCGTGCCCAGGTACTTCAGGTACTCGCCGGTGGCGGCGAAAGGATGGCCAAACTGTTTTTCGATGACGAGCAGGGACATCGTCAACAAGACAGCCTGTCGTTCCAGGTTGACGTCTTTGAAGAAGACCTTCGCTGCGGGACACGTGCGGAAAAACGTCTTGTAGAAATCCTCGCCGAAGGCCGTTTTCGAGGCGAGCACCTGATGCAGGCTGTCGTGGATGTTCATAGCGATTCCCGCGCGGTGTAACGGTTCGGGCCTCTTTCCCTAAGTCCCCATGCGTGCCGTCAAGATGAGCTATCTTCCGAGGTCGCCGCCGCGTGCGCGGTCTGCTTGTAGGTCAGCACCGGACAGGGCGCTCGCCGCACCACCGCTTCCGCCACGCTTCCCATCAAGCAGCCGCGTCAGGCCGGTCCGGCCGTGCGTTCCCATCACGATCAGGTCGGCGTGCTCCTCTTCCGCCAGTCCGAGCGATGGCGACGGACGGATCGCCGGTGATCAGTCGGTGCTCACAAGGCAACCTGCGGGTCGGTCGGGACGACGTCCTCCAGCATCTGCTCGCAGGTCTTCACTGGCCGGGTCCGGCACCCCGTAGTACATCTCTCCGCCACCGTAGGCGACGGGCGGTTCCTCGACGTGCACGATCAGCAACGTGGCACCGCTGTCTCGAGCCAGCGATGTGGCCATCTTGAGTGCCGCGTCACCACAATGCGAAAAGTCCGTGGGAAAGATAATCTTCTTGGCTTTCATCGTCCACTCCCTGCCGTGTCACGCGACTTGTGCCTCTGCGGAGCGTCGCCGCCACCTCCGTATGACTCCATCGCTGCCCGACATGCCACAACGACTGTCGCACGCCCAGCGACTGCCCAGAGCGTCGCCCCGCTCGCAAGGTGGACACTTCGGTATGTATGAGACGCGGGCTGCGAGGTTTCGCCACAGGCCCGGCGGGCGCTCCGGAAGTGGACACGTGGCGAGGCCGGAGCGTGCGTTCTGGCCCGCGCTGGACGCGATCGGCGCGTGATTTGCGCTGCGCGTGACAGGGCCAGCTGCTGGAATAGAGTCGGGAGGTGTGCGATGAAACGCGCATGCCCGGCCCTGTCACCGAGCTCCACGATGACTGATCTTCCACAAGACTGGACCTGTTGATCGTTGACGACGACGACGGGTTCCGGCAGGCGCTGGTGCATCGTTTTCTGCGGCACGGATTCCAGGTCCAGGACGCGGCGGATGCGGAAGCAGGCGATGAGTCTGGCTCAGCGGCGCGAGTTCGATGTGGCCGTGTTCGACATCATCATGCCGGGGATTTCGGGTCTGGAACTGTTCGAGCGGTTCAAGAAGAGTCCACGCCGACTGCGAGGTCATCATGCTCACCGGCCAGGGCTCGATCGAAACGGCGGTGGAGGCGATGAAGCTGGGGGCCTACGACTATCTGACCAAGCCGTTTCCCATGAAGGAGCTCGAAGGCTGGTGGGCAAGGCCTACGAACGTCGCCAGTTGAAGAAGGAGAACGAGCAGCTACGGCTGCTGCTGCAGCGAAATCGAGCCGGACGAAGTGATGGTGGGCGAGTCGCCGGCGATGCGGGAGATCTTTCGGTTGATCGAGCGGGCGGGACCGAGCGACAAGGCGATTCTGATTCAGGGTGAGAGCGGCACGGGCAAGGAGCTGGTCGCGCGGGCGCTGCACCGTCACAGTCTGCGGGCCGACAAGCCGATGGTGGTGATCAACTGCGCGGCGCTTGCCGGAATCGCTGTTGGAGAGCGAGTTGTTCGGCCACGAGAAGGGCTCGTTCACGGGTGCCATCAGTGCCAAGCAGGGGCTGTTCGAGGTGGCCGACGGCGGCACGCTGTTCATCGACGAGATCGGCGAAATGCCGGGCGCGCTGCAGGCCAAACTGCTGCGCGTGCTGGAGGACGGATCGCTGCGGCGGGTCGGATCGATCAAGGAGCGGCGGGTCAACGTGCGGTTGCTGGCCGCCACGAACCGCAATCTGGCGCAGCAGGTGCAGTCGCGGGCAATTTCCGCGAGGACTTGTACTATCGCATCAACGTGATGTCGCTGGAGCTGCCCCCGTTGCGGCAGCGGGTCGGGCGACATCCCGCTGCTGGTGCGGCACTTCCTGGGCGACCGGCTGGACGGTCGAGGAGCGGGCGATGCGGCGCTCGAACGGTACGACTGGCCGGGCAACGTCCGGCAGCTGATCAACGCCGTGGAGCGGGCCCGGATCATGGCCGACGAACCGGTGCTGCGGGTGTCGCGATTTTCCGCGCGAGGCCATGGAATCGCGATCCGGACGGAACCCGGACATGTCGTCCGCTGCCAGGACGATCTGGCCACGATCGAACGGGCCAAGGTGGTGGAGGTGCTGCGCCGCGAGAAGGGCAACAAGACGCGCGCTGCCCGCACGCTGGGGCATCGATCGCCGCAAGCTCTATCGACTGGTGGAGAAGTACGGCATCCGCCAGAGCTCGAGACTGCGGCGGGCGAGCCGCGCACTCGTCAACCGACCCGCGAGATCAGGTAGTAGACGCCGCCCACCAGCCCGGACACGACGAGGACCGACACGATGGCCAGATCGCCGGCGAAGATCAGCTTGCCGGTCGTGGCCAGGTAGATCAGGTAGGGCGCCACGACGAGCAGGCCGAACCACAGGACGAGCAACAGGATGTAGCGCACGATCTCCGACCGGTCGGTGCGGTCCCGGATCGCCTGCACTTCCGCCTCGCGATCCCGCGCGATCTTCCGGACCTTGGTCTTGTCCTTGCCCATCGTGGTGAGACGGGAGTTGAACGACAGGACGAGCTTGCGATTGCAGCCGCGACAGGTGGAGGGGGGCGGATCGACGATCTGGCCGCAGTACGGACAGACGCGCTGGGCTTGCGGTTGAACCACCGCCTCCAGCAAGTCCGTTGACTTGCCGAGCCGGGACCCATTGCGAGTCGTCTTTGCGAATGAGCGTGTCTTCCTTGACTTGTCCGGCGCGGACCTTATCCAGGAGTTGTCGGCCGCTCAGCGGTCCGACAACGTCATTCATGATTTGATAGTACCACTCGGTCGCCATCTTCCCGTTCGTCCCGCGCGTTAGATCGACAGTTGGCGTCATGTCGTTTTCGAAGATCAGGAGTCGAAGCGATCGCAAAACGATGGGTATTCTCGCTCTTGTCGGCTCGCCTGGCAAGCATGTTGAGCGAAACCTCGGATCGAAGAGTTCCACCTTCTGCGCGACCTCCGGAGCTGCCGGTTCGTGCCGATCCTGCCGGTCGCAGCGGGGCCGGCCGGTCTTCCCGGCGGCTTCCCCTTCCTACCATCGTAACTCAGAGTCAGCGGCAAGTCGCCCATCTGGCGTGGACAAAATCGCCCAATTTCGGGCGCCGGACCGCACATGTCGGGCCCTGCCGCGCGGCGGCGACCACCCCGGGAGCCCCGGGCTCCGGCCGGCCGTATCAACGGCCCACCGCCGCGGCCAGCTCCACGGTTTGCAGATAATGCGGGGAGCGACGCCGACCAGCCGAACCGCTGCTGGATCTCGCCCGCGAAATGCCGCGCGGCTTCTTCGTCCCCGTGGGTCAGGAAGACGTGCCGCGGGGGCGCTGCGAGGTGCCCGATCCAGCGCAGGAGGGCCTGGCGGTCGGCATGTCCCGAGAACCCGTCCAGTTGGCGGATCTGTGCCTTCACCTTCCAGTCCCGGCCGTGAATCCGGACGAACCGCTGGCCTTCCAGAATCTGTCGGCCCAGCGTTCCCTGGGCCTGGTAGCCGACGAACAGGATCGGTCGAATCGGCCCGACCGATGTTCAATCGCAAGTGGTGCTTGATGCGTCCGGCCGAGCACATGCCGGACGGCGCCATGATGATGCACGGCTTCCGTCGCTCGTTGATCTCCTTCGATTCCTCGACGCGGTGCGCCATCTGCAGACCGGGAAACTGCAGCGGTTGCTCTCGGACGTGGATCAGCTGCCACGTCTCTTCGTCAAAGCACTCGCGATGCTTCCGGAAGATCGTCGTCACGTCCACGGCCATCGGACTGTCCAGAAACATGTCGACGTGCGGGATGCGCCCGGCGTGCACCAGTCGGGCGAAATGATAGATCAGTTCCTGAGCACGCTCCACGGCGAACACCGGAATCACCAGGTTGCCGCCCCGCGCCAGCGTCTCCTTGACGATCTTCTCCAGCTGCGTTTCGACATCGCCACCGTGCGCGTGATCGCGGTCTCCGTAGGTCGTTTCCATGACCACGTAGTCCGCCTGCTCGAACACGGACGGATCACGGATCAGCGGTTTTCCCCATTGGCCGATGTCGCCGGAGAACAGCACCAGCGTTTCCCGACCGCCGTCGCGCACCCGGAACTCCACCATGGCCGAACCGAGGATGTGACCGGCATCGTGCAACGTCACGCCCACGGTCGCTCACGCGGAACAGTTCGCCGTACGGCACGCCGACCAGCAGCGGCAGCGTGTGGTCGACGTCGGCTTCGGTGAACAACGCGACTTCCGGATGCTTGCCGCGTCGTCCTTCTTTCTCGTGTCGCTTCTTCTTGAACCGCACGTCTTCCGATTGAATGCGGGCCGCGTCGCGCAGGATGATTTCGGCCAGATCGACCGAGGGACGCGTGCAATAGATCGGGCCCCCGAAATCCCTCCTTGACCAGCCGCGGCATCAGTCCGCAATGGTCGACGTGCACGTGCGTCAGCACCACGGCCTCGATTTCGCTGGGCGGAATCGGCGACGGCAACCAGTTGCGGTCCTGGTAGGGACGTTCCTGGAACATGCCGCAGTCGACCAGGATCTTGCTCTCCGCCGTTTCGAGGCAGTATCGCGAGCCGGTCACTTGTCGGTTTGCACCGAGGAAATGCAGCTTCATCGAGATGTGTCACGGTATGGAATTAACTTCAAACAGCGGACAGGGTTCCAGGCAAGTGTAGCATGCGTCGCCGCGAGGTGTTCAGAACTGCCCGGAACGAACCTGAAAGTGCGTTGGTTTGCCCAGCGTTGCACCGCCGCCGGCCACCCAGTCGGCGGTCCACTCGAGCATCTGCGGTCGTGACCTGGGGACGTCCCAGCAACTCGTGTCCGTGCTGGCCGTTGTTGAGCAAGGCCTGCTCGCTCTCGCGGCCGCACAATTGGACCGTCCGATCCATCCGCTGCGCCAGGCGTAGGCAGATGTCGCGCAGTCGAGAGCGATCTCCGGGCCGGCCAGGTTCACGATCCGCGCGGGACTGGCGGCGTGCCGCAGCGCCACCAGCGTCATGGCGTTGGCGTCGCCCAGCCAGATCACGTTGACGTAGCCCATCGTCACGTCCACCGGTTGCCCGAGATGGACCTGCTGGGCCAGATCGACCAACACGCCGTAGCGCAACTCGGTCGCGTAATTGAGTCGCAGGATGACAAGCGGCGTCTGCTGCGGCTGGCTGAAGTACGCGTAGATGCGTTCGCGTCCGAGCGCCGACATCGCGTACTCGCCGTCCGGGCGAGGCGGATCGCTTTCGCGACTGCCTCCGCTCGCACGCGGCACCAGGCCGTACACGTTGCCGGTCGAGAACGCGACGATGCGCGTGTCGTGATAGCGTCGACAGATCAGGGCGGGCACACAGCAGTTGGTGGCCCACGTCAGTGCCGGAGTGTCGCGGGTGCCGAACTTGAACCCGGACATCGACACCACCGCGGCCGCCGCCGGCAATTCGCGCACATCGTGTTCGTCGAGCAGATCGGCGACGTGGGTGAGGACTCCCGCCTCCTCCAGCCGTTGGCGGACTGCCGGATCGCGAAAGCGCGACACGCCAATCACGCGGTGTCGGACGCCGGCGAGGTCGAATGCCCGCCGGGCCATGCGAGCCATCGTGGGACCCATCTTGCCCCCGACGCCGAGAAACACGACGTCTCCGTCGAGGCCCTGCAGCGCCTGCACGACGGAGTCCGTCGGACGGCTCAGCAGCTCCTCCAAATCCGCGACGTCTTGCGGGGCCGACCAGGGCCGTTGCGAGTTCCCAGACACGACCAGTCTCCTCCGACTTCAGGCCAGGCCTGCGCATCTGGAGATGTACGAGATCATCCGACGTCAGTCGCCGGATGTCCTGAGCCGTCAGGTGCGCAACGCCGGCCAGGGCCAGCATGAACAGCTCGTCCGGCGAAAACCGGTGCTTGTCCTGCTGGGTCAACTTGACGAGTTTCCGCAAGGCCAGCACAAACAGCTCGTCGGCGGACAGCTTGGTTTTCTCCTCGTCGGTCAGCTCGATCACCTTGCGCAGGGCCAGGACGAACAGGTGGTCGGTGTCGAGCGCCTCGCGATCGGTGAACGTCAGCTTCGCGCCGCGCAGAGCTTGGAGAAACGCAAGATCGGCTTGCATCGGTGGGGGTCTCCACAGTCAAGACAAGGGAGCACGTACCCCATCATAGCAGGTTCTGGCCCGCACTCTACCTGTTCCTACCACGGACAGAATCCGCCGCCCAGCGGGATGCGGCGACGGGGCGGGCCAGGAATCCCGGATCGCAACGGGCGGTGCCTCTACCGACCATGCTCAAGCGGCCGACGCCAATCAAGTGAAGGTCGACACCGTCGTGAAGATAGGTGCAGTCCTGGCCGTGGAGGCGGGCCACGTTCAGGGAGGTGCGCACGCGGTCGATCAGGCCGTCATCATTTTCGTCGGCCAGCGCTTCGGCGACCCCGACGCTGACCGTGAAATTGCGACGCGCGTAACGCAGCGGCCAGTTCGCAGCGGGCGGCCGCCGCGCGGAGCCGTTCCGCCGCCGTAACGGCGCCGCGCATCGTGCAGCCGGGGAGCAGCAGGGACAAGGTGTCGCCTTCGAAGCGGGCGGCATGGTCCATTTCCCGCATGGCCGCCTTCAAGGTCAGGGTCAGAGCCCGCAGAGCGGCGTTGCTGTTGTCGTCGCCGTACTGGGTCCGGATCTCGTCCAGGTCATCGATCTGCACGAACAGTACACAGAGCGGAGCACCGCCACTGCGCCAATCGACCATCCGCCGCCGCACGTCCGAGGAGAAGACCTCGGGGGACGAAATCCCGACTTCGTACACGGCCGGCTGGTTCGCCGCCGGGGCGGGGGCCGTCTCCACCAACGGGATATGGCGCACGCGCACGACTTGCCGGCCATTATGTGCGTGGGCACAATTGCGTCCCTGTTCCTTGGACACGTAGAGGGCTTCATCGGAGCGGCCGATCACGGACGCCACGGTTTCGCCCGGCAGCAGCTGGGCCAGTCCGGCACTGACGGTGACGTGCAGGGCCAGGCCCTCGAAGTCATAGGTTGCCTCGCCGACCGCGCAGCGCGCGTGCTCCGCAACACGCTCCACCTTCTCCAGGGTCGCGTTGGGAAACACGATCGCGAACTCCTCGCCGCCGTAGCGCGTCACCAGGTTCCCGTCGGGCATGCGCTGGCGGAGGACGTTGGCGACTCCCCGCAAGATCGCGTCACCCGCCTGATGGCCATAGTTGTCGTTGAGGTTCTTGAAGCGATCGATGTCGATCATCATGATCGTGGTCGGGATGCCGCGCTCCGCCATGGCCTGGTGGGCTTCGCTCATGGCCTTGTCGAAAGCCCGGCGGTTGGCCAGCGTGGTGAGCGCGTCGGTGCGGGCTTCCGCCGCGTGACTGACCAACTGCTGAGCCTGGGTCTCCAGCTTGGCTTCTGCGGAGTGCAGTTGCTGCTGCATCTGCTCATTCGATTGGATGAGCTTGTCCACCGCCTTGAGCACGGCGGTGGGTTCCTGATCCTCCGAAGTGTGGAGTTCGTGCGTGATGCGGCCCATGAGGGCCTTGTGCTTGTCGACATCGGCAGCGACGTTCTGCGTCAGCTCGCGCAGTCGTTCGAGGATCTCCCGCGCACGCGCGGCCTCGTCGGTCCGCGGGCGAACGTGGTGCAAACGCGGGTCGTTTCCGCGCAGCCACCAACCGCCCAGCAGACCCACCACCACCGCGGTGCAGACAACCACGACCTCTAACATGGTTCGGGAAACACCTTTGCTTGGACCGGCCCCACGATCGACGGTAGAAGCCCTACATCCATGTAGGTTGTGCGTGGGGGGAAGTCAAAGGAGATGGCAGCAAATCGATCGATGTTCCGTCGTGCCGTGGCGTGCGAAACCGTCGCCGAAAAATCGGCACCGGATCCTCACCGCGAGCGATGCTTTTTCGCAACGCGTGGCCCGCGTGAAACCGGGCTGGATCGGGACCGCTGAGGCTGTCCGGCCGGCATGGTCTGGGAGCCTACTCACCGGCGCTGGACGGCGGGGAGCGGACTGGCGTCCGGGACGAGGCCACCGCGTTCTCACCGTGCAGTTGGCGAAACTCCTTCAACCGCATCTCGACCTTGGCCCGCCACAGCCCGCTGGGTAGCGCTGGCAATGCGCGCTCGTACCAATATGCCGCCCGTTGGTGGAGCGGTTTCTGTCGCGCGGAATCCTTGTCGCCCAGTTCCCACCACCCGTCGGCCAGTTTCAACTGATCCTCGGGTATGGAAGGATTCCGCAGTTCCTCCTCAGCCAACCGTTGGAGTCGCGTGTCGCTCCCCTTGGCCAGCATCGGCAGACCCTTCTCCCAGTCACCCTTGATGAAACAGTAGTATCGACCGACGCGCAGGTGCGCGTCGGGATCGTCTTTTTCCGTGAGGGTCGCCAGGACGCGTTGCACATCCCGCAGGGCCTTCTGCGATTCCTCGACCCGTTCGGCCTGTTGTTGCAGCGCGTTGGCCGCCTGCCGGTCGCCGAGTTGCCGCGCCGCGGCGGTTCCGATCTGGCACAGGGTCTCGGCCATGTCGAACTGCTCCTGCTCAATGGCCGGATCGATCAGGTTCCGCGCCTTGTCCAATAGCCGCGAGGCGCCCTCGCGGCTTCGATCTTTCTTGGCCAGCGCGACCAACGCTGCGTGCACCGTGGACAGTTCGTCCACTTCATAAGTCGCCGTCAAATCATCGAGAGCCGAGAGGGCCGTCGCAGTGTCCCCGATGCGGGTAGCGATTTTGATGGCGATGTCCAGCAACACATATCGTCCGGCGGGATCGTTCGTCATCTGCTCCGCCTGCTTAAGCATGCGCTGGGCCATGGCTTGCTGTTGGCTGATCTCCTGCTTGGACTCGTATTCCTTGTGGTAGAGCTCGCGCACCAGGTCCCGGGCCTTCTCCAGACTCAGTGGGTCTGGCACGGGAGACCGGACCGGCCGGTCGGTGTTCGTGTCAGGTGAAGGCACGGCGGGTCCCTGGCCGGCAAGTGGAGCCGGGGCCAACGTCTCCGGGCCGCTGGCGGCAACACGGTCTCCTTCAGCCTGACCCTTGTCCGAGGCAACGTCGGGTTCCGCCGTTGGTTTGCGGCGAACCGACTGGGACGAGAACAGTTCGCCACCGTCATAGGTGAAGACTGCGCAGGCTCGCCACCGGACAATCCGCAGACAGGCTGCTCAACGTGCCGTCACCCCAGATGGCGAGGAATTCACCCTCCCGCAGATTGCCCACAACCTTGGCGAAGTTGCCCAGGTCCAGTGGCAAATCGGCTGGTTCGGTCCACACGACCGCGGCGGAATCGTCGGCTTCCAGCAGAACGATAGTCTCTGAGGCGCCGTCCTCGAAATCCCGCATACCAATGCCATTCGGGCGGCTGAACGGTGTGAACGCGGCCACTGGCACCACGTAGTTCGTCTTTTCGTCAAACCGTTCGGGGGACTGGTACACCGGTGGGATCGCCGCCAGCAACCGCTGATTGTGCGGGCTGTTCCAGGGTTCGTCTCGATGAAACTGTTCGTAGAGTTGCTGGTAACCGAGGTAAGGCAACAGTTCCACTCGCCAACTCAGCAGGGGCCGTTGCGCGGAGTCCACGATGGCCGGCAGGAACAAGCGGCCGTGGGTGTCACAGTACTGTTTCACGGCCGCCGCGATCCGCGTCAGATTGTCGATCGTGCGCTGCCGACGTGCCACGAGGGTCAGCGGCTTATCCGGAGCGGGGGACGGAGGCAGTGGAGCCAGGGGCGCTGCCAACGAGCTGTCGGGGGCCGGCGCGGACTGCGCGTCCAGTCCGGCACTCGCCTTCGGTGGCTCGGTTTCCGTCGGTCGAGCGGCCGGCTTGGTTGAATCCGCGGGTGCAACGGCTCCCTTGGGGCGGGTCGCTACCCGGGTCTCCGCCGCTTCCTCAAGAGCACTCTGCTTGTCTTTCGCGGTGACCGCCCTGGCGTCGTCGTCGCCATCCTGTTTGCTTGGCCGGCGAATTGCCCGCCGGCGCATTTCGTCCTGGGTCAGGCCGCCACTTCCGCAGCCGGCCAGTGGAACCGAACAGACAACGGCCAGCAACCATGTGAGTGCGCAACGCATCGGACTCATTTTTCTGTTGTGCAGACAAGTCTTGGTCATCGTTCAGTCCAACCACCGGCTCAGCGACCGTATCGCAGATAACGCAACAGGCCGGGCGCCGATCCGGCTCCGCCGACCAGGAGCATTTCGCGAACGACACCGGCGGAGACGTTTTTCTGGAAATCGGACAAACAACCTTCGATCTGGGCGGCCAGCTTCTGGTACACCTGGCAGGCTTCCTCGTGTACGTCGCTTAAGCGTTTGGCCTTGGCGGGATTGCAGGCCAGCTGTTCAGCGGTTTCCCGCGTCAGTTTGAAGCGGTGCACGAAAGCGGACACGAGATCATCGCCCGCGGTCCGCACGCTGCGAAACCAGATGGCATCGCGAAAACTGAACAGTATATTCGTGGTTTCGGCCCCGACGTCGATCACGACAAATCCCTCGGGCCTCTTGTCTGCCGTCTCCTCCGGCATGGATGCCAAACGATCGAAATAGACCCAGTTGTGCAGCGCTATCGCATCGCACTGTACGATATGCACGTGGATGCCGGCTCCCTGGAAGATGCTCAAGTACTCCGTGACATCGTGGGCTCGCGCCGCGAGAAGGAGCGTCGACTTCTGGTCCAGCCTGCTGGCAAAGTCGGGCCGCCGAAAAGTAAATGTGTCCCGCGTCACTTGATCCAAGGGCATGGGTATCTGCTGGCGTGTTTCGAGTTCCAGCATGTCGCGTCCTCGCTTTCCCTCCAAAAGAGGCAGACTGAGGAACCGCACAAAGGACTGGATGGTCGGCCAGGAGATTGCCACGCGGTCGGACGATTCGACATTGTGTTCCGCGATGAACTTTTTCAAGGTCTCGAGCAACAGAGCTTTCTTGACACCGGCCGCGTCGGGACGGGCGAGCGACCAAGCGGTGGGGCATGAACGCGACACTCGCGATCGTGGGTCGATCATCCGCATCCAGCGAATCCGCACCGCTTTGAGTCCCGAGACACTCAGGTCCAGTCCCCAGCCAGCCTTGGCCGGGCGTTCGCGAATCGGAGCCCGCAACATCCCCAGCACACTCGTGCTGCGAGCTGGCATCAGGCTGGTTGGCACTTGTGCACGATTCACCGATTGCAGAGCCAGGCCACTAGGCCACGCAAAATCGCCCGGGCTGTTCTTCGAAAGCGGCGTCGCGTTTCGGCATCTGCGTAGTGCAACGCCGGCGCGCGCCACGTAGGAGTCCACGGGCGTCCCGATGTACGGCTGATCGGGACCGGGCGCCCACGTGGGCGGAGACGTGGTGGACGAGTCGCGCGCGGCCTGAAAGCGACGGACCATGTCCCGGAACTGTTTCTGGGCCTGAGGGTTCTGCGGGGCCAACTTGAGCAGCCTTTGGGCTGTCCGCAAAGTCGACTTCGGTAATCGTCGGGGCAAGTTCCATTTCCGACCACAGGAAATCCAGTTCGGCAGGCTTGTTGCCGCCAGTCCGTGACCTTCGCGTCGACGACCTGTTCGGGGATACTCCTCAGCAGCTCAACCGCCAGGCGATACTGGTGCTCTTGCAGCCTCTTGTGGGCCAGTTGCACGACCTGGTCGCGGGCCTGCACCGCCCACCGCGTGATCAGGGGATCGTCCGGCTGCAGCGTTAACAACTTTGCAATGCTCTGACATGCGGTCTTCGAACCGTACACCGCTGGGGGCACAGACTCGAGCCTTGAGCACGGCAATTTCGCCGTACTTGGCATTCGCCTCAGCGAGCAGTGCATTCGTTTCCTCGTCGCGGATTCCGGCGGGGATTAAGCCGAGTTCCTGCTCGGCCTCTTCGTATTGACGACTCTCCAGCAGTTGGCGACCGCGCTCCAAGTGACTGGCCGCACGCAACCGCAATTCTTCGCCTGGACGTTCACCTCGTCAAGCAGAGCGGTGGCTGTCTTGCGGATTCGCCAGGCAGGCGTGCCGCTCCGAGGCGGAGAGCATCTCGCGGAGCCCACGCACGGCTGCTGGAAATCTCAGAGACGCAACCAACTGCTCGATGTCCGCCAGACCGTGTGGAGAATTGCTCAAGCAGTTTTCGTTCGAACTCGACCAGACTCGCTCCGCACATCGCGCAGAACGATTCGTCCACCGGACGCTCGTTTTCACATCCGGCACACGCCCTCCACAATGCCGACCCGCAGGAGCGACAGAAGCGATTCCCCGGCGGAGTTCACCTTCTGGCACTTGGTGCATGTGATGCTGTCAGGAGCGACTATCCTGTCCCTCCTCGTGCAATTCCTCGAGTTCAACGGTTGGGGATCGTTTGGACTCGTATTGCTGACGGACGTCTCGCCCGAGTGAGCTCCGACATGGACATCTCTCGTCATTCGTCATTCGGCATTACACCAACAAGCGGACTGCCGTGCGCCGGCTTAGACTCCGTCTCTGGGGGTGACAATCAAGTCCACCGGCAATTCCAGTTTCGTGACGCGGGGATGATCGAATTCGATGCGAATCATTCCGCGCTGATCGGGAGGCAGGCGAAACGTGGGAGCATCCTTGGGGACTTCCACGTGCAGATAGTACAACCCCAGTTCCTTGGAGTCATCCGTCTTGTAGGGTTCCACCCACACGTGCAGGAACGACGGAGTGGACTCGACGTGCTTGACCGGCAGGTTGCGTTCGGTGTCACGCAGCTTCATGAGCAATCGCACGTGGCCCAGAGTTGCCCTGCCGGACGCGACCCATGTCGATCGTTCCGTTCACGTCGATCTCCGGACCGTAGACCGCCAGGCGGCGGATCACTTTGCCGTCGATGGCCAGCTCACAATCGGCCGCCTGCTCCGGCGATCCACCGGCGGGTTTGCCGTGGATGACGAGCGGGGTCGCGAAATAGCCCTCCGGCAGGTCAGCGGGCAATGTGACGGTGATACGCCGCGCGGACTTCGCCTGCAGGGTGTCTTTCTCGGCGGGGTCGACCTCACCGATCGTCACCACCATGCCGTCGAGCGAGGGTTCGATCGGTTCGAGTTCCATGTCGTCCCAGAGCTTGCGAGTACACCACCGCCGTGGCGGAGGGCGTTTCCCCCGGTGCAATCCGGGAAAAGACGAGCTGTTCGGGAGTGCAGCGGAACAACGCTAACACGTTTCCTTGGATGGACAATTGCAGGACTTTGTTGAGTGGATCGTTCGTATAGATCGTCGCGCTGTGCGCATAGGCCAGATCGCGTCCCGAATTCCATTTCACGAGGGCGAGTGCCTTTCCGCCGGGCGGAATAATTCGCTGGCTAAGGGTGGCGAGTGTGCACTTGCAGGTGGTCGGTCCCTCGGTCAGTTCGAGCGGCGCGTCGCCCACATTACGAATCACGAAGGCATGTTCTTGCATCGTCAACGGATCCATGCGGCCAAAATCGTGCACGGCACTGTCCACCTGTGCTTTCGGCCCAGGAGCCAGTTGCTGACGGCGCAGATCGAGCTACCGATAGTCAAGCGGGGCGTCTCGGACGATCGTTCCCGTCCGCCGTCACGTCCGTGTGCATGGTGTAAACGTTGAAGTGCTCGGAAAAGAACGGAAGGCAGAGCACGGTCAGAATAGTCGACTGCGGTGAGGACAGATCGGGAGTGATTTTCGCATGGGATTTCGTGTGCTTCCAAGACATGGGCAAGGCAGGTGCGCACCACACACGTAGTGCGCACCGGCCTGCTACGAACTTGTTGTCTCGGACCGTAAGTGGTCTCGTAACCTGTCCGGCACGCTGCCCCGCGACATGGTTATTCGAACTTCGAGTGCTTCTGGAGGTTCATGCAGGAACACACCATTGAAGATCGTGGTGGGTGGCAGCTCCACTTCGCTGTCGCGATACCCAATCACGGCGTACTGGGCGTCGGTCAGGTTATTGGGCACGGGGAAACCAGGATTCAGGAACTTGTCGCCGTTCGAATCGCTGAACAGCTTCACGCTCCCATCGGCCATGAGAATGTTGCAGGACGGCCTTGTTGCCGCCACCGTGCACGGCATACCAGTCACGGGTGTCCTGCAGATAGGTCTTCGTGCCAGCCTGGCCGCCTACCGGTGCGGTGATGCTGCCAGCCTCTTCCTCATTGACCTGCACGGTCAAGTCGGCACCCTGCACGATCAGGTTCATGGTGTTCGGACGTTCGCATCCCAGTAGGCGGGTCCGTCGTTGAAGGCCTCCGACAGCAGTTCGCCGGCTTCGATGAACGAGCGCTCATCGGACTTGCCGTTCGCAAACGGGTCCGGTGCACCACCGGGCAGCAAGGGCCCGTAGGCGATGGTGCTGCGACAAGCACGGCCTCGTCCACGTCACCGGGTGCGGCATCGCCGAGCAGCGGTACGTTGGCCGTGACCACCGGACCGCCTTCGAGAATCCGACGCTTCAACGGACCCATCGTCGAACTCAAGACCTTTCAGTCCTTCGCCTCCGACGGCAAGCGGATCGAAAGCCAGGATGGTCGAGACCCGAGAACGTGAACTTGGGTCCGCCGCGGACGAGGAACCAGCTGGACGCGTAGTTCGTGTTGTAGCCTTTTTCAACAAAGGCGCGGGCCACCAGCGCCGCACGCTCTTCCGTGTTTTCGTTCGTGCCGGCGAAGGTGTCGGCCGTACCTCGCCGACATGCCGGCCCAGTCCGGGGAACCACACACGCCCGACGCCAGTCGCGATATGGGCGCACCGTCCCTGGCATCCGTGGTATCCCGACCGAGCAGGTCGTTCAGCTTTTCCGAACCACGCAACGGCATTGGACGGACAGGCGAGTTCGTCCACACTGCCGGCGTTCTGGTTCACGACGTCGGCCACCCAGCCCCAAGTGTCCATGCAGCCGTCGCGACGGAAGTCGCTGGCGCCGGTGCAGAGCCGGCCCTGCTTGTCGATATCGGCAAACGTGTGCAGAGCGATACCGATCTGCCGCAGATTGCTCGCACATTGCGAGCGGCGGGCGGCCTCGCGGGCCTTGGCCACGGCGGGCAACAACAGCGCTGCCAAGATGCCGATGATGCCGATCACCACCAGCAGCTCGATCAGCGTGAACGCCAATCGACTGTCGGTTCTTCTGGATTCTTCTTGCAGTCATGATGAAACACTTTCTCCTAGAGCGGCACGTTGGCCGCGGACTTGTTGAGCGGATGCGGGTCCGCTTCGGTGACGTGCGGAACATCCGCACGCTGTCGTACAAACTACCTCGCTGGACGTGGCCAAGTGGATCGTCTCCACCAGCCCTTTTGCCGGCCGCATCGCATGTCGCAGTTCAGCGGAAAGTCGATACGATTTCGAGTCCGGTTGCGACGAGCGAAGCGGCACGGAACGATGCGTGTCGGTGACCTCCTTTCGTGCTGCATATCGTGAGGTGAGATTCACCTTCTCGCGTCAAATGTGTATCGAATTCAGTTCGGAAGTTGCACCGCTTGAGCGAATAGAGACTCATGCATTCCTTGGCGGAGACTTCGACTTTGTCATCCGCAAAACCATTCCCGGCGAGTGGCCGGAAAACCATTGTTGAGAAACCCGTCTTGTTCACGTCGGCCACATCCCGCACACCACCGTCGGCGAACAAGATGTTGCAGGTGCCGCGGTGCACCGAGGCAAACTGGCGGTAGTCTTGCAGGACTTCCCGGTTCCAGACGGCCCACCAGCCGTTGGGTCCTTCGCGGGGCGTCCCGGGTGCAAACACGGGCGGCCGGCAGGGTTGTTCGCAGGACGGGACCGCCCGTAAAGCGAGGCCACCACCATGTCTCCCGCCGTGTTCTCGCCGATCGGCTGCAGCAGGTTGCCGGCCGGGGCACCGTCGCCCAGCAACGGAATGCGTGCTGGCCGGGGCACGTGCCGAGTCAATTTGCCGGAGCGTCAAGGGTCCGTTCGTGCGTTGCGCGAGCGGATGTCGGTCCCGCAAGCAGCGTTGGAGGGCCGCAGATTTCCGCTCGCGTCGAGCACCGGGCCGGAACGTACGAGAAACCAGCTCGCCGTGTAGTTCGTATTGAAGAACTTGTCGTAGACCTCCCGCTCCACGAACTCGCGGCGCGGATCGGATTCCGGGAGCCAAGCCCGCCGTGTGAATCTGCCGACAAGCGTTCATCAGGAGCGTTCCGTCGGGAGCCGTTTGCGGCGGATTTCCCAGATAGTTCAGGCAGGAATCGAAGGCCGCTGTGTTGACACTCAGCAGCTGGTTGTAGGTCTCGGAAATCCGATGCGGGTTCGCCGGACACAGCATCTCGCCCCACCGGTGATTCCATCTTGACGAGATCGGCCACCCAGCCGACTTCCGTGACCGCACCGTCGCGCTGCCAATCGATGGCCCCGGTGCACAGTGCCCCGTTTCGTCCGGCGCGGGACATCAGGCCAATTCCGAACTGCCGCAGGTTGTTGGCACACGCTTGCTTGCGGCTTGCCGCGCGAGCGGCGTTGATCGCCGGCAAGGCCAGACGCCAGCCAGAATGCCGATGATCGCTATCACGGTCAGCATCTCCACCAACGTGAAACCTGACCGGTGATGGCAAGACCGCAGACGGGAAACTCGCTCAGTTCCGTTCGCTGTCGTGTCCATTGTGGTTGCTCCCTGAGACGGACTGCTGCCGCCTCTTCCCGTCCGCCGGTTGTCGCGCCTCGCGACATCTGGCGGAAGCACTGCTCTGCCGGTTGTCGCGCCTCACGACAACTGCCGGAAGTATTGCAGGCGTCGATAAGGAAAACGCAAGCAGACGATGAGTTTCTCGCGTGCTTTGTGTTAAATCCGCGCTTGGGCGCAGCACGCGCGACGCACAGCCCGCAAAGACACAGATATCGACTTGCCGTTGTCGGTCCGACCGTTCAGCGGCATCCTGGCGCGGGCGGTACCTGCGACGGCTCCTGCCAGCACACGAACGAATCCGCCGGCTGTGTTACGGCTTGAAAGAGTTCGTGTGAGTGACCAGAATGGCAGGATGGATGAGCATCAACGCCTGCTGGACGAAGCGAGGAGGTTCTGCGATCCCGCCACCGGCGAAGTCGTCGAGCGGATCCCGGACGAGCTGATGCGACGGCTCCGGGCGTCAAAACTGGCTGTCGGAATCTCGGGAGCAGCCAGCCAGACAGCGACGAGCGCGAAATGGATTGTGTTCCTCGACGACAGAATCCGCGATCAGGCTCTGACGCTGTCTCGGGAAGCCAAACGCAAGCGGCAACGCAACAAGCCGCGCCAAGTGGATGCGCTGGAGAAAGTGCCGGCGAGCGACGCCGAGACACCGGCGAATACCAAGTGTGCTCGCGGCCTGCGTGGTTTTCTGCGGCCACGCAAGTCGGACAAATGAAGCGTATCGCCTCAACACCAACGTGGCCAAGGAACGCTTGTCGCGTAGCGACATTTCGCCGGTAGCCGTGGGCCTTCAGCCCACGGTTTTCGAGCGATTGGGGCGACGGCGTCGCGTCGCGACGCTTGCCGTTCTCACCGGCCGGCCAAGTCCATCGCGCCGGCCTCGGTTGACGTTGTGACATGCCCCATCGCCCGATGTAATCGAGGAAGAGCCGTACGGTACGAAAAGCAAGCGCCGGCGGCGGGAAAGTCGATTCTCCAGGCCCCGTCGGACCTTCCAACAAAACACCTTGATTCGCGCCGTTGGCCAACGCCCACCCGATCGGGCGTCGCTACGCGACGCTGTAGCTCCCGCCGCACCAGACCGTGGGATAAATCCCACGGCTACCGGCGAAATGTCGCGACGCGACAACGAATCGTCACTTCGATCAATGTTCGGCGTATCTGCCTGCGACGCGTAGGTGTCCGACAAGGCCTGCGATGCCGCAGCCGGCAACCCCAAAGACCAGATTCCAGAGCCAGGCGCGAGCCACGTCGGGCAAACCACTGCGTAGGCGGTAGAGCCACCAGCCGGTGAGGAAATACACGAAAACCCCCGGCCATAAAAGCGATTGGCAGGTGGTAGAAGACTCCCAAGAGCATGGCCGTCGCGCGAACGCTGTCGAGCGCATAGAACCGCGTCGGGGACGACAGCGCTCGAACATCCGCATCGCGTAAATCAGTGCGGCGCCCCAGGACTTCACCGTGATTCCTGAGACGCCTCGCAGCGACCTTCAGACTTCGGTGGGTGCCATGGGTTTTCCATGCCGTAACGGCAGGCTGTTCGAGATCACGGCGACTTCCCCCACACGCACAGTTCGCAAGTCGTCGGCCACGTTGCGGGGAAGTCCGTACCGGCGGCACCAGAATTCCAGTTCGTCCCAGTTGGCGCGCACCTCCGCGGTGCGTTGCCGGATCTCATCCGGAGATGGACATCGGTCACATAACGGCAGTCGCTCGCCGTACTCGTCCACCGTCTCGCGGGTGGCGTAGCACTCGCAACCCGCACAGCGGTATCCCTGGTAGGCAATCATGTCGGTTGTCACCTATTTGTTTCCACATCCATCAATATCCACGGGGTGCAGTGGAAAAACGTCTCCGCGGATAACCTGGCTGGATACGTCGGTTGCGGGAATCTGGCGGTCAGTACCCGCCGTCCGCCAGCTCCAGGAGGGCCTCCTGAAAGCCGTTTCGCGCGGCCTCGCCGAGCCACCAGCGCCGTTCTCGCACGCTGTCCGACGCCATTGCCAGGTCGTACATGGCGGGGACATACCCCTCCTCGGCGGCCATGTGCAGCCAGCGCCGCTTCTCGGCTGGGATTTGGGACTCTTGCCCAAGACGATGCATGGCCACCAAGTGACCGTTTTCTGCGGCCCTTCTCAGCCACACGCGTCTGCGGAACACGTCGGTAGACATCCGAGCCAGCTCGAACATGGCCGGCAGGTAGTTCTCGTAGGCCGCCTCGCGCAGCCAGTACTCCTTTTCGGTCAGGTTGTCGCAGGTCAATGCGAGCTCGTACATCTCCGCAGGATATCCCCACCCGGTGACCCGGCGCGGCTCGCAACTGTCCTGGCGGGTGCCCCGGCAGCCGATCTTGACCTCGAGCACGTTTCGATCGAGCGTCACGGGTATTTCACGGCTGTTCTCTGCTGTTTCTTCATAAACTCTCATCTCAGTCCTCCACGATGAATGGTTGTCATGCAGACAGTGACTGGCACGGCATAGATGCCGCACGACTCATGCGCGTCTCTTCGTGCCCGGGGTTCTGCCATTGCCAGTCAATGTTAGGCGGTCCGCGCAATGACCCAGTGAGATCGATGCAAGAAATCGGTGTGAAGGCAGAATTGTGGATTGGACACGGGGTCAGCATCGGACAGGCCACCCAGGAGGTGGCCTGTCGAGGCTGCGGTGCTTCCGGAATTCAGAGAACCTTCACGAAGATCGGGTTGGAGTAGAACCAGAGGTCGCTCCACGCCTGAGCTGCAGTGTTGGTTCCGGGCACATCCAGGGCGGGATCTCCCGTGGCCGGGTCGATTTGCGGAGAGCTCAGCGAGTTGTTCGTGCCTCGCAGGCGCAAGTAGGTGTGCTTCTGGAGGCGAGTCTGGAACACAATCTCCTTCCAGCCGTTCTTTTTCGTTTTCCAATCGCTCGCCTGGAACCTGGCAAGCACGCGGGCCGTGCTGTTCGTGGCATTCGCGTACTTAGGATCTCCAGGTGGGATCAAGCCAGTGATGTCGCCGGCAATCAGGTCGAGGTGGTCGACACGCACGGGATCACCGTTATTGTTCAGACGTGGGCTGTGGAAGCGGATGGTGATCTTCACTTGCTCGCCGTCTCGTTCGTTCTTGCCGTGTCTTCCGTTCGATTTGTCGCGCTTGTCGCATCGAACGACGAGGGTTTCACCCATGGTGGCGTCATCCTCCCGGTACTTCACGGAGAAGTCGAGGGCGTCGATCAGGTCCCCTTCGACGACGAAGACGTTGCCAGACCGCATGCCGTCCACAATGGACCACGGGTCGTGGGGATCGGTGACCTTGACGTAGGTCTTCTGGTACTCGCCGGGCCAGAAGTCGGCGTCCGTGCTGTGGAAGTCGGAACTGGCGAACAACCACCAGTAGCGGCCTTCACCGAGCAAGGCGTCCCACAGGTTGCCAACCTTGGCGGCGTAGATGCCGCAGCCGCCGTAGGTGCCGCCTCCGTCGGCGTTGGTTCCGTATGAGCCGCGGTCGGGCTCTTTCTGGTGACCGGGCATGCTCTCAAACCCGAAGCACACCGTCGGCGCGGCATTGTTGAGATCGCGGAAGTCACTGACAGTGTACCTCCGCTGTCGCTCCACGTGCGCGGGAATCATCCAACTGTCGCACGGATACATCTTCTGCATCCAGTCGGCGGCTTGTACGGCTTTCGCGTGGTTGTTGACGAAGTTCTTTCCGGTCCAACCCTGGGCCAGTCCACCTGTATTCGTGAGAGTGCCATCGGTATCGCTGGCGTCAAAGAGGTAGTCGAACTCGGCCATCGCGCTGGCGTTCGGGCTGCATTCGAACTGATCACCGATGATCCCCGTGCTGCAATGTTCGTGACCGGGGACGTTCCACTCCAGGCCCTGGACGATCGGCCGGTCATAGAGCACTCGTGCGTCCAGCACGTCACCGAACGAGAAGTCGCGGACCGACTGCCACCGCCACATGCCTTGGTGGATGCCCGATTTCTTCACGTCGCCGAGAATCGTGCCTGCTGTGTACACGTCCGTATTGTCCCAGAATCTCGCAAATGTCGGGTCATCGTACGGCTGACTCGGTGGGCCCGCCAGAATCGGCCCGTAGCCGTCCGTGTAGCGCACCCCGCCGTGTTCGGAGTTGGCCCACCAGTCCAGGCCGAACTCGTCATTCTTGTCCATCACCGTCGCTATCGGATTGGAGCCGTCGGTGTAGGTCGTGTGCTGGTGAAAGTCGATCGCGATGTAACAGCCTTCGCGATGATGCTTATCGTCGCCGCAAGCGCTTCGTCCTCCAAGCAGTAGCAGAAGAGTACCGACCGACAGCGCCCCTGCCAAGTTCGAGAATAGTCGCCGAAGTGACATCACTCTACTCCTGTGTAATGATGTGCGAGTAGGCACAACAGTGCGTTCATCTTTCGCTACGTGGATACGTACCAGGTAGCATGCTGACCACGAGATCGCTCCCTCCTAGTGAGCCATCCGAGTCTGACGTAAGATACGCCCCCGCCCAGTCGTGGAGCCTTCCACATCGGAATGTGCAACGTAACGTTGTCGGCGCCAGGCAGCGATACGCACACGAAACTGGACAGCGGCTTGGATCGTTAACGAACGTAGCAGGCGTGTGTTAGACGAATGATGTGTCCACGACAGTTTTCGGTGAACTTTCGATTCGGAATGCGTGTGCCTTGTGATAAACTCTCACACCCAAAAACGACAACCGGCTCAGACCTGCCCGGCTTTCACCTTCCCACCTTCACATGAAAGCGTGGCCTGTCGGTAGAAGTCTCCTCTGCTGTTCAAGACTTCGGTCGCGCGACCCGCGCCGGAGATGCCAATCACAAGCCAGAGTGCTATTCGGGCCAGCTGTGTCAAGAAGTGGGGAGGTGAAAGGACAGGAAAGGCCTCCTTGGTCACGGTTGCGATATTTGTTCCATGGGTGGACCGTTTCGCATGGCCTGTCGCCTACTGCGAAGCCGTTGTGCACGAAAGCCCGGAGGCGTTCGGAGCCGCAACGCGGCGGCTTCATCGTAGCCCGGGGTAAGCCGCGCTTCGCGGCGCCACCCCGGGTCAGCCAACGCCCCGCGCCCCGCGGGCGAGCCCACGACCATGAGTACGACCGGCAGTCTCCGAGCCCGCCACGAGCCGCACCCTGCTTCGTGGCTACCGGGCCGGGTCATGCCTCGGTGTGAATAGCGCCGTCGAAAGCTCGCGAGGCTGTGCGCGGCCTGTGTCGGGCTCGGAGACCGCCGGTTTGGCACGCTGTCGTGGGCTCGCCCGTCATGTTCTCGGGTACGTGTACCCGGGGTGGCGCCGCGAAGCGCGGCTTACCCCGGGCTACGGTGAGACCGCCGCGTTGCGGCTCAGGAGGAAAACTCGCGTGTCACGAATACGAGAATTCAAATGGGACGGGACACATTCTGCATATTAAGAGGCTCAGCTACGGAACAGACTGTTTTAACAATCGGTTATACTCTTCCGATCGTAGCTGGTACGCCGCTACCAAACGCGTCACTTCCTCCTGCCGCTGCCGCCAACGTTCCAGCGTCTCAGGAGACCAGTCCGCAAAATGCTGACAGCGATAGCCATCCTCGATGGTCTGCATTTCTGTCAGTCGCGACTCAATGACCTCGTGGTGCGCATAGAGATCATTGCGCAAGGCGCGACACAACTCATATCGCCGCATCCAGTCCACAGCCGAGATATCCTCGTCGCCGGACTCAACAAGCTGGTCGCCCACTCGCACCAAATACTCCATGCCCGCAATCAGGATTCCGACGAGCAGGCACGTCACTACGTAACCGCCACGCTGGGAATGGGCTGCAAACTGATCCATGCCTCTTGTTGTGGCATGAAACGGGCATGTGAGTCCAGATCACTAAGAATCGCACACGACTCAGCGGAAGTGATCGTTTCCTGGCTCAGGGCATGCAGCCCCCCGACGCACGACGGTGCGACACAATGCGACACGCGCACTCGTTCAGCTGCCTACGACGAGCGGGGGCCGCTGGGCTTGATCGGCCGCCTGGTCAAGCCATTCGCCCAGTTGCAGTGGGTCGCCGTAGTGCCAGAGCGACAAGCTGCCTGACTCATCTTCAATGATCGCGGTGCAGGACTCGACCCAATCCCCCGCATTGGCGTACAGGAATCCGTCAGCAGCTTCTGCCCGTCGGCCGTCTCATGGATGAACTCGTCACCAATGTGAACACTGCCGAATTCCAACAAAGGGAAATCGCGTATGAACTCCGTTGTGTTGGACGTACCAGGCATTGATGTGCTGTTCGTACTGTCCGGGTTCGGGAATCGCGAGCAGTGGTTTTTGAAAGAAGTGCGCCTCGCAGATCAGCTGGTGTCCGGCCGCACTCCGGCAACTGTTCCACGACAGACAGCGTCCGACTGGCATGTCCCAGTCCTTCGCCGTTGACGCCATAGAAGACTCTCATGAGTTGCTTGCGTTAGAAATGAGTCTGCCTCGACCACCTCAATCTCGTTGTCGACTTACCGCTCGCCGTATACCGGATGCGACGATCTGCAGCGGTTGTCGTGTTTCTTCTGGGTGTGATGTCCGTCAACCGTTAGTTAGGCGTGAGCCGGGCGCGAGTTGCCGCGCCGGACAAGGTGGCGGAGGGCCCGTTCAGAGATTGGCGGGTCGGGCAGGAATGTGCCAAGAAATAAAAAAGCTCCCGGTAGTTACGGTGTCCCAGGGGGGCAGAGGACTTCGCACTTGGACCGGGAGCGATTGGACGGGTATGCCGTGTAGCTTCCTTGCCACACGGTCGGCCCTGGATCAGTTGTTCGGCAGTCACCTGGTTGACGAAACCGATCGTCGGCCTCCATGCCGACGACCGCATCCTCGCGGCTCGCAGAAACGTGCAAACACGTTCCCCAATGCGGACTCATCCATGCGACTGCTCGCTGTCAACATCACTCCGCACGTGCGTGGCGATCAAAAGGCTGGACTTCCTCGCTTATTTTTCTGCGGCAACGTTGTCATGTTGATGACGGCGGGAGAATATGGCATTCGCGGAAACCGGTCAAGTGCGGTTTTTTTCGGCGACCACGTGCGGCAAAATCCCCGGGAAATCAGCCATTCCACCGGCCGGAAACACCGACCGTACGCTCTCCGCGACGGCGAATTCGCCAGCGCAAGCTCGGGAGCACCACACGCTTGCCACGAGCGCCGACATCGGTATTCCGACGCTGCCATCAGTCCGCATCGGCGTGTGCCGATGCGCTGTGCACGAGTCGCCGAATGCCCAACAGACGAGCCACGACAAACGCGACCAAGGCAGCGAACAAACTGGCCAGCGCACCCGTCTTGACGGCGTCCCGCAGGTCTTCGAGGAAATTGGCCCGCATCGGGAAACGCGGCATCCGACATGAACAGAGCCACGGTGAAGCCAATGCCCGCGACAGTGCCCAACGTGAACACGTGTCGATACGTCATGCCGCCGGGCATTTCCAAGTGGAACCATCTTTTCGGCAATCCAGGTAAACAGGGTAATTCCGATCGGCTTGCCCACGAGCAGTCCGACCAGCACCAACCCCGGTGGCCGCACCGACATTTCCGAGCACGACACCGGCGTTGCTCAAACCGAACAGCCCCAAGAACATTTCCACCGGTCGCTTCCACCGATGTTCAAACTCGCTGAGTGTGTCGCTCGCGGTTCAGTTCCTCGCGCGCGTAGATCCCCAAGTCGCTGTGCGCATGCGGCAGACAGGGAATGATGGGCACCAGTCCCAGAGCCGCGTGAATGCCACGGTCAAGTAGAACGACAGCCACGACAGCGTGCCGGGGATCAGCAGGTACCACCAGAAACTGTGCAATCGCAGGCGGCGCAACAGCAAGGCCACGGCCGATGGCCGTCACGGTCAGCAGCAACCAGGCAGGCTGCAACGGCGCTTGCGGATACACGATCGCCAAGATCGCCAGGCCGGCCGCATCATCGGCAATGGCCAGCAGCAGCAGAAATGCGATGGCCGGATGACCCGGGCCGAAGATCAGACGGGCCACCAGGTAGCTGAAGGCAATGTCGGTGGCGCAGGGCACGGCCCAGCCGCGACCCAGATCGCCCTGCCTGTCCGAACCAGCCGGACTGGCCGATCATGACCGTTCCCAGAATATACAGGGCGGCCGGCCCGATCAGTCCACCGGCGGTTGCCAACAGCGGCGTCGCTGCTCGCCGCGGATGGGACAGAGCTGCCCCCCGGCAGCATCGACTTCCCAGACCTCTTTGGTGGCCATGCGAAGAAGAGGGCCATCAGAATGTCGTTGACGAGGAAATACAGTGTCAGCGCATGACCGTCGACCGGCGCTCTCTCGTCGGTCTGGTCCGCCTGCGGCGAGCCCGCGGCTTCGCCGTGGGAGTCGTCCTGTCACGAACTGGCCGATATCGAAATACCAAGTGGCCCGGTAGCTGTCGACGTCCAGATTGGCCCACACCAGGGCCAGGATGGCTCCGCCGATGAGGAACAGCGAGTTGTCGAAGAGAAACCGGAGCGATCCGCGTTGGCTGTCATGACCGTGGTTTGGCATGGGGCCGTACTCGCTCAGTGGATTGGATACCTGGTGGACGACGAACCGGAGCCCGACGGGGCAGGGTTGGGCCCGGCGGGCCGGGAGTCCGGTCAGCCTGCCGCGGGCCGACGCGTCCGGGCGGATTTCCAAGCATCCTACCCGCCAGGCAGGGTGCGCCGAGTGACCCGGCCTGCTGACCGCTTGCCCATTGCTCTCGGATGCTCCATGATGAAACGCTGACCCGATTTCAGACCAGACAGGAGCTTGAAGCGTGAACATTGCGGTGTTGGGCACGGGAAACGTGGGCAAGGCGTTGGGATGTCGCTGGGCCCGGGCGGGCCACGAGGTGTATTTTGGGGCGCGGGATCCGGGCAGTGCGGAGGCGCAGCAGGTGTTGGAGCGGGCCGGGCGGGCCACGGCCGGGCACGTGTGCGGAGGCGATGGCCGCCGCCGGACGCGATTCTGTTGGGGATTCCCGTTCGACCAGACGCGCGCGGTCTCGGCGTCGGCGGCGAGTCTGGACGGCAAGATCGTGATGGATTGCATCAATCCGCTGACACCCGATCTTGCAGGGTCTGACGTTGGGGTACACGACGTCGGCGGCGGAGCAGATTGCCGAGTGGTTTCCGACCGCGCGGGTGGTGAAAGCGTTCAACACACTCAGCGCGGCGACGATGGAGAACCCGCGTTACGGCGACTGCGACGCGCACGTGTTCGTTTGCGGCGACGATGAGGACGCCAAGGCGACGGTCAAGCAATTGGCGCGTGGAACTGGGGTTTGATCCGATCGAGTGTGGTCCGCTGAAACTGGCGCGGCAGTTGGAGCCGTTGGCGATGCTGTATGTCTACCTGGCCGTCTTTCAGGGCTGGGGTGGCGACTGCGCGTTCCGCATGCTCAAGCGATAAGGCGACCTGCGGTGTTGAAGTGGGCGTGACAAAGAACCGAGGTCGTTGAGCTGAACTCGATCGAGAAGCGTTACGGCCGCGTGTGCGCGCTGCAGAAGGTCAGCATGACCGTGGGGTCGGGTGTCACGGGGTTACTTGGGTCCCAATGGCGCGGGCAAGACGACGCTGATCAAGGTCCTGTTGGGGCTGGTGCGGATCTCCTCCGGAACGCGGCCGGTGTTGGGCTTATGACCTGATGCGGAAGCGCGGCTGATTCGGCAGAACGTCGGTTTCATGCCGGAAGATGACTGTTACATCTGCCGGCTTGAGTGGCGTGGAGATGGTGCAGTTCGCGGCGCGGCTGTCGGGGTATTCGCCGCTGACCGAGTCGTTGCGTCGCGCGCACGAGATACTCGACTTCTGCGGGTGGAGCAGGAGCGTTATCGAGACGTCGACACGTACTCGACCGGCATGCGACAGAAGGTGAAGTTTGCGCAGGCGATCGTGCACGATCCGCCGCTGCTGATTCTGGACGAGCCGACGGCCGGACTGGATCCGGACGAACGCGTGGCGATGCTGCATCGGATTCGCACGCTGGCCCGCGACGCGGGCAAGGCGGTGATGATCTCGACGCACATCCTGCCCGACGTGCGGGCCATCTGCGACATGGTGGTGATTCTGGCCTAGGGCGAGGTGCGCGTGGTCGATTCGCTGGAGTCGCTCAGTCGGCCCTCGTCGCCGGCGGTGCACGTCCGGACGGCCGGGGATCCGCAGCCGTTGATTCGGCGCATCGAACGCGAGCGGGGGCCGCGTGACGATCGAGGAGGACGGTGCCTTGCGCGTGGAGATCGACGGCGACGAGGCGACCGATCGGATCTGGCGGTGGGCGGAGGAGACGGGGGTGGGATTGCGTTCGCTGGTTCCCTCGCGCAACTCGCTCGAGCAGATCTTCCTGGACGCGGTCCGAGGAGGCCACCGTGCCAATTCATGACGTGGGGTATCGCCGCTGGGAGCGGGCCATGTGGGCACTCCGTGGCTGCGCTGGCTGGTCATCTCCGGTGCCGGCATGAAGCTGGTCTGGAAGAACCACTGGCTGCGTCGGATGCTGTTCTTCGCCTGGTTGCCGGCCGCGCGACTGGGCATCGCGATCTTCGTGTACGAGCAGGGGTTGGAACGGCAGGACTTGCGGCAGGCCGTGCCCTTGTCTGCTGGAACGCATGCCCCAGTCGGACGTGGCGATCGCCGCGTTTAACGCCGACCCGTCGACGGCGCGGCACGAGGTCTGGTCGCTGCTGCTGATGACGTTCTTTCGCTATCCCCAGGCCGTGCTGATGGTCTTGCTGGTGGGGATGATCGCTCCGCCGCTGATTTCGCAGGATTTCCGTTCCCGGGCCTTTCTGCTGTACTTTTCCCGGCCCATCACGCCGGTGGAGTACGTGTTTGGCAAGGCGATGGTGGTCTGGGTGCTACCTGGCGGCGGTGACCACGGTCCCCGCGCTGGTGCTGTATGTGCTGGGTGTCCTGTTGTCACCTTCGGTGAGTGTCGTGTTGGACACGTGGGACATTCCGTTGCGGATCCTGGCCGCGTCGGCCGTGCTCTTGATGCCCACCTCCTCGCTGGCCTTGTTCTTCTCCTCGCTGACGACGGAGAGCCGGTATGCGGGGTTCGCGTGGTTCGCCGTGTGGGGGTTGGGATGGGCCGCGTACGCCAATCTGGAAGCGTCTCGGTCTGGGGCGGCAGTGGAGCATGATCTCGCTCTATCACGTGCTGGGACGTGTGCAGGCGTGGGTGTTTGGGCTGCATTCGAACATCGAGCGACGTGACTGCCGCGGCGCTGCTGCTCGTGGTCGTCGACCGTCCTGTCCGCTGTTGGTGTTGTTGGTCCGCGTGGCCGCCCCGATGCGTGTGTGAGTCGTCATGATTCAGTTGCAGAATGTCACGAAGCTGTACGGCACGGTCATCGGAGTCAATGACATTACATTGTCACTTAGCCAGGGGCGTACGGCCTGGTCGGTCCGAACGGATCGGGCAAGACCACGCTGCTGAACCTGATCACCGGCCAGTTGCGTCCGACGATGGGCCGAGTCCGCGTGATGGGTGAGTCGCCGTGGCGGCAGGATGGCCTGCTCCGCGCGATCGGCCTGTGTCCGGCCGTCGATGTCCTGTATCCCAACGTGTCGGCGCTGGAGTGGGTGCGTTACCTGGTGGAACTGCACGGGTTCGACCGCCGCGAGGCACGCCAGCGGGCCGAGCACGCGCTGCAGCGGGTCGGCATGGCGGCTGCCATGCACCGCCCCATGGGCACCTATTCGCTGGGGATGCGGCAGCGCACGAAACTGGCCCAGGCCTTCGCGCACGATCCCAGCCTGCTGATCCTCGATGAACCCTTCAACGGGCTCGATCCGATCGGGCGGCACGAGATGACGGAAGTGCTGCGAAAGTGGGTGCGGGACGGGACGCAGCCTGATCCTGTCCAGCCACATTCTGCACGAGGTCGAGGCGGTCAGTCCCAGTTTCCTGCTGATCCGCGGCGGGCGCGTGCTGGCCTCCGGGACCGCCCGAGGAAATCCACGCCCTGCTGGCCGACGTGCCGAACGAGATTCACATCCGCTGCGACCAACCGGCGGTCTTGGCGCGGCAGTTCGTGGAATCGGGACTGGTGGAATCGGTGCGGTTCGTCGACGACGGTCAGGCGATTCTCGTGGCCACCCGCACATCCGTTGGCGGTCTTTGAGCAGTTGCCCGCGTGGCTGGAGACAGCTGGGCGTGCGGATCCACGAGATGCGTTCGGCCGACGATTCGTTGCAGCGGCTGTTCTCGTCGCTGATGCGAATGCATCGAGGAGAAGTGTCGTGATGCTGGCACGGGGCTCTGGCGGTGTTTCGTTTCGAAGTCCGCCGGACGCTGACGTCGAGCCGTGTCGCCGTCTGGCTGCTGCTGATGCTGTTTCCCGTCTTCATCGTCAGCGTGATGAAGTACTACGAAGAGGACCTGAAAAGCAACCTGCGATTGCGAGGACAGCGACCGCCCGCAGGTCGATGCAGAGAAGATTCGGGCAGCCAACGCAAGCGTTCGGCGGACCGTGCCGCCGACAGGCCCAGGCGCGGCCGATGCCGACCACGGAGGCGGCCGATCAGCCGGAAGAACGGCAGCCGCCGAGCCCGCTCTGCGCACGCTCTGGGGCGCCGTGTTCTTCGGTTTGATCCCGGAGGTGATCACGCTCTTCGGATTGCTGCTGTGGGTGCCCCCCTGGTGCACGCGGAACTGGAGGGGCGCACCTGGATCTATCTGGCGGTGCGCCCGCGGGGACGCGTCAGCGTGCTGCTGGGCAAGTACCTGACGGCCGTGGCCTGGACGACGCTGGCCGGTTGGACCAGTACGACGATCTGCGTGCTGCATCGTGCGGCCCGAAGACCCTTTCCGCCTGTGGTGGACGATGGTGGCCCTGGTGGCAATCGCCAGCGTCTCCGTACGGCGCGGTGTACAGTCTGATCGGTGTGTGGCTGCATCGCCGCGCCATGGTGATTGCCGTGGCATATACGTTGATCTTCGAGTTCCTGGTCTCGTTGATTCCCGCGGTGATCAACAAGTTCACCGTGCAGTATCGTCTGCGCGGCCTGCTGTTCACTTGGATGGACTGGCGGGGTTTGATGACGCCACAAGCGGGCGAAGTGTTTCTCGGCACCGAGCCCGCCTGGCTGCACCTGCTGATCCTGTGCGGCGTCGTGGTCGTGACCCTGGTCGTGGCGGTTCAAGTGATTCAACGCAAGGAATACGCCACGGTTTCCGATAACTGAATGGCCCCTTCTCACACCACGCCGGGGACAAACGTCTGGTCGGCCAGAGGTGGGCGGATGTAACCGCGGTTCTCTTGACGTGGGGGCAGTTTGATCTTCTCGTGCCTGGTCTCTTGGTAGGGGATCATGCTCAGCAGATGGCTGATGCAGTTGACGCGCGCACGCTTCTTGTCATCGGCGTCGACCACGTACCAGGGGGCCTGTTTGATGTCGGTATAGGCGAACATGTCATCCTTCGCCCGGGAGTACTCCACCCACCGCTCCCGCGACTGGAGATCCATCGGGCTGAGCTTCCAACGCTTGGTCGGATCGGCGATGCGACTGCGGAACCTGCGTTCCTGCTCGTCGTCGTTGATCGAGAACCAGTACTTGATGAGGGTGATGCCGGCCCGGACCAGCATCCGCTCGAATTCCGGGCAGGAGCGGAGGAATTCGCGGTATTCTTCGTCGGTGCAGAATCCCATCACGTGTTCCACGCCGGCACGGTTGTACCAGCTGCGATCGAACAGCACGATCTCGCCCGCCGCGGGCAGTTGGGACACGTACCGCTGGAAGTACCACTGGGTCCTCTCACGCTCGGTCGGAGTCCCCAGGGCCACCACGCGACACGTCCGCGGATTGAGGCACTCCGTGATCCGCTTGATGACGCCTCCCTTCCCGGCCGCATCCCGGCCCTCGAACAGCACGACCACTTTCAGACCCCGGAGCTTGACCCACTCCTGCAGTTTCACCAGCTCAATGTGCAGTTCGGCGAGTTGGCGTTCGTAGGTGGAGTTCTTGAGTTTGCCGGGCGTGGCGCTGACCGTGGAGGACGATCTCTTGGTCTTGTGTTTCTTTTTCTTGGTCGGCACCGTGTCGGTGGCGACACGGCCAACGGCCTGCTCGACCGTGTCCAACGCGTTTTCGACGACCTGTTGGATGGGAAGGCTGTGATCTGACATCGGAGGTCTCCGGAGTGCGCGACCGACTTGTCACACGGAGGTGTCGCAGGTGGTTGTGTCTTCCTGTGGGCGGAGCACGGTGCGAGGAACAGCTCTGGCCGAGTGACGACCCAGAGCCGCGCAAGTATAGGTTGCCCGCCTCGGGATTCGGGCAGCCGGCAAAGCCGTGCCGTTCTGGGAAAAGCGACCTGGGGCGGACGTGCCGGATGGGGCGATTGTGACGCGAAATGGGGTGCGGCACATTGATTCTACTTCCTGAATCCTGCCTCCGTCCCGGATCGATTGATGTTCGCTTCGTCGACCGTGCCGGGTCTCCAGTCGTGCGCCATCTTCACGTCGTCGGCGACTTTGTCGGTGAGCTTGGGGATATCCACCACCCCGGCACGGTTGTAGAGGACGGGCTGGACATATTGGCGCGTGTAGGCGGTTGCATAGTCCTTCCAGTGACTGAGGGCTGCTTCGAGGTGCTGCACGGCGGACGCCTGTTGCTTGGCGTCGCCGGTTCTGTCGAAGAGCGCGAGATCGCAGGCGCCGCGAATTTTCGCAGCGTAGTACAGCCCGAGATACGACATGGCTTCGATGTCGCCGAGTGTCGCGGCGTATTCTTTGGCTTGGCTGGCAGGAGTAACGGTGGCTTGCTGGAGTTCGGGCAGTGCTCGAAGCGCCCGCGTGGCATGGGCGTCCAGGGTCGCCGCAATTTCCAGCGGAGTGACACCGGCCGGCTGCTGGTTCGCGAGGAGGCTGGTGCGCCACTCGATGATGTTGAGCACGCCAGCTCCGGGCATCGTGCCGCCTTCGATGAAGTTACGCACGGTGTAGAAGCCACTCTTTCGGCGACAGGCTTCGGGAAACCATTTGAGGTCGATGTCACCCCAGAAAAAGCGGGTGATGTGCGGGAAGGTCTTCGAGGCATCCGCCCAAGCGGCGGTGAGGTTGCGCACATCGGCCCCTGGGAAACGGGCGGCAGTGAGACGCTCGAACGTGGCTGCCGGCAGGTCCGGTTCGTAGGCGAGGCGACCCCACAGTGCGAAGGAAAGCCACTGCTTGTGCATTACGGTTTGACGCGGAGTGCCGGGGTCTTTGGACAGGAAGTCACGACCCCAGTGGTAGCCGTCGCATCCCATATAGAAGCCGGCGATCTCGTTCTCCCCGGGGATCGCCTTGACGAAGGCGCGGGCATAGTCCAGGTCAGCCCAGCGGAAGCTGTAAATGTCATCGTTGCGGATCGTGAGCCAGCAGCGGAGTTCAGGACTGAGCAACGGCAGCACCGGTTGGATCATGCTCGGATTGGGCACGGAATACATGTGCGCGATGGCGTACTTGAAGCTGAGGTCGAGCTGGCAGGGTAGCTCGGCGAACTCCTTCTTGATCTCGCCCAGGGCCGTCATGTGGAAGCGGTGGATGAGCCGGAATTTCCGGTCGGGGGTGTCTTGCAGTCCGTCGCGAATGCCCTCGCCGTAGGTTTTCCAGAGCCATTGCTCCTTGGTCATCCCGCCGATATTCTCAGCCATGCTTTCACCGGCGGTGATACCGAAGCCCGCCAGCAACGGATAGGTTCTGATGGTCTCGCGAACGCTGGCGCGGAAATACTCGATGGTGCGCGGTGCGCCTTCGTCGCTGGTAATCCCGTCTTTGCCTTCCGCTCCGTAGAGAAAGACGTTCCACAGGAACCAATACACGTCCACGTTGCGATCCTTCGCCAGTTGCATGACGTCGCGCCAGAACTGGATCTTGTCGTCTATGGTCAGCCTCTTCACGACCTCATGATTGGCGAGCATGTTCGGCCGCACAAAATCGTCGCCGCTGGCGCTGAATTGCTCGTCCAGCTTCTCCGTGGTGCGCCAGACATCATCCAGCGCGACGTGCGGAAACTCCGGCACCTTCACGATGCTGGGGAAGGGATGGAGCGTCCACAGCGTGATGACATTGAAACGGTGGCGGGCCATGTCGTCGAAAAGCTCGCGCCAGTACTCCCTGCTCCACATTTCCGGAATGTTGGCCTGCGCGGCATCGGAGGGGTCCGTGTAGGTGGGCGTGCGCAGATCGAGCGGGATGTTCAGCTTGATGCCGCGCTGCGCGATGTGCGGTGTGTGGTCGGAGTCCTTCAACGAGTCAAGCGTACCGGTCCGGATCGCCTCGGCCACGTCCAGTCCCCCATACATCACTCCCGCAGCGTCGGCACCGTGCACCGCGATGGTGCGTTGGCCGTTCTCGTTTCGCACCCGGATGGCGTAGCTCTCCGCGACGGCCTGGGGGCCGGCCGGTGCGCCGACAGCGAGCGTGATGCGAATCGTGTCAGCGGGCTCTTTCTTCTCGGAACTGACGACGGTCATGTCCTGCTCGGTCGCCGCGCGGCGGATTTCTTCCGCCGCGAATTTTTCAGGTCCGGTGGCGGCGGCGTCGAGTGCGAGCGTGAGCGTTTGCGCGGCGGAGGAAGCGGAGAGCACCATCAAGAGCAGAAAGAAAACCGCGATGCCCGGAATGATGGTCGGAACGAGTGGATACGGTTTCACAGGTTGGCGCCCCACTTGTCAAGGTTAGAAAAAACGCACCACTCCCTTTATCCGTCCCCCTGCGGCTCGATCCATGTCGGCGACGTTGTGATCGACGAAACCAACGGCCTGCGCGGCCTCGATGACACGCTGGAGTTGCAGCACATTTTCGCGGCCAAGCCTGGGATTGTCAAACTTGGCAGGGCCTATTGGCAAACAACTTGCGGGCAAGTGTCACAGCATGTATCTTCCGACCTGAATGCAATGGTTTGCAGTTCCAGCTTTTCCATCGATTGACGAAGGAGAGAGCGATCATGTTTCGTCACGT
>CAVWHV010000032.1:0-23997 GCA_963754725.1 uncultured Planctomycetaceae bacterium
CCTCCAGAGAGGATCAACCCCAGCGGGTGGTGCTCCCGAATCTGGTCCACCGAAATGTCGTGCCGCACGATCTCGCAAAACACGTGCTGCTCGCGCACGCGGCGCCGATCAGCTGGGCATACTGCGAGCCGAAATCGAGCACCAAGATCCGCTCGCGGGCAATGTCGGGCCCCTGCGAGTCGGCCGCTTGTGGATGGCTGACCATCACCAGGGTCCCTTCGTGTGCAATTGTCGAACGAAAACAGCGTGGATCATACGATTTGCGACCTGGGACTCTGACGCGTCCACCGGCAGGTGCCCCGAACTCACGGTGTCCACCGTTGAGCATCACGTATCGTCCCCACGGCGCTGGACGCCCGCAGTATCCGAAATGCAGAATCCCCGCGCGACCGCCGCGACGGGATTTCAAGGGTCGAATTATAGCACACCATGCTCAGGCGTCGCTAACCCTCTTCCGGCTCGCCCCGGACGTATGGGTTTGGGCCGCCTCGGCCGGCCAGAATCCGCTCCGGGTCTCCTCGCCGGACCCGGCCGCGGGTCCTGTCAGGACGAACTTCAAAATCTGTCGCCTGACCTGCTCCACGAACGTCTTGAAGACGGCCAGTTCATTCCCCGCACAGCCGATATCCAACCCGGCCCGGCCGGACTTGGAGTTGAATCGCGCGAAGGGGGAACCCGTCGGATTCGGGATAGCGCGACGGCGAGGACGCTTCACGAGGATCATCACGCCCAGCGCGATATTTCCCGATCACCGCCCAGCGGGCGCGCCGCTTGGCGTTGTAATAGGACATGGCAAATATCTGCAACGCGCCAATCGCCATCACCCAGCCGGCATAGCGGAACATGCGATAGCGGATGGTGAGTTCGCGGACCTCGCCCTTGAGCGTGGCCAGAGACACCACGTTCTCGAACCGTCTGTTCGGCCACCAGCGGGCCTGCACCACGATGCGGTCGCCGTACAACGCGAAGTCTCGCCGGACCTCCAGCAGCCGCTCGGTATAGGTCGCGATCGGTTTGGTATTCACCACCACAGGTTGCCTGTCTGTCGTTTCGGCTGATTCGACTCCGATCCCCGCTCGGTCGACGACGGGCCCGTCGCGGCACATCCAATCTGAGGATCGATGGGGATTGGATTGTAGCCCTGCTTCGGCGATGCAACGGTCCGACAGCCCGTGCGGGCCGTTTTCCGGATGTCCTGGAGCGGCCAGGGGGCCCGCTCTGCGAGGATAACCCGCAAAGTGGGCGCAATCTGTTCCAGGAACGCGGTTTGCGGCGTGTGTCGCGTTGAAGGTCGGCGCGTGACTATGATGAAACGCAGAACTGGGATGGACCGCGTGCGCTCGACGAAGGGATGGTTGGGCACCATGGAGATTCTGCTCACCAACGATGATGGCATTTACGCACCGGGACTCGAGGCGTTGGAGCAGCAGTTGCGGCGGCTGGGCAATGTGACGGTGGTGGCACCGGCCACGGAACAGAGCGGCGTCGGCCACTCGATCACGTTCCTCAGTCCGCTGATCTGCAAAGAGGTTTACCAAGGCGAGCGGCGACGCGGTTGGGCGGTGGAAGGTAGTCCGGCCGACTGCGTGAAGATCGGCGTGTTCAAGTTCTGTCCGCGACGACCGGACCTGGTGGTCAGCGGCATGAACGGCGGACTGAATGCGGGCATCAATGTGCTCTATTCGGGCACGGTGGCCGCCGCCATTGAAGGGGCCTTTTTTGGCATCACGAGCGTGGCCGTGTCGCTGGAGTTCGACGAGCAAGCCCAATACGAACGAGCGGCGGCGATCGCGGGCGACGTGATCGAACAGATCCTCGCTCAGAAGGGGCCCGCACCGCAACTGTACAACTTGAATATTCCGACGGCTGCGCTTGGCCGGCCACGGGTCGTGCGGATTGTCCCGATGAGCATCGTGCAGTACGGCGAACGATATATCGAACGGCAGGATCCCAAGGGGCGTACGTACTACTGGGCGGCGACCGAACCGGGACCGCGGCCGACCGAAACCGAGTCCGATCTGTCCGCTTTGGAAGGCGGGTTCGTCAGCCTGTCGCCGCTGCAATACGACATGACCGACCGGCGGCGATGCAGCAGATGGAAAACTGGAAGTTACTGGAGTCCTCACAATGAAGGATCACGAGGCGAAGCGGATGGATGACGGAAGACGACGGCCGAAGAGTGACTGAGGCCGTGACGGATAACGAAAGACGAGTGACGAGAGCAAGAGGAAGAGCGAAGAGCAAGAGCAGAGGAAGAGAGAGGGAGAAGGACGATGCAACGTGTGTGTGTTGCGTGATTGGTTGGGCATGGTGCTGCTGGATGCTCGGAAGCAGCCGCGCCGCGAGTGAGACCACGATCCGGCCAATCATAGGGCCGGTCCGGCACCCCCGCCGCCTCCGCCGGTCGGGAGAAAGGGGCCCGCCACCTTATCCGCGCGGCGGCACGATGCAGTCGGGTACGCGAATGGCCGCGCCAACGACCGCAGCCGGAGTCCCCGGACGCACGCGGGTCAAAGCGGAGGCCGGTGTCGGGTGAAGGAGGCCACCGGTGAATGACAGCGGCGATCAAGATGATCGTGACCCCAGCGCCGGTCTGTTCCAGACGCAGCAACGGATGGTGTTTGAGATTCAGATCCCCCATGCCCTGCAGTTGTATGAAGCGTCCAACGGTCGCAAACCCAAGTCGCACGAGGAATTCATGGAGCAGATCATCCAGGCGAATCAGATCCAGTTGCCCGAGCTGCCCGCCGGGCAACGGTATATTTACGATCCCCAGACCGGTGAGCTGATGGTGGAGAAGCCGGCGGGGTAAACGAGAAAGCGCCCGGGCTGATCCCTTGGCCACAGGATGCAGCGCGCAAATCAGGAACTTGAGCAGTACACGGGGGTGAGGTCGCCCGGCAAGCGGATTACCCCTCATCGAAGGTCTTTTCGAATCAGGCGTCCTCCCCATGAAATTAGTACTTATCTTGGCAGTCGTTGAGCCGTGCTGATGCTGTGCGCCGCCGCCCCGGCGCCGACTGGATCACCGCGCCGTCGTACTACACCCACGATCCTCAGACGGGTACGCGTGGACCAGTACACGCCGATCGGTCCGTTCTACACGTTTGCCCGCACCGATTTCATGCAGAGCGGCTATCGGCACACGGCGAGCAATTCAGGCCGGGCTGAGCGTCGACCACATGCACATCGTCGAGGAATGGGGACGGCCCGTGCGGCCGTACGGCGAATGGCGGTTCCCGTTCCGACCGTATTCGGTTCCGTATCGCTGTGGGGACCACCGTTCGCCGGCCTGGGTGGCGGTGGGAAATTGGGCCCGTTTGGCGCGGATCAGGCGGGTGGTGGCGAGGCGGGGAGGAACGTGGATCCCTACGGGCGGCAGCAGCCGCCACCGTACTACGACGGCCGCAACGCCCCGTATCGCTCGCGGGGGCCCCGCGACGATCGCATGTGCGTCCGGGGCATCGTGCTCCCGATCGTGGTCCGGCCGCCGGACGGAGCGAGCACGGTGGCGGCTCCGATAGGCCGGCCTATCACTGTGGCGGTCGGTCGAACATCGAACTTGCGGTTCGTCGTACGAGTACGTGGCCACTTTCCACCGGCCGCCTTCCTTGCGCATCGTCACGTGGACGAAGCGGCGAGTGGTAGTGAATGCCCGTTCGCGACTTCGGTCACGTCGACCGGACGTTAAACGTGACATCGGCCGACGGGCGGCTGGCGGTCGGATCGAGCGCGGATTTCGACGTTGCGCTTGATGTTCACGACGCCGGAACGCATACCGCGGAAACTCGCGTTGGGCGTGCGCCAACGTCTCGGGCGCGCCGGAATAGACGTGGGGCAGATCGTGTCGAGGTCGTTCGTTCCACGTCGCGGCCAATCTGCTGCAGCGTGTTTTCGATCTGTTCCGGTTCCGTTTCGACCAGGCGTTCGAGCAGCAGCAGGCCGACGGTCAACGCGACGGCACCGAAGTCGCGTGCAGCATCCACCGATAACCGGTCTGCATCCAGGCGAACCCGATAAACGCGAGGGTGATGACCCCCAGGATCACGATGTACACCGGTTCTTCGACGATCCACGTCATGGCCAACCCGACTCCCGCCGGCTGCCACCGCGGGGGGACGCCCGGACGCTGGGGTGCGTGACCGTGCGCGAACGTCGGATCCGGGGACTCGCCGCACCACGGCTACGAGCTGCGACGGAACAACTTGCCGCCGTACAGCGCGGCGTCGCCCAGTTCCTCTTCGATCCGCAGCAGCTGATTGTACTTCGCCATGCGGTCGGTACGCGAGGCGGAACCGGTCTTGATTTGACCGGTGCCCAGCGCCACGGCCAGGTCGGCGATGGTCGCGTCTTCCGTCTCGCCGCTGCGATGGCTGGTGATCGTCGTGTAGTTGTTGCGCTGGGCCAGTCGGATCGCGTCGATCGTTTCGGTGAGCGAGCCGATCTGGTTCACCTTGATCAGGATGCTGTTGGCGATCGCCCTGGTCGATGCCCCGCTGCAGTCGCTCGGTGTTGGTCACGAACAGGTCGTCGCCCACGATCTGGATGCGGTCGCCGAGGGTGTCGGTGAGCAGCTTCCAGCCGTCCCAGTCGTCCTCGGAGCAGCCGTCCTCGATCGAGACGATCGGGTACTTGTCGACCCAGCTCTTGAGCAGTGCGATCATGCCGGCCGCGTCGATGGCCTTGCCGTCGATCGTGTAGGTCTTCTTCTTCTCGTCGAACAGTTCCGTGGCCGCGACGTCCAGCGCGATGAAGGCCTGCTTGCCGGCTTCGTAGCCGGCCTTGGTGATCGCTTCCATGATCAGGTCCAGCGCCTCGGCGTTGCTGCCCAGGTCGGGAGCGAATCCGCCTTCGTCACCCGACGGCCGTGCTGAGCTTCTTGGACTGCAGCACCTTCTTGAGGCTGTGGAACACTTCCACGCCGCAGCGCAGGGCGTCGGAGAAGCAGTCGAAGCCCAGCGGCATGACCATGAATTCCTGGACGTCGACCGAGTTGTCCGCGTGCTGGCCGCCGTTGACGATGTTCATCATCGGAGCCGGCAGCAGATTGGCGCCGACGCCGCCCAGGTAGCGATACAGCGGCTGGTCCGTGTACTGTGCGGCCGCCTTGGCCACTGCCATCGACGCGCCCAGAATCGCGTTGGCCCCCAGCTCCTTCTTGTTGGGCGTGCCGTCCAGTTCGATCATGGCCTTGTCGACGCTGGTCTGATCGAGCGCGTCCATGCCGATCAGGCACTCGGCGATCCGCGTGTTGACGTTTTCGACGGCCTTGAGCACGCCCTTGCCGAGGTAGACCGCCTTGTCGCCGTCGCGCAGTTCCCAGGCTTCGTGGACACCCGTGCTGGCACCACTGGGGACCGCGGCTCGACCGAACGAGCCGTCGGTGAGCGTGACATCCACTTCCACGGTCGGATTGCCGCGGCTGTCGAGAACCTGGCGGCCGTGTACGGAAGAAATGATGCTCATCGTTCAGTTCCTGTATCGGGTTCGCAAGAGAGGGTACCAAACGTCCGGCTCGATTCTGCCTGATTCGCCCGAGGTGTCTGATGGCTGGGAGCCTGCCTACGGCGGCAGCGTCGGCGAACGAATCGCCCGGACCGGCGTTGCCCTCGGCAGCCGATCGACCTTACACTCGCCGCTGCGGACGTCTGCGTCGGAGTGCTACGGCGCGGTTCTGAGCGCCGTCGGGCGGCGACGGGTCGGATTCGTCCGTCACTGGATCGGGAGCTCGAAGCATGTTCACGGGTCTGGTGGAAATGCGGGCGGAGGTCGAGCAGTTGATTCCGGCGCCGCCCGGTGTCCGGCTGGTGATTCGCGCGCCGTCGATCGCCGGGAATTGCAGATGGGCACCAGCATCGCGGTCAACGGCTGCTGCCTGACGGTCGTGGACGTGCAGGCGGAGACGTTTGGTTTCGATGCGGGAGCCGAAACGCTCAGCCGCACGAATCTGGGTCGGCTCGGCGGCGGGCAGTTACGTGAATCTGGAACGCTCGCTGCGGTTCGGCGATCGGCTGGGAGGCCATTTCGTCACCGGCCACATCGATGGTGTGGGGCACTTGGACGGCGCATCGACGATCAAGGACTGGTCGACCTTCTGGTTTCGCGTTCCGGCAGACACTGTCGCGCCAGATGGCCAGCAAGGGATCGATCGCCGTGGACGGCGTGAGCCTGACGCTGGTGGATGTGGAACCCGACCGTTTCAGCGTGGCGCTTGATTCCGCACACGCTGAAGGTGACGACGCTCGGACCACTGCAGGTCGGCGATCCGGTGAATCTGGAAACCGACGTGCTGGCCAAGTACGTGGAGCAGCAGCTGCGCGGCGGCGACCTCGGCTCGACGGGCCGTTCGCGAAATGGGGTCGTGCCAACGGCGGCTCCTGACTCGAGACACTTCAAGGACGCCTGGCAACTATGACCAACCGCCAGACCGTTTCCTTTCTGCTGCAGCGGTTCCGGGAGGCGGGCATCCGTCCGGACACCCGGCACGGGCAGAATTTCCTGATCGACTTGAATCTGGTCCAGGTCCTGGTCGATGCGGCCGCAGCTGGACCGCCGCGACGTGGTGCTGGAGGTCGGCACCGGCACCGGATCGCTGACGGCCATGCTGGCCCAGCGGGCCGGCGCCGTGGTGAGTGTGGAGATCAGCGCGGAATTGCATCAGCTGGCCCAGGAGGAACTGCTCGATTGCGACAACGTGACGTTGCTGCAGCTCGATGCCCTCAAGAACAAGAATCGTCTCGACCCGGACCTGCTGGCGGTGGTGGCCGCGGCACCTGGCGGTCGATCCCGCGCCGGCGCTGAAGCTGGTCGCCAATCTGCCGTACAACATCGCCACGCCCGTGATCTCGAATCTGCTGTCGACCGAGATCACGCCCTCCTCGATGATGGTGACGATTCAGAAGGAATTGGCCGATCGCATCACGGCCCGGCCCAGGACCAAGGACTACAGCGCGTTGAGCGTCTGGATTCAGAGCCAGTGCGAGGCGGAGGTGGTGCGCATTCTGCCGCCGACCGTGTTCTGGCCGCGGCCCAAGGTGCACTCGGCGATCATCCACATTGTTCCCGAACCGGAGAAGCTGCGCCCGGATTCCCCGATCCGGAGTTCTTTCACACCTTCGTGCGGAGTCTTTTCCTGCACCGCCGGAAGTTCCTGCGCAGCGGCCTGGTGAGCGTGCGTACAAGCACGAGCTGGGCAAAGACCGCGATCGACGCCATCCTGGCCGAGCAGGAAGTTGGGGCCGAGGCACGGGCCGAGGAACTGGACGTCGATCAGTTGCTGCACTGAGCGAAGCGGTCCGCGCAGGTCGTGGACGAGGCTTCCAGCCTGTCGCGTAGACTCGAGCCGCCGTTCGACAGGCGCCTGTCGAACGTATATCTCCGGGGAGTTTTCCCGTCCCACGGGCTGGTGTATTCTCGCCTCCGGTTGTGGTACGATGGATCCATCGGCAGGAGCCTTCCGCGCAGAGGCATTCGAGGTCCGGCAAGCGGGAGCCTGAGGCAGCGGACGATGGAGGTGTGTGAGACATCGGCCATGAAATTCATCGAGATGACAGGCAAGTCGCTGGCTCTGATCGTGAAGGACGACGAACTGCACGTGAAGGATTTACCCGAGGCGGGGGTGCGGGACGACACCGTGGTCCGCGTCAACCAGCATGGCGATGTCGAGGTCCGACTGCGCGACGGTTGGGATGTGATTGGCGGCCTGCTGGGCAACTTCGAAGAGCGAGTGCGCAAGGAAACGGGGCTCGACTGGGCCTGATGTGCTGACGCCGGTCGCTGCTGATTTCTTCGGAAGTGCGTGCACGGCTGGTGCCGGCCGCGGTCTTCAAAATCGTCGAGCCGTCTGCAAGTCAGGCGGCTGGTGGGTTCGATTCCCATGCACTTCCGCCATTTCCTCGGCCGCGATCAGCAGTGGCGAGAATTGGACACGTGCGACCTGGCGGACCTGCGGAAGCCGTGAGTTTGGTGGGGCCGGGGGTTTTACGGCTTCAGTCGGGCCGCACCTCTGTCTCGCGGCGGCGCGTCGTGCGCAGGCAGACTCCATTAGGTCAGACGGCGGTGATCAGCAACTTGCGAGGGCTGACTACAGGTCTCTTGGCCGGCGTCAGCCGGCTTCCTGTCTGCCCCGGCTTGAGCGGTAGATCGCGAATCCACTTAGATTGTCAGCGGGCTTCAGCCGGACTTGCTCGTCGGCTTTGGGCATCGGGCACTTGCCCGCGGACGCTGAAGGCTGATCGCAAGCCGCGCTGATGCGGGCGAGAAGGTCTCTGGGTGCCCAACCACCAGAAGTGGTGGCAAACAGGATGCCGGCGAGAGCAGGCAGGTGGTGGTCCTGGGTTTCGCGTCACTGCGGTTGCTCCTCTTCGTTCGCGCAGGTCGAGTGCCGCTTCCGCAGTGGATTTGCGCCCGGCAGCGACGCGGCCGGCTTGGAGACGTTGGCGGCACGGGCGGGAGCGGTTTGGCCTCGTCGGTAACTTATGTCTCAACATGTTGCGAGTGTATTCACCTCGTCAGGCTGCCAATCACCAGATGGTCCACGGCAGATCCAACACGCGTATCCGGCGATACAGAGATTAGTCGCTGCGGCATCGGGTGGACGATGCAGACGGGTGTGGATTCGCGTGCGGGACTGTCGATGGAACACTCTTCGACGCGCTCGCATCGGCCGTCGATTCACCGATCCGCTGTCGAGATCGAGCGCGGATGGCATGGTTTTCAGCAACGATCGTTCGTCGAGCTTGGGCACGCATGGGCGAACTGTTCTGGGGTCCAGAGCAACGGCGACAAAGCCGCTGCGCGCAGGAGTCGGCTGGCGGCGTGGTAGTTCGTGCTGGAATGACGTGTCAGCTGCTGCCGAGCCTGGCAGACGACAGAGTGGGCGGAATGGTCTTGCAGGTATTGCGTTGGGAGTAATCAGGTACGATAACAGATATACGAGCGACAGGGCGATCGGCCATGACCGGTGCACTGCGCCGCGACGGAAACTGGCAAGCCCGCAGGCCGGCACGGCGTGTGAGACCATTACAGGCGCGATCTCAGGCGGACTTGCGTCGGGCTTTAGGATCGGGCACTTGGCCGGCGCGCGGGCGCCTGAAGCTGCTCGAGAAGCCTCGGTGAAACGTGCATGGGCCGCACGGATCAGTGATCGTGTAGAGGACAGCTACGGCCGAGAGCCGGCTGTCGGTTGAGCTGAGGGCAGCAAGTCGCTGAACGCCGGTGGGAACCCGTGGGGGGGGTGTTGTGTTGGGGGGGCAAAGCAGTATCAATTGAGGAGACTGTAGCGACGGCGTGTCCTAAACTGGCCCAAAAGACTTCAGTCGACGTTATTTGAACCCGATGCAGCGTGTTAGGTCGCTGAATTGCCGTCTGACTCTGCGCTGGGCGTTGCCTCATCCACGTCAAAGGGGATGATCGGGAACTGCGGGAGATGCAGTTCACCGGGGGGCGGACCATGACCGTGAAGGCCCGCGAGCCGAGCACGTCGACTGCCTCGATGCTGGAGCTAGTACTGCGGTGAATCTCGATCGTTTTTTTGCCCCCTATTGTCCCCCACCGTCCACGAACATCGTTGACGTCTTGGACCATTGGGCGGCGGAGCGCCCCGATCAGGTGGCGTTCTATTTCAGCGACGGCGACGGCGGCGAAGACCGTATCACCTACGCCGAGTTGCAGCGGGCGAGTCGCGGGATCGCCGCCGAGCTGCTGCAGCGGGGCCTGGCCGGCCATCGTGCCATCCTCATGTTTCCGCCCGGGCTGGACTTCGTAAAAGCCTTTTACGGCTGCATGTACGCAGGGGTGGTGGCCGTCCCGGCCTTCACACCGCGTCGCAACCGGAATGTGCAGCGACTGCAGGCGATTTCCGACGATGCCGAGGCCAGCGTCGCGCTTGACGGTGGCCGACGTCGTCGATCGCACGCATGGGAATGCTGGACGACACGCCCAGCCTGCGGACGACTGGATTGGGTTGCCGTGGACGAGATCCGCCTCGGACCGAGCCGACGTCTGGACGCGGCCCGCCACTGCGCCCCGATCAGCTGGCGATCCTGCAATACACGTCGGGTTCGACCGGCACTCCCAAAGGGGTGATGCTGTCGCACGGCGAACATCATGTACAACGTGATGGCCATCGTGTATTCGTTCGAGCCCACGCAGACGGGTCTGGGAATGACGTGGCTGCCGACGTATCACGACATGGGACTGGTCGGCGGCGTGCTCGAGCCGCTGTACTATCGGTCGCCCCAACGTGCTGATGTCGCCGATGGCGTTTCTGCAGAAGCCGGTCCGCTGGCTGCGCGCGATCACCAAGTATCGAGTCACGATCAGCGGCGGACCGAACTTCGCCTACGACCTGTGCACCCAGAAGATCACCGACGAGGAGATGGAGGGACTGGACCTGAGCAGCTGGCAGGTGGCGTTCAACGGCGCGGAGCCGATTCGCCCGGCGACGCTGGCGGCGTTTTGCGAGCGATTCGCGCCGGTTGGGTTTCGCGAGGAGGCGTTCTTCCCCTGCTACGGCATGGCGGAAACGACGCTGATCGTGACCGGAGCGTCCATGAAGAAGCCACCCACCATCGGGCGGTTCGACGGCAAGGCCCTCGACGAACACCGGGTGATCCCCGTGCCGGCCGGTCACGAGAACGAACGGCTGCTGGTCGGTTGCGGACACGTCTTGCCCGACGAAGAAGTGGTGATCGTCGATCCGGAAACGTGCGTCCCGCTGCCCGAACATCAGGTCGGCGAGAGTCTGGATCCGCAGCCCGAGCGTGGGGTCGGATATTGGCAAAAGGAGGAGGCGACTCGACGAGACGTTTCGTGCCCAGATTGCCGGAGCGACCCGCGAACAAGTACTACCTCCGGACGGGGGATCTGGGCTTTCTGGGCGATGGCGAGCTGTTCGTCACCGGCCGGCTCAAGGACCTGATCATCGTGCGGGGCGTGAATCGTTATCCGCAGGACATTGAACGGACGGTGGAGCAGTCGGACAACCAGCTGCAGGCCGGGGCGGTCGGCGCGTTTGCCGTCGACACTGGCAACCAGGAGCGGCTGATCATCGTGGCGAAGACCGATCGGCGCCGCCAGAAAGACTGGTCCGATGTCATCGACCAAGTGCGCCGCAGCGTGACCGCCGAACATGAGCTGCCGCCGGACGGTGTCGTGCTGGTGCGGTTTGGCTCGATTCCCAAGACGTCCAGCGGCAAGATCCAGCGCAACAGCGTGCCGCGACGCGTTCTCTAACGGGCGAGCTGCAGATCCATGGCCCAGTGGTTTTCAGCTGGGATTCGCCGGCCAAGCCGGCGGCCAAACCGCTGCCGTCGAGCCGGCAAGGCGGCTGCACGCGGCCGATGGCGGTGACGCCGCCCCGCCTCCGGCCGACACCCAACCGAACGCGATTGCTCGCGAAGTGCTGGAACACGTGCGAGCCATGGCCCGCGAGCGGGCCGCGAACCTGACACTCGACACGAACATCGTGGTCGATCTGGGACTCGATTCGCTCGAACGCCTGCAGATCGCCAACTCGCTGGAGGAGACATTTGGCGGGCCGTTTCCCGGAAGAGGTGCTGCAGCAGATCGAAACCTGCCGCGAAACGGCGCTGGCGATCGAGAAGTACATTGGCAGCCGCGCCGCGCGTGGACGGCCGCTTCGCCGCGGCCCAGAGCACGACGGCCGAGGGGGACATTCCGGCCGGAGTACTATGAGTTCGCTCGGATGCCGGAGTACATGCAGGCTGAAGCAGACCAGGCACATGCTGTCGGCCACCGGCTCGCCCAACCCGTTCTTCAGCGTCCACGAATCGGTCACCAATGATCGCACGACGATCGGCGGCCGGAAGTGATCAGCTTCGCCAGCTACAACTACTTGGGCATGTCGGGCGATCCCGCGGTGTCCGCGGCCGCCAAGGAGGCCATCGATCGCTACGGCACGAGCGTATCGGCCAGCCGCCTGGTGTCGGGCGAAAAACCTGTCCATCGGCAATTGGAGCAGGGCTTGGCCAGCTTCATTGGCACGGAAGACGCCGTCTGCCTGGTCGGCGGGCATGCCACCAATGAAACGACCATCGGTCATCTGTTTGGTCCGGGCGATCTGATTGTCCACGATGCGCTGGCCCACAACAGCATCATCCAGGGGGCCATCCTGTCCGGTGCACGGCGGCGTCCCTTCCCTCACAATGACTGGGAGGCGCTCGATCAGTTGCTGGGCGGAAATTCGTCGCGAGTATCGCCGCGTGCTGATCGCGATTGAAGGGGTCTACAGCATGGACGGCGATTATCCCCGATCTACCGCGTTTTGTCGACGTCAAGCAGCGCCACAAGGCGCTGCTGATGATCGACGAAGCCCATTCGCATGGGGACGATGGGACCGCACGGACGGGGGATTGGCGAGCATTTCGAGATCGATCCGTCGGTCGGTGGACATCTGGATGGGAACGCTGAGCAAGTCGTTTGGCAGTTGTGGTGGCTACATCGCCGGGAGTCGCGAACTGATTGAGTACTTGAAGTACACGGCTCCGGGATTTGTCTACAGTGTGGGGATGCCGCCCTCGAATGCGGCAGCCGCGCTGGCCTCGCTCCGGCTGATTGAGGAGGATCCGGAGCGCGTGGCGCGGGTGCAGGAGCGATCGCGCAAGTTCCTGCAGTTGGCCAAGCGTCCGGGCTCAACACGGGCTACAGCAACAACACGCCCGTGGTGCCGGTCATTGTGGGGAATTCGCTGCACGCCTTGCAGCTGTCCCGCCGGCTTTTCGAGCGTGGCATCAACGTGCAGCCGATTCTCTATCCGGCGGTGGAGGAACATGCGGCGCGCCTGCGGTTCTTCATCACGGCCTGCCACACCGACGAGCAGATTGAGCAGACGGTGATGGCGGTGGCGGAGGAGCTGGAGACGATCAACCCTGCCCGCTACGCAGCCGGCGGCGGGCGGCTGTGAACGCCGCCGCTGTCGCCCGCTCGAGTTCGCCCACGCAGCATGCGGCCGGGTAGCCGGTTCGATCTCGCCGGGAATCGGCGATTCGCACGGTTCCGCGCGTGCGTCGCCGCTCTTGCAGTCACGCCGTGCATCTTTTAGAATGAAGTGTCACGCGTGTCAGAACAAGGGAACTGCCGCCGGGTGCAATGACGGCGGGGCAGATCGAGCGGCTGATCGGTTCTGTACTTGAACCAGGTGAGGAATCCACGTTTGCTTACCGAAGCAGAAGTCCGGCGTAGTTATCAGATCATCATGAAGAAGCCAGACAGCGATCCGGAGGCCTACGACAAGGCGGAGGCCCTGCTCGACGAACTGCGGCCGGAGAGCCCGCTGCGTTTGCGGCTGCATGGGCGAGATCACGGAACTCCGCCGCTGGCGGCGTCGCAATCAGATGAGTCTGGATTGCGGTGTCCAGAGGTGAGTCACGGCGGCTGACGGCGACGGCGGCGTCGAGAAACGCCTCGACGCCCGTGGCAGGATGCCCGAGGCAGGTGGTGCGGTTGCTGAAGCGTCGCGTTCGGCGATCGTGCCGGTGTCTAGCGGTTCCAGGTCACGCCCATCGTGAACCCGAACATGATCACGTCTTGGCTGTTGTCTGCGGATGTCGATGCCGCGGCCGATGCCCTGGCCGAAGTCCAGGAACTCCGCACCACCTCGCAGCGAGATGTCGCGCGTCAGGCGGTAGGCGGCGTCGAATCGCAGTTCCATGCCGAACACGAATTCCGCGTTGTGGCGGCAGACCCGATCTGCGTCTCGACGATCAGCACGGATCGGGAACCGCGTCCTGATCGGGAATGTCGTGCCACCGTAAATCGATGTGACCGTCTTCTGACGTTGTTCCAGTTCTGGAAGTTCTGCAGAGCGAAGGCCTTGAAGTCACCCGAGAAGTTCCAGCGGCGGTAGTCCTTGTCCCAGTGGATGCCCGATCTGGCCACCGAGCATGTCGTTCTGCACGCCGGCCTCGCAGCGTGATCCAGCTGCTCCGTGGTGGCCGAGTATCATCCACGGACCGGTGGTAGCGACGTCGGTGAAATCGGGAAACCATCCTCGTCGTACGTCAGATACGTAATCGCGCTGGATAGAAGTCGATGAACTTCACGTACCGCAGGCCGACCATGCGGAGTCAGACGAGCACCGTAGTGGAGTTGGTCCAGCTGCCAGGTGCGATTGAGTTCGGCACCCGTCAGGTCGGCCACGTTGACGCTGTTTTGAACCAGGTAGTCGCGGCTGCCCGGTCAACGCGGTTGTTGTTGTCCGCAGCGGGAAGATCGGAGTGCTTGCGGATCGGCATCCGGCCACGAACGCGATTGAGTCGCTCCGTGCACCACGATCGACGTTTTCGTTCGGACCGTCGATGTGCCAGCCGGTGAACGACCCAGCCCTTCTGGTCGTCGTCGACGTAGCCGATTTCGAAACGGTTGCCCCAGGTGAAGTCACCCATCTTGTTCGAAAGGGTAGTACGAGTCGTTCGGTCGCTGACACGTTCATGTACACGCGATCGTAGTCGGCAAACCAGCCCGTTTTCGCGGCGGGACCGCCTCCGTACGTGTCCACGTCCGCCGGTGCAAAGAACTGGAAGTCCGATTCCACCGGCGGGAATGCAAATGGCTTGAACAACTCGGCCTGCACGTTGCGAAGCTAGCGCCAGAGTCGTTACCAACGCCGCCAGCCCGGACGTTAATCTTGTGATCGACATGGTTCCGTTCCACCCTCGGCTATCGCGTTTGGTCAGCCACGCCGGATACGATCCTACCGGCGTGGAACTACTTCTCATTGTGACGGTAGTATCGGATGTGCATCGTCGTGGAAGTTGAGTAAGAACGGTAAGCCTTGCTGAAATTCACGAGGAATTGTTCGCAACGGCCCATTCTTCGGCACGTATTTCGGAAACTGGGAAGACTGCGTAAAACTCGTCGGCAACTGTCGGACGCTTTCACAGCCAGTACGGGAGAGATCGTACCGACCAGAAGGACGAGTGCCGATCGTGCCTAACCGGAGCGAAATCTGCCGGTTGTGCCGGGCGGCCATCCCTCTTGAAATCGGCCGGCGGGCGGGTCGGTCTCCACCCGCGAACTCTCAGAGCAGCCGGGCCAGCGCAGAAAAATGGCCTCCTCAGGCGGGGCAGGTTCCTGGGAGGCCGCAACTCGGAGTGGTGCCTCTGAGCGATGTTCCTACTATGATTCGATTGCCGCCGAAAATCAAATCCTGGCCGGCAGTTTTCTCCCGTCACGCTGCGAGGCGGCTTTGCCGTTTGCCGATTCCGACTGCGCTCGGCGTATACTTCACGGCACGCTCAGGTGCGGGCGCGTGGCCGCCTCGCACAACGGGGCCACCTCCGTGACATTCGCCGCACGTTTGCCCGACGGCGACAGGACATCTGCATGATCAGGCCCTGATGAACGGGTGGGAGCGGTCGTGTTCGAGGATTCGTTCGCCTGTTCGTTCCGAGTAGTTCATACGCATGAGACAACGTGGCAACCGGCTGTTCGAGTGACCGTTCTGACGATCGTCTGCTTGGACGGGAAGCGCCGGCGGTGGCGGGCAGCGACGAGCCAGCCACTGCCTCGCCGGCAGCGACCGCGAAGGAAGACGCTGCCACGAAATTCTTGCGCGTCCGACGGGACGAACAGCAGCAGCCGCTGGCGCTGGAGACGGCGGTCACGCCGGTACGTGCCGAAGCGAGCACGGGCGAGTAGTCCGGCGGTGCCGGCCAAGGTTGCCGTGGACTTGATCGGTGCCGTCCACGTGGGGGAACCCCAGTACTACGATCAGCTGAACGAGTTGTTTCAAGAAATACGACGTCGTGCTCTACGAACTGGTGGCGCCGGAAGGAACGCGTGTCATCCCGGGCAGCCGCGCGGCAATACGAACCCGGTGAGTTTCCTGCAGAACGTTATGAAGAACGTGTTGAAACTTGAGTTTCAGTTGGACGGCATCGACTACAGTCGTCCCAACCTGGTGCATGCCGACATGTCACCCAGGAGTTCTCGCAGAGCATGAAGGATCGCGGCGAGAGTTTCTCTCGATGTTCTTTCGCATTATGGTCGATTCGATGGCGATGCAGGCCAAGCGGGGCAGCGGCAGTAACAGCTCGGAAGTCGAGTTGCTGGTCGCCCTGATTGCCAAGGACCGGGCCTACCGATTGAAACGCATCATGGCCGAGCAGTTTGAGACGATGGAGGATCAGATGTCGTCGCTCAGCGGCCCCAAGGGCTCCACGCTGATCACCGAGCGCAACAAGAAGGCGCTGGAAGTCCTCCGCCAGCAGATCCAGCACGGCAAGCGGCGGATTGCCATCTTCTACGGTGCCGGGCATCTGTCGGACATGGAACGGCGACTCGATGCGGATTTCGGGCTGCAGAAAGAACATCAGCGTTGGCTGGTCGCCTGGACCATCGTTCGCGAGTCGAAGCAGACTCCGGCCCCCGTCGAATCCGAGACGCCTGCGGAAACGGTGTCGGGCGTTAAGTGAGTCGGGCCAGAGCCGTCCTGGGGGCTACTGCACGGCGGTCCGGGATTGCGCGCGCAGCCAGACTGCAACCTGCCGCACAGTCGTCCGGTGCCGGTAAATTTCGCACATCGGCCTTCCTTTACACGCGCCAGCCTTTCGTCCATACTGAGGCCGTTTGCCGACGGACGGGAACAGGAGCGAGCACGGATGGCAGTACGCGTCTCCATGAATGAACTGACGACCTATCGCTGGTCGTTTGATGAAGATGTGCAGCAGTACGCCGCTGCGGGACATGAGCGGTATCGCCGTCTGGCGACAGAAGCTGTCGGACTACGGCGAAGAGAAGGGAATCGAACTGCTGGCCGAGTGTGGCTTGACGGTCTCCAGCCTGCTGTGGGCGGGTGGATTCACGGGCAGTGACGGCCGGTCGCACGGGAGAGCGTGGAAGACGCGCATGACGCGATCCGGCTCGCCGCGCAACTGCAAAGTCGAATTGCCTGGTGGTCTACAGCGGCCCGCGGGCCGGACACACGCACAACCACGCCCGCCGTCTGTTGACCAATGCCCTGAAGGAACTGCTGCCGCACGCGGCGGAAGCTCGGCGTGTGCCTGGCGATCGAACCGGTGCACAGTCAGTGCGCCGCGGAGTGGTCGTTCCTGACCGATCTGAGCGAGAGCGGTGTCGTTGATCGAGCAACTTTGACCATCCCCAGCTCCGACTTGTCGCTCGACACGTATTATTTCGGGACGGATCAGGCGGCGATCGCAGCGTCTCACGCAATGGACGCCGTATCTGGGAATTGTGCATCTGGGTGATTCGCGACATCTGCCGGATGGTGAACAGGACCGTTGCCCGCTGGGAGCGGGAATCGTCCCGTTGCCGCACATTGTCGCCACGTTGCTGGCGGCCGGTTACGAAGGCTTCTTTGACATCAAACTGATGGGACAGGAAATCGAAACGGTCGATTACCATGACCTGCTGCGGCAGAGTCGTGACGCTGTCGCACAGTTATTTCATTCCGCGTAGTGACCTTATCGTGCTGGTTGTCGATCCCCAAATCCGAATCCCGGTCGGCGAGTTGCGCTGGTCGTTTACGCGCAGCGGAGGCCCGGGCGGCCAGAACGTCAACAAAGTCAATTCGAAGGTCACGTTCCATTGGGACGTGGCCAGCTCGCCGAGTCTGCCGGCGGATGTGCGGGAGCGATTCATGGCCCGCTACCGGGCCCGCATCAACGGACAAGGCGAGATCGTGCTCCACAGTCAGCGCTATCGCGATCAGAGGCGCAATCGGGCCGACTGTCTGGAAAAGCTGCGTCAGCTGATCCTGGCGGTGCGGCACGCGCCGGTCCGCCGCCGGCGAACGGATCCCACCCGGCGTCTCGCGAGCGGCGTCTGCGGACCAAGCAGCATACGGCCGAGAAGAAGCGGATGCGGCACGGACCCGCGGCGGGCGACTGAGGCGGCGCATCACGGTGCTCCCGAACCGTTGGGTTGCGCCGCGGTTGGCGGCCGTGCGGTCAGGCCGCCAGAAATTTTTGCCCGCCGGTCCAAGGCCCCAAGACGGGCGGCGAATAGCTGGTTGTGTTCGAGCTCGATCGGGACCCGGTTGTCGTCGCTGCGCGGGTCCCGGCGTGACGAGTCGATGGTGCCGACGAGAGTCAATGCGAGAGGACCAACGTTATGTTCGGCAAGCCCGCTTGGTTTCGCAAAAAAACCGTCGGATGGGGGTTGCGTCCCGTGTGCTGGCAGGGATGGCTGTACGCCGCCCTCTGGGCCGGAGTCATCTGTGTGCCGTTCATCGGGTTGCTGGCCAGCCATCTGTGGCTGGAAGCCCTGGTGTGGGCGGGGGTCATGATGGCGGCCCTGGTTTGGGACGTTCGCGGCGTGCAGCGGGCGATGCTGGCCGCGCCGCCCCAGGATACATCGGACATCCTGGTGATCGACGAGCACACGGAGCCCGACGCGTCTTACTTCGCCACCCGTTCCTACGACCTCCGGGCACGTCGCTGAAGTACGCTGTGGGATGCATGCGATCCTCGCCCCTCGCCCCTCGGCCCGTTTCGCTTTGCCTTCTCGGCCTCAGTCTGTCTGCTATAATCGAGTCATTGAACTCCTGAGCCGTGCAGCAAAGTGGACTGAGATGGCAAGAGCCAAGCACATCGATCACATTCTTGGGAAATGGCCCTACGATCCGACCACGGTCAAGGTCCGCATCTGCCAAGGGGCCGATGGCCGGGAAGTGCTGCAAATGCGGCTGGACATGGGCATCCTGCAGCTGGAAATGGATGGGCGCCCCGACGGGTCGCAGCCGAACGGGTACGAGACATACTTTGATTACCTGATCAGCCTGGCCATCGGTGGTGGAGAACAGTTCAAGCTGGATGAGGAGCAGTGTGCCGAGATCGATCGCGAGTTCGTCCAGTTCTACCACCGCCGTGTCTGCTGGCTCAAGTTGCAGTCGTTTCGCAAGGCCGTCGAAGACGCCGATCACACGCTCTCGCTGATGGACTTCTGCCTGCGGCATTCCGCGGACGAACAGTGGACGATGTCGCACGAACAGTATCGTCCCTTTGTCCTGTTCCATCGCATCCAGGCCTCCGCGCTGGCGGAACTGGAAGAGCAAGGGCCAGAGACGGCCGTGCATGAGGTCAACCGCGGGTTGGAACGTTTGGAGCAGCTGTTTCGCCAGCACGATCTCGAGATCCGATTTGAAGATGACGAATTGGTGAAGCGGCTGGTGCAGCTTCGCGAGTCGCTGCGTCAGGAATACGGTGTCGGGCGGACGTTGCACGAACGCTTGGCGGATGCCGTGGCCGCCGAACAATACGAGCTGGCCGCGAAGCTCGCGCGATGAACTGGCCGCCCGCAGCGGCGGCCGGTAGCGACGACGCGTGTGGCCGACGACTCGTGTGGCCGAAGGCGCGTGTGGCCGAAGGCGGGCAATTGTCGTTCTTACACGCGTGCCAGGCTTGCAGCGCGTCTGGTAGCGGCGGTCGACATCGTGCGATACGACGCAACTGCTTGCTCCAGAGAGTCTTGGGTCGGAGAGGCCGGAATTTGTCCCGCATTGGCACGGCGACTGCACTGTTCGCCCTGTATCTCATCAACTCATCTACGCGGAACAAAGGAGTGTCCCATGCTCGTCCTCACTCGCAAAATGCACGAACAGATCATGATCGGCCAGGACATCACCGTGACCATCGTCCGGGTGCGGGGCAATACCGTCCGCATCGGTATCGAAGCCCCTCGGCAGGTGCGGGTGGTCCGCGGAGAATTGCCGCGCCACGATGTGGATACGCCGCACGCTCACACTCTGGCCGTTACCGTGGGGGCGGCCTAGCGACCGCTCAGGGCCTCCGAGCGGAGCTCACCAGGCTGTGGAACGGACGCGGGCTGCTCAGCACTGGCCGGAATGGTCCGGTATGCTCCACCCGCGGACGGCTGGGACGGCGTGACTGGCCCCTGACGCGTCTCTGCCAGGTGATCCAACAGGATCCGACGGACCTCCAGGATTGCGAGCGGATGCGCGTGCACGGTCATATGGTCGGCGTCCACGACGATTTCCGACTGGAAGTCCTCGCGGTGTGCGCTGTCGAAAGCCACCACGCCGTCGCCGCGGTCCGAGAAACGGTGCAGGAACGAGTCTTCGGGCACGACGCCCACGATATTGTGATAGCGGACCCAAGGGGCTCTTTGCGCCGCCAGCATGGCCGGGAAGATCGGGGAGTCCGCGGCCAACGAGTCGATACTCGTGGAAATCGTCAACAGGTCGGTGTCGCGAAAGTACCCGGGATTCTCGAGGATCAGCTGCTGGGTGACCCACAGCATGCGGGACGGCAAACGAATCAACTTCCGCGCGAGATAACGCGTGTACTCGTTGGCGAATGAGCTTCCCCGGTGCGGGGTACCGATGGTGATCACCTCAGTGCACCGACGGGTTCGGTTCAAAAAACACCGTCTGGGCGATCTCCTCTCGCACCTCCGGAGCCGCCTGGAGTTCGTCGAACGGATGTTCACTCACGATCTGCCAGAAATCATTGCCGCTATCGATCGTCTGCATCATCGAGACGAGCCCGCCCATGCTGTGCCCCACCAACACCATTTGATCGAACACGCGATTGTCGCCCTGCGGGTCGAATGTCTGCCGCACCTTCACCAGTTCGGACCGCATCTGGTTGGCACTCACCCAGAACGGTTCGCCCGTGGGATACAGGTAGAACCAGAACTGGTAGTTGCTGCGAATCTCCGGGTAGGCCAACAGATCATTGAACATTTCCATCCAGGTCATGGGACTGGACCACAGACCGTGGACCATCAGCACGGGGATCTTGTGGGGGTCAAACGGTTCGACCATGTACAGGCCTTTCAGCGATTTCTCGCTGTCGGGTTTGAGCAGTCCCAGCGTCGCCAACTCGATCGCCTGCTTCCCTTGCCCTTTCTCCAGCTTGTATCCCAACGGCGTACTCAAATCGGTTTCCAGCGGCACGAGCCGGTTGGCGACCTGGGTCGTGCTCGAATCGAGTGGATCGTAGAGTTCCAACACGCACTGCCGCCCCGCCCTGCCCTGCTGGCCGGGTTGGGCCGGAAGAATGCGCAGGAACGCGGTAACGGGGAACGTGAGTTTCTTGGGATAGTAACGCTCCGTCGGATCGTCGGCAGATCCTGGACGGCGCACCGCGATCATCGGGACTCCCAGCCCGTAGCTGTGGTGTTGGTTCTTTAAGCCTGTGATCTGGAAATCCGATACGAACTCAAACTTCTCGAACTCTTCCACTTTCCACGGCCCGCGGACCGTGACATCGACGCGAACCTCTTCACTACCCGTGTCCACCATCAGTGTTTCACCGGGTGCGAGTTGGCCCTTGCGATCAATGAGCCGCAAGGCCGCTTCCAGCCCGGCGTTGTACAGGTCGCAGGCCCGCCGAAATTGAGGGTCGTAGGGATTGCGCAGCGAGTCATATAGCGGGTCGAAGAGGAAGTCGTACGCGTAGAACACCGTGGCTCCGTACAGGTTCAGCGCGGCGCGTCATTGCCCACCGCGTCTGCCTTGTAAGCGGCGATGTAGGCCAGTTCCGAGAAGGCATGCAGCTTGTCGGCAGTCGGTTCCTTGCGGATTTCTTCCTGGAGCCGGATCAGGGTCGCATCGAGGTCTTCTTTGGCGTGCAGCTTTTCCAGGTCGTAGCGCCGCAGAGTCTGCAACGTGCGTTCGGTCGGTTGTGGCCCTTTGCGCGACAGCAGATTCAGCGGCCCCTCCAGCGGGTTTTTGGGAGCCTTGCGGACCTTCAGATATCGGCTGTTCGAGCAGCCGGCGACCGGACCCCACACCAGCAGCACCGCCAGCAGCAGCAACACCGCATATCGAACCGAGCCCTCCACCCGCGGACCGGCCGGGAAGCAGGGACGGCGGCGTTCTCCTTCGGCGAGCCTCGGTTCTTGTGGCGAAATGCAAAGGTTCATGACAGTTTTCGGCCTGATGGCTGTGAACGGTTGCCCGCTGTGCGACGCGCGCCGGAATCCCTCAGAATGGGCGGCAGAAAATAGTGGCACCGAGCACTCCGCGTCAATCCCGGTTTCATGCACCACGCCCCGTGGTGCTCGCGAATTCGCACGAGACAGTCCGGGCCACGTGCCAGGCAGAAAGGCCCAGTCATGCCAGAAGATATGTCGGACGAACCGCTGGCGATCCACGGCGGCCGACCCGTGTTTCCCGACGGAGCACCGACTTGGCCGATACCCGATGATGAGGTGCGGGATATTCTGATATCCACCTGTGCGAATGCGATGTGGGGCCGTTACGTCGGACCGTTTTCGGAGGCCCTGTGCACCGCCTTGCGGGAGCTTCACCAGGTCGAGCACGTGCTTCCCTGCTGCTCGGGCACGTTGGCTGTGGAATTGGCGCTCCGCAGCGTGGGGGTTCAGCCGGACGATGAAGTGATCCTGGCGGGTTACGACTTTCCCGGTAACTTCCGAGCCATTGAAGCCATCGGCGCCATCCCGGTACTCGTCGATATTGATCCGCGCACCTGGTGCCTCGATGCGGCCGATGGGAGAGCCAGCGTTGGATCCGTGGCCACCCGTCGTCGGGTCCCGGACGCGGGCCATGATCGTCTCGCATTTGCATGGCGGCCTGGCCGCCCTGCGGCCGCTGACGCGTGGGCACGGCAGCGCGGCGTGGCGATTGTGGAAGACGCCTGTCAAGCGCCGGGAGCCCGAGTGGCGGGCGAAGTCGCCGGGACGTGGGGCGATGTCGGTGTGCTGAGTTTTGGTGGCAGCAAACTGCTGTCGGCCGGCCGTGGTGGAGCGATCCTCACCCGCGATCCCGCCATCTATCAACGGGCCAAAATCGTCATGCAGCGCGGCAACGATGCGTTTCCGCTCAGCGAACTACAGGCGGCCGTTCTTCTCCCGCAACTCGAGAAGCTCTCACATCGCAATGCCGTGCGGCAAAGCAATGTACAACAACTGCTCCACGCATGCCGCGACTTGACATCGCTGATTCCCGTGCGAGTCGACCCGGCGCTGGGGACTCCCAGCTTCTACAAAGTCGCTTTCCAATATGCCGGTCCAGCCAGCCGAGTCGTTTCCCGCGCGGAGGTGATCGCCGCGCTCCAATCCGAGGGGCTCGACGTCGGGCCCGGCTTCCGCGGGTTTGTGCGGCGGGGTCCCCGTCGCTGTCGCGCGACCGGGCCCTTGACGCACGGCGCAGCCGCGGCGGACGAGACGCTCTTGCTGCACCACCCGATACTGCTCGAGCTGCCCCGGGTGGTAGGCCAAGTCGCCGATGCTCTGCACAAAGTCATCCGTTGGTGTGAGACACAGATGCGAGACTGATTGTCGGACGCACACTGCTCACCCGGGCGCGATGGACGACCGTCTCGGAAACCATGGCGAGTGCTGGCAGGCCGACCCGTTGTGAGGATACCGCCTGGTCGTCGTCGAACGCCGAGACAGCCTCCTTCAGCTCGCCACGTACGATCCGCACCTGGGCTGGAGCTTCAATCCCCAGCGAAATGCGATTGCCGGCCACCTTGTTGACGACGACGGTGATGTTGTCGCCAATGACGATCTGTTCGCCAACCTTTCGGCTCAGTACTAACATGACCTGTTCCTCCATGAATGATGAGGGCGGACCGTAACGCGTTTGAAGACGACCTGAGCTAATCGCAAGTCAGGCACGTGTTCCCGCAACTCCGCCGCGGGTTTTGTGAGAATTTTCCTGTCAACATGGCAGGTTTGTTCTCGACGTACCGGTGAGCTGCAAAGCCGATGCCCAATTTTCGGGAATGTGTTTGATTTCTTCTGGAGTATTTGTAACCAACTGCCGACGAACGAGTTGCATGATTCGGCCCGGAACGGCGTTGCACCTCAACGTCCGCACCCGATGGCCAAATGTTGCTCAGTTCGGGAATTTCTTTCCAATTCTGGGATGCTCAGCTGCGATAGCAGGTCGGAGCCCAGCCTACACGGTGGAGTCCACGACATGGCGGCCGGGGACCGGCGCCCGTCGTGTTACCCCAGGATTCGCTCCCCACTGCCGATTCTTGAGCAGCGGGGCTCTAGACTCGTATCCAACCCCCGCGT
>CAVWHV010000033.1:0-64107 GCA_963754725.1 uncultured Planctomycetaceae bacterium
CGAACACCGGCAGCAGCACACCCATGATGATAAACAGCACCATGGTGCCGATCACCAACAACATGACCGGCTCGACCATGCGGACCATCATGTCGAGCTGACGCTCGATGCGTTGATCGATGCGGTCGGCGATGCGGACCAGCACCTGATCGAGCGTGTTGGCTTCTTCCGCAATACGTATCATGGCCATGATCTGCGGTGGAATCAAACCGCTGGCAGCCAACGGACGCGACAGCGAATCCCCCGCCGTGACGGTTTCGATCGACTCGAGCACGGTCTTCTGCAACAGCTGGTTGCCGGTCGATTCGCTGCTGATGCGGAGGGCCGTCAGCAGGGGAACGCCATTGCGCAACAGAGTGCCCAGGACGCGGCAGAACCGCGCCACGGCCGTGTCGTGGAAGATCTGCCGACCACCGGGATCTTCAGTTTCCAGCGGTCCAGCAGGCTCGTCCTCGCTGCGTACGCATCCACTTGCGCAAGCCGATCACCAGCGCCGCCACCGCCGCCGCCGCGAAGATGCCATAGCGGACCAGGAACTGGCTGGTCGACACCAGGATAATCGTGACCAGCGGCAGTCCGGTCCCCGATCGTTCCAGCCGATCAAAGAACGCCTGGAACATGGGGACGACGAACATGACCAGGAAGATCGTGACGCCGACGCCGACGACGGCCAGGATCGCCGGATAGGTCATCGAACTGATGACCTTCATCGCGCAGCGCCTCCTGGGTGCGGAGAAACGACGAGATCCGTTCCAAAGCCTCTTCCAGGAACGCCCCTTCCAGTCCGGCCCGCACCATGCTGATCGCCAGCGGCGAGAACACGTCCGGATGCGCCGCCAGTGCGGCATCCAGACCGGTGCCGTTGGCCACCTGAGATCGCACGTCGCCCAGCACGGTTGCCAGGCGCTGATCGACCGACTGCCGGGCCAGGATGTCGAGCGAATCGAGCAGCGCCACGCCATTGGACAACAGGTCGGACAGCTGCGTAAACGTGTCGGCCAACACGTCGCTCTTGACCCGACGCCGAAGCGGCCAACGCAACCTGCGCGCACCGGCGACCGCCTTGACCTCGACCTGGAGCGGAAAGAGCGACTTCTGCGCGAACAGCGCAATCGCCTCACGCCGACTGCCGGCGGAAATCACACCGGAGGAGTCTTGCCCCTGAACGCTGCGAGCCGTGTAGGCGAATTCCGGCATGGCACTTCGATTCTCAGTCTTCTTTCGTCACACGCAAGACTTCATCCATCGACGTAGTACCGCTGAGCACCTTGTCCCAGCCGTCGTGCCGAAGCGTTCTCATGCCCGCTTCGATCGCCGCCTGCTTGATCATGTTGGTCGGCTGACGTTCGTTGGCCAGCGCACGAATGCGGTCGTTCCCCAGCAGTAACTCGTAGATGCCAATTCGGCCGCGATAGCCTGTCTGCCGGCACGCCGGACAGCCTTGCGGCGTGTACAGCTGATCCGTTTTTCCAGCACTTCGGCCAGCGGGAAGTCCTCCGGCACATCCTTGCGATTGACACGCGTCGGCCGCCGACACTCGGGACACAACCGGCGTACCAGCCGCTGGGCCATCACCCCTTCCACCGTGCTGCTCACCAGAAACGGCTCGACACCCATGTCGCACAACCGCATGAATGCGCCAGCCGAGTCGTTCGTGTGCAGGGTGCTGAACACGAGGTGACCGGTCAGCGACGCCTGAATGGCGTTCTCCGCCGTCTCCAAGTCGCGCATTTCACCCACCAGCACCACGTCCGGATCGTGCCGCAAAATACTCCGCAAGCTGGCGGCAAACGTCAATCCGACCTTGGCGTGCACCTGGATCTGATTGATGCCTTCCAGCTGGTACTCGATCGGATCCTCCGTCGTGATGATCTTGGTTTCCTCGTTCCGGATCTCACTCAGGGCGCTGTACAACGTCGTCGTCTTGCCCGAACCGGTCGGTCCGGTGACCAGCACGATGCCGTGCGGCAACCGAATCAGTCGCTGAAACTGCTCGTAAATCGCCTCCGACATCCCAATGCCGCGCAACGAGAAACTGAGGTTCTCCTTGTCCAGCACGCGCATCACAACACCTTCGCCGTGCAGCATCGGAATGATCGACACGCGCACATCGATCTCGCGGCCCTTCACGCGCAGTTTGATGCGACCGTCCTGCGGCACGCGCTTCTCCGCAATATTGAGACGTGCCATGATCTTCAGACGACTCACGATCGCCGCCTGGAAGCGATTCATTTCCGGCGGCGTCGGCTGGCGCTGCAGCACACCGTCCACGCGATAACGCAACTTCAGCCCCGACTCCTGCGATTCCACGTGAATGTCGCTGGCCCGCGCGTCGACCGCCTCCGTCAAAATCTCGTTCACCAGTCGCACCACCGATGCCTGCTGAGCCGCCTCGGCATCTTCCGATCCGTCGAACTGGACATCCTCCAGCATCTCGACGTCGCCGAACTGCAGCTTCTGTTGCGCCACCAGATCATCAATGGTCTCCGCACCTACCCCCAAATGACGCCGGATGAACTTGGCCAACTCGTCGGCCGGAACTACGGCCGGCGTCACGCTCAGCCCGGTCGCCGAACTCACCGCGTCCACCGCGTGCAGATTGAATGGGTCGCTGATCGCCAACACCAACGACCCCCGCTGCATCCACAACGGGAAAATCTGGAACCGGTGAATCAAGCGGACGGGAAAAGTCTCCAGCAGCTTCAAATCGGCCTTGGCGTCATTCAAGTCAGCCGTTTCCAAGCCCAAGGTGCGGGCCACCGCCGCCAGAACCTGCGTCTCGGATTCACAACCCAACTGCTGGACTATATCTGTCAAAACTCCCGCCCAGCGTGTGGGCCTCGCGCGCCACGGTCAGTTGGTCGGGCGTCAACAGCGGGATCGCCGTGTCCGTGTCCGCTAACGTCGTTGGTCGATTTACGATCATAAGGCACACCAATCGATGTACGGCTCAAGGATGTCAGACGATTGATCGCAGGGGCGATCAGTCAACGGCCTCCGAGCCGGTCAGCTAAGGAAAGCTCAACGCCTGAACTACGGTGGGTTACTACAAGGAGGGCAGGTGGGAATGGAGGTGAGAGATTTAAAGTAGTAATCTATGATTCCATAAAACTCCTTTGATGGTTTCTACTGTAGTAAAATCCGTCTTCTACGTCAACCTTTATCCATCAACCGCCTGATGGAGCGCTGCTGGGAAACTCAAGATTTCCTGCAAACACTGGGGGGTATTGACCCATCCACGGAAACATCGTGGCAGTGCGATATGTGCCGCTTCAGCCGAATATGAAACAGCTTACGGCGTTTCCCCCACGTGTGATTGTCGAGCGAATTCGCAGACCCGTATTCCTCGCAAGTCCCGCATCTCTCCCCGCCACGGATGCAGGCACTTTCCAGACACTTTGTCCCGGCACACGATCGACAACGCACGGCGCGACTATTGCCGCCCTCGATAACGACCACCACGCATCAGCAGCTGCAACGCTTCCTGCACTTGCTTCGTATTCATGGTTTTGAGTGGCACCAAGCTGATGTTGCGTTTCCCCCCGTCCTTCGCCTGCTCGTCCAACTCGGTAATGAACTCCTCGATCTCTTCGCTCAGCTGGCGTGGTGCTCGCAGGACGATGGAATTCGTGGTCAGGTCCACGTCCAACGTCAACAACGGAGCTTCCGCAGCGGCGTTGATCAACTGCAGCATGGAGCTCATTTCAAACGAAATCCCCTGCGGGATGGTCATGGGCTTGACGCCGCTCCTGGCGCTCAATTGAGTTTTGTACACCGACTTCAGAACCTCCAGGATGGTCATGGCCGGCAGGTTCGTGACAGGAATCATTTTCGGCGCGGAGTCGTGAGAGAATCGGGGATGTCGATACTGTCGAGGACATCCAACATTTCTTCGATTGCATCACGGTCGGCGACGCTACCGTAGACGAGCAGCGCATTCATGCGTTCATCGGGCACGACCGTCAGATTCGTCGAACGCCGGAAGGTGGGCCGATAAGAACCGTCGGCTCCTCCCCGTGGACCGCGGCGAAAGGCACTCTGCAACACCTCCGCCAGTTGCATGGCGTCCGCATTTTGCAGCAGGAATATGGCGTAGTTCCCCGTCTCGATCCGGACGCGACGGCCCCGCTGCAATGTCTTCAGCAAGTTCTCGAACTGATCCAGCGCTTCCGGGTCGCGAGAAGCCACCGTGATGCGTCCTTCGCCGGCAATCACGACGATGGGTGGCAGAGCCGGTGGCACTTGCTCCGGCGTCTGCGGTTGTGCTGCCGGCTGTAAACCGGTCGCTTCCGCCGTCGTGTCCGCGGGCAAAGCACCTTGAGCGGATGACGGTGGCGCCGTCTGCGCACTGACGAACAGCGCGGGGATCGTGGCCGCCCGCGCCGATTCCGCGTTGTCGCCCGACTCGATGGCCGGTGGTGGTTGGAGGTCCTCGGACGGCGGACTCGGGGGAACCTGGTTCCGCGTCGGTTCGGGCGCAGGTTCTTCGCGGGGAGCGTCGCGGCCGCGATTTGGTTTTGGTGCGGCAATCACTTGAATCGGATTGCCGCGCACCTGCGGCCAGATGCGTTCGATCTGTCGCAAAGTGTTTTCGACATCTCCGGAAAGTGGCAGGATGCGGAGCATCCCACCCGACGCACCGGTCGACGGCTGCTGGGGACCTTCGCCCATTTTCTCGAACAGCACTCGAATGCGTTCGATCTGCGACTTCGTGGCGCGCACCATCAACTGTTGCGTGTTGGGATCCGCCTCGACCGAGGGTGTGGCCGCCAGGGGCAGGTCCGCGAACAGCGTGCTGACCGCCGACTGGGCCGCATAGGGATCCACATGCTGCAAGGTGAACACCTCCACGTCGCGTTTCTCGGGTGCCAACTGCAGCAACGCTTTGCGGAGCATCTCATGCTGTTTGGGTTCGGCGATCGCCAGCACCTGGTTATTGGTCAAGTCGACCTGGAGTTCGACTTTCGGAGTTTCGTCCACGAGCAGAGCGCGAATTGCTTCCACGGCGGCACGCCCGTCGAGTCCCTCCAGCGAATAGACTTCCAGCATCGCCTTCGGGCGTCCTTCGGTCGCCTTGTCGATATCGGTGATGGCCCGTGCCACCTCTTCCTGGTCCGCCGCCGGAGCGAACACCAGAATCATGCCGGTCTCTTCCTGGAATCCCACACTCACGTTGCGGCTGGTGCGAAACAGCTGCGTCAACGAACGATAGACCTGCTGGGGATCCGCATTCTGGACGATGTACGGTTTCAAGATGCTCGCCTTGGGATCGGACACATCCAACTGCTGCACGATCGGCTCGATCAGTTTGTGATCTTCGGCGGAGGCGGTCACGATCAGCGTGTTCGTCGTCGGGTCACTGCTCATGGTGGCGTTCGGCATGAGCGTGCCGAGGGCGGTGGCAACGGTGGCGGGATTCGCCAGTTTGAACGGATACACCTGCGTGGACAGCTCCCCTTCGCCGCGGCGGTCGGCTTGCTCGACAATCGGCTTGATGCGTTCCTGGTCCTGGGCCGTGGCGGTCACGATCAGGGTCTTGTTTAACGCATCGGGGCTCAGCGTGGCCCGCGGGGCGACCGGTCGAATTGAGGTACTCAGGGCCGTGGGATTCGCCCACTTCAATTTGTAGACCTGCGTGACCAACTCGCCGTTGGCCATTTGATCCGCCTCGTCGACGATGGTCTTGATCCGCAGATGATCCGCGTCGGAGGCCGTGACGATCAGCAACTGGTTCGTCACGTCGGCGCTGATTTTCGCATCGGGCACGACCGGCAGGAGCGCCGTCATGATCGTCGTAGGGTTCGCGGTCCGCAGCGTGTACGCCTTGGTCGCCAGGTCGCCTCCGCCGCGTTTGTCGGCCTGGTCCAAGACGGCTTGGATCTGCTGATGGTCCGCCTTGGACGCCGTGACAATGAGCATCTTATTGGTGATGTCGCTGCTGATCTTGGCATCCGGAACGACGTTCGTCAGCGCGGTCGAGACGGTCGTCGCATTGGCCCACTTCAGGGTGTACGCCTGTGTGATCAGATCGCCACCGCGACTATCGGCTTGATCAATCACCGCCTTGATGCGGGCATGGTCTTTAGCCGACGCCGTGACGATCAAGGTCTTGTTGTACACGTCGGGACTCGCCAAGGCATTCGGCGCAATGGGCTTGATCGAAGTGCTGAGTGCCACCGGGTTCGCCCACTTGAGCGCATAGACTTCGGTGGTCAGCTCGCCGTCCTGGCGGTGATCGGCCTCATCTACGATGGCCTTGACTCGCGCATGGTCTTCCTCAGAGGCGGTCACTACCAGCATTTGATTCGTTGGATCGCTGCTGATCGTCGCATTGGGAACGACCGGCGTCAGAGCCACCATGATGGTGGACGGATTGGCCACGCGCAGCGTGTAGGCTTTGGTGACCAGATCCCCCGCGCCACCACGTTTGTCCGCCTGCTCCAAGACACCCAGGATGCGTTTGTGGTCGTCCGCGGAGGCTGTGACGATCAGCATCTTATTGACCGTATCGCTGCTGACCTTGGCATCGGGCACCACTGATGTCAAAGCCGTGGAGACGGTCGTGGGGTTGGCCCACTTGAGCGCGTAGGCGGTGGTCACCAGATCCCCACCACCCCGGCTGTCGGCCTGATCGATCACCGGTTTGATGCGGGCGTGGTCCTTGGCGGTGGCCGACACGATGAGCGTCTTGTTGTAGATATCGGGACTGACCGTAGCGTGCGGCGCGATCGGCTTGATGGAATAGCTCAGCGCAGTCGGGTTGGCCCATTTCAGCGCATACACTTCCGTAATCAATTCTCCGTCCTGGCGGCGGTCCGCTTCGTCGATGATGGCCTTGATGCGCACATGGTCTTCCTCGGACGCCGTGACCACCAGCATTTGATTCGTCGGATCGCTGCTGATCGTGGCGTTCGGGACAACCGGCGTCAGAGCGACGCTGATGGTCGACGGATTGGCCGTCTGCAGCGTATAAGCCCGGGTGACCAGTTCTCCTCCACCGCCGCGCTTGTCCGCCTGTTCCAGCACCGCCTGGATCCGCTCATGATCCTTTGCCGAGGCGGTCACAATCAGCATCTTGTTGACGACGTCGCTGCTGACCTTCGCATCGGGCACGACCGAGGTCAGGGCCACCGCGATGGTCGCCGGATTGGCCCACTTGATCGCATGGGCCGTGGTGGTCAGTTCGCCACCTCCTCGTTGATCCGCCTGTTCGAGCACGGTTGCCACGCGCTGATGGTCGCTCTCGTTCGCGGTCACGATGAGTGTTTTGCTGTACACATCGGGGCTCAACGTGGCATTGGGGACGATGGGCGTCAGGGCCGTCATGAGGGCATACGGACTGACCCACTGCAGCGGATAGGCCTTCGTCGTCAATTCTCCCTGACCCAGCCCATCGGCCTGGTCGATGATCGCCTTGATCTTCTTGTGGTCCTCCGCGGTGGCAGTCACGATCAGGGTCTTGCTGTACACGTCCGGGCTGATGATGGCGCGGGGCACGATCGGCTTGACGGCGGTCATGATCGACGTGGGATAGGCCTTCTTCAGGACGTAAGTCTCTGTGATCAGTTCGCCCCCCTCGTTGGAATCGAGTTGTGCGACCAGGGCCTTGATTTTCTCGTGGTCTTTCGCCGTGGCGGTGACGGCCAGCGTCTGATTGGTCGTGTCGGGGGACACGACTGCCGTGGGAATGAGCGAGCGGATCACGACTGCCGCAGCGCTGACTTCGGCTCGTTGCAGACGATACACCTCGGCCACCGGCTTGTCGGGAGCGGGCATTTGCAGAGCCAATTGGCTGAGCGTGGCTGCCAGCTCATCCTGCCGCGGTGCGGGGCCGCGCACGATCAAGCTGTTGGTGGTCGGAGTGACCTGGATCGAGAGGTCTTTCATGTCGCGCGTGCTTAACGCCGCGTAGAGCGTCGCGACGCTCAGCTCATCCGGATCATAGCGATGCACGCGGACGACTTGCTCCGGAGCAGCGACAGCCAGCTTCAGCTCGGCCAGCACCTTCTCCACTTGCTCAAAGGCCGCCGGTTCGGCCCGGATCACCAGCCGTCCGGGCACGGTGGTGGTCACATATTCGAGGTTACCTACGGCGGCATCCAGCACGCGGCGAGCCTCGGCGGGATCGACGTTCTCCAGTTCGAACGTCTTCAACTCCCGTTCCACATCCAACCGCAGTTCCTTTTCGATTTGCTTGATCAGTTCGTCCAGTCGCGCGTGGTCCTTGGGACTGCCCCAGATCAGCAGCTGGTCGGTGCCCTGGCCCGCCAGCACCTGCAAATCGGGCAAGGTCGTGGTGATGATCGATGTCGCCTGCGTGCTCGCCGCCTTGCGAATCCGGTGCACGCGCAGTTCACGACTCGCATCCGCCCCGCCCGTCTCCTCCAATTTCTGCAGGGCCGCTTGGACACGCTGATGGTCTTCACTCGAGGCCCACACGACGATCTGCTCCGGCACGGCCCCGACCGACATCTGGGCGGTGGGCGCGATCAGTCGCAGAGTGACCAGCGCCGGAGTCGACTTGATCTTGTCGAGCGTGTAGGTTTCCAGTCGCATTTCCGTCAGGCGATCCATCTCGACCACCTGGTCGATCGCCGCCTGGATCTTCTGGTGATCCGATTCGCGAGCCGAAACAACGACTGAGCCGCCGCGTGAATCGAGGCCGATCACGGCGTCCGGAACGACCTGCAGCAACACGCTGCGCAGTTGAGTGAGTGCCGTCACATCCCGCCCCTCGACGGGATAGACTTTCACGACCGGGCGGAGGGCGGGATCTCCCGACCGGAACTGCTCCATGGCCTTCTCCAGCACGGCGTGGTCGCTCGCCGTACCCCAGGCAATGATCTTGCGCGCGGGCAGATCCGCCGTAATCTGCATGTCGGGCAGCAGGCTCTGCAGCATCGTCAACAGCGGCGTGGGATTCACGTCCCCGGCACTGTACGAACGTAGTTCCTCCTTGTTGTTGGGAGAGGCGGCGACATCCACCTGTCCAATCGATTGCTTGATCCGCGCGTGCACACTCAACGGCGCGAACGCGAGCACTCGGTCGGCCTTCTCGTCCAGGGTCAATTTCACGGTCGGGTAGACTTGTTTGAGCATCTCGAACGCCGTCTTGGCCGATCCCTGCGCAATGGCATACGAGATGAGCACGGGCTGCTCCGACGCGTCGCCCGTGGCACCCAGCGACTCGACCAACGCCGCCAGTTTTTCGTGCTGGGTGGCCTTGGCCCAGATCGCCAACTCGCCGGTCTGCGGGTCTTCAATCACGCGCATGCCCGGAAATCGCAGCAGCAGATCCGCCTGCACGGCCTGAAAGCGAGGCCGCTGCGCGGCGCTCAACGTGTAGAGACGCAACACCTGCTGCTCCACCGGACCCGCGTCTTGGGTGATTTCCTCGATCGTCCGTCGCACGACTTGTTGGTCTTTGGGCGTGGCGATCACCATCAGTCGGCGACCATCTGCATCCGACGTGACCTTGGCCGTAGGGACCATGGTGGTCAGCACCGATGTAATGCTTGATGACAACGTCTCGTCACTCAATGGATAGAACTGCAACACCGGCTTCGTTCCTGCCAGTGGATCCTGCTTGAGCTTCGCGATGACGCCGGCGAACGCCAGGTGTTCTTCTTCCGGGCCCCAGACAATCAGTCGATCTTGCGGGGTGTCCACCGTGATGGTCGCTTCGACGACCAGGGTTTGCAGCAGAGCCTGCAGCTGCGCGGCACTGATTCCCTCGACTTGATACAGCTCCAGCTTGTGCTTCTTCGCCGTGTCGGCCGAAACGGAGATCTGATCGAGCGTCTTCTTGATGATATCCTGATCCGCGGGTTGCGCGACGACGATCAACTGTTTGGTGTCGGCCGAGACGGACACTTTGGCGCTGGGAACCAGCGCGGACATCGTCGCGAGCAGGCTCGGATTGATCGCCTTGCCCAGCGGGATAGATCTGCAGACCCGGCTTGGACTCCGCAGTCGCCGCCGTCTCCAACTCCTTGATCAGACTCTCAATCTGCGTCTGGTCGGTCGCGCGGGCCACGACGCGCAGCTGCCGGCCGTCGGTCGCGAGCGTCACTTCAGCGGCCGGCACCAGGGACTTCAGGGTCGTCACGTCCGCCGCCGTCAACATGGAACCGAGCGTGTAGATCTTCAGCGCCGGCTCTTCGCGGGCCGCGGCCAGTTCCTGCCACTGGTCCACCAGTTTCTTGACCACAGTCTGATCGACGACCCGGGCCACGACGGTCAACTGCCGCCCGTCGGCGCTCAACGTGAGCTGGGCGTCCGGGACCAGCGGTCGCAACGTAGTGAGCACGGTCTCGTCCAGTCGTTTGGCGAGCGGATACAGCTGCAACAGGGGCTTGTCTTCCAGCGCCGATTCCTGATCCAACTGCTCGACCAACGACTTCACCATCGCCTGGTTGCCCGGTGAAGTGCCGACGACGAGGCGACGAAGTTTCACATCGGAGGAAATCTCGACCCGTGGCAGGAGTTGCTTGACCAGCGTGGTCAGGGCCGTGGGATCGAAATGCTTCAGCTGATAGACAACCACCTGCTTGCCACCGCTGTCCGCGCTCGTCCCGAGCTTCTGAATGATCGCCTTGACCTGTTCCTGGTCTTTGGGCTCGGCGAATACGAGCAGGCGACCCAACGACGCGTCGACGGTAGCCTGGATCTTCGGTAGGACTGTCTGCAACTGCTTCACCAGGTCCGTGGTGTCGGCAAGATCCAGCGGATAGATCTCCAAGCGTGGTGAGTTCTCGGGCGAGCGATTGGCCTGCATCTGATCGACGGCCGCTTTGATGGCCGCCTGTTCACCGGGCGTGGCGTAGGCCATGATCTGATCAACCTTGTCGTCGATCCTGAATTGCGCTTTCGGGAACAAGACCTGCAACGTCTGCACAGCCGCCGCGGGATCGATCGTGGTCACCGGATAGACAGCCAACACCGGTGGCGGCGGCTCGGGCTTCGGCTCGGGAGGTTTGGGTTGCTGGGGCTCGGGAATCGACGCGATCAGGATACTGAGCGCCTGGAGTCTGCCGGCCGTCTCGGTCACCAACAGCTGCCCGGTCTGTGGCAGGCCGACGCATTTTCCATACGCGCCCATCAGCGGTTCGATCTCTTTGACGACCGTCTCCGCGGACCGCCGCCCAAGCGGAAACAACACGGTAATCATCTCGAACTTGCCGCGCTGCGCGATTTCCTCGGCCGGCACGCGAGGAATCAAGTTGGACGGCAGCTCTTTCGATAGATCGACGAGGATCAACATGCGCCGCGCTGCAGCAAGGTGAATCCCTTCGTGAGGAGCACGCTGTTGAGCAGGTCGATCGCCTCCGTCGGTGAGTAGGCGCGATTGTCACTGTAGGTGAACGCGCCTTGCGGCGGCTGGTCCATGACCAAGGCCATGCCCGCCTGCCGGGCAAACCAATCGAGCACGTCCGCCCACTTCTGAAACCGGAAGTTGAATCGCAGCTTCTGTGTTTCTGCCAATGTGACCAGCTTGGCGCGCTGCCCCTCGTTGAGCAGCGCGATCAACTTCTGATCGGCGCCGGCCAGGACCTCCGCGCGTTTCTCCGGCGGCGCGCTGGCCAAGGCCTGAGCCCGTTCGTTGATCAACTGCACAACCGCGGAACGCTGCTCGTCGGTGAGTTCCAGTTGATCGGCCACACTCGGATGCGCCAGACGCGAGAAGTCAAAGGGGGGCAGAATGACTGCCGGCGGCACAGCCTCGACCTTGGGCTGCTCCGCCGGACTCGGTGGCGCCGGGACCGGCGTCGCATCCGCCGGCAGTTTGGCCGCAGGGTCGCCGGCCGGGCGCAGGCACAGGCGCAGGCTCTTGCGCCGGAGCAGGTGGTGGAGCGGGTTTTGCCGCGGCGTCCGAAGGACTCTTCGGCTCTTGTCCGAGCAAGGCGGTCGATGCCAGGAACAACACCAGGAGCAGGCTGTGAACAAACCAGGCGAGGCGGGGAGACCACTTGAGCACGTGAGGATTCCTCGGAAATGGTTGGTTAGCCATTGCGGGACAACAAGTTGCAGCCATTTTCAGCTTAGTTACGGGCCTGCCGACTGTAAACCAACAGATTGAGGTGGGACCGGCAGCGGCGACGCCCTGCGCCCCCGCGCGGACCGACGTAAGTGCTGACCAGTTATGGGAGAACTGGCCTCACGCTGGGGTTGGACAGGAGTCTGCGCCCCGCTGCTCAAGATTCAGCAGCGGGGAACGAATCCTGGGGTAACACGACGCAGGCTGCGCCACAGTCCACCAGGCCGCGGCGATCGTCGTGCGACTCCAACCGTCGTATTGGCTGGGCTCCGACGTGCTGTCACAGCTAGCATCCCAGAATTGGAAAGAAATTCCCGGACTGAGCAACATTTGGCCATCGGGTGCGGACGTTGCGGTGAAACGCCGTCCCGGGCCAAATCATGCAACTCGTTCGTCGGCAGTTGGTTACAGATACTTCAGAAGAAATCAAAAACATTCCCGAAACTTGGGCATCGGCTTTGCAGCTCACCAGTACGTCGAAAACAGCTCTGCCAAGTTGACAAGAGAGTTTTCGCAAAACCCGCGGCGGAGTTGCGGGAACACGTGCCTGTTTTGCGATTAGCTCAGGTCGTCTTCAAACGCGTCACGGTCCGCCCTCATCATTCAAGGAGGAACAAGTCATGCTAGTACTGAGCCGAAAGGTTGGCGAACAGATCGTCATTGGCGACAACATCACAGTCGTCGTCAATAAGGTGGCCGGCAATCGCATTTCGCTGGGGATTGAAGCTCCAGCCCAGGTGCGGATCGTACGTGGCGAGCTGAAGGAGGCTGTCTCGGCGTTCGACGACGATCAGGCGGCATCCTCACAAGTGGTCGGCCTGCCAGCACTCGCATTGGTTTCCGAGACGGTCGTCCATCGCGCCCGGTGAGCAGCGCGCGTCGATGTTCAGTCCGGCATCCGCGTCTCGCACCAACGGATGACTTTGTGCAGCGCATGGGCCACTTGGCGCTACCACCTGGGGCGGCCCGAGCAGTACCGGGTGGTGCAGCAAGAGCGTCTCGTCGGCAGCTGCTGCGCTGTGCGTCAAGGGCCCGGTCGCGCGACAACGACGGGGACCCCGCCGCACAAACCCGCGGAAACCCGGCCCGACGTCGAGCCCCTCGGCTTGGAGTGCCGCCATCACCTGCGGGCGGGAAACGACTTGGCTGGCCGGGCCAGCGTATTGGAAGGCGACTTTGTAGAAGCTGGGAGTCCCCAGCGCCGGGTCGACCCGCACGGGAATCAGCGATGTCAAGTCTTGGCATGCCTGGAGCAGTTGTCGCACGTTGCTTTGCCGCACCGCATTGCGATGTGCGAGTTTCTCGAGTTGCGGGAGAAGAACGGCCGCCTGCAGTTCGCTGAGCGGAAACGCATCGTTGCCGCGCTGCATGAAGATCTTGGCCCGTTGATAGATGGTGGGATCGCGGGTGAGGATCGCTCCACCACGGCCGGCCGACAGCAGTTTGCTGCCGCCAAAACTCAGCACGCCCACATCGCCCCACGTCCCGGCGACTTCGCCCGCCACCAGGGCTCCCGGCGCTTGACAGGCGTCTTCCACAATCGCCAAGCCGCGCTGCCGTGCCAACTCGCACAACGGCCGCATGACTGCCAGGCCGCCATGCAAATGCGAGACGATCATGGCCCGTGTCCGGGACCCCACGACCTGTGGCAACTGACCCCACGCAGGCTCTCCCAATCTGTCGCGCATCAAGGCACCACGTGCGCGGATCGATGTCGACGAGCACCGGGATGGCGCCGATGGCTTCGATGGCCCGGAAGTTACCGGGGAAGTCGTAACCCGCCAGGATGACTTCATCTTCCGGCTGCACCCCCACGCTGCGGAGCACCAGTTCCACGGCCAACGTGCCCGAGCAGCAGGGAAGCACGTGCTCGACCTGGTGCAGCTCCCGCAAGGCGGTGCACAGGGCCTCCGAAAACGGTCCGACGTAGCGGCCCCACATCGCATCCGCACAGGTGGATATCAGAATATCCCGCACCTCATCATCGGGTATCGGCCAAGTCGGTGCTCCGTCGGGAAACACGGGTCGGCCGCCGTGGATCGCCAGCGGTTCGTCCGACATATCTTCTTGCATAACGGGGCCTTTCTGCCCGGCACGTGGCCCGGGCTTTCTGGTGCGAATTCGCGAAAGCCACGAGCGGGGGTGAGTGAAAACGGGATTGACGCGGAGGGCTCGGTGCCACTATTTTCTGCCGCCCATTCTGAGGGATACCGCGCGCGTCGCACAGCGGGCAACCGTTCACCGCCATCGGGCCGAAAACTGTCATGAACCGTAGCATTTCGCAGCAGGAACCGAGGCCCGCCGAAGAAAAACGCCGTTGGGCACGCTTCCCGGCCTGTCCGCGGGGGGAGGGCCCGGTTCGGTATGCGACGTTGCTGCTGCTGGCGCTGCTGGTGGTCTGGGGTCCGGTCGCCGGCTGCTCGAACAGCCGATATCTGAAGGTCCGCAAGGTTCCCAAAAACCCGCTGGAGGGGCCGCTGAATCTACTGTCGCACAAAGGGCCACAACCGACCGAACGCACGCTGCAGACTCTGCGGCGTTACGACCTGGAAAAGCTGCACGCCAAAGACTCCCGATACGACCCTGATTCGGCTCCAGGAAGAAATCCGCAAGGAACCGACCGCCGACAAGTTGCATGCGTTTTCGGAACTGGCCTACATCGCCGCTTACAAGGCGGACGCGGTGGGCAATGACGCTCGGGCGCTGAACCTGTACGGAGCCACGGTGTTCTACGCGTACGACTTCCTGTTCGACCCGCTGTATGACTCGCTGCGCAATCCCTACGACCCCCAATTTCGGCGAGCCTGCGACCTGTACAACGCCGGGCTGGAAGCGGCCTTGCGGCTCATTGATCGCAACGGGCCAACTCGCACCCGGTGAAACGTTGATGGTGGATACGGGCAGTCGAAGCAGATTCGCGTCGACGTGGCGGCCCGCGGGCCGTGGAAGGTGGAAGAGTTCGAGAAGTTTGAGTTCGTATCGGATTTCCAGATCACAGGCTTAAAGAACCAACACCACAGCTACGGGCTGGGAGTCCCGATGATCGCGGTGCGCCGTCCAGGATCCGCCGACGATCCGACGGAGCGTTACTATCCCAAGAAACTCACGTTCCCCGTTACCGCGTTCCTGCGAATTCTTCCGGCCCAACCCGGCCAGCAGGGCAGGGCGGGGCGGCAGTGCGTGCTGGAACTCTACGATCCACTCGATTCGAGCACGACCCAGGTCGCCAACCGGCTCGTGCCGCTGGAAACCGATTTGAGTACGCCGTTGGGATACAAGCTGGAGAAAGGGCAAGGGAAGCAGGCGATCGAGATGGCGACGCTGGGACTGCTCAAACCCGACAGCGAGAAATCGCTGCAAAGGCCTGTACATGGTCGAACCGTTTGATCCCCACAAGATCCCCGTGCTGATGGTCCACGGACTGTGGTCGAGTCCCATGACCTGGATGGAAATGTTCAACGATCTGCTGGCCTACCCGGAGATTCGCAGCAACTACCAGTTCTGGTTCTACCTGTATCCCACCGGCGAACCGTTCTGGGTGAGCGCCAACCAGATGCGGTCCGAACTGGCGAAGGTGCGGCAGACATTCGACCCGCAGGGCGACAATCGCGTGTTCGATCAAATGGTGTTGGTGGGGCACAGCATGGGCGGGCTCGTCTCGATGATGCAGACGATCGATAGCGGCAATGATTTCTGGCAGATCGTCAGTGAACATCCGTTCGACGAACTCCAGGCGGATCCGGAGGTGCGAGAGGAGATCGCCCAGACGGTGTTCTTTGAACCGAACCCGTCGGTGCACGAGGTGATCACGATCGGCACGCCGCACCGCGGCAGCACGTTCGCCAACGAGTACACGCGGTATCTCGCGCGCAAGTTGATTCGACTGCCGTCCCGCATGCTGTGGGTCACCCAACGGCTGATTCTCGAGAATCCCGGGTTCTTCCGCGACACCGACCTGTTGACGATTTCCACGAGCATCGACTCGTTGGCCGCGGACTCCCCGATCTTCCCGGCCATGCTGGCGGCCAAACGAGCCGCCGTGGGTCCGCTATCACAATATCGTGGGCGTCGTGCCCGAGGATTCGTTCCTGCACCGTTTCTCGGAGCGCGGCGATGGCGTGGTGGATTTCGACAGTGCACACCGCGAGGACTTCCAGTCGGAAATCGTCGTGGACGCCGACCACATGACCGTCCACGCGCATCCGCTCGCGATCCTGGAAGTCCGTCGGATCCTGTTGGATCACCTGGCAGAGATGCGTCAGGGGCCCGGTCGCGCCGCCCAGCCGTCCGCGGGTGGAGCATACCGGACCATTCCGGCCAGTGCTGCGCAGCCCGCTCCGTTCCACAGCGTCGTGAGCTCCGCTCGGAGGCCCTGAGCGGTCGCTAGGCCGCCCCCACGGCGACGGCCAGCGTGCGAGCGTGCGGCGTATCGACCTCGTGGCGCGGCAATTCTCCGCGGACCACCCGCACCTGCCGAGGGGCTTCAATACCGATGCGGACCGTATTGCCCTGCACCCGCACGATGGTCACGGTGATGTCCTGGCCGATCATGATCTGTTCGTGCACTTTGCGAGTGAGGACGAGCATAGGACACTCCTTTGTTCGTAGATGAGATGTGAGTGCGGGCGAACAGTGCAGTCGCCGTGCCAAATCGCGAGCAAATTCCGGCCTCTCCGCGCCAAGACTCTGCTGCAGCAAGCAGTTGCGTCGAATCGGCACGATGTCGACTGCCGCTGCCAGACGCGCTGCAGGCCTGGCCACGCGTGTAAGAACGACAATTGCCCGCCTTCGGCCACCGCGCGTCGGCACACGAGTGGTCGGCCACACGCGTAGTCGCTACGGCCGCCGCTGCGGCGCGGCCAGTTCATCGCGCAGCCTCGCCGCCAGCTCGTATTGTTCGGCGGCCACGGCATCCGCCAAGCGTTCGTGCAGCGTGCGCCCGACGCCGTACTCCTGACGCAGCGACTCGCGCAGCTGCGATCAGTCGCTGCACCAGTTCGTCATCTTCGAATCGCGATCTCGAGATCGTGCTGGCGAAACACCTGCTCCATCCGCTCCAACCCGCGGTTGACTTCGTGCACGGCCGTCTCCGGCCCTTGCTCTTCCAGTTCCGCCAGCGCGGAGGCCTGGATGCGATGGAACAGGACGAAGGGACGATACTGTTCGTGCGACAGCGTCCATTGCTCGTCCGGCGAATGCCGCAGGCAGAAGTCCATCAGCGACAGCGTGTGATCGGCGTCTTCGACGGCCTTGCCGAAACGCTGCAGCTTCAGCCAGCAGACACGGCGGTGGTAGAACTGGACGAACTCGCGGTCCGATCTCGACACACTGCTCGTCATTCAGCTTGAACTCGTTCCCCACCGACCGACCGCCCGGCCGATCAGGTAGTCGAGGTAGCTCTCGTACCCGTGCGGCTGCGAGCCGTCGGGGCGCCCGTCCATCTCCAGCTGCAGCACGCCCATGTCCAGCCGCATTTGCAGCACTTCCCGGCCGTCGGCCCCCTGGCAGATGCGGACCTTGACCGTCTCGGATCGTACGGCCATTGTCGCAGAATGTGGTCGATGTGTTTGCCTCTTGCCATCTCAGTCCACTTTGCTGCACGGCTCAGGAGTGCAATGAGTCGATTATACCAGACACGACGAGACCGAGAAGGCAAAGCGACGGGCCGAGGGGCGGCGATCGCAGCATCTCCCGTGCCGCAGTGCCGGAGGTCGTAGGATCGGGTGGCGAAGTAGGACGGGTCGGGCTCCGTGTTCTCATCGATCACCAGGATGTCCGCCGTATCCTGGCGGCGGCCGGCCAGCATCGCCCGCCGCACTCTGGCGGACGTCCCAGACCAGGGCCACCATCATGACGACCGCCCACACCAGGGATTCGAGCCACAGATGGCAGGCCAGCAGTCCGATGAACGGCACGCAGATGACCGCCGGCCCACGACGGCGGCGTAGAGCCATCCCTTCCACGATACGGGACGCAGCCCCCAACCGACGGTTTTCTTGCGAAACCAAGCGGGATTGCCGAACATAGCGTTGGTCATCCTCCCCGTCAGCACCTGGCTTGTCAGCCGCCTGCGCGGCACATGCGGTCCCGATCGGCTCGACACACCGGCTATTCGCCGCGTCTTGGGGCTTGGACCGGCGGGCAGAAATTTCTGCGGCCGACGCACGGCCGAACTCGGCGCACCCAGGTGCGGGAACCATCCCGCCTCAGTCGCCCGCCGGCGGGTACGATGCCGCAGCCGCTTCTTCTCGGCCGTGTGCTGCTTGGCCTGCAGCCGGCGTTCGCGAGACGCCCGAGAAGGACGCCGTGGCGCCGGCGCCGGACCGGAGGATGCCGCACCGCCAGAATCAGCTGTCGCAGTTTCTCCAGGCAGTCGTCCCGATTCCGCCCCTGGTCGCGGTAACGCTGGCTGTGGATGACGATTTCCCCCTCCGTGTTGATGCCGGCGGCGATAGCGGGCCACAAAGCGCTCCCGCACGTCCGGCGGCAGACTGGGCGAGCGTTCCACGTCCCAGTGGAGCGTCACCTTGGAATTGACCTTGTTGACGTTCTGGCCGCCCGGGCCGCCGCTGCGCGAAAACGACAGCCGCAGCTCGCTCACGGGAATCCGGACTTGAGCGTCGACGACCAGCACGTAGGCCTCACTCCGCGGAATGAAACAACTGCGCGACAGCGTCGCGACTCTGCCGCAGCAGCTCGTCGTAGTCGACCGTTTCGATTTCCTGCCCCATCAGCTTGATGTCGAAGTACCCCTCGTAGCCGACCGCCAGCAAGGTCGGCCACAATCTGCGGGAGCGGCACGATCCCTGCACCCAGCGGACATCGGTCCTGTTCACCATCCGGCAGATGCCGCGCATCGCTCAGATGCACAATGCCCAGATGGGGCGCCCAGTGCGCGAATCGCTGCGATCACCACCTGATCGGCACCAAAATAATACGTGTCGAACGCCAATTTCAGCTGGGGATGTCCAAGTTGCTCCAGCAGCGACACCGTCTCGCCCAGATCCGTCAGGAACGTCCACTGGGCGGCACACCGACTGTGCACCGGTTCGATCGCCAGGCACACCCCGGCTTCGGCCGCGTGCGGCAGCAGTTCCTTCAGCGCGTTGGTCAACAGGCGGCGGGCATGGTTGTGCGTGTGCCCGGCCCGCGGACCGCTGTAGACCACCACGCAAGGAGCCTTGAGTTGTGCAGCCAGCCGGATCGCTTCATGCGCGTCGTCCACACTCTCCCGGTGCGAACGACCGTCGCTCCCCGTGAATCCACCCGCCCACAACAGAGCTGGAGACCGCAGGCCACATTCGGCGATCAGCTCGATGCCCTTCTCCTCACCGAAGTCCGACAACTTCTGACGCCAGACCGCGATGCGCATCCATGCCCGCAGCGGCGTAGTGCTGCACGTCCTCTTCAAACGACCAGCGATAGGTCGTCAGCTCATTCATGGAGATGCGTGCTACCATCCGTGTCGCTCCTGTTTCCGTCCGTCGTCAAACCGGCTCAGTATGGACGAAGCGCAGTCCGGTGTAAAGGAAGGCCGCTGTGCCGTTTGCCGGCAACGGGGGATGCGTGTGCAGGTTGTGTCAGTGCTTGGCCGTGTTCTGTTCCGTGTGCCGTGTTCCGGCGGCTCCGGCTGAAAACGGAAAACCGAGACTGAAACCGCACACTCGGCTCGACGGCGTCGGACTGCTTCGACTCGCGTCGATGGACCAGGCCACCAGCCAACGCTGACTGCTCTTTCTGGAGCCCGAAATCCGGCAACAGTCGCTCGCTCCATGTCCGACAGGTGTCCCGCACCGTAGAAGATGGCCACGCGCCGCTTGCCCTGCTGCGATCTGCGCGCGCAGGACATCCAGCGCTTTCTTGTTGCGTTCCGTGATGAGCGTCGACCCCTTCGGTCCGCTGAGCGACGACATCTGCTCCTCCATCGTCTCGAACTGCTCGGCCATGATCCGCTTCAGGCGGTAGGCCCGGTCCTTGGCAATGAGGGCCACAAGCAATTCGACGTTCCGAGTTGGGCTGCTCGCTGCCCCGCTTGGCCTGCACCGCCATCGAATCGGCCATCAGGCGAAAGAACATCGAGCAGGAAACTCTCGCCGCGATCCTTCATGCTCTGCGAGAACTCCTCGGCGACATGTCGGCATGCACCAGATTGGGCCGCGTGTAGTCGATGCGGTCCAACTGGAACTCCAGTTTCAGCACGTTCTTCATGACGTTCTGCAGGAAGCTCACCGGGTTGCTGCCCCCGCGGCTGGCCGGGTTCTATCCGGGTCCCTTCCGGCGCCACCAGTTCGTAGAGCACCACGTCGTAGGTCTTGAACAACTCATTGAGCTGATCGTAGTACTGGTGTTCGCCCACGTGCACGGCACCGATCAGATCCACACTTGGCGGACCGGCCGGATTCCGGCCCGGCTTCGGACACGTAGCGGGTCACGGCCGTTTCGAGCGCCAGCGGCTGCTTCTGTTCGTCCCGCCGAACACGCATGAACTTCGTCGGCTTGGTCGCCCGAGGCCGCCTCCGGCGGCGCGTCGACCTGGTCATCGCTGCACGCCACGCCGGTGCCCGATCCGAAGCAGCACGTAGTCGCCCAGAGCGGCCAGGACCAGCCAATTGCTGCGTTTCATCGCATGACCACCCAGACGATAAATGCCGGACACGAATCCCTCGACCTTATCACCGCGACCGTTCACACGCCGTCTCGTCATGGCCTGACATGCGATGAGCCTGATCAGCGCGTACCGGGCAACACTCCCCGTTGTAAGCGAATCCGACTCCCACGGAGGTCGGCGTCCGTGGGCGGCGGCCATCGGCGCTCCCGCCTGCGCAGGGCGTGCCGTGAAGTATATGTCACCGCAGCGTTGGGGCGGCAAAGGGTGAAAGCCGCCTCGGCACGGCGAGGAAAAACGCCGGAAAAAGGTTTGATTTTCGGCCAGCTCGAATCATAGTAGGAGCATCGCTCAGAGGTAACTCTGAGTTGGGCCTCCCAGGAACCTGCCCCGCCTGAGGAGGCCATTTTTTTGCGCATCCTTCCCAATTTCTGGGATTATCGGAGGCCCGGCCAGGGCCTCGGACAATTCCTCGCGAATTTCAGCAAGGCTTACCGTTCTTACTCAACTTCCACGACATGCACATCCGATACTACCGTCACAATGAGAAGTAGTCCCACGCTGCTCGAGTGTCTTTTCTTTGGCGTGGCGAACCAAACGCGATAGCCGAGGGTGGAACGGAACCATGTCGATCACAAGATTTACGTCCGTGCTGGCGGCGTTGGTAACGACTCTGGCGCTGGCACCGCACGTGCAAGCCGAGTTGTTCAAACCATTTGCCTTCCCGCCGGTCGAATCGGATTTCCAGTTCTTTGCACCAGCGGACGTGGACACGTACGGAGGCGGACCGACGCGAAAACCGGCTGGTTTGCCGACTACGATCGCGTGTACATGAACGTACAGCGACCGAACGACTCGTACGATTCTTCGAACAAGATGGGCGATTTCACGTGGGGTAATCGCTTTGAAATCGGCTACGTGGATGACGAGAAGAAGGGCTGGCTCTTCACCGGCTGGCACATTGACGGACCCAACGAAAACAACGTCGTGATCACGGAGCGGATCGAACCGCTGGATGGACGATACCGATCCGCACACTGTCTGTACCCGCTGCGCGACAACAACAACCGCGTTGACCGGCGTCCGCGACTACCTGGTCACGAACAGCATCAACATCGCCGACCTGACGGGTGCCGAACTCAATCGGACGTGGCAGTTGGACCAACTTCATTACGGCACGTTTCTGACTCCCTTCGTCGGCCTCCGTTACGTGAAGTTCAAGGACTACTATCGGCGCGACAAGTACTGCGATACGACGAGGATGGTTTCTCGATGTTCCACCGCGCTACCTCCGGTCCGTGGATGATCTCTGGCGACCACGGAGCGGTTGGATTCGCTGCGAGGCACGGTGCAGAATGACATGCTCGGTGGCCAATTCGGCGCCCATTGGGCCAAGGACTACCGCCGCTGGAACTTCTCGGGCGACTTCAAGGCCTTTGCCCTGGAGAATTTTCAGAACTGGCGGGAGGTCACCAAGACGGAAGTCACGATTACGGCGACGCATTGCCGCAGGATGGACGCGGTGCCAGACACCGTGCTGATCGTCGAGCGCAAGGATCTGCCAGCCACAACGCCGAATTCGTCTTTGGCATGGAATTGCGATTTGACGCCGCCTATCGCCTGACGCGCGACATCTCGCTGCGGGCGGTGCGGAGTTCCTCGACTTCGGTCAGGGCATTGGCCGCGGCATCGACTCGCGCAGACAACAGCCAGGACGTGATCATGTACGGCTTCACGATGGGTGTGACCTGGAATCGCTAGACCACCGTGGCCCGCGTCGAGGACGCAGCCACTCTCGGCAACCGCGAACACAGCCTGTCCTCGGGCGCCGCCCGGCGCCTGTGGTCGTTTCTTGGGCGCGGCCCCGCGTCCACGCGACTCACACCGGACACGCGCCCTCGCGAACCGTCCGCGGCTCACGATTTCGACGCTGCCAGCCGGCGGAGTTCCGAGATCTCGCTCAGGAGGCGCAGACGCAGCGGGCTCTCCGGCCGAAGTTCGTCGAGCAGAGCCTCTGCCTTGTCGTACGCGTCCGGATCGCTGTCCGGCTTTCTTCAGATCAGCCGATAACTGCGCTGGACTTCTGCTTCGGTAAGCAAAGACGTGTTCCTCACCTGTCAAAGGAAAGAACCCGATCAGCCGGTCTCGCCCTGCCCCTGGTACGACGCGGCCGCTAACACCCCGGTGACACTCCATTCTAAGATCCACGGAGCTGACCGCAAGAGCAGCGGATCGCACTCGTCGGTCGTGGAGGCCGCCGTCCACGGCGGATCGCACCGGCTTAACTGGCCGTGCTGCTGCGCGGAATGCGAATGACGGCGCCGACGACGGCCGCGTCCGGTCCCTGCGGCGCCGGCTGCAGATACCCAGGGTTGATCGCGCTCAGTTCCTCCGCGACCGCCGCCACGGTCTGCTCAATCTGTGCCTCGGTGTGGCACGCCGTGATGAAGAACCGCAGGCGCGCTGCATGCTCCTCCACCGCCGGGTACAGAATGGGCTGCACGTTGATGCCACGCTCGAACAGCCGGCGGGACAGCTGCAGCGCGTGCAGCGAATTCCCCACAATGACGGGAATCACCGGCGTGTTGTTGCTCAGCCCCGTGTTGAGCCCGCGGCACTTCGCCAACTGCAGGAACTTCCGCGAACGATCCTGCACCCGCGCCACCCGCTCCGGCTCCTCTTCAATCAAGCCGCAGCGAGGCCAGCGCGGCCGCGGCATTCGACGGGGGCATCCCCACGCTGTAGACAAATCCCGGGGCCGTGTACTTCAGGTACTCAATCAGTTCGCGACTCCCGGCAATGTAGCCACCACAACTGCCAAACGACTTGCTCAGCGTTCCCATCCAGATGTCGACCGACGCGCGGATCGATGTCGAAGTGTTCGCCAATCCCCCGTCCGTGCGGCCCCATCGTCCCCATGGAATGTGCTTCGTCGACCATCAGCAGCGCCTTGTGACGTTGCTTGACGTCGACGAAACGCGGCAGATCCGGAAAATCACCGTCCATGCTGTAGACACCTTCGATCACGACCAGCACGCGGCGATACTCGCGACGGATTTCCGTCAGCAGCTGGTCGAGCGCCTGCCAGTCGTTGTGCGGGAACGGCCGCCGGCGTGCCCCGGACAGGATGGCACCTTGGATGATGCTGTTGTGCGCCAGCGCATCGTGCACGATCAGGTCGCCCGGTCCCAGCAGATGACCGATGGTCGTCTCGTTCGTGGCGTGCCCGCCGACCAGGCAGACGGCGTCTTCGGTGCCGATGAAGCTGGCCAGGCCCTGTTCCAACTGCCGATGGAGCGGTTTTTCGCCCGACACCAGCCGGCTGGCCGACACGCTCGTGCCGATAGCGATCGATGGCCTCCTTGGCAGCGGCCGTCACCACCGGATCGCCCGACATGCCCAGATAGTTGTAGCTGGCAAAGCTGATCAGCTACCTGCCCGCCGATCACGTGCGGTCGTTGGTGACGGATTCATGGACGCTGAAAAACGGGTTGGGCGAGCCGGTGGCTGACCAGCATGGCCTGGGTCTGTTTGAGCTTCAGGTACTCCGGCATCTGCGCGAACTCGATAGTACTCCGGCGGAATCTCCCCCTCGCCCGTCGCGTCGGGCCGTTGGCGGAAGCGTCCGTCCACGCGCGGCGCGGTGCCCGATGTACTTCTCGATCGCCAGCGCCGTTTCGCGACACGTTTCGATCTGCTGCAGGACCTCCTCCGGGAAATCGGCCGCCGAACGTCTCCTCCAACGAGTTGGCGATCTGCATGCGTTCGAGCGAGTCCAGTCCCAAATCGACGACAATGTTCGTGTCCAGGGTCAGATTGGCGGCGCGCTCGCGAGCGACGGCCCGCACGTGCTCCAGCACTTCCCGCACGACCCGTTCGTTCGGCGTGGCCGCGAAGCGGACGCGTCCCGGTCATCTTCCGCGTGGCGCCGCCTTGTCGCTCGACGGCCGTTGGGAAGTGCCGCCGCCGGCGGATCCCAAGCTGAACCACTGGGCCGAGATCTGCAGCTCGCCGTCGATAAACGCGTCGCGGCAAGCGATCGCGCTGGATCTTGCCGCTGGAGGTTTTGGGAATCGACCCGAATCGCACCAGCACGACACCGTCCGGAGGCAACTCGTGTTCGGCGGTCACACTGCGGCGGACCTTGTCGATGACGTCGGACCAGTCCTTCTGGCGACGCCGTTCGGTTTCCGCCACAATGATCAGTCGCTCTTGATTGCCGGATGTCCACGGCAAACGCACCGACCGCGCCCGCCTGCAGCCGGTTGTCCGACTGCTCCACCGTCCGTTCGATGTCCTGCGGATAGCGATTCACACCGCGGACGATGATCAGGTCTTTGAGCCGGCCGGTGACGAACAGCTCGCCGTCGCCGAGAAACCCCAGATCACCAGTCCGCAGGTAGACTTTGTCGGGTCGGCGTCGGAAAGACGACCGCGAAACGTCTCCTCGGTCGCCTCTTCCTTCTGCCAGTAGCCCAGACCCACACTGGGACTCCGGATCCAGACTTCTCCCACCTGATGTTCCGGCAACGGGACGCAGGTTTCCGGCTCGACGATTAACACTTCTTCGTCGGGGAAGACGCGACCGCACCCCACCAAGAGCCGCTCGTTTTCGTGTCCGGAAGGCACAGGGATGACGCGGTGTTCGTCCAGCGCCTTGCCGTCGAACCGCCCGATGGTCGGCGAATTCTGCATGTAAGCTCCGGTCACGATCAACGTCGTCTCCGCCATGCCGTAACACGGGAAGAACGCCTGTTCACGAAAGCCAACCGGGGCGAAACGCTCACAAAACGCCGATAGCGTGGCCGGTCGAATCGGCTCGGCACCGTTGAACGCGACCTGCCAGCTGCTGAGGTCCAAGCCCTCCATTTCCTCGTCGGTAATCTTCTGAGTACACAGGTCGTAGGCGAAGTTCGGTCCGCCACTGATCGTCGCCCCGTATTTGGTGATTGTCCGCAGCCAGCGTACGGGCTTCTGCAGAAACGCCATGGGGGACATCAACACGTTGGGCCGGCCAATGTAGAGCGGCTGGAGAACCCCGCCCACGAGTCCCATGTCGTGGTAGGTGGGCAGCCAAGACAGACCCGAACCCGCTTGAGTGGGTTCAAAGGAGTACACGATGACCGTCACGTTGTACATGATGTTCGCGTGCGAGAGCATCACGCCTTTGGGCGTGCCGGTCGAGCCAGACGTGTACTGCAGGATCGCCAGTTGATCCGGCGACAACTTGGGGGCCACGTACGAGTCGGCTCGATCCGTTGCGATCTCGTCCACGGCCAACCAGTCCAAATCCCTCAGACTGGGAGTATCGTCCAGCATTCCTTGCGTGCGATCGATCACGTCCGCCACCGTCAAGGCCAGACTGGCTTGGGCATCGTCAGAAATGGCCTGCAACCGCTGCACATTGCGGTTTCTGCGCGGTGTGAACGCCGGCACAGCCACCACTCCAGCACACATGCACCCGTAAAACGCCTTGACGAATTCGAGGCCCGGGGGAAACATGAGAATCGCCCGCTGCCCCGTCAGGCCGCGTCGCAACATTTCGACTGCGATTCCGCGAGCGCGCGCTGCAACTCGGCATACGTGATCCGCTCTTCGCCCCCGTCGCCGTCGCTGAAATAGAAGGCCACTTGGTCGGGGCGCTCAGCCGCCCAATGGTCCAAGACCTCGACAATGTTCGAACTCGGTGGGGGCGAATAGGGGGAAAAAAAGCGATCGAGGTTCACCGTAGTACTAGCTCCAGCATCGAGGCATCGACGTGCTTTGTTCGCGGACCTTCACAATTGGGGGTGGACGTACCCCCGCTGGCCTGTCAACGGCGGTCGGTGCAAATCACCCCGTCTGACGGCGGCTGAGGCAGACGACCAGCGCGGAGTCAGAGGGTCAATTCACCGGCCTAACACGCTGCATCGGGTTCATGTAGCGACGACTGCAGTCTTTTGAGGCGCTTTCAGGACACGACGTCCCTAGAGTCTCCTCAATTGATACTGCTTTGCCCCCTCAACACAATACCCCCCCCAAACGACCAGGGCCCGCGGCGATCAGATCATTGTCCCGGCACCACAGCGAATTGCCTACTGCCGGCTTTCAGCCGGCAGCCTGTTTTCCACCACGTTCACGTGGTGTCGTGAGGCACCCAGAGACTCTTCTCAGCTCGCTTCAGCGAGGCTTCTCGAGCAGCCTTCAGGCGTCCGCGCGCGGGGCAAGTGCCCGATGCCTAAAGGCCGACGCAAGTCCGGCTGGATCGAGCCAGTAATGGTCTCGCCACGCCGAGACGGCCCGCTGGGCTTGCCAGTTTCCGGCGTTGTGAAATGGACCGGTCATGGGCGATCGCCCTGTGGTCCCCGTGGTTCTGTGCGGTAGAATGCGATGATGCCTAGCGTTTACATAGAGACATCCATCATCGGCTACCTGACTGCGCGTTCGAGGGACACGGTCATCTTCCAGGCTCGGCAGCAATTGACACGATTTTGGTGGGGATACGCAGCGTCAGTCCTACGACTTGGTCACCAGTCAACTATTGCGAGAAAGCGGCTTTGATCCGCCGTTGATCACGACCCCAGAAGAGTTTTCCGGCCATGCGTGAACCAATCTTCGACGATCCGGTTGTTGCTGAAATCCATGCGATCCGCGCGTCAATGCTCGATGAGTGCGGTGGTGATATCAGAGAGCTGATGCGACGCGTCGCAGAGCATCAAGAACAGTCCGGCCACCGCATCATCACGGAACCGCTGCGTAAGCGTCCGGAACCAGCGGACGCCGCCGAGCCGAAGTAGATCGACAGAATCGCCGGGCTCGGGTTGATACTCCAGGCCGGGGAGGATTTGGCGGAAGCGACTCGGCAGCCTGATTCGAATATGAAAAAGGCACAAGAGTTCAGATCGACCGCTAACAAACTGCAGACCAAGGCGATCATTCAAGGTGCGATTGAGTTCGACAAAAAGTCAGGGACGAAAAACTCGTTCATTCAGGCGATGGCCCCCTGGCAGTTGGGTGAGAAGTCGGAGCCGCGAGTAAGCTACGACGACGCGAGCGCAGAGTTGAAGGGCTACGAGCAGAAGTGTGAAGCCGCATCGAAACAAGGCCAAACCGCGGTCCCCTTGCCCGTGCAGTCGAAACGTCTCCAAGCCGAAGCCGCGGCGCTGCCGGGCGTGACAATACCCACTGCCGAAACAGCACTCGAGCCTGCGGCGAAAGAAGAGGAGCAACCGCAGTGAAGCAAAACCCAGGACCAACGGCACCTGCCGGCTTTCAGCCGGCATCCTGTTTGCCACCACGTTCACGTGGTGGTGTGAGGCACCCAGAGACTCTTCTCAGCTCGCTTCAGCGAGGCTTCTCGAGCAGCCTTCAGGCGTCCGCGCGGGGCAAGTGCCCGATGCCCAAAGGCCGACGAGCAAGTCCGGCTGAAGCCCGCTGATCAATCTGATTGGATTCGCGATCCACCGACTGAAGCCGGTGGCAGACAGGAAGCCGGCTGAAGCCGGCCAAGAGACCTGGCGGTCAGCGCCACGCTGAAGTTGATGATCTCTTCGCCCAGTGGGAACCCGACCCGCTGCAATTGTTGAGTCTGCCAGAGCTCGGGACGCAGTCCGCCGCGAGATCCTCTTCCAGAGGTGCGGCCCGATCTGGAAGCCGTATTGGATACCGCCGAGCCGGGCAACCAAACTGGCAGCGGATTATCCGTCGCACGTCGCGGCGGCAGGGCTCGGGCACGTGTGCGACATCCAGCGACCCACTGCTGATCGCGGCGGAGAAAATGGCGGAAGTGCATGGGAATCGAACCCACCAGCCGCATGATTAACACACGGCTCAACGATTTTGAAGACCGCGGCCGGCACCAGCCGTGCACGCACTTCCGCGGAACGCGATCGGTGTCAGGCCCAGTCGAGGCCCGTTTGCTTGCCGCACTCGCTCTTCGAAATTACCCAGCAGACCGCCGATCACGTCCCAGCCGTCGCGCAGGCGGACTTCCACGTCGCCCTGTTGATTGACGCGGACCACCGTATCGTCCCGCACTCCGGCGCCGGGCAGATCCTTCACGTGAAGTTCGTCGTCCTTCACAATCTTCGCCAGTGACTTGCCTGTCATCTCGATGAATTTCATGGCCGCTATCTCGCAATCGTCAATCGCCCGCCGCCGCACGGCAGCCAGGGGTGTGGGTCCGTGAAGGCCTCGTGCGCGGGAAGCCATCCTCGTCGGCTCCATATTACCACAACCCGACTCGGGAATACATCAGCGCCGTGGACGGGAAAACACCCTCGGAAAAAAACGATCGCCAGACCCTATCGAACGGCGGCTCAAGTCGACGCAACACCGCCAGCCTCGTCCAGCGCCGCACGGACGCGTTCACCCAGAACGAGCAGTCGGTCCACGTCCAGTTCCTCGGCCCGCGCTTCGGCGTCGAACTCCAATTCGGCCAGCATGTCGTCGATCACTTCCTTGCCCAACTGCTTCTTGTACGCACCTACCAGGCCACTGCGGAGGAATTTGCGACGGTGCAGGAAGAGCGTCCTCACGAACGTGTGAAAGAACTGCAGGGTGGGGAATCCGGTGCGCAGTTTTTCCGGTTGCGGCACAATGTGCAGGATGGCCGAATACACCTTCGGCCGCGGCCAGAACACGGTCGGCGGCAGGATGCGAACCACTTCCGCCTCGCACTGGCTCTGAATCCACACGCTCAGTGCGCTGTAGTCCTTGGTGCGAGGCCGCGCCGTGATCCGATCGGCCAACTCCTTCTGGATCGTGACGGTCATGGAGTAGGGCGTGATGTCGGTCGAGAGCAAGATTGGAAATCACGGGCGTGGCAATGTTGTAGGGCAGATTCGCCACCAGTTTGAGTCGCCGGCACGGGTCGACCGCCAGATGCGTTGCCACGGCCTCGAGAATGTCCGGGTTGAGCCGATTCTTGTTCTTCGAGCGCATCCCGCTGCAGCAACGTCACGTTATCGCAGTCGATCAGCTCCTCTTGCGCCAACTGATGCAGTTCAGCGCTGATCTCCACGCTGACCACGGCACCCGCCCGCTGGGCCAACAGGGCGGTCAAGGAGCCGGTGCCGGTGCCGACCTCCAACACGACGTCCCGACGGTCCAACTGCGCCGTATCCACGAGCAGATGCACCAGGTTCAGGTCGATCAGGAAGTTCTGGCCGTGTCGCGTGTCCGGGCGGATGCCCGCATCTTGGAACCGCTGGATCAGAAACGAAATGGTTTGGCGATTCGTCATGGATGGGCCAGGGCGTCCTTGAAGAGTTTCGAGTCAGGAACCGCCAGTGCGTGCACGGCCCCATTTGGCAAACGGCCCGTCGAGCCGGACCAGTTCGCCCATCACCACGCAACTGCTGCTCGACATACTTGGCCAGCACGTCGGTTTCGAGATTCACCGGATCGCCGACCTGCAGAGGCCCCAGCGTGGTGACCTGGAGCGTGTGCGGAATCAAGGCCACGCTGAACCGATCGGCCTCCACATCGACCAGCGTCAGGCTCACGCCATCCACGGCGATCGATCCCTTGCTGGCCATCTGCCGCGTCAATGGCTCGCGGCACACGGAACCAGAACGTCGACCAGTCCTGATCGTCGATCCGTTCGTCCAAGTCTCCCACACCGTCGATGTGCCCCGTCACGAAATGACCACCCAGCCGATCGCCGACTCGCAGCGACCGCTCCAGGTTCACGAAGCTCCCGCGCGACCAGCCGACCCAGATTCGTGCGGCTGAGCGTCTCCGCCCCGGCGTCGAACCCGAACGACTCCGCCTGCACGTCGACGACGGTCAGACAACATCCGTTGACCGCGATGCTGCTCCCGATCTGCAGATCGCGAGCAATCGCCGGCGCGCGAATCACCAGCCGAACTCCAGGCGGCGCGGAATCAATTGGTCGACCACCGCCCGCAACTCTACCAGACCGGTAAACATGCTCAGACTCTCGATCAAGTAAGGACAAATCCACCCCATCGCCGCCCAGCGGGCGTCAAGAACCACTCCGTAGCCCCAGAACCAGCATGTCGCAGTGGCGAGTTTAAGGGTCGATCGGCGCCGAGGGCAACCGATGCCTCCGGCGATTCGTTCGCCCCGTCTGCCGCCTAGGCATGCTCCGAGCGAATCAGGCAGAATAGGGGCAAAGGCATCATCGCCGCGGTTCTTCACCGATATCTTGCAGATAGGAACTGAACGATGAGCATCATTACTCGACGTGCACGGCCGCCAGATTCTCGACAGCCGCGGCAATCCGACCGTCGAAGTGGACGTCACGCTCAGCGATGGCTCGTCCGGACGGGCTGCGGTGCCCAGCGGTGCCAGCACCGGCGTCCACGAAGCGTGGGAACTGCGTGACGGCGACAAGTCGGTCTACCTGGGCAAAGGCGTACTCAAGGCCGTCGATAACGTGAACGACAAGATCGCCGACTGCCTGATCGGCATGGACGCGCTGGATCAGACCAGCGTCGACATGGCCATGATCGAACTCGACGACACGCCCAACAAGAAGGAGCTGGGCGCCAACGCGATTCTCGGCGTCTCGATGGCGGTCGCCAAGGCGGCCGCCCAATACACCGATCAGCCACTGTACCGGTACCTGGGCGGCGTCGGTGCGAATTTGCTGCCGGCTCCGATGATGAACATCGTCAACGGTGGCCAGCATGCGGACAATTCGGTGGACATTCAGGAATTCATGGTCATGCCGTTGGGCTTTGACAGCTTCGCCGAAGCGCTTGCGGTGCGGCGTGGAAGTCTTCCACAGCCTCAAGAAAGTGCTGCAGTCCAAGAAGCTCAGCACGGCCGTCGGCGACGAAGGCGGGTTCGCTCCCAATCTGGGCAGCAATGCCGAGGCGCTGGACCTGATCATGGAAGCCATCAGCAAGGCCGGATACGAGGCCGGCAAGCAGGCCTTTATCGCGTTGGACGTCGCCGCCACGGAACTGTTCGACGAGAAGAAGAAGACCTACACGATCGACGGCAAGCCGATCGACTCGGCCGGCATGACCGCACTGCTCAAGAGCTGGGTCGACAAGTACCCGATCGTGTCGATCGAAGACGGCTGCTCGGAGGACGATTGGGAGGGCTGGAAATTGCTGACCGACACCCTCGGCGGACGCGTGCAGATCGTGGGGGACGACCTGTTTGTGACCAATACGGAGCGACTCCAGCGGGGGATCGACCAGGGCGTGGCCAATAGCATCCTGATCAAGGTGAATCAGATCGGTTCGCTGACCGAAACGATCAATGCCATCCGCCTGGCCCAGCGCAACAACTACACGACGATCACCAGCCATCGCAGCGGCGAGACGGAAGACGCGACGATTGCCGATCTGGCCGTGGCGCTGGCCACCGGTCAGATCAAGACCGGCTCGGCCTCACGCACCGATCGCATGGCGAAGTACAATCAGTTGCTGCGGATCGAAGAGGAGCTGGGCGACGCCGCGCAGTACGGTGGCCGGCTGTTCCGCCGGCGGGCGTAACCGCGGGCGTAGCCGCGGGCGGCAAGTCCCGGGCGCGGAGCGGGTCGAGCGCACGACGATCGCGCGCCCCGAGAAATGTACATGCGGGCGCCACCCCTGTCGGTGGCAGCCAGCGGGAGTCGACGTGGCCATGACGTGGATTGTCGAAGAGCCGTTGTACATTGCGATCCTCGGTGTCGTCACGCTGGCATTCCTGGGGTTTGCCTGGATGCAAACCGGTTATCGCTGGCTGCTGCATGCCACGTTGGGTGTCGCCGCGTTCACCGTCGGACTGTTGTTGCTCGAACGTTGGGTCGAGACCGAGCCAGAACAGATCGAAGCCACGCTGCGACGCATTGCGCGCGACGTGGAACGCAACGACCTGGACGCGATCCTGTCCCATGTATACTCCGGAGCAACCGAGACGTTGGCGCTGGCTCGCAGCGAGTTCCCCAGGTATTCGTTCCGGGTCGTGAATATCAAGCGGAACGTGGAGGTCCAACTGCAGGCGGGCGCCGAGCCGCCCGCCGCCGACGTCACATTCAACGTCGTGGTGGATGTCACCGAGCGGAACTCGGAGATTCCCTATCACGTCCCCCGCTTCGTGCACGTCACGCTGCGCAAGGAGGGCGGGCGGTGGAAAGTCGCCACGTACTCGCATGACGAGCCGCAGAGTTCGCTGTTCAACCGACCGCCACAGTGAAAGGCCGGCCTAATCGGAGCCGCCACCGTGGTCGCTCCGTCCGGCGGCCGGACCACGATCGGGAGCACGATGCCCAGGACGCATCATGCGATCGTCGCGGGGCCCCCGCGAGCGATACGGGGCATTGCTGCCGTCGTAGTACGGGGGCGGTTGTTGCCGCCCATACGGATCGACGTTGGGATCCCCGCCTTCGCCACCACCCGCCTGATCCGCGCCAGACGGCGCCCAATTTCCCCCGCCTCCCAGCCCAGCGTACGGAGCACCCCAGAGTTGATAAGGAACCGAATACGGGCGGAACGGAAATTGCCATTCGCCGTACGGACGCACGGGTCGTCCCCATTCTTCCACGATGTGCATCTGGTCCATGCTCTGCCCGGCCCGGATGGTGCTCCGCGTGTGTCGATATCCGCTCTGCATGTAGTCCGTGCGGGCGAAGGTGTAGAACGGGCCGATGGGCGTGTACTGGTCCACACGCGTACCCAGCTGAGGATCATGGGTGTAGTACGGACGGCGCGGTGATCCAGTCGGCGCCGCGGCTGGTGGCGCAGAGGATCAAGACGGCGGCAAGACTGCCGAGATAAGTGACTGACTTCATGGGGAGGACGCCTGATTCGAAAAGACAATCATGAGGGGTAATCCGCGGGTGCGGGCGACCTCACCCCCGTGTGGGCTGCGTGGCGAGTTTCCTTATTTGCGGGTGCATCGTGTGGCAAAGGGATCAGCCCGGGCCGCTTTCTCGTTTAGCCAGCGGGCTTCTCGACCATCAATTCTCCGGTCTGCGAATCGTAGATGTAGCGTTGCCCGGCGGGTAACTCGGGCAGCTCAATCTGATTCGCCTTGATAATCTGCTCCATGAACTCTTCGTGGGTTGCCGGCTTCCGGCCGTTGGTGGCCTCATACAATTGCAGGGCATGGGGGACTTGAATCTCGAACACCACGCGTTGCTCCGTGCGGAACAGAACGAGGCGCTGGGGTCACGATCATCTTGTTGATCGCCCCTTTGTCATTTAACAGCTGGCCACGCTTCCCCACGCCCACCTCGGCCTTCACGCGCGTGGCGTCCGGGGACGCCGGCTGCGGTGCGTTGGGTGACGGGCCATTCGGCGTACCTGACGGCACCGCACCGCCCTGCGCCGCAGAAGGTGGCGCACCTTGCCCCTGAGGTACTGGCGGAAGAGGAGGCTGGGGCTCAGCCGGCCCTGCTGCTTGGCCGCGATCGGAGTCTCACTCCGCGGCGCGGACTGCTCCGAACAACCATTCAGCACCATTCCTAAACCAATCACACACCACACACACCGTTGCATTGTCCATTCTCCCTGACTGGCAAAATGATGCATGTTCTTAGGTCTTAGGTCTTAGGTCTTAGGTCTTCGTCATTCGTCATTCGTCATTCGTCATTGGTCTTAGGTCTTAGGTCATTCGTCATTCGTCATCCGTCATTTATTAAGACCGCGTCGTCCTCGTGGACCTCCTTCAGTTGCCTCAGGACTGCCATGGGAACTTCCAGTTCTCCATGCTCTTCATCGCTCGGCGATCGGTCATATCATATTGCAGGGGCGACAAGGTCACGAAACCTTCTTCCAATGCAGACAGGTCGGTTTCCGTTTCCGTCGGTCGCGGCGCCGGATCGGCGCCGCCCAGTAGTAAGTACGGCCTTTGGGGTCCTGACGCTCGATGTATCGCTCCCCATACCGCAGGATGCTCATCGGCACGATCCGCAGACCCGTTGGCCGTCCAATCGCTGCCGTAGGAATGTTCAAGTTGTACAGTTGTGGTTCGGGCCCTTTCTGAGCCAGAATCTGTTCCACCACGTGGCCCGCGATCGCCGCCGCTCGTTCATACTGGGCATGTTCGTCGAATTCCAACGACACGGCCACGCTGGTGATTCCAAAAAACGCGCCTTCAATGGCCGCTGCCACCGTGCCGGAGTACAGCACGTTGATGCCGGCGTTCAATCCGCCATTCATCCCGCTGACGACCAGGTCCGGACGTCGCGGGCAGAACTTGAAGATCCCGATCTTCACGCAGTCGGCAGGACTGCCCTCGACGGCCCAGCCGCGCCGCCGATCGCCCTGGTAGACCTCCTTGCAGATCAAGGGGCTCAGGAACGTGATGGAATGCCCCACCCCGCTCTGCTCGGTGGCCGGCGCGACGACCGTGACATTGCCCAACCGCTGCAATTCACGCTCCAGGGCCTCCAGACCCGGGGCGTAAATTCCGTCGTCGTTGGTTAACAGGATCTCCATGTTGCCCGACCATCCCTTCGTCGTAGTGCGTGCGGTCCTTCCCAGGCTCTGCGTTTCATCTTAGTCACGGGTCCCCGAACGTTCAACGCGGCAGACACCGCAAACTATTAGCCAGGAACGGATTGCGCCGACTTTGCGGGTTATCCTCGCAGAGCGGGCCCCCTGGCCGCTCCAGGACATCCGGAAAACGGCCCGCACGGGCTGTCGGACCGTTGCATCGCCGAAGCAGGGGGCTACAATCCAATCCCCATCGATCCTCAGATTGGATGTGCCGCGACGGGCCCGTCGTCGACCGAGCGGGGATCGGAGTCGAATCAGCCGAAACGACAGACAGGCAACCTGTGGTGGTGAATACCAAACCGATCGCGACCTATACCGAGCGGCTGCTGGAGGTCCGGCGAGACTTCGCGTTGTACGGCGACCGCATCGTGGTGCAGGCCCGCTGGTGGCCGAACAGACGGTTCGAGAACGTGGTGTCTCTGGCCACGCTCAAGGGCGAGGTCCGCGAACTCACCATCCGCTATCGCATGTTCCGCTATGCCGGCTGGGTGATGGCGATCGGCGCGTTGGTATTTGCCATGTTCTATTACAACGCCAAGGGCGCGGCGCTGGGCGTGATCGGGTATATCGCGCTGGGCGTGATGATTCTCGGTGCGGCATTCCTCGCCGTCACCTATCCCAATCGACGGATTCCCTTCGCGCGATTCAACTCCAAGTCCGGCCGGGCCGGGTTGGATATCGGCTGTGCGGGGAATGAACTGGCGGTGTTCAAGACGTTCGTGGAGCAGGTCAGGCGACAGATTTTGAAGTCGTCCTGACAGCACCAGCGGCCGGGACCGGCGAGGAGACCCGAAGCGGATTCTGGCCGGCCGAGGCGGCCCAAACCAACACGTCCGGGCCGAGCCGGAAGAGGGTTAGCGACGCCTGAGCATGGTGTGCTATAATGCGACCCTTGAAATCCCGTCGCGACGGTCGCGCGGGATTCTTGCATTTCGGATACTGCGGGCCGTCCAGCGCCGTCGGGACCAGACGCGGTCGCCAACGGTCGACACCGTGAGTTCGGGGCACCTGTCGGTGGACACGTCGGAGTCCCAGGTCGCAAGTCGTTTGATCCACGCTGTTTTCGTTCGACAACTGCACACGAGGGGACGTTGGTGATGGTCAGCCATCCACAAGCGACCGACTCGCAGGGGCCCAACATCGCCCGCGAGCGGATCTTGGTGCTCGATTTCGGCTCGCAGTATGCCCAGCTGATCGCGCGCCGCGTGCGCGAGCAGCACGTGTTTTGCGAGATCGTGCGGCACGATATTTCGGTGGACCAGATTCGGGAGCACCACCCGCTGGGGTTGATCCTCTCTGGAGGACCGTCGAGCGTCTACGAGGGGACGGCTCCCCAATGCGATCCGCGGTTGTTTGATCTGGGTTTGCCCGTGCTGGGGATCTGTTACGGGATGCAACTGGCTTGCCAGGCGTTGGGCGGACGCGTCGAAAGTGCCGCGACCCGCGAGTACGGTCCGGCGCATTGCCAGATTCTGGAACGGTCCGATCTCTTCGACGGTTTGCCCGACCAGTTCGACGTCTGGATGAGTCACGGAGATCAGGTCACGCGCGTTTCCGACGAATTTCTGGCCCTGGCCCGGACCGCAACGTGCCCGATCGCCGCGGTACGACATCGTCGGCTGCCCGTGTATGGACTGCAGTTTCACCCGGAGGTCACGCACACGCCATTGGGTGGCCAGTTGCTGCGGAATTTCCTGATGTCGGTCTGCAACTGCCGCGGTGCCTGGCGGCTGGGTGACTTCGCTCAGGAAACCGTGGCGGCCATTCGTCAGCGCGTGGGCCGCATCGCGCGTGATCTGCGGCCTGTCGGGAGGTGTCGATTCGTCGGTGACCGCGGCCCTGCTGTATCAGGCGATCGGCAAACAGCTCTCCTGCATCCTGGTCGACAACGGGATGTTGCGGAAGGACGAAAAAGTCGCGGTGCTGGCCGAATTCACCAAGCATTTCAAGACGGACCTGCACGTGGTGCAGGCGGAAGATCGGTTCCTGCACGAACTCCGCGGAATCTGCGATCCGCAGGAGAAACGCCGCAGGATCGGTCATTGCTTCATCGACTGCTTCGCCGCCGAGGCGGCCAAGATCGACGACGCCCGGTTCCTGGCTCAAGGGACCCTGTATCCGGACGTCATTGAGAGCGGGGCGGCGATCGACGGCCCGGCCGCTACGATCAAACTGCATCACAATGTCGGCGGACTACCGGACGAACTCGGATTCGAGCTGATCGAGCCGTTGCGGGACTTGTTCAAAGATGAGGTGCGCAGGCTGGGGCTGGAGTTGGACCTGCCGCCCGATATCGTCTGGCGGCATCCCTTTCCCGGGCCCGGTTTGGCAGTGCGGTGCCTGGGAGAGGTGACCAAGGAGCGGCTGGATATTCTGCGGGAGGCCGACGCGATCGTCGTCAACGAGATCAAATTGGCCGGGCTCTACCGGGACACGTCGCAGGCGTTCGCCGTGCTGTTGCCGGTGCAGAGCGTGGGGGTCATGGGGGACGCGCGGACCTACGAAGACGCCGTGGCTGTGCGGTGTGTCAACACCGACGATTTCATGACGGCCGACTGGAGTCGCTTGCCCTACGACGTCCTGGCGCGCATCTCGACTCGCATCATCAACGAAGTCAAAGGTGTTAACCGCGTCTGCTATGACGTCAGCTCGAAACCGCCGGCCACGATCGAATGGGAATGAAGCGACGGCGATTCTTGCTGGCGGCGGCCGTTGTGGCCGGACGTTAGAAGTTCGTTGCCGGCGAGGCGAAGAGCACGTCAGGAACGACGTATCGCGTCGTGGCCGCCTCCTGGGGTAAGTGGACGATTCCCGCAGACCGAGGTATGGGAGCTGGTACAGTTGGCTGCGTGGAGCAGGCTGTCTGGGAAGCACGCTGAGCGTATCGGGAACATGTTGGGACCCGTCGCAAGCATCCCGTGCGCCGTCAAGTGCCCGCCCGGCGGGTTCGGCAGGGCGGACACGGAGGCGGCGATCATGGCGGGGCGGGGCGGGTGGCTCGTTAACGGCCAGTTCGGTGGGCGCCGAGGTGTTTTTCTTGTTGGCCAGCCGGGCGGGCGGGCGGATGGAGACGACCGGGCGGACCCGGGAGAAACGGTTGTTTCCGATTCTAGGCCGAACTAGACTGGGTTTGTCGCGTCACTCCTCTGGTCGAACGGCAAAAGACAACTCCCCTCGCAAGGCTTGAACCATGGTCCCGCCACCTGCGCCCGACGCGGCACGCTCGGCCGCGCTATCGGAAAAGAAAAACACGTCGCAATTCGTGGGGTTCCAAATCGAAGGCCAGCATTACGCCTTTCGCATCGAGCAGATTCGCGAAATCGTGATCCACGATCAGGTGACTCCGATGCCCCGGGTTCCCGATTATGTGGAAGGTGTCAGCAACTTGAGGGGGGCGATCATCCCCATCATCAACCTCCGCAGACTGCTCGGACTACCGCCAAAGCCAACCGACAGCGACACGCGTACGATTGTCGTCAATGTGGGTGAGCGGACGGTGGGTTGCACGGTGGATGCCGTGTCACAGGTGATTCGGATCCCGGAAGAGAGCATTCAGCCTGCGCCCGAGACCGTCACGGCCGACGGAGCCCGTTACATATCCGGTTTCGCCAAGCTCGGCGGACGTCTCGTGATCCTGTTGGACATCGATGAACTGTTGAATCCGGACAAGATGGAACGCCACCGCAAGAGTGAACCGCCTCTCGTGCCGCCATCGTCCTGAACCAAAACAGCCAGCAACCACATTTGAGGATCGCAGCATGGGAAAAACACCACCCAGGACGCAACCACCAGCCGGACCGCGAACCACGATGCAGTCTCTGCAACGGGAACTGGAGACTGTGCGCAAGGAAAGTCTGCGTCTTGAGCGTGACGTGGCAAGTCAACTGGCTGCCATAGGCAAGTCACAAGCCGTCATCGAATTCCAGATGGACGGCACGATTATCACGGCCAATCAGAACTTCTTGAAGGCCATGGGGTACACTCTCGAGGAAGTCCAAGGACGCCATCACAGCATGTTTGTCGAGCCCAAGGAGCGGGCCAGTGCCGAGTACGGAGCGTTCTGGGATCGCCTGAATCGCGGCGAATACGTCGCAGGCGAGTACAAGCGGATCGGAAAGAACGGCAACGAAGTCTGGATCCAAGGTGCGTACAATCCCATCATCGATCAGGACGGCAAGCCGTTCAAGGTAGTCAAGTTTGCCACCGAAGTTACGAGTCGCGTGCAGTTGGAGCAAGAGGCCGAGCAGCGACGCAAGAAAAGCGAGGAACTGATCCACGAAGTCATCGAAAGCGCAAACCAGTTTGCAGAGGGCGCGCGTGTCATCGCCGAAAGCAGCGCGAATCTGAGTGACGGTGCACAGACCCAGGCGGCGTCGGTGGAAGAAATGACGGCTGCGGTGCAGCAGTTGACCAGCGCCATTTCGGTCATCTCGGAAAGCGCTTGTGGCTTGCGCGACCAGGCGGGCAAGACAGCAGCCCTCGCCGGCGATGCCGGAAAGACACGCAGCGAAGCGGTGGTGGCGATGCGGCTGATCGAGAAGTCGAGCGAGCAGATCACGGACATTATTCAGGTGATCAGTGAGATTGCCAGCCAGACCAATCTTCTGGCACTCAACGCCGCCATCGAGGCGGCACGGGCCGGCGAGCACGGATTAGGGTTCGCTGTGGTCGCCGACGAAGTGCGCAAGCTGGCTGAGCGATCGAGCGAAGCGGCCAAGGAAATCACGCAGCTGATCAAAGAGTCGTCGCGACGCGTCACCGAAGGAGCGGAACTTTCGGAAAAGGTCGGCCAATCTCTCGCGGCTATCGTCGAAGCGGTCGACAAAACGGCTGCCGGGGTCGCTCAAATCGCGGAGCAGACCGAATCCCAGTCGGCCAGTGCCGACCAGGTGCGAGCCGCGATCAAATCTGTCTCCGAGACCACGGAGTCCAATGCCGCCAGTGCCGAACAGCTGGCCGCCAGTGCCGAAGAACTGGGGGCGCAGTCGCACACCCTGCAGGATCTCGTGGCCCGATTCGACCTATGACCCAGGTGGTGGGGGGGCCCAGCCTGACCGCGGAGTCCCGCCTGCCGCCACCAGGGGGACGCGGCCTGCGGTCACCCACACAGAAGGATGCCCGACTCATGGAACTCGAACGCCTTGACCGGGACCTGTTCGAGCGCTTCCGCGAGTTCATCTACAGGAAGTGCGGCATCCGCATCGATGAGAAGAAAGTGACCCTGTTGAGTAACCGCATTCGCCGACGCCTGAAAGCGGGCGATTTCGAGAACTTTGGTGACTACTATCGGTTCCTCACGTCCCCGGCGGGAGTCGCTGAGCTGGAGAGCTTTCTGGACGTCATCACGACGAACGAGACCTTCTTCTTCCGCACCGCGAAACACTTCGATTGGCTCAAAACGGATCTGATAACCGAGTTGATCGCCCAGCACCGCGCCGGCCGCCGTTCACCCACGCTGCGAATCTGGTCGGCGGGATTGCGCCAGCGGCGCCGAGCCCTATTCGATCGCCATCTGCCTGGCCGAGAACGCGTATCGGTTGCGGGATTGGTCGCTGACAATCCTGGGTACCGACATCAGTGAAACGATGTTGCGTGCGGCTCGCCTGGGTGCATTCTCTCCGCGCGCCGTCGAGGCGGTTACCGACATGCAGCGACGACGGTACTTTCAGCATCGCTCGGATTCCGACCTGTGGCAGATTCGTCCGGAGATCAAAAAGCTCGTCGAATTCCAGCGGCATAACTTGATTGAATCGTTGCCGCAACCGCCGTGTGACTGTATCTTCATTCGCAACGTGCTCATCTATTTTGATCGTGACTCGAAACAAGTCGCCATCAGGAATTTGCTCAGCGCTCTGGCCGTCGGCGGGTACCTGGTGGTTGGTCCCTCCGAGGGCATCCATGACATGCTCATCTCTTTACGCAAGATCTCGCCGCTGCTCTATCAGAAAGTTGACGATGCTCGACCGCGTGGCACGGTCGGATCGCGGGGAGAATCTCAGCGATGACTGACAACCAGAGAAACGCGGGCGATCTCTCCGACGACATGTCGGACTTTCTGCAAATGTTTCTCGACGAAACCGAAGAGCAGTTGGACGGGCTGGTCGAGACCATGCTGGCTCTGGAACAAGATTCGACCAAGAGGGAGGACTTGAACGAAGCGTTCCGGCTGATCCATTCGATCAAAGGCTCGGCCGGCATGATGGGCTTCGACAGCATTACGGCATTGACGCATCACCTCGAGAACCGTTTCGAGCGTTTTCGATCCGGTACGGAACAGCTCGACGAGCGCACGATGAGCGTCGTCTTGCGTTCCATCGATTTTCTACGGCAGTGCAACAGCCGCCTGCGCCGGGCGAGAAACCGGGCTGTCCGACCGAGCTGTTTGATGAATTGAAGCGCTTGGAAGAGCACGCCGCGGCGAATCGGTCTGCCGCACCGGAGAATGAGACCGCCGAGCCGTCTGGTGCGGAGGGCGGCGAGGCGGCGTCCGCTCCCGTACCGGAGGAAACGGATTCCGATGCGGAGATCGTGCGGATCTTGGTGCGATTTCGTCCCGGGATTCCCTTGGCCGATCTGAAGGCCCAATTGATCGTCTCCCGCCTGTCGAAACTCGGCGACGTTCACGCCACCGAACCCGATCTGCACCAGGTATCCGACGTCGAACAGTTCGAGGAGTTCATCGTCTGCCTGGAAACCCGCGAAAAACGAGAAGCTCTGCGGGTCGCGGCCGACGTGGACGGCGTTGCCTCGGTCACCTTCGCAGGCACCGCGACGGAGCCGGTTCCTCCCACCCCGGCGGCCGATACGAGGGACGACACATCGACGCGCGCATCGGGCGGGTCAGCGAGTACTCTGCCTGCCTGCGGATCGGCACTGCCCGCGGTTCCTTGGTCGGCTGCTTGCGACGGCCCTGTGCCGGTGGAAACGCGCGCCGACCGGCAGTCTGCGGCCGTACCACCGCCCGTCCCGCCCGGCGAACCGGAGACCGAAGCACCGCGACAGGAGGAGACCGCCGAGGCGACCACAACGGAAAAAGGCACCGCGAAAGTCGCCGAGACGATGCGCAGTCGATACCGACCGCCTGGATTCCCTGATGAACCTGGCGGGCGAACTGGTCGTAAATCGAGCTCGCCTCGTCCAGGTTTCGCGGCAGATCAGTCCGGCCCTGCGGAAGGCGAGCATGCTCGATCGCATCCGCGAATTCCGCGACGGACTGGGCCGGACGGTCGAAAAGCTGCAGAGTGCCTCCGGCGATATCGGCGATCAGGCCGCGCTGGCGCAGCAATTGCGCGCGGGAATGGAATTGATGGATGAACAGGCGGCGGTCTGGGATAACGGTCGCTATTGCTTCGGCCAGATCACCGAAGCCATCGACCAACTTTCCCGCGTCTCGCACAGCCTTCAGCGGGCTGTGCTGGACACGCGGATGGTGCCGGTCGGCCCGCTTTTTCATCGCTTCAAGCGCGTGGTGCGCAGACCTGTCCAAGGAGTGTGGCAAGAAAGTCACGCTGCTGATCCGCGGTGAAAAAACGGAGTTGGACAAGCGAATGATCGACGAACTGGGCGATCCACTGGTACACCTGGTGCGGAATTCGATTGACCACGGCCTCGAACCTCCCACGGTGCGCATCGCGGGCGGCAAGCCGGAGGTCGGCACCATCCTGCTGGAAGCCAGTCATCGGGGCAACAACGTCTTTATCGGCGTGCAGGACGACGGCGGGGGAATCGACGTGGCGCGGATCAGGGCCAAACTGGTCGACAGGCAGATCCTCTCCGCCTCGGCGGTCGCCGAACTGTCGGACGCTCAGGCACTGGACTTCATCTGGCATCCAGGCTTCAGCACCGCCCGGGAAGTGACCGACATTTCCGGGCGTGGTGTCGGCATGGACGTGGTCAAGACACGGATCAGTGTTTTGAACGGAACCGTGGCAGTCGACACGACGCCGCTGCGCGGAACATCTTTCACGCTCCGGTTGCCGCTGACGCTGGCGATCATCAACGCCTTACTGGTCCGCGTGGAGAACACGGTCTTCTCCATGCCCATCGATGACGTCCGCGAAATCGTCTCGGTGAAGGCGCAAGAGGTCGTCACGGTGCACGGAAAACAGACCTTTGAGGTGCGTGGTGAGTTCATCCCATTGGTCAGTATTCGCGACGTGTTTCATGGGTGCGCTACCCACTCCGGCCGAGACCGAGCGGAGGGAACCGGCCACGCCGTCTCCGGCGGTGAGGCAGTCGAGGCGGTCATCTTGCATGCCGCGGGAAAGACCCTGGGTCTGCGGGTCGACGAGCTTCTGGGTTGTCAGGACGTCGTGATCAAGTCGCTGGCGGATAACTTCATTAACATCCGCGGGCTGTCGGGTGCGAGCATTCTAGGGGATGGCAGCGTGTGTCTCATGCTGGACGTCGGCACGCTCATCGACATGGCGGCCAGGCGGTCACGAACAGCGGAAACCGAGGATTTCGGACCATGACGGATCAGGACCGCCACTTGCTGCACACAAGGCATTTGGCCGCGCTGAAGCGGTCATTTCACCGCGGATCCGCCGATGCTTCCACAGCCCTTGCCCGCTGGATCGGCAAACCCTCCGTGGTCGAGATCGACTCGCTCGAACAGCTCGCACTCGAAGAGGCGACGGGTCTGCTGGCTGTGGGCGAGGAGCCGATTTGCTTCTGTTCCACGGAGGTCCACGGGCTGCTGACCGCGGAGATGATCCTGGCCTTTGACGACGCCAGCGGACTGGCCTTGGCCGACATGTTACTCGATCAGCCGCAGGGAACGACGGAGGAGTGGACCGCGATGGCGACGTCCGCCGTGCTGGAAACCACAAACATCCTCTGTTGCGCCTATTTGAACTCGCTGTCTCGGAGCTTTCGCGGGTCGGGCATGTCCCGCGAACTGTTGCCGACTCCGCCGAGATTCGCCCGCGACTTTGCCGAAAGCCTGATGGAGTTCTGCGCTGCTTGGGCAGGTGACCGCCAGCGACCAACTCCTTGTGGCGCGCACAAGATTCGAGATCGAAGCGAAGCCCGTGAACTGGACACTGCTATTCGTTCCCGACGCCATGTCGATGTCGCAATTGCCGGACTTACTGTCGGACGGTGAGGCCACGCGATAAGGAATGGTGACTTGTGACGAAGGTGAAATCTCCTGCCCATGATCCGATCCGTATGGGTGAAATGGCTGTCGCCACGGACGGTCAGAAACTGCGCACATTGCTCGGCTCGTGCATCGGTTTGGCGCTGCACGATCGCCGGCACAAGGTGGGCGGCCTGGCACATATCGTTTTGCCGCTCTCACCGGGCGAATCAGATCGGCCGGGCAAGTTCGTCGATACGGCGATTCCTTTGTTGATCGAAGAAATGGCGAAACTTACCGGGAGCGAATTGAAGGTGACGGCCAAACTCGCCGGCGGTGCCAGCATGTTTGCGACCACGGTCGCTGCCCGCATTGGCCTGCAGAATCTCGAAGCGTGTGAGCGCATTTCGGGCGCTTTGCGGATTCCAATCCTGGCCAGGCACTGCGGCGGTGAGCAAGGGCGTCGCATGTCGCTGGACACGGGCAACGGCAGAGTTGTCGTTGAGATCGTGGGGCAAGATCCCATCGAGCTATGATGCAGTGGATTGCCAGAGGAAAGACCATGGGAGCAAAACGCGTTTTGATCGTGGATGATGCCCTGATAATGCGCAAGCGGATCAGAGAGATCGCCGAAGAGGCCGGTTGGCAGGTGGCCGGAGAAGCCCAGAACGGCGTGGAGGCCGTTGAGCTTTTCCGACAGGAACGGCCGGACCTCGTGACGTTGGATATCGTGATGCCCCTCATGGACGGCGTGGCGGCACTGCGGCAAATGATCCAAGATGATCCGCAGGCCCGCGTGGTGATGGTCAGTGCCGTGAATCAGAAGGCGAAATTGGCTGAGTGCATTCAAGCCGGTGCCATCGACTTCATTGTCAAGCCGTTTGAGAAATCGGGCATGCGCAGCTTCTTCGAAAAGTACCTTGCCATCGATACCCAGAGTCAGGATACGCTGCGGTGAAATCCGGCCCCACCCGAATCCTGGTCGTCGACGACTCCGCCTTGTACCGGCAGTCGATCCACAACGTGCTGCGGGACATGGCGGACGCCTCCGTTGTCGGCACGGCCAAGAATGGAGTTGAGGCACTGGAGAAGATCGAGCAACTGGAGCCCGATCTGTTGACGCTCGACGTGCAAATGCCGGACATGGACGGCATCCAAGTCCTGCGAGAGATCAAACGACGCGGGCTCCGCCCGAAAGCGATCATGGTCAGTAGCTTCACGTACGAAGGCGCGCAGGCGACGACCGATGCACTGATGGAGGGAGCTTTTGACTTCATCCTCAAGCCGTCCAGTCGCGATGTCCATGCCAACCGACAGCAGCTGCGGGATGCCCTCGAACAGAGAATCTCCGCCTTCCGCGAATCGTCGGACCGCCCTCCGCGAACGCCTCGCGGGTCTCTCGCCCCGCACCCCATCAAACCCGACGTCGTCGCGGAAGCTGCACCGGCTCCCACCGCACCCTGCCAAGCGGTCATCATTGGCTCGTCCACGGGCGGGCCGGAAGCGCTCAAGGTCGTGTTACCGAGACTTCCCCGGGAACTGACCGCCCCGGTGCTCGTGGTTCAACATATGCCTGCGCAGTACACGCGGTCGCTCGCGGCGCGCCTCGACGAAATCTGCGAACTCGAGGTGGTCGAAGCGGTGGACCAAGCGGAAGCTGTGGCAGGCAAAGTGATCATCGCGGCAGGCGGTCGGCAGATGAAACTGGAACGCCGCGGCGCAAGCCTGCTGGTTCGAGTGAACCACGATCCGGCCGAGAACGGAGTCCGTCCCTCCGTCGACTACCTGGTTCGCTCCGCGTCGGAACTGCTCGGTGGCAACGCGCTGGTCGTGATCATGACCGGAATGGGGCGGGATGGATTGGCCGGCTGCCGCCAATTGAAGCAGGTGCACGGCTATGTGTTCGCCCAATGCCAAGACGATTGTGTGGTGTACGGAATGCCCAAAGCCGTCATCGAGGACGGTCTGGTCGATCGCGCCCTGCCACTCGGAAAAATTGCACCGGCGATTGTGCGACACCTTGTCGCAGCCGTCGGTCCTCGGCGACACCGTAAAGCCCTGGGCTGCGTCCGGAGCGAGACAAAGAGCCCCCCGGTCGTCGGTGAACGTTGTGCGCAACGTGCAGCCTGGGAGGTCAATCATTGACCATGATGAGGAGATGCGAGGAAGCATCGGCCTGGTTTGCGGCACCACGCTGAGTGAGATTGCTGTCGGCGGCGACGCCCTTGTTGTTGCGCGGGGAGGGGGAAAGTTGGCTCAAGGAGGCGTGCGACACGGCGATCACTCTGGTGGGAGGTCGCGGTCACGAGGGGTCAGCATTTTCTCGACGGCAAGTTGCATGTTGCGCAGCTTGGTCCTGAGGGTGGTGCGACTGAGCCCCAAGATTTCCGCGGCGCGATTCTGTTGGCCGTTGGTATGCTGCAAGGCGCAGGAGATGAGCAAGCGGTCGAAATGCTCGAGCGCCCTTCGATACACATCCGCTTCGCCCTGCAAGATGGCCATGTTGACGAACTCGGTCAACGCTCCCTGATCCGCAACGGGTACAGAATCGGTTTCGAGATCCGCTTCCGGCAGGGCGTTCTGCTTCGCGTGCAGTTCAGCCGGGAGGAACTCTGCACGCACCGATGGACCCGCCGAAACGATGAGCGCCTCGCGGACAACGCTCTGCAATTCGCGCACGTTTCCCGGCCAGTCGTAGGCCTCCAGCAGCGTCATGGCCTCGGGTGAAATCGACTGGACTGCGGTCGCAAGCTGGCGGTTGTAGCGAAACAAGAAGTAATGAGCTAATTCAGCGATATCTTCCCTTCGATCACGCAACGGCGGCAGGTGGATCGTGACACCGCGGAGCCGGAAATAGAGGTCTTTGCGGAACCGGCCTTGTTCGATAAGCACATCAAGATTCTGGTTGGTGGCTGCCAGGACACGAACATCGGCCGCAATGGCCTCGCTGCCGCCGACGCGTTCAAAACTGCCCTCTTGCAGCAATCGCAATATCTTGGCCTGGGTTCCCGGTGTCATGTCACCAATCTCGTCGAGAAACAGCGTCCCCCGATGGCACTGTTCGAACTTGCCGATGCGACGACGTTCGGCACCGGTAAACGCGCCGCGTTCGTGCCCGAATAGTTCGCTTTCCAACAAAGATTCGGGGATGGCTGCGCAATTGATCGCCAGGAACGGAGCCTGGTGGCGACGACTATGGTGATAGATCGCCCTGGCCACCAGTTCTTTGCCGGTACCACTTTCGCCGACGATCAGCACGTTGACGTCCTGTGGCGCCATGCGACCAATCTGCTTGCAAATCTTCTGCATTGCCACTCCGCTGCCCACCAGACGCTCGGGCATATCCTCCGGACCGTCACCCTCTTCCGCAATGGCCGGCACGTGCATGAGTCGGCTGATAGTCACCGCCTGCGTCACCACCTCTTGAAGTTGATCGGCATCAAGCGGCTTGACCAGGTAATCGTAGGCGCCCAGTTTCATGGCTTCGATCGCCGTATCGGTCGTTCCATAACCGGTGATGAAAATGATCAAGCTACGTGGATCGATACGCCGCAGATCGTGAAAGACCTCCAAGCCTGATCGATCGCCGAGTCGAACATCCAGCAGAATCACGTCCGGAGACTCTTCCGCGGCCAAACGCAGTCCGACGTCGGCAGATTCGGCACTAATAATTCGAATGACGTCGTGCGAGAACACGCGACCAATGCTGAAATGAATGCCGGGTTCGTCATCAATCACAAGCAGTTTTGGCATGGAAGATCTCCGATTGCTCGCTCTTCAGGAACTCGCAGGAGGCGATCTAATGGCAGCCAAGTTCCCCATCGTGCGAAGCGGTGTGAGGTGCGATCGTCGTGCTCATGGGTAGCTCCAACGTCAACATAGCCCCCCCTTCCTCGCGATTGACAGCCAGCAGAGTGCCGCCATGTTCCTGGGCGATGCGTCGACTGATCGCCAAACCCAGTCCAGTACCACCTTCCTTGCTGGTGACAAACGGTTCAAAGATGCGTGCCAGAATTTGCGGCGAGATCCCGGCACCGGAGTCGCTGACAGCCACACGACAGACATGCTTGCAGCCCTCACCCAACTCGATGGTCATCTTCAATACTCCGCCGTCGGGCATGGCCTCCACCGCATTGAGCAGAAGATTCACAAGGACTTGATGGATCTGTTCCGGGTCACCATCCACGATAACGGGTGCGTCCGAAAACTCACTGACAACCTTCACTTGCTGCTTTTTCGCTCGGCCTTCGACCAGATTCAAAGCACGCTGCGCTGTAACACGCAGGTCGTGCGTCACGCGGCGCAGCTGGGGAGGTCGGGCGAAATCCAAGAGCCCTTGGATGGTTCCCTCCATCCTCGCAATTTCTCGCTGCACAACCTGGAAATCTTTTTCGCCGAACGACCGGCCCGACAACTGTTGGGGTGCAGTCTGAATGAGCAACTTGACGGACGTAAGCGGGTTGCGGAGTTCGTGGGCGATCCCAGCCGCCAATTCACCGACCGCGGCCAAACGTTCCGCCGACATCGCCTGTCGGCGGGCTTCCTCGAGTTCAGCCACAACATGACGAACCCGTTCGGTGACTGCCCGGGCCAGCTGCTGCAATTCCGGGAGGTCACCCGGAGTGTGAATCTCCACCGAGCTCAGTTCCTGGTCCAATTCACCCGTGGCTCCCTTGAGAGTGACACTGATTTGCGAAATCGAGCGGTGCATGCCGCGCGCGATCCACAGTCCGCAGAGCAAACCCAAGATGGGTCCGGCAATCAGAAACACGTTGCGCAATACGTTGACGAGATAACCGAGGCGAGTGCTTCGCTCCTGAGCGTTGGCCAGCATTCGCTCGTTCAACGACAGAAGTTGCCGGCAGGGATCGGCTACGCCACGGGCCAGCCGAATCGTCTTTGCCCGCACTGCTGCCTGCGGCACCAGCAGATCCGTCAGGCCCGTGGGCCGCAACCGTTCTTGGATGTGATCACGGTACAGCGAGAAGTGTTGGCGAACGGCCTGGATCTGATCATGCTCTTCCGAGGTGTACGCACTGTCTGCGGCCTCCCGCAAGTGCGTTTCGAAATCTGCTTGCCGTTCGGCTGCTTCGATTTGCGTTTCACGGGGATCTTTGCCAGGAGCCTCTACGACGACCACCTGCAACTGCCACAAAGCGTCGAGCATCGCCCAGGCAGCTCGAATGGTGGTCACGTTCTCCGACAATGAGCTGGCGTGTGACGCATAGACTTGCTGCCGATAGTACGTCGTGATGCCGCTACCGACGAGCCACAGCAAACTGACTAGAACTGCCGGTGCTACGACTTTCTTCCACATCACAATAACCTGCCAGGATGCACGTAACCACCACGTTTCCACGCGCTATCTAAGCCCGCCTACCGGGACAGGTTGGACGTCACGCCGAATCTCTCCATGCAAAGTAAGTGCCACAGGAGCAGGTCGGCGAGGATTGTCGATCCGTCGGTGCAAATCCCGGTAGATCCAGGCCATTTGGCCTTCAACGACTGCCGGGCCGGTGAGGCGTGAAACGACGGACCATGCACAGGAATTGGCCCCGATGGTAAAGCTTTGTCCGTACGTCGTCGCGGCGTCTCCCGAGGAGCTGACAATATTGCCGGATATTCCTGAGTGCAAGCTGCTCGTATGCATACGGACTGATGGTACGTTCATGCGATCAGCGATCTGCGGAGGCGACCTGACGGGCGCGGACACATGTTGGTTCCGGGCACATCCCCGATTGGGTCAAGTGCTTCGCGCACCGATTGACCGTGACGGCTAAATCTTGGGCCTAAATCTGGCTCGGAGACCACTTCTGATCACTGTGTTTCGCGACACAAAAAGAAATCTAAGACATTCACCCGCAAAGACTTCTGAATCCGACGCACATCCAGCGGCACAAACGTTGCATGAGTCAAATAGCCAGCGGTCCGAAACGTGACCGAATGAACGCTATGTCCGTTCACCAACGCTGGGACGGCGCCATCGAATTCGTAACGGCAAGAGATAAGGAAGGATTGAACCATGGCGGTTCGCGTCCTGGTGGCCGATCCGGATGAGTATTTATTGCGACATTACCGCGATTATTTGGAGCAACATGGCTGCCAGGTCATGACTGTGACGAGTGGTGTGGCTTGTGTGGAAAAACTGCGAGCGACCGACTGGGATGTGCTCGTCCTTGAGCCATCATTGCCATGGGGTGGGGGAGACGGCGTGTTAGCCGTGATGCATGAAGATCAGGATATCCTCCGCATCCCCGTGATCGTTCTTACGGATGCGCGGGATCGAAGTGTCCTCTACCGAATGTCCCCATTCCTGGTCGATGATCTTCAGACGAAACCGCTGAGCTGTAAACGACTCGCGGATCGAATTTTCGCCATACAACATCGCCGATTGATGGAGGTGAGCCATGAAGACATCCCTGGGTAAGAAGAGCGGAGCACGCACGGACGAGACCGTCACAACGTCCACCAGAGGGAACTTGGAGATACCTGCAGAGAGCTCCATCCAACCGACAAGCGATGCTCCCACCACCCAGGGCAGTCCTGCATCGCCCGGAGAGCCGGTAGTACTCACCAACGCCACGGTCTTAGCAGCACATGTCAGCTGGATGCTCTACGGACCTTTCATTCTCTTCTTGATACTCATCAGTATTGTGCGATTGGGATCGGGCTGGCTCACGGCGTTAGATATCGCGTACTTCGTTGTGGTGGCTGCGATGATCTTCTGCCGCTGGTTCGATCAGCGGTCCGGGCAGGCGTGCACCACCACCGGGGAACCCTCGACGTGGGAAGACTTCCGGCGATACGCACTTCTTCTCCCGCCGGTGGCGATTGGAGCCTGGATCCTGTCGAACTTGTTGGGAAACCATTGGTCCCAAGGCGGCGCTGGACTCTGAAGGCCGCCGAGTTCACTGTCACTGATCAGCGGCAACGTCGTCCGCGGCGCGGCAGGCCCGCGTTGACTCAGTTGCTCGTTATACCCGTGCAAAGGAACAACCATGAGCCAGACTGTGACGGATACCCAAGTCGACGTGAGAGATTTGCCGGCGGCACTTCATCCCTTGCGCGAACAGATTCTGGCCGACCTCACGATGTTGGCGCAGATTCCCGCTCCGACAGGCGAAGAAGAACAGCGAGTTCGGTACGTGCTCGATCGATTTGTCGAAGCTGGCGTGCCGGAGGTTGGTCCCGACGAGGTGGGCAATGCGGTCGGTCTGCTACCGGGTCGACGTGGAGAACGGACGATCTTGCTTGTGGCTCACGTGGACACAATCTACGCTCGCACAGTCAGTCACAACGTCATCCTGGAACCTGACCGCGTTATCGGTCCGGCGGTGGGAGACAACGCCCTGGGCGTCGCGGCAATTTCTCTTGTCCCTATCTGCCTTGCTCATCTGGGCATTCAACTCGATTCGAATGTGGGGTTGCTCGCGTCGGTCCGGTCACTCGGCAGGAGCAACCATGAAGGGCTGAGGTTCTTCCTGGACCATCCTCCGCGGTCTGTTGACTACGGTATTGTCGCAGAGGGTTTGCAGCTCGGACGGGCCAATTACCTGTCCATTGGAAAAATACGCGGGGACATCCTCTGCGATGCATGTCCGGAAAAACGGAGTAGCGACAGATCTCTGAATGCACTGGTCGCACTGAACCATGTGATCAATCGCATTCTGAGCATTGCGGTTCCGACTCAGCCCTATACCAAAATCCGTTTGGCCAAGATTCACGCGGGACTCAGTTACGACAGTGAACCGGATCATGCAGAACTTGGCTTTGAGGTGGTCAGCCATTCGGACGAAATGATCGACCAGATTCGCCGCGAAATGGACGACGCCGTCGCCGAGATGTCAGCCCAACACGGCGTCGAAGCCAAGCTGGACTGTTTCTTCCGGCGGGAAACCGGCGGCGTTCCGTTCTCCCACCCGCTGGTGAAGTGCATCCTGGAGGTGATGGCACAGTTGAACATTGAACCCGACCTGGGCCGTGGTCCATCGGAACTTCCAGAGTTCATCAGCCGCAAGATACCGGCTGTCACACTAGGCATCACCACGGGCGCGAAGAACCAGGAGAACGAACCGGACTACGTCTTGATCGAGCCCATCCTGACGGGCGTCGCTCAATTGTTGGGCGTGATCCTGGAGATTGACCGGGGAGCTTGTCATGAACCTTGACCAATGGTTGACCGAGCGCACGTTCCATCATTCCAGCTTCTGGGATCGCCGGTGGCTGGCGGAGGAGAAAGAACGGCAGGGGCTGACGATTTCCCTGTGCCTGCCGGCCTACAACGAGGAGAAGACCATCGGGAAGGAGATCGTCATCTTCAAATCGGAGTTGCAGGACCGTTATCCGGTGGTGGACGAAATTGCGGTGATCGACTCCGGAAGTACCGACCGCACGCGGGAAATCGCTGCCAGCTTCGGAGCTCACGTGTTCCTGGCAGAAGACCACCTGCCACAGTACGGTAACCGCCGCGGAAAGGGAGAAAACCTCTGGAAGGCTTTGTATCTGCTCCGTGGCGACATCATCGTCTTCGTGGACGCCGACATCACCAATGCACACCCACGTTTTGTCTATGGCCTGCTGGGACCGCTGATCAAAGACCCGGAAGTCCACTATGTGAAGGCGTTCTATGATCGACCGCTTGCCTCCGCGCAGGGGATCCGGCCCACCGGCGGTGGCCGCGTCACCGAGATCCTCATCCGTCCCCTCTTCAGTCTCTTCTACCCGGAACTGACCGGCATCATCCAGCCCCTGTCGGGTGAGTACGCGGGGCGCCGCACGATCCTGGAACAGATCTCCTTCCCGGTCGGCTACGGCGTCGAGACGGCGATGTTGATGGACATCTATGGGAAACTCGGGCTGAACGGGTTTGCCCAAACCGACCTGGACGTCCGTGTCCACCGCAACCAGGAGACAACCGCTTTGGGACGCATGGCATTTGGCGTGTTACGTGCATTCTTCGCACGCTTGACGCGAGACCAGAAAGCTCAGTTGGCCGACGAGTTGCCCACGGTCATGCGTCAGTTTGTGGTGACCGAAGGGAAGTTCGATCAGGTCGCACACACGATCGAAGAGGTGGAACGCCCTCCGATGATCGACATCCCGGAATACCAACAGAAGTTTCGTCTCACACCCGAGCCCCTGGCAAGAGTATGAATATCGTCGTCCTGCATTATCACCTGAACCATGGTGGCGTGACGCAGGTCATTGCCAACCAGCTCCGCGCGCTCGATCAGGTTTGCTCCCGCCATGATCACGTGCGTGTCGCGGTACTTTCGGGCGGCGAGATACAAGGATGGCCGGCGCATCTGACGCCCCAGTTCTCCGCGATTGATGTGATCCTGGGTACGGCGTCGGGACTGCAGTACGATTCGAGCCCCGTTGACGCGTCCCGACAACTGGCTGGTCAACTCCGCACGCAGTTATCGGCGTTCGGGTGCGCGCCACACCAGACGGTCCTGCACGTACACAACCACAGCTTGGGCAAGAACGTGTCGCTGCCGAATGCACTCCGCTCGCTTGCCGAAGAGGGCTACGCGATGCTGCTGCAGATTCACGATTTCGCCGAGGATTTTCGCCCGCGGAATTATCGCCATGCTCATGGATACGTGGGGCACCCATGACCCGTCCACGATGCTGTATCCTCAGGCGGAGCAGATACATTACGCCGTGCTTAACCAGCGTGACTATACCGTACTCCTGCGCGCTGGCGTCCCGGCGGCCCGACTGCACCATCTTCCCAACTCCGCGGCTTCCAACGGTCACGTATCCGACCGGAACCATGCCCGTCAACAACTCCAGCGGCGGTTCGGCATCCCGAGCACGGAGCCTTTCTTGCTCTACCCCGTGCGCGGAATCCGTCGGAAGAATCTCGGTGAGGCGCTTTTGTGGTCGGCTCTGAGTGGGTCGACCGCGCACGTGGGTGTGACATTGGCACCCTTGAATGCGGCAGAACAACCGTACTACCAGCGTTGGAAACAGGTGGCTGACGAACTCCAGCTGCCCGTCCGTTTTGAGATCGGAGGCACCGCAGGGCTACCGCTTGACACGAATCTGGCTGCCGCCGATTTCATGCTGACGACCAGTGTCACGGAAGGTTTTGGCATGGCGTTTCTGGAATCATGGTTGGCCGAACGCACGCTGATCGGTCGAGACCTTCCGGAAATCACTACGGATTTTGTCGCTTCCGGACTGCAGTTGGATCTGATGTACCGCCAGCTCAGGATCCCCCTCGACGTGATCGGTCGGGGAGCGTTTCACGACTTGTTGCAGACCTCCTACACGGCTGTGCTCGCTTTGTATCGACGACCGGCTCCCGCTTCCGAAGAGTTGGTTCGAATGACAGCAGAGCGGACGGCGGAGGATACCGTGGATTTTGCGGACCTGGACGAGCACCTCCAGGAACAAGTCCTGCGCGCTGTGCAGACAGATCCGCGGCTTCGCGAAGACCTGATGTGTCAGAATCCATGCGTCCGCCGCGCTCTGGCCACACCGCGGCCGGATTCCCGCGCAATCATCATGCAGAACAAGTTGGTGGCCTGCCAGGAGTACTCACTTGCCGCCAGCGGTGCACGCCTCTGGCAGGCCTATCAGGAAGTTCTTGTCAGTCCGCGCTCGCCGCGCGTATCGATATTGCGACACGGCCAGCGCATCCTGGACGATTTTCTGGCTCCTCACCGTTTTCGCATCTTGCGAGGGTAATATAATGCGTTCCTCCATCAGCACGATCATCCGGGAAAATTCCCGCAAGCGTGAACCGCGGCCGACCGGTTGGCAACCTATACTCGCCCAACTCCCGGACATCAAAGCCGTCCTGTTCGACGTGTACGGGACACTGTTTGTCAGTAGTGCACACAACCTGCAGTCTACGGATCCCACTGCGGCGGCCAAAGCCTTTTCCGCGGCCTTGGCGTCGGTTGGCCGTAGATGCCGTTGTACGGGCGCCAGCGGGTTCGCACGTCTGGCGACCGTCATTCGCAGCGCCCATGTAAGGGCACGTCGAGCAGGCAACGACCAGCCGGAAATCGACATCCGAGACGTCTGGAAGCTGACCTTGAGATCGCTCGAAAACGACGGTCTGCTGGACCCTGTCGAGATGCGTGCAGAACAGATCTGCCGACTGGCTGTGGAATTCGAATGGCGTGTGAACCCGGTCTGGCCCATGCCCCATGCGGCTTGGTGCTTGCGCACCTTGAAGGCCGCTGGCATCCAGTTGGGGGTGATCAGCAATGCTCAGTTCTTCACTCGGAAATTGTTTCCGGCGTTGCTGGGTGCCACCAGTGCCGAACTCGGCATTTCTTCACGTCTGCAGTTCTATTCGTACCAGTACGGTGCGGCAAAACCCGGGACGCACCTGCACTTTGCGGCCAGCGCCGCATTAGCCACGATGCACATTCATCCGAGCCAAACGCTGTGCATTGGCAACGACATGCTCAATGACGTAGTGCCAGCGGCCAAGCTGGGTTTCCGGACAGCCCTGTTTGCCGGGGATCAGCGCAGTCTGCGGTGGGTGAATTGCCCGGGATGGTCCGCCGTCGCTCCCGATCTCGTGCTCACGGACCTCGATCAGCTGCCACGATGTTTGGCATCTCCGGAATGCGAGCCACACGACCCGCTGCCATGGCACAATCCCCTCTGGGCACTGCAGATGGGTCGAATGCAACTCTACGGATGACCGCAGGTGATGGACGATGCTGTTCCCTTTGCACATCGGATTTGTCTCCACCCGGTTCGCCGGGACGGACGGAGTCTCCCTGGAGAGTGCCAAGTGGGCCCAAGTCCTCTGGGATCTGGAATACGTCAGCTACTGGTACGCCGGCAAACTTGATCGTGATCCGCAAACCAGCATGTTGGTGCCGGAAGCCTATTTCGAGCACCCCGAGAATGCGGCCATCAATCACGAAGCCTTTGGCCGCTTGCGACGATCAGCTGAACTGACGCGCAAGATCCACAATCTGGCCGACATGCTCAAGCGGACGTTGTACGATTTCGTCGAACGGTTTGCCATCGACATACTGATCATCGAAAATGCCCTGTGCATTCCGGTCCACCTTCCGCTCGGCATCGCCCTCACAACTTTCCTGGCAGAAACTGGCTTCCCCGCCATTGCCCACCATCACGATTTCTATTGGGAACGCAGTCGCTTCCTGGTCAATGCGGTCGGTGACTATCTGCAGATGGCTTTTCCCCCCGCGTTACCGACGATCCAGCACGTCACGATCAACTCGTTTGCCCAGCAGGAACTGGCACACCGCAAGGGCGTCCCCTCCGAGTTGATTCCCAACGTACTGGATTTCGAAGGTGCAAGTCCACCGCCCGATGACTATGCCAAGGATCTGCGCGGTGAGGTCGGTCTGGAACCTTACGACATCCTGGTCTTGCAACCGACGCGCGTGGTGCCGCGAAAGGGGATTGAATTGGCTATCAACCTGGTCGCACAACTCAAAGACTCACGTCTGAAACTCGTTGTGACCCACGAATCGGGCGATGAAGGGCTCAACTATCGGCAAGCGCTCGTGCATCTGGCGGAAAGCGCCGGTGTCGACCTGCGTTTTATCGACGCCCGAGTGGGCCACATGCGTGGCACGGACGCCCAAGGTCGCAAGACGTATTCCCTGGACGATGTGTACCGGCAGGCAGACCTGGTGACTTATCCGAGCTTGTACGAAGGTTTTGGCAACGCCTTCCTGGAAGCGGTCTACTTCCGCAAGCCGATTGTCGTGAAACGGTACTCGATCTTCATCACGGACATCGAACCGAAGGGATTTCAGATCATCCCTGTCGACATTTTTCCCACCAGCGATGTTCTGGAACAAGTCCGGCGAGTCATTAACGATGCCGACTACCGGAACAAGATGGTGGAGCAGAACTACGAACTGGCCAAAACGTTCTTCAGCTATTCCGTGCTCCGTCGCAAGTTGCGGGCATTGCTCGCCAATGTCACCGGCACGTGTGAGCCGTAACGGACAGTTCCGCAGGCGCCAGCCACGAACCGACAGGAAACGCCGATGCGTCTCTCTCATGAATTGCAGTCGCGGTTGCTGGCGGGCCTGACACAGCTCTACGCGGAGCGCGCTCCGCAATGCCTTGCACGAATCGCGGCCTTGGTAGATCGCTACCCGACGCCCGTGGCAGGCGATCGCTCTTCGTTATGGAACGAGCAGGATGTGATCCTGATCACCTACGCTGACCAAATATCGGAACCAGGCCACACGCCCCTCACCACCCTGTGGCGTTTCCTTCGGCAGCACCAACTGGAGGGACTATTCAGCACGTTACATATCCTGCCGTTCTTCCCGTCGTCGTCGGACGACGGATTTGCCGTGACCGACTATCGCGTAGTCGATCCGACCGTGGGATCCTGGCACGACATTCAGGTGCTGGACCAGTCATTCGACTTGATGTTCGACCTGGTCCTCAATCATTGCTCGGCCCGGCATCCATGGTTTCAGCACTACTTGGCGGGTCGACAGCCTTACCGCGGCTATTTCATGGAGGCTGATCCACGGGGCGATTACGGGACAGTCACGCGGCCACGCAGTACTCCCGTGCTCACGCCCTTTCAGGCAGCGGGGGGCGAAAGGCACCTCTGGACAACGTTCAGCGCAGATCAAGTGGACCTCAACTGGGCGAATCCCGATGTGCTGGCGGAGATGCTGGACACGTTGCTGTTCTACGTACAGCACGGTGCTCGAATCATCCGCCTGGACGCTGTCGCCTATGTGTGGAAGATGAGGGGGACGTCATGCATTCACCTGCCCCAGGCCCATGTCGTCGTCAAGCTGATGCGCACGCTGCTGGAGGCCGTCGCACCGGACAGGCTGCTCGTGACGGAAACCAACGTGCCGCACGCAGAGAACGTCAGCTACTTCGGCAAGGGCGATGAAGCACACATGGTCTACCAGTTCAGTCTGCCACCGCTGCTTCTGGACGCGTTTCTGTCCGGGGATGCTCGAGCGTTGACGGGCTGGCTCGCCCAGTTAGAGCGAACGTGTCCAGGCACCGACCTACCTCAATTTCACGGCCTCTCACGATGGGATCGGCCTGCGACCACTCGAAGACCTGATCTCGGCCGAGCGTTTGGATCGTCTGGTCGCCGCCGTGCGCTCGACAGGCGGACTGGTCAGCACTCGGCGCAAAGCCGACGGGACCGATAGCCCCTACGAACTCAACATTTCCTATTTTTCTGCCGTGGGCGCTCTCCCCAGTCTGACCTCGCAAACACATGTGCGCCGCTTTCTCGCGAGCCAAGCGATCATGCTGGCGCTGCGAGGCGTTCCTGCGGTCTATTTCCACAGCCTGGTGGGAACCCCCAATGATGCCCAGGGCGTGCAGCGGTCCGGCCGGGCGCGCACGATCAATCGGCGCAAGTTCGACTGGCACGAGCTGCAAGAACTTCTGACGCCGGAGCAGTCGGTGCAGAGACAGGTATTTGAGAGCTATTGTCGGATGCTCGCGGTCCGCAGGGGTCAGTCGGCATTCCATCCGGATGCGGATCAAGAGGTTCTCGACCTGGACAACCGGTCTCTCATCTCTTTCGTTCGAACGAGCGTCGACGGTTGCCAGCAAATCCTTGTCACGGCAAACGTTGCGGACACTACCGTTTCCATCCACGTGCCGCCGTCGTTCGAACACAGCCGTGCGAGTGAGCTAATCTGCATGGGAGCGACCTGGCAGGCCGATAACTACCTGTCGCTTGCACCTGGCGGATTCGCCTGGTTGACACGGACACCCTGATTGAACCGCAAGGTCATGAGCCGCCATGGCATCACTCCTGCATCAACGAAGTGCGCGCGGACCGTGAAGGTGACGCAGGTAAGTGCTGGCGAATTACCTCGAACTTCACGTGCGCCGACTGTAGAGTGCTCGCAGGAGACTGAGCAGCAGGGGAACGGCCGTCAGTGGAATCACAACCGCCAACAGGATCGTGCCGACGGCGTCTGTGATCGTCGCGCGGGACTCGGACAGCACGCGGCAAAGCGTGTACATAACGTAGTAGGCGAGAAACAAACCTCCTTCCCAGCGAGCGATCTGCTGGCCCGTGAAAAAGATCGGGAAACAGACAACAGCGACTGCGATCATCACCGGAATATCCAATCGCAACGCGGCATCTGGCACGGCGACCCCCTGGGACGAGACCGCTGCAGAAAGGCCGAGCACACACAGAATGTTGAACAGATTGCTGCCGATCACGTTCCCGACGGCGATATCTCGCTCACCTCGCCAGCTTGCGAGTGCCGAAGCCGCGACCTCTGGCAGTGACGTTCCGATGGCCACGATGGTCAGCCCGATCAACAACTCACCCATGCCGAGGAGCCTGGCGATTGCCGAAGCGCCATCCACCAACCACTTGGCCCCCAGGGTTAACATGGCCAAGCCCACGAACACCAGTCCAATCTGCCGGCACACCGGCTTCCAGGAAACATCCCGGGGAGTCGCGTACTTCTGCTCGAACGGTTGCCGCGCTGCAGGTTCTTCTCGTCGGCTGTGGTAAACCGTCCAGCCGATATAGCCGACCAGGGCGGCAAACAGCAGAATCCCCTCCAGCCTGCTAATGTTGCCATCCTTTCCAAGGACCCACAACAGAATGGATGCACCGATCATCACCGGAACATCCCAACGAATCAGCTGACTCGACACGGTCAGGGGCGAAATGAGCGCGGCAACGCCCAGGATGAAAAGGACGTTCAGGATGTTGCTGCCCACAACATTGCCGATGGCGATGTCCGTCTGTCCAGCGATACTCGCCTTCAGCGAAACCGCCAATTCCGGGGAACTGGTGCCAAAGGCCACCACCGTCAGGCCAATCACAAGGGGTGTGATCCGAGCCACGGCCGCCAGCCGAGATGCTCCCCGCACCAGCATTTCGCCCCCGACCCCCAGAGCAAGCAATCCCGCCAGAATCAGGGCGGTGGGGACGATGAACTCGGTCATAGACGGCCAACTCCTTAAAGAATATTGGACATGAGTCTATCGTGAGCCCCCTGCTGTCTCAAGGGTTCTATTCAACTCAGGGCGTCCAAAAGACGAAGCAGACGCGCGATACGAGGACTGGCCCGCCGCCAGTTGGCCAGTCACTCACGGCGTCCGGCGATTAGTCGAAGGCCTCGGTCGCGACCACGTGGGACATCGACTTCCACGAGATTATGAGTGAATCATCCGCGTACGAAGTCCAATGTTGCCAGTGCGGTATACCATTGACCCGATGATCAGGCACAGTGGCTTCATTCCTCGGGGTTTCGTCGCAACTCGTACGTCAGTATGATAAATCACGATTGAAGACGTCTAGGCGACCCCATGCCCGATCATTCGACTCCAACTCCGCTGATTCCGATCGACGCGCCCCGATCCCGGCATCGTCACTCTCGAATTCTCCAGGACATGCTCCTGGAACCGTCGGCAGGGGTGCCGGGGGTGTCTAGCAAGGGATGTCATGCCTGAGAACGAGACGACAGAACGCTCGATGGGGCTTGTCGAAGCGACAAGCGTCGGAGTGGGCGCGATTGTGGGCGGTGGGATCCTCGCGCTCGCGGGAGCTGCGTTCGCGACGACCGGGCCGAGCGCTATCCTGGCGTTCGCGCTCAATGGGCTGCTCGCTTTCCTGACGGCCTCGAGCTTTGCGGAACTGTCGGCGATGTTCCCGCAATCGGGCGGAACCTACACGTACGCCAAGAAGGTCCTGTCGGTAGAGGCAGCTTTCGCCATCGGCTGGGTCGCTTGGTTCGCCTCGATTGCCGCTGGAGTACTGTACTCCGTCGGCTTTGGATATTTCCTGGCAGCTGCACTGGCCGAATGTTGGCGGATCGTCTTTGGCCAGTCACCCGCCTGGCTCATGGCGAGACCTGTGGTAGTGGCCCTCGGTGTCGGGGGAATTGGTGTTTACACGACTCGGCTGATGCGCGCGAGCGCGGGCGGCGGGTCCCACTGGGAGAACTGCGGAAAACTGGTCGTTTTCGCCGTCTTGATCGCTGGCGGTGCGTTTGCGCTCGCAGGTTGCTCGATGGAAACGGTCAGCGCCCACATGAGTCCGTTCTTTTCGGGTGGAGCCCTCGGGCTATGTCAGGCCATGGGGTTCACGTTTATCGCCTTGCAGGGGTTCGACCTGATCGCAGCGGCCGGAGGGGAGATCCGCGATCCGGCGCGTACAATTCCCCGTGCCATGTTCTTGTCGCTCGGGATCGCTATGACGATTTATCTTCCCCTGTTGTTCACGATTGCCGTGGCCGGCGTTGAACCTGGGCAGTCCGTGGCTGCGGCAAGCCGTGACAAACCGGAACAACTCGTTGCCATGGCGGCGAGACGTTTCCTTGGGACACCTGGATACTGGCTCGTCTTGGTCGCCGCGGTCTTGTCCATGTTGTCTGCGCTTCGAGCCAATTTGTTCGCCGCTTCGAGAATCGCGTTGGCCATGGCTCGGGATCGAACCATGCCGTACCTGCTCACGAAGTCCGATCGTGTGCGGGACACCCCGGTGGCAGCGATTCTGGCGACCGCACTGATTATTGCGGTGTTGGTGGTTGTGTTGCCCGACGTTGGAACGGCTGGCGCGGCGTCCAGCCTGATCTTTCTGATCACCTTTGCCGCGACGCACGGGATCACAATCCTTGCGCGGCGACGACGTCGAGACCGTCCCAGTCCGTTCAGAGTGCCGTGGTTCCCGCTGATCCCGACGACCGGCATTGCGAGTTGCCTCACGTTGGCCGTTTATCAGGGGACAACGGTGCCGAGTGCCGGGCTTGTTGCCGGCGTCTGGTTGTGTATGGGAGGCATTCTGTTCGTGGGGTTGCTCGCTCGTCGTGCGCGCGTCGTTGATGCGTCGACGGAGGCGCAGGATCCTGAGCTCTCGCGACTCCGCGGGCGGACGCCGTTGGTCTTGGTGCCCATTACCAATCCCACCAATGCGGAAGCCATGATCGCCGTCGCCAATGCGTTGACTCCTCCTGACGTCGGGCGCGTGCTCCTGCTGTCAGTCGCGGTGCCGTCCCCAGACGGAAAAGCCGGCGACAAGATGTTCCATGTTCGACACGCTCTGGCGGTACTCGGTGACACTCTGACCGCTTCGGCCAGGGCCGACCTTTTCCCCGAGGCTTTGGTCACGGTGGCGTTCAACCCGTGGCAAGAAATCAGTCGGATCGCCACGGAACACCGCTGTGAAAGCTTGCTGCTGGGCCTCACGAAGCTGGAGGGGGACGTGAGCAAGTCGCCTCTCAATGACCTCTTGTCGACCGCGAACTGCGAGGTCTTGATCCTCCGGGCCCCGCCCGGCTGGCAGCTTGCCCGTGTACGGGAGATTCTGGTTCCCGATGGCGGGCGTGGATGGCACGATCGGCTCCGCGCGCGACTGTTGGGAAGTCTGTTCCGCACGGGAGACCGACAAGTTACTTTCCTGCGAGTTGTCTCCGCGGGTGCACCTGCACACACGTGTACCCGCGCCCGTCGCGACCTGGCGCGGATTGCCCGCGACGAAGCACCCGGCCGCTCCCGCGTGAAGGTTGTTGCTCAAGAAAACGTGGCCGAAGTCATCATCCAACATGCCACCGAGACAGATTTGGTTATTCTGGGTGTGGAACGCACACGCCGTCGCCAGCCGGGATTTGGTGAGATGACCCTTCGCATCGCGCGCGAATCGTCGTCTCCGATCCTGATTATCAGCCGCCACGGATGAGACTCTGTGAGCCCCGCGTGATCGCCATGGGTGACACGATGCCGGATCTCGGCGGCTCCGCGGAAAGCTTTCCGGGCCATCGAAGTCCGTTGCCTGGAGAGCACCCTCACCGACTCACGCTTCGAGCAGAATGCCGCCCACACTTTGCACAAAAATCACCCGCTCCAATTGGCCGGCCGTGTGCTCGATACGCTCAAAGAAGGCGGTTTCCTCCCCTTCGGCTGGGGCCTGGAAGCCGAGGAACGCCAACGCCGCAAAACGCGACTCGCGGTGAATTGACTCGCGCAAGTCATCGGCGACAATCACAACCGGGGTCGCCTCGATGCGAAAGGCGTTGATCATTTCGGAGAGGTGCCGCATGACTTCCGTTCTGCCCGCCTCATTGGGAATGACACGAAGAAGCCGAATAGGCTGGTTCCGCCACTCGTTGTTCTTTGTCAGCAGGTACGCCAGCAGCAGCATCAGCGCGCCATTTTCCTCGCCTCGCCACCAGACGTCTAACGTGCCTCGTGGGGCCACCCAAGGATCGGCGGGTTCCTCCCGAAAGCGGACGACAACGAGGTTTCGCTGCAAAGCGGCCACGGTACGCAACGTGGCGCAAAACGCCCCAGCCCGTTCCGGGTCGCTCGGCCATCCCAACAGGATCGTATTCGGCCGAAGGGAGCCCAGGCCGTGGCATTGCACGAGCGACTCAATGCCATCCGATAGGTAGGGAGCAACCACGACCGCGGAAAAGGCCTCAAGGTCCTCCTCTTGAATGAACTGCTGCAGGATGCGTTCCTGGCTGCTACGACGCTCCAGGCGGTCGTCGATCTCCCCTTGGATCACTTGCCCCAACGAGAGGATCCCGTGGCCCGCCGTCAGCCAGTGCCCGTAGATCGCCAGGTGCGGCCGGCTCCAGCCACTGCCGCTGAGCACAAGGATGACCGGCCGCCAGTTCTTGGGATGATGGAGCGACTCCTCCAATTTCAGCAAGTTCTTCCGCACGCGTTCAAACATCACGCCGCTTTGCAGGTCACCCCAGCGAGCCTGCACTTCCTTCCGGCTAATGTACTGATGGAGTAACACCATCAAGGCAATCGAGACCGCCGCCCACACTGGATCGATCAGGAACATCACCACCAGACAACTCGCCATGCCTGCCAGGGAAATCGACCAGTGGGACAGGCGAAAACGCGGCCGGTAGCTGGGATTTTTTGTGATCGATTCGTAGAAGGTGGCCAGATTCAATGTGCCGTAGGTGATCATGAAAGCCATGCTGACGATCGGCGCGATGGCGTTCAG
>CAVWHV010000034.1:0-158475 GCA_963754725.1 uncultured Planctomycetaceae bacterium
GATCTTCCTGGTTGCCGGGTGGCTTCTCTACCACGAGCTGCGGCAGTACCACATCCACGACATCCGGCAGGCGATTGCCGCGATCCCGAACTGGAGGATACTGGCCGCGATCGGGCTGACCATCGTCAATTACCTGGTGTTGATTGGCTACGACTATCTGGCCGTCCGTGCCATCGGACCATCCTCTGCCGCTGGGCAAGATCTCGCTGGCCTCGTTTACGGGATTCGTGACGAGCTACAACTTCGGTGCCATCCTGGGCGGTACGTCCGTGCGGTATCGGCTGTACAGCGCGTGGGGCATGTCGGCCGCGGAGATCCTGCAGCTGGTGGTCATGATGGGCATCACGTTCTGGGTCGGTGCATTTGCCTTGGCCAGCGTGGTGTTCATTCTGCAGCCGTTTCCGATCCCGGAGAAGTTGCATTTGCCGTTCACCAGCGTGCATCCGCTGGGATATATTCTGCTGGCGGTCACCATCGGCTACGTGATGTTGACGGCCACGCGTCTGCGGCACGATTCGCCTGGGTGACGTGCAGATTCAGATTCCTCGCACCGGCATGACGATCCTGCAATTGGCGGTGGCCGCGGTGGATCTGATCGTGGCGGCCGGATGCCTGTATGTGCTGGTTTCCCACGACCTGACCGTCGGATATTGGGAGTTCCTCGGTGTCTACCTGTTGGCGGTGGTGGCGGTCATCATCACGCATGTCCCGGGTGGACTTGGCGTGTTTGAAGTGGTCGTGCTGACCGTGGCGGCTCCCAAGCGCTCCCGTCGATGATCGCGGCCTTGCTGTTGTTTCGGATCATCTACTACTTGTTGCCGCTGTTGATCGCCTTGCTGTTGCTGGCTGGCAACGAGATGGCTCTGCAACGCGCCACCGCCGAATGGGTGTGGAAGGCAGTCGGTCGCTGGTCCGGCACGTTGGTGGCCGGCCTGTTGGCGTGGGCGACCTTGATTGCGGGAGCGGTCTTGTTGCTGTCGGGAGCCATGCCCATCCTCCACGACGCGGCGGGAATCGCTGGAACAGACCGTGCCCTTGCCGGTGGTCGAAATCGTCGCATTTCGTGGGCAGTCTGGTCGGTGCCCTGCTGCTGCTGTTGGCGCTGGGGCTGCAGAGACGACTCGATTCGGCTTGGTGGTTGACCGTCGGCCTGCTGGGAGTCGGCGTCGGTCGCGTCGTTGCTGAAAGGCCTCGACTACGAAGTCGCTGTCTTCCTCGCCATCATCGCCATGTCGCTGATCGTGTGCCGCCATCGTTTCTACCGGAAAGGGGCTTTGCTTCACGAGCGACTCACGCCGGGATGGATCGCCGCGGTATCGTTGGCGCTGGCCTCGTCTCTCTACCTGGGTCTGTTCGTGCACAAGCACGTGGAGTACTCGTCGAGCCTGTGGTGGGAGTTTGCCTTTCACGGCGATGCACCGCGGTTCTTGCGGGCGAGCGTCGGCGCCGTGATCATGCTCCTGCTGTTCACCGTCTGGAAACTGATGTCTCCCGTGCGCCCGCAACCGGCGGAACAGTCGGCGGAGAGTCTGGAGAAGGCCGCCGCCATTGTCCGCCAGTCGGTCCGCACATCGGCCCAGTTGGCCCTGTTGGGGGACAAGTCGTTCCTGTTCAACCAGGCCGGAACGGGCTTCATCATGTATGCCACGCAAGGCCGTTCGTGGATCGCCATGGGAGATCCCGTGGGACCTGAGGAAGAACGAGCGGAACTCGTGTGGGACTTCCGCGAACTGGTGGATCAATACGACGGCTGGCCCGTGTTCTACCAGGTGGCCGAAGAGTGCCTGCCGATCTATCTCGATCAAGGCCTGACGCTTCTCAAGCTGGGTGAAGAGGCTCGCGTGCCGCTGCCGGATTTCTCGCTGGAGGGAGGAGACCGGAAGGGCCTGCGCCAGACATACCATCGCGGCCAGCGCGCGCAGGTCGAATTCGCCGTGCTCGCCGCGGAACAAGTTCCGGCCATGCTGCCGGAGCTGAAGACGATCTCGGATGCGTGGCTCGCCGAAAAGACGGCGTACCGAGAAGGGCTTTTCACTCGGTTTCTTCGACGAACCGTACCTGAGCCGATTCCCTTGCGCGGTCGTGCGCGATGCGGGCCGCATCGTCGCCTTCGCCAACCTGTGGTGCGGTGCCCGTCGCGAGGAGTTGTCGATCGACGTGATGCGTTCGATGCCCGGATTCCCTGCCAGGATGTCATGGAGTACTTGTTCATCGAACTGATGCTGTGGGGACGGCAGGAAGGCTATCAATGGTTCAACCTGGGGATGGCACCGCTGTCCGGCGTGGACGACCGACCTCTGGCACCGCTCTGGAATCGAGCGGTCCACCTGGCTCTACAGCCACGGAGACCGCTTCTACAGCTTCGAAGGGCTGAGGAAGTACAAGGAGAAGTTCCATCCGGTGTGGCGACCAAGTATCTCGCTTCACCGGGCGGTATTGCCCTGCCGCGCATTCTGACGGACTTGACGGCACTGATCGCCAAGGAACACACGAGCGACCGACCCTGATCCTCTAGTCGGCGGCGTCGGCCGCGGCACTGCCTTCCATGTCGTCGCTCGACGAGTAGTCCATGCCCAACGAAGGTCGGCTGCGATTGGCTTCCGTGTTCCGCTGGCAGTTGATGCACGTCGCCGTGTAAGGCAGCGCCATGAGTCGGGCGGATGCGATCGACTGATGGCACTCCTCGCACAACCCATAATCACCCCGTCTCCATGCTCTCGAGCGCGACGTTGATGCGATGGATCTCCTGACTTTCCGACTGTGCTGAGCAGCGAATGGATTTCATCGTCCTGGGCGCCGACCGCCGTATCGCTCTCATCCCCCACCTCGTCACGGTCCCAATTCGAGTTGAGATGCGTCAGTTCGCCGGCCAGTCGTCGCCGCAAGGCTTCCCGTCGGTGGATCAGGATCGGTCGCATTTTCGCTATCAGTTCGTCGCGTTTCATAGGCTCCTCATGGGGGCGAAAATCGGAACTGCTCGGGACGCCGCGAGAGAGATTCGGATGTGCAGTCGACGGCTGGAAGTCCTTTTCTGGAAACGTGTTAGCGTCGTCTCGTCAGGGGTCATTCGGGGTGCTCTCGCCCCACCCTCCTGCCGAACACGCAGACCAGTGTCAGTCGCAGGAACGCCGGCCGGACAGGCACCTGTCCTGTCGGGGTCGGCAGTGCAAGCGGCGTCACGGTGACGCTACTATTCTAGCCAATAAGGCTCCGCGGGCACGCCGGATAATTGAATTTTGGACTGGGGAGGCGACTGGGTATCGGGTGGCGGGGCGGTGAGTTGGATTCCGCAGGAGGGGTTCCGGGACGGATCAGGCCCTACTTCGCAGGCTGTATCGTCAGGCGAATCGCGGCCTTCAGGACGGGATCGGCCAGGTCGATGCCGATCCTGGTCGGCTTCTCCGCGCCCCGGACATCTTCCTCGATCGTCGTGGCCTCGATTTTCACGGGCAGACCGCCGGCATCGATCTGGATCTGCACGGCGGTGGCCCCTTCGCCGACCAGCAGTCGATCGGCGGACACTTGTTTCCAGGTGCCGAACGTAATGACAGCCGTACCGAACGTCTCGGGTGCTGTAAACTCGACTTCGTCCGTCACGGTCAGACTGGCCGAGCTGCGCTGATACGCAAACGTGCGTGTGAGTTGTTTCAACGTCGGGACCGGGTAGGCCGATGTCAAATCGAACTGCAGCGTGTCCTGGTCATCGGTCAGGTCCAGTCTGCAACACCTGGGCCGCCGCGGAACGACCGGTCTTCTGCAGTTGACCGGCCACGCGGGGCACCGGATGTCCGAACGAGTTCAACACGTTGCTCACATAGCGATCGGCGCTGAAGGTCCGCCGCGTGTACACTTCCGCTCCGGGATCCACGAGCGTCATGGAGTCCCCCACGCAAAACACGTACGACCCGACATCGTTGTGGTTGTGATGTTCTTCGTTGTGTCCGCCCTTGAGAGCGACACCCACGGGAAGCCCTGCGACGGTCTTCGCTCCGCGGCAGATCAGGATCCCGGCGTTTTCGAACCAGTCTCGATTGCCGGGCGCTTCGGCCGTCCGTTGGCCCGACGCGTCCTGAAATGTGAACGAGAACACGCCGAACTCATCGAGCCACCGGCAGGCGGAGAATGTCGCGTTGCTCCCAGGCGGTCGGGGCCAAGTCGTAGCGACGAGTCACGTAGGCCATGATCTCGCCGCTGGGCGTTGATCCGACCGAGCAATCGGCGAACGCGGGGTACACGCCGGGCGTGATCTCCATGCGGCGAGCGAACAGTCCGGCACTGCGCGCCTTCGGCAGCGGCAAACAGATCGACCTGACCCCGGGTGGCGCCAACGAGCATGTGACCCAGTCGCACGAAGCAACCGTAGCCGTAGTTCCAGTAGCCGATCCCTTCGCTGCAGTAACCGTCGTCCGTGAATCCCTTCAGAAAGTTGGCGATGTACTTCTCCGCAGCGGCCACGTACAACGCCTTTTCCTGCGGGTCCTCGCGCAGCGCAAGTGCCGTGCCCGTCACGTTGGCCAGGCAGACCGCGTTCCAGTTGTTGGTGACCATCAGCCACGACAGGCTGGGTTTGCCCGTCGTGATCATCTTGGTGTACGGATCGAAGATGCGCCGTTGGGTTTCCTGTCGCACGAGTGCGCGGGTCGGCTGATCCAGGCGATCTCCCAGGATGAAGTCGGCACTGGCCAGCTCGCAGGCCACTTCCGAGGCGAACAGGTCGATCGTGATCTGCCGCCCTTCGAAAATTCTCCAGCCCGCCGTCGTGAGCAGGCAGGACCCAGGACTTGTCGGCCGCATACGAGGCGATCAGGTCCTGAATCGGTTTCAAGAAACGTCCTTGATTCTCCACACATTCCGCCACGACCAGCGTCCGGAACGCCTTGAGTTTCTCGAAGTAGACCCGCTCGTAACGCGTCCGGTTGCCGTTCCTGGAATACTCCAGATACAAGTCATCCGGCAGCGGCTGGAACGTCTCTCGTCAACAGCTTCTCGGCGTCGGCCACGACCGTTCGGTAACGGTCTGGACTTGCCGACTCGTGTCCAGAAGTCGCGATCCGCGATCGTCGGCGTCGGGCTGTAGGTTCCCTTTTCCATCCATCCGGCGATCTCGGTGACCCGCGCTGCATCGGGCGCCTGGGCCAGTGCGGGTGAGGCGAATGAGAACCAACAATCCGACAACGGCGACTATGCACGCGAGCTCATGGTAGACTCCTGGTCAGTATGTAGAGGACTTGAGCCTGGGCTGCAATGGCAATGGCGGGCACCAGCGTCAGGCAGTCTGAGGCAGCGATGTTGGCAGTGCGCGGAGGCCTGGCAGGCTGGGCTGAGGCGACGAGTGTGCTGTTCCAACCGCAACGCGATTGTGAAGCATGGCGAAGGGTTGGCCGCCGCAGGCGGACGACCCTGGTGAATGGATCGCAGGCACTCATCAGCCCGGAACGGGCTGCGTCGTGCCCGGCCATGTGGTGACGAGCCGACATACTGCCGTCGGCGGAACATCGCAGGCAGCTGCACGCGTACTCCGTGGGCAGACTTGCAGGCGGTACAATGCGCTCGTCGTCACGAAACGGCATGAACCAGGAGCCACTCATGAGCATTCCTTTGCGTGTCCACTGCCTCGTTGTCCTGTGCGGCGTGTCGCTGGTCTCCACGGCCGCAGCGGACATGATGGCCGATTCACCGGTCACGTTTCCCAAGGAAGGTGCGCTGCCTGCAAAATTCCCGCCGGATCAGGGGGCCAAGGACGGACAGGTCCCGGAAGAGGGTTATTACATTTTCAGTACGCCCGAGCGGTCGCTCGAGCAGATCGCCAAGATCCAACAGGAAATGCCGCCGGGCGAATTCACGCCACCGCCAGCCGACTGGAAATACCTCGAGCGCACGCGCCGCATCCTGACCGACGGCGGTGATCTGCAGCTGATGGCCATCGGCGACAGTATCGTCAACGACACGATGCGGTCGGCGTGGGTGGCCAAGCTGGGCGAGGCGTACCCGCAGGCCAAGATCCACGCGACGGTCTACGTGCGCGGAGGTGGCGGCTGCCAGCACTACAAAGAGAACGATCGCATCGCCAAGCACGTCGTCCCGCGCAAACCGAACCTCGTGTTCATCGGCGGCATCAGCCAGCAGGACATCGCGAGCATTCGCGACGTCATTCACCAATTGCGGACGGCCCTGCCCGACGTCGAGATCCTGTTGGCGACCGGCACGTTTGGCACGGCCGATCCGCGCGTGCCGGAAGAGCTGGCTGCCGCGCGGCATTCGGGCACCGGCGAGTATGGCCGAGCACTCAAGACAGCTCGCGACCGAAGAGAAGTGCGCCTACCTGGACATGACCACACCGTGGGCCGAGTACATTCGCTCGTCGAAGGTGCATCCGCATCTGTTCTATCGCGACGTGGTGCATGCCAACGAATACGGCGAACAGATCCTGTGCAAGATCCTGCTGGCCTTCTTTGCACCACCGGCTGAAGCCGGTGGCAATCGGGTTGCCAGCTGAAGCTGGCAGGAGGGTGGTGGGCTGTTGGACATCCACCAGCTGAAGCTGGTGGCAATCGGGTTGCCAGCTGAAGCTGGCAGAAGGGAGTGACAGAGTCCGCCCAGAGTGTACTTGTGAGTCGTCCTTGGTTTGAAGACCGCCGCTGGAACCACTTCTGTTGTATGCCGCCCGCTTCAGCGGGCATTTTCTCTGCCACCAGCTTCAGCTGGTGGTGTGAGGGCCCACCACCTTTTTTCTACCGGCTTCAGCCGGTGCTCTCTTTGCCACCAGCTTCAGCTGGTGGTGGGTGGCTGACTCCCCTCCACTTCTGCCGGCTTCAGCCGGCACTCTTGTCTGCCACCAGCTTCAGCTGGTGAGTGTTGTCACTGCCCACCTGCACGGGCCGGTGGTGTGCCCTCGTGTGCCGGTGGAGCGGCAGCTGCCGCCTGACAAAACGTCGGTGCAGCCAAGTGCCTGTCGGCGTTCAGTTGGCCGGTTCAACCTTCCACGCCACGACGTCCAGCGTGCGAGCGAAGTGCAGGAGCGGTTCGCAGGCGGGAAGACGGATCCCTAATCCACTCGTCATCGAGTTGACCTCGATCGTCGCCACTGCACGCTGCAATCGCCACGGTTCATGATCGATCTCACCCCGATAGATCCGTCCATGGCGGTCGGCGGAGTACAGGCAGTAGCGCGAAGTGAGCCAGTGATCGTGGTGACCACAGACAGTCTGGTACGGTTCGCCCAGCGGACGATAGCTGCCCTGGAACTCGGCCGGCGGCGCGCCGGGATGAATTCGTTGGCTGCGGTAGTCAATGGACTCGTGTTCGCTGGTGAGGGCCATCCGTGCATACATGTAGGCCAGATGAAACGTGCGGCGGGCGAACCACACGGCCAGTCGATGCGCCGCGTCCAGGCTGAAGAACCAGACGCCTGGCCGGCCACCGTGGGTCACATAGGTACGCACATTCAATTCGGGGAAACGGGACGTCCACGGCAGGGCCGGCAATCGTCGATGCCGTATGTTGCGCATACCAAACGGCACAATGCCGAGCCACGCCTGGCCTTCCCAGGTCTCCAGCTCCAGTGTGGCAGGGATCAGCGGACGCAGGGATTCCGGCGGCACGGACCAGTGCATGAACAGCAGGTCGTGCCAGGTCATCGCCATGTCCCAGAGGCGCGTGGGTGCCGGGACGTCGCGCCCACTAACTGCATTACGCATCGGAAACTCCTGTCCTGGGCAGGGCGAATGTGAAGTCCCCCCCACCCAGTGAATGCGGGAACTCTCCCATGTTCTTAACCGCACTCTGTCTGATTGCGCAACGGACACCGGCGTGGATTCCACCCGATGATTCATGACTTCGTCGCAACGAACGGTTGTATCGCTTCGAACAGTCCGTGACTGCGACCGGCTTGGAAACGTACCCGTCCATTTCGGGCATCTGCACGTCGATCAATACGAGTTCAAACGCCTCGAAGTCCACGGTTCGCTTCTCGGCAGGAATCCGTGCTATTCGCTTGCCGGGCCGGGAAATGGAGCGGGTTGACCGGCGGCGGCCGGCTGCGGAATAACGCGCAGTTCGACCCACACGATCTGTTGTGCCGTGGTTCCCGCGCCGCGCCGGACGCTGAGCTTGTTGGTGCCGGCGACGACCGTGTCCGGCGGACAAGCGAAACGAATCGCACAGGCCGCAGGGCCGCCCAGCTCGTGGAGATTCGTGAACGGTTCCGCGGGGCCTAACCGATGGCCGTTGAGCGATGCCTCCCAACCCGCAGCCGCGGCAGTGTCCGGGGCCGACAGTCCGACCACGGCGCACACGTCGGCCGAGACTGGCGGCGGGCCGATGGGGATCTGGAAATCGCCGCCCGCTTGCGCGTCGGCCGGCAGCTGCGCGCCGTTCGGAAAACCGCCCGGCACGGTGTCGCGGTAGCAGATGGGATACCGACACGCTGCCTGGGATACCGCTTGTGGCGAGAGTCCGTCGCGCAGCAGTACCTGGTAATCACTCAACGCGACCGGTCGGGTCTCGCTATCCATCCAGTTAAACAGGTAGATGCTATCGGCGCCGCGGTAATGGGCAGACGCGGCAAAACCTCGCGCACAGGCCAGGTCGTTGGCCACGGCCACACCACCCGGCCACGGACGCGCGTTGTATTCCAGTCCCGGTGCGACCGTTACTCGATCGGCCAGTGTGCCGAGTCGTTCGCGCCAGAGTTCGACGGGTATGTCGAAATCGGAGGACGACCAGAACGGACAGGGGATGATCAGGTCGACGAGTCCTTCACGGGCCCAGGCCACGGCATCCATCCCCAGTCCGATGGCTGCGTCCGGGTGGGCGGGAATGCGCACGGCCAAATCCAGCCGATGGCCTCGTTTGGCCGACCAGTCCGTGGTCAGCGCCCGCACTTCGCGCACAAACTCCGTGAGGATCGTCCCCTCCTCCCGCTCGCGTCCCGGTGTGAGATGGTAGCCGAACCGCATCCAGTCGAGTTCCAGTCCGTCCGGGTCATAACGCTCGAGGAGTTCACGCACGAAGCTCATCTGGTGTTCACGCACCTCGGCGTGCGCGTAATTCAGGGCACGGTTCATCCACGGAGCGGCGGAACCGTTCGGCACGCGCCAGTACTCAGGATGCTCGCGCCAGAAAGTCGAGTGCAGGAAGTGATTGGGATCGTCCACGCTGTGGACATCGTTCATACGCATGGACAACCACGGCGAGACATTCTTCTCTCGGCAGCGGTTGATCCAGACTGCGTACGGGTCGAGCCCGGCAGCCAGCAATCGCTTGCCATTCTGCGGCCACAGATCCTGCGGTTCGACTCCCGCGACCGGATCCCAGATCGCGTCGCGCGTGGCGCTGCGGAAACTGGCTCGCATCGCGTTGGGACAGAGGAACAAGTGCGTGACGGCCGAATTGGCGTACTGGTCCACGAAGGCATGGAGTCCGTCGAGCGTCATTTCCTCCGGCTTGCGCGTGCCGAAGAAATGGCTGTCGTCCTCGTTGATCACCAGCATATTGCGCAGCGGCGCCTGCGTGGGCGCCTCAGTGCTGGTGGACTGCGCCAGCGAACAGCGTGTCGCTGGCAGGCAGATCGCGAACACCAGGGCTCCCCAGGAAGCGAAATCGATGCTCATGATGCCCTGGCCTCACTCCAATCGTCGGAACGTAAACGACTGCCCTGCCAGCCACAACGCCTGCGATGTGGACGGCAGGTCCGTTCACGCCAACTGCGCCATGTGCTGCAGCGTGTCGTCAACTTCGGCGGGGTTGAGCATGCCCACGGTTATGGCATCGACCAGTTCGTTGGTGAACACGAACTTGAGCGACTCTTCCTTCTCCTCGGGCTTGATCAGCTTGCCGGCCCCAAAGATCTTCATGCCGACGATCGCCTTGCCATTCGGCGCGCCGACTTCAGAACGGCTGCGGTCTCTTCGGCCGAGGCGTCGCACGAATACTCTTCGCCCCCCTTGTGATTGACGCGCGCGAAGATCACGTCGACCCAGGGATGTTCGGCAGCGACCTTGAGCGCCCCGAAATCATGACAGGAGACGCCGACCGCTCGGATCGCCTTCTTGTCCTTCAGTTCAGAAAGCTCGTCACGAATTCGTGCGTGCTCGGTCGGCCATTTATCATTCGTCATGCAGTGGATCAAGCAGACGTCGATCTGTTCGACTCCCAATTCCTGGCGGAAGCGATCGATTTCCTGCTTCGCGCCGCCGGATGGAGTGACCCACTCTTCTTTGCGAGGCCAGAGCTTGGTGAGCAGGGCGAACTTGTCGCGGGGCAAGCCCTTGATGATCTCTTTCACGAACGGGTGCGAGCCGTACAGGTCGGCCATGTCGATGAAACGAACGCCCTCGTCCAGGCTGTGATGCAGGAGACGGTCGAACGCTTCTTTCCCTTGGCGCGTGTGCGCCGAGGAGTGGTTGTATCCGTTGAATCCCGTGCCCTGAGCCAGCCGAGACACTTTGATGCCCGTCTTCCCCAGCTCGACGATGTCAGAGCCTTTGAACGACGCGGTGGCGGTCACCTGGGCGCCCCGCAGCAGCGCGGGAGCGGTGGCCAGCAAGCCGGCCCCGGCCAGAGATGTCTTCAGGAAATGACGGCGAGTGCAATCACGCATGGGAGTGTTCCTTTCCAAGTCTGTTTCGCACCAACGTTACTGATCATAAGTGTAGCAATCGGCGCGGCCGCCGACAGGCGGAAAAATCGCGCCGGCCGAGCAAAATCCCCGGAGTCGACCGGCCGCTGCCGTCAGCCGAGTACCGGCAGTTCGTAACCCTTCCGCCGGGGGCGCGTTCTCGCGCATTGGCCTGGTCATCCCCGAGAAATTCTTCCTGGACGGGATCCCATTTCAGCGGCCGTCCCAGCTCCCGGCAAATGTTCACCAGGTGGCAGATCACTTGTGCGCGATGTCCGATTTCCGCGTGGGCCACCGGCTTACGTCGCGTGCGCATGCAGTCGGCCCAGTTCTGGATGTGGCGCTCGGCAATGCTGTCCACCTCGGACCGGTCTTCGGCCACCGGAGCGCCCTGCACGAGTTCCGCCGGATTGCTGGCCAGGCGGTTCCGGTTGATTTCGATTTTTCCCTTCTCACCGATGAAGATGGCGCCCAGGCCCGGCCCTTTCCCTTGGGGTAGCTTCAGCTTCAGCAATGTCCCGCCGGGATAGCGCAGGGTGACAGGACAGTTGGGTCCTTCTCCTTCCGGCCAGGCTTCCTCCGGATCCGTGTCGTCGGTCCCCAATGCGCGCTGCACCTGATCGAACGCGTGTGCTCCCCAGCCCGTGACACCCCATCCCAAACCGCCGCCGTCGTACTCGCGCCAACGGCCCCAGGAGCCCAGCCCGGGATGCAAACTCGGACTGTACGGCACCAACGCCGTTTGGTGACACCACTTGTCCCAGTCCATTTCGGAGGGCGTTGGCTCCGAGGGGAGTTCGCTGGTCCGCCATTCGGGTCCGATGAAGACCGGGCATTCCACGGTCAGAACCCGTCCGATCGCCCCGTTCTTGACCAGGTCGCTGCCGAAGTTATTGATCGGAATGGATCGCTGCTGCGTGCCCGTCTGGAACACGCGGCCGTACTGCTGCTCGGCCCGCACCAGATACTGTCCTTCTTCGATGGTCAGCGTCAACGGCTTTTCGGCGTACACATCCAGGCCGGCTTGCATCGCGTGCAGACAGATCAGCGTGCCGCGCGTGTGTCGTTGTGGCGACCACCACGCCATCCAACTGCTCCTTGTCGATCATTTCGCGATAGTCTTGATACTGGGGGCACTTGTCGGAGAGCCGCCCCGGCAGCGCTTCCTGTGCCCATTTCCTGTAGGTCGTAATCTGCCGAAGATCACAGTCGGCCAGGCTGACGAAGTCCAAGTCGGGCGGGCTTTCTTTGAGCAGATCACGGGACCGGAAACCGGTGCCGATTAACCCGACGCGGATGCGCTCGTTGGCCCCGGGTGACTGCGGCGCACTCAAGACGTGCGCCGGGATGATCCATGGCAAGGACAAGGCCGCACTCGCCCCGATGAATCTGCGCGAGTCCAGCGTGTTTTTCTTGACATCGGTTTCCACTCCCTGCAAGCGGTACTATTTGGCGAGATGTCCGCCGCGCCGGCGGTCACTTTGGATTTCAGCCTCCCAGTCTACCACGGCCTGCCTGGAGAGACACCATCTCGCTGCTATAATCAGCTCCGTGCAGGACGACCGACGGATCTGGATCAACACGGGGCGAGGCGACCGCATGGCGATGCATATCACCGGCATCCACATCTATCCTGTGAAAGGAACTCGGGCCGTATCACTCGAGCAGGCGGAGGTGCGCCGCCGCGGTCTGGCAGGCGATCGGCGGTGGCTGGTCGTGGACCCGCGCGGGAAGTTCCTGACACAACGATCACACCCGCAACTGGCCCTCGTGTCCGCGTCCGTGCACACGGATGGATCGATCGAGCTCGACGCGCCCGGCATGCCGCCCTTGCGTGTGGCCATTCCCGATTCGCGCGAGCGGCAGTCGGTAACCGTATGGGATGACACGTTCGAGGCGGCGGTTGGCCCGCCGGAGGCCGCCCGCTGGTTCTCCAACTGCCTCGGGCTCACTTGTGGTCTTGCCTACATGGATCAAGCTTCCCAGCGGCCGGTCGCCCCGACGTACGGCCAACCGGGCGACGTCGTCAGTTTCGCGGACGCCGTCCCGCTGCTGCTCGCCACCGACGCCTCGCTGTCCGATCTGAATCGCCGGCTGGCTCGACCTGTGCCGATGTCCCGCTTTCGGCCGAACGTCACGGTCGACGGTCGTGAGCCGTGGGAGGAAGACTGTTGGAAGATCGTGCGCATGGGGAACGTGGAGTTCGAAGTGACGCACCGCTGCGCACGGTGTGTGGTGACGATCATCGATCAAGACACCGGCGAGAAGAGCGGCGAGGGCGAGCCGCTGAAGACCCTGGCCACTTTTCGGCGGGATGCCGACGGTGTGTATTTCGGCCAGAACCTCGTGCCGCGCGGCGCGGGGACGATTGCCATCGGTACGGCGGTCGAAGTCGTGCGCAGGGCGTGACATGGCCAGACCGTCGGCCGCTGTCCCCAGTTCGAATGGTGGACGAAACTCACGGCTTTTCCAGACGCGTCTTGTACATCTGCTGGCCCACCTCGCGCACTGCCTGAATGGTCTCGGGGTACGGATTGTCGCAGATGTCGACGAGTCCAATCTGATAGTTCTCTCCGTCGCCGCGCCCGGTCGTGGCCTGGTCGCTGTATTGGAACCAGTGGGTGCCCACCAGGCAGCGGGTTGCGGACCGCCCCGGTGACATAGTTGCGATACGCGTCGGCGCGCGCCTGCTGGCTGGCTGTCGGACGCAGGCCGGTGTGGAACATGCCACGGTCCAGTGCTCCAAAGTGGAACTCGCCGATGATCACGGGCATGTCGACCCCCGCGGGCAAACGAAACGAGTCGACGGTGTCCTCGTACAGGTTGTACCCGATCACGTCGCAGTACTTGGCCGCCGCCTGGGCTCCGCGGTCATTGACCCACGCGAAGCGGCAACCGAGATAGAGGTTGTGCGGAGCGACCTGCTTGACGACGTCACGGGAGATCCGGAAGTACTCTTCCGCGATCCGCGTGTAGAACGACTGCAGGTCCTCACGCGCCTGTTTGTCGTCCGGCGGTGTGCGGCTGTCGCGCAGTGCCTGCCAGGAGGCATGCGTGGTGCTCCAGGCGGCGTTGAGCTTGTCGATCGTCTGGTACTTCGTTTCAAGATCTTTCAGGAATGCGAGTTTCGCGGCCTGCTCGGGGGGCGATGCCAGGGCGGCCTTGGCCAGCGACAGTTCGTCGCCCCAGCCGAGTTCGTTGTCCACGAAGTAACCGATGCAGAACGGATCACCGGCGGACTTGTCACGTTCCCCACTCATCCGCCGCTCGATCGCGGCCCGAAACGAAGGGTCGAACGGATCGGGGAATTTGCCCCAGTACCCGCTGCTGCCTTCGATCGACTTGGCACCGCTGCTCCCCGCCGAAACGACATACGGAGTCTTGCGCATGCAAGAAGATCTGCGAGTCGGACCAGTTGGCGATGGTGTTCATGGACCAGGACCGCAAGCGGCGGTGGCTCATGTCAGCAGCCTTCGCTTGCCAGTCCGTGGCCATACTTGCGTTGCAGATTGGCACCTCGGAAGTTGAACGTGCGATATTCTCCTTTGTTCTCGTAGTAGTTGTGCGGCGCCCAGGAGCCCTTGCCGTAGAACACCGCGAGTGGCGAGTCGTCACTCGGCAGTTCGGCAAAATAGAACTCGCGATCCGTGATCGGCGTGGACCCTTCCCCAAAGCCCACGCAGTCCACGCCGTGCGACCAGAAGAGACGACCGTCGGGATCGACCAACCACCATTTTCCTTCGTGCTTCACGGGATAGAAGAAGCCCGTGGCTGTCAGCTGCGGTCCGGCGGCCCAGCCACCATACGGATCCCAGTCGGCGGGACTCGGCTGTGCATCCAGGTCGGCCAGCTCACGATCGAGCGCTGCGTGGAGTTCCTCTTCCGAGTGCATCTTGCCGGGCCAGTCTTTGTGGATGAACTGTCCCAACCCGTCGATCATCGGAAAGAACTCGTCGGACGTCATCGTGACCCAACTGCCCTGCTCGTGCGATCCGGTCGCCTGAATGTCGCTCAGCTGAAAGGTATGGTCTTCCTTCGGGTGATCCACGAACACGATCAACTGAGTGATCTGGGATACATCCAATCCGTCCTCTTTGGCATAGCCACCTGGAAAACCGCGCATGCCAAACAGTTTGTCCGCCAAGGCCGCGGGCAACTTGCGCCGCAAAGGCACGGTCAACGTGCGCGTTTCACCCGGTTTCAAGGCCACCTGGCCCGTGATGCTGTTCTTCGCACCATCACCACCCGGGCAGTCCACTCGCAGATGAACGGTGACCGGCTGCGTGCCGACTGTTCTTGACCTCGACCGCGACGTCGGAGTAGGCGGACAGATCCCAGCTTCCCTCGGACGCCTTGAGCGTAATGCCCGGCCACTGCCCTTCGTGACCGGTGACGACCTGCAGTACCGAGGCGGCGTCTGTTCGTGACGATCGTCGGTCGCGCGTCCTGGGCAACCACGGACTTCGTGTCGAAGTCGGCCCGAAAGGCAACCAGGGTCTTCGCTTCTGCCGCCACGGTGACGCGCAGGGTGAACGTGGTGAAGGCCACGACGCATACGAGAGCAAGTAACCAGGACGACGGTCTCTTGAACATGGCGGGACCTCATGGAGGCATGTGGTGAATGGGTCGGTGAATAGGGACAGGTGTGAATTCGTCTGCGCACTTGCGGTGTCAGTCGAACGCGTCGAACTGGCCAGCCATTGTACCGCAATCTCGGGGGGTAAAGAATGGAGGGGCCGAAAGCTATCATGGGACGTACAGTCCGGAACATGCGGTCGTGGCGAAGCACGGCGATCGCCGATTGGAAGCTCTGCGTCAGTGCCGACAGCTGGCACGGCAAGTAGGTCTTGCCGTGCAGGCAGCTGATGGGATCACCGATGATGTACCGACGTGTCATGCTGGCAGCAGTTGTTTTCCTGGCAAGTCAGGGGGGTGTTTGTGGAACAAGATCTATTCGGACAGCTCATTTCACCGGAAGTGCATGCCGATCGCACGGTGACTTTTCGCCTGGAGGCACCGCAGGCTGAGAAGGTCGCTGGTTCAAGGGTTGGCCGGTGTTGAGCCGCAGGCGCTGGTCAAGAACGCCGAGCGACGTGTGGGAAGTCACGTTGGGCCCACTGGCGCCGGAATTGTACAGCTACACGTTCTCGGTGGATGGTGTCGTTGTCACGGACCCGCACAACCGGCTTGTCAAGAAATGGCTCACGGTTGAGAGTCTGGTGGAAGTGCCGGGAGACCCACCACTTGCGCACCAGCAGCAATGCGTGCCGCACGGTGTTGTCCACCATCACACGTATCTTTCGCAGACGACGAGCAACGAGCGAGGTGTCTACGTCTATACGCCTCCTGGCTATCGTGTCGACGGTACGGAGCAATATCCGTTGCTCGTGCTGATGCACGGATACGGCGACGACGAGTCGGCCTGGTTGGAGGTGGGACGCGCACACTGGATCGCCGACAATCTGATCGCACAGGACAAAGTGGTGCCGATGGTGATTGCCATGCCCTATGGCCACCCGCTGCCTCTGGCACGGCGCGGCACGTTCGACGACTACGCCACGCGCAACGAGGCGGCGATGGAACAGGATCTGCTGCAGGATCTGTTTCCGCTGCTTGGCCGGACAGTATCGGTTGAAGCAGGATCGCTTGCAGCGAGCGATCGTGGGCCTGTCGATGGGCGGCGGCCAGTCATTGACGATCGGGCTCAAGAATCTTGACCGCTTTGCGTGGATCGGGGGATTCAGTTCTGCCACGCCCAGCGGGGACTTGAATGGCAGATTCGCCGATCTCCTCCAGGATGTCGCGGCCACCAACGACAACGTGAAACTGCTGTGGATCGGCTGCGGCAAGGAAGATTTCCTGCTGAAGCGCAACCAGGAATTTTGCACCTGGCTGAGTGAGAAGAAGATCGACCACACCTTTCAATTGACCGACGGTGGCCACGACTGGATGGTGTGGCGCAAGTACCTGGCGGAATTTCTTCCACAACTATTTCGATGACAGGTCGGAGCCGTCCTGTCATTCACTCGCACCGTAGGGCGGACTTCCAAGTCCGCCCGTGTCTTCGCCACGTCGGAGGCGACAACGTCATCGGCAGCCCGGACGGACTTGGACGTCCGTCCTACGGCCGACTTACGCGTTCAGTCTTCCAAGACCTTGACTTTGACGCTCTTGATGAACACCTTGCTCTTGGGGTCGTGAGCCTGAATGGCGAAGGTGCCACTGGACAACTTGCGATCGCCCTCGACTTTGTCGGGCTCGGTATAGTCGACGAGCGTCTTGCCGTTGACTTTCGTGACGATGTGTTTCCCCTTGACGATGATCTCCTGCGTGTACCATTCATTGTCCTTGGCGGGCGCTTCCATCACGTCCTTGATGCCATACAGCCCGCTGCTCTTCTTGGGATCACCGTGCGTTTGATTGACCTGGATCTCGTAGCCAATCGACGGCCAATCCTTTTCCTGGTACTTGGTGTGAATGTAGATGCCTGAATTGGATCCAGGCGTCGTCATCAATTCGACTTTCAACTCGAAGTTCTTGAAGTTGTGGTTGGCGACTTTGCCGTCGTAGAACATATGACCGCGTTCGCCGTTGACGACAATCTGGCCGTCCTGCACCGAGAATGCTTTCGGATTCTCAGCGATCTTCCAGCCGTCCAGCGATTTGCCGTCAAACAACGACACCCAGCCCTTCTCGTCTTCGGCCAAAGCACTGGCGGCCGTGAAGAGGAAGATGGTGAGCGAGGCGAGGGCGAACTTGGGGAGGCGTAACATAGCGGGTCCTTTCATGGGGGTGTGAATCGATACTCGTGAATACGTAACAGCATAGCAGATGGGTCGTACATCAATCTCGGTTCCATGGGATCCTCGGCCAAATGCCTGTGAACGGGTCCGGCCTCGGACTATTCCCCCTGGATTCGCAGCATAAATGATCGCTTCTCGCCAAACCCGGTACGTCCTTCGACGGCCATCCGCAGCTCGACTTTCACGGGCTGCGTGATGTGCTCGGCCAGCGTGATCTCCCCGAAGTCGGCATCGGCCAGGTACGGTGTTTCGGCTGGCAGCAACCACTGGCCATGCACTTCGGAAGACGCGGTGGTCTGCAAGACAACGGTTCCAGGTTGGACGCCATTACCCTGCGGGGCGAGCCAAGTCGCTTCCTGCGTATTGCCGACACACACACGTGCTTTGACCGGACCGGTTGGCGACACGGAAATGCTGTCGCCGTTCCCGGCTTCCACCCAGTTACCGGTCGCATCCTGGATCAGCAGCCAGTTGAACTCGGCGTTGAGGAATTTTGGTGGGTTCTTGCCGGTAGCAGGTCGATTGCCGACAGCCACCAAGGAGTTGTGGCCGACGTCGTACCGGTGCCGGCCGTACGAATTTCGAGCTGCTGCCCGGCCTCGATCGCGCGACGATAGGCGTCTCGCCCGGTATTGAAGCACGTATACCAATAGCCGCCCGCATGCGCGTCGCGATCCATGTCGAACCACGCCGTTGCCGCGGGCCATTGCCGCTCTGTTTGCAGACGCGGTCCGTAGGTGGTGATCAGCTGGGCCGCCGGCCGCGGCGATCCGTCCGGATTGACGATTCCGAAATCACTGTTCTCTCCCACCCGGTATCCACCCGGCCACCACCAGGGGATCGTTCCGTTGGCGCCGCTTTCGAGTGCCATCCGATAAAACAGCTCGTGATACTTCGACACTTCCTGGATCCGCACGGGCGATGGGCTCATCGACTTGGGATCCCACACGCTCTGGCCGAACTCCGCCCACACGATCGGCTTGCCGCCGGTCGTGAAGTGGACATATTTCGTGATGAAGCCAGCTGCGTTATAGCCATCTTCACTGTTCGGAATCGAGTATCCCTCGGGACAGATGAAGTCGATGTGCTTGGGCGTACCGGTGAACACGAAATCGTGGGGCAGCGTGTTTCCCTGCCGGAAGCTGATCAGATGATGCGGATCGAATTCGCGCAGCTTGCGGTGAGCACGGTTCCATGTGCGGCTGGTCAAGTCATCCATGAACCGGCGGTAAGCGGCCATGATCGTGCGCCACGGGCCGTCGGTGCGGAAGTGTTCGTCCGGCGGAGAAATCAGGCGCCCCTGCGGATCGCGCCGCCCGGTCACTCCCCAGTCCGCTTCCGCCGCCTCGATACTGCCGTACTGTTCGACGACCCAGTCTCTCCACGCATCGTCCCAACCGCCGCGTCGATCACCCTGAAAGACATAGTTGCCGGGTTCCCAGATCGTGTCGTACGCCATGATCGTCGGATTGTCTGCCAGGCGCGCCGTGGCGATGTACTCCTGCAGTTCCTTCTCGCGAAACGCCAAGGGAGACGCGAGTCCACAGAACAGGTTCACGAACACTCCGTGCTTCTGACATCGGCGCACGAAATCGAGCAGATTACGATAGAACTGCTGGTCCGGTGCCTGGATGCTCACCAGGTTGATCCCGAGTGCCTTCAGTCGCATCGAGGTCCTGTTCCACCAGCTCCGGATCGTAGTAGCGTTGCGGTTGCCAACCCGCCCAAAAATCTTCGTGGTCCATGCCCGACACGTACAGCGGCCAGTAATTGATGCCCACGGGATACCAAGGGCGACCGCCACTGTAGAAGTTGCTTCCCTGGACCGTCATGAATTCCTGCTTCGCGGGAACTCGCGTGTCGAGCACGTTGATCTCGTGGTCGATGCGGTCGAGCAGTGCGCCTTCCTGGAGCAGTTCCGTCGAGACGCTATAGGTCGCTGGCTCGGGGCCGAGTGCTAGCGTCAATTTGTCCCAGCGACGGTTTTCCCGAGGCGGCACATGTCAAAGTTGTCGACTGCGACAGCAGGATCTTGGCATGCGAATCGCGTACCGTCATGCGCACTTCGACGGTTTGCTCCGCCGGGCCGACGTTGACAACACTGGCACCCAATTGCGCTTGCTCGTTCGGCCAGTATGCGAAATGCTCGGCTCCCGCCTCCTGCAGGAACACGCCGCGTCGAAGTCGCGTCACGATCGCCGTCACCGCGGACAGAGCCGCGGGCGTCTGCAAGACTGCCAGGTCGTTGACACCGAGACAGGCAAAGACGCTGCCGCTGTAGGGTGGAGCGTGATTGAGCAGCAGCCAAGCTGGATTGCCGCGCGATTGTCCCAGGTCATCCACCGCCGTCCAGCACCGGCAGGTATCGCCATTTCTGATCTTTCAGAAACCCACGTCCCATGGTGCGTGGAATGCCACACACCAGACCATTCGTCTTGGACCACTCGCCCGCCGCGGACGCGCCGGGATGTGTCGTGGGTCGCAGCGTGACCGGATCCTCCAACGAGTACACCTTGTAGCGAGGGAAGATCGTTTCCAGTGTCTGGCTGGAATTGGGAACGGTCGAGCACAAGGTTCCTGCAGGGGATGCACCGACGTGCCGACGTCGGCAATCCAGAAGGTGTGTTCCCCCGGTGTGAGGGCCGAGGCGGGCGAGAATGCGAGATGGAAGCTGATGCGGCGCGCCTGCTGAAACTGCAACTGGTCCCCTGCCCCACCACGCCGATCGCGAGTTGGCGAGTCGTGCCAGTAGCTGGAAGTCATGCGCATCCAGGCCACTGCGTTGCCATTGCGGACCGACGTCAACGACTGCCATCCAGCGCGACCCGTCCTGTTCCTGGATCTCCACGACGATCTGACGCGTGGCCGGACCGCCCTTGGCCTGAAAACTCAACAGCGCATGCTGCTCGGCGAAGAGCTGCGGAGTGTCGGGAGACAGGTACCCGTCCCAGCCGGTGAGATTCTTGGTCCAGAACCGGAAACAGGGTTGTCCTTGCGGTCCGTCCCCCACCACTTCCCACGATCCTGGTGTCGATGGATCGTTGCACGTGCGCAACCAGCCGTCCGTGCTCAGTGGCTGATCCGCCCAGAGCCCGTGCTGAGGTACGACGCCGGTCTTGGCCGCCGCGATCGCGTCTCGATTTACCCAGCCCGCTTCGGTGGGCCACACGGGATCGTCCAGGAACGGCCCGCCCAGAAAGAGAACGTGGCCTCGACCACTCGCAAACGTGACCAGCGCGTCCATCGCCCGCTGCAGGATAAATCCGACACTGAGGAATCACGTAGAGGAAGAACCGCTCCGGCGACAAGACGCTCGGATCACAGACTTGCGCGGCTGACAGCTCGGTCACGTCGCAACCGGACTGCCGCAGTTCTCCCGCGAGCAGGCCGGCACACTCACGATCGAATCCCGGCAATGCATCGTTGAGTATGGCAACCTTCACGCCAGGCTCGGCACGTGTCCGCCGGTTGTGCACCGCCGGATCGCGGCGAAGAGTCCGTCGCCGGGACTGGCCGGAGACGCGAGTGCTGGCACCAGCTGGAATGGCCGCTACGGTCAACAGGAGAATGCCACAGATCTCATGGTGGTGGGTCCTTGGTGAATGCGGCGGGAATTCGACTGCTTTGTCGGTGTGTTAAGCTGGCGAGTTGTTCGTAGCACAACCGTCCCGGTGTGCAGGCGCAAGCGAGTCGCTTACTCTACCGTCGCACAACGCGTCGCGGTTGTGCAGGCGCAAGCGAGACGCTTACTCTACCGTAGCACAGCCGTCCCGGTTGTGCAGGCGCAAGCGAGACGCTCGCTCTACCGTGAGCACAACCGTCACCGGTTGTGCAGGCGCAAGCGAGACGCCTACTCTAACAGTGTGCTACAATATCGGCGTTTCCTCCAGCGGCCAGAGGTCTTCGATGTTCAGTCTCACTGCGCCACACGTCCCGCACTTCGGTCGTGCTCTGCCAGGCTGATGTCTCTGTTCGTGGCCGTGGCGTGCATGTTCGTCCTGGAAACACCAGCCTGGCCTTGCCGCGGGAGAGCGAGCGCGTCCCAACATCGTCGTCATTCTGGCCGACGACTTGGGGTACTCGGATCTCGGCTGTTATGGTGGCGAGATCGAGACGCCGAACCTGGATGCACTGGCCGAAATCGGGACTGCGGTTCTCGCAGTTCTACAACACGGCCCGCTGTTGGCCCACGCGCGGCGCGCTGCTGACCGGCTATTACGCGCAGCAGATACGTCGCGACACCGTCCCGGGTGTACCGAAGAGCGGTGGAGCCGGCACTCGACCGGCGTGGGCCGCCCTGCTGCCGGAGATGCTCAAACCCCACGGATACCGCACGTATCATTCCGGTAAGTGGCATGTGGACGGTGAGCCAACCAAGAACGGCTTTGACCACTCGTATTGCTTGCAGGACAGCGACCGGTACTTCAGTCCCACGTCGCATTTGGAGGACGGAGTGGCACTGCCGCCCGTCGCTCGTGATTCCGGATACTACGCCACCACGGCGATTGCAGATCACGCCGTCAAGTGTCTGCGCGAGCATGCCGAGCAGTTCCCCGACTCAGCCGTTCTTTCAGTATGTCGCGTTCATTGCGCCGCACTTTCCCTTGCACGCGCTGCAGGAAGATATCGCTCGCTACCGCGAGAAGTATCGCGGTGGCTGGGAGCAGATCCGCGAACAGCGGTGGCGGCGATTGCGGGACATGGGAATCGTCCAATGTGAGCTGTCCGCGGTGGAACGGGAAGTGGGTCCGCCCTACGACTTCCCCGCCGCGCTGGAGAAACTGGGTGCGGGCGAGGTGAACAGGCCGTTGCCGTGGAGCGAACTGACCGACCAGCAGCGTGTGTTTCAGGCGGCCAAGATGGCCGTGCATGCCGCGATGGTCGATCGCATGGACCGGGAGATCGGCAAGATTCTGGATCAACTCAGCGCCATGGGTGTGGCCGAGAATACGTTGGTGTTCTTCCTGTCGGACAATGGTGCCAGTGCCGAGATCATGGTCCGGGGTGACGACCACGATCCCGCAGCGCCGCCGGGATCGGCCGCTTCGTACCTGTGTCTGGGTCCCGGCTGGTCCAACTGCGCCAATACACCGTTTCGTCGCCACAAGACGTGGGTGCATGAGGGTGGCATTTCCACGCCGCTGATCGTGCGCTGGCCGCGGGGGATCAAGACGCCCGGTGCGCTGCGCCACAATCCGGGCCACGTCATCGATCTGGTGCCGACCATCTTGGACGCGGCCGGAATCGATCGAGTTGCAGTCGTGGAACGGCCTGCCGGTACCCGGACCCACCGGGCAAGAGCCTGGTGCCCGTATTCTCGGCCGACAACAGCGTCGCTCACGATTGTCTCTGGTGGTTGCACGAAGACAATCGAGCGATTCGCGTGGGCGACTGGAAACTGGTGGCGGACAACAAACAGAAACAGTGGGAACTCTACGACCTCGGCCAGGACCGCAGCGAATCGATCAATCTGGCGGAGCAAGTTTCCGGAGAAGGTACAGGAACTCTCGCAGGCCTGGGAAGACCGGTGGCGGGAGTTTCGTGAGTTGGCCACGCAAGATGAACAGTGAATCATCCCGTCGCCGGATCGCCGTCAAGGAAGAGGATTTGGACGAGCTTTACCTGTTGGTGCAGTATCTCGAGGCGGGCTGCACGATCATTCACTTGATGCCGTCCAGCGTCACCGTTACCGACTCCGGGTGGCCAGGGTGTCGCAGCAACAGGGTCTGCGACGAGTCGTCCCACTGATAGTCGGTGTGCGGCTGGCCATTCACCAGCACCGCTTGCGGCGCGTGGTCGAGGAGCACACGAGTACTCACGGACACGCCTTCGGGCGAGGAAATCGCGTATGCGAGGTGCGCCGCCTCTGCCCGCCACGATTCGACGCGGCCGGCGGCGGCCAGCAAGAGCGGGCGCGTGCCGCGGACGCGGTCCAGGTCCAGCAGCCACGCTTGCTGACCGGGCGCCACCGCGAACTCCTCGTGGACAGTCAGCTGTGGATCGAGCAGATCCACAAAGCGTCCGGCAAGCCGCAAGGGTTCGTCGGAAATAGACTCATCGAACACGGCGGCGATGACGTACGGTCCTCGCCGCAACTTCACGTAGTTCCGGGTAACGCACTGGCCTTGGGCAGCTTCGGTTCCCTGCCGCACCAGGCTTCGCAGTCGGTCGGCGTTCTCTGCCGAACGTGCGAACACGGCGGGATGGGACCGTTCCACGATCACGTGGCCCGTGCCACAGGCGTATTCGCCAGCGGCCGGCTGGCGCCCGAGGCCGAGTGTTTCGAACAAGTGTGCACTCGGGCTGGCATAGTCCGCCAGCCCCTGATTCCACCAGTCTCGCGCTTGGTGAAACGGATCGGTGTCGGCACCCACATAGATCAACGTCCCGCCGCGTTGTACCCAGGCGGCCAAGGCCAGATGAATGCCCGCCTGCAGCGGTTTCATGAACTCGTAACTCAACACCAGCACGCGATAGCGGTCGAGATATCCTGGACTCCGCACCAGATTGTCCAGTTGTACGGGCCGGATCGGTAGGCCGTGCTTGAGCAACGGCAATGTCAAGCCGTAGAAGCCGGTCAGCATGTCGACTTCCTGTGCCGTGGCCCGCAGGGGGTCATCGGCCCGGTCGGCGACACCCGTACTGGTCGCCGGGGCCGCCCGCTGAAACATGGCCGAATCCGACAGAAACACGCCAATGCCGTCGGTGGCATCCGCGTAATCGACGTCGGCCTGCTGCATGTCGCGCAGCTGATTAAAGACGACCGCCAAGGTCGTGGCGTACTCGGCCGGAATCTCCGTTGCCTGACTGCTGCCGTGCGGATAGCGGCCGTGGAAGACCCGACTGGGCCAGGGGGCCACCTCGTAGTGCCACACGTCGGGATGCAGCAGCGACGCCACCAATGTCCGAATGTAGTTGACTCGGTAGTCGGTCCAGTCGTGTCGCGGATTGTCTTCGATCGGATCGTGCAGAAACCACATGCGTCGATTCGTGCCCCGCACCAGTTCCTGCATCACGCCGTACTCCAGGTAGGCCGTCTCGAAGGTCCGCTCGGCCGTACGGCCCTGGTAGGTGTTCGGGGTGCGAGCGGTACCGGTCCACACCTGGGCGATGTAGCCATCGATGCCGGGCAAGTCCAGCAGCGATGACTCGGGACTGACGATCTTCCACTGCGCGTAATTCAGCAGGCTGTGCGTGGGCACGTAGAACCGCACTGCCCGTTGATGCTGTACGGCGGCGTACTCCTTCATGGAGGCACATAGCCGGTCCAGCGTGCGCTGGTAGAGATAGTACTTCAATTTGCTGGCTCGGTACTGGGCGTCCACGCTCGCATCCGGCCGCTGCCACGGTTCGCGGTAGTAGATCTGCCATTCGCGCTGAAATGCCGGACTGAATCCGGCCCGGGCCCAGAACTCCGGTTCCTCCAGGTGGATCGCCACGGCGCCGGCGTCGATCGCGCGCCGCATGCCCGCCTCCAGGTAACTGCTGAACGCCACCGAGGGCACCATGTACGGCACCGTTGGCCCGTGCAGGATCGGCGATCCGTCTCCCGCGGTCTGGCTCTCGTCCCAGTGGCTTCGGCCATCGATCTTGCCGTCGAGGAAATCCTGGTAGTCGCCCCACGCGACACCGGTCATCACGTGCGGCACATAGCCGGCTTCCTGCCACCGCCGCAAGCGATCCGCCAGGGAGGCGTCCACGCCGTAGGCCATGACGAAATCGGTGCGCAGGTCCGAACCGGGGCGATACGGCGCCCGCTTCCTGGAATCCCGTCACTTCGTCCGACCGCGGCGTTACCAGATCGGGCACCGGCGACTCTGCCGCGTCGGTTTCACACGGCGACAGGGCGCCACTGTGCAGGCCAACAACGAGAAACACAACGGCGGTCGCCCAGTGGCGGACGGGCCATACAACACAGGTGGAGCGACGGGCGCAAGGTGGGAATGCAGTTGGCATGGTCAACGCCTGCGGTGAGGAAACTGCGGAGAAACGGATCGGGGTGTGGACAGGGTAACTACTTGTTGGTGGCTGCGGGCTGGTCGGCGACAATGGCGTCCAATCCGGCATCGATGTACTGTCCCCCGTCGGTTTGGCGGCAATGAATCGCAATCACGTTGCGTCCCGGTCGCAATGCCGTGGGGCTGATTTCCCGAGTTTCATATTGAGTCGTGTACCCGCCGCACTGTGCGACGCGTACGCCGTTGCAGTAGACGTCTGCGTCTTCGTCGTGATGAATCCGCAGTGCGATGCGTTGCGGCACATCGCCTGGCAAATCGAAGGCGCGGCGGATCCAGATCTTCTTGGTGTTCCACACGGTGCGGACCTTGGCGCCGGGCGTGTCTGGGGTGCCGAACCCACCCGGGCCTTCCTGCCAGATGCGGTCGTCGAAGTCGGCGGCGTTCCAGTTCTGCAGAGGTTGCTCCACCGTGTAACGCCACGTGGCCGGTTCCCGTTCGCTGGTCGGCACGCAGGTCACCGTGCGCGGCGGTACGGGCATCGGGGCCCAGTCGGCGGCTTTCGTCTGGTCGCGCCGCGCGTACTTCGTCCAGAGCGGCTTGTCATAGAGCATCTGCAGGAAGACACCACCGACGACCGGTCGAGCGGTGAAGCCTTGGCGCCGCCCGGAATCTGTGAAGTACCAGTCGGTCATTGGCACGCGGTCAGGTGTCTCGTTGAGAAACTTGACGACCGGATCCACGAGCGCCGTGAAATCGTCACGATTCTGAGTGAGGGTCGCGGTCCACAGCACCCAGTCCAGTTTGGTGTAGGTCTGGCGATTGTCGAGCGGCAAGCCGTAGAGGTTCTGGATCTGCCGGTAGTGGTCCATTTCCTTGCGGAGTACGGCGTCGGGAAACAGTCCCAGGCCCAGGATCCGGTCCCACACCAGGTTGTATTTCTGGCTCCACGAACCGGGTCGGTCAAACGCCAGACGAAAATGATCGCCGTCGTCCGCTGCCTTGACCCACTGTTGGGCGTACTTCCGCGCCAGAGATTGGTACTCGCCGGCCAGCGCCTTCTCGCCGCGCATTTCACACAGGCGGGCAAACGCGCCCAGGCCGCAAATGGCTTTGGCGCTGAGGTTGACGTTGTGGGCGAGGTGCCCCGCAAAATCGTCGGTGCAGAGCTGGTTCTCGGGATCGAAACCCTTCTCCTTCAGGTACGCGGCCCACCGCTCGAGCTGCTTCCAGTACAAGCCGGCGAAGTCGGCATGCCCCTCCATGTGCGCGATGGCGGCCAGGAGAATCAGCAGATTCCCGCTCTCTTCGACCGGCATCTGGTTCTCTTCCGTACGTTCCCCGCCCCCATAGACCTGGCCGTTGGCGTGCGGATACTGGCCGAGATCGTGGGGAGCGAACGGGAATGTCCAGCGCTCGGACGCCGCATAGTTCATGAATGGCACGAGAAAGGACTTGGCCAACGTCGGGCCGAACAGCAGGAACTGGGGCGCCATCGGATAAAACACGTCGGACGTGCCGATACAGCCGTTCGAGTGGTTCTCCTTGCTGAACTGCAAGGGCTGTCCGTGATCGTCGGCCACGAACTTACCCGCCGCAAAGCACTGGCGGAAAGCCAGGGCTGCGAGTGACGCATAGTTGTCACCGCCAGCCTGGGTCAGATCGGCCATCAGTTCCCGATCGAAGGCGCTGCAACGCTGCTGGAGAACGGGCAGGTCTTGGGCGGCGGCTGCCAGCAAGTCGGCGGCTTGCCAGCCGCCGCGGCGCCAATAGGGCTGCAAGTTCTTCTGCATGTACTGGATCGAATACAGATCGTCGTAGGCCAGCATCAACCACTGCGACACGGGCGCTTCTGGGACGTTGCCCATGTCCAAGGTGGCCTTGGCACGCACTGTCCCGCCGGCCGCCGGTAAGCCGGTCGCGTCCGGCGAAATCACGACCTGCGCGGCTGATCTTCACCGGGGACTGCCACATACAGGTACCCCCAGTCGATACGAATATCGTCGCCGCGCTTGGCAAGGACCGGCTGTTCGCTCGAACCAATCTTGGCGACTACCAGGTCCTGGTAGCGGTCGATGCTCCCGTTCACTTCCTGATCCGGTGTGTTGACGGCCAACTCGCCCGACGCGGCAAACTCACACTGCACGCGATGCTGTTTCTTGTCCACCGACGCGACCTCCCACACGAGATAGGTCACCGGCCGCGACAGAATGTCGAGGTCCTCCGGGAGTGCCGGCGTGAGGAATGTAAGCGTCAGCTGAACCTGTGGGCTCGCGAACTTGTAGATCGTTCGTGTGGGAAGGACCACCAGTTCGATCTGGGGCAGCGCGGCCATCCCGGCCGGCTCGGTCCCCATGACGCGGTACCTGACGCCGTCGATGTTGATCACGGCGGACAGTCGATGTGGCTTGCCCGTCCAGTGTACGGTATCCGCATCGGTCAGTTTGTCGGCCGGTGACCAGATACTGAAATACGGGTCGCAGGTGACCAACGGAACCGCGGGGGGACGCAGTTCGGCAGCACCAGCCACCCATCCTGCCAGGGAAATCGACAGGCACACCATACCCAACCGAAGAATGTTCATCGTGTTGCTCCGCCAATCCCAAAGTCACGTAGAGCCAGCGTCCCGCTGGCTCATCCCAGAGTGATCACACCACCGCTCCCCAGCAATCGCCTGACAGTCGCGTCTTTTATACCCCGGCTCTTGCGACGGCACGAGTACACAGCCACTGTCGGTCGGCCGGCCGAAACGTGACGATTTGACCATGCTTTGGCCATCCGAGACACTTGGCGCCACCGCACTCTCCAGAGGTTGTGCAGTTTTGAAGTTGTTCCACTTCCTGACTTTTGCTTCACTCTCCCTGTGGGAGCGTCGGGCCGAAGGCCCGGAGAGGGTTGCCGCGCTGCTGGTCGTGGAATCCCTTGCCGATTCGGAGAGCCCTCCCCGACCGCTACGCGGCCGACCCTCCCGCACGCGGCTCGTTGTACTACACAAGTTGGCCTGCCTATCGAGTCCTTTGGCGTCCCATCGACGCGACAAGCATTCCTCCGCCACGTTGGTGTCGGAGCACTGGTTAGGTGTGGAGAAGATTTGTGTAGTACAACGAGCCGCACGCGGGAGGGTGAAGCTAAGTTGTCATGTCCCAATGGTTCCAAAACCGCACGGGTTGCGCGTTCAAGCTCGTGCCGCAAGTGACTCGAGAGGCCTGCCGATGACGCGCCACAAGGTCGGTCCCTTCGCATCCGGCAGTCGCCGACCTGAGCACACGCAGTGCGTCGGAACGCCCCAAGGTGGGGGTGTTGCCCACGGAGGAGGCTCCTCTTGCCCGCGTCCCCGAAACTTGCAGACAATTGCTATGTTTAATGTTGGTTAGTCTATTGTTAGCGTCAGTGCTGCCAACGACATTGGGACCATGCGACGGGGATCCACCACTCATGCAAGAGCTTGAAAAGGCCTGGAAGCAGCTCGAAGGATCGGTTTCGAATGGCCAGAACGTGTCAGCACTCACGCTGTGTGCCTACTTGGCGCTGGGAGGAGTGCTGGCGTTGTACTGTCGTTTTCTCTACCGCCGCTGCGGTGCATCGCCGTCCGACAGCGACTCGATCACGCGGATTTTTCCGCTGCTGACGCTGGTCACCACGGCGGTGATTGCGGTTGTCAAGTCATCGTTGGCACTGTCTCTGGGTCTGGTGGGTGCGCTGTCGATCGTTCGTTTTCGAGCAGCGATCAAGGAGCCGGAAGAGCTGGTGTACTTGTTTCTCTGTATTGCGATCGGGTTGGCCTTGGGGGCCGAGCAACCGTTGTTGGCGGTGGCCCTGGTGTTGGTCGCATCGGTGTTTATTTTCGGGATGCACCTGACGGGCCGTTCCCGGCGTCAGCACAATTTGATGTTGACGATCACGGGGGATCCGCAGCGCCATTTTGGTGACGACGAAAACAACGTGTTGTCGAAGGTGGAGTCGTGCGCTGGCCGCTATATGCTCCAGCGGCTGGACTTGGAAGACGGGCGCGGCCAGGTCCGCGTGGTGCTGGGACGCAGGAGTCCGAAAGAGACGGCCGACCTGTTGAAGAAATTACGGACGGAGTTGCCGGACTGCGAGATGTCTTACGTAAACATGAACTCGACTCCCTGACCGCCGTGCGCTGCCATGATGACTAGAACCGATGACGCGACCCTTCCGATACCGCGCTTCCGCATCGTGGATTGGGGATCGACGCGCAGCGATCTCGCTGCACGGAAGGAAATCAAGTTCACTTTTCTCGATGCCGACATCGGCACGTTCCGCAGCTTGTTCGAGACGAACTGTCGCCGATTGGTTCACAACGAGCCGATTTCCACGGTGCGCAGTATCTATTTTGACGACGCGGCCTTTTCGGCCTGTCGTGCGAATCTTGATGGACTAGGACGGCGCCGCAAGGTGCGTTTGAGGTGGTACGACGCTCTGCGTCCGGGAAGGACGTTTTTCTTCGAGATCAAGTGGCGTCACAATCGAGTGACGGGCAAGCACCGGTTGCAGCTGGAGACTGAGGAACCGCTCGGTGAACTCACCTACCGGCAGATTACTGCGGGGCTGCAGCACGTCATTCCGCCAGAGCATCTTGAGGATGTGTTCTCGTATTATGAGCCAGCGATTATCGTGCAATACCGACGGGAGCATTTTGCCTCCGCCGACGGCTGTCTGCGGGTGACGCTGGACTACGACCTCACCTACTACGATCAGACGGGCAAGGAACGCATCTCGACGGTATTTCCACGCCGGCAGGAACGGCTCGTCGTGATCGAGGGAAAGACGCCCATCGGTCGTGAATTCGAGCTGCGACGGTTGTTGTATCCCTTGAGCGCCCGCATGAGCCGCTGTTCGAAGTATGTGCACGGCTGTCACCTCTTAGGCCTGATACCCGCTGTCGCCTTCGTGTGAGCGTGCGGCAGGTACGTGGGACGGAACTTTCGATCGAGCAGCTGGTTTAAGTTCCTTGTCACTTCTCAGGCGGAATTCGATCTGTTCCGATGGCGACACTCATTCTGCTCCAAGGACGCGAAGATGCGGACGTACCTATTCGGTTTCTTGGCCTTGGCCAGCCTGGTGGCCATCACAGCCCTCAGGGCCCAGCTGTCGGCCCAGCCGCCGGGCGAACCGCCCCCACGCAACAACGGGAACGCCGGTCCCGGCGGGTTCCCCGGCGGATTCGTGTTTCCAGCGCCCCCCGTCCTCGCGACGCTGGACGCCAACGCGGACGGCGAGATCACAGCGGACGAAATCGAGAACGCGGTCGCGGCGCTCCAAAAACTCGACAAGAACGCCGACGGGCAACTGGCTGGCGACGAGTTGATGCCATCGCTGGGCGGATTCGGAGGACGGGGCGGGGGCCCGGGGGGGCCGATGCGCCAGCACCGCATGGAGGTGCTCAAGAAGTTTGACAAGGACGAGGACGGCATTCTGAAGGCCGAGGAACGGGCCGAAGCCCGCAAGTATGTGAAGGACAACCAGCCGGCGCGCGGTTTCGGTGGACCCGGCGGACCTCCCGGCGGCGGACCCGGTGGACAAGGCTTCGGACCTCCGGGCTTCGGACCTCCCGGCGGCGGACCTCCGGGCTTCGGACCTCCCGGCGGCGGACCCGGTTTCGGGCCTCCTGGGTTCGGCGGTTCGGGCTTTGGCGGTCCGGGCGCGAACGGTCCCCCCGGACCACCCTCGGGTGATCTGGATCTCGGCATGCCACCGGACGGCGATTTTGGCCCCGGGTTCGGTCCTCCGGGAGACGACGTGGGCTTCGGCGGTCCGGGGTTCGGTCCGCCGGGAGATGATGGGGGACCGGGTGGCCCCGGTCGCGACGGGCGTGGTCGTGGTGGTCCGTTTCGGCGCGGGCCCGGAGGTGGTGGACCCGGAGGTGGCGGGCCGTTTGGCGGACACGACTCGGAGCCGGCCACACCCGGGAAACAGCTGACTCCCGCCGACGTGGCGTCCTATGCCGGCAAGGATCTGTACGATCCGGAGATCATTCGTACGATCTTTCTGCAGTTCGACAACCAGGATTGGGAAGAGGAGTTGGAGGATTTTCGATCGACCGATGTGGACGTTCCCGCGCAAATGATCGTCGATGGCGAGACGTACGAGAATGTCGGTGTGCGGTTCCGTGGCAACACGTCGTACATGTTTGTGCCGCGTGGCAGCAAGCGGTCACTCAATCTCACGGTCGATTACGGCAAGAAAGATCAGCGGCTCGGTGGTCACACGACGCTGAATCTGCTCAACGCCCACTCCGATCCGTCGTTCCTGCGCAATGTGCTGTTCAATCGCATCTCCCGTCAGTACTTGCCGACGGCCGATGCCAACGTCGTGCGGGTCGTGATCAATGGCGAGAGCTGGGGTATCTACACGAACGAAGAACAGGTCAACAAGGATTTCTTGAAGAAGTGGTTCGGCGATGCCCAAGGCGCCCGCTGGAAGATCCCGCCCAACTTCAGCGGAGCCTCCGGGTTGATGTTCCTGGGCGACGACCTCCAGCCATACAAACAGAATTACGAAATCAAGACGAAAGACAACGAGGATGACTGGCGCAAGCTGGTCGCGTTGTGTCGTGTACTGCAGGATACGCCGCAGGAGAAGCGTGAAGCGGAATTCGACAAGCGGATGAACGTCGACGAGATGCTCTGGTTCCTGGCCGTCGACAATGTGCTCATCGATGGCGATGGCTACTTCAGTCGCGCCAGTGACTTCAACTTGTATCTCGACAAACGCTACGATCGCTTCTACGTGTTCTCGCACGATAACAATGAAACGTTTCGCTGGCCGGAAGGACCGGGGTTCTTTGGTCGCGGTGGCGAGCCGGGCGCGGATATGGACCCGCTGAGCCAGGTCGATAGCCCGAACCGGCCGCTGATTGCCGGCCTGCTCTCCCATCCCCCGTGGCGCGCTCGGTATCTTGCTCATGTCCGCACGATCGCCGAGAAATGGCTCGACTGGAACACGCTGGGTCCGATCTGTGATCAGTACCGGGCCTTGATGGATGCCGATGTCCAGGACGACACCAAGAAGTTGACCTCGTATGAGCAGTTCGCGAAGTCGGATGTCTCGTCGGACGGCGAACGGCGCGGTCCGTCCGGTGCTCCGCCCGGCCTCAGAGTGTTCGTGGATCAGCGACGTGAGTACCTGCTGAGCCACCCGGAAATCAACAAGCCGCGACCGACGATTTCGGCACTCAAATATCGCTCGTCGGGCGAAGATGCCGAGCAGCCGACATCCGCGGATGACGTCTATGTGGAAGCCCACACCACCGGAGATCTGAAACCGCAGGCCGTCTTCCTGTACTATGCCTGCCAGCCGGGTGCTCCGTTCGAGCAGGTCGCGATGCTGGACGACGGACAGCATCACGATCAACAGGCCTCCGACGGCGTGTTCGGTGCCACGATTCCCGCCAGTCCGGGAAACTGCCAGGTGCGGTACTATGTGGAAGCGCGAGCCGACGCGAGTGTCGGCACGACCACGTTCCTGCCCGCCGAGGCGGAAATGGGAGCTTGTCGCTACGAAGTGGCAGCCTCCGGCGATTCCCTGTCGGCGGTCGTCATTAACGAGTTCATGGTCACAAACAAGCACACAGTCCAGGACCCGCAAGGCGAATACGACGACTGGATCGAGTTGTACAACGGCAGCTCCGGTGAAGTCGATGTGTCGGGGATGTACCTGAGCGATTCCGATGCGAATCCGCTCAAGTGGTCCTTCCCGTCGGGCACGACCGTTCCCGCCCGCGGCTCGCTGATTGTGTGGCTGGATGAGGGAATACCGGCGGACGACGGGCTGCATGCCAATTTCAAGTTGTCCAAGACAGGCGAGACCGTCTATCTCATTGACTCCGACTCGCGCGGCAACGTCGTGCTCGACCAGGTCACGTACGGTCCGCTGAAAGAAGAAGTCTCCTTCGGACGATTTCCGGACGGAGTTCCGAGCTGGCAGCCGATGGTTCCCACACCAGCCGAGCGGAATCGCATCAAAGAGTAACTCAATACACACGGGAGAATACGAGCATGAACCGATTTTGTCGCGTGCTGGCGACGTGGTTGTGCGTCGTGATCGTGAGCGTCGTCCAGGCCCAAGGGCCGCCACCTCCCGGCGGCCAACCGCCCGGTCGTGGTGGACGAGGACCAGGCGGTCCGGGCGGCGGCTTCGGATTCCAACCACCACCTTTCCCGCTGCTGGAGGCCCTGGATGCCGACCAGGATGGCAAGCTGTCGAAAGAAGAAGTCGAGAACGCCGTGGCGGCGCTCAAGAAACTCGACAAGGACGCGGATGGCAAACTGTCGAAAGAAGAAATCGGCTGGCCGCCACAGTTTATGGGGCGAGGTGGTCCCGGCGGACGAGGTATGGGATTTGGTGGCCCTGGCTTTGGTCCCGGTGGTCCCGGTGGATTCGGCGGCGGTCCGGGCGGCAATATCGTCGAACGGATCATGAGCAACGACAAGAACGCGGATGGGAAAGTCACGCAGGAAGAACTGCCCGAGGCCATGCAGCGGATCATGCTGCGGGCGGATGCGAACAAAGACGGCGCGATCGACAAGCCCGAAGCCGAAGCCATGGCGAAAGCGATGAACCAGCGAGGGGGTGTCGGCCGCGGACCAGGCGCGGGAGGAGGAGAACCACCCGAACAACCAAAACGTCCGAATGGTGAATGACGGTGGGTTTCCTTCGAGTCAGGAAATTCCCTACTTCGCGCCTGGCTGTGGAGCGCATAGGATTGGACCACATGAAAACCGTCCTATGCTGGCTTCGCCGATCGGTGCCACTGCTGGCGCTGGTCCTCTTCGCGCCGCGGGCCTTGAGCGCCGCCGAGGCGCCACCGCTCGGCCCGCGGCAGTCCGCCGGCCAGTCCGCTGCTCCTTCGACGCAGGGCACAGACGTGTTTCCCCCGGCCGAGGAAAAGCAATTACCAAGGAAGATGCGCTCGGCCACGTCAGAAGTTCCCCGCGTCACGGTGGGCCAGGCTAACGCGGATCTCCTGGGCACCGATCACCGCGCGCTCCAGGCGGCAGTGGATTACGTGGCGGGACTCGGCGGCGGCATCGTCGAGATTGGACCGGGAGAGTACCTGATGCGCGATTCCCTGCACTTGCGGCCGCATACCATGGTTCGCGGCACCCCAGGGAAAACCATCCTGCGCAAAGCAGACGCCGTTGAATCCCCACTGGCCATGGACGGAGACTTTGGCGAGGAGCAAATCACGGTCACCGACCCGAAGGGATTCGACATCGGGTGCGGTGTAGCCATCTGGAGCACGCGAGTGAACGGCTTCCATGTGACCGTGGCCCGCGTCGTCGGTCGCAACGGCTCCACGCTGGCACTGGACCGTCCGCTGGGCGCGGATTGCATGGTCAGTGATGGTGCCAAGGCGGCGACCGTGTTCCCGGTAGTCAGCGGTTATGAATTGGAAGGGGTGCGGATCGAGCAATTGATCGTCGAGGGCAACCGCGAACACAACCCGGTGCTCGATGGCTGTCGTGGCGGCGGCATCTTTCTTTATCGCGGTTTTGGCACCGTCATCGAGCATTGTACGGTGCGCGGCTACGGCGGCGACGGCATCAGCTTCCAGCAATCGAACGATGTCATCGTCAGCGAATGTGTCAGTGAGAACAACGCCGGCCTGGGACTGCACCCTGGCAGTGGCTCGCAGCGCGCCACCATCCGGAAGTGTGTGGCGCGAAACAACGGTGCTGACGGGCTGTTCCTTTGTTGGCGCGTCCGGCACGGTTTGTTCGAGGACAATGTGTTGGAAGGCAACGGACGCAACGGCATTTCCATTGGCCACAAGGATACGGACAATCTGCTGCGCAACAACCAGGTTCGAGACAATGCGGAGGACGGGATCCTCTTCCGCGACGAAACCCTCGGCATGGCCGGTCACCGAAACCGGCTGGAGAACAATCTCATCGAGAACAATGGCCGAGACCAGGAGGTGGCCGGCATTCGGATTCGTGGCGAGACCCGCGATGTCGTCCTGAAGAACAACCGCATTCATGACGTGCGTCCTGCCGAGTCTCGCAAACAAACCACCGGCATCCGCTTGGAAGAAAAGGTCGGCCCAGTAAGCCTCGAAGCAAACACCATCGAAGCCAAGGTCCTTGTAGACGATCGGCGCCCGCGCAGGTGCCCAAGACACAGAACCTGCATCCAAACCATGAGCCACAGGACAGTTCTGGTCGCAGCCATCGCTTGCTTTGTCGGCATGCACGCAAGCAACGCAGCCGAACCGACTTTCAACCAGAACGAACGGTTGGAGCCGCTGCAATCGGGTCGAGATGCGCGTCATTTCAGTGGTATCTACCCGCAACTGGCCAGCTTCAATTCCCAGGGTGAATGTGGCACCGGCGCCATCACTCCATGGGCCGGCAAGCTGTGGTGGGTGACGTACTCGCCCCACATGCCCCAGGGATCGGACGACAAGCTCTATGCCGTCGACGAAACACTGGATCTGTTCGTGTTTCCGGGGAGTGTGGGTGGTACACCCGCGAATCGCTTCATCCACCGGGAGTCTCAACAGCTATTGATCGGCCCGTACCTGATCGCGAACGATGGGGCGATTCGCGTCATTCCGCCCAGTGTCATGCCCGGCCGCCTGACCGGCAATGCGCGGCATCTTCAGGACCCGGTCCACAAAGTCTACTACGCCACGATGGAAGAAGGCTTCTACGAAGTGGACGTCCAATCGCTGCAGGTCACCGAACTGTTCCCCGATGCCAATCGCACCGCGAATCACGCAGGCCCACTCTTGCCGGGCTATCACGGAAAGGGTCTGTACTCGGGCCAAGGCGAGTTGATCTACGCGAACAATGGCGAACTGAGCGGCCTGGCCATGACGCGTCCAGACATCGAATCGGGTGTGCTGGCCGAATGGTCGGGCCGAGGGGACTGGCGCATCGTGCGTCGCAACCAGTTCACGGAAGTCACTGGCCCCGGCGGCCTCCAAGGGAATCAGAACCCGGACACCGATCCGGTCTGGAGCATCGGCTGGGACCATCGATCACTGATCTTGATGATGCGTTCGAACGGAACGTGGCAGCTCTTTCGCTTGCCGAAGGCCAGCCACTGCTACGACGGCGCTCACGGCTGGAATACGGAATGGCCGCGAATCCGCGAGATCGGCGGAGACGAACTGCTGATGACGATGCACGGCATGTTCTGGCGATTCCCGCCAGGGTTTCGTGGTGGGCACACCGCTGGCATTCGGCCCCGCTCGACCTACCTGAAAGTCGTTGGTGACTTCTGCCGATGGGGGAACTCGATCGTATTCGGCTGTGACGACGCGGCACAGAATGAGTTCCTCAACACGCGCAAGGCCAAAGGTCAGGTGGCCGGTCCCGCTCAGTCGCAGTCCAATCTGTGGTTTGTCGAACCATCACGCATCGACCAGTGCGGGCCCGCCATCGGCCGCGGTGCCGTGTGGCTCGACGAAGCGGTGAAGAAGGCCGAACCGTCCGATCGGTACTTGTTCGGCGGTTTTTCGAGACGCGGCGTCCACCTGGTGCAACATGCCGACCGTCCGGTCACCTTCCGATTCGAAATCGACCGCCAGGGAAACGGTCAATGGACTCCATTGGACGAGATCCCGGTGGCGGCCAACGGCTATCGCTGGTTTGCCTTCCGTGAGAGTGAGGAGGGGGAGTGGATCCGTGTCACGGCCAGCGACGATTGTCGTGCGACGGTGTGGTTTGAATATCGCAATGATGACTCCCGCCCCGCGACCGTAACCGACAGATCGCAGCGTGTTCGCGCCCTCTTGGGACGCCATGGCTCGCGCCGATCAGGACACACTGATTGGCGGACTGGTGCGGGCGGGTGACCGCCACGTGGGACTGCAGATTCTGGCCACGCGGGTCGCCGACGGTACCAGTCGCGAAACCGGATACTACGAACTCAGGCCCGATCTGTCCCTGGTGCGCGTCGAGTCGCGCGAATCCCAGGGGCGAATGGCCAAAGACGTGGCGATCCCAACAGGCATCCTAAAACTGGACGGGCACTCGATTCTCTATCGAGACGACGATGGACAGTGCTACCGTTTGCCGATCGGAAATGCCGTCTACTTGGAACGTCCGGAGTTGCTCGATCTGCAGCGGACCTCGCGCGAGGTGGTGACCGAACGGGATCTGTTCCAGTGTGCCGGAACGTTCTTCGAACTGCCGGCGCGCAATGCGGGTGGTTTCTCCAGGATTCGTCCCATCGCCACACATCCGTTGTTTGTGCAAGATTACTGCTCGTGGCGCGGTTTGCTGGTCATGACGGGAATGACCGCGTCCGGCGAGATGTCCCCGCCGCACGTCATCCGTTCGGCGGACGGCTTGTGCGCCCTCTGGCTGGGGGCTGTCGACGACCTGTGGCAACTGGGCAAACCGGTAGGTCGGGGTGGTCCTTGGACCAGTGCGCAGGTGCGTCCAGACGAGCCTTCCGATCCGTACCTGTGCGCGGGGTATGACCGCAAATCACTGTCGCTGTCACACGACGCGTCCGTGCCGGTCACATTTCGTGTGGAAGTCGACATCCGCGGCACGGGCACGTGGCAGGTGTTCCAGACAGTCGAAGTGCCGCAGTCCAGGACCGAGCGGATGGAATTCCCCGCCGAATTCCAGGCCTATTGGGTGCGCGTGGTTGCCGATCGAAATTGTACGGCTACCGCGGACTTCGCCTACGAGTAGTTCTATGAGAGTGGCCCGCCGGGCTCCGGCGGGATTCGAGTATTGGACGGACAGGAACCCGCCGGAGCCCGGCGGGCCACTCTGTTTTACGGCGACTTCGGTTACCGAACCCCAAGATCGAGGTTTGACAAGCCACTACTGCTTCTCTGCGGGAATTCCCGACTTTGCCGGTGTCGAGGTTCAAGCGGAGGTGGGGACTGTCGCAGAACTCGTTGTTCAAGAAACCGTGGCTCGACCCGCTACGACCCGGTAATGCGCCCACAGCAGGATCGCCGCGCCCACGACCATCATCAAGCCGGCCAACCACTCCAGGCGGTTCATGGACTCGCCCAGGAACCAGGCCGCCAACACCATGGTGGCAAATGGCGTGAGTGTCTGCGTGGCCGAGGTAATGGCGGCACCCAGACGCGGCACGGCTGCGTAGAGAAAGTAGTGTCCCAGCGTGATGCCGGTGACGGAGGATACGACGATCACGATCCAGTCACCGGACGACACATGGGCCAGTGCCCGAAAGTCGCCAAAACCGAACATCGCGACCACCGTGCCCAGCGATACAAACGCGGAAACGACACCCGAGCTGAGCACCGGATTCGTGCGCCTGCAGGAAGTGCCGCACGCTCACGCCATAAAAGCCATAAAACATGCTGCAGCCGACCGCGATCAGGATCCCCACGGCCGTGACTTCCGCGTCCGACTGGATCTTGCTGGCCGACAGCAACACGAAGCCGACGATCGACAGGATCAGACCGGCATAGAACGACGTCTGCCTCAACAGTCTACGCTCGTCGGGAAACCACAACATGGCGGCCGACAGGGAAAACACCAGAGATAATCGTAAGAGAAACCCAATGGCACCAGCGGGCAGGTAGTAGGGCGTCAAGCCCCACAGCACCTGACCGCCGAAGGCAAGCAGCGATGGCACGACACATTGCCAAAGGACAGCCCGGTTCAGCTCTCCGGACCGCCAGGCCGGCACCAGAATCGGCAGAAAAAGGACGACCCCCAGTGGATACCGAATGCCGTTGGCAGTCCAGGCATCGAGCGAGTGGGTCAGGTGACGCAACAGCACGGGCACCGCCGCCCAGCAGAGTATGTTCCCCAGCGCGAATGCCGATCCCGAAATACCGGCAGTCAGTTGCTTCTCGGCCTTGACCACGTTCATGCGCTGTAACCGTTCCGGGGAGATTCTCTGATTGCTGGACGTGAAACCTCAGCTGTCCCGGCCGTTTTCACCAGCAACGCAGCACTGGTATGATAGTGGCACACGTCGGTGTGAGTCAGCCCGCCTGCCCACAACGTTTCTGGGAGCTGGATCGTGATGCGAACGTACATCTGCCTGTCTGTCGTGCTCGGCGCGCTGTTGAGTGGTCTCGCGGCCAAGGTCCCGGCGGACGAAGCTGCCGACTTGCGATTGGTTCCCTTTCCCAAGCAAGTCACAAGCCAACGCGGGACCTTTCCCCTCAAGAATGGGCTCGTGCTGCAGTTGCCGGCCCAGATGACGATTCCGTGGGCAGCCCAGCTGACTGCTGAACTGCGACGAGCCGGAATCACCGAGATCGAAGTTCGACCGTACGAAGAGGCCGCTCAGGTTGTCGCACTTAGCACGAGCCGGGACCGTCCGCGAGGCGCGACATTCCCCCCGGATACGCCGGGAGAAAGTTACTCCCTGGAAGTGACTCCCGCCACTGTCCGTTGCAGCGGCATCGATTCGGCCGGACTTCTGTACGCAGTCCAGACTCTCTGCCAACTGATTCGTGCCAATCGAACGGATGCCGGGCTGCCGTGTTTGGAGATCCGGGACTGGCCCTCGCTCCGGTGGCGCTGCTTCCAGGACGACCTGACGCGCGGCCCCAGTTCGACGCCGGCGACGCTGCGGCAGCACATCGACCTGGGCTCGGAACTGAAGATGAACTTGTTCACGTACTACATGGAGTACCAGTACGCGTTCCAGAAACATCCGGCCATTGGACCGCCCGACGGCTCACTCACGCCGGACGAACTGAGTGAACTGGTCAAGTATGCCGCGACACGGCACGTCGATATCCTGGGAAATCAGCAATCATTCGGCCATCTGGCTTGGATCTTGAAACTTCCCGAATTCGCCGAACTGCGCGAGACGGAGCACGTGCTGTGTCCCACGAATGACGCGAGCTATCAATTGCTGGATGACCTGTATTCCGAGGTCTGTCCGTTGCTTCCCTTCCCCATGTTCAATGTCTGTTGCGACGAGACGTTTGGCCTGGGAACGGGTCCGTCGAAGACGCTGGTCGATCAGATCGGCGAGGGTGGTGTGTACGTGCGTCACATTCGCCGCGTACACGATTTGCTGCAGAGCAAGTATGGCAAACGCATGATGATGTGGGGCGACATCATTCTGCAGCATCCAGACGAGCTGGACCAGATTCCCAAGGACACCGTCATGTTGACGTGGGGATACGGAGCGGCCGACAATTTCGACAGCCAGATCGCGCCGTTCACCCAGTCCGGCTACGAGTTCTTTGTCTGCCCGGGCATCAGCAACTGGAGCCGGATACTTCCCGATTTCAGCGTGACCACGCAGAATATCCAGAACTTTGTCCGGGACGGCGCCAAACACGGGGCGCTGGGCATGCTCAATACGGAATGGGAGGACGACGGCGAAGCATTGCAGGGCTACAAATGGCACGGATACGCCTGGGGAGCCGAGTGTGCCTGGAACGCCTCCGCCACGACACCGGGAGATTTCAACCGTCGTCTGGGTGGCGTGCTGTTTGGAGAACCGGGTGACCATTTCGGCCAGGCAATTCAGCTGCTCGCCCAGACGCACCGCATGCCCGGCATGAAAGGGATGCTGAATTCCCGTTTCTGGGAAGATGACCTGTCGCCCAATCGCAGCGGCAAGAGGTTGCTCGCCTCAGCGCAGCAACTGGTCGACGTTGTCCGGCCGGCCATCGAGCACCTGGAAGCCTGCCGGCGCGGTGCCACCGTCAATGCCCAGCTGTTGGATGCGTTCCTGCTGGGGGCACGCCGCATGGAACTGATCGGCCAACGAACGCTCGACCGACTGCATGCCGCGGAAACTTACGCCCGGGCCGGTGCGACAGCGGATCTCCCGCAACGCGCGCAGCTGCTCCGCGAGATCGAGGAACTCTTCGAGCGTAACCGCAGGCGCATGCCGACTTGGGCAAGGAATTCGCGCGGATCTGGCTCGGCGAAAGCAAGCCCTATGCGCTCGATTGGACCGTGAAGCGGTACCAGGAGGTCGATCAGCGATATGCGGACTTGATCGGTCGCGTGAGCGATATCCGCGTAAAAGCAGAGCGCGGCGAACCACTGCCTGCGGCGGAACAGATCGGTTTGCAGTGGCCTGCCGCGCCTGGCCGAAGAACAAGTCCGCAGCAGGTCGAAAAGACGGCCCTGAAAAGTGATGCACCTTGGCTGGAGCCGCACGCGACGCATCGCATGGGAATGACAGTCAAGGGCGGCGATGTGGAGCGATATCAATTGCCTATCGAGCTCGACGTCGACCTTCCGGCAGGCCTCGCGGCCAAACCGATTCGGGTTTTTCAGGTCACTGATCGTAACGAGTGGCAGGAGATTCCATCGCAGCTTGATCGAGTCACGGGACCCGACCGGGCGCGAATGGTACTGCTGTTGCCAGGGGTTCTGCCGAAAAACGTAATCGCCTCGATCCACGTGTATCTGGGATTGTCGGAAGCCCCCTCGCCGCTGCCGGAAGCGGCTTTCGCACGGGATGGCGAGAATGGTTCGATCACCCTGGGTAACAATCAAGTGCAGCTGCTCCTGGGCCAGGAAGGAGCCCACGTGTACGAGTGGCAGCTCCGAGCGCTGGATGGTCGCGACTTAACCATGCCGGGCACGAGCGACTGGGCCGGTTTCTCGGATCTTGGTGGTGACTATCGCCGCGCACAGAACACGTTCACTTGCCTTGCCCAAGGCCCGGCTCTCGTCCGCTATCAGTGCTCGGACAGCCTGGGCATGGACAAGACGATTAGCTTGTTTGGCGGTTGCTCGTGGATGGAAGTCACACTCAGCGATCCTGTCGACTACTACTGGGACTTCGACAACCCGCAGAATTTTGCGGCCGACGGCCCTGCCCCTGGCAAATACTTGTTCTCCAACGGCACCACAGGCTCCGTCGGCCGGGAAGCGGATGGCGTGTCCGCTCAGGTGAAGGCCGACAACGTGCAGTGGGCCGTCAAGTTCGCTGACGATCAGTTCGCACTGGGTCTGGCCACGCCGGAAACCGCCGCACGTTTCGTCGTCGCGCCCGGTTCTGGAGCGGGTGGTGTTGGCATCGAAGCCTCGCCGGCTGCCAGCCACTTCGTCACGTTTGCCGGCCGCCTGGACGGCGATGCGGCTGTCACCATGGAACGCCTGCGGCAGACATTGGACCTCCGCGATCAACCGAGCGTGACGGTGTATGCTGTCGAAGCCAGGCGCTGAGCGAACTCCTGTCGCCCAATCTGTTTAACCGCTATCCCAGAGCCGCGTCCGGGAGATCAACTAACCACGTCGCGCGCCTTTGCCACCGGACGCGGCGCCGGGATGCGCGGGCCAACAATGGACTACACGTACGCATACGCAACGCTGTGCCGGTGTCACCCACATCGCGGAAAGACCTCCCCATTGGTTGGTCTCTGGATGCATTGGGCATCTCCCGCACAGCGCGCATCCCGGCGCACCGATCGGTGGTAATCTTCTTGGCGAATCACTGTCATTCTCCCGATCGGTGCTCTGGGATTGCGGTTAAACGGTCCAGTCAGCCAACCCTGTTCCGGCTTGCAGACTGCCGCAGCCACGTCAGCGCGGCCGTAGAACGACTTCGTTCGCAGCACCTGACTTCAATGTGAAGCACTGCAGGTCTGGACCGGGCGCCCTCTGTCCCGCCGGAAGGTTGATGGACGTCGCGACCTGTTCTGGGAGAACCAGCTCGGCATTCACCTGGCCAGGTATATCCAGTTGCAAGTGAACACCGTCCGCCTCCGTGCGCGACTCGAAACGCAGCGGACCATGAGGCGTATGGACGACCAGGTCCAGTGCTCGCAGGTCTCCCAGTTGAGGTCGGATCTGGCAGGTGGCGTAACCAGGCGAAGTCGGTCGGATGCCGGCGATGTCTTGCGCCAGCACATAGAGCGGCACGACGGCGCAGTGGCTCCACTGTTCCCGCGTGTCGGGTCGCGCGGTCCAACTCTCCTGCAGTGTGTTGTTCTCGAGGACCGACCGCATGGTGGCCCAACGGGTACGCAGGTCGCTCAAGAGCACATCGCCACGGCCCATCTTCGCCAGCGCCCACAGTCGCCAGCCCGCATTGCACGGATAGGAGAATCCCATGCGGCGCGGGCAACTCGCCAACTCGTCGCTTGCCTGTTGCACGCGACCGTTCGGGCACTGATCGAACAGGATCGCGGTGGCCAGCGCGCGATCGCTGGTGCGCGGCTCCTTCTCATCCGCCAGCCAGGGCAGATTGTCGACAAACAAACCGTGCTCGTCAGACCAGAACCGACGCACCGTGGCCTCGCGCAGCTCGCCACCTATCCGACGGTACTGTGCCGATCGCTCGGTTTCGCCCATCACGTCGGCCATGGGGGCCAACGCATGCTGGAACATGGCAGCCGCATACAGATTGAAAGCACACTGCTTGTCACGCTGCGAACGGTAGGCCACGTGATCGATCCAGACGGTGGGAATGCCCAGATCGTCGACCGGCAGCAATTCCTCGGGACCGCGCAGATCCGTGAGGTACTCGGCAAACCGCACGAGCCGCGGATACGGCTCCGCAAGGGCCGCTCGATCGCCGGTCTCCAGGTAGTGGTTCCAGCAGTCGAAGTTGAAGCCGATGCCATGATCGAACAGCGGTCCCCAGTAGGCGCCGTCCATCTGTTTCTGCGCCACGCGCGCCAGGCGATCATAGGCCGGCCAGCAATCGAGAAAATAGCCGTCCTTGGTGAGCCCTTCGCTGAACGTCCGCAGAAATCGACTGGCGATCCGAGGCTCGCCCAGCACGGTGCGGATGGCCAGCAACTGATGACCGCCGTCGCCGCTGTACTGCTGACGCTCGCGTCCCATGCCATCGACGACCGTCTCGATCGCCGAGTTGTAGAGCGTGTTGACCGACGCGTCGAAGAGTTTTTGTAGAGCCGGATCCGAGCAGCGGACGATCGGCTCATGCGTGCCACGGATACATGCGACGACGCACGCCCACATTGCGAATCGTGACCGGCCGACCGGCACCCCGCACGTGCAGTTGCAGCCAACGCAGCGATTCGTAGTCAAACGCTTCGAAGCGATTCACTCCGTCGCGGCAGATGAAGCGAGTCCACGCGTAGAAGTGATTGTCCAGCCACGGTGTGGCTTGCGGATCGTGTGCTTCCTGCGTCATCAGTTCCACAATCGTACCGGCCGGCGCTTCGATTTCGAAACCGGGAAAGCCGACAATCTGTTCGGCGAACTCAAAGTTGCATAGACGCCCGCCGCGTCCGTCGTCGTCGGCAGTCGCCACGCACCAGCGTCGACTACGTCGAGCGGAACGGGTCGGAGATCTCGAAACTGTTGGGCACGCGGAAGTCGAACCAGTCGAGCGGATCGCTCTTCCAGTTGACCAGCCCGCTATCGGCCAGGGCCTAGCCGGACACGACTGTCTCTCGCACCAGTGGAATCTGGCGGGCCCGCAGCGCGCTGACCGCGGGCGCCGTCTGGTCGAGCGAGTCCGTCGTCCTGTAGCCGCCGCAGGCGGGTGGTTTGTCGGCAGGACAGGCAGCAACTGGCGGACATCCAGTCGTCCTGGGGCGCGAACTCGGCTGTGTCCCACCCGTACGGATGCAGGCGCGCATCGAACTCTTCCTGCAGCGCCCGCAGAAACCAGCGCTTGGGTTGGGCCGGACGGTGAGCTCGATCGATCAGGCAGAGCCAGCTCGGATCCGAGACGATCCGCAGCGGTTCGTTCTTGTGCGGGGGTGATCACGGCGTGAAAGAGCAGGCCGGGTTTGCCCGCCGCCCAGGTACCTTCGCCGATGCCATAATAAAGCACTTCCACGCCAATGACGTTCTTGCCCGGCCGCAGCAGGGCCGTGAGGTCGATCGGATCGACATCCAGTTGCCGTGGATCACAGGGGGCCGGACCCCACTGCACTCGCTGACCGTTCACGGTAAGTCGATAGCGACTGTCGGCCGTCATCCAACCCACGGCGCGAGTTGGCTTCGCCGTCAGCAGGATCTCCTTGCGAAATAGCACGAACGAGTTGGGCAATGTTCGCTCGGAGGGCAGCCAGATCCATTGGGCCGGATCCAAGGTCGACTCGGTGAGGTTTCCATTTCGTCGTCGCGTCATGGCGAAGTGTACGAGCGACAGCTGATCGAGTTCAGCGTCTGGTTCGAGATCGAATGCGGTGTGTGGTGCCGCAATCGCTTCCGCAGCGGCCGTGAGGGACCCGGCAGACGCCAACGGGACAGGGAGATCGCGGACCAGAAGCTGACGCTGTGTGCCACTTTTGTATCCTCCACCGAAATCCAGACTATGGCCGAAGGCGAGCTTCACCGTAGCCTGAGGCAACGACCTCGTTACACTTCACATCTCTTCTCCACACGTGACCAGTGCTCCGACACCAACGTGGCGAAGGAATGCTTGTCGCTACGCGACAGCTACTCGTCACGTTGACAATCTGTCGCGATTACGGACTACTTGCCTTCGGCGCCCAGCAGACGTTGAGCCTTCTGCTTCAGGTCGGCGTTCTTCGTCGCTGCACCACCTGCGTCATGGCCTTGGCCACCTCCGCGGCTGCTGGTCGGCCAGCTTTTTCGCCGATAGCCACCGCAGCGGCAGGCGACTTCGCCAAAGCCGGCTTGTCCACATAGCCGGTCACCGTCTTGCCAGCGAAACGGGCGACGGATAGCGAGCCAGCGTCTCGAGGACCAGTGACCGATCTTCATCACGATCGGCCAGTGACAAAGCGGTCTTGCACATTTCAATCCGCTGTTCGGTCGGCACATTGAGCTGACGCGCGATCCGGATGTAGCCGCGGAGTGTGCGGACCTTGAACTTGTTGTTGCCGGTCTTGGTCAAGGTTGGAGCAGCTGGTGCCGCGTCCGGACTCATCCAGCGTCCCAGCACGCGTGTGGCCGCATCCTGCAGTTGCTCGTCGTTGCTCTTGGCCGCGGCGACGACCCGGTGCAGTGCCAGTGTGCCGCCGAGATCGCCCAGCAGGTCGAGCAGATCGGCCTGCGTCGGCTTGTGAGGCGCCCGGCATCTGGTCGACGACGATCCGAGCGGCCGCATCGCGATCGGGCATCCGCTGGCACGCTACGCGCAACGCCGCTTTCGCCGCGTTCGCGGCTGTCGGGCGAGGTCGGTTTCACGAGGATATTTCAGCAGCGGCAGCCAGATCTTCCAGGCGCACGACCAGCCCAAGGAGGCGAAGGCCGCGTCGCGCGTGGGCTTTGTCGTTGTCGTCGGCCAGCTTCAGCAGCGTGGGAACGGCGGCGCGAATTTCGCGACGTCCCACCAGTTCAACCAGCGACGAGTCGTCGCGCTGCGTCGCTCTTCTCCAACAGGGCCAGCAGCTCTGCGTTGGCCTTCTCGTCGGGCAGGTTCGCCAGGCTCTCGATGGCGGTGGCGGACATGCGCACCTTGCCCTGTCACGGCAATGTCGAGTAACACCGGCACGGCCGACACATCGCCCAATTTGCGCCAACGCCCGGATGGCCGCCAAACGCACGTCCCACGGTCCCTCCTGAGCCAAGCTTCAAGATGGCCGGCAACGCAGAGCGATCACCGCGTTCACCCAGTACGGCCACGATGCTAGCCAGACGCGGATCGCGGGACAGCGTTCCCTCGATCTGGAGTTGTTCACCTTCCTTAACCGCCACGTTCTTTCGTCTCAGCTCCCAGGGTGTAGGCGACGCGCAGTGACTTGACGACGCTCGGCACCGGATCGTCACCGGTCAGTTCGTTGCCGGCCCGGATCGAGATGCCGTTTTCGGCCATCGCGTCGAGGAGTTGTTCGGTCACATCCACCCAGGTGGTCTGTTCGCACCGTATTCGGCTTTGTTGATCATCAGGCCTTTGCCGCGTCGGCCGGGGTGGTCGATCGGCTTGAGCGAGTTCGGCCATCAACGTCTCGGTGACCCGCTGACCCGGAATCCAGATGGGCCATGCTCAGTCCGACCTCAAAGAACTCCTCGTCTGACGACTTCAGTTGTTCGACGAGCAGATCGACACCTTGTGCGCCCGCGACTGCGGATCGCGCCGGCCAGCGCGGCAATCTGCAGATACTTGGGCAGTTCCGCCTGACGCATGGCGTCGTAGATGGCCATGGCCATTCCGGCCGTTGTTTTCCTTTTCGAGTGCGTCGGCCGCAGTCAGGCATCCATCGGCGACGGCCATGCCGCAGCGGTTCCGCGGCGAGCGAGGTCTTCTGAAGCGTTTCCACGGCGGCTGGCGTCGCGATGCGTCCCAAGTGCGCACGGCGGCTGCCGACAGCGACGGCCACATCCTGGATGGGTCAGCAGACTCGGCAAGTGCCTCGACCGAACCGGCGTCGCGCCGCATGCCGATCGTAGTTGACAACGCCCACCAGCGGTCCACCCTGCAACGTGTCAGGCTCGCACGCAGTGCTTCGTCCACCGACGGATCGGGAATCGGTTCGAGCGCGAAACGAGCGTAATGCGACAGCTGTTCATCGGCCAGCAAGCTTGGCCAGGACCGGCACGGCGTTCTTGGTGCCGATGACGGCCAATTGCTGACAGGCCTTGGCCTTCTCGAACAGAGCCGGCATCCGATTCGAGCACGGCCAGCAGTTCCGTTTCGGCGCCGGTCGCCGGCAGCTCTTGTTGCGCGTACAGCGTGCCCGAGGAAACGCTGAGCACGCTCAGAATGCTCAGGGCTGAAGCAGTCGTGAGAAGCGAGTATCATCGAGAAGTGGTCCTTACGGATTAGTTCAAGGAGAAAGAGCGAACACGGGCGACGCATCAGATCCGCCACGGATCGCGCATCGCTCGCGAGCGCATGCGATTGGCCTCCTCGTCACCCAGGAACTCCTCTTTCACCGGATCGAATTTCAGGGTGCGTCCCAACTGCCAGGCAATGTAGGCTGCGTGGCAGACGACGTGCGATTGGGCCGCGACGTTGGCATTGGCGTGGGCCGGCGTGCGAGTTCGGACGCAGTCGAGGAAATTGCGGATGTGCGTGCTGGGATCGGTCCCGGCAGACGGAACACGGTTCGCTCGGTGCGCAGCGATTCGGGATAGATTTCGAAATTGCCCGCTGTCGCCGGTTTCGATCCAGCCTTCGTCACCCTCGTAGCGCACGCTGCACGTGCCCAGGCCCATCCAGCCTTCGTCGCGCATGACCAGCTTCAGGCCGTCGGCATAGGTGGCGATCCACGCCGACTCCCTTCCGGGACATATTCGACCGGCGCGGTGTCGTCTTTCTGGGCGGCCCATTGGCAGAGGTCGACGGTGTGGGCGCCCCATTCGAGGATGCCACCACCGTGGAAATCGAAGAATCCGCGCCAGCCGCCGGTGATGTACTGCTGGTTGTACGGCCGCCACGGGCACGGACCGAGCCACAGGTTCCAGTCGCATTCGTCCTTGGAAGGCAGCGGCTGTTCGGGGAGCCACTCGTGACTCGTCGCCGGTGCCAACGTGTTGGCGTGCACCGTGTGGAGCTTGCCGAGCTTGCCGCGGGCGATCAGGTCAGCCGCGAAGAGGAAATTGCCGATGCTGCGCCGCTGCGTCCCCGCCTGATAGATACAGTCGTACTTGCGGAACGTGTCGGCCAGCGCCCGGCTCTCGGCGATGGTCATCGAGCAGGGCTTCTCGCAGTAGACGTCCTTGCCGGCCTTGGCGGCGATGATCGAGGCCATCGTGTGCCAGCGGTCGCCGGTGGCGATCAGCACGGCGTCGATATCGGGCCGCGCCAGCATCTCGATACAGATCGGCGTACATCACGCAGTCCTGATTGCCGTAGTGACTGTCGGCCATTTGCTTGATCGACTCTCGCTGCACCTTCTGGCAGTCGCAGATCGCCACGAACTGCACATCGCGGTTGTTCAGGAAGTGCTTGCAGGTCGTCGCGGCCTCGGCCACGAATGCCGATCGCACCGAGCGTCGATGCGGTTGCTGGGAGCGATGGCCCCGTTCAAGCCCAGGGCCGAACCGGGAATCACGGCGGGGATCGCCAGAGCCATGCTCACCTGGCCCACGTGGCCCAGAAACTTACGTCGCGAGTATTGGGTCGTTGGTCGATCTGCTGTCATCGTCAAAAACCTCCCGTGGAAGTAGGAATGCTATGGCCGCAAAGCAGCCCAGCTGATAGCGAGCCCAGACATGACCTTGGTTCATCTGCACGGCTTGCTCGAGTTCCTTGACCGCTTCCTCCTGGTTGCCTTGGCCGAGCAAGCCGAGTCCCAGCAAGTAGTGGGCCGTGGCCAGCTGGCTGCGCCGCGTCTGCTCTTGTCCAAACTTCGCGAAGAAGTCTGCCGAACCTTGGTCCTTCAGTCGTTGCTGGCCGTTGTCCACCAGTGCGTCAAACGCTTTGTCAGCCGCCACACGGTCGCCCAGCTTGGCGAGGCTCAAGGCCTGATAGAACCGTGTTTCAGGCCACGGTTCCGTCTCCTGCTGGCCGGCTGACTGCGTGAAGTACCTCGCGGCCTGTTCCCGGTCTCGTAGCGCTTCGCAGGCGAGTCCGGCACAGTACGCGATCTGTGGTGCTCGCGGGTCGTTCTGCGGCCGACCGACGGACAGGTTCTCGGGATACTCGGCCGCCTTGCGGAAATGCTGGAGCGCCGCTTCCGCCTGGGACTGTTTCAGTAAGCGGAGTCCTTCCAGCAAATGTGCGTCGACGTACAAGTCGTGGATTTCGTCGCGTCCCTCCTGTGCGTGAAAGTAGTTGCTCTCCAAGTTCTCCAGGGCCTGTTGGTATTGTCCGGTGAGAACCTGGACCATGATTTCCCGCAAGAAGCTGTCTTCCCGCCGCACGACAACGGAGTGATTGGCTTGCAGGGGGGCCAAACGTCGTTCGGGCGGCACGTTGGCATGTTCGTAGAGTTGATCCAGTTCCAGGAACAGGCGCGGTTCCAGTTGATTACACGACAGCGCCCGCTCGTAGCCTGCGATGGCTTGGGGAACGTCGTTCTTGACGCGATAGTACGCCCAGCCGAGGTTGCGGTGGACCATTGCGAGCGATTCATCCAGCGAGCGAGATCGTTCCCAATGTTCCATGGCGACAGCCGGTTGCAGTTCGATCAACAGGTTTCCCAAGAGGTATTCGGCGTGCGCATCGGTGGGATGCACGGCCAATGCCGCTGTCAGTACGTCGATGGTCTCCAAGCGAAATGGAAAGCAGTATTCCGTAGACAGCTGCGCCGCCCGCTCGAAGCACTCGGCGGCGGTTTCCACGTTCCCCATACGCTGGTGCAGGTAACCCAGGTAATAGTGCACGAGTGGATAGACGCTGGCCGGACGCTTGTCCGCCGAGACAATGCTCTGCAACACATCCCTTGCCTCCGAGAACATGCCGGCGTGCATGTAGTCGGTGGCCAGTTCCAGGTACGACTGGACGTCGTCGCGCATCAGGTGGGCAAGATTCTGCCGTGAAGTCAAGGCCAGTTCGGTCTGGCCTTGAGCGGTTTGCGCGAGGGAGCGTTCGTTACCGGCCCAAAAATCGAGCGGATCGATGTCGGCCACGCGCGCCGCGATCTGCTCCGCTTCCGCCGGACGGCCCACCGCACGCAAGATGGCGGCCTGCAAGTTCAAGGCCTTGGTATCGAGCATGTTGGTGGTCAGCGCCTGCTCGATGTGGCGGGCTGCCTGGGCAAAGTCTCCGCGGCGGCAGGAGATGACGGCAAGTTCGTAGCAAGCGGCCGATTGAAACGCTTGATCCCAAGCGGCTCGATAGAACTGTTCGTAGGCGTCGTCGTCGCGCTGCTGGGCGAGCAGCGACACGCCGAGTTGGAAATGCGCTTCGCCCGTACGCGACCGGGTGTAGTCCAGCGTGAGTCGTTCAACCGCCAGGCGCAAATGCGTCTCGGCCTCGGCGTACCTGCCGCGCTTGTTGTAGTGGATCCCAACCTGGATGTTACTGCGCGAGTCACCTGGGTCGCGTCGCAGAGCCTCCTGGTAATAGAGCATCGGGTCAACACGCGGATTGTGGATCTGTTCGATGCGCAGCCCAGTGAGGTACAACTCTTCGACGGAGGTAATCTCCTCGGGCTTCGCGGGAGCCTTGACCGGTTCCGGCAACTTGGTCACCGCTTCGCGATGCACCGACTGATATGCGATCAGTTCCTTGCCGTCGGCGTCCACCAACGCGGCTCGCAGTTCGGTTTCCTGTGTACCGGGCGGAACGGGGACCTCGTGAGTGAATGGCTGGTCGGGGCCGATGTCGACCACCTGCCGCAACAGGATGTCTTCCCCTTTGGTGACCACCACTTGAGCGCCGCGAAACCGGGCGGTGGTGTGAAAGCCGACAAAGGCGGTCTCGGGCGCGCGAAGCTCGAGATTGACCGCCCCGTCGAGATTGGCGTGCTGGAAGCCGCCGATGTCCCGCACCGGATACCAGTACTGTTTGATCGTCTTGACCTCGTGGGGCTGGATCCAGCTGTAATCGGGTTGATTGTCGGAGAACGCGCCGACCATCAGTTCCGCGTACGGTCCGTCCGCGTCGGTCAGGATTTTGTCCCACGCGCGACCTACCGGCCCGGTACCCCATTCCCACAATTTGGCTCCGCAGACGATGTTGTGATCGGCCACGTGGACCAGACCGGCTTGGCGGCCGTGGTCATAGCCCCCCATGAAATCCTCGTGCCGATCCCAGGCGAAAAAGGAATTGGACACGGGCGAGTTCTTCCACCAGCTGATGTCCTGGCCGGTGTAGTCGTGACCGCGATAGATTCCCTTGGCGATCGGCCAGTTGGTGAAGTCGATCTTCGAATGGTAAGTGGCCACCTGCACGTCGGGCGGAAAGATCACCTGATAATCGTCATTCACGTGGACGGCCACATTGGCCCAGTACAGAATCGAGTTGGGCTGAGCCGTGCGATTGAAGAACTTGATGGTCGCTTCGACGTACGATCGATCCGGGTACAATGTCAGCCCGATGAGCCAGCGCATGCGATGCCGGCGCTCTGTTTCCCCGAACCAGATCGTCTTGCTTCCGTCGGCATTGTCTGCCAGCGTGTAATCGACCGGCATGAACGTGGTGTTGCGATGATGATGAAACGCGCACCACTCGACGCCACCCGAGATCCAGGCCCCCAGCATGCCAATCAAAGCGGGCTTGATGACGTGCTGCTGATAGATGAAGTCATATTGGTTGGTCTTGTCGGTGGCGGTAAACCAGCGTCCGCCGAGTTCAGGCAGCACACCGAGCCGTACGAAGTCGTTTTCGAGGGTCAGGGCCGTGTAGGTTTTTTCCACACGGTCATGCACCAAGTGGTCCTGCAAGGCGTACGGATAGACGCGTTTTTGAGCGCCCTGGTACGACTCGTTCATGTAGAACATGGGATGTGGATCGGCTGGTCCCAGCGGGTAGGTGGGAATGACCAGCGGCTCTTCGGCGATGCGGACTGGAGATGCATCATCCGCCAGGAGCAGGTGTCCGGCCAGGCAGGCCAGCGCCAGCAGGAAGTACGAACCGTGCCGGGCCAGGTATCTACCAGTCAAGGTGTTCATCGGATGTGTTCTCCTTTGAGCACGCGTGGCACTCCTGGCTCGCAAGCAGTGGGACACAGCCGACACGGCTGAAACGCAAGGCCCTGCGAGGAAATAAGTTACCGAATCCTTGTAGGACGGATTGCCAATCCGTCCAGGAAACACGGACGGATTAGCAATCCGTCCTACATCCAATTCGGCAGGTTATTGTCTTGCAGCCTAAGCCGTGCCACACAGAGGGACGGCGCGGGTCAGTTACTTCCTGCCACGCGCCTTAACGGAAGAAGGCGGGAATCCAACCGAGGCTGGATTCCCGCCGCTTGACTTGACGTTACTCGGATAATCGCCGTCTACGCGAAGGGATTGTAGATGCCGGGGATGGCACCGGGATAAATGCCTTTTTCGTTGGGAACGACGGGGGGCGTGCTGTCCCACGTGAAGTTTTCGATGCCCGGCGCTTCCGGCTTGCCGTTCTCGACCGCCTCGTCCCATTTCACGATGTTCCCGCTGTAGGTCGCCATGCGTCCCAGCACCGAGGTCATGCTGCTCGTGGCCCCGAAGTGCCCTTCGTTGAAGGGCAGCCCGCGGCGGATGGCATCGACCAGGACATAGTGTTCCTGATCGTAATCCCCGAACTTGAAATCGAGTCCGTTCACATCCTTGACCCCGCCATCGGCCTGCATGGAACTGTTCCCCTTCGTGCCGAAGGCATGCTCGTCGACGCGATTGAAGGTGTTCTGGACGTGCCGGCACTGGCTGTACATCTTCGTGCCATCGGGGTACGTGTACTCCACGAAGTGGTGATCGAAGATCTGGGAACCGGGATAGAGTGCGCGGCGGAGCTGATCACCACCCATTCCGTTGGCCTCGGCCGGATGAGCGCTTCTTGGCCCAGTTGCAGACGTCGAGGTTGTGAATGTGTTGCTCGCAGATGTTGTCGCCACTCAGCCAGCAGTAGTGGTACCAGTTGTCCACCTGCTTCTTCATTTCACTCCAATCCTCCTGTCCGTCCCGCCACCAGATCCCACCGCCATTCCAGTAAGCTTGCAGCAGGATCAGGTCACCCAATTTTCCCTCGTGGATCTGGGCAATGCCATTCACGTAGCCTTTGTTGTGGCGGCGCTGCAGACCAACTCCCACTTTCAGGCCCTTCTTGTCCGCCAGTTCGTTTGTCTTGAGGAGGCTGCGATAGCCCGGTCCGTCCACGCAACACGGCTTCTCCATGAAGACGTGCTTGCCCGCTTCAATCGCGGCCTGGTAGTGCAACGGGCGGAACCCCGGCGGCGTCGCCATGATTACCATGTCCACGTCGGCAGCGATCGCCTTCTTGTAAGAATCCAGTCCCCAGAAAGTCTTTTCCGGAGCGACCTTGAACATGTTGGCCGCTTCCTTCGCGTTGTTTTCAAACGCGTCCGCCACGGCCACGATCTTGGTTCGTTCGCAAGCCGTCAAGTTGTTCTGCGCGGCGCCTTTGCCTCGCCCGCCGCAACCGATCAGCGCGATCCTGATCACGTCGCTACCTTGCGCGTGGACGGCCCCGACCAGTCCCAGGTTCAAACCTGCGGCGAGGGCCGTGCCCGCGGCCACAATCGTGGTGTCCTTGAGAAATCGACGGCGTGACTCAAAGTTTCTTGTTGCTCATGGGAATTCTCACTCCGGAAACAAAGTTAAAGACTTTATGACGACCACCAATGCTATGCCTGCGCCCACTGATCGCGCAGGAACTTCAAGGACTCGGGAATCGCCACGTCGCGATCGACCCCTTCCTTGCAGCCGCATTCGAAACTGCAATAGTCCTGGTAACCAATCAACTTCAAACCGCGGAATCCATTCACGAAGCTGCGTTCGTCCTGGCCGGGCAGCACGCGGATCCGCGAAGCCAGATGCACGTGGTGGAGGTAATCACCGGCCGAAAGGAAAGCGCCCAGGTCGCTCGTCTCCTCGATGTACATGTGGTAGAAGTCCCCCATCATCTGCACGCCGGGGCTCTTGATGTCGCGGCAGATCGAGGCGGCATCCGCCAGCTGGCGCAGGAAGAACGCTTCGCCGCGATTGAGCGGCTCCAACAGCACACGCGAACCGACACTGACGGCGTATTCGCCGATTTCCGGGAAGGTGTCCACGAGCAGCTTGCGAATCTCCTGATTCGTGCGGTTCGTCTCCTGATTGAACGCCGGTACGAAAATGACCCCCGTGCTCTTCAGTTCACCGGCCGATGCCAAAACCTTCTTCAGGTCCTCGACACCCTTCTTCCGCTTCTGTGCGTCTTCCGACACGAGGTCGCCGCTATGAGAACCCCAGCAGATGGCGCTGCACTTCAGATCGGTCTTCGCGATGGCGTCCAGATACATCTTCTCGTTGCCGACCACGTCACCACCCAGTTCCACACCCGCGCATCCCCACTTCTGCAGCTTGGCGAGCTTCTCGTCCAGACTCTTGCCAGTGACCACGCCTACCTGGCTGCACAAGTTCAGGACAGCTTCTCTTTTCGGTGCCGGAATGTCCACGGCAGATGAACGTGGTGCCATCGTCAGTCCCGCGGCCGCCGCTACGCCGCCCATCAGAAGTGCTCGTCGGTTTACTTGCATCGTGGAACTCCAGGAAAGAAAGTGACTAGCCGCTCGGCGGGAAATCGTCCTGCTGTCTGCGAACGCGTGATTCGTCGCATGGTGTGTTGGTGGGGATCATTATAGCACGGACTTCGGCGGGCGAAACCAGCTGGCGACCCCACGTAGAGCAAGCGTCCCGCTTGCTCAGACCCTGGGATTTGTCTGTTCACAGGCCTGGATACCGCCAACGCCGGCGACTGCCCGCGGTCGCAGGGGGAATCGCCAGGAATCCGTAGAAAAGGGGGACGTGCTACAGTCTCCGCTAACTCGACGACCGGAGATCCTGGTCGGTTGTCCGGCCGATCCAGGAGGGAATCAAGACTGTCCCAAAGCGTGCCATGACCGCGGAATGAGTTGCCTGGCGGTGGGCAGGACTGCACAAGCGGGACGCTTATGCTACGGGTTCTGCGGTGTGAAATGACATGGATCAACGGAGCAAGAACATTCTCACTTCTTTCGGTCGCAGCTCGACCGTGAATTCGTCAACGTCCTGGCCCACGGTCTCCCCGCTGGCCAGGTCGATGACCGAGGCCTGGCGCGGCAAGCGGATGGCAGGCGGGTCCGCCCTGATCGTTGGCACAGACGGTCAGGAAACGACGATTGGCAAACAGCAGGTGGGTTGGATCCGGATCGTAAATGTGCACACCGGCCTCCGCGGCGAGTTGCTTCAGGAATGACGCCGCCAGCGGTGCCGTGGCCGAATAGATGGATGTCCACGCACCCATCGGTCGCCGGGCCACGACGATCTTGTGCGGGTCGTCGCTCCGCACGGCCAGCGACGTGGCGCGCGGAATCGCTCGACGAGCAGCGGGTCGGCGGCCAGCAGCGACTGAGCGGCCACCGGACGCAGCTCGTTCGCCCTGCCACACAACGTGGACTGCCTTGTTCGCGTTCTGATCGGCCACGATCCGCATGCCCGTCACCTGCTCGATACGCGCTCCAGGCCGCTATCGGTCTCATCGAAGTAGCCCGGTGCATAGAACCAGAGGATCGTCTTGTCCTGTGTCTTGAGCTGCGTGTCGAGCAGTTGTCGCTGCTGCGAATCCAGATAGAAGGCGTTGAGCACGAGAACCAGTCTATAGCGTTGGGTGTCCAGTGCTCCCAGGTCGCTCAGCAGCGCCGTGTCGTACGGGGCCACGAAGCCGAGTTCCGCCAACTGAGCGCTCAGCAAGTCACGCAAGAAACTGCCGGGCACTTCCGCGGGATTGCGGAAACGCGTGTAGTGTGGCGAGCGTTCATCGACCAGCACCAGGATCTCGGCCGTGGATGCTCGATCTGCGGACAACGATTCCTGGCGGATCTCGCCCAGACGTTTCACACCGTCCATGATCACCGGGTCTTCGTAGTACCCACCATGGATGTCAAAGTGAGCGGTCTGAACTCCGCAGGCGAGCGACATCCCGACTTCGCGGCGGTTCATCCACACGAATTCCTCCGGCGTGCGGGTGAGCCCCATCTGGTATTCCCAGGTCTTGAGGTTCGGATCGGCTTTCAGTTTGTCGAAGTACTTGAAGCTCACCTGGTCGAAATCGTTCCAGAACATCTTGCCGTGCAGTGCCAGCGATTGCAGGGGAGCACGGAAAAACGGTTTGCCGGGCAGGTTGCGATCGAAATAGCTGGGCGGTGCCATGATGAAGTCGACATGCGGGCTCTGCAGGAGTTGACCGAGAGCCAGGTGTCCGGCATCTTCCCCCAGTTCAGCGAACTCGAAGGTGTAGGCATAGAACGCACCGACGACTTTGGTGCCGCGAGTGTGTTCCTTCACGGTCGCCGCAAACTGGTCGATCGTGTCGGCCATGATCTCGGACCAGAACGTGTGGAAGTCGATTACGCTGGCACTCGGTGCGCATGTCGCGGAACGTCTTGGATCGGTCGCCGATGCGCGCCTGGTAGTCGGGGATCTGCGCGGTTTCCAGGGTAACGGCGGGTTGGTTCCATGCGGCTTGGAGTCGCCTGACTGCTGGCATACTTGCCGGTCAGCCACTGTCGAAATGCCTGTTGCATGGCCGCGCTGTAGTCACCCAGCCGCTCGCAGTTCATGCTCCAGTGATACCATTCCTCCGTCTTCTGCCCGGACAACTGATAGCCGATGACGTGTTGTGCATAGTCCGACTGTTCGACGTGATCGATGATGGTGCGCAGGGCCTGCTGCATGTCGGCTCGCCACCTGGACGACGCCAGGGACGGAAAATTGCCGGCCCTCGGGAGCGCGAAGGGAATGCTGCCGAACGTGGTGGAACCATCGTCCAGCACCATGAGTTCCTGCGGGTGTTCCTGGCACCACCAGGCTGGCGCGTCGATGTAAATCCGCGGCAAGAGCTGTGCCGCGGGTGCCACCGCCAGGATGCGATGGGCCCGCTCGTCGAGGTCGGTAAAGTCCCAGCGATCCTTCTCGGGCCAGAGAGGTCGTGAGTACCCGTACCCGCTGATCTCGACGACGAAGTTGTAGATGTCACAACCGGCCGCAGCGAACTCAGCCACGCGCCGTTCGAAATTGCCGGCACTCGTGTCGTAGGTGGAATAGCAGAACCCGGAATGGGGTTGACCGTCGATCACCAGCGTCGGCACGCCGCCGATCGTCTGCACACGACACTCGGCCGACAGTGCCGAATTGCCCGAACTAGCCGGCAGTGCCAAAGTCAGGATCGCAACGTGCATGAGCATGACCAGAACGGCAGGTCCAAGGTGCAGCGCACAGCAATCCACGTCACGTGCCGCCATGTTGGCCATGGTTGCGGTAAACGATCGGGCGCGCACCACGCTACTTGGGCAACTGCTCGAAGAAGTAGACCCCCTTCTTGTTGGACGTGACGATGTCCAGCCGTCCGTCACCGTTGAGATCCACGATGCGAAAATGCAGGCCTACGCCGCTGTCGTTGTGGATCAGGTGCTTGATCCAGCTGACTTGACCATCCTTGCGAGCCATTTCGTACCAGCAGAGGACCGCAGGTTCGTACTCGCCGGGTCATGGCCGTTGTGCGCCCAGTACCGCTTGCCGGTCACAAAATCCAGCAAGCCATCGCCGTTCATGTCGGCCAGTTGGATGGCGTGCGTCTGGGAGTCGCTTTCGTCAATCATGTGGATCTTCCAGCCATCCGCCGTCTGTTCGGTCCAGGCGATGCCATAGGCGTGTGCGCTGCTGCCCAGCACATCTTGGTCACCATCGCCGTCGAGATCGCTGACGCACAATTGCGCGCCGCCAAACAGCTCGGCGGCATGAAACGGCCAGGGTACCGGTAGCGGCCTGGGCGGGTTGCTCCCACCAACCGTTGGGAATGAGCACATCGTTGCGGCCGTCGAGATTCACGTCGCCGATCCCCAATCCGTGCCCCGGTCCCGGGTCGGTGGGTCCGGCCAAGACCGAAATCGTCCACAGCTCCGTGGGATCCTTGCCAGGACGTGCCAAGGCGCATCGGTCTCCATTCATGAACACCAGCTCACGAGTTCCATCACCATCGACGTCAACATAATCCGGGCTTTCGTTGCCGGTGCGTCTCGATGGCGAGGTGCTTCTTCCACTGGCCGGCTGCGGTCCCCGGATTCTCCAGCCAGTATGTCTTCTGTCCGGGAAAGCCCACGACAATCAGATCGATTGCTCCGTCGTGATTGATGTCGTCATCGAAGCACAGAAACGCATCGCTATAACCCTTCTTGGGAAACTCCTGAGCGGTGCCCAGCATCGGCTGCATCTTCCAGTCGGGGCCGGCATAGACCACGTTGCCGGCGGCAATGTCGACCTTGCCATCTCCGTTGAAATCAGCCACGGCCACGCCTTCACTGCGAAAGACCGGGTCCAGCTGGTGCGGCTTGAAATCGCAGCAGTGTTCCGGATTCGACGGCCTGCAGCTTGTTCGCCTTGCGCACTTCCTGTTCGATCACGTTGCGGTCGGGCGATGTCGTGGAGATCGTGTGGGATGCGATCCAGGCGTGTCTTCCGGAGTAGGCTGCTCGGTGGGAAGCGGCAACAGATGCTCATTCGAGTCCTGGGTTTCACACGTGATCGCCGTGATCAGCGGAATCGGTCCGCGAGCCGGATTGGACACCAGGCGGATCATGTCAATCACTTCGCCAGCTGGCTCGATGGCCAGGACATATTGAAATGGATCGGCGGAACGGCCGAGGTACATGGCTTTCGAGGGGCTGAGCAGCTTGTTCTGACCGTCGAGCGTGAAGCCGTATGTCAGATGAAAAATGTCCACGTTTCCGGAAGCGTAGTGAACTTCGATGACACCGTATCGAACCAGGGGCTTGCCATCTGGGCACGGTGCATCCGAGCAGAAAGATCCGTGTCGCGGAGAAACCGCAGGGCAGTTCCACGTCACCCTTGGCCGGAATCACGCTGGGAGCCGTCACGTTGCGTCGAAACGGCACGGCCCCCGGAACGATTTCGGTGCGCACTTCGGCGTTGCGTTCCGGGCGACTCCAACCGTCCGGAATGCCGTTTCGGAAATCGACGCGCAAGGCAGGACCGGCATCAATGCTGCCGATGCCCAGCCACGCGAAGGCGCCGCCCTGGTTTCCGTCACACACCTCGATGCGGACCTCGGTGCCCTTGAAGGCGGCCACGTCCCACGATCGCTCCTGCAAGGCGTCGTTGCTCGGTGCCACCGTCTTCTGCAGCGCCTTTCCTTTGCGCGCATCCACAAGGCAATGTAGTTGTCCCGCGCCCGGCCGGTTGGACCGTCGTGGCCGCAGATCGTGAAGCGGATCGTGTCGGTGTCGATGACAAATGGCGGCGACGCGATCGTGCCGGTCCCGGTCTCTCCCTGCCCGAGCGACGACAGATACGGATCCACCTTGCGATTCGCACCGTCGCGTTCCACGATGGCCCAGGTTGTCCCCATGCGTCGGCTGCGGGCACTGGAGAGCCTTGTACTTGGTCGAGATTCCTGCTTCTCTTGACTCAGAGCTGCCGTCGTGAGTGAGCTGCCAAGCAGAACGAGCAAAATCCAGGACGGACGGGTCATGGTGGGTTCCTTGTAGCCAGGTGTCGTTCGGAGTGAGTCCCCATTATTCCACAACCCAGGTGCCGAGAACAATCGCCCAGCATGGAGCATTCGCCCGATCCGGAATCCCGTTCATCCCGTCTCCTGCTCCGCGAAGCAATGGGAGACGCGTGATGAACGGACGTCGATCGGCGTTCTGCTCGCGCAAGCCATCCGCTACCGGATCTGGTCGTCAGTTGATCGGTTTGCCGTCGTTCGCCTGGAACAACAACCACAGGATCTTGGGATCGATCGCACTTGCTCAGCACGCGCACGCTGCCGTCACAGAAGGTCGTTTCGAACTGTTTGCGGGCTTCGGTGATCAGGCCGGTCAGAGGTGCTGCCTCCTTGACTTCGAGATCTTCCGGTTTCGTCCAGATGACGGCGCGGTCCGGAGCTGACGCTCGACGACCATGATCGTGTTGGACGATCCGTCGCGGATGTCTTGGAGGCGCAGCGACTCCTTGCCGCCGAAGACGGTCCCTTCACCCGTGGGAACAAGATAGGTGGTCAAGCCCGGTTTGAGGCCTGCCGCGGGATCGAGATAGGCGGCGGGAATTGTCTCGGCGAGTTTCCTGTTGTGCTCACTGTCCCAGGGCTCGTCCAGCTTGAACTGGTTGTAGAGTGCCTGGTTGTCGAGGAACGGCAGAATATGTACTCGCCAACTCAAGAGCGGTTTGCCCGAGGCATCGTAGCTGGCAGCCGGCGGGAAACGTTTGTACTTGTCGTGATACACGTGCATCGCCAGCCCGATCTGCTTGAGGTTATTCATCGACTGCATCTGTCGTGCGTTTTGTCGAGCCGCCGTGATCGCTGCCACGAGTGGTTTCGCGACCGTCTGCAGGGTCTCGGTGTCTTCGGTCACGGTGACCGTGAGGCGTTTGTCTTGTACGGTCGGTGTGAGAAGCTTCAGTAGTTGCTCCGGCCTGTGGAACCGCCTGTTGAACGATGGGCAGTTGAGCCAGGCCCTCCAGCGAGGCGGCCACAACGCTTTTCAGCTGTTCAGCGGACGGCGAGTCCATGGACTCGACGACGAGACTCGCCTTGAGCGTCGGTGTGGCTTCCACGGTCAGAACGCCCCACTGCACGCCGTCACTCACGACCTGTCCGGTCAGGTTGTCCCAGGGCTTTGGCAAGCTGGGCATGGTCTCCTTCACGACGCGGTGCTGATCCGCACTGGGCGTAATCAACAGTTGGACCGGAGCGTCCGCGACGGCGTTGGCGGCGGCTGTCACTTCGGCGCGTGGTTCGGTCTGGAGTGCCGCGAGCCGATCCAGTGTCGGTGGCTGGCCCACCAGCAGGGCACGATCGCCGTGCTTGCGAATCTCGAATTTCTCTGGGGAACGTGCCCGTCAGTTGTCTGACAAAGGACTGCACCGCGTCCAATTTCCCGGGATCCGAACTCGTCACAACGAAGAACGGTGGCTGTGCGGGGATGTCGGACGTGCTCACGAGCACAAATACGTTTTGACCACCAGCATCCAAAAATGCAGTGCGGAGTTGCTGGACCTGGGCGGCCACCGGTGCCATGTTCTGGGCTGCGTTCGAGTCTCCAGAGATCTTCTCGATGATCGCCGTGAGACGCGCCTGCAAGTCGGCGAGTTGCAGTTTCTGCACATCAAGACGGCCGATCAGAAAGGTCTGATGGTCCACAAACGGCGCGACAGCAGCAAACGGAGTTTCGTCGGCCGATGTGCCAGGCAACCAGGTGATGGAAGGCAGTACGAGCAGCCACAGGACGCGGTGGAAATGGGAAATGCGAAGCATGAAGTCCTCCTCTTTTCCAAAGAAGTCAATGGTCGCGACTCAGTTATCACTTCTGTGCTGATTTCAAACTCAGCTTGTATCGCTTTCCGAAGGAATCTGCCGGCATGCCGTCGGGCGGTGGCAACGTCAGGACGGCGACGCCGTCGTCGAGTTGGTACTCGATGAGTCGGCCGGTCAACGGGTCCACGGGAACGGGCCAGGACTGCAACTCCTCCAGTGTCTGAGGAAACTGGCCACCTGTGCGGGCCGCAGCCATGCGCAGCGCTTCGATCGTCTGCAAGGCAGCGATCTCCCGCTGCAGTCGAACTGGGGGAAACGTTGCCGGTTCGATCGCGGGCAGCAGTATCGCGGCGATCGGAATCACGCCGGGCATGCCGCCTGATTTGCCGAAGAACCCTTCGGCCTGCAGATTGGCAAACGAGGCGCGCATCTGCCGATGTGATTGCCAATAGGGAAGCAACGTCCACTTCATCGTTTCCTGGTAGACCTTCCGGTAAGCCCGTGCCGACTGAATGGCGACGACCTGACCGACTGGCATCGCTTCCACCGTGGCGGCGTCCATGCCGCTGTCAATCAGTTGCTGCTTGGCCGAAGGGTAAGCCGCGAGGATCAATCCCATCGCCGCGGCCTGTGCCGCCAGGTCGTCGGAGAGAGTTAACGAATTGGGCGAGTCACTCACGCTGGCCATTCGCCGTACCGACTCTGCGATGATTGCCCGCCATTGCTCCGGTGTGTGCACTGCCTGCTCCGGGTCCTTCAAAAACGGGAACACCTGCAAGGGGAGGTGCATTTCCTGTTGCAGTGCCGGGCGAATGTCGACCAACGGGTTTGGCAAGCTGGCCAGAGCCCAATAGAGGTTGGGGCCGCCGGACTCGATCCAGTCGAGCGCGCAGGCGTTCATGGTTTGCGCAATCGCGACGCCGACCAGTCCGCTGATGAGAATCGGTGATTGGGCGACGTTCTCGGCCAGGCGATACCCCATCGTGATCGTGGCGAGTGCTTCGTCAAAACGCCCTTCGGCCAGTTCCAGCCGCGCCTGAATTCGCAGCACGCGGGCGATGGTCCGCGCTTCCTGGAGCTCCGGAAGCAGGAATGCCAGAGGTGCGATGCCTTGCAGTTCGCGGACGCGATGATTCCAGTCACAGGATTCGCGGAGCGTCGCCGTGCGCGTTTCCTGCAACACACTCTGGTATGCCGTCAGCCACGTACGAGCCTCATCTTGAGGGAACTCACTGAGCGGGACCTCGAGCCATTTCTCCTGGGTTTCTCCAAATTGAAGCTTCTGGTCGCGCGGGAGCAGCGTGATCGCCCGGTAGTAGCTCGTGGCCGCGTTGCCCGGCTGAAGATCTGCAAAGGGGGGAATCAGCAGTCGCTGCAAAGGCGGGTCTGGTTCGGCACACGGAACCAACGCAATGTTCTTTACAGGCAGTTCGTTCGCACTCCCAGGTGCACCGGATGCCTCTTGACCACGGGCGCCATTCACGAGGCTGCCGGCGGCGATCGCCAACAGCGGCACGACTCGAAGCGAGCATGTGAAGTGAAACATAATTACAGACCTTGTATGTGCAGTAATTGCGTCCAGTCATATTGGGGAACCGCATCGGAAACGCCCGACCGCGTGCGCCGGCTGGAATCGTCCACCATCGCTCGCCAGTCTCCCAAGCACAGAGCGGGCACGGCCGTCTGCTGCGATGTCTCGGATGTCACCGACCTTGTCCGCCAGTTGTTTTCCAGGCAAAGTCCCCGCGATCGAAGATGGCTGAGAGGAGTCGGCCAACGCGAGTCGGGAAGAGCAACTTGTGCGTTGACAAGTCGTGGATGTGCGGACAACATGTTGTCATTGCCAGGAGCGTTGTGTTCCGCGGCCATGGTGGGCTGAGTCTGCTGCCGCTGTTCTGCCGCCTTTTCCATCGGCACGTAGACAACCTGCGGCTGGCGCGGCATCGCGACCAGCGCACCCAAGGTGAGCGACACGATGGCCAGCAGCGCTGACGTGGCCTGCCAGAGCCGGGGCCGACCTGCCGGCCGACGAGCCGCGGCCTGGCCAGCCCGAAACATCGTTTGGGCAATGTCCAGCCGAGCCGGAGTCGGTGCGAGTTCCTGCAGTACCCGCTCGAATTCGTTCAAGTCGTCGCCGAGATGGAATTTTGGTTCCATGGGACTCCCAACCTTTCACGCAACTTCATCAGTCCAGCCTGGTAGTGCCGGTGCGCCGTACTTGTCGAAACATCCAGCACCTGCGCAATCTGCTCAAACGACAGACCACCCCAGATCCTGCGCAATGACCACCTCGCGCAGATCCGCATCGATCGCCGTCAGCGCCGCGGTGACCTCCTGCAGTTCGGCCGCCGACCAGCGCGCGGAGGTAAACCACTGCGGTCGCTCGGCCGCCACCTGCGACTCTCGCCGCTTGCGTCGCTCGTGAGCCCGCCGCAGACTCACTGCCCGGTTGCGCACCACTCGGTACAGCCATGGAATCGGCTGATCGGGGGGTGGTCTGTGGCCGGCCAGCTTCACAAACGCGTCCTGTACGCAGTCCTCGGGCATGGTCGTCCACTGGGCGGCATACAGCTCCAACGCGGCACTGTGGTCGCAGATCAATTGCTCGAGCACCGTGGGGTCGATCGGTTCGGCCATTGGTCACCGCAGGGGAGCCAACTCTGGACGGGTCATCGGATGCCTCACCATTATGACGCCAACGAGGAGATTTTTTCCCACCGGCGAACGAAAATTCTCTTCAGGCAACTGCGTTGGGTGTGTCCGCGCCGGCCGTCACGGTATTGTATGTTGTGCACGACCATACGTGATAGCAATGTGGACCTTCGCCCCCGAGTCGTGTGTCAGGCCTTATGCAGAGGATACGATCGATGCGAATACGAGACGGTGAACAGCTGTTGGAGATGATGCGCGCCTACCAGGTTCCCTGCCTGCTGGCTGCGGCGGTGGATCTGGATCTGTTGGAGTCCATTGCCGCAGCGTCTCGGACCGCCGCGGAAGTTGCCGCGGCAACCAACTGTGACGTGCGGGCCGTAGCCATGGTGCTGGACGGTCTCGCGGCCGTCGGCGTGGTCCTCAAAGAAGACCTGCAGTACTCGATTCCTGCCGAGCTGTCTCCCTATCTCTGCCAGGCAGATCCGAAGAGCGTCGTGGCCATGTTACAGCACCAGGCGAACTGTCTGCGGCGCTGGACGCGATTGCCGTGGACCGTGCGGAACGGACGTCCCGAGTCTCCCGGGCCCAGCATTCGCGGCGAAGACGCTGACAAGGCCTCCTTCATTGAAGCGATGCACGTGGTGTCCCGGGACGCGGCCGACCCGCTGATCCAGGAGATCCATCCCGGCCATGTGCGGTGCGTGCTGGATCTGGGTGGTGCGTCCGGTTCGTGGACGTTGGCCTGGCTGAAGGCAGAACCACAATCGCGCGCGATCATCTTCGACCTGCCGCACGTGATTCCGATGGCTCGGGAACGTTTTGCCACCTCGCCGTTTGCCGACCGCGTGGAACTCTGCGCCGGTGACTTTTACAGCGATGACTTGCCCAGGGGTGCCGATCTGGCCTGGGTCAGCGCGATCATTCACCAGAATTCGCCGGAACAGAACCGGGCTTTGTACGGCCGGATTGCCGCTGCGCTCGACCCGCAGGGCTGGATCTACATTCGCGACATCGTGATGGAGCCGTCTCGCACCGCACCGGTTGCCGGCGCACTGTTTGCCGTCAACATGCTCTCGGCCACCGAGGGAGGCAACAGCTACTCCCTGGCCGAGATCCAGGACGACCTGCAGTCGGCCGGATTCACGGACGTCCAGCTGGTGCGCCGCGATGAAGGCATGCACTCGATCGTGCGGGCGCGCCTCACGCACATCAAAACAGGACCGTAGGGCGGACTTCCAAGTCCGCCCGCAACCAGCAGCGCCCGCAACCAGCGGTCATTTGTTCCCGATCCGGTACAGAAACCGGTCGCTGCGCAGCAGGAATTCACCGTTGCCCACCGGTACCGGCGATGCATTGAAAATACTGCTGTCCCCTTCCAGATTGTTGTGCGCCAACAACGTGTACTCGGGCTTGGCTGGCAGTACATACGTTCCGTGCTCGCGACTCACGTAGAAGATCTTTCCATCCGCCAACAGCGGCGAGGCGTACACGAGGCCCGAGTCCGGCTTGAGTCGCTCCTCGTACACGATTTCGCCGGTGTCCGCCTTGGCACAATACACAATTCCGTCTTCCTTGGCCCAGTACAGATACCCGTCGTGATACACGGGAGACGACACGTTCGACCCTTTGGTGATTCCCCAGCTTTTGTTTGTCTCCGTGACGTCCGCTTTGCCGCCCGAGCGGATGGCAATCATCTCACTGCGACGACCTCCGCTGGCATACACCGTCCCGTCTTGCGCGATGATGCTGGGACAGATGTAATCGGGAATGCCGGCGCAGTTCCACAACGGTGTCCCGTCGTCGGGATTGAAGGCCAACACTTTCTGCTTGACCGTGACGGCGAGCTCCATGGCGCCGGCAGGATTGCGGTAGATCGCCGGGGTGCTCCACGACTCGGCGATATCGGGCTGTCGCCAGGCTTCCGAGCCGTCCGACTTGCGCAACGCAATCAGGTCACCGCACTCAACACTCGCATTGACGATCACCAGGTCTTTGTACAGCACGGGCGAATTCCCGGCACCGAAGTCATGCGTTCCCGTGCCGACCGAAGTCTGCCACAATTGCTCGCCGTCGTGGCTGAAAGCCAGCACCCCTGCGACACCGAAGAAAACGTAGATGCCGGTCTTGTCGACGGCGGGGGTGCTGGAGGCATAGCCGTGCAAGGCGACTGCCCAGGTCGTGAAGGGATTCTTTTCCGACGGAGCAGGAACCGATTTCGTCCAGAGGATCTTCCCGTCCTTCAGGCTGATGCAGAGTAAATGCCGCTGCAGATTGGCCTGGTCGCCGGGGTCGTCGGCGTCAATCCCGTATCCGGTGTAACGGGTCAGGTAAATGCGGTCCCCAAACGTGACGGGGCTCGATGCACCACGCCCTTCCAAAGGCGTCTTCCACACGACACTGGCATTGCTCCAGGTCGCCGGCAATCGTGCCTTGTCGGCGTGACCGAAAGTCGGACCTCGAAACTGAGTCCAATCCTCGGCCCGCGCACCCGCGGCCCTCCACGCCATGACGCAGGCAAGACACAGGAACATACGGTGGGCAATTCTTCCAGCAAGCATTTTGTGTACTCCGACCTTCACAACGGTGGACAGTAGTCCTGTCAGTTCGCACGCTTCTGCAGGAGAAATCGATAATCAAGGGCCGATCCAGGCCAGGAATGTGCTCCCCAGGGTAGTCTATAGTAACGAGTGACTCGCTCCCTGAGCAAGTCATACCGAACGGACAGTTGGCTGGACGACCCGCCGGGGGGAACTTGTGTATGAGGCACGAACATGACTGAGTCGGAAGAAGTTCGCAGGTTCACCGACCGAATGGTGGCGGTCGAAGAGTGGCTGATGCACGCAGACCGCCTGTTGGCTGGTCTCAATGAGGTCGTGTGTTCGCTGCAGGATCGGCTGGACGAGCAGAACCGCCGACTGGAAGCGCTGAGAATCCTGCTCGAGCGTCGCGTCGCGCCTCCCGCGGAGGAACGCAGCTTTGAAGACGAGCGTCCGCCACATTATTGAACCCGCTTCACTTTCGTGGCGGTAACGCTACCTCGTCATGGCCTTGGGACTTGATGTCGAGGACCGTTTCGCCATCGATGAGAATCTGGTAGGCCAGCCCCTCGCGGCCCTCAATCTGGGCCGTGCCGTCGCGCAACGTAACAGGGAACGGCGCTGCCACGCGACGATCGCCCTCGACGGCGACACACAGAAAGTCCACTTCACCGTCCAGGACCGTCTGCAGGCTGACCAGCGCACAGGGATTGATGTCGGCCGGTTGACGCCGCTGATGCGGAATGTTGAACGAGTCGGGGAGCAGACCGACATAGTCCCCGTCCGGGTATTGTTGCTGTTGTGCGCTGATCAGAATGCCCCGGGCCAGGTGATTCCAGTCGAGTGTTCTCTCGTGAGGGGCCAGCAAAGTGAGGGCATACGCATAGACGCCGCCTACCCACTGGACCGGCATTCCCATCCAATTCGGCGCCACCCAATTTGTCGCCCCGTACACCGGTGGCGTCGCGTACGCCATGATGGGATAACGTCCCCATAAATACGTGAACGGTATGCCTGACAGGGCCCATTTGCGAGCTGCCCGCTGGTACTCCTCTTTGCCGGTCATTTGATATCCGCGCGCGTAGGCCCAGACCAGATAAGCCGATGCCAATTGGTCCGGGGTATGCAAGGGGACTTCCCACACCTGAGCACCGCGCGGCGTGTCGAATCGCTGCATGTAGTCGAGCGTCCGCAGACCGGCCTGCAGCGCTTCCTGATCTCCGGTCACGTAGGCGTACTCCAGCAACCGCGCCGCAGGCAGCGCGCACACACCACTGGCTGTATTCTCGAAGTGCCCGCGCCGATACTCTCCGTCGTATCGGTACGAGCCATCGGCCTGTTGTCGCGCGATGTGATTGCGCGTCTGTTTGCGCTGGATGTCCAGCCACTCACGGGCGCGACCTGTCACGAAGTATATGGTGCCGTTGGGGACGTGAGCGCCACCCGGCACGAAGTGATCGAATGCCGGGATCTCTCCGCTGAGTCTCCACACGGTGGACGCCATGTCCGCCAACGGCTGGCGAGCCCAACTCGCCTGGACACAGTGTCCCCAACCGTCTTTCGTTCTCAACGGACCGTTCAGGGCAGCCAGGCAGATCTCGTTCTGTTGAGCGCGCGTGCGTGGCGCGGCAGGCAATGCGGGCAGCCCGTATCTGCCGACGGCCCACGCGATGGACTCCTCGAGCGGGTCGGTGCCGCACCGAAGCACTGTGTAGATGTTGCGGCCCTGTAAGGTCATCCGATGATCGTTCGTGCCGTCGAAGAAATTTGGCGTCGCGAAGACCGGTTGCAGTGCCATATCATCCCAGGTCATCGCCACCGCGGCCCGCTCGGTGATGAACGCCATGAGAGGCAACGTCACCTTGAGCGGGTCGGGCGCGAAGCGGATGTGTTCATCGGTTTCGATGTCCAGTCGCGAGGAACTGTGTTCGCCCTGACTCAAGTACTCCAAACCGGCAAATAGCCCCTGCTTCAATGCACCCGCGACCCGCACGACCGGGCCTTCACAGTTCAGTGAACTCCGAATCGATATGGCGACTTCGCGACCCTGCGGTGTGAGCGAGAGTTGTACGCCGTCTCCCTGAAATTGCAGCGTCGATCGGTCGGAAACCAACTGCAAATCGGGCACCTTTCCGTCACACAGCACCAACGGACCGAGAAAAGCCACGAGTTGTGTGTCGCGGTAGATGGTTGCCACCGTGCCGCTGCGGGCAACCTTCAGTACGAATCCGTCGAGCGGCTTCTCGATCCACTCGGTTGTGGCCGACGGGTTGGCCACCCAGGCCGTGCGGACCAGCGGTGGCCAAGACTCGCACTGTAGCGTGACGGAGACGGACTCCAGCGGCTGCGTGCCCGGCACCGGTTCCTCGATCGTCATCGTTTCGTTGGCCGCTGCCGTGCGCGCGGTTCCCCGGCAGTCGAACTTGACCGGCACATCGCGATGGTTGGTCAGCAGGAACCGCACCTTTCCTTCCACCTGTTCGACCGCCGTCACGCTCAACGGATGGAGTTCTTCCTGGATCAGACGAATCCAGTCGATCTCGACGAGGCCCGGGTTGATGCTCGGATCGATTCGCAAGTCCGTCAATCGGCCGGGCGCCAGCAGGCGGGCTTGCGTTTCATGCCATTGACCGTCGCCCGTGATGGCGAATTCGGTCCGCTGAGCCTCACTGCGGTGCGGAAACTTGTCGGTCGTCCAGAATACCTGTCCGGGTTCACTCGTCGCGCTGCGCACGCGCAGCTGTAACACAACCTGACCACCTGGATAGTCTACCGGGCAATGCAGGAAAGGATCGTTGCCGGTCGACTGCACGCGCAGAATACCGCCGTCGGTCGACAGCGAACACTGGTTCTCAGCAACCCATCCCGACTCGCCTTCGTCGAAGTCCCACGCATGCAGCGTCGTTGTTTTCACGGCGCGGGGAATCGGATTGATGGGCGGATCGGCGTACAAGCCACTCGCGATCATGAGAGTGGCCAGAATACTCACAAGCTGCACACGTGCAAACGACGGTCTCATGATCTCTCGCTTTTTCGTCATTCGTCATTCGCTCGTGTCGTGGCACGGCATCGACAATCGCTCGGCACGGCGGCCTCACGGCGCTTCCACTTTCAACCCTTCGAGGGCTGTGCCGTCTCGAGCCCTCAGGCGGCAACCGACGACCCAACCTCCTTCAAGATCGACGGCTTTCAGCATCAGGTCATTCCAGCCCTTTTTCAAGCGAATGTCGGCATGGTGTTGGCGAGGCGATGCGCCATGAACCGTCCATTCGTTGAATACGACCTCTCCGTTGAGGAAGGCCTTGACGGCATCGTCGCAGCCAAACTCCAGCAGCGCGTCAGTCTCCTGCGGAGACCAGACCCGAGTACGCAAGTAGGCTGCGCAATGATTGAGGCCGCCGAACATCGACTCGAGGTCGATATCCCAGGAGCCAATCCCCTTGTTCACGGGGACCCATTTGACGTCCGTGGCACTCGGCGGCTTCTCCGGGTCGAAGACCGTCTGATAGACAGCCTCTCCGTTCTTGCCTTTCTCGACGTAAGGCCCGGCACCGACCCACTGCAGGATGTGCCCTTCGTACTTGTCCATATCATTGAGCACTTCCACGGCGCGCTGGCGCACATCCTCGTGGTTGACCTCCTTGACCACGCGCCGGAGTGCTTCGCGAGCCAGCTTTTCGTGACTGCCCCGCAGCCGATAAGCGATGCGAACGGTCGCCAGGCCAGCCGCGGGGCCAAGGTCTTTGTCGGCCAGATGTGCCAGGGCCAGTTCCATGGCACCAGGCGATTGGGCCTGAGTGCCCAGGCCGGCCAGTACCACCTTCTTGTCACTGACCTGCGTCACACGCTGCATGACGCGCGCGAAATGCTCCGTGGGATCGGCGGACGTGTTGGCCAGCCGCACGAAACCCTTCACGGCCGCTTCCATCCGCGGTGCGCTCTGAGCGGACGCCACGATCTGGAGCAAATCGTCGAGTACGCTCGCGTCTGGCCATTCCGAGAGAGCGAGCACCACGGAGTCCTGGACATCGCTCGACGGATCCTTCACGCGCGACACGCAGTGCGGGCAGTGCCTGCGGAGAACCCGTGCGCCCAACATCTGCACCAGCGCGGGCTGAGCCCCGGCCGGTGCGGTATCGAGAAGCGAAAGAATCGCAGTGACCGCCTTGTCCTTGTCCTGGCACCGTGGAAGCAATCGACTGACACTGGCGACCACCAACGTTCGGTCGTCGGGAGACTCTGGCTGCACAACCAGCTGCAACAGAGCTGACAAGTCCGACGGCGCGGCGAGAGCGCCCATCGCGCGGATCGCCGCCTGGCGAACTGATGTCTGTTTGTCGTGGCAGATCTTCCAGAGTGGTCCCATCGCTTTGGACACGGATCGTCCTGCCAGCGCGTCGATGGCTTCCACGCGCACCGGTTCGCTCCCCTTGTCGACCAGTTCGAGCAATCGCTGGTCAACAGCCTCTGCCGGCAAAAGCAGCAGGCTGGCGCGGGCTACGCGTTTCACGTCCCCGTCGGTTGCGGCCGCTGCGGCGAGTGTCGTGACGGCTTCCGCATCACCCGCCTTCCCGAGTGCCTCCAGCGCGGCGATCCGCACCGGCTCGTCCGCACTCTGAACCGCCTCACAGATCGCCGCCGACGCCGTGGAATCCCGTCGGTTTCCCAACGCGCGCAGCAGCAACACCTGCGTGGCCGGCGGCAACGACTGGACCAGTCCGACAAACGTTTTGGTCGCCTCGGAACCCTTGACCAGCTCGATCATGGCGATGGCGCTGGCGGCCAGTTCGGCGTTGCCTTGCCGCATGGCATCGACGAGCAGCTTGGCCGCATCGGACTGCCGCGTCAGAACCAGGCCGCGCAAGGCAGCCATCTGGAGAGTAGGTGCCGGCTGCGAGCTGCGAATCGATTCGTAGATCGCCGACGCCTGATCGAGGGAACCGGCGGCCGCCAGGTCTTCGGCGCACTGCAGCAGCGCGTTGTCGATCGCGACGGCCAGTTCGGGACTGGCGCCGGCACGAACGCCCTGCAGTGCCGCCATTGCATCGGCTCCGCCCAGTTTGCCCAGTGCGCGTGCAGCCGCGCTCGACACACTGCTGTCGGCGGATCGGAGCAATGGCAGCAGATCCGGTTTGGCTTCCTGATAGCGCCGATTGGCCAGCGCGTTGATGATTCCGGCCTGGGTCACTCCGGTTGTCTTGGCCAGTGCACGATGCATGGCCTGGCAGGCCTCGGGGAATTCCAGGTAACCGAGCGCATACAAAGCCATGGACGAGACTTCGGGGTCGACCAGCAGCGGTTCCAGGGCGGGAACGGACTTGGCCGTCCCGATCACGCGCAATTGTCGGCACAGGAAATCTTTCGCATCCTTCGTCGTCGCGGTCTGCAGAGCTGCGATGAGCTGCTGCTCCAAGGCGCTCCGCAACTGCGAATCGCGGGGCAATGTGAAGACGAGCTGCTCGATCTCCAGTAAGGCCTTACTTTCCTGACCGAACTGGGAGACCTTGGCGACCTCGAGGTTACGGCCGAATTGCCGGAGCGCCTCGTCGGTGGTTTCGGCGGCTGGGGAATCGTGGCACACAGCAAGCACGATGAGTGTTATCACGGCACAAGCGTGAGATTTCATGGACGTTACTCCTGCGAAGATAAGTCGGATCGAGGGCGGCCTATGACATGCTCCAGGGCGATCGCTTCGGACGATCCAGCCAGCGGCTGGCTTCGGGATCGTCGAGGATCTGTTCGTGCACCGGATCCCATTTCAAGCGGCGATTGAGCCAGTAGGCGATATTGCCCAGGTGCGACACGGTGGCTGTGCGCAGAGCGCGCTCGATATCGCGGAACGGCAGTTCGCGAGTCCGCACACAGTGCAGGAAGTCTCCGAAGATGCCACCGCGACCTTTGTAGTTCGGGATGTAGATGTCGGGCGGTTCCGGCTTGTTGCCCGCCCGGTCCCCCTTCTCGGAGATTTCCCCCTCGGTGCCGCGGAAGTTCAAGATGCCGTCCCATCCGCCACCGTGATAGATCTTGACGCCGTTGGCGAATACGTAGGTCAGCTGCGGATGGTCCTTGCCATCGGGTGGAATGATTTCCACGGGGCCCGTTTCATGCAGTCCGAGCGCGAACAGTGCGCCGCCGAAGGTGTGGCAGCCCCAGTCGGTCATGCCGCCACCCGAGTAGTCGCGGTACGGACGGAACCCGCCCGTGATCAGACTGGGATGGAACGGGCGCCAGGGTGCCGGCCCCAGCCACAGGTCCCAGTCGACATCGTCGGGCACTTCGATCGGCGGCAGATCGCAGGGACCTGAGGGCCCGCCGACATTGACCCAGGCCTCGGTCACTTCACCGATCGCCCCGCCCCGCACCATGCGGTGGAACCAGTTGTAGTCGTCCCACACGCGCTGGCTGCCGCCGGAGAAAATCCGGCCATACCGCCGCGCGATGTCGACCATCCGCCGGCCTTCACCGATCGTCAGGCATTCGGGCTTCTCGCAGTACACATCCTTGCCATGCTGCATCGCCTCGATCGAGACGATGGCGTGCCAATGATCCGGCGTGGCGATCAACACGGCGTCAATGTCGTCTCGGGTCGTGATCTCGCGAAAGTCATTGTACTGCTGGCAGTCCTTGTTGCCGTATCGCTGGTCGACACCTGTCTTTGGCCAACTGACGATGTCTTCCCACGACATCGCAGACCGCCACGACTTGCACTTCGGGGAAGCCCAGAAAACCGCCCAGGTCTCCTCGGCCCTGGCCTCCCATGCCGATCCCGCCCATCACGATGCGATCGTTGGGAGGCGTGGCGCCGTCCAGGCCCAAGTGCGGATCCGGGGACCACCAGTGGTGCGGCGACGGAACTCAAGGCAGCCGCTTTCAGGAAGCGACGACGGTTGAATCGACCCAGAGCTCGGCATGGCGACATCTCCTGTCTTGTCGGGGAGAGATAGATGCTGTGGGTCGGGGAATGGCGAGGTATCGGTTGAGCAAGCGGGACGCTGGCTCTACGTGAATCAAGCAATGTCACGGTGATTCTTTGGATTCCACTTTCAGCGTGCGACAGCCGAACAGACCGCCGGCAAAATTGTCCGGGTGCGCCTGCAAACGGATCGTGACCCGCTGCTTCCCGTTTGTCAATTCGGTGGGGATCGGATAGTTGACATCGAAGAACTGGCCCGGTCGGTCATTGCGCAACGACTGCTCGGCGATCTTGCTGCCGTCCACCAGGATGTCAAATGTGCGCTGACCCGTCTCGCTTCCCCAATAGGTGCACAGCAGTTCGTTGGGCGCGGCACCATCGACACTCAATCTCAAAGGCAAACCAACCGCCGTCCGTGGCGTGCCGCCACTTGCGTCCCAGGTGTTCGCCGGCGCCGGTTCGTTCGCCGGTCAGACTTGTGGTCTCGTTCCGGCTGCATTTCGCCGATGCGGAGGATCGTCGACGGTACGGGCCGCCAGTTGCTCGCTCGCGCTCTTGTTGCGCGCGCAATTCACTTTCTTTGTCGGCCCACTCGGAGGTGTGAAGATGTCGAGGTAGACGCTGTAACGCTGGTCGTGGAGGCTGTGAAAGGGCACGAGCGGCACATCGCGAGGTTTTCCGACGCCGTCGGTGGCGAATTCTCCGGTTTCCAAGCTGGACAGGCTTGACCCAGTCGTCAACCGGCTTGCCGTCGGTGATCAGCACGGGAACGTAGGTGGGTGTGGCTGCGGCCGGGTCATCGATCGGTCCGAGCACTGCGGCCAGCAGCGTGGGACCATAGAACACGGCAATTCTGTTGCGGATTGTCCGGCATGGCTTCCGTGCGCAGCGACATGGGAAAAGTCACCTGGATGCGATCACCATTCTTCCACGCGCGGCGAATGCTCACGTAGCTCGAAGGGCTTGGTGTCCACCTCGACCGGTTGCCCATTGACCGAGATCCGCAGACCGCGGGTTGCCCAGTAAGGATGCCGCACGTGCAAAGTGAATTCCTGAGGCTTGTCGCATTGGATAATCAGTGTGGTGTTATCGGCGCGGGGCCAGGAAGTTTCCTGGCAAAGCGTAGTACCTCGTTCGCGCCAGTGGACCTCCGAGGCAATGAACAAATTGACCCACAGTTCGTCGCTGTTGTGGAAGTAAATGGCCTCGTTGTACTTGACGTGGTTCTCGAAACCGGTACCGCCGCAGCAGGTGAAGCTGTCGGTCGGAAGGTACTCCTTGTGGTGTCCCGGTTTGAGTGACAAGTTGTAGATGACTCGCCCGTCCGGATGCTGTGTCGAGCGAATGTGGTTCAGCAGCGCTCGCTCGTAGAAGTCCGCCACGTCGGCTTCCGGTTTCCAGCCGAAGACGTGTGCGGTGAGTTTCAGCATGTTGTAGACGTTGCAGGTCTCCGTCGTGTTCGGTGCTCAACCGATCGTTCAATTTGTCCGGTTCGCCGAAGTGTTCAAAGTCGCAGTGTCCACCCGTGACGTAACTGTGGTGGTGCACGACGCGATCCCAGAAGAACTCGGCCGCGGCGCGGTCCTGTTCGTCGCCGGCGAGTTCATAGCGCCGCGCCAAGCCGATCAACTTGGGAATCTGCGTGTTGGCGTGTTTTCCTGGCAGAATGTCGATCGCCCTGTACCAGCGGGTCGAGGATGGCCTTGTGATGAAACCGACGCGACAGTGCCAGGTAGCGAGGATCGCCTGTATCGGCGTACAAGTCCGCAAACGTCTCGTTGATGCCCCCGTGCTCGGCCATCAGCATCTGTCTGGATCTGGGACTCGTCCAGCTTCTCCAGCGTCTTCTCGAACCAATCGGCCAGTTTCTTGGCAATATCCAGTGCCTTCGCGTTGCCGCACAGGCGATACGCATCGCGCAGCCCCGCCAGCAGCTTGTGCAGCGTGTAGTTTGGGACCCAGCAGCCGTTCAAATCGAAGCCGGCCGAGCGAATGTTGCCGGCCGCCACTTCGGCGTACACACGTTTGCCGTCTGGAATGGCGGCGACATAGCCCGTGCCCAGGGCATCCTGACAGGCGGCCAACTCGTCGACCATGTAGTTGACGCGGTCGAGAAATCGCTGGTCATTCGTGGCGGCATACGCCATCGCACACGCACTCAGGTAGTGTCCGGCGCTATGGCCCGAGACGCCTTGCGATTCCCATCCGCCATAGTGTTCTGCCTTCGGCGGCAGGCCGGCTTCCTTGCGGAAATTCGCCAAGAAGCGATCCGGCTCGAAACTCAGCAGGTACGTCACGGACAGGTCCTGGCCCTCTTTGAAGGGCCCTGCCAGCAGACGGACGTCGGAGAGTGCAAACGGAGTCGCCCGCAAGCTCGGGGGAGCTGCCGTGACCGCGCTGGCCAGAACGACCCAGGCCAGCCATGCCACGAGGAATTCAAGCCGACAATGACCGGTCTTTTGCAGCGGTGCGTTCACGGATGTTCCCTCCAACTTGAGATCCGCGTGACTGTCTCAAGTCTATCCGCAGCCTGGGGGCACAGCCACACCCCGTGCCAGGTCCTCGCGCCAGTGCTGGCGGAAACCCGAAGCGCCGTCCGAGTAAACGTGTTCACCGTCGGCTGCCGGTGGCACGCGCATCGACATCACCGGACGCTGATCTCGTCGAAGAACGCTTCATCATTGCACACGCCGTGCGGGCCACCGTACGACACTTTGACGACAAGGCAGACGGTCTGGCCGGCGTACGGTTCGAGCGGGTAGTCGCAGGTGCGCCAGTTGTCGGCCGACGGAGCAGTTCCCGCGTCGATGGTCTCGGTCGGGAACCAGTGCACCTCGTTCCCGTCGTGAACTCCTACATCGAGCAGAAAGTCGCTCTTGCTGGGGGCTTCGTACGGGTCACCGCTGACGACCAAATGGAGCGTTGGCGATGGTTCGCGAGGGATGACGACTTTGCGAACAATGACCGCGGGCGATGCATCATCCTGCGGGTGGACGGCCAGGATCCCGCGACGACCGGGATTCGGATTGCCCGGATGTCCACCCACAGCGGCCGGCGTTTCGATCCAGAACGGATGGGTCACGATAAAGCAGCCTGCGATGGTCGCGCGTTTCACATCGTCGGCCGTATCAAATGTGTTGACGAGCGACTGCATCGACTTGGGCCGCTGCCATCAGCTTGTCCAAGTCAGCGATCTCTCGACTGGTGTGCGCCAGCGCGCGCTGACGTTCGTCCAGTGGTGGCAGCGGTTCGTGCGGGTACGCGGCGGGGTGATCCTGGTACCAGTAGAAGACCGTGTCATAGTGCACCCAGCAACCGCCGGCCGCCACGCGATCGCCCCAGACCGGCAGTGCAGTGAACCCGCGCTCTTCGCGCCAATTGATCGACCAGGTCAACTCCTGGCGAAAGCGGATCGGTTGATGGTCGTGAAAGCGGTAGATCGACAGCATGGCGGGTGGTCCCGTGGTCACGTGGGGCATGCCGGCGCGCAGTCCCGCAAACGTCTGTTGAAATCCCCAGCTGAACGTGAAGGAGTCCTCGGTGCCGAGATAGTCGACAGCCCGTTCTCGGCCGTCGATGTCGATTTCGTTGTTTCCTTCCATCACGATGTTGAAATTCTGAAACAGCGGCTCGTCGGTCGCCACACTGAATTGTCGTCCCAGGATGTGGCCCGCGCCCTGGACGTGAAAGAACTCCATCTCCGTGTCTTTCGACAGCTGAAACACCCGTCGTTGCCAGGTGGCGTGGAAGTACCCCAGCTGCGCGGACCATTTCTCGAGCGGCTCCCATTCCACGTAGCTGTAGTTCATGACGTCCTTGTCGGTGTCGTTCCGCAGAATGACCTTCGCACGTTTCGCGAACGGCATCGGGAAGTAGCAGTTGTAGCTCCAGGGCGCGCACTCGACCCAAGGAGTGCTGAAGTACATGCTCTTGCCGTTGCAGCCGTCGCCGAAAAAATCGGCCAGCGGGCAGGCGACGGCAGGTTCCTGGGCGTCATCGAAGTAGATTTCCAGGACGATGCCGCGCGCCGTCAGTTCGGGCGGGTGGTGACGCGTCGTGTGAATGTGACGAATGATCCCCGGCCCTGTCAGGTCGGCGACGACCATGCGTGCGTGCGCGTCGAGTGACGGCAGGTCCTGGTAGCGGTCGTACTTCCAGCCGGCATTGGAGAATCCTGTCGTCGAATCGTTCTGGATGACTGCGACGTTGTCCGACGTTCCGAGTCCGCCGGGTACCGTGTCATCGCCCAGGCTGGGGGCCGTGGCCAGCGCGACGAATGTCAAGATCACGGTCATGCAAGATCACGGTCCTCAAGATCACGGTCCTCAAAATCACGGTCCTCAGACATCACGGTCCTCAAAATCACGGTCCCACGACAGATTGGCTGAGCGGTCCCCATGCGGATGCTCCTGGCCACGAGAGTGGAGTAATTCATCGTGCTACTGCACGTCCGGCATGGCGAGGGTTTCGCCGCGCAGTTGTTGGGCCTGTTCGTCCGGTCGATAGACACCGTAGAAGATCGCGTTGCAGTCGATCCAGGCCGCGATGCGCCGCAGATCGTCGCGCTCGAGATTGGCATCGTAATGGCCGGCCTGCAGCAGTTTGATCAAGCGGCTGCCGCGCGCGCCGTAGAGTCCACCCGGCGGCGTGACCTGAATCTGGTTGCGGCCGCCAAACCGCGGCACCCAGGCTGCGGCGGCATTCGTGGGATTCGTGCCCGCCCCCCAGAAATCCAGCATCGCCACACAGCGCCCAATACGACTGTGAAAAACCCTCGCGCGGCTTCCCCGACAAATCCAGTTTGCCGTCCTGTTTCTCCGGACCGTGGCAGCGCACGCAATGCTCGTCGAACACCGGTTGCACGACTTCCACGAACGAGAACGGACGACCGTCCAGCGGTCCCGGTTCGATCGTGGATGCCGGACGATGGAATGCCATGGCCGTCTGGTTGCCCGGTGTTGTCGAGCGACTTTCGTGACAACCGAAACAGGCCACGCGCTCGCCCGGCTGCACGTAGGTGACGGTCCGCATGGTCTGATAGGCCAATCCGTTTTCGTCCAGCGCTTGAAACAGAACCGGTTTCAGCGCTGGCACGACAAAACGTGCCGATCCATCCGGCTCCACCGGCACGGTGCCCAGGATGGCGCGAGCATTCTCTTCGCGAGCCAACCCGACGCGCGGCGCGTCCGCGACGTGCGTGGTCTTGGGGAAAATCTGGATGATTCGGAGCTGCTTGATCGTGCCGCGATTCACTTCACCCAGCCCCTGATACACATCGGTCAGGAACATTTCGCCCATCGGCTCGGCGTCTGTCGGCCAGTGCGCTGGACACCACAGGCGGTGCCGGACGGCTGGTCCATGGGCACGGATTGGTGCAGCCGATGTCCGGATCGCGATAGATCAGTTCGCGGTTTCCGTGCGCATCCAGCAAGTAGATCCCCAGCGCGTTGCGGGCATTTGCGCCCGGCTCCCAGATCAGCGGAGTGGGGCTGTAGGCCACGAGAAAGAATCGCTCGGACAAGGGCCACGGAGCGGCATAATACTGCGGGATGTCCATGCTCTCCGCTTCCGGAAACGGGATCTCGGGCGTCAGCCGAGTGACGGCCGCGTGACCGTTGTCGCCCACGCTCGGATCGACGATCGCCAGCGAGCCGCCCGTGATCGAATGATGGGCCGAGGCGGTGAAGATGATCTTCTCCGAGTTCGGGATCGGCTGAGCCTGGAAGGCGCAGTGCGGTGAGCTTGTCGCGTTGCCCCAGACGGCCAGCGGGTTCGTGCCGTCCGGACGCATGGCCCACAGGTTCTGGTGCGTGACGGCGTCACGGTCGATGTAGTCCCAGCGACTGTACAGGATGTGACCGGTGTTGAGCACGGCGGGAAACCACTCGTTGGTATCGTGAACGGACAGGATCCGCAGTCCCGTGCCGTCTTCGTTCATGCGGTGCAGCGTGTAGACGTGCCAGCGCTGGCTGAACTGGCCGCCAAAGCACCGCGCGTAACCGCGCCGTCGCGTGGAACTGAAGGCGATGCCGCCGTCCGGCAGCCAGCACGGCATCAGATCGTCATACGGCCCGGCAGTCAGCTGGCGGAGGTCTGAGCCATCGGTGTTCGCGGTCCAGATGTGGTAGAACCCATCGTCCACCGTGTTGTCGAGGCTCGGCCGGGTCCCAGGCCTGCCCATCGCTGCGGCACGCGACGAACGAGAACACAATCCGGCGGCCGTCGTAGGACAAGCGCGGCTCGAGCACATTGCCGTGTTCCAGGCGCCCGTCCAACAGATCCCGGCAGGCGAGCGAATGCCCGGGCCGCTCGAGCACGAAGATCCCACCGCCAGGACGGGCCCGCCAACCGTAGTACTGCATGACCAGGTGGCTGTACGACGTGGGAACGCGTTTGCAGAACTGCAGTGCGCCGAAGTCCAGCAGCGGATTGGCGAGCGCGATCCGTCGCTTCAGCCAGCGGATCTGTTGGTAGAGCAACCGCCACTGGCCGAGATCGCGGTCGTGCTGCGCAACGGCCTCCGCCAACTGCGACAACCGCACTCCTTCCGCCTGCAGAAACTCACCCGGCCGCGCCTGCTGCAGCTCTGTCAATAACTCGCGGGCTCGATCGACGTGCTGCTGGGAAACCCGCGCGTACGACTCGACGTCGTTCAGGACTCCGTCCTGGACCACCCAGTCACTTTGAACCAACGCGCACAGGTCAAGTTCCCAGCCCACCGACACGTCACCGATGATTCCTGCGCGGTGAGCTGCATCGGCCAGGGCACTGCGTAGCGTCCGCCAACGCCGGCAGTTGTGAGTCGTGCACCAGCAGTCGCTGCAGCGCAGCAATGCCTTGGAGCCACGACCCCTGGTACGGTATCAGAATGCACGCGGGCAGGTCCCGGGATTGACCAGGCGCCACGTCGGCTGACGCGGTGGCCAGGTCGAGACCGAGTTGGGTGCGCAGCACGCCGTCGTCCGAAACGCTGCAATGCAGCGAACACTGCTCGATCGCTGACGTGCAGAGCACGAAGCCGTTGTCGTCCGAGCCACTGGCAATCACCCAGACAGGCAAGGAGTCGCCGGCGGGGACCGCGACCGGCTGAGTGGGTTGCACCGCCTGCTCGTAGAGCAGCAACTGAGGGCGGAAGCCGTGCACGACCGAACTCGCCGCTTGACTCGGCCGGTTCGCGTCCGTCTCCATTTCGTACGACCAGCCGCCTGCGCCCTGGTGCTGCGTGGAAAATGCGCTGGATGCCTGAAATGCCTCGCCGTTCTCGTAGGTGACGAGGGGGTCCCAGTGGGTCGTGTCGAATCCGATCGTGCCTCGGCGGTGTACGACAAATCGAATGGCCTCGCCCTGCCGCACGTCGACGGTCAGCGCGGGATCGACGCCGCCGGCGTCGGCGGCCTCGATGTCGGCTTGCCACACCACGCGCTGACCCACGCGGATCTCGACGTGGACTCCATCGCCACCGTTGATGTCCGCCTTGTAGACGCGGCCCTGGAGTGTGACCCGGCCGTCGCGCGGAGCGTCGAAACGACGAATGCTCGACGTTTGCTCTCCCGAGTGATGCCAGTCCTTTCCGACACGAGTCCAGTCGGGGCCGGTCCAATACGTTGATCCGTACCAGAGGTCGTCGCGATACGTCAACGGCTGATAACGGGCTTGATCCGCAGGATCTCGCGTGGCAAAACTCCAGTCCGCCAGCGCGACCTGCTGAGCGTGAACCGTCTCGGTGCCGCGGTTGGTCAGTTGGCTCTCCATCACACAGGCAACCGGATTGCGGCAGCCAGCGAAAGCGATGATCAACGGTCAGCTCCGACTGCTTCCCGTCACCTTCAACACGCGTCTCCTGAATTCGCTTCACGAGACTGTTAGCGGGCTGGCCAGCGAGCATTTTAGAGAGAGAGAGGGCGGAGAGATCGTCCGCTCGCGAAGCGGAGGCCACGGTGACGAACCACCACGCGGCGAACCACCGGACCATACGACAAGCGGGGCGAAAGGTGCGCGAACATCATATTATTCTCGTGGGGACCGACATCCAGGTGCACGACCCGTGGTGAAAATGGAATGGATCGACATCTCGAGTACAGGGAGCTGTGATCGAGCCACCCTTCCTAATCGCCTACAGTGACTTGAGTTCCATCTGCGGTTCAAGTTGATCCTCGACAAAAAGGTGGGTGAACGAGTACCGCACGACGGCGCGGAGTATCCCCCGCATTATGGTCGATGGAGGGTCAACATGCCACTGGCGATTAGAGAGATGCGTGAGGCCGCAGGTCAAGGATCAGGAATGACGAATGACGAATGACGGAATGACGAAAGAATGACAAATGCCCAAGCCCGAAGAGGAATTGTCCTTGGTGGCTCCGGAGTGCCAACTCCGACCGCCAGGCTCTTTCGACATTCGTCATTTGTGCTTCTTTCGTCATTCCGTCATTCGTCATTCGTCATTTCCGACCCGCTACCGCCACAAGCACAGCGGCGTGACCTCAGAGGGCCCACACGCGGATGGCCAGCACGACGCCGCAGATGGTGACGGCGAACAGCGCCCACGTGATCGGCAGGCGAATGGGATCCTGAGTGCCGCAGGTGTTGCAGACATTCGCGAATGCCGAGCAGTAACTGCCGCATTGGCGACAACTGCAGTAGTCCTGCAACAGTGAGCGGACGCGGTGGTAGCAAGCGACCAGGAAATCCGGACTCTCACCAGAACGTTTCGACGTGACGCGTCATGAGTACACTCCCGATCTACCGACGGAGCCAGGGGACCCCCGCCGATGCGATTAGCCGGATCTCGCTTGCACCTGCCCCCAGCAGTCAACGCCGTTAAGGACTTTCCATCACGGAGACCAAGTCCCTTGTCGTGCGCCAGGTCGCTCGACCCGGCCGCCGCTACGAGGGAACTCAATCGCTGGCGAGGTTGGGCGCCAGAAACCCTCAACGGCGTTGACCAGTGGTCGCCATGCGCTCTGCCTCAGTGCCTCCATCCACCAACGGATCGAAGGGGCACGCGCACGGCAACTCAGCGAAATCAACGGGCCGCAACTCACGGACCAGAGAAAGATGTGCTACTTAAACACGTACCTCACATCTGGACTGTTTGTCAAAGCAATGCGGATCGGTTGGCTCACGCCAGGACGTGGTGACTGGGTGGCGGGAAGTGTCGACCAGGCATGCTTGTCAGTCGCCTCGTGATGAAGGCGATTATTGAGGCCTTTACGGCCGAGCGTGTCTGCGAGACGGGTACCAACAAGTGTTGACGAGTGCGTATGACACCCAGAGAACGAGTACTGACGGCGATTTCACATCGCCAGCCGGATCGTGTGCCGTGCGATTTCTGGGCGGAAGAGCCGACGTGGAGACGGTTGTTGGAGCACGTGGGCCACGACGATCGCGATCGTCTGCTCGACGAACTGGAGGTCGATGTGCGGCATCTGGATGCGCCGTCGTTGCCCGAACGGGCGATCGGCGATGGCGTGTTTCAGAACTTCTGGGGCGAACGGTACCTGTATCAGGCGACTCCGTGGGGTCCGATGCGCGAAGATGTGCGCGGTGCGTTGGCCGACGCGACGAGCCTGAGTGAACTGGAGTCGTTCGCCTGGCCGCATCCCGACCAGTTCGACTACTCGGCTGCTGTCGGCCCAGTGCCGGCGGTGGGAGAACCACGCACTGCTCTACGGATTCGCCGACATCTGGCAGCGACCCGGACTGGTCCGCGGCTGGGAAGGCATGTTCGTGGACATGCTGGAGCGACCCGAATGGGTGCACTTTCTCAGCCGGACCTTCACCGACTTCTACAAGCGTGGACTACACGCGGGCGGCAGAAGCGACTGGCGGACGCATCGACCTCTATCTGTTGATCAGCGATCTGGGCAGCCAGGCCGGACCGTTGATTTCGCTGGACATGTTTCGCCAGTTCGTCGCGCCCTATCTGCGCGAGATGGTCGACTGCATTCACGGTCTGGGAGGCAAGGTGCTGTACCACAGCTGCGGTTCCATCCGGCCGTTCATTCCGGATCTGATCGCGTTGGGAGTCGACGTTCTCGATCCGATCCAGCCGACCGGTCCGGGGATGTCGCCGGAGCAGCTGAAGCCCGAGTTTGGCCGACAGATCAGTTTCCATGGCGGCATCGACATGCAGCATCTGCTGACGCACGGCACGCCGGAACAGGTTGGCCAGGAAGTGCGACGTTACTGCGACGTGCTGGGCAGTCGGCGGAGGTTACATCCTCGGTCCGACGCACTTGTTTCAGCCCGACGTGCCTCCCGAGAATATTCTGGCGGTGTATCGCGAGGACCGTCGTGTGATCGCGAAAGGATAATCCGCCATGCCGTACCCCCAGTTCGATCGTTTCGCCGTCCGCATGGAGCCGCTCGCGAATCGCGACAACAAAAAGTGCATCGAACAGGACCACGTGTCGCCCCGGTCGCAGCCGAAGTCCCTGTCGGCAGCTGCCACGTCTCTGATCGCGGAAGTTGCCGGCCGGGTGCGGACGGCGCGTGACAACGACCGGCCGGTGATGATCACGTTCGGAGCACATTCCATCAAGAACGGGCTGGCACCCGTGTTTCTCCAGCTGGTGCGGGACGGGTGGGTGACTCATCTGGCCACCAACGGGGCCGGGATCATCCACGATTGGGAGTTCGCGTTTCAGGGGAAGAGTTGCGAAAACGTCGAACTCATGGTCCGGGACGGGAAGTTCGGCAACTGGGAAGAGACCGGCTTCTACATCAACCTGGCACTCAATGTCGGCGCCTACGAAGGACGAGGCTACGGTGAAGTCGGTCGGTGCCATGATTCAGAACGAAGGGCTGACCATCCCGAGCGCACGAGCAGTTGCTGGCGGAGATCGCGGAACGTGCGGCGAGCGATCCGGAGCACGCCGCGGCGGCGGCCGACCTGCTGACGGTCATCCGCGGTTCCAACTGCAGGCGGGTTGGTTGCCGGTGCCCCATCCGTGGAAGCAATACAGTATCCAGGCCGGTGCGTTCCAGGCCGGAGTGCCGTTGACCGGACACCCGATGATTGGACACGACATCATCTACAATCACCCCATGAACCACTGCGCCTGTCTGGGCCGGGCCGCGGAACGGGACTTCCTCACGTATGCCGAAAGCGTGAGCCACCTGGAGGGAGGCGTGTACATCTCGATTGGCTCGGCCGTCATGAGTCCGATGATCTTCGAAAAGTCTTTGTCGATGGCCCAGAACCTGGCCATCCAGCGCGGTGAGCACATCGACAACCACTTCCTGCTGGTCAGTGACCTGGCGGAATCGAACTTGGGACTGGTCGCAAGGCGAGCCGCCCGAAGACAATCCTTCGTACTATCTGCGCTACAACAAGTCGTTCAGCCGCATGGGTGGCACGATGCGTTATCTGCAGGCCGACAATCGGGACTTCCTGCTGGCTCTCACTCACCGGACTCGACGCGGGGAACAGCTGATGAATGTCGTACAGTTATCGGACGCCAGGCTCGAGGATTTGATCAGCCGCTTCGCCCGGTCGCGCATTGCGGTCATCGGCGATTTCTTTCTCGACAAGTATCTCGATGTCGATCCGCAGCGGGTGGAACTGAGCGTGGAGACCGGGAAACCCGCGCATCAGGTCGTCGGTATCCGCTGCAGCCCTGGCGCAGCCGGAACGGTTGTCTGCAATCTGGCGGCACTCGGCGCCGGACAGTTGCACGCGGTGGGTTTTGCGGGCGACGATGGCGAAGGGTTCGATCTGCGCAAAGAACTGACGCGACTGGGCTGCAGTACCGAGCATCTGCATGTGGCCGCGGATCGGCACACGCCGACCTATCTCAAGCCGCGCGACACCGACACGGCGAGTCTGGCGGCTGAGCACTCCCGATACGATACGAAGAACCGATCCGCGACTTCGCCCGACCTGGAACAGGCCGTCGTCGAATCGCTGGACCAGCTGCTGCCGCGACACCGATGCCGTCATCGTGCTGGATCAGGTGGAGGAGCCCGATTGCGGTGTGGTGACCGAGCGGGTGCGCAGCGTGCTGTCCGACCGGGCCGGGACAGCACCGACGGGTCGTGTTCTGGGCGGACAGCCGCCGTAGAATCCGGCACTTTCTCGGGGATGATCATCAAGCCGAACCAATTCGAAGCGGTCGGGAATGAAGACCCTCGTCCCGGTGATGAAGTCGACCTGGATGGAACTCGTCCGGGCCGGCGGGCAATTGCGCGAGCAGAATCGCGCCCCGGTCGTGGTGACCCGCGGGGCACTGGGAATGCTGGTCAGCGATCCGCACTGGACGTCGGTGCCCGGCGTGTCCATTGACGGGGAGATCGATCCGACCGGTGCGGGTGACAGTGCCACGGCCGGCGCGGTCCTGGCACTGTGTGCCGGAGCCGATCTGCCCGAAGCGGCACTCGTCGGCAATCTGGTGGCGTCCATCACGATCCAGCAGATTGGCACGACCGGTGTCGCACATCCCGGCCAATTGCTCGATCGTCTGCACTGGTGGCGCAGCCAGCGGGGTCAAAAGCTCGGATGCGTGCACTTGGTGGTCGTTGATGACCCCGAGCAGCTGATACAAGCCGACGCGGTTGTTGGCGGCTGCCAGGCAGAACGCCTCGTGCGTTCCCGCGTTGCCCGAGTCCACGCCGCCATCTCGGGAATCGATCGTGTCGGGCAGGTAGTGCACCGATCCGTCCACGAAGCAGAAGTTCGCACCGCTCGGATGATGGCTGCTGAAGGCGTGCATGTTGGTCGGGTGATTCAAGGGAGCCGACACGCAGGAACTGACCGTGCTGCCGATACCCAGTCCGCCCGGGCCACACCAGGAGGGCCACTTGGACGGGTCGTTGGCATGTGGCCGTCAAGCACGGTCCGTTCGCCCAGCGCCATCGTGTTGCTGGTCCCGTCTCTCACATCGGCGAAGCGAACCCCGCTCGATGCATAACAGCAAGCCGTTGTTCCGCTTGAGCAAATGCGTGCCGTCCCGATAGGAGAAGAAACCGCGGCAGCACGTGTAGTTGGCCGTGGCCACCATCTGACCTCCGCCTTGATATTCACGGAGTTTTTCCATCGGCGACGAGGGACAGCGAAAGACCGACAGCTCCATCTGGAGCATCGGCAGGAGCTGCGGATCGGAGATGACTTGAGACAAGGTGTACTTCGTTGGACTCAACTGTGTCCTGCAGCGGGCACTGTTCGAGGAAGGGCATGAGAAACACGCCCCAGGCCCAGCCACCTCGGACCTGTCCCAGATGATTTACCGCCATGAACCCCGGCGGAAAGCAGTTCAGCGCGGTGTGGTAGTTGTGCAACCCCAGGCCCAGTTGCTTCAGGTTGTTCGCACACTGCATCCGACGGCTGGCTTCTCGAGCGGCCTGCACGGCAGGCAGCAACAGTCCGATCAGAATGCCGATGATGGCGATGACCACCAACAGTTCAACCAGGGTGAACCCTGCGCGTTGCGCCTGCGGTTCATAAGCAGGTCCTCAATTTATCGACGGGTGACGGTCACTTGATACACACCGCGGCACTCTGCCACCTGTCTCCAGCCGCGTTCGGAGTCGCGCCTCACCGGCAGGCAAGCTGCACGCCCGGGAAATCACACGACGTCGCCTGCGACGCGCACGGTGTCTGTTGCGTGACATCGGCGACGTCGAGGTGGCCACGCCTGGCTCCGTCTGGGCATCGAACTCCAGATGAATGTCGTAGACTCCGGCTTCCGCGACGTGCAGTTCCCAGTAGCCCGACGGCATCGGGAGCCCACGTGCCCTCCCGCCAGTCCTGTCGGGTCAGCACCGTCGGATTCTCGTGAGGCGTGCCAATCCAGATCCGAGGCGGTGCGTAATTGTCCGGTCGAGTCGACGAGACATCGTCGAACCACTGGTCATAGGCCTGTTTGAGACGCTGGAAGACCTGCCGGCTGTTCCGCCAGCAGGTTCTTCGATTCCGTCGGATCGTTGACCATGTCATACAGCTCGAACGCGGGTTCTCCCTCGAATCGCTCGCGTCCAAAGCCGCTCGCGTGCAGCAGCTTCCATTGCTGATCGCGAATCATGAAGTGGTGATACCGCACGGGAACGTCGCCCCGGTGCGACTGGATGACGAGGGTCCGATCGGGCCACGCGACCTGTCGACCTTCGAGCAGCGGCAGGAGACTGATGCCGTCGAAGTGCAGGCCCTCGGGAGGCGCCACACCGCAGGCCTCCAGGATCGTGGGTGTCACGTCGATGTGGGCCGACAGCTGATCGCACGCGCGGCCGGCTGCAAACCGCGCGGGCCAGTGCAGCCACAGCGGCGAACGGATTCCGCCGTCGTGCACTTCGCTCTTCATCCCGCGCCGCTGGACCGACGTACCTGCGTGTGTTCGGACCGTTGTCCACCAGGAACATCACCAGCGTGTTGTCGGTAATGCCCAGCTGATTGAGCTTGTCGAACAACTTGCCGACATTCTGATCCACGTTCGTGATCATCGCGGCAATACGCGCCAGGTTGTCGACTTCCTTGGCCAACTGCTCGGGCGGCCGCTGACCCACGATCAGTGCGGCCAGCTCGTCCTGTCTTCGTCTGGTAGTGACGCAGGAGTTCTGCGGGCACGTCGTGGAACGGATCGTGCGGAGTATTGGTGGCGATATAGGCGAAGAAGTTCTTCTGCTCGGCGTGCGATTTCTCGATGAAGCCCAACGCCGCGTGGAAGTAGACGTCGGCACAGTACCCTGTGGTCTGCACTTGTTGGCCGTTGTGGAACAGGACGGGGTTCGTGTACCGATTCTTGTTTTCGCGCGGTTCGGAAGGCTGAGCCAGTCCGCCTCCGCGATGCACGAGTGCTTCCTGGAACCCCTGGTCGATCGCCCGCATCGGATAGCAGTCTCCCAGATGCCACTTGCCGAAGACGCCGGTGGCGTAGCCTGCCCGGGACAGCAGTTCGGCGATCGTGGTCTCGTCCGGATCCATCATCGAGCGACCGACGTAGGTGTCGATACAGCGCGTGCGGTAGTTGTAGCGACCTGTCATCAGGCAGGCGCGTGTGGGCGAACACACGGGACTGACGTAGAAGGTCGTCATGGTCGCGCTGCGTTTGGCCATCGCATCGAGGTTGGGCGTCTCGATGGCCTTGTTCCCGGTGGCGCCGAAATCACCGACTCCCCTGATCGTCGGTCATGATCAAGATGACATTCGGCCGCTCTGCTGCAACAGCGACGCAGGCGACAGCAGGCATCGCCACACAAAGCAAAAAGCCGCAGGATCTTGCAGACATCGAAACAACCCTCTTCGCGGGACCGTTGCGTTCACCCATCCATGCCGTCGCGCCCATTATCGACCGATGAAACTCGCGGCGGTAGACGTGGTGACGTAGAATGGGGACCGTTCCCAGGCAATGGAACGAGCGAGCTACTTGCTTTGCGACCGCGTACCGTGAGGGTCTTTGCGATGAAGTCCGTCCTGCGGCTCGGCTTCCTGTTGGTTTCATGGTTGTTCGGACTGAGTGTCGGGCAAGCCGTCGCGGCAGAGCCCGCGGCGACGGAAAGAGCTGCGGCCGCGGCTGTGGCGCCTGCCCCGCAAGTTACGGCCGTTGCTCCGGCCGACGGCAGCGCCACGTGGTCGCCTCTGGCCGGCTTCGAGGTCGACGAGTCCGCCAGGCGTTTGTGGGATCCGGCTCCGTCACAGCCCGACTGGCCACGCGCGGAACGTTCGGCGCAGTTCGCGGGCCTCGCACTGACCAAAGTCCAGCGCTGGTTGCACGAGCGATGCCTCGGCGTGCGCGACCAGCGATCGGGCCTGTTTCGGCCCACCGGTCGGGAGTGGAACTACCAGGATACGGCGGCCGACTGCTACCCGTTCTACGTGTGGGCCGCCTTCTACACCGATCAACACCTGCTCGACACCGTGATGGTGGAGGCCTTGGCGGCCGAGCAGCGTCTCTGCAACCACCTGGATCGCTTGCCGGTTTCCTACGATATGGATGCCGGGGCGAAGATCGACCTGCCGCTGGATCGTGTTATCTTCGGGGCCAGCGAATATGTCAAAGACGGACTGACGCCGATCGTGGAAATCACCGGCAAGAACCGGCCCTGGTACGAACGCCTGTGCGGGCTGGTGGATGACATTTTCAAACATGCGAGCGTCGAGACGCCGTATGGGCTCATCCCCTCCGACAACGTGGAAGTCAACGGAGACCTGCTCCAGGTGCTGCCGCGGCTGTACAGCATGACGGGGGACAAGAAGTATCTGGACTGGGCGCATCGCCTGGCCGACCACTACTTGCTGCCGGGAAAATTCGTCCCCTCGCACCTTTCCGACCACGGCTGTGAGATCATCGGCGGTCTGGGGTTACTTTTCGCCGTTGACTCCACCGCGCGCCCGGAGAAATGCGCAGTACCGGCCGCATCTGGAATACATGTTCGATGAGATCTTGCGGCGCGGCACCAATTCGGACGGTGTGATCATCGGACTGCTGCAAGAGACTCCAGGACCCCACGACAACGTGATCCTCCGAGACGGTTGGGGATACGATTTCGTGGGATTCCTGGACTACGACCTGGCGTCGCATTCCAGCCGGTACGGTGACGCCATTCGGCGACCGATGCAGAGCCTGCTGAAACCACGTTACTTCCAGTTCAACTGGGACCATGACTCGCGCGATAACGTGGCCGACTCGGTGGAAGGCGGTCTCTACCTCGTCAAGCAGTTTCCCGTGACCGAGGCCTGTGTGTGGGCGGATCGGGAAATCGCTACGCTGCTGGTCGACCACGTCCGGCCCGAGCGGCTCTGGGACACGCACAAGCTGGAAGCCAATACGGTCCGCACGGTTCTCATTCATACGCTGCTGCATACGCGCAACACCATCGCACGACCGTGGCAGGCAGGCCTGGAACTGGGAGCGGCACCATGGGAGCGGGGGATCTGCGTCTTCATAAAGTCCGACAGACCTTACGAAGGTGTGCTTCAATTCGACGTGCCTCGCCACCGGTTGACGATGGGGTTTCGCGAGGACTGGCCGCGCATGAACGCCGTCCCCGAATGGTTCACCGTGGAACCGGACAACGACCACGTGTACCGAGTCATGGATGTCGACACCGGCACCGAACAGCTCACGTCCGGGATGCAGCTCCGCGATGGATTGCGCGTTCAGGTGGGAGCGAATGGCCGGCAGCGTCTGATCATTCAGCCGACTTTCCAATAGGTTGCAGGCCGGAACCAGCGTAGCGCAGTTCCGGCATGGGGATACTGCCCATCTCTTTACCGTGAAGCGGTTGCATCCGGCAGTTGGCCGAAGGCCATCATCACCGTAGCCTGGGGCAACGCCCCAGGAAATCGAAGCCATAAAACACGTTTGGCTGAAGGCCAAACTCACCTGTGGCATGGGCTCCCACGTGTGAATAGGGCCTTCCGCCAAACATCTCGTTGTGCTGCCTTTCGTGCCAGACTTGGATTAGAATCCTCCTTGGGAATGCGAGGGAAACTGCCATGACAACATGCGGAGGGTCCAGGTCATGATCAGAACGTGCCGACGAATGTTGGAAGGGTTAGTCCTTGTCGCATTCTTGTTCTTCGCACTCTCGCCGTTGGCCGCGGGGGCTCGTGCGGAGGACGCGGCGACCACCATTCCGGCCGTCACGCGCGCTCAGCTGGAAGCGGATTGGCTGACCCAAGCCCGCTTGCGTTACGTGCGGCTGGCGGCCGGAGCCAACAAGGTCACACCCGAGGACGATGCGGTCGGCGGCTGCGACGGAGTCATCGATGGCAAATGGGGATTCCACACCCAACTGGAACAAGACCCTTGGTGGCAAGTTGATCTTGGCGATCCGACCGCGTTGGGCCGACTTCGACTCTACAACCGGTGTGACGGGTTCGAGTCGCGCGCCGCACATATCCAAGTGCTGCTTTCGGGCGACGGCCAGGACTTCCGGCTCGCGTACACACACGACGGCAGTAGCTTTCGCGGCCAGCCCGATCAGAAGCCGCTGGAGATCACCCTGCAGGGTCAGACTGCCCGGTTCATTCGCCTGCAGTTGCCCGGCCAGGTCTACTTTCATCTCGACGAGGTGGTGGTGCTGGCCGAGGGAAGTGACACCAACGTTGCGCTGCACAAGCCGGCGACTCAGAGCAGTGTGAGTCCCTGGTCGGTCAAACATGCGAACGCGATTCAGGCGCGGGCCAGGGATTAGACTGGCCGCAGATTGTCGGCATGTCCCTGGCCAGGGGCCGCCAGTTGGCCGCGGCCCTGCAATCCCTCGGCGTCAACGTGCAGTCGCAGGTGGCGCGGTTGCAGGAAGCGGAGCAACAAGCGGCCGGTCTCGACAAGTCGGCGGATGAAGCGACGTGGAAGAGTGCGTATTTCGCCGTGCGAACGACCGTGCGGGAACTCGCGCTGTCCAATCCATTGCTCGACTTCGACAGCATCGTGTTTGTCAAACGGGCGCCCACGATGTTTCCCCATCTGTCCGACCAGTGCTACGGCTGGTGGGCGCGACCGGGCGGCGGCATCTGCGTGCTCGAGAAATTCAAGTCGCCCGACGCACAGGTCCGCAGCTTGACATCTGCCTGGCCCGCCGGAAACTTTCACGGGCTCGACGTGTCGCCCGATGCCACGACAGCGCGTGTTTGCCTACAGCCGCTACTATCCGCATGTGGCGAATGTGCCCAACAAGCGCGACAAGAATAACGTGGAAGAAGAGGTCTTCTACCATCTGTTTGAAATGGACCTGGCGACGGGCGAGTATCGGCAACTGACTCGCGGCAAGTACGACGATTTCGATGGCCGATATCTTCCGACGGGCGACGTCTTGTTCCTGTCGACCCGCAAAGGGCAATTCCTGCAGACCAGCCAGGCGAACACGCAGCAGACGATTGCCGGTGACTTGCCGGACAGCTACGTCCGCTGCGGAGGGGACGACTATCGGCCCGTGCCGGTGTTCACGATGCACGCCGTCAACGCCGAGGGTACCAAGATCTGGCCGGTCTCGGCTTTCGAGACCTTTGAATACACACCATCCATTGCGCAGGACGGGCGCATCCTGTACTGCCGATGGGACTACATCGATCGCTTCAACGGCCACTTCTTCAGTCTCTGGTCGTCCAACCCGGATGGCACCAATGCCCAGTTGGTGTACGGCAACTACACGGTGCGACCGCAAGCCACTCTGGAACCGCGGTCGATTCCCCACTCCAGCAAGATGATCTTCACCGCAGCCGCGCATCATTCGATCACCGGCGGGTCGCTCGTCTTGCTGGATCCGTCCAAGGGGAACGAAGGAGAAGCCCCGCTGACGCGGCTGACGCCGGAAGTGCCGTTCCCGGAAACCGAGGAAAACGTCGGTTCCTACTACGCGAATCCCTGGCCGCTGTCCGAGGACTTCTACCTGGTCAGCTGGAGCAATCGCCAGCTTCCGCCACATGGACGCTACGAGGATGACAGCAACCCGGTGAATGCGCAGGGCATTTACTTGTGCGATCGGTTCGGGAATCTGGAGTTGCTGCACCGCGATCCGGACATCTCCAGCATGTCGCCGATTCCGATCCAGCGCGCGCACGGCGCCGAACGCGTTCTCGGGACTCGTGCATGCCGACGGCGAACAGGTGGGAAACGTCCTGTTGCAGGATATCTATCAGGGCTTGCCGGGCATTGAGCGCGGCGCGGTCAAGCGGTTGCGCATCGTCGGTGTGTTGCCGAAGGTCCAGCCCCACATGAACACGCCCAGCCTGGGTGTCTCGCACGAAGAAACCGGGAAGTTCGTTGTCGGCACGGTCCCGGTGGAATCGGACGGGTCGGCCTATTTCCGCATCCCGTCCGGCCTCTCCGTGTTTTTCCAGGCGCTCGACGGTGACGGTTTCGCCCTGCAGACCATGCGCAGCTTGACCTACGTGCAACCAGGGCAGACCCTCTCCTGCATCGGTTGCCATGAGTCGCGAAATGCGGCGCCCGGCAGCCAGTCCATGCTGGCCCTGGCGCGCGGCCCCAGCAGGATCACGCCCGGATGTGGAGGGCACCTGGCCGCTGCGGTTTGACACGTTGGTCCAGCCCGTGCTGGATCAGAAATGCACGTCCTGCCACCAGGCGTCAGCCCCGGATGCCCAGGCTGCGAAGTTTGACCTCAGCGCCGGCCAGGCCTGGCAGACGTTGATCGGCTACGCCAATGGTGACCTGTCCGCCTTGGTCTTCGAACGCGACGCGTCGATCCCGGGCGACAATCCGTCCCGCCAGAGCAAACTGCTGAAATACCTGCAGGCTGACAGCCTGCACCGCGACGTCGGATTGACACGCGAAGAGATGTTGCGTCTGGCGGCCTGGATGGACACCTACGGGCAGACTCAAGGAGCGTTCAGTCCCGAACAAGAAGAACAGCTGACGGTGCTTCGAGAAGAACTGCGACAGCTATTCGAATCGCCGTAGCGCGGAATTGCTTCCGTTGAGCTACTCCAGCGCCGGGCCGGCAATCCGTTCACCCAGTTGTTGGCGCTTCTGATCGACCGGGTCGAAGGAGCCGTAGAAGAGCGCGTTGGCATCCATCCACGTCGCGAGTCGTGCCATGTCTTCCGGGTTGAGTACGACACCTTCGTGCCCCTTGAGGAGCAATTGCATGAGCTTGCTCGCGCCGCGCTCCAAAGAGGTCGGGCCGCGTCAGTGGTTCGGAATTGTCGGCGGGGGTGCCTTTCCACTCCGAGTACGACACGAGCGGTGCCAAGGCGTTATACGACACGCTGAACTCGCCGGCCGGTTCGCCGGTCAAGATGATCCCTCCGTCCGCTTTCGATCTGCAATGACACTCGACGCAGAGCCTGTCGAGCACGGGCTGCACCAGCAGCGGATAGCTCAAGGGCTTGGAGCCGTCGGGACCCGGTGTGATGCTCGACGGAAGTCGCTGGCGCGCGATCGCCACGGACTGCGAATCGGGTGCGCTGGAACGGTGTTCGTGGCAGCCGACACAGCCGGCATGTTCACCCGGTTGCAGGTAAGTCAAGCTGCGCATCGTCTGCACGGCCATGCCCTGGCGGTCGAGAGCCTGGAACGCCAGCGGCGTCTGCGCCGGGGCACGAAAATAGGCCGACCCGTCCGGCTCCACGGGAACGGTTCCCAGCACCTGTTTGCCGGGCGAGGCATTGGCAAACCCGACCCGCGGCGCATTGGCGTTGGGCGTGGTTTTCAGCAGGACCTGAACGATTCGCAAATGAGTGATCGCGTTCTCTGCACCCACCGGCAGATGGGGCCAACTGTCGTAAACGTTCTGCAGAAAGAACGTGCCTTCCGCGGTCTGTGTTTGATCGAGCGCACTGGGGAGGACCGGCGGCCGCGGACGGGGCCGCAGCGGTGTGGGCCACAGGCTGGCCAGGCTGACGTCCCGATAAAGCAGTTCCCGATTCCCGAACCGATCCACCAGGTAGATCCCGAACATATTGGCCTTGTTTGCACTCGGTTCGCCCAGCAACGCCTCGTAACTGTAGGCGGCCAGGAACAAGTCGGGCGACAGAGGGTACGGCGAGCGATAGCAATGTCCCGGCCACCGTTGTTCTTCCACAGGCACGAGTGGCAACGTGGGAACTCCGGCTGCCGCGTGCCAATTCTGCACCGGAAACTCGCTCTCAGGAAACAGCACGTCGGGCGTAAGCCGACGGATCGGGTCGAGACCGTCGATGCCTTTGGACACGTCCAACAGGATGATCGACCCCGCGGTCATGGCGTGGTGTGCTGCCGCCGTGGCCATCACCAGGTCCGAGTTCGGTACCGGCCGCGCTTCCCACACACCCACGGGATTAAACGTGTTGTTGCCGTAGAACGCCGCGACGTTGCTTCCATCCGGTCGCGCGCTCCATAACTGCTGGTAATACACGGCGTGTCGATCGACGTAGTCCCACCGCGTATACAGGAGCCGGCCGTCATTGAGAACGACCGGATCCCATTCGTGCGTCTCATGGTACGAGATCGGTCGCGGGTTGGATCCGTCCGCTTCGGCGGTGGCCAGCGTGTAGACCGGACACGGTCCGGCGCCGCAGCGATGAAAACCGCCCCGCCGCGTGGAAAGAAACAGCAGCTTTCCATCGGGCAAGTAGCGTGGCGAGAAATCGTCGTAGGGGCCGGCCGTCAATTGCCGCAGTTCCGAGCCGTCCGAGGCGACTTGATAGATGTGGTAGTTGCGTTCGAGATGCAGGCCGCGATCGACCGGAGCTGTGGGGGCGTCGCAATAGGCAAACAGGATGTGCCGGCCGTCCCACGAGACTTCCGGATGCTGGTAGCTGCCGGTGGGCAGATCAGCCAGTTGCGTCGTGTGCATCGAACGTCCTGGTGCATCGAGCACGAAGATGCCACCGCCCGGCCTGGCACACATGCCGTAGTACTGAGTGAGTTGATGACTGAAACACGAAGGAACCTGCTTCGCGAACACCAGGGGGCCCGTATTCGCGAGCGGATGCCGGAAAGCTATCTGGCGTCGCAGCTCATGTGCACGCCGCCACAGCGATTCCCACCGTGACTCGCTCGCGTCGCTCGTCTGTGCCAACGTCTGAGCCTGCTGCTCAGCTGTTCCCAGTCGTTGAGGAGGTCGTCCATGGAGACGGAAACGGCCAGCAGGTTGGCCACCAACAGATCGCCGCGCTGCAGCAGCAGTTCGATCGCTTGAGCCCAGGAACGTGGTTCGCGGGTCGTAGCGATGCCGTCCTGCAGGCGCCAATCCCATTCGATCAGTTCCTGCTCCATCGCCTGTCGCAAATCAGGCAGCACCGGAGGCGGATACACTTCCGGGCTCGCAGGAAAATTCAGCGGGATCGCAAACTCCTTGTCGTCGACCACGCATCGCCATCGCCGCCATCGCACACCGGTCTCCTCGCGCAGTCCGCGCGTCGTGGCAACGAGCGCAGATTGATCACCGGCCGGCTGCAGGTCCAGACTCAGTTCGCTCGACGTCCCTTCTTGAAGTGCTCGCCGCACCACGCTGTCGCCCGCCGTCAGGCTGACCTCGACGTCGCCTCCGCTGCGCACTTCCACGTCGACCAGCACCCGCATGGGACGCGTGAGGCCGGTCAGCGGCAGCGTGAGACGGGCCTCCTCGTCAGCCCGCACGCTGACCGTGAACATGCCGGCCGGGGGCATCAGGGCGACTTGCGGCCCGGAACCTTGCGCGATCAGGGCGAACCCTCCGACGCTCGCGCTGGGGAGCGGTGCCGGTCGCCCTGACCAACTGGTCGCGATGGTGCCGAAACCGGGCCGGCCGGATTCGGCCTCCTCACTCAGGCAGACTGAGCCTTGTCCCCAAAGCCAGATCAGGCAGACGACCAAGGCGCCGGTTCGAGCGACGATACAGCGACGATGCCGAGCAGACTCCGCGTACGTTCGTATCGTCGCGTCCATAGGAAGTGACCCCTCTCACATGAAACCCGTTTAACCGCAACGCCACCGGCGTGCGCTCCTCGCTTCCGCACGGCGCCCTCACACCCGTTTAGCCGCAACGCCACCGGCGTGCGCCGCGTCCCGAACTTGCCCGCTGCGCAGCCCGGTGGGCTGGCGGTTAAACGCTGACGCCACCGGCGTGCGCGCCGCGTCCCGAACTCCGCCCGCTGCGCACGCCGTTGGCGTTGCGGTTAAACGCTGACACCACCGGCGTGCGCACCGCATCCCGAACTCTGCCCGCTGCGCGCACGCCGTTGGCGTTGCGGTTAAACGCACTTGGCCGTTCCATCCTACCATGACGGCGCGCTGGAGGGAGAACACCTGGGGCGTATTACTTACACGTCTGCAGGTTCTGACAACTACTTGCCTCCTCGTTTCTTCATCGTCACCCCCACGCCAGTGCCTTCGCGCAAGAGAACCAGCGTCTCCAATTCCGGGTTCGTCGTCACGGCCTTGACGTAATTGGGATCGGCTTGTCGCGTGTTCATGTTGTGGGCGATGATCAGTCCGCCGGGGCGCACCAGCGGCAGCAATTTCTGCAGGTAGTCCGGGTAGCCTTCCTTGTCGGCGTCCAGGAACAGGATATCGATGGGATCCTGGTGTTGTTTCACGGTTTCATGCGCGTCCCCCATGATGATGGTCACGAGATCCTCGACCCCCGCCTTCTGGAAGTTTTCTTGAGCGGTCTTGGCACGTGCGGCGTCGATTTCGTGCGTGAACAGATGTCCGCCGGTCGAGCGCAGGGCGAGTGCGAACCAGATCCCCGACTCGCCGGTAGAAGTGCCGATCTCGACAATATTCTTGGCGCCGATCGATTCGGACAGCATGCGCAGCAGGCGTCCATCCGTCGCGGACACGTTGAGGTACCGTGGGCCTTGCTTCATTTCGTCCAGAGTGGAGAAGACTCTCTTTTCGAAATCGCTGCCGGCCACCGGGGGCACGTCCAATTCGCCTTCCGCGGTGCGTCCCCGGCCGGGCCCCCCCGGTCTCTCAGGGCGCTGTGCCGCGGCGGTGCCGGCCAGTACGAGCGAGACACAACATCCGACGATCATCCAGTGCATCTGTTTCATGTTGACTCTCCCAGCATGGTTCGTTTCAACCGGTCCGAAAACGACTCCTCGGCGAGTTTAACCGTCGAGCGGCATGGAAGTTCCGCGACGATGTGGAAGGCGTCCCGCGGCGACCAGGGCTGATTGAGGTCCGCTCTGCGGGGAGATATCATAGAGCGTTGCAAGCCAATGAGCGTGTCACGAGTGGGTCACCTTCCTGATATCACTGCGTGACGTCCTGCCGCTGATGACGAACCAACGATCTTTTCGGAGCACGCCTGCCATGAACGAAAGCCACGATCGCCTCACGTCCCGTCGCACCTTCCTCAAGAGCACTGGCACGATCGCGGCGGTGTCGGCGTTTGCCGGTTGGCGCTGCCCCACGTGCATGCGGCCGAGAATAACACGATCCGCATCGCGCTGGTAGGGTGTGGCGGACGCGGGACGGGAGCCGTTGCCAATGCCCTGACGGCCAAGGGCGGACCGGCCAAGCTGGTGGCCATGGCGGACGTGTTCGAGCGACCGGTTGTCCGGCAGCTTCGGTAACTTGAAGCCTCAGTTTGGTGACCAGATCGACGTCCCCGACGATCGCAAGTTCGTCGGGTTCGACGGCTACAAGAAGGCCATCGATTGCCTGGCACCGGGCGACGTCGTGATTTTTGCCACGCCTCCGGCCTTCCGCTGGGTCCACTTCGCCTATGCCATTGACAAGGGCGTCAATGTCTTCATGGAGAAGCCGGTCACGGTGGACGGCCCGACAACGCGTCGGATGTTGAAACTGGCGGAGGAATCGGTCAAGAAGAATCTCAAGGTCGGCGTGGGCTTGATGTGGCGGCACTGCAAGGCCCGCCAGGCCCTCCACGAGCGCGTCAAGTCTGGCGAGATCGGCGACATCATCACGCTTCGTGCCTATCGCATGCATGGCCCGCTGGGCTCGTTCCTGTCGGAGCCGAAGCCCGCAGACACATCCGATCTGGATGTACCAGATCCGGCAGTTCCACAGCTACCTGTGGGCCAGTGGCGGCTGCTACAACGACTTCAACATCCACAACATCGACGAGTGCTGCTGGTTCAAGGGCGCCTGGCCCGTGGAAGCCCAGGCGTCCGGCGGACGCCACTATCGCGGCGATTACGTCGATCAGAACTTCGACAACTACTCGGTGGAATACACGTTCGAAGACGGCACGAAACTGTTCTTCTACGGACGATGCATCGGGGGCTGCTACGACCAGTTCGGCAGCTAGGTGCACGGCAGCAAACGGCAGGCGAGTGATTTCGATCAACGCCGGCATGCCGTCGCAGAGCGCGATCTACAACCAGCAGAAACTGGGACCGTCCAATCTGATCTGGAAGTTCACCGACCCCGAACCCAATCCGTACGAAGTGGAATGGGAAGACCTGTACAACGCCATTCGGCAGGACCAGCCGTACAACGAAGCGAAGCGAGGCGCGGAGGCAAGTCTGGTGAGCTCCATGGGACGCATGGCAGCCCACACGGGGCAGGTCATCACGTACGATCAGATGCTCAATCACGAACACGAGTTCGCGCCGGACGTGGACAAGCTCACCCCGGACTCGACTTCGCCGCTGATGCCAGGCCCGAATGGCAAGTATCCGGTGCCCCAGCCCGGCCTCGTGACCGATCGCGAGTACTAAGGCGCTGTAGCACAATAACTTGCCGAATGGGATGTAGGACGGATTGGCAATCCGTCCTACGACACAGATCCTAACTGAACTGGTAGATCCCGGGCAGTGCCACGGTCGGCGTCGGGTAGGGGCCGAATTTGTATTCGTCCGGACCGAGCCGCATGGTGGACTGCATGGCGGCCTCCCAGGTGATTTCCTGGCCGCTGTACACGGCCTCGCGCCCCATGATCCCGGTCAGGGTGCTTTCGGCCACCGTCTGCGCTTCGTTGATCGGGTTGCCCGCCTGGATGCTGGCGATCAGGTTCAGATGCTCCTGCTGATAGGGGTGATCCTCCTGTTCCTCGCGGCGTGGCATCGTCCATGCTTCGCCGGTCTTGGGACGGATGTGAGTTCTTGCAGTTGCTCACGCCATCGGTGCCGACCACGAATTCTTCGACTTTGTTCAGGCAGCCGTTGATCTGGCGAGCACTGACTGAACATCGTCACACCGTTCGGGTATTCGAACTCGATGGCGAAGTGGTCGAAGATGTTGCCGTACTTCGCGTCCGTGCGCACCTGACGACCACCCAATCCGGAGACGGCTTTGATGGGATGTGCGCCGATGACCCAGTTCATCACGTCCAGGTTGTGCACGTGCTGCTCGACGATGTGATCGCCCGCCAGCCAGGTGAAGTAGTTCCAGTTCCGCAGCTGCCACTCCATGTCGCTCCAGGTCGGCTCCTTCTCGATGACCCAGATTTCTCCGCCGTTCCAGTAGCTCTTGGCATACACGAGGTCGCCAATCGCACCGTCGTGAATGCGCTGAATGGCTTCGCGATACGGGATGGAGTGGCGACGCTGTGTGCCGGCGGCGATCCCCAGACCCTTCTGCTTCGCCAGTTCGCCGGCGGCCATCACCATCTTGACGCCCGTCGGATCGACGGCCGCCGGCTTCTCGATGAACACGTGCTTGCCAGCCTCGATCGCGGCCATCAAATGCTGTGGACGAAAATGCGGCGATGTCGCCTGGATGACGTAGTTCACTTCCGGCAGGCCTACCAGCTCCTTGTAGGCGTTGAAACCGGTGAAGCATCGGGTCTGTGGAATGTCGATGCCGAGCTTCTCCAGTTCCCCTTTGCACTTCGTCAGGCGATCTTCGAACAGGTCGGCCAGCGCCACCACTTGAATGTTCGGCCGTGCGACCTTGGCGCCTTCGGCGACGTCTTCCGTATGATAGCCAGCGGCCGGATAGATGACCTTCGTGGCCGCGCCGAGCGCATCGAGTACCGCGCCCGTACCGCGTCCTCCGCAACCGATCAAGCCGATCTTGACAGTCATGTCCGTTTCCGCCGGTGCCGCATGCACCCACGGCAACTTGGCGAACGCCGCGACTCCCACCAGTCCGATCGACGATTGCGCGAGGAACTGTCGACGAGAAGAGTTATTGGCTGAGCTACGCTTGTTTTCTGTCATGGCTGTGGATTCTCCAAACAAACAGTCAGTGTCCAGTACATCTCACGGCGACGACCACAGGGGAATGGTCGCGGAGACATCAGTGTAACTCACGGATACGCCTGACTCCAGGTGCTGGTCAGCCGCAGCACAACCGTTCCGATCGTGCTCGAGCAAGCGAGACGCGTGCTCGGCGGGGGCCATTTCAGAACCGGTAACCGCCACCCACGCCGGCGAACAAATTGTCGGATTCGTCGTTCAAACCCACTCCGACGCGGATGTCGACGACGAGGTCGTCGGTGATATAGTGGTCGATACCCACATTGAAGATGCTGATCGTGAACTCATCGGCCAGCGCATGAGAGAAATGACCATACCATTCCGCGTACATCGTGTTGCGCTCGGTGAACTCGAAGCCCAAGGCTACCGACTGCACCCAGTCGATGAAACGATCGGCGGCCGGCTCCTCGGGAAGCAGCCCGAAATCGCCCAATGCCTGAGTGAGGAATCCGGAAGAACCGGCCAGCGTCCAGCCGTCGGCAATCTTCCACTCGCAAATGTACAGGAGCCCGTACTCCACGCGGTCCGTCGTCCAGGCATGACCGCCCGTGGGGGCCGAGCTGACGATCTTGATCGCGCTGTCCGGGACGAGACCTGACTGCTCGGTCGTGCGCAACTTGAAGCTCCAGCGTAGGTCTTCTGCGCCTTCCACGGCCGTCGACGCGTCTTCCCCGTCGATGCTGCGCCACGCGTACTCCCACATCACTCGGAACTCAATGTCCTCCGTCAGGCCAACCCGCAGCATCATCTCCGGCGTCACATGCGACTGCTCAATCTCCGCCCCCGTATCCTCGTAGAAGTAGGTGTAGCCCATTTCGATGATGCTGACACCTCGCCCCACCGTCTTGGGCGATTGCGTAAAGTCGTGTCGGTCGGTTTCAATCCGCTCCTCCCAGGGATCTCGCGATTCGTCCACGTCCAAGGGATGAAAGAGATCGTCCAGAAACATGATGCAGTACTCGTCGGCAGCCGATGTCGACGGGCAGCTCAGGACACTGCATCCGGTTACTCCGGCCAATAACAGGATGACCTTGGATGATGCGGAAAGTGCACGGCGCATGTCCCATCTCCGGACACATTGTCGAACAGCGATCGGCCCGTAGCTTTGCGACTTATCGGCGGCCGCGGACTCATTATTAAGTCGGGACGTCGCGGTTGCCCCGATATGCCGCGGACAGGACGCGAGTGTGCGGATGAGTCAAACTGTGATGGTGGTAGCATGGCCGTCCCGGTGGTGCCTGAGCAAGCGGGACGCTTGCTCTACCTTGTCAGCGGATTGCATGTGTAGCACAACCGTCTCGGTGGTGCCTGAGCAAGCGAGACGCTTGCTCTACCTTGTCAGCGGATTGCATGTGTAGCACAACCGTCCCGGTGGTGCCTGAGCAAGCGGGACGCTTGCTCTACCTTGTCAGCGGATTGCATGTGTAGCACAACCGTCTCGGTGGTGCCTGAGCAAGCGGGACGCTTGCTCTACAGCGTCAGCGGGCGGCGACATCGTAGCAGTAGAGCGTGTCGTGATAGCGCAGGTAGAGACGTCCGTCGAGCAACACGGGATGAGCCCAGGCGTCGGTCACGCGGTCGGCGACCAGTGGAAACGTGCCGGCCAACCGCAGTCCGCCCGACTCCGGCGCCACGAGTCCGACCGTTCCCTTCTCATCCAGGCAATAGAGTCGCCCATCGGCATAGATCGCGGCGCCGGTCGTGAGGTCCTTCAGTTCGGAAGTCACCTCGCCGGTCTGCCAGTCCATTCCCACCCACCACTTGTTGCGGCGGTAGCCGGCGGCGAACAGAGTTCCATCGATCAGCACGCCACCGCCGGTGACCGCATCGAGTCGCGACTTCCAGATCACTTCGGGCACAAAAGGTGCATCTTCGCGGCGCAGGCGGTACAGCCGCCCTTCCTCACCGTAGGGTGTCACGAAGAAAATGGCGCCCGCGTTGTAGATGGGCGAGGCCACGTTGACACCGAACTGGTTCTTGAGCGGGACGGTCCACAGCAACGTGCCGTCACCGGCATCGACGCCGAATCCGTGGGCTGCCGAACAGCTCGCGATGACGCGCCGGCCGCCGTGTTCAAAGATTATGGGCGAGCAGTGCGAAGTCCGCTCGTCGGGCAGTGGTGGTGTCGTCCAGACCGTCTCACCCGTCCGCTTGTCCAAGGCGGCCATCAAGGCGGTCTTGCCTCCAGGCGTTACGATCACGCGCGACTCGTCGACCAATAGACTCTCACTCAAAGCCCACGTGATGTTCCGGCCTTCGAATCGTTCGAGAATCTCGGCCGACCACACCGGCTTGCCGTCCGTGGCATCCAGGCACACCAGGCGTCCGTGCGCGTTGAGATGGAAGACGCGACCCTCGGAATAGCAGCAGCTCGCGCGGGCACCGGGGTAGGATCCTGTCCACGCTGTGCCATTGACCGCACGCCACAACAGGTGGCCGTCTCGGTCGAATGCGTAGATGACCAGTTCGTTCCCCACGTCACCCGTGATGAACAGGCGCTGACCGGAGATGATCGGTGACGACCAGCCGGTCCCCAGTCCTGTCTGCTTCCAGAGCAGGCGTGGTCCGCCGGTCGGCCAGGTGGGGAGCAATCCGGATTCAAGCGAAATGCCGTCTCGCGCGGGCCGCGCCACTGAGGCCAATCGGCTTCCGGGGACGCGATCAGGCCCTCGGCCAACGCCGATTCGCCGGCGAGCAGGAAGATTGCCCAACACAATGTGCTGCGGCACAAATGACGAACGTCCTGGTCGGACCGTGCTGCGCTCATGGCTCGCCAACCTATTCCGTTCCCGCCGGACACGCGGCTGCCGGGTCGCTCGCCGACTCGACCATGTCCGCCCGCGGGCTCGTTGTCAGCAGCGGGCCGAGCGATGCGAAGGTTCGCAGAATGGCCTGATAGTCGGGGTCCTCTTTCGAGGCAAAGACGCCCGGACCACACCGCTCGGTGCCACCGTCCGAGCGGGCCAGCGGAGCGAGCAGGAAGCGATTGTTCTCCACATTGGTGATCCGCACGTAGTCGTGGCGAGGAGGTTCGTGACAGGCGGCACACCGCCGGGCGGTGATCTCGCTGAGCACCTGCTCGAGATTCTCCGGGAGCATCTGGCGACATCCGATCAGATCGTTGTTGTTGGATTCGGAAGTACCGTAGTAGGGTACGTTCAGATCGATCCACGTGAACACGCGACGTTCTCCCTGCGGATCCACGTGGACCCGTGGCTTGCCGGTCTCGTCGGGATGTCCGGTGAGCACGATGTCGGCCAATTTGCTGGCGGGCGAGCCCCAGTGTTTGGGCGCGACCTGCAAGATATTGGCTTCCTGGCCGTTGAAACTCGGAATCCACTTGGTGTACGGATTCTGGCCGGGCTCACCCTGCCGCGCGAGCGTTTCGTAGGAGACGTTGAAGAAGTCGGTCCGGTCTCCACTCAAGTCCACACCCCCGTCGGCCACCTTGGCGTTGTGGCATTCCACGCAGTACTGGTCGAGCACCGGTTGCACGAGGTGCGGATAACTGAATCCGCGCACGCCCCATTCGGGCGGCGTGAGTTCTTCCGCCGGACGCATCGCAGCCAAGGGGTGAGCCGACGTGTTGGGCGTCAGGGAGTTGCGGTCCGCATGACAACCGACGCAGCTCTGTTGTTCACCCGGCATCAGGTGCGTGAACGAACGCATGCGCTGGATCGCTCTTCCGAATTCGTCCACGGCCATGAAATAGATCGGAACCTGCGCGGGGACCTTGAAGTGGGCCGAGCCGTCCGCTTCCACTCGAGCGAATCCCCACACCTTCTTCGGAGCATACGTGGCGCCACAGGAAACGACCGGAAACTGGAAACCGAATGCGCGACGACTCACGTCGGCAAACTTGCTCTTCTCCAGCTCCTGCACGACGGCGATCTGTACGATCCGATCCGATCCGCGGCACGATTCCAGCCCTTTGTAGACGTCTTCCACCAACACGCTCGCCCAGCCATCGTCGCTGGGCCGGTAGTTCGACGAACGGAGCGCGGGCGCGGTCGGGCCATCACCGGGCGGGCTGTATAGAACCGCAGCGGTTCCTGCCGCCGCAGGATCGTAACCTGCTCCGTACCGTCGTAGTCCCGCAACACAATCGTTCCGCCGCAGGACACGAGGAAATAGCGTCCGTCGAGCGGGAACGGACTCTCGTAAGGGCCGCGGATGTGGTTGCCGTCTCCTTGGGCGACCGAACCGATGTCAACTTCCGGCGTGAGATTGCGAATTCCCTCCTGGGCATTCGCGCCCGCGCCGGGTCCACCACTCCAATGGCGCCGCGACACGGACCGTTGTGAGAGGTCAGCACACACAGCACCGTTCCGGTGCCGGGTATTTCATGCGATTCCATGAACGTGGCGGGACTCAACACACGATTGCCAAAATAACCGGACAAACCCGTCCCGTCCGGATTGATCGACCACAGGCTCTGGATCGGAATCGCCGGGCGATCGACATATTCCCAGCGGCTGTAAATGATCCGCCCATCTTCCATGACCGCGGGAGTGAAATCGTTGAGATAGTTGGCCGACAGACGCTGCACATGGCTCCCGTCGCGATCGCAGCGGTAGAGGATGGGAGTGGACGACGTCCAACAGTAGGCAAACGCCGGTTTCCGATCGGAGAGAAACGCGATGGAGTCATCCGGCAGCCAGCAGGCATTCAGGTTGTTGGAATCGTGATTCGTCAGTTGCGTCAGCGCCGTTCCATCCACGTTGATCGTGTACAGCTGGAGCTTGTCCTGCATGGTTCGCTTCCAGCTGAACAATATCGTCTGGCCGTCGTACGAGACATTCGCATCCAGGACCAGACCTGCGGACGCGTCAACCAGCTGCGTCAGACGAGGCGCGCCACTCGCCAGGTCGACCAGATACAGACCGCCACCTGGTTTCTGACCTTCCACGTGGTATGTGTACACGTGCGTGGGATCGAACTGCTGCCGCTGCACGACAACCAGCTTCGTGAATCCCAGCCCGCCGCCGGCCAGCTGCCGCGCCAACGCAGCACTCTCGGGCAGACTGGACTCCACGATCGGCGGCGGGACAGGTGCCGCAGCGCGAGTCGGCGGGGTGAAAGCGGCATAGGCAGCATCGGACAGCCGATCGGCGAAGACCTGAACTTCGGAGGCGCCAGGGTTCGAACCGCCGTAGGAACTGAGGAACTTCAGCGTCAACAACGACGCCGGGATCTGTTCGGGCAGTCCGATCCGCTGCGGGCCGTGGCCCGGCTGGAGTTGTCCCGTGGCCACAGGCTTCTCCGCCGCATCCACGTAAACTTCGTAGTCCTTCCAGTTCTCTTCCCACTCCCAGGCCGTTCTGCCGAAGTACACCAGTTCGCCGACCCTGACCGCTTCCGGCCAGCGGAATGTCAGAGTCACCCCTTGCGGATGACTGTTTCCCCGAGCACACCAGGCGCGGCCGATGTCCGCGTGGCTCATCGCGCTGGGGATATCGCCGTCGGCCACGAGTTTGCCGAGGTACTGCTCGTTGTGAACGGAGCTGGCTGTAATGGTGGCACGTGGTGCGAGGTTCTCAGGCTGACCGGCAGGCTGCTCTTGGGCACCTGCCACGTGGCCGGCCGCCGTGGCCAGGATCACCGCGATGGCGGACAGGCCGGTTTGCAGGACGCGGAACGGCAACTGGAAATCCGCTGCGTGGCGCTGGTCGGTCATGAGATGGCGTCCTCGCAAGTGAGGCGTGGTGTGAGAAACGGCAGTCAGCCAAACAGCGGTATTATAGCTCGCCAGGGGACTCGGAAGCTACCGCAGTCCGACCTGAAGGTGGCCAGCCTGCCAGGTCCGCCGGTCCGCCTTCGACAGGGCGTGGCTCCGCGCGTCTGGTTCCTGGCGCAGCGGCCAGTGTATACTGCACGCGTACCGCACCGTCTGCTCTTTCACAAGGTCCGTGCATGGACAGTTACTTCCAGCCATTTCGGGACAATATCATCGGGATCGATCAGCGATTCGACTCGCCCTTTGGTACGCAGCGGATCGTCTATGCCGATTGGATTGCGAGCGGGCGGCTGTACAGGCCGATCGAGCGGATCATGAGCGAGTGTGTCGGTCCTTTCGTGGCCAATACGCACACGGAGATCACGGTTACAGGTTCCGCCATGACGAGTGCGTACCACACCGCGCACGACATTATCAAGCGGCACGTGCATGCCGGTCCCTCCGACGTCATCATCACGGCGGGGTTTGGCATGACCGCGGTGGTGAACAAGTTCCAGCGGATCCTCGGGCTGCGAGTCTGCGAACAGTACCAGAGCCAGATCCACCTGGTGGAGCGGGACCGGCCGGTGGTGTTTCTGACACACATGGAGCATCACTCCAACCACACGTCCTGGTTGGAGACGGTGGCCGACGTGGTGGTCATGGAACCGGACGCTGCCGGGCTGGTCGAGCCCAGGTCACTGTATCCACTGCTCGAGAAATACAAGCACCGGCCGCTCAAGATCGGCTCCTTCACCGCGGCGTCGAACGTCACGGGCATCCGCCCCGATTACCATCGGCTGGCGGCGATCATGCACGAGTACGGCGGGTACTGTTTCGTCGATTTCGCGGCCGCCGCGCCGTACGTCGAGATCGACATGCACCCGCCCGATCCGGCCGAGAAACTGGACGCCATTTTCTTCAGCCCGCACAAGTTCCTGGGCGGTCCCGGCACGTCGGGCGTGTTGGTGTTCGATCGGGAACTGTACCAACGCGACGTGCCGGACGAACCGGGTGGAGGAACCGTCGACTGGACGAACCCCTGGGGCGGACACAAGTTCGTCAATTCGGTCGAGGCGCGCGAGGACGGGGGCACTCCCGGCTTTCTGCAATCGATCAAGGCCGCCTTGTGCATACGCCTGAAAGACGAGATGGGTGTCCCGCAGATCCTGCAGCGCGAAGAGGAGATGCTGGCGGTCGCTTTGCCTGCCCTGGCGCGATTCCCACTCTGCATTTGTTGGCGAACCAGGTCGACGATCGGCTGGGCATCCTCTCGTTCTACGTGGAGGGTGTGCACTACAACCTGGTGACCACGCTGCTGAACGACTGTTTCGGTATCCAGGTACGAGGCGGTTGTTCGTGTGCCGGCACGTATGGCCATTACCTGCTGCACGTCGATCCGACGCGGTCCCGGCGCATTACCGACTTGATCGATCACGGTGACTTATCCGAGAAGCCCGGCTGGGTGCGGCTCTCCCTGCATCCGACCATGACCGACGAAGAGCTGGAGTACATTCTCGACGCGATCAAGGAAGTTGTTGGGCATGCGAATACCTTGGCTAAGAACTACGTCTACTGCTCTCACACGAATACGTTTCATCACCGGGATGAAATGGCGGCATCAAGCGTGCCCACGGACGACTGGTTCAACATTTCTCACCCACGATTGGAGAAGATATCGTGATGCGATTACGGCTGGGCATGGGGTTCTGCGTGGCTGCGTGCGCCGCCTCGATCCTGTTTGCGGCGGACGATGTCAAGATCACACCCGACGTGGTGTACGGCCACAAACTCGGCATGGCACTCACCTTCGATGTGTACACCCCTCCGGGCACGGCCAATGGTGCCGGTGTGTTGTTCATGGTCAGCGGCGGGTGGTACTCCGAATGGAGCCCGCCCGATAAGGCGGTGCCGTTGTTCAAGCCGATGCTGGATGCCGGCTTCACCGTGTTTGCGGTGCGCCACGGCAGCAGCCCCAAGTTCGGGATTCCGGAGGCCGTCGAGGATGTGCGTCGGAGCGTCCGCTTCATCCGGGCGAATGCCGAACGATTGGGCGTCGATCCGCATCGGCTGGGTGTGTGCGGCATGAGTGCTGGCGGGCACCTGTCGCTGATGCTGGGCACGGCGTCCGACCCAGGGGACGCCAAGTCCGCTGATCCCGTACTGCGCGCGAGCGACCGGGTGCAGGCGGTCGTGGCCTTTGTCGCTCCGACCGATCTGCGGACCATGGTGTGGAGCGCGGAAGGGCACCTTCCCGCCTACGACAAATTCCCGGCGCTGGAGCTGAGTGTGGATGAGGCGGCCAAGGTGTCTCCGCTCCTGCACGTGACCCCCGACGATGCCCCCACCCTCCTGCTCGTCGGCAAGAAAGATGAGCTCGTACCAATCAAGCACAGCCAGGACATCCATGCAGCCTTGCAGGAGAAGAGCGTCGCCAGTGAACTGATCGTCTACGAGGACTCGGCACACAGCTTTGTCCCCAAGGACTTGCAGCAGGCGATGACGGCCCTCGTGGATTGGTTCAAGAAGCAGTTGCTGACCGACAAGATCCCGGTCATCTATTCCACGGATTTGTTCCAGCCGCACGATGATCCGGACGACCACTACGATCTGGCCACGCTCTTTGCGCTGCGTGAATTCGAGATCCTGGGGATCATTGTGGAGCACGGGGAGAAACAGGCGTCACGCCCGGGTCAGATCCCGGTGCGCCAGATGCTGCAGCTCACCGGACGGCAAGTGCCCTGCGTCGTGGGCTTGAACCCGCCCCTCAAGTCGCCCAGTGATCCACTGCTCGACCAGCCAGCGGAGTATCAGCAGGGTGTGACGCTGATTCTCGACAAGCTGCGTGCGTCCGATCGCAAGGTGACGATCTTCACGACCGGCAGCATGCGCGACGTGGCCGCGGCGGTGAACCGGGATCCCGACCTGATGCGCAAAAAGTCGGGCGGATCTACATGAACATCGGCAATGCTGCGCCGCAGGACAGTGAGTACAACGTCGATCTCGATCCGCACGCGTACGTGCGAATTCTCCAGTCTGGTCTGCCCGTCTACTGGTGTCCCTGCTTCGGCGCTCCCTACGGTACGTACTGGAAATTCCGGCAGGAGGACGTGCTCGTCACCGCGCCGGCCGGACTGCAGAACTTCTTTCTGTTTGCCTTGGCCACCGGCGCTGCATGGCAGGCGACGCCCAAACCTGCGGATGCCGATCCGCTGGCCTACCTGACCCACGACATCGATCCGGCAATCCAGCGTGAGGTTTTTGCTCAGGACCGTAACATGTGGTGCACGGCGCCGTTCTTCCATGCCGCCGGCCGCCAGATTGTGGAGAAAACACCCGGACAGTGGGAAGCTGTGCCCGCCGGGCAAGTGGCAGGAAAGATCGAAAAGCTGTTTGACTTCGTCCCCGGTCAGGTGACCATCGATGACCGCGCGCGGACCACCTTCCACGAGGGAGGGCAATTCGGCGACCCGCACGTCGTGGCGACTTTCAAAGTCCTGGATGCCGACCGATACCAAGCGATCATGACCAGCTGCCTGAAGGAATTGCTCAGGAAGTAGCCGCGACCCGGCCAGATTGCCGACTGACCAGAATGCTGGGTGGGACCAGCTCGCGACCGCGATCGCCGGCCCACCGTCGCACATGATGGAGGCACGCGTTGATTGAATCGCCACAAGCCACACATGCTCGTCGCCATGATCCTGTGTCTTCTTATGACGCAGGTCGTCGCGATGGCCGCTGCCGAAGCAGACTCGACGGCGAGAATCCACAATCTGCGAAGCGCGATTCAGGACCTGATCGACACGTTCGGTGACCGCTACCCAGCTGGCTTTCGGTACCTTCAGCGGCTCGACGCACTGCAGAGTCGTATCGAGGCAAACGATCCTGAAGCTCCCCAGCTGCTGACGGAACTCCAGCACCAGGCGCTGCTCGACAACCCGCTGCTGCGAGATCTGCGGATCCTGGTCGTGAAACGGAAATGGGCTCCTCAGCGAAACAACGAGCACGAGTCGCCGTATTTCAATCGGTTAGGCATGCCCAGCAATCATGAGTGCAACAGCTCTTTGGACCGCCTCGGTTGGGACAATGAAATTGCCATCCTGGAGGCAGCCGCGCCGCGAGGCGAATTGCGCACGTTGTATCGGCCGGATGACGGGGGCTATGTCGGCGAACTGGAAATGCACTTCGATGCCGACCGCTTGATGTTCACCCGGTCGCAGGCCGCGGGCTGGAAAGTGTGGGAGATCGGTGTCGATGGCGGCGGTCTGCGGCAGGTGTCGCAACTGCCCGAAGACGTCGATTGCATGGACCCCCTGTACTTGCCCGGCGGGCGCGTGATCTTCGGATCCACGGCGTGTTACCAGTCCGTTCCCTGTTGGCATGGCCAGCGGCTCGTGACGAATTTGTTCAGCATGGATGGGGACGGGTCGCACGTCCGCCGACTCTGCTACGACCAGGACCACGATCTCCATCCGACGTTACTCCCCAGCGGGCAGGTGCTGTTCAACCGCTGGGATTATACCGGCATCAGTCACATCTATCTGCGGCAACTGATGGCGATGAACCCGGATGGAACCGGTCAGCGAGCGATCTACGGATCGAATTCGTGGTTCCCCAACGCGCTGTATTTTGCCCGCCCGTTGCCCGACGAACCCCAGCGACTCGTGGCCATTCTCTCCGGCTACCACGGCCCTCATCGCATGGGGCAGCTCGTCATCATTGACCCGCGCGTTGGATGGCAGGAGGAGAAGGGACTTGTCCAACGGATTTCGGGATGCGGCCAGACCATCGAACCGACTGTGAAGGACAATTTGATTGCCGACGTGTGGCCGCGGTTCCTGCATCCCTACCCGCTGAGCAACAAGCATTTCCTGGTGGCCGGACAGACGCAGGCATCCGCGGAATGGTGCATTTACCTGGCCGATGCGTTCGACAATGTCGTGCCGCTGAGACGCGAGCCAGGATGGGCGTTGCTCGAGCCCGTGCCGGTTGTTCGGCGGCCGCGTCCTCCGGTGATTCACGAGCGAGTCGACCTGTCGCGAGAGGATGCGGTTGTCTACATCAATGACGTCCATGCCGGACCGGGGCTGGCCGGTGTGCCACGCGGCACGGTCAAGCAATTGCGCATCGCCGCCTACGACTTCGGGTATCCGAGTCTCGCAGGACCGGACAAGGTGGGCTATGGCGGACCGTGGGAAGTCATCCGCATGCTGGGAACGGTTCCGATCGAAGCCGATGGATCGGCGTTGTTTCGCATTCCCGCCAACACGCCCATTACACTGCAAGCGCTGGATGAGGAAGGCAAAGCCGTGCAGTTGATGCGCAGCTGGTACACGGCCATGCCCGGTGAGTCGGTTTCGTGTGCCGGCTGTCACGAGACTCCTGGCGACGTGGTTTCGGTGACCAGCCACAGCATTGCCGCACGACGACCACCGCGCGAGGTAGATCCTTGGTACGGTCCGCCCCGCGGTTTCGACTTCGCCCGCGAAGTGCAGCCGGTGCTCGATCGTCACTGCGTCTCCTGCCACGATGGTTCGCCGGCCGCCAAGCTCGATCTGCGCGGTGAGGAACAGCGCCCGGAGTATCGTGGTTTGCGCGTCTCGGACCTGGAGATCGATCGACTGCATCCGCAGATGCGCGAGAAGTCGGGTGGCGTGCTGAAGTATACACCGGCCTACGAAGCGCTGATCGGCTATGTTCGCCGAGTCGGCGTCGAAGACGACGTGTCCCTGCTGACTCCGGGCGAATATCACGCCGACACGAGCGAACTCGTCCAGTTGCTCCGGAGCGGACACGGAGATGTCAGGCTGGATCGCGAGTCGTGGGATCGCCTGATCACCTGGATCGACCTCAACGCGCCCTGTCACGGTACGTGGAGTGATGTCTGGCCCATTCCCGAGGAGGGCCACGAGCGGCGGAAGCGGCTGTGCGCACTGACCGGTGGGCCGCGCGTCGATCCGGAATCCGTGCCCAAGACGGTTGCCGTGATTGCCGCGCCCGGGGAGCGGACCATACCTCGTCAGCCACCCCCCGTGCCGGCCATCCCGGTCGTGAATGGCTGGCCGTTTGATGCACAGGCAGCACGGCAGATGCAGACCGCGCTCGAACCCACCGTGCAGACCGTCGATCCAGGAAATGGTGCCACTCTGCAGTTGGTGCGCATCCCCGCGGGTTCGTTCGTGATGGGCGATGCGCAAGGTCAACCCGACGAGCAGCCGCTGTCGCTCGTCACGATCGAACGGCCGTTCTGGATGGGTACCACCGAGATCTCGAATGCGGTCTACCGGCAGTTCGACGCCAGACACGACTGCCGCTACTACAACAAGCGACATGCTCAACCGGACGACAAGGGACTGCCGCTCAACTCCGACAGCCAGCCCGTCGTGCGCGTTTCCTGGCGGGAAGCCATGGCCTTCTGCGACTGGCTCTCTGGCCAGACCGGCAGGCGTTTTACACTCCCGACCGAGTCGCAATGGGAGTGGGCCGCGCGGGCCGGCTCGTCCAATTCGCTGTGGTATGGAGGACTCGACACGGATCCAACTCCGTATGCGAATCTGGCGGGCAGAGAATTCGGCCGTGCTCGTCCGCAGCCGGGACTGCAACAGTCAGGCGGCGTGCAACACCTGTTGATGGACGGCGCCTGGTTGGCGGACCAGGGTTTTGACGATGGGGCGATTGTGACGCAGCCGGTTGGCAGTCGAGAGCCGAACGTCTGGGGGCTGTTCGACATGGCCGGCAATGCTGCCGAGTGGACTCGTTCGGCGGCGGCGTATCCACCCCTCGCGACCCCCGACCGCGGTGAACAGGACATCTCGGGACGCCAGATCGTCCGTGGCGGTTCGTTCTTCGATCGTCCGGCGCAGGCGCGCAGTGCATCACGTTATTCATTCCCCGAGTGGCAACGCGTGTTCAACGTGGGATTCCGCGTCGTGTGCGAAGACCCGCCGCTTGCCGCCGCGGAGCCGGGCGGTGTATCCGGAGCTGCTGATCCGCTGTGCTTGCGAGTCGAGAGTCTCACGGTGTTGCCCCAATCGCAGCCCGTCGCGTTCGTGCGCGTGCGAAATACCAGCACCGCACCCTTTACGGGAGAAGTCCAGCTGCACGCACCGGAGGGTTGGCGACTGGTGCCTGCGGCTCATCGCGTACAGCTCGCCACGGGCGAGGAACAGCGGCTGGCATTCTCCGTGGAGGGTGCCCGGGAATCGTCAGCCAACGTCTATCCCATCGCAGCCATCGCGGTACATGAACAAGGCCGCGTCACGCGACGTCAGGAGATCGTGGTCGCCACTGCGCCGTATTTGAAACCAATGATCGATGGTGACCCCAGCGACTGGAAGGATGCCCTTGCCGCCACCTATGTCACGAATGGACGAAAGACCACGATCAGCACGTGCTGGAATCGGCGGTCTTTCTCCATGCTCGTCGCCGTGGATGAAGATGCTCACTGCCTGCCGGGTCAGCGAGAGCAGTTCGATGCCGTGCAGTTCTCCCTGGCGGCCCGTGGTACGCGCACCGAGCAGTCCGCTGAAGCGACCGCGCAACGATTCGAGTACTTGCTCGTTTCGAAAGGACCGGAAGAGGCTACCTGCTACCAATTGGCGGCGCCGGCCACGAAACTGGCCGAGACGCGCGTCTCCCGTGCACTCGGACCGTTGGTCAACGCGCAAGTGGAACTGGTCGTGCGTCGGATCGATCGAGTCACCTACTACGAGTGCAGTGTGCCGTGGGGCGATATGCGCCAGGCCCTGCAGCCGGCCGAAGGTCGTGAGATCTACCTGTCGGTGCTCGTCCACGATCCGGATGGCACAGGCATCCGCGACTGGGGCGAGGCGGCCGGGTTGTGGGAATCACAGCGCACCGAGTTCGGTTGGAGTACATGGAGCGGTGCCCGCTGGAATGACAAGGCACCCATGGACAGTCGTGTGGAATGGGGCCTCTGCAGCTCGCGCTACTGACACGGAACGGAATTATTGCGATTGCGAATGCGATTGCGGTTTAGTTGATCACCCGTAGCACAACCGTCCCGGTTGTGCATGAGCAAGCGAGACGCTTGCTCTACAAAAGGAGAATTGACCATGCGCACCATGCTCCGACTGAAACTCTGTGTCGTCCTGCTGGCTCTGATGATTCCCTGCCCGGTCTTGGCGGAAGAAGCCTGGAACGCGCCGGTCAGCCAGCCGGGCGGGCCCATCGTGATGCGTGTCGAAATGGTTCAGGATCAGGACGACAATCCTTTCGCGGCGGGAAAGACGGCCGCCGAGAATCTTCAGCGGGCCATGGCCGGCGTGGCACTCAAGGCGGTGATCGTTTCCGAGTGTTTTGAAGATCGGGAGAACAAGGAGAAGTTGCTGGCGGGCGTCTGCTCCGTGGTGGGAAAGGACGTCGTGTTCGGTGGCGCCACCTACGGTTCGTTCACCCAAGCGGGATGTGCGGACTTCGATTCGGTCTGTCTCCTGGGGATCGGTGGCAGCGGCATCGGCATTTCCGCCGGCATGGTCACCGAGATGGGAACGGCCAAGTTGACCGTGGATAAGCATCAGACGGAGATCGTTCAGCGACTCCACACCGCCGGCAAGGCCGTGAGTGAAGAGTTGTCGCGCAGCGACTTGGACAGACTGCTGATTCTGATTCCCGATGCGCATTCACCCAAGAACGAGTATCTCGTCGAGGGCGTTCAGCAGGTATTGGGCCAGCAGTTTCCGATGACCGGCGGGTCCGCCAACAAGAATGCGGGGCAGACGCACGTCTATTTTCGAGGTGAGGTGTATCAGGACAGTGTCGTGGCGCTCATGCTCTCGGGAGAGTTTCGGATCTCCATGGCCGGCCGGCTGGCGAAAGACAAGGAGGCGGTGATCCGCACGGCGGCGGAAGGCGCGGCGGAGGCGATCGCGAAAATGCCCGCCAAACCCTTGGTAGTGTTGGCCTACAATTGCGCAGGACGTCGCGGGAAGCTCCAGAACGTGGCGGAGGAACTGCAGGCCATCCAGCAATCCATCGGTACCGACGGTTCCGCTGTTCGGCTGCTACAACGCGGGGGAGATCGGACCGCTGGACAAGTCCGAAAAAACCTCCGAGGCGTTGTGCGGGGGCAGCGGCTGGCACGTGATGTTCACGGTCCTCGGCCGCGACGAAACGTAGAGCAAGCGTCTCGCTTGCTCCGGCCCGCCGGCGCTCCCCACCAGCGCGCACGCGCGCCACATTCGGCAGCGACCGCGACCTTTCAATCCTTCATCTGCACGATCCACAATTCGCTGATCACGACGTTGGGGCCCGTGACCGGGTGCACGATGAGTTCCATATTCCCTTCGCGCACCAGACGCACGGGGAGCGAGAACCGTTTTTCGGTTCACCACTTCACCTATTTGCCGGCGACAGGCACCAGCTTGATCTCGCGCAGATTCAACAACGTGGTGGCGAACTGACCGGTGGGCCGGAACACGGCGCGCTGCGCCGGCCGCCAGTTGGAGTTTTCCAATCGCGGCCCTCTTGTAGGTGTCGCAAGACCCGGACGTCGCGACGGTTCCCGATAATTTCTGGCCTCCCACTTCCAGCATGAAGGGCTGGCCGGCCTGATCGTCAGCCACGGACCATTCCAACCACACTTCGTACGGACCGGCCGTGGCTCACTTCGAGCGGCCATTCGATGCGATCCTTGTCCGTAAACGCGCCGAAAGCGGCCCAGTCGGGCATGTAGAGGATTTCCGGACCGATCCCCAGGCCATTGGCTGCCTGCAGTGACAACGATCCGTCAGCTGCTGGCTTGATGGTCGGTGCATCGGTTCCCAGGAAGTGCTTGGGGGTGATTTCTCCGTGTTCCAGAATGGCCAGGTTCTTGAAGCGGGTCTCATTGACCACTCCACTGTGCATCTGCAGTGCGAAGACGCCAGCCTTCTGTCCGATATCCTTGTCGGTCAGGTCGGCGGTCTTGATCCCATTGACGTGCACCGTGACGTGTTCGCCGTGTGCCGCGATGATCATGTGATTCCATCTGCCCTCTCGGTAGCACGACTTTTCGAGTTCGTCGGATGGTTTCTGCAGCCAGCCGCGGCCGTAGCTTTCATAGATGCCGCCCGTGCCGCTCTGGAGCGGGCCAACTTGTATTTGCAGTCCGAGCGTCTTGTCGGGTTCCTGCATCTCGGTGCGGATGAAGAAGCCGCTATCGCCACTGGGGCATTGAAAATCGAAACAGACGGTGAAGTCCTGATACGTCGGGTCCGAAACCAGGTGCCCGTAGAGTTGCGCATTGTTCGACCGACCCACATACGCACCGTCCTCGACCGTCCAATCTCCTTGCCCGTTCTTGTGCCAGCCATGGAGTGTCTTGCCGTCGGCCAGGGGCTTCCACACCGGCGGCTGGTCCGCCGCGGCTCGATCGTCGACACAAATCAGTCCCAGGGCGATCGCCACACAGCCGATCAGGACGCGCAGGTTGTTCATCGGGTGCTCCTCGGAATGAAACGGTGGAGTGTAAAGGCGGGATGGACTGTCAGGCTACTTCAATCCCCGGCGTTCGAGCAATGCGTCGATCCCCGGCTCCTTGCCGCGGAACTGCCGGTACAGCTCCATCGGCTGCTGCGTGCCGCCCCGGGACAGGATGTTGTCGCGGAACGCCTTGGCGACGGCCGGGTTGAACACGTCCCCGGTTTCCCGGAACGCCTGGAAGGCATCGGCATCGAGCACTTCGGCCCACAGGTAGGCGTAGTAGCCCGACTCATAACCCCCCGAAAAAATGTGGTTGAAATACGAACTGCGGTACCGCGGCACGATTTCGGAAATCAGGCCGATGCGGCCCAAACTCGCATTTTCGAAATGCAGCACATTGAGATCCGCCTCGGGGGGCACGCGTGTGTGCCAATCCATGTCCAGGAACGAGGCCGCCACATACTCGGTGGTGGCGAAGCCCTGGTTGAAGTACTGGGAGTTGCGAATCTTCTCGATCAACTCGTCGGGCATCGGGTCGCCGGTTTCGTAGTGCCGCGCGTATTGCTTGAGCATCTGTGGTTCGGTCGCCCAGTTCTCCATGATCTGCGACGGCAGTTCCACGAAATCGCGAGCGACGTTGGTGCCGGCAAGCGTCTTGTAGGTGCAGTCGGACAGCAGTCCGTGCAGAGCATGTCCGAATTCGTGGAACAAGGTCTCGACTTCTTCCAGCGAAAGCAGCGACGGTTTGTCGGAGGTGGGTTTGGAGAAGTTGCCGACATTGTAGATGACCGGCCGGATGTCCTTGCCGTTCTGTTTGGATTGCTGGCGCAGCTTCGCCCATCCAGGCTCCGCCTCGTTTGCTGGCCCGTGGGAAGTAGTCGACGTACAGGATTCCGACATGAGTGCCGTCCGCTTCCTTCACCTCGAACGCCGACACGTCGGGATGGTAGACCGGAATGTCCGTGCGCTCGTGTCAATTGAAGACCCAAGAGTCGCGTGGCCAGGTCGAACGCGCCTTGACGCACGTTTTCGAGTTTGAAGTACGGTCGCAACATCTCCTCATCCAGATCGTACTTGGCCTTCTTCACTTTTTCCGCATAGTACCACCAGTCCCAGGAAGCGAGTGGGAAGTCGCCCCCTTCGCGGTCGATCATGGCCTGCATTTCGGCCACTTCCTCTTTGGCCCTGCGCAGGGCCGGATCCCAGATCTCCTGGAGCAGCTTGTAGACGTTGTCCGGAACCTTGGCCATGTTCTCTTCGAGCACGTAGTGGGCATGCGTTTCGTAGCCGAGCAGTTTGGCGCACGCGGCCCGCAGCATGACTATTTCGGCCAGAATGAACTTGTTGTCGAGCTCGTCGTCGTGGTTGCCGCGATTGATGTACGCCAGGTAGATCTTCTCGCGAAGCTCGCGCCGGTCGGAATACTGCAGGAACGGAATCATGCTGGGCTTGTGCAGGGTGAAGACCCATTTCCCGGCGTGACCCCGTTCCTTGGCGGTTTCGGCCGCCCCGGCAATCACGTTCTCGGGAAGTCCGGCCAGGTCGGATTCCTGGTCCAGCACCAGTTCGAAACGATTCTCTTCTTTCAGCACGTTCTCGCCGAACTTCACCGACAGGACCGATAGACGGGCATTGATTTCTTTGAGTTGTTCTTTCTTCTCCGGTGGCAGATTCGCACCACCGCGCACGAAGCTCTTGTAGGACTCTTCCAGCAACTTGCTTTTGCTCGGGAGTGAGATTCAGCTTGTCGCGCGTGTCGTAGACCGCCTTGACCCGCTGGAACAGCAGATCGTTCAGGCGGATCTCGTCCTCGTGCTTGGACAGCAACGGTGCGAATTCCTTGGCCAACGCTTCCATGGCGTCGTTGTTCATGGAGGACTTCATGGCGAAGAAAACGTTGCTCACGCGATCGAGCATGGCACCGCTGCGGTCCAGCGCCTCGATCGTGTTTTCGAACGTGGGCGTGGATCGCACGACGTAGATCGCTCGCACTTCCTGCGAATGAAGCTTCATGGCCTCTTCAAAGGCCGGCCGGTAGTGGTCCAGTTGAATCTGGTCGAACGGAGGAACCGCGAACGGCGTGGTCCAGTCACCGAAGAACGGATTGTCGGCAGAGGTCGTGGCAGTCATGAGGGCAATCAAATTCAGAGCGATGAACGAACAGAAATTCTTCACGTGAGTTTCTCCATGCGGCAAGGGCCGGAACGTGATCCAGCCAGCGCATTATAGCGGATGGTCCGCGCACATGGGACGACGCGGTCAGATCGCAGCTTACCGCAGCACATCGAGCTCGGCGGCGGAGGCAAAGGGATTCCCACGCACCTCGGACAGGGCGACCAGCTTGATGTAGCGAGCGCGAACGGGCCGCTCGAACGTCGCCGCTTGTTTCTCGGAACTGTCCGGCCATTGGCCGGCCGCGAGCGGCTGCCCCCAGTCCCGGCCGTCCTCGCTGGCGTAGACTTCGTACTTCGCAATCCGCCCGTTCGTCATGTCCTGACGCGGCAGGACGGTGAGTCCACGGATCTCGTGGCTGGCCTGCAGGTCCAGCACGAGCTCGTGCGGATGGGACGGACTGCCCGCACCCCAGGCCGTGTGCCAGATGGTGTCGGGATTTCCGTCCAGCGCGTTCGCCACCTCATAATCCGACTGCTGACTGCTGGCACGCGCACTCGCTTCCTGCTGCTGCAGCCAGGTCGGTGGCCGGAAGAGTCGCTGGAGCGATGTCATGGGCACCGAGGTCGCGGGGGCAAATTGCGGACCCGACATGTACTGCAGCAGGCTGTGCCGCAGTTGCCGCGCCACCGGACGCCGCTCGAGATCCTTCGACCAGATCAATCGCACAGACCAGCAGTTTTCCCTGCTCCACCTGGGCTTCGAACACCAGTCCCAGTTTCCGACACGTGTTCCAGTCGTCAATCGTCTGAACGATCGGCGACAACTCGGCGGGCAATTCGTCGAGGATCATCGGCTTGGAGTGATTGCAGAGATCCCACCATTGCCAGTTGCTGTGCGTGTCCGTAGGGAATTCGGCCAGTGCCGCATGCTGCGGATTGCAGAGCAGTCCCAGCGATTGCACCTGCTGGGTCGGAAACCACAGGCGATTCCAGAAGACCGGCTCGAACGAGCCGAACGTGTCGCCATCAATCGTCGAGAGCAAGGGGCAGCAGCAGGACTTTGCCGCCGGCCTTCAGTCGCGCTGCTGCCTGCTCGTCCAGCGCGCGCGTCACGAGCACATCCTGAGCCGGCGGGCTGTCCGATCGCGGCGGATACACCCACACCTGCCAGTCGTTGGCGTACGGCGTGCCGGGAATCGACACGGTGAGCGTCAGGCGGCCGGCGCGCGCACCGCGGCGAGTGAGCACTCGAGGTTGCCGACCCTGCGCAATCCACCGCGCGGCAGATCCACATCGGTCCACCGCCCTTCGCCGATGGTTTGATCCGCGTCGTTGCGGAGCGTCCACTCCACGGCGGTCTTCATCAAGTCGCGACTGCCAAACTGCGACACGTCAATGGCGGCCGAGAACTGCTGATCACTGGTCCAGACGCGACGGGCGATCGGGCCAGCGGAACGACAGGTCCGCAGAACCGATGGAACTGCTTGGCCGTCACGTAGGGCTTGGGGTTCCAGAACGGATCGAGGACGCCGATCAGCGCCGTGCCCTGCCCCGGGAAGTCGTGCAGGTCGAGCAATTGAAAGCCGCCCAACCCGGGCGTGCGGAGCAGGACTTCGATTTCTTCCTTGTAGAGCAGCTTCTGCAGCTGCCCGGAAGCCATCAGGAAGTCGTGGGCCTGGCCGAGCAGGCCGTGCTGGGCGAGGAAGTCGCGCACGATCTCGAAGTTCTTGGCTCCAAGCACGCCCGTGTACGCGCGGCATTTCGTCCAGATTCGGAAAGACGCACCACTGGCCCGTCTCGTGACTGATCAGCGGCACCGTGTAGCGGGCCACGTGCTGACGGTAGTCCTTGGTGGTCTCCGGTGCCTGGGCATCGAACTGTCGATGCTGCCGCAAGGGCGCGTGCATGACGTGGTAGTGGCTTTCGGCCAGGATAGGGCCAGCCGGAGGCACATGTCACCAACTGTCGCGGCGCGTGCTGTTTGTAGTGCGTGACCCATTTCGCCAGATACTCCTCGCCGAGTCTGCTGCGGTCCGGGACCCGCCGGCTCGTTGCCGTACGCCAACAGCATGAACGACGGATGATTGCCGTATGCGCGGAGGATGCGATCCGCTTCGCGATAGAGCCACTCGTCCAGCGGCGTGCCGTTGCCGACACTGGCTCCGCCATTGGCCCACGAGGCGCATTCGATCTGGAAGTAGAAGCCCAAGTGCATCGGCCGCCGCGAAGGCCGCTTCCGGCGGACACCAGGAATGAAACCGGATGTGGTTCAGTCCGAATTCCTGGCAGCGCCGAATGATCTGCCTGCCACGATGCCAGATCGGTCGGCGGATAGCCGGTCAAGGGGAAGATGCAGCACTCCAGCGTGCCACGCAGGTAGATCGGCTGACCGTTCAGCAGGAACCGCGTGCCGTCGGTCGTCACGTTGCCGCATGCCGAACGCCGTCTGCCATTCGTCCGTCGGTGTCCCCCGTCAATTGCACGTGCAGCGTGTACAGATGGGGATGTGTTCGTCCCACAGTTTCACGCCCGCTCCGAACGCGAGGGTTACGTCGGTGACCAACTGATCGCCTGTCGACGACGAGCTCTTCCACCGCCGCTTGCGGCGGCTTCATCCTTGTGAAACGCGGTGACCTGGAGTCTGCACCCGTGCCGGTGCGCCCGGTGCGATTGCGGATCGTGACTTGGATCCGTGCCGACTGCTCCGCCACGTCGGGAAAGACCTGCACGTCGTCGATCCAGACGGGGCGGCTGGCGCGAAGTTCGACGCGTCCCACGATGCCGTTCCAATTGGTCTGCGTGTGATCCGTGACGCTGTGGGAGTTCTCGCCCACGTCGATCTGCACGCGGTTGTCCACGCGAATCGTGAGGCGATGCTCGACCCGGCGACAGCTGCTCGGTCAGGTCGAAGACGTGCGGTACGCTCAGGCTTTCACCCTGGCCCACCTCGTGGCCGTCGACCCAGACGGTCGTCAACCAGTGGCAGCGCTCGAGGTGCAGCGTGATCCGCCGGCCGTTCCAGTCCGGTGCAATCGTCACGGTGCGTTCGTACCAGGCCGGTCCTGCGTAGTAGTGTTTCGGCTGCAGCCAGAACGGCATCTTGAAATTGTCCGCGTCACGATACGGAGCATAACGCGGCATCTGCAAGACTTCGGGTCGAACGGATCCGGTCCACTTGGTGTCCAGTGACGGCTGCTCGCCAAACCCTTGCGCCTGCATCGAGCCGGGCAAGTGGATCGTTTGATCCAAGGTGCGTTCGAACCAGCCGTTGGCGATTCCGGCGTCCTCGGGATCCATCTGAAACGACCAACTCCCCGACAGATCGAGGGTCTGGTCGTCAGCCGCCAGGTGACTTGTCCACACGCACGTGCAGGTCGCGGCGATCAGGAACACAACTCGGCACAGGCAGGTTTTCATCATGGTCGATCTCTAAAGTTCTTCGTCACGGACATCTCTTATCATTCCAGTGTGGCCGCAATCGTCTGGTGCACAATGGCTCCCAGATGGTTCACGTCCAGGTTGCGCACCTGTTGAAACTGCTCAGCGGCTTCCTCGCGTTGTCCCAGGCCCACGTGTCCGAGGGCCATCATGTAGCGGCAATGCACTTCGTTGCGCCGCTGCAGATCGTCGTCGAACACCAGGAAATCGGGGAGTGACACGGCAAAATAATCGATCTCCGGCTGTCGTGGAGGTGTTGGCGGCCGTACTCCAACAGGCGCGAGAAGCAACGGTTCGCCTCATCTTCGTCTCCCAGGGCCCGCCAGGCGAGTCCCTGGTAGAAGATCATGTCGGGCGGCTGATCATTGTAGTACATGGCGGATGCAGGTTCACGGAGTCCGACGCGGCGTGCCGAAAACACGTTTCGGCGGTCGCGATGTCCCGCAGGCCGCGGTAGGCACAGCCGCGCCAATACAGGATGTTGTTCTCTTGGATGCCGGGCAGTTTGCCTTCCCCCAGATTTTCCGGCCACGTGCTGGTTTGATCCAGGAGTGCGAGCACTTCGTGCCATCGCCTTTCGGCGAGCGCCGCGCGGGCCAGCTGCGTGAGGGCCGCGGTGAACTGTGCCGGGACCTTGCCTTCGCCTCCTTCCCAGGGATGAAAACGACGTCGCAGGATCAGGTCGATGCCTCTTGATGTCGCCCCAGTTGATTCAGCAGTGCGGCGCGTTCCAGGTACAGGTCGTCGCGTTGCAGCACCAGCTCGGGGTGGGCGGTCAGGCGTGCGAGTCGCTCCGTGGCCGAGTGCCCGAGCCGCCGTGCCAGTTGGTCCAGCTCATAGAGCACTCGGGCGTCGGCTGGGCCGAGTGCGAACGCGCGCTCCATGGCCTGCCAGGCCGCCGGGGGATCCTGCCGTTTGTTGTAATAGGCCAGGCCGAGGTTGCGCCAGACCGTGGCGAATTGCGGGTCCAGCTCGCGCGATTGCTCCCAACAAACGATCGCGCGAGCGTATTGCCGGTGGTGGTACCAGAGGTTTCCCAGGTAGTACGGTGCGCGGGCATCCTGCGGGTTGTGGTGCATGGCGGCCGTCAGTGCGGCGATCGATTCGAGCCGATTGGGAAAGCAGTAGTCGGGGCAGTGCGACGCGGCCTCGGTGGCTCGGCGGGCTGACCGATCGTGGTGGCCGAGCGCGCGCTGAAATTCGGCCAGATGGTAGTAGACCATCGGCGAGTCGCCGCCCGACTCATCTTGCTGGAGATAGTCCTCGAGCACGGCCACCGCCCGTTCGTACAGACCGGCGGCGGCATAGTCGAGCGCCAGCTCGAGATAGTTGTGCGAACCGACGGCATGCGCCGAGGAAGACCGGCCGCTGACTTGGCTCCAGCTGGTTCAGCTCGTACAGGATCCCCGTGTTGAATGGATCGCGTACGAGTTCCGCCTCGATGACTTGCCTGGCTTGCTCGGTACGCTGCGTACGGGCGAGCAGGAACGCCGGAGATGGATGGCCTGATGGTGCCGTCCGTTGCGGAGGAGACATTGATCGAGATGTTGCTCTGCCGCGGTGAAATCACCACGGCGCACGGCGATGCGCGCCAGTTGGAAGTGGGCGGCGTCCTGCCAGGCGGCGTTCCAGGTCGCTTTGCCGAACGCGTCATACGCCGCGTCCCCTCGCGATTGCATGACCAGCGCCAGCCCCAGGTTGTAATACGGCTCGCCGTCGTACGGATTGGGGTTGTGGCGTGTCAGGCGGGCGATCGCGATGTGGAAGAAGGGTTCCGCATCCGCGAAGCAACCGCGTCTGAGCAGCAATCGGCCCAACGCGTTGTTGCAGCGAGCGTCGCCCGCATCGCGGCGCAAGCCTTCGCGGTAGTAGTCCTCGGGGGACCGCGTCGCATGGCGGTACTGCTCGAGATGTATCCCGGCCAGATACAACGATTCGACGGAATCGAGTTGATCGGGCGAGTCGATCGGCCGGGCGGGAGCGGGCGCGGCCTGATCTGCGCCGGATTCCGGACGCCAGCGGACCAGCACCTGCCCCGCCGCATGTGGATCACCACTTCGAGTTCGCGTGTGTCGAGCGACGCGTCGACGACACAGGGTGATTCGAATGAGGTCGCGGGGGAACCGTCGAAGGTGGCTTCCCAGAGGACGTTGTCGCCGCGCACGATCACCGGCAGGCAACTCGGCTGGGGCCGTCGTGTAGGCTCGCAATACTCCGCTCCCTTCGTGCAACTCGAGCGAGACGGCCGCATCGAGCGTGGCGTTCTTGATCACGCCGACTCCTTTGTACGGCATGAAGTACTGCGAGAAACTCTTCTCTTCACCCGGCATCAGCCACGAGAAGTCGGGTTGATTGTCGGTGAACACACCGCACATCAGTTCGATGTAGGGACCGTCGTCGTCGGTCAATTCGCGATCCCACGCGCGCCAAAGTCGCCGTGTCCCCAGGTCCACTGCTTCTTACCGGGTGACACGAGATGCGAGGCGATGTGCAGCAGGCCCGCCTGCCGACCGTGATCGTAGGTGCCAACGAAGTCGTACTTGCTCTGGTAGGCCATGTACGAGGTCGGCACCGGAATGTTCTTGTAACGACTGATGTCCGTACCGGGCCCGTAGTCGACTTTGTAGTAGGTGCCCGTCGCAATGGGAAAGGAACTGACGTCGCGTTTGCCGTGATCCATCACGGCGTGCACGTCGGGAGGGAACATCGATTGGTGATGTTCGTCGACGTGCATGGCCGGGTTGGCCCACCAGAGAAACGTCTGCGGCTGAGCCGTGCGATTGAAGAGCCGCACCTTGATCTCCAGATACGCCCGGCCCGGATACAACGTGAAGCCGTGCATGCCTCTCGTGCCGTGCATGCGATCGATCTCCGAGCACCACACGGTCCGGGATCCGTCCGGGTTGGGACGATTCGCAATCGACCGGCAAGAACGTACTGGGACGGTGATGCTGCGGCCAGTTGAATTCGAGTCCGCCGCTGATCCACGGACCTGCCAGTCCGACCAAGGCCGGCTTGATGACGCGGTTGTAGTAAATGAAGTGATATTGATTGGTTTTGTCGAGCGCCATCTGGACCCGGCCCCCAACTCGGGCAGGATCATGATCTTCAGATAGTCGTTTTCCAGGAACACCGCGTCGTACTTGCCGGAGCATCTTCTCGTCGGAATCCGATCGATGACCGGCAGCGGGTAGACCACTCCACTCGACCCCTGATAGACCCGTTTTTCCAGGAACATGGGATTGCGATCGGGCGCACCGACCCCATAGGTCGGAATGGTCACGTCTTCGTACCAGACGCGAACGGGCGGATCCGCAGCATCGTCATGTTCGTTGCTCCGGGTTGTGGTGGACGTTGTGTGTTGTGTGTACGAATTTCACACAAGCGAGGGACGACTTTGAGCATCCAGACGTTCCGGCCCGCGGTGGGAGGAGCACGGGGCGGCTGGGAATCAGGGTGAAAACGCATATCGTACCACCTCCGACACTTGGCTGGAGACGGGCCGGGCGTTAGACTTGAGGCTCGAGGGTGCGGTCCGGCCGACTTGCGAGGCGGCAGTACCGACGCTCATGGCGTGGACATCGCAGGCGCCGCCAGAACGGGAAAGCCCCATTCGCACTCTCCAGCCTCCCCGGATGGACCCGGCGTTGATCCGATCTGCCGAAGGGTCAGGCGCAACGGATGGGAATCAGCACCCGTCCGCCGGAAGTGCCGTTTTGAACTGCGCGAGGCGGTACATGAGCATCTATGACGAACTGAAGTTGTCTCGGGTCGAGACGCGGGCGCTGGAGCATTCGCCGCTCGATCCGACTGTACGCGCCGGACGAGCAGATCCCGGTGATTACGGTCCTCAACTTCCCGGCGCTCGGACAGTTGGTGGCCATGCGGTTCATCGAGTGGGTCCAGGACAATCCCGGCGGCGTGATCTCCCTGCCCACCGGCAAGACGCCCGAGCATTTCATCAAGTGGGTCAATCGGCTGGTCCAGACCTGGGACGACCCGGCGACGCGGGAGCTGCTGGAGAAGAACGGCGTCGATCCGGCGCGCCGGCCCGACATGCACAGTCTGCACTTCGTGCAGATCGACGAGTTCTATCCGATCCAGCCGACGCAGAAGAACAGCTTCTACCACTACGTCAAGAAGTTCTACATCGACGGCATGGGGCTCGATCCGCACAAGGCCCTGCTGATGAACTGCCAGGAGATCGGCATCTCGCCCGAGCAGGATCTGGAGGCGATCTGGCCCGACTCGACGGTCGACTTGACGTTGCGCACGCGCCAGGCGTCGACCGATCTCGAGCGGATGCAGCAGGATGTGCTGTCGCGGATCGACGACTGGTGCCAGCGGCGGGAGGAGCAGATTCGCGCGCTTGGGCGGACTCGGGTTCTTTCTCGGCGGCATCGGGCCCGACGGCCACATCGGGTTCAACATCCGCGGCTCCGATCACTTCTCGACCACCCGGCTGATGGCCACCAACTACGAGACGCAGGCGGCCGCGGCCGGCGATCTGGGCGGGATCGAAGTGTCGCGCCAGCGACTGGTGATCACGATCGGGCTGGGCACGATCACCTGCAATCCCGACTTGCACGGCGATCATCATCGCGGCCGGCGAGGCGAAGGCCGGCGTGGTCGCCGACGCGGTGCAGGGTCCGGTCAGCATTCGGATTCCGGCCAGTGCGCTGCGCAAGCTGCCCGAACGCCCGCTTCTACATCACGCTCGGAGCGGCCAAGCAGCTGCGCCGTCGCCAGGTCAGCCTGCTCGTGCGTTCCAAGGACTACTCGGACGAGCAGGTGATGCGGGCGGTCGTCGATCTGTCGCTGCAGCGGAACAAGCCGCTGCTCGACCTGACGGAGCAGGAAGCCCAGCAGGACCTGATGTTGAGCGAGGTGCTCAAGGGCCGCCAGGAGTCGTTTCACGACCTCGTGCGACTGGTCCGCGATCGCTTGATCCAGACGATCGAACGCGGCAGCAGTGCCTGCGCGAACACGCGGTTTCTGCACACCGAACCGCACCACGACGATCTGATGTTGGGATACCTGCCGCACATCGTCCGCAACATGCGGAATCCCTCCAACGATCATCACTTCGTGACGCTCACCAGCGGTTTCACGGCCGTCACCAACCAGTTCATGCTGCGAACAGCTGAAGGGACTCGGACGCTGGATCCACTCGCACGAGTTCCAGACCCTGTACCGCGAAGGCTACTTCGACTCGGACAACGAGCAGGGGCGCAACCGCGACATCTGGCAGTACCTGGACGGCATCGCCGCGCGCAACGAAGAGATGCGGGCCGAAGGAGCGGCCCGGCGCCTGCTGCGAAACCTGATGGAGGTCTACGACGAGAGCGACCTCGTCGGCGATCGCCGACCGCATGACGGAATTGCAGCACTACTTCGGCAGCGTCTATCCGGGCCGCAAAGATCCCGAGGCCATTCAGCGGCTCAAGGGCATGTGCCGCGAATGGGAAGCCGAAACGCTGTGGGGCTATTTCGGCTGGCAGTGCTCGCACATCCGCCACCTGCGACTGGGCTTCTACACGGGCGACATCTTCGTGCCGGAGCCGACCGTCGATCGCGACGTCGCGCCGGTCCTGACGCTGCTGGATGAAGTCAAGCCCGACGTGATCTCCTGCGCACTCGATCCGGAGGCCAGCGGTCCCGACACGCACTACAAGGTGCTGCAGGCGATCAGCGAGGCGACCGACCGGTATGTGGAACGGACTCAGCGGCAGGACATCCGGATCTGGGGATACCGCAACGTCTGGTTCCGGTTCCATCCCAGCGAGGCCAACGTGTACGTGCCCGTGTCGCTGAACATGCTGTCGGTCATGGAAAGCGCGTTTCTCAACACGTTCGTGTCGCAGACGAAACGCTTCGTTCCCCAGCTACGCGCACGACGGGCCGTTCTGCGAAGCTGGCCCAGCAGATCCAGGTCGAACAGTACCAGATGCTCAAGACCTGCCTGGGCCGGGCGTGGTTCTGCCGAACACAACAGCCCGCTGATCCGCGGCGCCCGCGGGTTCGTGTACCTGCGGGAGATGAACGTACAGGAGTTCCGCCAGACCGCCCGCAGCCTGCGCAAGTCGACGGAAGATCTATGAGTTGCGTGTCAGGAAGCAGGTGATCCGATGATCGTGCCTGGTGCCATGAGTCTGACCGTGTGCCTGCTGCTGTCCGCCACCGGCCCCGAGCAGACGCTCGCGGAAGCGGCTCGGCGTTTCGACCAGCAGCTGCGCTCGCAGGTCATGCCCTACTGGTTCGACGCAGGCCAGGACCGACAATACGGTGGCTACTCTCTGGAGCCGGGATCCAAGCAGCTGGTCGGGCAGACTCGCATGATCTGGGGATTCTCGCACGCGCATCGCCACGGCCTGTCCTCGCCGCAACGCGATTATCTCCAGGCGGCCCGGCAGGGCTACGAGTTTCTGCAGCAGCACTTCCGCGATCGCGGAACACGGCGGCTACTACTGGATGACCGACGACGCCGGTAGTCCCACCAACCGGTACAAGATGATCTATGGCCAGGCGTTTGTGATCTATGCCCTGGTGGAGTATTACCGAGCCAGCCAGGACATGGCGGCGTTGACCGCGGCGCTCGAACAATTCCTCGTGCTGCAGAGCAAGGCCCACGACCGGCGGCACGGAGGATGGTTCGAGCATTTCACTCCCGACTGGACGCCGGTCATGACCGCAGAGGAACACGTTTCGGTCGAAGTTCCCGGCTACAAGAGCGCGAACGCGCATCTCCACTTGATGGAGGCCTTCACGGAACTGTACCTGGAACTCCCGGACGACCGGGTCCGCGACGCGCTGGCCGAGTCGCTGCGGTTAAACCGCACCCACTTCTATCCGTCGATCCGGCCCAGTGCGCCTTCCACTGCCGACCGGATTGGAGTCGGGTGACCGACGAGTCGAGTGCCGGCCTGTCGTACGGGCACAACGTGGAGTTCGCCTGGCTGATGCTGCGGGCGGAGCAGGCGCTGGATCAACCGCTGTCGTGGGATCACTTCTATGCGCTACCTCGACCATGCGCTGAAATACGGCTTCGATCACGAGCAAGGCGGGCTCTACAACAAGGGTCTCGACAATCGGCCGGCCTTCGACCTGGAAAAGGTGTGGTGGTCGCAGGCGGAGCTGATGGCCGCGCTGAGCGTCAGCCTGCAGCACCAACCGCGGGCCGGTGACCTGGAGGCTTGCCAGAAACTGGTCGGTTTCCTCGAGCACACGATGATCGATCCCCAGGATGGCATCTGGGTCGCCTCGATCGCACCGGACGGAAAGCCGAAATGGAACTCCAAGAAGAACCACTGGAAGGCCAATTATCACGATGTGCGCGGGATCGTCGATGTTCAGCAAGGCGCTGCAGGATCGCGAGAAGTGACGCGGCAGGCGTTTTCGGAATAGCGAGTTCTCTCCGACGACGAAACGTAGATGGAAGAACAAGGAACCGCAGATTGACGAATCGGACTAAATCCTCGGCCAAATGCCCGTGAACGGGTACGTGATGCGTGACTGCGCGGGTTCCCCCACCACTATCGATGAGGTGAATCGTCATGAAATCCACACAACTTCTCAGCGTGCGTTCTTTGCACCTGGTCTGCCTCGGCTTGTGCACGGCCTTGGCGGCCCCCGCTCCGCTTCTTGCACAGAACGTGGCGGAGGAGCCCGTCTTGACGCAGCTCAAGATCCCGGATACGGAGAAGCCCGACGAGCTCGCCGGCGATTTGCAGATCCGCCTGGTTTGGCTGGTCGGCGGGTTAGCCGACGATGCGGCTGCCGTCCCGCCGGCGGATGTGGAGAGCGTGACTCGGGAACTGGAGAAGATGGGTGTCACGAATCTGACGATGGCGGCGCAGCTGGTGGTGAACGTCACCGAGGGAGAGAAGTTCCGTGTCAGCGGCACCGCCAAGGTCAACGAACCGTGTTCGCTCCAGGCCGCGGGTCTTCTCGGCCGCAAGTCGCTCGAACAGCCGCCTGCCGGCATTTCGGCCGATGAGTCCTGGCTGCGATTGGAGATCTCGGCACGTGTGACGGGAGGTGAACCGAGGCAGCCTCTCTGCACTCTGCAAACCACGGTCAAAGCACCGATTGGCCAGAGCGTCGTTCTGGGGATCACGCCGGTGCAGTCGAAGCCGTCGGTGTTTGTGCTGCAGTTGCGGCGACGCGCTACATCAGACAACTGAGAGTCAGCAGTCCGATGGCGGCTGCCAGGCAGGCCCAGCCGATGCCCCACGCAACTCAAGGCCAGTGGCGTGGGCTGCCCAGGTGGATTGACTTCGGGCGAAAGAACCCTAGATTGTGGAGCGGGATTTCTGGCCGCGCCAGCCTGGGTACAGTGGAACACTTATAAAAATGAATACAAAACACAAGAAACTGCTGGAGTGGGTATCCGAAGTGGAAGCCCTCTGCCAACCGGATCGGGTCGAGTGGTGCGACGGTTCGCGCGTCGAATACGATCGACTGATGCAGCTGATGGTCGACACCGGCATGGCGACGAAGCTCAACGAGCGCAAGCGTCCGAACAGTTACCTGTTTCGCAGTGACCCGAGCGACGTGGCACGTGTCGAGGCACGCACGTTCATCGCCTGTCACGACGCAGAGAATGCGGGTCCCACGAACAACTGGGTGAATCCCGCCGAGTTGAAGAAGACGATGACGGAGCTGTACCGGGGCTGCATGAAGGGACGCACGATGTACGTGATCCCTTTCTCGATGGGCCCGATCGGTTCGCCCCTGTCCAAGATCGGCGTGGAGATCACCGACTCGCCGTATGTCGTGGTGAATATGCACATCATGACTCGTGTCGGCAACAAGGTTCTCCAGGCGTTGGGCGAGCACGACGAGTTCATTCCGTGTCTGCACTCGGTCGGGGCGCCTCTGGCCGACGATGTGGATGATGTCCCCTGGCCGTGTGCACCGCTGGACCAGAAGTACATTGCCCATTTTCCCGAAGAGAATCTGATCTGGTCGTATGGCTCCGGGTATGGCGGCAACGCCTTGCTGGGAAAGAAATGTCTGGCGTTGCGCATCGCGTCGACCATGGCTCGCCGGGAAGGCTGGATGGCCGAGCACATGCTGATCTTGCGTCTGACCAATCCGGAGGGTCGCCGCTTCCACATTGCGGCGGCGTTTCCCTCGGCCTGTGGCAAGACGAACCTGGCCATGCTGCAGCCGACCGTTGCCGGCTGGAAATGCGAGTGCATTGGCGACGACATCGCGTGGATGAGGATTGGCGCGGACGGGCGTTTGTACGCGATCAACCCGGAAGCTGGATTCTTCGGTGTGGCGCCGGGTACGAGCATGAACTCGAATCCGATGGCCATGCGCACGTTGGACAAGAACAGCATCTACACCAACTGCGCCTTGACCGATGAGGGCGATATCTGGTGGGAGGGCATCGACCTGCCGTGCGATCACGCGGTGGACTGGAAGGGAAAGGAATGGACGCAGGATTCCGACAACAAGGCGGCGCATCCCAACGCGCGATTCACGGCCCCAGCGGTCCAGTGTCCCGTTCTCTGCTCGGACTGGGAGGATCCCGCGGGTGTGCCGATCGACATCTTCGTGTTTGGCGGGCGGCGGACTCAGGTGATTCCGCTGGTGACACAGGCGTTTGATTTCGACCACGGCGTGTTCCTGGGCGCGATGGCGGCGTCGGAGACCACCGCTGCGGCGCTGGACGTCGGGCAGCAGTTGCGGCGCGATCCGTTTGCGATGCTGCCATTCTGCGGTTACAACATGGCCGACTACTGGACCCACTGGTTCGCGATGGGAGACCGGTTGGGGGACAAAGCCCCGGCGGTGTTCTACGTGAACTGGTTCCGGACGTCCCGCGACGGGCGGTGGTTGTGGCCGGGCTTCGGCGAGAACAGCCGGGTGTTGAAGTGGATGTGCCAGCGCGTGGATGGAACGCTCGGGGCTCGTGCGACGCCGATCGGCCACATGCCGCTCGACGGGGACTTCGATCTCCACGGCTTGGATCTGCCTGCCGAGGACTTTGCCGAACTGATGGAAGTCGACGTGGCGGCGTTCCAGAACGACGTGGCGGATGCCGAGCGGTACCTGGCGAAATTCGGCCATCGCGTGCCATCGCGTTTGACGCAGCAATTGCAGGCGCTGCGCTCCCGGCTGGGCTGAGCGACCTGGCTGACAGCGCGGCCCGCGGCGCAGATCCGCTTGCCTTCTGCCTGGGGGGGAGAGTACGCTCAATGGTCGAGCGAGTGAGATCCCTGCGCCTGCGAGACTGACGATGTACACCGCGCTCAGCGACATGAATGGAATCGCCGCCTACCTGGCACCTAAGCCGCTGGTCACGGTCCTGGGCGTGAAGTATCTGCATCTGCGCGTCAATGATGGCACCGACGTGTACGTCACCGAGTACGGACTGCCTTTCACGCAGTGCCTGATGCCCGAGAATCACTGGGCGGACGACGCGTGGATGAAACGGCACAGCGTGCGTCTGCCCGGCACGAGTGCGCTGTTTCACGTCCGAACCAAGGAAGTTGGCGGTCATTCGCGGGACATCGTGGTCAAGTGGAACCGCATGGGGCAGGACATTCCAGGGGAGACGCTGCGCCTTCGAGGCGAACGCGGAGTTCAACAGTCCCTTCCTGGAGTTCAGCCTGGTGCTCGAAATGCGCCACACGCACCTGGAATCGCCAGGCCGCTTGTTCACGCACAAGCCGCTGGCCATCTACGTGCCGCGCAAGTACGTCAAGGGCGAACAGCTGGGGCGGCGACGCCACAAAATGGAGGCGATCCAGCGAAGCCACGAAGAAGAGATTCCCATCGACTGGAACCGGAACTATGCCGTCATCTACGAGTGGCTGAAAGGCATCGATGCCGTACAGGCCTGCCGCCAGGGATTGGTGGACAAGGACGGGATGGCACAGCTGGTCAATCGTGTCCAGGAGGATCTGCAACGCAAGGGCTTTGTCGTCAGCGACAACAAACCTCAGCACATCATCGTGCGCCCGACGGCGGACAAGCAACTGGTGAAGAATCGATCGGGCCAGACGCTGTATGGGCTGGTCGACTTCGAACTCCTCAGGCGGACCTCCCAACGCGAAGAGCGACTGCGCGCAGGAAGCGGCAGGATTACCTCATTCGGCAAGCCCATCGATTCGAGCCGCGACAGGAGTTCCCGGAGGAACTCACGCCGGTTTCGATCCTGGGTGTCAACTACGTGTACGGGCAAGTGGAGAGCACCGGCGGGGCCCTGTGGGTGGTGGGTCGCGATCCGATGCTGTTCGACTACTTCCTCCCCGAAAAGTGGCGTCGTACTCCACGTACGCGCATCAGCGCTTCCCAGCAGGTCTTTGAGACCGTCACGAAAGACAACATCCACCTGGTGTGGCGCGTGTCACGCGTGGGGCAGATCCCGGACGCCGATCCGTTTGTCCGCCGCGAACGACAGATCCTGGACTACGGGTACAACAGCCCGTTCGAAGAGTTCTCCATTGCCATGGAACTGTCCCGCCGCGGGATCGAGACGACCTACCCGCGAGCCATCTACATGACGGGGCACCGTTCGTCCGTCTCGTCTTCACTGGTCGACAACAGTCGCTATGACAGCCATGCTACGCTGCGGACACCGGACGACCACGCCTTGTTGAGCCGCCAGCATGAATATGTCACGATCTGGGGATATTGGAACGGGCCCGACGAGACCCTGGCCGTCAAGGACGAAGTGGTCTACCGGGGCATCGACGCCCTGGCGGCCTACCGCGACGGTCGCCTGACGCAACGCGAGTATGTGCGCGTCGTGCGGACCGCCCGCAGGCGGATGATCGCGGCCGGTGTGGAAGACCTGAGCCTCCGCGGAAACCACATGTTGCTGTCGATCGATCGCGAACAGAAGCTGGCCGTAGATGACAAGAACTTGCCGCTCATTCGCATCTGCAACTTCGAACTCTTGAGAAAGATCCAACAGACGATCGAGCACCAGTAAGGAGGTGCGTCGTGGGAAAGAAAGATCACGCCCCAAAAAATGAACGCGCACAAGACGACGGCGCGCCGGCCGAAGAGCAGTCGGATGCGTCGGATCAGAAAATCCACAGCAAGGGCATCAGTCGCCGCGAGTATGAACGGCGATTGGCACATCTGCACGTCGATCTGGTCAAGCTGCAGCACTGGATCATGCACCAGAAGATGCGCGTCGTGATCGTATTTGAGGGCCGTGACGCCGCCGGCAAAGGAGGCACCATCAAACGCATCACAGAGTGCCTGAATCCGCGCGTGTGCCGCGTTGTGGCCTTGCCCGCACCGACCGATCGGGAAGAGACCCAGTGGTACTTCCAGCGGTATGCGGCCCACTTGCCGGCCGCCGGAGAAATGGTCATTTTCGACCGCAGCTGGTACAACCGCGCCGGTGTGGAAAAAGTGATGGGATATTGCACGGAAGAACAGTACCAGGAGTTCCTGAGGTCCTGCCCCGAATTCGAACGCATGCTGGTGCGGTCCGGCATCCAATTGATCAAGTACTGGTTCTCGGTCAGCAACGAAGAACAGGAACGTCGCTTCCAGCGGCGCATTCAGGACCCCACCAAACGCTGGAAGCTCAGCCCCATGGATCTGGAATCGCGCAGAACTGGGTCGAGTATTCCAAAGCCAAAGATGCGATGTTCGCGGTGACCGATATCAAGCAGGCGCCGTGGTACGTGGTCCCTTCCGACTCCAAAAAGTCGGCTCGCCTGAACTGCATCTGCCACTTGCTGAGTCTGTTTCAGTACGAGGACCTCACCCCCGGCCCGTTCGAGCTCCCTCCCCGCCGGATCGATAACAGCTATATCCGGCCTCCCATGGAAGACCAGAATATCGTTCCGCAGATTTACTGAACGGGCCCGGGTGCCATGCAAGCAGAATACCCCCTCTACGTCGCGAATCGGCCGGAGCGTCCGAATACCGATCTGGCAGTCGTGGACAAATACTCCGGCGAGGTCGTGACGCATGTGCCCTGGGCGGATGCCGCGACCATCGATCGAGCGATCGCCGCGACAGTCGCCGCAGCCGAGCCGATGCGGATCATGCGTCCCTACCAGCGGCAAGCGGTCCTGCAGCACTGCGTACGCAGGTTCCAGGAGCGGTTGGAGGAACTGGCGCTGACCTTGTGTGTGGAGGCCGGGAAGCCGATCCGCGACAGTCGCGGCGAAGTCCACCGCTTGATCGATACCTTTCGTGTGGCCGCGGAGGAATCGGTGCGGATCGACGGGGAGGTGTTGAACCTGGAGATCTCGCCGCGCACTCGCGGCTATCGTGGCATGTCCCGCCGCGTGCCGATCGGCCCGTGCTCGTTCATCTCACCGTTCAATTTTCCCTTGAACCTCGCGGCTCACAAGATTGCCCCGGCGCTGGCCGCCGGTTGCCCCTTCCTCTTGAAGCCGGCCAGTTTCACGCCGGTCGGCGCCCTGCTGATTGGCGAGATCCTGGCGGAAACGGAGCTGCCACCCGGCGCTTTCTCCATCCTGCCGTGCCCGCGCGATGCCGCGGCAGCTTTCACGACGGATGAGCGTCTGAAGTTGTTGAGTTTCACCGGTTCACCGGAGGTGGGTTGGGAACTGAAGCGTAAGGCGGGCAAGAAACGCGTGGTCCTCGAACTGGGCGGAAACGCCGCCTGTGTGGTCGACGAGACGGCCGACCTGGTCGACGCCGTGTCTCGGATCGTCGTGGGAGCGTTCTACCAGTCGGGGCAGAGTTGCATCAGCGTGCAACGTATCCTCGTGCACGAATCGGTCTACGATCGAACTCGCCAGATGCTCGTCGACAGCACGCGGCAGCTGCGCAGTGGGGATCCCAAGTTGGAAGAGACATTCATCGGTCCGCTCATCGCCGAGTCCGAGGCGGAGCGATTGGAGGCGTGGATCGCGGAGGCCGCCGCCGGCGGCGGAAAGGTGCTGTGCGGCGGTCGGCGGACCGGGTCCATGCTGGAAGCCACGCTGCTCGAAAACGTCCCCTCGCAGCTCAATATCTGTGCCCAAGAGGCGTTTGGACCGGTGGCGGTCATGTCATCGTTCTCGGATTTCGAGGACGCGCTGCGGCAGGTGAACAACAGCCGCTACGGCCTGCAGGCCGGGATCTTCACTCGAGATCTCCATCGCGCGCTGCGCGCATGGGACGTGCTGGAAGTCGGAGCCGTTGTCATTGGAGATGTGCCTTCCTGGCGAGCAGACCATATGCCCTACGGCGGCGTCAAGGACAGCGGATTCGGTCGGGAAGGAATTCGGTACGCGATCGAGGACATGACCGAACCACGCCTGCTCGTCGTGCGTGACAGCATCACCTGAGTCCCACCGGCAGATTTCCTCTACTCGAGTGTTCCGTGTCCGACGACCCGATCCGCAATCCTCTGACGCCACCCTGCGGTCGTGAACTGCTCGACGCCTTTCCGCGCGGTTCGGACTGACGAGCCGTGGGGCACTCCCGCAGCAGTTGGCGGAACTGGTCCGGGCGTTCGCCGCGGTTCCTTACGAGAACCTGACCAAAATCATCAAGTGGTCCGAGTGCCAGGTGGCTTCGGCCGCCCGTCGTCGGCCGCATGAAGTGCTCCACGACTTCCTCCGCTGGGGTGCCGGCGGTACCTGTTTCTCGCTGACTGCCGCGCTGCTGCACCTCGTGCGCACGATGGGACTCGCAGCCGATCCGATCCTGGCTGACCGACGTTACGGTGCCGATACGCATTGTGCTCTGATCGTGTGGTTCGAGGGACAACCGCATTTGTTGGACCCGGGATACCTGATCATCGATCCGATTCCGTTGCACTTTGCCGGCGGCCACCTGGTCGTGGCCACGCGCTTCAACCAGCTGGAACTCGTCCGGCGCACGACGGACCAGCTGGACTTGTACACAATACAGCCGGGAGGTCGACGCCACCGTTTGACTTTCAAGACGACTCCGGCCGAGTCCGGTCCGTTTCTCCGGGCGTGGGACGCGTCCTTCGCTTGGGAGATGATGAATTACCCGGTGCTCACACGCGTCACGGAACACGGACAGCTGTACTTGCGAGGCCGGCACCTGCAGACGCGACTCTACGACCAAACGCAGCAGGCGGATATTCTGGAGAGCGAAGTCGTGGCGACGATTGTCCGCGCGTTCGAGATCCACGCCGACGTTGTGCAACGAGCTTTGGAAGTGCTGCGCCAACCAGGGTGACACGCGAGCCGCATCGCCAGAGGCCTGAGGCGAAGGCAGGGATCTCTACCGCAGCGCCTGGAGTGGTCGAGTCCGCATGGCGGCCAGCGACGGCAGCACGCCGCCGAGCACGCCCATGGTCAGGGCGAGCAGCATTCCGGCGCCGAGTATGCGCAGATCGACGGCCAACCGCAGCACGACCGACTTCCCGCCTCCCGGTCCGTTGCTGACCAGACTGGTCGCCGACAGCCCGTCCGCCAGCGACCCGATCGCGCAGCCCAACAGCCCGCCCAACGCCGCGATCAGCAGCGACTCGAGGAGAAATGACCGCAGCAACTGCCAGCGGGAATAGCCGAGCAGCCGCAAGACTCCGATATCGGTCGTGCGCTGGCTGATGGCGGCGAACATCGTGTTCATGACGCCGAACGTGCCACCCAACGACATGACCACGGTCACGAACACGATCGCGTAGAGGAACTGCTTGTTGGTATTCGACAGGCTGGCGTAGTACTCCGTTTCGACCTCGGCCTGGACCGGCGTGCGTTTGTACTCCTTGGCGAAGTACTGTTGGAGCTGCTGAGCAGCCGCTTCATCCGCGGTGCGAACAACCAGCGACGTGTAGGTGTCTTTGCCGAACAGCGAGGCGACCAAGCGATCGCTTGGCCCAGATTTCGGAATTGAACGTGGAGCCGCCGGAATCCAGGACGCCCACCACCAGCCACGCGCGTCCCGCCAGTTCGAAATAGTCGCCGGTGTCCAGACGCTCTTGTGGGTGGCGGCAGCCAACTGCTGCGGGGTACGGTCGCGACCGAGTTCGCGGGCCACCCCATCCCCGATTACGGCCTCGATCGCGTCCCGTTCGGTCTGCGCGGAGTCGCCACCGGCTGTCACCAGGCGGGCACCGGCGTCCGAAAACCAACTGCCGCCCGGGAACAGGGACAAGTTGTGGACACGTCCCGAGAGCACGGGATCGTCCAGGCCGCGGACCTGCAAGAATCGTCGCGAGGGACGCCCGCCACTCGTGTGCGGCATCGGCTGATTGACCACCAGGTAGGTCTCGCGACTCGCCATCGGACGGCCGTTGTCCTTGACGATTCCGGGCTGGGTCTCCAGATCGCCAATGTCGTCCGGCGAGATATTGCTGACCACTTCGTCCGTCGCCCGTTCCGACAAGATGATCACGTTGCCGGGCTGGCCGGAGCCAAGTGTCAGGCGATACATGCCGTTGACGAAACCAAGCATCACGGTGAACAGGCCGATGACCAGCGTGAACGCCAAGGCGGTCAGCAGCGTGGTCTTCCAGCGAACGACCAGGTTCCGTGTATTGTAGCGCAGCGGTACGCGGCGCCCGACAGTCAAAGCGGCCAGCGCGACCAGTGCTACGGCGGCAAATCCCCACCACATTGTGAGTTCTCACGCGACCTTGGAAAACACATCGACCACCTTCACGCGGCAAGCGGACCACGCCGGAACCAGACTGCCCACCAACGCGGACAGTGCCCCGACAGCCACGCCCCACCAGAGCGCGTCGGCCGGAATCAGAAACACGTCGAAGAAAGCAATCGGGAACTTCAGACCGCCGAATCCCCAGTTGACGATCGTGTAGGTCAGCACGCCGCTCAGCAGTCCCGCCAGCGTGCCCAGCAGCAGAGACTCGGTGAGCACCAGCAGCAGAATCTGATACGGCCGAAAACCAATGACTTTCAGGATCGCCATTTCCATCCGCCGCTCGCGCACGCTGATCCCGATCGCGTTGGCGATCAACATGCTCAACGTGAGAATGCAGGCCGGCGCCAACAGCCACCGCATCCCCCAAATCAAGTCGCGAAAAGCATCCAGGAACGAAGCGATTCCGGACGAGGCGGTTTCGCATTTGACCGCCGGGTTGGAGAACAACGGACTCGATTCAATTTGCGTCGCGACGCGTCCGAAGTCCTCGGTGTTCGACACCTTCAGCCAGACCAGATTCATGCGGCGATCGGCCAGCGGGTGCTTGCGCCCGGTCCGGCGTTCATAGCTGTCCAGCTCGTTGTTGAAATAGTCGCGATTGAAGGCGGCCAGGCTGTCGTAGCGACCGGCGGGAAACGTTCCGACGATCTCGAATTCCAGGTCGATCCCCCGGAAATTGCTGATGCCGAACATCGTGAAGCGATCGCCCACGCGCTTGTTGATCGCGGCAGCTGGTTGCTGGCCCAGGATGATCCCCTGCCGGTTCTCCGCAAGCCGCTGGACGCTCGGCGTCCAGCAGTGCCTGATCGGAAGCCGACAGATCCTCCAGGCCGTCGAGCATGGTGGCGATCTTGGATGGCTCGACGGCGATGCCGAAGATCACGTTTTCGCGCGTGAACTTCTCGGGATCGAACGTGCCGCCATAGAACTGCCAGGTCATCGAGTCGAGCGGGCGGACGTCGTCGGGCTTCGCGGCCGCTCCTTCGCTCAGACCGGTCGCGTACGAGAACGGCATGCGACTGGGAATCGACCAGCGTTCCGTGACGATGGCCTTGAGATTCTGGCTCTTCTCTTCGGTGGCCGCCTGCAGGAAGCCCAGCACCGACCAGACCAGCGTGACGACGAACACCAGCACCATCGTCCCCAGGGCGGTCAACGTCGAACGGAGAATGCTGCGCCGCAGGTTCTTCCAGATGAGGATCAAGTATTTCATGGAACTCTCGGCTGCGCAGGCGTTCGTGCGGAATGCGAGTCCGGCCTCCACCAACACGCCTTTGTCCAGATGCAACACGCGGTCGGCGCGAGCCGCCGCCCGCGGATCGTGAGTGACCAACAGGATGGTTTTGGCCAGCGTCGCACGCAGCTCACCCAGCAGATCGAGGATTTCTTCGGCGGACTGGGCGTCCAGATCGCCCGTGGGTTCGTCGGCGACGATCAGCGTCGGATCGGTGACGATGGCCCGCGCGATGCCGACGCGTTGCTGCTGGCCGCCCGACAGTTGACCCGGGCGGTGCCGTACCCGATCGGTCAGCCCGACCAGGTCCAGCACCGTCCTCACCTGCTCTCGTCGTCGACGTGCCGAGAGAGGCAGCAGCAGCAGCGGCAGTTCGACGTTCTCGTAGACGCTCAGCACCGGCAGCAAATGGTAGAACTGGAAGATGAAGCCGACGTGCCGGGTCCGCCAGTTCGGCCAGTTGGCCTTCGGACATGCCCGAGACCAGGTCATCTCCCGACCCAGATTTCACCTTCGCTGGGCACGTCGAGGCCGGCAATCAGGTTGAGGAGCGTCGTCTTGCCGGAACCGCTGGGTCCCATCAGGCCCAGAAACTCCCCTTCCGGCACGTCCAGGTGTAGTCCGTTCAGCACGTCAATGCGTTCGTTGCCGCGCCGGAAGTACTTGTGGACCTGCCGGACGCGAACCAGCGAATCAGAGTGGTCATGTCCATTTTTTTCATCTCGTCGGAGCTGGTCGCGCCGACGTGCGCCCGTTATCGGATTGCCGGAAAGAGGCCCTGCGGAACTACTGGCGCGTCGCCTCGAGTTGAGTCGTACTCGTCGTGGTTGTGTCCGGGCCTTGTGGAGCGGGAGGTACCGCCAAGAAAGCCACGACGGCGCCCATTTCCGGCTTCAAGTAGACTCCTTCTTCTTCCCGCGGAATGTCGATCTTGACACGGACCGGGATGGCCCCTTTGGCTCGATCGGCGATCGGCATCAGTCGTGCGACGACACCGTCGTAGACGCGGTCGGGAAAGGCCTCGGCTCGAATCTTGCACTTCTGTCCCGGGACGGACCTTGGAAACATCGCGTTCCTGGATAAACAGTTCGACTTCCAGATCGGACAGGTCGGCCATCTCACAGAGGCTGTAGCTGCCGTTGAACGCGATCGGGTTAACGATGTTGCCCTTCCTCGGCGTTCTTGCGGAGAATCGTGCCGGAGATGGGGGCCGAATGGTGCAGTTATCGAGTCGCCACTTGGCCTTGGCGAGGTCGGCTTCCGCCTCGCGCACCTCGGCCTCCGCGGCCGCGTTTCGCGTTCGTCTCGAGGCCCTTTCTCCATCAATTCCACGGCCAAAGTCAGACGACGCACTCGCTGTTCGGAGCCCCTCAGGCGGCTTTGCGCCGCATCGCGCACTTCGGTCGACAGGGCCTTGGCCTCCGAGAACGTGGCAGCTCGTCGCCAGTCGTCCCGTATTGCTCCAGCTGGGCTTGAGCTTCCGACAACTCGGCGTGCGCCTGGTCGATTTCCTCGCGACGATAACCCTGCGATTCCTTGTACCGCTGCTTCGCAGCCTCCAACGCAGCGATCGCCCGGCGTAATCGGCCTGATAGTCGGTATCCTCCAGAACGGCCAGCACATCGCCTTGCGCAACACGTTGCCCTTCGACAATGTTCAAAGTCATCAATCATCCCGCTCACCTTCGGACTGACCAACACCTGTTTCGCGGGAATGATGTAGCCTTTGGATTCCAGCACCAGGTCGCTGGTTGCGGTCGACTGCGATACGACCGGTTGTGGCGTCGGGGCGCCCGGCGTGCCGGCGGTCGCCGCTTCCGACGTCGTCTCTCGCGTCCAGACGGCAAAGCCGTAACCGCCGGCCGCGGCACCGACCGCCAACAGCAGGGCAGCCAACAAGTAGGGCCAACCGCGGCGGCCAGCAGGCGGCGGATTTGGCAATCCGCAGGGAACGCACGCGACTGCGCAGCACCTCGCGGTCGTCCGAGTCGGTGGGCGTGGTATTCGGAGCAGACTCGTGCAGTGTCTTCATGCAGGGACTCGCAGGGCCGTCAGACGGTAATACGTTGGACAACTATTATCCGCTCGACGCGGGAGCATGGCTACCCATCCTTGCTCGTGTTGACACTGATGGTCGTACCCTCATCCGTGACGGCCACGATGATCTGGAGGTTGCGGTCCGCTTTCTTGAAGGAAAGGGCCCTCAACTGATCCCCCTGTTCCGAACTCGCCTCTTCCACCCACCCATTCTTGGTCGCCTCCTGCCTGCAGAAAGCGGCGATCTGATCGGGCGAGTCGGGACTCGTCGCCTGCAGGAAAAACGTCTCGTTCTCCTTTTGCGAGTGGGCCATGCGCAAGGTCATCGGGGAGTAGAGCGGGACGTCTTTTGGGAAATCGTCGGGCAACTTCGTATTCTCGCCGAATTCGAGATTCGTACCCGCTTTTTTGTCCTGGAACTTGATCGACGCGGAATCGTCACTGATCTGGACGTCCGCCTCTCCACCTTCCCTGGCGATTTGTGTTTCGATGGCGCCCTCCACCATCTCGTGAGCCGTCTTGCGGCAACCCAGACACACGCAGGCCATCAGCACCACAGTCATACCGGCCATTCTCAGACTCATGGGAACCTCCAACCGCCGTGTAAGTTGACGAGCTGCGGCGGGTACCAGACACGTTTCGCCAAGGTGCGCCACTTCTGACAGAATGTGGCCGGGAAGCCGCTGTCACCACATCGCGACCGTCCGCCCCCCACGACCAAGCATGACGCGGCCGGGGGTAAGTGTAAAGTGCGTCGGCGCGCGGGGACCAACGTCGGGTTTGGGCCGCGTCGTGCAGCGGAGTTCCATCCGTGCGCCGCGGTCCTGAACCCCGCCTCACCGGGTGCCCGATCCAAGATCGACCCTGCCGGCGTGGAAGAACGGCGCGATTTCTGTTCCGCGCCGACCTGCTCCCGACGCCGTGTAACCGATACGTCCTGCAGGACCCCAACCCCACCCTCCCCGCGGACGACGTCATTTCCTGCAAAGCGTGTGGCTGAAACGCCTTGCGCCGACCGAAGAAAGTAACGTTCGGGGGTGCGGATGACCAGCCTCGCCCGCCTTCCGACCGCCAAGAATCTGGGCCTCCCAGGGCCGATTGGCCGCCATCCAAGCCGCGTCCGCGGCCGGAAGAGGACGAAACGGGCTTGTCGTGCCCCCCAAAAAGCACGAGAGTATTACCATCCCAAGAGAACATTTCTGCAGGCGCGTAGACCGAGATTGGTGAAAGGAAAGCGAAAATGGACAAACCAGGACCAGCCACACCCAAGAAGCCCATGACCAAGACGGAGATCGTTGCGCATCTGTCGGAGGCCACCGAGCTTGCGAAAGATCAGGTCAACGGACTGTTGGACGAGCTTGCGAAGTTAATCGCCAAGAATCTCCAGTCAGATGGGCCCGGCACGTTTACCGTCCCCGGCCTCCTGAAGATCAATGTGGTTCGCAAACCGGCCACGCCGGAGCGCCAGGGAGTCAATCCCTTCACAAAGGAACCGACGGTCTTCAAGGCCAAACCCGCCAAGAACGTCGTCAAGGTTGTGGTGCTCAAAGGCTTGAAGGACATGGTCTGACCGACCGCGACTCGACTCGGATGAAGTATCCACGAAGAGCCGATGCAGCATTGTCTGCATCGGTTCTTTTTTCAGACGTGTCCGAGACTTCTCCATGGCCGCCGACTTTTCCCCTCAGCTTCAAGCGATCCTTCGACGCGGGTTGGCGATCCCTGCCAGTCCCCTGGCGCTCGACCAGCATCGTCGGCTCGACGAACGGCGGCAGCGGGCGTTGTGGCGGTATTACAGCGATGCGGGAGCAGGCGGAATCGCCGTGGGTGTGCATACCACGCAGTTCGCCATTCGCGATCCGCGATTCGGACTGTACGAGCCGGTACTGGCCTTGGGGGCCGACGAGTTCGCGCGACTCGACCGCCGACGGCCCGAACGGCTGCTGCGGATTGCCGGGATCTGCGGCCGGACGCCGCAGGCGGTCGGCGAAGCCGAGTTGGCCCGCGCGCTGGGTTACCATGCGGGTCTGCTGAGCCTGGCTGCGCTCGACGAATCCGACGAGCGGACCTTGGTGAACCATTGCCGTGCCGTGGCCGAAGTCATCCCCGTCTTCGGTTTCTACTTGCAGCCGGCCGTGGGCGGACGCGTGCTTCCCTACTCGTTCTGGCGGCAGTTCGCCACGCTCGATAATCTGGTGGCGATCAAGATCGCGCCGTTCAACCGCTACCAGACACTCGATGTGGTGCGCGCCGTAGCCGACAGCGGTCGTGACGACATCGCCCTGTACACAGGCAACGATGACAACATCGTGGTGGATCTTCTGACGACCTATCGGTTCCCTGTCGGTGACCGAGTGGTCCAGAAGCGGATGGTGGGCGGGTTGCTGGGCCACTGGGCCGTGTGGACCCGGCGGCTTGCGACTTGCTCCGGCAGTGTCACATGGCGACGGAGCCTGCGGACGTGCGCATGTCGCGGACCAGCCGGACGCGACAGAGCGGTGGCGATGTCGGAGCGAGTTGCTGAACAGAGCGGCGGACGTGACCGATATGAATGCCGCGATATTCGATGCCGCCCACAACTTTGCGGGATGTATTCCGGGTCTCCACGAAGTGCTTCGCCGCCAAGGGTTCCTGCAAGACGTCGTGTGTCTCGACCCGCGGGAGACACTCAGCCCAGGTCAGGACAAGGAGATCGACCGCGTCTGTCGTCAGTACCCGGATCTCGTGGACGACGCGTTTGTGCAGCAACACCTCGATCAATGGCTCCGCGATTGACGTCGGACGCCAACTGGCCCGTCAGCACGTTGATTTCGTGCCGAATGAGTGTCACAATCTCCGCAGTGATTTCAGCCAGCCGCCAGACGACGTGAGCATGGGAGGTGTTTGCATGGCATCGAGCGAACGGTTCTCCGAGATCTTCCAGCGGCTGGACGAGCTCAACGAATTCGAGCGACGACCGGTCGGCGAGGATCAGTTACAGCGCGGCATATATTTCGCAGCGGCGTTTGCGGGCGAACACGTTGCTGCCACCGAGTTCGTCATCGGTGCGCTGTTTGTCAGTCTGGGGGCCGGCGCTTTCGACGTCCTGGTCGGGCTGGTCCTCGGCAACCTGCTGGCGGTGTTGTCGTGGACGCTCATCTGTGCTCCCATCGCGGTCAAGACGCGGCTCACGTTGTATTGGTATCTGCGACAGATCATCGGGCCCGCAGGCATGGTGGTCTACAACGTTGTCAACGCACTGTTGTACTGTGCATTGGGTGGCGCCATGATCACCGTAGCCGCCTCGGCACTGCGCATTCCGTTTGGGATTCCCGACCAGGTGAAATGGTACCCGGAGGATTTGCGGTTTGTGCTGGTGGTGTTCGCCATCGGAGCCGTCGTGGTCGCGCTGGCCATTCTGGGATTCAAGCGCCTGGCGCAGTTCGCCACCGTCTGCTCGCCCTGGATGATTGTCATGTTCGTGGCCGGAGCGTTGGCGACTCTGCCGCTGTTGGGTGATGCACGCAGCTGGTCGGGGTTCTGGCAGATTGCCAACGAGCGGATCTGGCAGGTTCCGGCCGGGAAGGTTCAGACGATTGGATTCTGGCACATTGTGGCCTTTGCCTGGGCATGCAATCTGGGCATGCATCTGGGCCTGACCGACATGGCCCTGTTCCGCTACGCGAAGCGACCGGCGTACGGCCTGTATTCGTCGACCGGCATGTTCCTGGGTCATTACGTTTCGTGGATCTGTGCCGGCATCATGGGGGCTGCGGCGTCGGTGGTGCTGCTCAAGCCCTCAACCAGCTCGATTCCGGAAGCGTGGCCACGACGGCCCTGGGCGGTATCGGTGCTCTGGTGGTCGTGATCGCGGGCTGGACCACCGCGAACCCCATGCTCTATCGATCGGGCCTGGCCTTTCAGGTGGTTTCGCCGGGCTGGCCGCGGTGGCGCGTGACGCTGATTGCCGGCGTGATTACCACGATCTTCGCCTGCTCCCCGTTCATTTTCACGAAGATGTTGGATTTCGTCGTCGTGTACGGCCTGATTCTGATGCCGATGGGGACGATCGTGGTGGTGGAGCACTGGCTGTTCCCACGTTGGGGCTGGAGCCGGTTCTGGGCGGCTCGCAAAGGACTGCTCATCAATTGGCCGGCCATGGTCGCCTGGATCGGGTCGGTCGTGGCGGGCCTCGTGGCGAACTACCTGGGCTGGATCCACCTGTTCTTTGTGTTCGTGCCTGTGTGGATCCTGGCAGCGGTCGCATATATCCTGCTGGCCGGCATGTACGGCGCTCGGCGAGCAGCTGCCGGAATGGGTGGAGCCGGCCGCGATCCGCACGGTGCCAACCGGCGAGGGAGCACACGCGTCCGACGCGTCGTCGGATGCGGGTGTCGGTGGCAACCTCTTGGGGCAGGCGTCGGGCCTGATCGCGATAGTCGCCTTGGCAGCGTGCCTTGCCGTGCCGCTCTGGATGTTCGCAGCTGGCCGAACCGACGAACGCATGGCGTTGTTTGGCACAGTCGCCGCGGTGGCCACGCTCGTGTACTTCGTCAGCAGCACCATCTGGTTGGGCGAGAATGAAAAACGCCGCAGGCCGGTCTGAAGCGGTGTGGCACCAGGCTAGGAATCTTCTGGCCGAAGGCCAGTTCTCACCGTAGCCTGGGGCAACGCCCCAGGAATGGGAGCACAGCCAGATGTTTGGCCGAAGGCCATATTCACACGTGGGAGCCCATGCCATAGGTGAGTTTGGCCTTCAGCCAAACGTGTTTTTATGGCTTCGATTTCCTGGGGCGTTGCCCCAGGCTACGGTGATTATGGCCTTCGGCCAAAGGTTTGGCTCGTCCTGGGGCGTTGCCCCAGACTACGGTGATTATGGCCTTCGGCCAACTGGATCACGCGGTGGTCCTCAGCACATCGCGCACCGCACGCCAGGACAGCAGCTATTGCCGTGGCGCCTGCGCCGGTGGATGTCCCAGCAGTTTGGGGTTCTTGGAGCTGCGCATGAACGCGCGCTTGGCGGCGGGGATGAGCGGTTCGAAGGACCGCACAGCCTCGGTCGACGTTACAGCCTGGGCAGTCTGCAGGCGCAGGGTCACGATCTCTTGGGGCCGCAATTCGAGTTCATAGGGGGATGGACCAGTCAAAACCTGACGATGCGCGCCCAGCACATCGGTTCGTGCGGCTTTCGTATGCGGCAAGTTCACGCGAACCGATGCTTTGCCTGCCTGGCCCAGGCACTCCACCAAACGCAACTCGATCTCGTCGCCGGTGCGGCGCAGTGCCTCAACAATCACGTTGGGTGACGTCTCGCAGAACGACTCGTCCTGCGCGACCGCCATTCCGGAGGCGACCACCACGGGACTGTTGTATTCCCAGGCCATGTGGGGCACCTGCGCGTTGATCCAGTCCTGATCGTGCGCGACCAGGGCATACTCGAACACCTGTTTGCCCACCGCGCTCAACCACACCGACGGTTTGTTGAATTCCTGGTCGTGGATCTTCCACGACAGCGCATAAGCGTCGGAGACGTTGTGAAGCAGCAGGATCGGCGTATTGCCCACCAGTTCGCGGCCCGGCAAGCCGCGGTCCAGGATCGCCACCCCGCCTCCGTGCTGCAGTGCATAGTCGCTGTACCGAATGGCCGGGACGATGCCCGACGTAATACCGGTCAGCTGCGGATTCGGCCCGGATGCGGCGCCGTGCGAGAAACCGTACGGAATACCGCGGCGGACTTCCGTGATCGCATCGGCCAAGGGAAACTCCACGGACAGGATCGTTCCGGCCGGCAAGTCGTTGGTCTCGGTGGCGAAGTCGATCCGCGGCGAATCGTGATAGAACCGCACCACACGTCGCAATTCACCGCCGCCATGGAAGCGGTTGCGGATCTCCACGACGGTGGCCAACGGGCCGGCGGTGACTTGATAGGTCGGTGGGGATTCACTGGAGCTGGCCAAGGGTGTCCGCTTCGCTTTCTCGGGCAGGGCGTGGACGTCGCTTTTCGCTTCGGCCAGCACGACATTGGCCGGACCGCCCAGGATCTCGCGACCGGACGGTTTGAGACGCAGGCTCACGATCGCACCCGTGCTCCGCTCGATCTTCACGGCGTAGTGGGCCGTCGTGATCGTGTCGGGCAACTCGTTCGTGGCGGCCCGTGGCGGGCTCGCCGGAGCCAGTCGTGCCGAGGCCAGGGCCATCGAGCCGATGGGTATGCTGACCAGCAGCGTGGCCCCATCGTCGAGCGGTTGGCTGGTGACGCCGGCCAGGCTCTTGCCGCCTGGAACATGCACTTCGAAAGGAGCCTGCCGCGTCCAGTTGACGGGATTGAAGAGGGTGACCGATTCAGGTTCCGGCTTGGCGAGTCCCCGCATCGCGTGCGCGACAGAGTCCGCGGCTTGAGCCTCGACGTACTCAAAGCGATCCGAGGTATCCCAGCTGTGCGGGTCGGCGAACGACGCGTCCACACCCGCACCCCACAACACGTTGCGGTCCATGTTCATCGCCATCAGGAACCAGGAATTCGCGAACTCCTGCGACGGATAACTCGCGCTCGCTGCCAGGCTGCCAAGCGTGGCCAGGGCCTCGGCCGTCTGCAGCAAATGCTCCGTGCGCCGATACCGCTGCTTCACCTTCAGGAGCGCTGACCCAGAAGGCCGACCAGCCGTACTTGCTCGAGGTCATGGCGGAGGGCAAACGCGTGTCCAGCGCGCGGAGCGTCGGGAGCACGGTGTCCAGATAAGCCCCGAACGTCGTGATGCGCAGCGGCGTCTGAGGCGCCAGTCGGTCCCAGGCCGCGACCAGCTCACTCGGATATCCTCGATAGCGAAACGGCAATGAATAGTCCCATTCGCCGCCAAAGATGACCGGCGGCACACCGGCGGGAAACCGCGGTCGGTTGGCTTCCGCGACTTGGAGCAGCTTGCGCAGCTCTTCGTCGCTCACGGCCTTTTCGCTGCGGAACAGCGGCTGGAATTCCACGTCGCAGTACAAGCCGGGGCTGACGGCCAGCACCCGCGATCCATCCGGCGAAGTGATCCAATGGAGTGCCGAACCCGCTTTGACTTCATCCCAGTTCGTCAGCGGTGGCTCGCCGGCCGGCGCGGGGCCGGTCGGATTGAAGCGGCAATAGACAAACGCGTCCAACCCCAGTTGTTGCGAGATCTGGGCCATCTGTTCGTGCCAGCCGCACACGTCGATCATCCAGGCGGCGCGCGGTCGTTGTCCCAGGACTTGCTGGTACCAACGCACGCCCTGCACGCCCTGCTGCACCAAAGCTTCTCCACCCGACAAGCTCACGGTTGGTTCGAGCACAAACGCGTTGACCAACTCCACTCGCCCCTGGGCAATCCGCTGTTTCAACTCCTGCATCCGCTCCGGCTCGAATTCCATCAGCGTGATGAGGTGCGGTATTTCGGACAGCACAAAGCGGTACTGCGGATCGGCCGCCACACGGTCCAGGTGAGCCAGATAGGAGTACAGACCGAAGTTGCGCTCCTCGGCATAGCTGACGAGCCAGCCCATGCAAGCGTCGTGGAAGTTCGGGAGCAGGTAGATCGGGGTCTGTGCGGTCGACGGCGAGTCTTGTCGTGTCGAAGTGGAGCTCACGGCAGCAGCCAAGTCCGTCGGGTGGAGTGTGCCGTCGTCCGCGTCGTGCGCGCGAGGCGGGTCGCCCGGCGCGGCGGCTGCCGCCAACGTGAACCAGATGATCGAGGTCAGTATCGCCAGCACATATCGCACTTGGCGCAATTGAGCGTACGCATTGGTTCACGCATGTGTGCGCCTTTCCTGGTGCAGACTCAATGACAAACGACCCACGTGCCGGCCCCGTTCCGCGAGCGATCCATTCTATACGCAAGTGTCCACCTCGCTGGCCTCAACCGCCGGCTGCACGCCAAGGGACTTCACAAAAGGTACGGCTCCCCTTAACGTTCGTGCCTGGAAACTAACCAGTAGGTGCCTGAATATGCCGCAAGTTACAGATGACCGTTGGTGAAACCCGAGTCTTTGTGCCCCCTCTCCCTGGGCTTTGGCGCGGAGTTGGCCGAAGGCCATATTCACCGTAGCCTGGGGCAACGCCCCAGGAAATCGAAGCCATAAAACGCGTTTGGCTGAAGGCCAAACTCACCTCTGGCATGGGCTCCCACGTGTGAATATGGCCTTCGGCCAAACATCTCGTTGTGCGCCCATTCCTGGGGCGTTGCCCCAGGCTACGGTGAGTTTGGCCTTCGGCCAAACATCTCGTTGTGCGCCCATTCCTGGGGCGTTGCCCCAGGCTACGGTGAGTTTGGCCTTTGGCCAAATATGACTTGCGATCGTTCTGGGGCGTTGCCCCAGGCTACGGTGAGTTTGGCCTTTGGCCAAATATGACTTGCGATCGTTCTGGGGCGTTGCCCCAGGCTACGGTGAGAACGGGCCTTCGGCCAGAAGATACCTGCCCTGATACCACACGCGAGGTGCCGGGGCGCCAAACTTGCACAGGGTCCGCGGTGAAGAAGTGAACCGTCGATGCGAAGGGGCTCACCGACGCAACAAATTTTCTCGCTGTATGGCACAGATTTTGCTTGAGTGCTGCCGCGGCAACGAATTTGCAGGTAAGCCTTGCAAACTCGGATCTTCGGTTTAGAATCGGCGGAATTGTGATGACGCGCGTTCGGCAACCGATTGTCACGCATCCATTAGTTGCCGAGCTATGTCTTCAGCTTGCTTTTTTTCTTTAACGTTTTCCAAGGAGTCGGCTCATGACGAATCGAGCAGGTGGTCGTTGGCGTGGTTTCACGCTGGTGGAGCTATTGGTGGTGATTGCCATCATTGGCGTGTTGGTGGCCTTGTTGCTGCCCGCGGTGCAGTCCGCCGCACGAAGCAGCTCGGCGCAGCCAGTGCTCCAACTCCCTGAAACAACTGGGTCTGGCATCCCACAACTTCCAGGATGTCAAGAAGCGGTTTCCTCCGGGATTTTTGGGTGAGCTCACCAATCAACTGCCGCAGACAAGTTGGTCGGGTCAGCAGTGGACGGGTCTGATCACGTTCCTGTTGCCCTATTTCGAACAGAGCGCCATCTACGATCAAGTCGATCTCGACAAGAACGTGACGGGTCAACCGTGGGTGGGTATTCCGTTGTTGGATCCGAAAAAGAACGGCGGCACCGCGGGGATCTCCGGCATTGCCTGGTATCGCCGACCCAATTCGTGGACGATGGCCCAGGCCAAGATCGGAATTTTGAATTGCCCGTCGGACAAAGAGGACAAGGACGACATCGGATCGTGGCTCTATCCCATCGAGCGTGCCGGGGGTTGCGACTGGCCGACGCTGGATCCCGACAACGGTTACGACTACTACATGGTCCGTTTTTCGGCCCAAGCCGGCAAGGTGCTGGGTCGGACGAGCTACATGGGTTGTGCTGGCTTCGCGGGCGAAGTCAACTGTGCCCGTTTCCGTCCGTACCGCGGTTTGTACTACAACCGATCTGGTGCCGACTTCCGCGACATGAAAGATGGTTCCAGCAACACGCTCGCGTTTGGCGAAGTGATGGGTGGAAACCGTCCGTGGTCCGACGGCAACTGGGGATACTCTTGGTTCAGTGTCGGTGCGATGACCACCGGCTATGGACTGGGCGGTGCCTATTTCCAGGAATCGGGATACGGTTGGCCCATCAACTCCACGATGGGTTGGCAATTTTCCAGTTACCACCCCAACTCGGTGCAGTTCTGCTTGGGTGATGGTTCTGTCCGTGCCATTTCCACGACCGTCGATCGTTTGGCGTTTTACAACATGGGCGGGCTGAGCGACGGCACGGTCACCAACATCGAATGATCGGAATGCGATTACGGCTTCAGCTGAAAAAGGAACGAGTCTATGTGTAAGAAGCTAGCGGCTTGTCTGTGTGCTCTGGTGGTCGTGGTGGGGATCGGCTGTAAGGGCCGCAAGACCGAGATGCCCACGAATCCGACGAAGCCGCCTGCCGTGGACGCGGTGGACGTGATTGGTCCGAAGGGCAGGGGTCCTGCGAAGACTCCCGAAAAGGCTGCTCCGGAAGGTGCCGCGAAGGTCCAGTAGTAACTCAGAGCCCCAGCTTTCCGCTGTCGACATGTTCGGGGTCCCGCATTCAAGAATGCGGGGCCCCGTTTTCGTTGTTTCGTGAACGGGTCCGGAGACGAAGAGAGGCACCGCGCCGAGGCATGCTCTCCAGAAAGTCATGTAGGGAGTACCGCCCGATGAAGCATCTCGTGCTGGTTGGTCTCCCTCTACTGCTCGCATGGCCAGCGACGATTTGTGCGCATGCCGTGCCGCGGGAGAGGATGCCGAACATCGTCGTGATCCTGGCCGACGATCTGGGTTACGGCGACATTTCGTGCAACAATCCCGCGCGTGGCAAGATTCTCACGCCTGGTATCGATCGCATTGCGGCGCAAGGACTGCGTTTCACCGACGCGCATTCGTCGTCCGGCGTGTGTTCCCCCTCGCGCTACACGCTGCTGACGGGGCGCTACCACTGGCGGAGCCGTTTGCAGCAGGGCATCGTCAATGTCTGGGAGCCGCCACTGATCGCGCCCGATCGGCTCACGATCGCCGGACTCGCCAGGCAGCATGGGTATCGCACAGGGTGTGTCGGCAAGTGGCATCTTGGTTGGGACTGGCCGATCACGACCGAGCAGATGGCCCACCTCCGTGATCTCGGTCGCCGGACGAACGGCGACAACGATGCGGCGGTGGTGGCGACCGATGCGCAGCGTGCGACGTGGCGGGATGTGTTCTCACAGGCGATCGGTGGCGGTCCGACGACGCGCGGCTTCGACGTCTACTTCGGTACGGACGTGCCCAACTGGCCGCCGTACTGTTTCATCGAAAACGATCGAACCGTGGGAATTCCCTCCGAATTGCTGCCGGCCGAACTGCTTGCGGACAACCTGGCCAGTCTGCCCGGCCCCATGTTACGGGACTGGCAGTTGCAGGCAATCCTGCCCACGTTGGCTGACCGCGCGTGCGCATTTATTACCGAGTCCGCATCGAATCCCGCGCCGTTCCTGCTCTACCTGCCGCTCACGTCGCCGCACACTCCGCTGGCAGTGAACGACGCTTGGAAGGGGCGCAGCGGCCTCGAGAGTTCGGTGGCCGATCTGGTCATCGAAACCGACGCGGTCGTGCAGCGCGTGCTCGACGCCTTGGAGCAGAGTGGTGTGGCGGAAGACACGCTGGTCATTTTCACCAGCGACAACGGTTTTGCGCCGTACACGGGTGCCGAACACCTGAAAGCCCGCGGGCATTTTCCCAGCGGGCCGCTGCGCGGTTACAAAGGGGACGCCTGGGAAGGCGGTCACCGCGTGCCGTTCCTCGTGCGGTGGCCCGGCGTGACGAAACCCGGTAAAGCGTGTGGCCAGCTTGTTCATCAGGCCGATCTGTTAGCGACGATTGCAGAGATCCTTGGCACGACCCTCCCCGACAACGCGGGCGAGGATAGCGTGAGCCTGCTGCCTCTGTTTCGCGGTGCAGACCAGCCGGTGCGCGCGGATGCGATCAGTCAGGGTTCGGATGGATTGCTGACTTTGCGGGAAGGTGCGTGGAAACTGATCGTCGGTCCTGGCGGTGGCGGTGGGTGGAGTTCCCTGTCGGCCGAACCGAGGGCCACGACTCCGGGGCAGCTCTATCACCTCGATACCGATCTCGGCGAGCAGCAGAACTTGTACGCAGACCAGCCGGAGCGTGTGGCCGCCATGATGAAATTGCTCGACAAGCTGGTAACGGACGGTCGCAGTACGCCCGGGGTGCCACAGGCAAACGACGTGTCCGTGCGTTGGAGGCGGTTCATGGACCAATCCGTGCCGCCTGCAGCAAGCAAACGCTGATCTGTTTCTTCGACAGGGAGCAAGAATCCCCACGCGACGACGAACTAATCTAGCCTCGTGAAGAACGGGAGCAACATTCTTGAATCAGGACGCGCGGACGTGAAGACTCTATTTCGATCGACGACGGACAAATATCTGGCAGGCGTCTTTGGCGGGCTCGGTGAACACTTCGAGGTCGATCCAAATGTTCTCCGACTCACAGCCGTTTTTCTGGGGATCGCGACGGGCATCCTTCCCTTGTTGGTCACTTATCTGGTCGCCTGGTTCGTGGTTCCCCAAGGGCCCAACGCAGGCAAGTGAGCAAATGGTCTGAGGACCAAGTGTACATCATCTACACGTGGAAGGGAAAAGACTTCGTTACTGGCAAAGACAATTCCGGTACGGGCATTCTTGGTTGGGATGGTGCCAGGCAACTTGTCGTTGAACATGAACTTGATTCCGACGGATCCGTGTTCACCGCGACTCACCATTCGCGTCAAGTACTGCCTGGACGCCGTGGCGCGAACTTCTTACCTTACAGGAAACCGTCCCATTCGACACAGACTCAATTCTTTCACAGGCGGTGTCGGAGTGCGTTCGACATTTGCGTTGGAAGCGGAGTTTTCTCTATCGTGGGTTGGTTACCTTTCCTGGGACATGGCCACCCGGGCATTGGCTCTCCTCGGATGACTCGCAGCGTCAACCAGAGCGGGACTCGGGGCACATCACGCGCTGACGCTGAGGGTCGTGAACGGGTGGCGTCTTCCAATCGGGAGTCTTGAAGATGGCGATGACAAGGATTCTGCGGCGGTCTGGTTGCCTTCCGGCAGCCGCCTTCTGTTGCCTGTGCGTGGGAATTCTGCAGGCTCAGGAATCGGTGCCAGAGCCGCAGCGCCCGGCAACTCCTCCCCCTAAGCCCGCTGGCTGGACGTACGACGAGGCATTCGGCCAACTCCAGCTCTATCCGCGCGATCCGTACCTGCAGTTCGTGCTGTTGCAGTTGGCCCAGCGCGACGGCCGGACTCAGGAAGCCGCCGATACGATCCGGCGTCTGCTGCCCACAGTCGACCCGCGAGTGGAGCGGTCTCAAGAGGTCGACCTGTTCCGCCTCTTCAGCGGCGCGCTGGCCGTCCAGGAGAGCCTGCAGCTGGACACGATGGTGGGGCTGAGCAACGAGACACGGAGTGTGGAGATGGATCGAGTCGCGCCGAAGGATGCCCCGGGCCGGCCGATGGCCAAAGTTCCTGCCACGTCAACGCTCGAAGATCCTGGCGAGCCGGAGAAACCAGTGCCCCTGTCGAACTTGCAGGGTCCCGTCGTTCAGAGCCATCCATGGACGGAGATGCTGGCGGGGCGCACGCCCGCCATGTCTCCGCTGGCCGGCTATGTCCCCCAGGACTTCTATTACATCCAGTTTCGTTCGGTGAACAAGTTGCTCGCTCTCTTGGAGCAGGGGGACGTGTGGGGCGCTCACTTGTTCAGCCAGACGGTGCGGAAAGCCTATCGGCATGACGTGCGCGAGCGCCTGCTGCGGCAGTTGGCGGTGGAGACAAACCAGGTCCTGCAGCCGTTCTACGACCTGGTCGTCCAGGAGACAGCCGTTGTTGGCAGCGACCTGTTTGCCACGGAAGGCAGCGACGTGACACTGCTGTTTCGGGTGCGGCAGCCTGCCGTGTTCAAGACGCAGATGGATGGGTTTCTGACGCGTGCCGAGCAGAACACGCCCGGGGCGGTCCAGGAACGGGGCGTGTATCGCGGCGTACCCTTTGTCCATCTGACAGCGCCCGGTCGCACCGTGCATGTCTACTCGGCTTATCCGGCGGCGGATCTGCACGTGCGCAGCAATTCGCTCGTCGCGATCCAGCGAGTCCTCGATGTCATTGTCGGGGCTCGGGCGAGCGAGCACGTAGCACTGGGAGACACAGACGAGTTTGCGTACATCAGCACCCTGTTGCCATACGGAGCCGAGGAGGAGGACGGGCTGATTTACCTGTCCGATCCCTTTATTCGCCACATGGTCGGGCCGCAACTGAAACTGACCGAGTCGCGACGACGCGTCTGCCACAATCATCTCCGCATGCTCGGACACGCCTGTGCCCTGTATCGGACCGAACACGGTCGATGGCCCGTTTCCTTGGAGGAGCTGGTGGTGGCCAAGTGCACACCGGGCGAATTCAACGCCGGACGGCTCGTTTGCCCCGGTGCAGGTCAATACACACTGGCGGCCAACGGACAGGGTGGTGCTTGCACGTACCATGGGACCGAGGACGCCTGCTGTTCTGCTGTGAAACTCCGCTGACAGAAGTGACCCAGCGCGAGGCGGAGAGCTACCGGCAATTCGTGCAACAGTACAGCCAGTACTGGCGGACCTTCTTCGATCCGATTGCCATCAGGATTCAGGTCACGCCCGAAAAGTACCGGCTGGAGACGATCGTATTGCCTCTGATCGACAACACGCTCTACTCGTTCCTCGCCCAATCGCTCGGAGGCGAACCTCAAGCGGCTGGATCTGCCTCCGATTCCCGATCGCACCATCTTCAGTGCCGGCATCAAGTTGGACAAGCGCGGATCCTGCAACAGCTCGATTGGAATCCTCCGCCTGTCGAGAATGCCAAGCTCCCTGTGGATGAGACATTCAGCGTCGGGGACAAGCTCATGCAGATGGGTCTGGCCATGCACAACTACCACGATGTGCACAAGCGGTTTCCGACCGTCGCCAATTACGATGCGCAGAAGAAACCGCTGCTGAGCTGGCGTGTGAGTGTCCTGCCGTTCCTCGAACAGCAGGCACTCTACGAGAAGTTCCGGCAAGACGAGCCGTGGGACAGTCCGCACAACCGCCCACTGATTGAACAGATGCCGGATATCTTTCGCTCGCCCGGCCGTCCCGGCATGAAGGCGGGTACCACGTGCTTCCTGCTGCCGACCGGACCACAGGCGATCGTTAGCGGGACCGATTCCGCGACAGGGCTGCGCGACGTCACGGATGGAACGAGTAACACCGTCATGGTGATGCATGCCGCCGAGAAGCGTGCCGTGGTCTGGACAAAGCCTGACGACTACGAACTCGATGCCAAGACCGTGCGCGACGCGCTATTTACCAACGCTGCGAGCGATGCACTCGTCTGCTTTGCCGACGGGTCCGTACGGCGACTGCGAGGTTCTCTGGACGACCCAACACTCCTGGCGCTGTTCACTCGCAGCGGGTCTGAGCTTGTGCAGGATGTTGGCGAGCCGTTGTCTTCCCGTCAGCGGGAAAGGTTCTGGCTCGACGGCCTTTCGCAGCTTGGCGTGCCGGAACGAGATCTCTACGACTTTGTGACCAAAGGACTGAGCGACAAGGTGATGTTGCACACGTACGACGCCGACCAGTTCTTTGATTTTCAGTTGGTGGGCTCTCTGGGGCAGATGCTCGGGAGCTTTTCCGGCCGCCGAGGTTGGGGGATGG